>CAVRSI010000055.1:0-34001 GCA_963723855.1 uncultured Actinomycetes bacterium | reverse complement strand
GGATGAGCAGCAAGAGCGGTCCCATCGTGCTGAAGACCTCGGCCCGGATGTATCCCACCGAGGACGAGATATCGCCGGCGTTGCCGATCATGTTCCGCATCCACTCGGGCGCCGTCTCCATGTACTTGTTCAGCGTGGCGGCGTTCGACCTGATGCTCGGGTAGAACGAGGCGTAGAGGAGGACGAGCGCGGCCATGCCGATCGCCCAGCCGATCAGCGCCCGCCGTTGATCGCGGAGGGTCTTCGCCGCGATGATCATGCCGTCTCCTCGGTTCCCTCGGCCCCGGACGCGTAGAACGTCAGGAAGATGTCTTCCAGGCTCGGTTCGTGGCTCGAAAGGTCGAGGACCTCGAAACGGGATGCAGCTTTCACGATCGGATCCATCGTGCCGGCCACCGTGCATCGCACCACGTCGCCGTGCGCTTCGACGTCGCGGACGCCGGGCAGCCCGGCGAACGCGTCGGCCGGGACCGGGGAGGCGAAGTGGAACTCGACCATGCGTACCGCTCGTGCCTTCAACGATCCGACGTCTTCCACCGTGATGAGTCGCCCCTCGCGGATGATCCCCACGCGATCGCACACGCGTTCCACCTCGGGCAGGTCGTGCGAGGAGAGGAAGACCGTCTGACCCGCGGCGCG
The DNA here is from genome assembly GCA_963723855.1 of uncultured Actinomycetes bacterium. Classification (GTDB taxonomy): domain Bacteria; phylum Actinomycetota; class UBA4738; order UBA4738; family HRBIN12; genus JBBQVZ01. Next base: position 33,362 of record CAVRSI010000055.1, on the reverse strand, counting down.
CGCATCCAACACCAGCGTCTGGAACCGCTGTTGCATGATGGGATCGAGGCCCTGGGTAGGCTCGTCCAGGATCAACAGGGGAGGGCGGTGCATGAACGCCTGTATCAAGCCCGAGCTTCTGCTTGTTCCCGTGGGAGAGGGACGCGATCTTCGCCGAGAGATCGCTCTCCAGGCGTTCGGCCAGCGCGTCGACCCGTGCGGGATCGACCCCGCCACGCAGGGCGCCGAAGAAGTCGAGGTACTCCCGCCCGGTCATGTGCTCGTAGGGCGCGAACTCTCCCGGGAGGTATCCCACGCTCCGGTGGATCTCGACGCTGGCGGACCGTGTGTCCAGGCCGAGCACGGTGGCGCGGCCGGACGTCGGCCGGATGAAGTCGAGCAGCGTCCGGATCGTCGTCGTCTTGCCGGCGCCGTTCGGGCCGAGGAAACCGAACACCTCTCCGGTCTCGATCGTCATCGAGACGTCGACGATGCCGCGGGTGGTGCCGTACGACTTGGTGAGGTGCTCTGCGACGACGATCCCGTCGACGGTCATGGGCCCAGGTTGTACCCCATGCGACGCGGCAGGTGGGCCACGAAGTCGACGATCGGACTCGGTTCCTCCCCTTCGTCCTCCAGCTGGTCCTTACGCCAGATCGCCTGATTCGCGACGTAGGCGCCGGGGGAGCGGATCGGTTCGGGCGGGAACCGCATCGGACGCTCGGTGACGAGCGGCAGCGAGAAGAGGTCGCTCGTGCCTCCCAGCGCCATCGTCGCCAGGAGCTGCCCGCCCAGATGGGATGGCCCGACGCCGTTGCCGGTGTACCCGAACCCGTAGTGCACGTTGCCGCGCTCGAGCGAGCCGAAGAACGGCAGGTGATGCCCGGCGACGTCGATGGGTCCGCCCCACGCCGCGTCGATCGGCACGTCGGCGAACGACGGGAACATGCGATAGAGATCCTCGGCGGCGATCCGGACCGCTCGCTCGTCCCACGCGAACCTCGGCCCGATCGTTCGGGCGAGCCCCGGCTGCATGCCGCCGACGCCGAACGCGATCCGGCCGTCCGGTGTGGTGCGCACGTAGTGGAGCGCCGCTCGGTGGTCCCACAGGCCCATGCCGTTCGTCCAACGGAGCTCCTCGAGCTTGTCGGGAGCAGGAGCGGTGAGGGCGATGTAGCTGCCACGAACGGTGAGCAAGCGGCGGAACCGCTTCCACCGCGCGGCCCACGCGTTCAGCGCCACGACCGCCGTTCCGGCTCGCACCGAACCGCCCGGCGTCTCGGCCACGGCCGGCGCGCCGGCGCCGAACCGTGTGACCGGCGTCTGCTCGTAGATCCGCACGCCCCGGTGGAGCAGCGCGCGCCTCAGCCCACGCGCCAGCCGCGCGGGCTGCACGGTCGCGCCCATGGCGGTGTAGATGCCGCCGTGCAGTCGCGGCGTGTCGATCAGCTCGCGGACGCTCTCGCGGTCGACCACCCGGAACAGATCCGGCATCCCCAGACGCTCCGCGGCCATCACGTTCCCCGCCCAGTAGCCGATCTGCGCCTCGGAGCTGGCGGCGCCCAGGTCGCCGTCGGGACGGAACCACGCGTCGACGTTCTGCTCGTCGCAGAACCGGCCGATCGCGACCACGCTCTCCTCACCCGCGCGACAGAGCGCGAGCGCCTGTGCATCGCCGAACCGATGTGCCAGCTCGCCGAGCGCGCTCCACCAGCTGTTCACGAACCCGCCGTTCCGGCCGCTCGGCCCGCCCCCGCAGATGTCCTGCTCCAACACCACGACGTCGAGCTCCGGCTCCGCTTGCTTGAGGAACCACGCGGTCCACATGCCCGTGTAGCCACCGCCGAGCACGACGACATCGGCGGTGGTGTCGCGATCCAGCGCCGGGGCGGGCTCGCCCGGGTCGGCGGCGAGCGCGTCGTGCAACCACCAGCTGCGTCCGGCGTCGGGGGGATCTGCACGGGTGCCATCGCGACCGCAGGATATCGGACGGCTTCGTCCACGCGGACCACCGTTCCCGTCGGTTGGTACGGTGTGTCCCTTCACCCGCTCGCTCAGGAGGTGCCAGCCCCATGGCAGACGACCGCCCTCGCAGCTGGGAGGTCACCGAAGGATCTCAACGCGCTCCGGCCCGGGCCATGCTGCGGGCGGTGGGGTTCTCCGAAGAGGACTTCGGCAAGTCGCAGATAGCGGTGGCCTCGTCGTGGAACGAGGTCACGCCCTGCAACTACCACCTGGACAAGCTCGCCGCGCTCGCGAAGGAAGGCGTGCGGCAGGGCGGCGCCGTGCCGATCGAGTTCACGACCATCGCGGTCTCCGACGGCATCGCGATGGGCCACGAGGGCATGAAGGCGTCGCTGATCAGCCGCGAGGTGATCGCCGACTCGGTGGAGCTGGTGATGCACGCCGAGCGGTTCGACGGGCTCGTGGGGATCGCCGGCTGCGACAAGAGCGAGCCGGCCATGCTGATGGCGATGGCGCGACTGAACCTCGCGTCGGTCTATCTCTACGGCGGGACGATCCTCGCGGGCACGTACCAGGACCGCGACATCACGATCCAAGACGTGTTCGAGGCGGTCGGGGCGCACAACAACGGGACGATCGACGACGGCGAGCTCCTGCAGATCGAGCGGGCCGCATGTCCCACGACCGGGTCGTGCGCCGGCATGTACACGGCGAACACCATGGCCGCCGCCGCCGAGGCCCTCGGCATGTCGCTCCCCGGCGCCGCGTCGCCCCCGGCGGTCGACTACCGGCGGGAGGTCTTCGCCCGCGAGTCCGGTCGGCAGGTCGCGTGGTTGCTCGCGAACGATGGTCCCCGGCCCCGCGACGTCCTCACCAAGGAGGCGTTCGAGAACGCGATCGCGGTCGTGATGGCGCTCGCCGGGTCGACGAACGCCGTGCTGCACCTGCTCGCGATCGCGCGTGAGGCGCGCGTGCCGCTCGAGCTCGACGACTTCGACGCCATCTCGCGCCGGGTGCCGCACCTGGTGGACGTCCGGCCGGCGGGACGGTTCGTGATGCAGGACCTGGATCGCGTCGGCGGCGTGCCCGTCGTGATGAAGGAACTGCTCGACGCGGGACTGCTGCACGGCGACGCGATCACGGTCACCGGCAAGACGATCGCGCAGAACCTGGAGGAGCTGGCTCCGGCGGCGCCGGACGGCGACGTCGTCCGGCCGGTCGCGGAACCGATCCATCCCACCGGGGGCACGGCGATCCTCCGAGGTTCCATCGCGCCCGACGGCTCGGTCATGAAGATCGCCGGCGCCGAGGGGATGGTGTTCACCGGCACCGCTCGGCCGTTCGATTCGGAGCACGAGGCGTTCGCCGCGCTCACGGCCGGTACGATCGCGGCCGGAGACGTGATCGTGATCCGGTACGAGGGCCCGAAGGGCTCGCCCGGCATGCCCGAGATGCTCGCGGTCACGGCGGCCGTCGCCGGCGCCGGCCTGGGCAAGGACGTCGCCCTGATCACGGACGGGCGCTTCAGCGGCGCAACCAAGGGGTACTCCGTCGGTCACATCGCCCCCGAGGCATTCGTGCGGGGGCCCCATCGCCCTCATCGAGGACGGTGACCGGATCGTGATCGATGCCGACGCGCGCCGGATCGACCTCCAGGTCGACGAGGCCACCCTGGCGGCGCGTCGCGCCGCGTGGACGGCGCCCGAGCCCCGCTACACGAGCGGCGCGCTCGCCAAGTACGCGAAGCTCGTCGGATCCGCCGATCACGGGGCCGTGACGGGATGACCCGATGACTATCAAGATCACGTCCCCCCAGGCGTTGCAGTGTCGAGAGTGCGGCCAGCAGTACGCCGTCGAGCCGCTCACGATCTGCGAGGAGTGCTTCGGTCCGCTCGAGCCCACGTACGACCTTCAATCGATCGACGGCGAGGTGTTCCGCAAGCAGGCCGAGTCCGGTCCGCGGACGCTGTGGCGGTACGAGTCGCTGCTCCCCGGCGGCCCCGGCCTCGAACGGATCGACCTCGGCGCCGGGTTCACCCCACTGAGACGTGCGACGAACCTGGCCGCTCGCCTCGGCCTCGAGACCCTCTGGATCAAGGACGACTCCGTCAACCCGTCGAACTCGTTCAAGGACCGCGTCGTCACGATCGCGATCACCATGGCGCGCGCGTTCGGCTTCGAGGCGGTGTCCTGTGCGTCCACCGGGAACCTGGCCAACGCGACCGCCGCGCACGCGGCGAAGGCCGGGATGGACTGCTACGTGTTCGTTCCCGACGATCTCGAGCGGGCGAAGATCCTGTCGACCGAGGCGTACGGCGCCAAGGTCGTGCTCGTCAACGGGAACTACGACGACGTGAACCGCCTGTGCTCCGAGGTCGCGGAGGCGCTTCCCTGGGCGTTCGTCAACGTGAACATGCGCCCGTACTACGCGGAGGGTTCGAAGTCGCTCGGGTTCGAGACCGCCGAGCAACTCGGGTGGCGTCTCCCGGATCACGTCGTGGTGCCGATCGCGTCGGGGGCGCTGCTGACCAAGATCCATCGCGCGTTCAGCGAGCTGATCGCGATCGGGGCCGTCGACGAGAAGCCCTACCGGGTGTCCGGCGCGCAGGCCGAGGGCTGCTCGCCGGTCGCGCGGGCGTTCGCGGCCGGCGCCGACGACGTCACGCCGGTGAAGCCCGACACGATCGCGCGGTCGCTGGCGATCGGAGCTCCCGCCGACGGGTTCTACGCTCTGCAGGTCGCTCGGACCACCGGGGGAGAGATCGAGGCCTGCACCGAGGACGAGATCGTGGATGGGATCCGCCTCCTCGCCGAGACCGAGGGCGTGTTCACGGAAACGGCAGGCGGGGTGACGATGGCCGTCCTCAAGCGGTTGGTGGAACGCGGCGTGATCGCGCCCGACGAGGAGACGGTCGCGTACGTCACCGGGAACGGCTACAAGACGATCGACGCCCTCGAGGGCCGGATCGAACCCAGCTTCCACGTCGAGCCCGATCTCGACGGGTTCCTCGCGGCGCTCGATCGTCACTCCGACGAAGTGCCTCGGTCGCCCGATGTCCTACGACAGGATGTGGAAGATGAAGTCGTAGCCCGAGCCGTCGGGCAGGACCTTCAGCTCCATGCTCCCGCGGGCCCCCTTGTAGGTGCCACGTCCACCGGTGATGACCAGCACGCTGTCGTGGCTGTCGAAGAACGGTCCCTCGATCGTGATCGGCGCCTCCCTTGAGGAAGCTGATCCAGCGACATTCCCAGGACCCCTCGGTAGTGTTGATGCGGATGCAATCGCCCTGGTCGTGGCCGACCTTGTCGACGTTCGTCTCGTCGTAGATGTCGTTGGCGAACGTGAGCAGGTCGCCGCTGGAATCCCCGGTGGGGCCGGTATCGATCACCAGGTCGGTCGTCGCATGTTCGATCACGTGGATCACGGTGGCCTCCCGCCGATGGCTCGTCCCCGCGTGAGCGACGAGCCCGGCAACGAGCACGACGGTGATCGCGATGGCCGCGATCGAGAGGATCTTGCGCATCTGCTCCCCCTTCCCCGATGGACTGGCATCGAGTCTGACACCCCGCGCGCGACGACGTGCCGGAACGTGCGGCTGTGTGCGGGTATCGCTAGGGAACAGATCTGGCGCCAGGAAGGGGGCCCGTCCGAGTCACCGTGACCCGGACCGGCCACCCTTCCGAGCTCGACATCGCCTTCCTAGGTGAGGCTGAAGATGAAGTCGTATTCGGTGCCGCCGTTCTTCGACACGAGTTGCATGTCACCCGCGGCACTTGCGTAGGCGCCGGTACCGCCGGTGATGGCGAGGACGCTGTCCTTCGTGTCGTAGAAGGGACCCTCGACCGTGATGGAGCCTCCGTCGAGCCAGGTGATCCAGGTGCACTCCCACGTCCCTTGCTTCGGGCTGATCCGGATGCACTCGCCCTGATCGCTGCCTGCGACGGTTGTGTCGGTCTCGTCGTAGACCTTGTTGTGCCAGGTGAGCAGATCGCCGGTGGTATCACCCTTCTTGCCGGTGTCGATCACCTTGTCCGTCGTGGCGTGCTCGATCACATGCACCGTGGTGGCCCGTTGGCTGCGATGCGGGCTCCGTGCCTGCGCCACCATCCCGGCTACGAGTACCACTGCCGCAGCCGCCGCGGCGATGACCGCGAACCTTCTCATGCGCCCTCCTCTCGTTGCTGTCGCGGGGGAGTCTGTCACGAGAGTCCGTTCGGGCGCCAACTGGTTGCTCTTCGGACCGGGTTCCTCGTTCGTTCCTGGTCAAGGGCTGAACGAACGTGAGCGTTCGGGTCAGTGCTGCTCCCAGCGATCGCGGTTCCACCAGTGACGGTGCTCACCGTCGATGTAGTCGATGTGATCGCCGTGCTGCACCGATTCGTGCCCGCAGTCGGGGCCGTGCTCGTGGGCCCGCTCTTGGGCCAACTCCTCCTCCTCATCGGTCCGGAACTCCTCGGAGAAGTCTTCGGGGTTCGTCCACATCCCCGGCGGTATCGTGCTCATCCCGTGCTCCTCTCGCTTGGATGCACCGCTGAGCGATGGCCGCGCTCACGGCAACGCGGTCAGCCTAGTCCTCGTCGGCCGGTCGGGCGACGCCCAGGCTCCCGGGTTGACACCGACCGACCTGCCCGTACACTGACATGACCATGTCGACAAACCGGCTGTTCGAGCGCAGCGTCCTCGTACTTATTCGGTAGGCGCGGGGCGGGCCCATGCGGGCCTGCGAGCCGCGCCGATACCCCTCGCCACGCGGGGGGTTTTTTGTACCCCGGAACGACGAGGAAGATCGGGAACGATCCGAGAGGAGGAACGGAGATGCGGTACGAGTTCGAGCGAGATGGGACCGTGGTCGCGAGCGTGCTGTGGGAGGGTCCCGGGCAGGTTACGGTCGAGGCATCCGAGCCCTCGGTTCGCTCCACCGTGGACCGCTACCTGTCCTCCGAGGTCGTCTACCTGGGTTCGGGGTTCGACTTCGGTGAGGATCAGCGCGACGACGTGTTGCAGATGCGCCGGCGCGACTGGACTCCGTGGGAGTTCGAGCGCGCCTGCCGCAACCTCTCCCATCGGCTGTCGGCCACCGTGAAGCGCGTCGAGACGGGACCCGTCGAGGCCCGCACGCAGGAGGTGGCCGCCAGATGAAGGTCACCGGCGCGCAAGCGCTGTTCAAGTCGCTCGAGGGCGAGGGCGTCGACATCGTCTTCGGCATCCCCGGGGGCGCCATCCTGCCGGCCTACGACCCGCTGATCGACTCGAGCGTCCGGCATGTGTTGTGCCGCCACGAGCAGGGCGCCGGACACGCCGCCGAAGGATACGCCTGGGCCACGGGCAAGGTGGGCGTGGCGATGGCGACGTCCGGTCCCGGCGGCTGCAACCTGGTGACCGCGCTCGCCGACGCCAAGATGGACTCCGTCCCGATGGTCGCGATCACCGGCCAGGTCCCGACCCCGGTCGTGGGCAACGACGCGTTCCAGGAGGCCGACATCACCGGCATCACGATGCCGGTCACGAAGCACAACATGCTCGTGACCGATCCCGGCGAGGTCGCCGAGGCGATCCGCGAGGCGTTCCACATCGCGCGCACCGGCCGGCCGGGCCCGGTCCTCGTCGACCTGCCGAAGGACGTGCTGGTGAACGAGACCACGTGGAAGTGGCCGGAGAGCGTGAGCCTGCCCGGCTACAAGCCGACCACGAAGGGCAACGCCCGCCAGATCTCCGAGGCGGCCAGGCTGATCATGAAGGCGAAGCGCCCGGTGCTCTACGTCGGCGGCGGCGTGATCAAGGCCGACGCCACGAAGGAGCTCTACAAGCTGGCCACGAGCGCCCGCCTCCCGGTCGTGACCACGCTGATGGCGCGCGGGGCGTTCCCCGACTCGCACGAGCTGTGCCTGGGCATGCCCGGCATGCACGGCAACTACACGGCGGTGACCGCGATGCAGAAGTCGGACCTGCTGATCGCGCTCGGCGCCCGGTTCGACGACCGGGTGACCGGCAAGCTCGACGCGTTCGCGCCGGACGCCACCGTGATCCACGTGGACATCGACCCGGCGGAGATCGGGAAGAACCGCGCCGTGGAGGTCCCGATCGTCGGCGACTGCAAGGACGTGATCGGCAAGCTCGCCGGCGACCTGGGCAAGCGGCAGGACGAGGCCGGCGGCGTTCCCGACCGGAAGGCATGGCTGGGGCAGCTCGAGGCCTGGAAGAAGGAGTTCCCGTACGCGTACGACCAGCAGCCCGACGGTCCGCTGAAGCCGCAGTTCTGCATCGAGCGGTTGCGCGAGGCCGCGGACGACGACTCGATCGTCGTCTCGGGCGTCGGTCAGCACCAGATGTGGGCGTCGCAGTTCTGGAAGTTCGAGAAGCCCCGGCAGTGGATCAACTCGGGCGGCTTGGGCACCATGGGCTTCGCGGTGCCGGCGGCGCTCGGCGCGGCGGCGGGCATGCCCGACCGGCGGGTGATCGCGATCGACGGCGACGGCTGCTTCCAGATGACCGCACAGGAGCTGGCGACCTCGACCACCGAGAACATCCCGTTCGTGACCGCCATCATCAACAACGCGTACCTGGGCATGGTGCGGCAGTGGCAGGAGCTGTTCTACGACGAGCGCTACAGCCAGGTGCACCTGACGTACGACACGCCGGACTACGTGAAGCTCGCGGAGGCCTACGGCTGCGTCGGCCTGCGCGCCGAGCACCCCGACGAGGTGGACGCCGTGATCGAGAAGGCGCTGTCCATCACCGATCGGAGCGTCGTGATCGACTTCCGCGTGGACTCCAATGAGATGTGCTTCCCGATGGTGCCCGCCGGCTCGTCGAACGACGACATCATCACCGGCCCTGAGGGCCTGAAGCGGGCGAACGATCCCGCGGAGGCACCCATCGCATGAGCACCCTCCACACGCTCTCCGTCCTGGTCGAAGACCGCCCCGGCGTCTTGACGCGCGTGGCCGGCTTGTTCGCCGCGCGCGGGTTCAACATCGACTCGCTCGCGGTCGGCCCCACCGAGAAGCCCGGGATGTCGCGGATGACGATCGTCGTGACCGTCGACAAGAAGCCCCTCGAGCAGATCACCAAGCAGCTCAACAAGCTGATCAACGTGATCAAGATCCTGGAGCACGAGCCGGCCGACACCGTCGAGCGCGAGCTGATGTTGGTGAAGGTGCGCGCCGAGGGTGAGGCGCGCGCACGGGTCCTGGAGTTCTGCCAGGTGTTCCGCGTCCGCGTGTCCGATGCCACGCACCAGACGCTCACGATCGAGGCGACCGGCTCGCCGGACAAGCTCTCCGCGCTGCTCGAGCTCCTGGCGGACTTCGGCATCGTGGAGCTCGCGCGTACCGGGCGGATCGCCCTCACGCGCGGGAACAAGGGCATCCGGGAGCGGACGCTCAAGACCGCGAAGGCCGCCGGGGCCGAGGACGCGTGGGACGGCGGCGGGGTGTGACCAGCTAGTCTGTGCCGGACTAGCTCGACGGCGAGAAGGAAGGACGACGACCACCATGGCGACGATCTACTACGAGAAGGACACCGATCCCGACGCGCTCAAGGGGCAGAAGGTCGCGATCCTCGGCTTCGGCAGCCAGGGACACGCGCATGCCCTGAACCTGCGGGACTCCGGACACGACGTCCGCGTGGGCCTGCGCTCCGGCTCGAAGTCGCGCCAGGTCGCCGAGGACGCCGGCCTCCGCGTGCTCGATACGGCCGACGCCGTCCGTGAGGCAGACGTCGTCATGGTGGTCCTGCCCGACACGGCGCAGTCCAAGGCGTACGCCGACGACATCGGGCCGAACCTCGAGCCCGGCAACATGCTGATGTTCGCGCACGGGTTCAACATCCACTTCGGAACGATCGCTCCGCCCGAGGGCGTGGACGTCACGATGATCGCGCCGAAGGGGCCCGGCCACCTGGTGCGCCGCACGTACGAGCAGGGGATCGGGACGCCCGCGCTGATCGCCGTGCACCAGGATGCGACCGGGAAGGCCCGGGAGCGCGCCCTCGCGTACGCGGCCGGCATCGGTGCCGCGCGCGCCGGCGTGCTCGAGACCACGTTCAAGGAGGAGACCGAGACGGATCTCTTCGGCGAGCAGTCGGTACTGTGCGGCGGGGCGTCCTCGCTCGTCCAGGCGGGGTTCGAGACGCTCGTCGCCGCCGGGTACCAGCCGGAGATCGCGCTACTTCGAGTGCCTGCACGAGCTCAAGCTGATCGTGGACCTCATCTACGAAGGCGGCCTGTCCTGGATGCGGTACTCCATCTCCGACACGGCCGAGTACGGCGACTACACGCGAGGTCCGCGTGTGGTGAACGACGAAACCCGCGCCGAGATGCGCCGGATCCTCGACGAGATCCAAAGCGGGCAGTTCGCCAAAGAATGGATCGCGGAGGCCGACGGTGGATTCACCAACTTCCTCCGACTTAGGAGCGAGGCGCGCACGTCCCAGCTCGAAGAGGTGGGACGGGGCCTGCGCCAGATGATGCCCTGGTTGGAGAGCGACGAGAAGGTGGTCCCCGAATGAAGGAAGGCAACGTAGGCGACGGAGCCGACGGCAACACCGTACGGATCTTCGACACCACCCTGCGGGACGGCGAGCAGGCCCCCGGCATCGCGCTGACGCGCGCCGAGAAGGTCGAGATCGCCGAGCAGCTCGCCCGGCTGAACGTGGACATCCTGGAGGCCGGGTTCCCGGTCTCGTCCGAGGGCGAGTTCGACGCCGTGTCCGAGATCGCGTCCAGCGTGCGCGGCCCGGTGATCGCGGCGCTCGCGCGCACCACGGAGGGCGACGTCCGGCGCGCAGCGGAGGCGCTGAAGGGTGCCGACCGCTGGCGGATCCACACGTTCATCTCCACCAGCCAGATCCACATGGAGGACATGCTCCGCATGTCGCACCAGCAGGTGCTGGACGCGATCCGGGACAACGTGAAGCTCGCCGTGAGCTACACCGACGACGTCGAGTTCTCGGCGCAGGACGCCACCCGGACCGAGCTGGACTTCCTGCTCGAGTGCTTCCGCGTCGGCGGTGGAGTGCGGCGCGACCACCATCAACGTTCCCGACACGGTTGGGTACGCCACGCCGACCGAGTTCGGGGAACTGGTGCGCGTCGTCCGCGAGGCCACGCCCGACCACGTCGTCATCTCGACGCACTGCCACAACGACCTGGGCCTGGCCGTCGCGAACTCCCTGGCCGGGATCGAGAACGGCGCCCGACAGGTGGAGGTCGCGGTGAACGGCATCGGCGAGCGCGCAGGGAACTGCGCGCTCGAGGAGATCGCCATGATCGTCCGCACCCGCGGGCAGGCGCTCGGCGTGACGCACGCGCTGAACACCAAGGAGATCATCCGGACGTCGCGCCTCGTCTCCATGACGACCGGCTACAGCGTGCAGCCCAACAAGTCGGTCGTGGGTGCCAGCGCGTTCGCGCACGAGAGCGGCATCCACCAGCACGGCGTGCTCAGCAACCGCGCGACGTACGAGATCATGGACCCTTTGGCCGTCGGCCTCGAGGGGAACCGGCTGGTCCTGGGCAAGCACAGCGGGCGGCACGCGTTCGTCGACGCGCTGGAGAAGATGGGCCTGAGCATCGATTCGGAGCACCTCGACCGGGCGTTCGCGCGCTTCAAGGACCTGGCCGACCGGAAGATCGAGATCACCGATCAGGACCTGGAGGCCATCGTCGGCGAGGAGCGCGGCTCGGCAGAGGAGGGCGTTCTCGTGCTCGAGTCGCTCCAGGTCGGCGGCGGGACCCACCTCTCGCCCAGCGCCACGGTCCGGCTCCGACGCGGGGACGAGCTGATCGAGGAGTCGGCGTTCGGCGACGGCATGATCGACGCCGCGTGCGGGGCGATCCAGCGCGCGGCCGGCGTCGAGGCGCGCCTCATCATGTTCAACGTGTCGTCGGTGACCGGTGGCTCGGATGCGTTAGGTGACGTCGTCGTGCAGCTCGACGTCGGCGGCCGCAGGGTGACCGGCAGGGGTGTGTCGGTGGACGTCGTGGAGGCGAGCGCGCGGGCGTATCTGGCGGCGATCAATCGCGCCCTGCGTGTCTCGGGCGCGGAGGGCACGTCCGATGCGTCCGCCGAGGCCATGCCGTGACCCATACGATCGGCGTGATCGCCGGGGACGGGACCGGTCCCGAGGTCGTCGGTGAGGCCCTGAGGGTCCTCGAGGCCGTTCGAGCGGTCGAGGGCTTCCAGGTCGATCTCGTCGAGTTCGATCTGGGCGGCGAGCGCTTCCTGCGGACCGGTGACACGCTCCCCGACGACGAGCTCGCACGTCTCAGGCAGATGGACGCGATCCTCCTGGGCGCGGTCGGCCATCCCGACGTGAAGCCGGGGATCCTGGAGCGGGACCTGTTGCTCCGGGCGCGGTTCGAGCTCGATCAGTACGTGAACCTCAGGCCGGTGATCCTGTATCCCGGGGTCCGAACCCTGGTGCCGACCCATTCTGAGGATGACGTGAACTTCGTCGTGGTCCGTGAGAACTCGGAAGGGCTCTACAGCGGGGCAGGCGGTTTCAACCGGAAGGGCACGCCCCACGAGGTCGCCGTCCAAGAGTCGATCAACACACGACACGGGGTGGAGCGGATCGTCCGGTACGCCTTCGGGGTCGCCACGAACCGACGGAAGAAGCTCACGCTCGTTCACAAGACGAACGTGCTGACGTTCGCCGGTGACCTCTACCAGCGCGTCTTCAACGAGGTGGCGGCCGAGTACCCGGACGTCGCGACCGACTACTGCCACGTCGATGCGTGCTGCATCTACTTCCTCGACCAACCCGCTCGTTTCGACGTGATCGTGACGGACAACATGTTCGGCGACATCATCACGGACCTCGGCGCCATGATCCAGGGCGGCATGGGGATCGCCGCCGGTGGCAACATCAACCCGGACGGCGTCAGCATGTTCGAGCCGATCGGGGGAACGGCGCCCGATCACGTCGGGAAGGGCACCATCAACCCGCTCGCCGCGATCGGCGCGCGTCCAGATGCTGCTCGCGCAGCTCGGCGAACAACAGGCTGCGACCAGGGTGTACGACGGCATCCGGTTCGCGTGCACGAAGATGGAGTCGATGCGCGCGGGGGAGATGGGCTACTCCACCTCCGGCGTCGGCGACCTCGTCGTCGAACGGGCGACCGCATGAGCGAGGCGACCGTTCGCCGCACGGTCGAGCTGTACGACACGACGCTGCGCGACGGCGCGCAGCAGACCGGCCTGTCGTACTCCATCGAGGATCGCATGCGGATCCTCCACAAGATCGACCAGCTCGGGGTGCCGTTCATCGAGGGAGGCTGGCCGGGCGCGAACCCGCGCGACACGGAGTTCTTCAAGCTCGCGACCAAGGAGACGTTGCAGCACGCGTCGCTCACGTCGTTCGGGATGACGCGGAAGGCCGGCGAGCGCGCGGAGGACAGCGCCATCCTCCGGGAACTGCTCGAGACCGGGACGGAGGTCGTCTGCATCGTCGGCAAGGCGTGGGACGTGCACGTCACCGAGGTGCTCCGCACCGACCTGGAGGAGGGCGTGGCGATGGTGCGCGACTCGGTCGCGTTCCTGCGGGCGCAGGACCGCCGTGTCTTCTTCGACGCGGAGCACTTCTTCGACGGCTATCGGAGCAACCCGGCCTACGCGATGGGCGTGCTGAAGGCCGCGGAGGAAGCGGGCGCGGAGCGATCGGTGCTCTGCGACACGAACGGCGGGATGCTCCCGGCGGACATCGCGAGGATCGTCGACGATGTCGTCGCGCGGACGGTGCAGGCGCAGGTCGGCATCCACGTGCACAACGACGCGGGGTGCGCGGTGGCCAACTCGCTGATCGCGGTCGAGCACGGTGCGTTCCAGGTGCAGGGTGTGGTGAACGGCTACGGCGAGCGCACCGGGAACGCCGACCTGATCCCGATCGCCGCGAACCTCGTGCTGAAGATGGGGGCCGACTGCCTGCCGGCGGGCGCCGAGGAGCGGCTCACCGAGGTCGCCCACTTCGTCGCGGAGGTAGCGAACCTGGCGCCCGATTCCCGCCAGCCGTATGCGGGCCGGTACGCGTTCACGCACAAGGCCGGGTTGCACGCGAGCGGTGTCGCCCGCCTGGAAGAGGCGTACGAGCACGTCCGTCCCGCCTCGGTGGGGAACCGGCGCGGCATCGTCGCGAGCGATCTGGGCGGGGCGGCCACGTTGCGCATGAAAGCCGAGGAGTTCGAGGTCGATCTGCCGGAGGCGTCCGTGGGCCGCCTGGTGACGGAGCTCAAGGAGCGAGAATCGCGCGGGTACACGTTCGAGGTCGCCGACGCCTCGCTCGAGCTGCTGATGCGGCGCGCGGGCGGATGGGAGCAATCGTTCTTCACGATCGAGAGCTTCCGCGTCCACATCGAGCAGCGTATGGAGGACGAGGAAGAGGCGCTGGCCGAGGCCACGGTCAAGGTCGTCACCAATGGCACCCGACACATCGAGAGCGCCGAAGGACACGGGCCGGTCGGCGCGCTGGACAACGCGCTCCGCAAGGCGCTGACCAACGAGTACCCGGCACTCGACGACATGACGCTCGAGGACTACCGGGTCCGGGTGCTGGACGAGACCGTCGGGACCGGTGCGACCGTGCGGGTCCTGATCGACACCTCGAACGGCGAGCGCGAGTGGACCACCGTCGGCGTGTCGGAGAACATCATCGAGGCCTCGTGGGAGGCGCTGGTCGACGCGTACCTCTACGGGCTGCTCCACCCCCGGGAGGACCGCCAGGCTTGAGCGGGATCGACGACGTCGTCATCCGTGACGCGACGCCGTCCGACGCGCGCGCCATCGCCGAGGTACACGTCGCGTCGTGGCGCTGGGCCTATCGCGACGACCTCCCCGCCGAGTTCCTGGACGGCCAGTCCGTCGATGCGCGGGAGCGGCAATGGCACGAGTGGCTCGCCCCGGATCAACCGGGCGCCGGCACGATGGTCGCCGTGACGGACGACGGCGTGGTCGGTTTCTGCAGCTTCGCGGCGAGTCGTGACGATGACGCGGGGGCGCACACCGCCGAGGTCCTGACGATCTACCTCCTGCCGGATGCCGCGGGCCGGGGGATCGGCCGGGACCTGTTCGCCTCGTCCGTCGAGCGGCTCGGCGAGATCGGCTACGACCGGGCGACGCTCTGGGTCATGGCCTCGAACGACCGGAGCCGGCGTTTCTACGAGGCCGCCGGCTGGTCGTGGGACGGCACGTCGAGCGAGCACCGGTTCGACTGCGCGAACGTCCCGATCGTGCGATACGTGACCGACTTGTAGGGCCTCATGCGGACGTCAGGTGACGGGCGCCTTCGCCCTGGCGCTCACCAACTGCACGATGGCGTCCTCGATCCGAACCGCCTCGTCCTTGCTCAGGCCATCCGACAGGATCGAGAACTCGATCCAGCCTTTCGCCGTGCGGGACCAGACCCAACCGGAGAGCGCGGAGATGTCCGTGAGCGTGCCGGTCTTCGCTCGGATCCGGGTGTGGCCGAGGCGACCCTCGAGCGTTCCCTGTCCGCCGATCGGCAGCGCCTGCCGGAGGTCGGTCGCCCACGGCTGCTCGTCGGCGGCCCAGAGCAACCGGACCATGCCCTGCGCCGTGGCGCGATCCGCGTAGGAGAGTCCCGATGCGTCTCGGTGTTGGAATCCCGGCGCGCCGTGCGCGGCCGTGAACGCGTCGATCGCGGCGGCGCCGGCCGCGATGGATCCCGTCCCCGAGACCTCGGCGCCCAGGACCTTCCCCAGCACTTCCGCGTCGAAGTTGATGGAGTCGACGTCCATCCGATGCAGGATGTCACTGATGGGCGCTGAGCCGATCGCCGCGATCTTGACCGCGGTCCGGCCCGGGACGCCCGCATCCGGCGGTTGCTCGACGTGGATCCCGCGGCGTCGGAGCGCCTTCGTGAGGTAGGCGGCCGCCCGCAGCTCGGGGTCGTCGATGTGGCGCCCTTCGGGGCCCACGTTCCCGCGGAACGTGAGGGCGGTCGGCATCGCGACCTCGATCTGGGGGAAGTCGTCCTTCCATCCCGGCGCCCACCAATCGCGCTCGAACGGCCCGGTGTCGCCGACGACGGACCCCTCGATCCGCGTGACGCCGGCGGCGTCGATCTGATCCGCGAGCCGGTCGAGCGATGCCGGCCCGAGCTCCGGGTCCCCGTGCCCTACGAGCCACAGGTCGCCGTCGATCACGCCGTCGACGGGTGCGGCGTGGGCCATCGCCCGCGTCTGGATCACCCGGTCGGGACCGACGGTCGCGAGCAGCGCCATGGACAGCAGCAGCTTCTCGTTCGAGGCGGGCGCGCGCGCGACCCACGCCAGGTGCCGGTACCAGAACGCTCCGTCGTCGCCGATGGTCACCGACATCCGCCGGTCGCCGATCAGCGCGTCGATACGACGTTGCCATACCGCCTGGTCCGGCGCGGGATCGTGGCGAACGGCGGTGCCCTGACCTCGCACGCCGGCGGCTCGACCGGCGGCCGGGAAGCCCGCGACGATCGAGGCCACGAGCAGGATGGCGAGGAACGACCTGGCGCGCATGTTCGACGATGGTACGAGGTCGTTCGGGGGAGGGTGGGAAGCGCTCGGGAGGCGCTACTGACCTTGCGCGAGCGCGTCGACCTCGGCGCGCATCGCGTTGCGCTCTTCCAGCAGCGTGCGCAATGCCCGTGGGTCCAGCGGCCGCGCGAAGAAGTACCCCTGTCCCATGTCGCACTTGAGCTCCATGAGCCGCTCCAGCTGGTCGGCCCGTTCGATGCCCTCCGCGACCGGTCGCAGGTTCAAGATGCCTGCCAGCTCGATCACCGCGGCCGTGAGCGCCGAGGATTCGCCGCCGTCCGCCACCTCGTCGATGAAGGACTTGTCGACCTTGAGGATGTCGACCGGGAAGCGGCGAACGTAGTTGAGCGACGAGTAGCCCGTGCCGAAGTCGTCGATCGCGAGCAGCACGCCGAGCTCCTTCAGCTGGTTCAGTCGCTCGATAGCGAGCTCCATGTCCTGCATGACCATGCTCTCGGTGATCTCGAGGATCAGCGTGGGCGCGGCCAACCCGGTCTCGGCCAGGATGTCGCGGACCTCGTCCACGATCTCGGGGCGCGCGAGCTGCCGTGCGGACAGGTTGACCGCCATGTGGAACGGCGGCTCCGTCGGGAACTCGCCCTGCAGCTCCACCGCGTAGGCGCACGCTTCGCGGAGCACCCATCGGCCGATCGGCACGATCAAACCCGTCTCTTCGGCCAGCGGGATGAACTCGAGGGGCTGCACGATCCCGCGTTCCGGGTGGATCCATCGGATCAGGGCCTCCACGCCCGTGATCCTCCCCGACTCGAGCTCGATCACCGGCTGGTAGTGCAAGATGAATTCGTTGTGCTCGAGCGCGCGCTGGAGGTCGGCTTTCAGCTCCAGGCGTCGCAGCGCGGTGTCGTGCATCGCGGGCTCGAAGATCTGGTAGCGACCCTTGCCCCGCTCCTTCGCCATGTACATCGCGACGTCGGCGTTGCGCATGAGCGCTTCCGCGACCTCTTCGCCGCCGTCACCGGCTTCCTCCGACACGGCGATCCCGACGCTCGCGCGGACGAACACTTCTTTGCCCTCCAGCGTGAACGGCTCATCCAGCATCTGCATGATCCGGTCGGCGACGTCCGCGGCCTGGATGCCCTCCCCGCCGTCCTCCAGCAGGATGGCGAACTCGTCCCCACCCAGCCTGGCGGCCGTGTCGGCAGCTCGGAGCGCCTTCTTCAGCCGGTCGCCGACCTCCAACAGGAGCCTGTCGCCGGTGGCATGGCCGAGCGAATCGTTGATCGTCTTGAAGTCGTCGATGTCCATGAACAGCACCGCGATCGGCTTCCGGTCGCGCTCCTGGCGCTCGATGGCGTGCAGCACGCGGTCGCGGAACAACGCCCGGTTCGCGAGGTTGGTGATGGGGTCGTGGAACGCCTGGTGCTGGAGCTGCTCCTCGAACTGCTTGCGCTCCGTGATGTCACGGGTGTTCAGGACGATGCCCTTCACGTTGGGATCGTGGAGCAGGCTCGTCCGGAGGGTCTCGGTCGCCAGGTACGTCCCGTCCCGATGCCGCACGCGGAACTCCAAGAGCGCGGTGTCGCCCTCGCCGTCGCCGACCGACGTGAGGAACGACAGGACACGTGTCTTGTCGTCCTGATGGACCAGGTCGATGAACCGCGTTCCTTCGAGCTCCTCGGGTCCGGATCCCAGCAGGCGCGCCGAGGACGGGCTCGCGTAACGGATCAACGTGGTCGGCTCGATGACCGTCACGACGTCCGACGAGTTCTTGACGAGCGACGCGAACCGCGCCTCGCTCTGGCGCAGCAGCAGATCCTCGGTGAGGGCCGCGCTCTCGAGCGCGAGCGCGACCTGCGAGGAGAGCGCCCGGAGGCTATCGGCGACCGATGCGGGCATCTCTTCGTCCGTCGCGACCGCCATCAGGCCGCGGAACTCGTCGCGCATGAACAGCGGAGCCACGAGCACGGACCCTTCGACGTCTCGGGGGAGCGAGAGCGGCTCGCCGATCGTGCTCTCGTGGGACTCCACGACGTAGGCGTCGCGGTCCAGGAGCCGCTGCCGCTTCCAATGCTGCAGGATGTCGAGTGAGAACCGACGACCGATCAGGTCGGTCGCTTCGCCGTCGGCGGCTACCACGACGAAGTCGTTCGGTCCGTCATCCGACACCTCGCACAGGCGGATCGCCGCGCCCTCGCCGGCCAGCGCCCGGGCGGCTTCGATCGCTGCGTCATGGATCGCCTCTCGATTCGTCGCCGTGACGAGCGCCACGCCGACCTCGCGCAACGCGCGCTCGCGTCCCGCCGATTTCTCCTGTTGACGCACCAGGCCGGACATCCTCGCGACCACGAGGAGGAACAGGATGATCGAGGCCACGATGACCACGAGCTGGTCGGTGCGCTGTGTGCCGGTCGAGTACCTGCTCACGATGATCGCGTCGGTGAGCGGGGCGGTGAGCGAGACCACCGCCAGGGCGACGAGTCGGGTTCGCGACAGTCGAGCCTTCGTGTCGGTCGATCGTTCCGAGAACTTCCGAACGCCGGGGTGCAGCGCCGCGGCGCCTATCAGGAGGTAGAACGCTGCCCATCCGCCCTCCAGGTAGCCCGTCTGGTTGTCGTAGCCGCCGTGGAGTCCGAACCACCCGTAGATCGCATCCGTGACGAACAACGCGACGACGCCCGCGAGCAACAGGAAGAACGCCCCGTTCTTCTTACCGCCGCCCACCGCGAGCCTGATGGCGCCGGTGACGAGCATCAGGTCCATCAACGGATACCCCATGGACACGAGCTTCTGCGCGGTCGTGAGGGTCGAGTCGTGGGTGTACGGCGCGATCAGGAAGACCCACGACAAGACGCCGACGCCGATGCCGACGATCAGCGAGTCGATGGCGCCGTCGCGGTCGCGACCCGGGTTGCGGTGCCGGATCAACAACAGGATCCCCAGGAAGAGGCAGGGGTAGACCGAGAGGTAGAAGACGTCACCGATCGACGGGAACGGCAGCTCGGTCCCGAAGAACCGTTCGTAGTTGTACGTGATGACGTCGCCGGCGACGAAGAGGAGCTGGCCCATGGCGATCAGGAGCCACGGCAGCTTGTATTCGACATGGTTCGTTCGGAGTGCCACCAGGATCACGATCGGGGACGACACCGCGATGAGGTTCAACAGTCCGCCGATGCGCATGCCGGGCACGAACAGGAAGACCAGGGTC
This sequence comes from uncultured Actinomycetes bacterium, assembly GCA_963723855.1. GTDB lineage: Bacteria > Actinomycetota > UBA4738 > UBA4738 > HRBIN12 > JBBQVZ01. The sequence continues at coordinate 13,724 of CAVRSI010000055.1, read as the reverse complement.
GCCACCGCCCCGGTCAACAGATACACGAGCCATGCCCGCGCCTTCATTGCAATGTGTATCGTCCGGCTGAGCTGCGAGCCTTAGACCGAAAGCTTCAGGCGAGGTGGTCCGTCAGATGGGGGAGGCCGTTGGGCCTACCTCCTCGCGTTCCGGAGCGTGTTCCGGGAGCGGTTCCTCCTCGATGGTGCGCATCCCCGGGAGGAACAGGAAGGACAGGGTCACGATCGCGCCGAGGACGCCGGCTCCGATCAGCGTGGCGCGGGTGCCGAAGAGGTTGGCGGCGGGGCCCGTGAGCGCGAACGACAGTGGGAGCAGGCCGATCGAGATGAACCAATCGAGGCTCGAGACGCGCCCCAGCAGGTGACGCGGCACGAGCCGTTGCTTGGTGGTGGCCCACACGATCGTTCCCGCGGTCTCGAGCGCGTTGAACAGGAGGCAGGCGATCATCGCCTGCCACGGGACGTGTGCCAACCCGTAGCCCGCTACGGCCAGGGTCGAGAAGGTCCAGGCGACGTACATGAACGTGATGAATCGACGCGGGACGGCGCGCTGCCCCATGTACAGGGCGGCCCCGATCGCGCCCACACCACCCATCGCGAGGATGAAGCCCAGGCTCTTCGGATCGCCCCCCCAATGATCCTTGACCAGGAGCGGCAGCAACACCTCCTGCGGACCGATGAACAGCAGGTAGGCGAACGACGCGGCGAGGAGCGTTCCCCACAGCCACACGCGAGCGCGTACGAAACGGAATCCCTCTCGGATATCGGACATCGCCGTGACGGGACCGCCATCCATCGGCGCGTCGATGGGGTGCGGACCCATGAGCAGCAGCGCCCCGATCGATATCCCGAACGTCACGGCATCGATCAGGAACGCGCCGCCGGTGCTCCACGCGACGAGGAACCCGCCCAGGGCCGGGCCGGCCAGCCGCCAGGCGGCGGGTCGCACGAACTGGTCGAGCGAGTTGGCCTGGATGAGCAGGTCGCTCGCCACCAGGTCGGGCACGATCGCGTCGAACGCCGGCCCGAAGAACGCGGTTCCTCCGCCGTAGAGCGCGGCGAGTCCCATGAGGTGCCAGAGCTCGAGGGTGCCGTTGAGCGACAGCACGCCCATCGCGGCGACCGCCAGGCCTCGGATCAGGTCGGCCGCCAGGAGGACGCGTCGTCGATCGAACCGGTCGCTCACCACCCCCCCGATCAGGAGGAACAAGACGTTCGGGATCGTCATCGCCAACCCGACGAGCGAGAGTGCCGTCGCCGCGTCCGACAGCTCGTAGACCTGCCAGGCGAGCGCGACGATGAAGATCCCGTCGCCGAGGAGGGAGACGGTCATGCCCGACCAGAGCAGCCGGAAGTCCCGGTGCCTGAGCGGTTCGAAGATGACGGGGAGCCGTCGCCCGGACTGCCCCCCATCCCCCTTCGGGTCGGATCTCATCCCCATCGTTCTCGGTATCGGAGCCAGGGATGGGCTGCTTGACCTGCTCTGCCGCGGGACGGCTAGGTCAGATGGTCCCTCCCGGTGAGGCGGAAGGCGGGGATCTCGTCGGGTCGAGGGCGCGCAGTTCACCGCGCAGGAGCTCGCGGATCGCCGGCGTGGCCGGGATCTCCGCGATGCCGGGGTGGGACTCGATCGCCTCCTCCAGGTCCTCGACCGCGACGGTGAGGGGCGCGCGCCGGCGGCGCCTATCCGCCGCTCGCACGGCGTCCACCGCCGTCTCGTACGCACGACTCGCCTCGTCGGGCTGCCCGTTCGCGAGGAGGGAGAGGGCCAGGTCGAACAGCACGGAGATCCGTCCGGGCGCGCCTTCCACCGAGGCCTGGAACGTCTGTATCGCTTCGTCCAGGCGGCCGAGCCGATAGAGGCTCCATCCCCGGAACTCGAGGCAGCGAGGACGATCGGCGAGCATCTCGACAGGATCCGCCACGTCGCGATAGAGGCGCTCGGCTTCGTCCCTGCTCCCGGTTCGGTGGAGCAGATCCGCGAGCGCGGTGCGTGGCCACGGCGCCGTCGCATCCAACGCGATCGCCGTCCGGTAGGCGGATCCGGCCTCTTCGACGTGTCGAGCGCCAAGGTTCTCGAGCGCCCATGCGCGGATCGTATGAGCGAGCGCGTTGTCCGGCTCGAGCTCGATGGCGCGCGCCGAGGTCTCGGCAGCCTCCGCGTATTCCGCGAAGTCGTTCAACTCAGATGCCTGTCGGATCAGGTCGGACGCGCGACCCCGTGTGGGCTCAGGCACCTTGCACTCGCGTTCGGATCGCCTTCGGGTCCGTTCCGGCTATCGGCGTCGGAATCGTACTCGCTCGCCGGATGGGAACAAGCGGTCCTCGGTTGTCCGAACCGACAACGGGTCTACCCGATCTGGGACGCGTCCGTCGTCGCCGGAACGAGCGGTCCGCTCGGTGCGAGATCCCCGTAGGACTCGTCGGCGACCGATGCGAACGGCAGGTACACCCGGAACGACGCGCCGCCGCCCTCGCGCTCCTCGACCCACGCCCGACCGCCGTGCAGCTCGGCGAAGCGCGTGACGAGGGAGAGGCCGATCCCGACGCCCGGGTTGTGCGTCACGACCTCGTTCCCCTGGCGGAACGGCTCGAAGATCGAGTCCCGCAGCTCCTCGGGGATGCCCGGTCCGGCGTCCTCCACCACGATGAGCACGCTCTCCGCGTCTCCGGTCGCACGGACCCAGATCGGCGTTCCGGCCGGCGTGTAGCGGATCGCGTTCACGACGAGGTTCTCGACGATCCGCTCGACCTGGGCGGCGTCGACGTACGCGTGCACCGGCCCGCTGGACGTGAGCTGGATGGGGTGCGTGTCGGTGGAGCTCTCCTCCAGCACGCTCGCGAGGATCTGGTTCACGTCGACGTCGTCGCGGTTGGGAGCCACGATCCCGCGGCTCATCCGGTCGAGATCGAGGAGGTTGGTCAGCAGGCGGTGGAGCTTCCTGGCGTTCGTCGCGATCCGGCCGACCAGGTCGTGCTCGTCCTCGCGGGAGATCTGCTCCTGGTCCAGGCTGCTCTCGAGGGTCAGGGCGCATCCGAGGATGCTGGTGAGCGGCGTCCGGAGGTCATGGGAGACCGCCTGGAGGAAGGAGTTCTGCATCTCGTGCAGCGCGCGCAGCCTGGTGGCCGCTTCCTTCTCCGCGGCGAGCGCCTTCACGAGTTGGGCCTCGGCGTTCTTCTGCTCGGTCACGTCGTACATCACACCCTGCAGGTAGAGCGGGTGCCCGCCGTCGTCCGCGAGCGCTTCGGCCTCTTCGTGGATCCAGATGACGCGGCCGTTCTTGCCGATGATCCGGTACTCGCAGTGCATCCGTGGTTCGCCGTTCAGGAGCCGCATCTCGGCGTTGAGCGCGAGCTCTCGGTCCTCGGGCAGGATCCGCTCGCGCCACAGGTCGGCCTGACCCGTCCACTCATCGGGGGTGAATCCCAAGATCGATTCGACCTTCGGGCTGATGTACGTCCACGCCGCGTCCTTGCCGAACTCGGCGATGTAGACGACGGCCGGTAGACCTTCCACGAGTGACCGATACTTGGCCTCCGCCTCCCGCATCTGCCGCTCGGTTCGCCGGTACTCGCCGACGTCGACCATCAGCCCGTTCAGCCGGACGAGGACGAGCACGAACAGGAGGGCCGAGCACCCCGCGAGGACAGGCACGTCGACCTGCTCGCCGCGCAGCGCCTGGATCATCTCGACCGTCGGGGCGATCAGGGACGCACCGGCGAGGATCATGAGGCGTCTTCGCGGATGTCGGAGGTCGCCTTCGGGGGCGGGGTCGTCGAGGTCGACCATCGATGTGTGAAGCGCGGCCGCGCCCCACAACAGGTAGAAGAGTCCCCATCCGAGCTCCAGGAGGCCGGTGGTGTTGTCGTAGGTCCCGTGCAGCAGGATCAGCGTGTAGATCGTGTCGGTGGTGAACAACACCATGACGGCTCCGGCCATCAGATAGAAGGCCGGGGGCCGCTTCCCGCGGTCGACCGCCAGGCGGACGGCGACGCCGAACAGGAGCAGGTCCATGATCGGATAGGCCATCGCCGTCAGCTTCTGTACGAGCGTCAGCGATTGGTCGTGGGCATATGGCGCCAGCAAGAAGACCCATGACAACGTCCCCACGCCGACGGCGATGATCAGGGAGTCGATCAGGCTCGCGCGGTCGCGTCCCGGGCTGCGGCGACGAACGAGCATCAGCACGCCGGCGATCAGGAATGGATAGACGCTCAGGTAGAAGAGATCGCCGATCGACGGGAACGGCGGGCTGTTGCCGAAGAACCGCTCGTAGTTGTACGTGATCACGTCGCCGACCACGAAGAGGGCCTGGCCCGTCGCGACCAGGTACCACGGCAGGCGTTGCCGAGGATGGTTCATCCGCGCGCCGATGATGATCGCGAGCGAGGCGGACAGGCCGATCGCGTTGAAGAGCGGGCCGACACGGATCGGGTGGACGAACACGAAAGCCGTCAGCAACGCTCCGCCGATCGACAGATAGATGGCCCAAGCCCGAGATCTCATGGCTCAATCGATATCGGGCGAGCGCGATAGAGACCTTAGGCAGGACCGGGCCGTCGGCGCCGCGTCCGCCGACGTGGTGCGTGCGCGGTTCTAGGCCGTGGCGCCGGCGGTCTGGCGCAGCTGGAACCGTTCCCGAAGCGAGCCGACGACCTCGATCAGGTGGTCGACCTCATCGTCCGTGTTGGCCGCGGTCACCTGGATCCGGAAGCCGACCTCGTCCTTGGGCACCAGGGGGTAGGCAGCCATCGTCGTGTAGACCCCCTGGTCGAACAGGTACGTGCCGACCCGGTCGATCTCCGAGTGGTCGGCGAGCGGCACCTCGATGATGGGGAATCCGCTCTGGTTCGGCGTCACGATCCCGAGTCGCTCGAGCGCGTCGAGCACGCGATGGGTCCGTTGCCAGATCGCGAGCCGGTTGAGGTCGCCGCGGGTGCGGTTCACCTCGAGTCCGACGATCGTGGTCGCGAGCGATGCGACGGGCGACGGCCCGGAGTAGAGGTACGGAGGCGCCAGCACCTTGAAGGCATCCTTCAATCTCGTCGGAAGGGCGATGAAGGCCAGGAGCGACGAATACGCCTTCGAGAATCCGGCGACCAGGATGACGTTGTCGTACGGAACGCCCTGGTGGCGCAACAGGCTGTTCCCCGACGTGCCGTAGTCGCAGAGCTCATCCGGCGAGCGCTCGCCGATCACGCCGAACCCGTGGGCGTCGTCGACATACAGGAGCGCATCGTGTTCGTTCGCCAGGCGCGCGAACGCCGCGATGTCCGGCGCGTTGCCGGTCATCGAGTTGACGCCGTCCATCGCGATCAGGCGCGGTTGGCCCGGGTCGGTCGCGACCAGGAGCTCTTCGAGATGCGCGGCGTCGTTGTGCCGGAACCTGACCACATCCGCTCCGTGACCGGCGGCTACCATGGCCCCGTCGTAGATCGTCTTGTGCGCCCTGCCGTCCAGGAACACGGTGCCGTCGCCCACGAGGACCGGGATCATCGACATGTGGATGTGCGTGATCGTGGGCAGGAGCAAGACGTCTTCGCACGCCAGCAGGTCGGTCATCTGCTCTTCGATCTCGTGGTACAGACGCGGGCTGCCGAGCAGGCGGGACCAGCTCGGATGGGTTCCCCACCTGGCCAGGTACTCGGGCACCGCGGCGATGATCTCCTCATCGAGATCGAACCCCAGGTAGTTGCAGGACGCCCAGTCCGTGAGCCAGTGGTCGCCGATCCGGATCCGACGCCCGATCTGCTCGTCGATCACGGCGTCGACCATCGGGTGTTCGTTCTTCAGCCGCGTGAGATCGGCCGTCGCGGCCACCCATCGGTCCAGCCATCCGTCGACCTGACGGCGCCGGGGCTTGTCGCTGAACGACGCCCCAACCGCGAGGTCGGACTCGCGCCGCTGGGCGCGCGTATCGCCCCCGTACGAGCGGGCTCCGGCTTCGGTGGTGGGATCGGTCATCTGACTAGTCCATCGGTGCCACCGATGTCGGACTTGACTCGTGGGGGCGGCAGGCAGGTGACGAGAGGGACTACACACCAGGGTGACGCGCGGACGCGAACGCTCGCATGAAGTCCGCCAGCGCCTCCGCTCCCGCGAGCGGCATGGCGTTGTAGAGCGAGGCACGGATCCCGCCGACGCTTCGATGACCCTTCAGCTCCACCAGGCCGAGCGTTGCCGCCTCCTGCACGAAGCGGCGCTCCAGCTCCTCGGACGGCAAACGCCACGTGAGGTTCATCAGGGAGCGCGATCCCGGTTCGGCATGTCCCCGGTAGAACCCGTCGCTGTCGTCGATCGCCTCGTAGACCACGGACGCCTTCTCGCGGTTGTGCTCGAGCTGCTTCTCCAGCCCTCCCACCTCGTCCCTGAGCCAGCGGGTCACGAGCGCCAGCACGTAGATCGCGAACACCGGGGGCGTGTTGTACATCGAGCGGTTCTCGACGTATGTGCGGTAGTCCATGACCGCCGGCAGCCGGTCTGGGATCCCACCGAGCAGGTCGTCCCGGACGATCGCGACCGTCACCCCGGCTGGGCCTGCGTTCTTCTGGGCTCCGGCGTAGATGAGCCCATAGCTGGCGACGTCTAGCGGCCGGGACAGGAAGTCCGATGACGAATCGGCGACCAACGGAACCCCGGGCGGCACGGCCGGCGTCGCCGGGAACTCGACCCCATGGATCGTCTCGTTCGACGTGACGTGCACGTAAGCCGCGTTCGCGTCGAGCAGGTCGCGCAGCTCGTCGTCTCCCGGGACCCGGACGAACCCTCCATCCTTCCCCGACCACGCCGCGCGAGCCGCGCCCTCCTTCTCCGCCTCTTTCAACGCCTTCGATCCCCACGACCCCGTGACGACGTACGCGGCTTCGGCTCCGGTACCCCGGAGCAGATTCATCGGGACCATCGAGAACTGCATCGACGCGCCGCCCTGACAGAAGAGGACGTGATGCGATCCGGGGATGCCGAGCAGCGAACGGATGTTGCCCTCGGCCTCATCGATCACGCCCTCGAACCACGGGCTGCGGTGCGACACCTCGAGCGGGGACGCCCCGATGCCGGGAAGGGCGACCAGCTCGCGCTGCGCGTGTTCGAGGACGGAGAGGGGAAGCGTGGCGGGTCCGGCGGCGAAGTTGAAGACGCGGTCGGTCATGGGGTACCCAGGGTATCGTGACGGCCCGCACGCGAAGGGTCGGAGTGATGGCATACAAGCGGATCTTGTTCGGCACGGATGGCTCGGCATCGGCGCAGGCCGCCGGCGCGGTCGCGGCCGGGCTCGCGCGCGCCGGAGGAGCACAGCTGATCGTGGGGGTCGCGTTCGAGCGAGCCACCGACGCCGAGCGGATCGTGGCGACGGCCGTCGAGCAGGCACAGGCGGCGGGCGTCCGGCGGGTCTCGGGGGAGGCGCGGGCGGGGGTGCCCGCCGATGCGCTGATCGCGCTCGCCGACGGCCACGACGTGGGGCTGGTGGTCGTCTCGGGCGGTCGCGGCAAGAAGTACGGGCTGGGTCAGGTGGCGCACCGGCTTTCCCTCCGTTCCCCCCGGGACGTCCTGTTGGTTGCCGGTTCGGCCTCGATCGGATCCGACGGGCCGCTGTATCGGCGGATCCTGATCGCGACCGACGGCTCGTCTACGGCCGATCGCGCCGCGCGCAAGGGCTTCGAGCTGGCCGAGGCCCTGGAGGCGCCCGTCACGATCGTCTTCGTGGGGCACCCGAAGACCGGCGAGCTCGTCACCCAGGACACCATCGCCACGTACGCGGGCGAGGTGGAGACCGATGTGCTCCTGCGGGAGGGCGACCCGGCGGCGCAGATCCTGGCGGCGGCCGAGGAGGTCGACGCCGGGCTCGTGGTCGTGGGGAACAAAGGGATGGTGGGTGCCAAAGGGTTCCTGTTGGGGTCGGTTCCCCAGGAGGTCAGCGAACGGTCGACCCGCGACGTCTTGATCGCGCGCACGGTCACGCAAGTGGTCTCCGAGCTCGCTCCCGGAGAGGGAGGCATCGTCGAGCGTGCGGGCGAGAAGCTCGCGGTCTTCGTGGGCGAGGACGGCGAGCCACACGTGATGAGCGCGCGCTGCACGCACATGGGCTGCACCGTGGCGTGGAACCCGGGGGAGCGCACGTTCGACTGCCCGTGCCACGGGTCGCGCTTCGGCCCGACCGGTGAGGTCGTGAACGGTCCCGCGGCGAGGCCGCTCCCGCCCGCCTGAGCCTCTCGCTGGGCGCGCCCCTCAGAACGGCTTGAACAACATCAGGTAGAGGATCAACAGCAGACCCACGATCCCGATCACCGCGATCGATGGTCGCCTCACCCGAACGCAGGAGCTGTTCGAGCTCTTCATCGGAGACGCGCGGCACCCCGCTCGGACGGATCTCACACGAGGCGGTGATCCGGCGGAAGTACGGCTTCGCGAGTCCCGACATCAGGCCGATCGTGATCAACAGGATCCCGATCGCGATCCACAGCCACCATTGCGAGAAGAGGTGGAGCGTGAGCCCGGCGCCCACGCCGCCGACCGTGAGGATCGCCAGGCCGATGTACATGGGTCGCGTGGTCGTCCCGCTGAACGTGATCAGCTCCGCGATCCGCTGACGGTCTCGCTCACCGCGGATCCGGAACATCACGAACATCGACACGCCGTGCGCGCCGACGAACACGAGCACGCCCGTGAGGTGCACCAGTAACCACCACTGCCAGGCCATGGCGTGGAACGATACCGGACGACGCGGCTCTCAGCCTCGCTCGAGCGGCCGCGTCAAGCAGGTCGGTCCGCCCTCGCCTTTGAGCGAGATCTCGTTGCCCTCGTACGTCCGGACGTCGACCCCTGCCGCCTCCATGCGCCTGCGTGTCTCGGGGCTCCCCGCGAGGGCGAGCGCGACCCGGGGTCCGAGCGCCAACACGTTCGGCCCCATCGAGGCGAACTCGTCGTCCGGCACCTCGATCACGCGGATGTCGCGCGCGCGGAGGATCTCCAGCAGACGCACCGGCATCATCGGGAGGTACGCGACCACCAGGTCGACATCCAAGGGGGAGATGAACGACAGCAAGTGGAGGCACTCGTCCGGTCCCCGGAAGTGCGGCAGGTCGAACACGACCACGTCGACCGCTCCGCCGAGCAGCCCTCGGAGCTGTGCGATCCCGTCGTCGTTCGTGCGGTACCCGCGCCCGGCGAGGAGCGTCGAGCGATCCAGCCAGAACAGATCGCCTCCCTCCGCCGTCGCCGGAGCCTCCATCCGGCCGGCGACGGCGATGCCCACGGCTCGTCAGGTCGGTTGCGACGACATCCGGTTCGGCCCGGCGTCCCTCCTTGCCCGGACGGAGCAGGATGGCGCCTCCGTCGGTCTGCAGGACGGGGTCATACGCGTAGATCGCGTCCGGGTCGCCGGGTGCGGGCGCCGATCCGATCTCGACCGAGGCGCCGGCGCGTTCGAGCTCCGCGCGGAACGCTGCATGCTCATCGTCGGCGCGGGTGGGATCCGGTTCGCCGCGCCAACCGTAGGCATCCCAGGCGGCGAGGTCCGAGGCCACCGGGGGCCGCACGTACACCCGTCGCAGTGGCGAGATCTGATCCTGGATCGACAACGCTAGGGCTGCGGATCGCGTTCCACGACCGGCGAGACGGGGAGGATCAGGATGGGAGCCAGTTCGTTGTCGATGATGATCGCCTCGTCGTCTTCATCGGCGAAGGTGCGCGGTCGTGGCATGCCCGGACCCGGGAGGACGTCGGCGAGACCGCTGCTCGGGTGACGATCGCCTTTGGTTCGTGGTCTCGACGGCATCGACCGGACCGGCGCGGGTTCGGGTTCGGGCTCGAGCAGGCCGCATGCGCGCTCGACGGCAGGGCCCAGCTCCCGCAGGACCTGCGTCGGATCGACGGTCGCATCCCCGTTGATCGGCGAGAGATCCGACGGCCACACCAAGACGATCTTGGCGTCGGGGCACATCTCACGGGTGAGCACGACCGCGGTGGAGCCGATGGCGTCGTCGAGGATGACGGCTTGCGGCCGGTGTACCGCGAGCGCCTGCACCAGTTCGACGGCGGTCGACGCGTCGGCGAGCACCGCGAACCCCTCGCCTTCCAGCACGAACCGCAGGAGCCCCTTGCGAACCGGGTGGCCCTCGCCCACGACGACACCCACGCGCCGACGCTCGGAGGTCACGTCTCGCTCCACGGTCGGAGCCTACCGCAGCCGCCCGAACCCATGCTCAGACCGGCCGGTGCGTGATCAGGAAGCGGCCGACGCCGCCGATCCGTACGGTTCCCTTGCTCGCTGCGGTCACGCTCCCCTGTACCCGCAGTCGAACGAACCCGTCATGGATCGTGATACGGATCGTGCCGTTGCCTCGGACCCGGACCTTCGCCGACGAGACGTTGTTCACCACGCCGTCGCCGCTGACCTTCACGTTGCCCGATGCCACGACATGCGCGAGACCGTCGATCCGAAGGCGGACGTCGCCGGAGGCGCGCATGTGGATCGAACCGTCGGCGCTGACGTGGACCGTACCGTTGTACGTCCCGGGTTGGTTGGTCGTGACGACCGGCCCCGGTTGTCCTCCCGAGCCGGGCAGCGTGTATCCATCGAGGTTCCCCGCCACCACCCGGGTCGGGACGGTCCGGGTGCTCACGAGCGCCGCACCCAGGATGATCGCGAGCAGACCGGCAACGACCGCCAGGAGGATCGCTGCGGTCCTGCGGCGATCGTTGCGCGCCGCGCTCGCTCCCGGCGCGATGTACGTCCACGTGGGTGAGGCGACGTCGCCGGGCCTCATCAGGACATGCGACAGTGGCTCCCGCACGACCGGAGGAGCGGCCTCCTGATCGTGCGCCGCAGCGTCCGTGACCTCCTCCATCACGTCCGCCTGCGGAACCGACGCGCCAGACACATCCGGAGGTCCACTCGGCGCATCCGGGGGCACCTCGGGTTCTGTTGGCGGCGCCTCGGGCTCCGGAACGACGATCACATCGGGGGGTGTGAACCGGGGCCGGGGCGGTGCGATCACTGAGCCCCTGCCCACCACACGCGCGACGGTGCTCCCGAGCGAGGTCATGACCTCCGCAGGCTCCAGGCGTGCCTCGACACCGACCGCGGCCACGCCTCGAGGCCACACGAGGATGACCTTGGCCGATGGCAGGACCTCGCGCATCATGCCGACCGCACTGGCGTCGATCCCGTCGTCGAGCACGACCACATCGGGACGATGGATCACGAGCCGTTGCGCCAGCTCCAAGGTGGACGTCGCTTCAGCGACCACCTCGTAGCCCTCGTTCTCCAGCACGAAGCGCAGCAGACCTTTGCGTGCGGTCTGCCCTTCACCAACCATGACCCGGATCCGTTGCTCACTCATCGTCGCTCGACCAGCCTAGTTGGGGGGGTGATGCGGGGCGAGAGACGAAAGTCTTGACCGGCCTTCCGAACGGCCGAGGCCGATGGACCCCGATGACGCGCGCGGCGCCGTCATGCGCTCTCCTATCGGTCGTCTCCGGCGTCTGTCACAATGGCTGTCCGAGGGCCATATCGACCCATCCGAGAGGCCACGTGTCGGACACGGTGGAGCGAACCAGCAGCAGTCAGACCTCACCGGCGGGCCAGCGGCCCGCCGCCGCTGCATCCGGATCTGAACCGAGGCACGCACTTGCGCCGCTGCTCGCAGTCATCGACGAGCGGGCTCCGGCGGAGCGTCGGGAGACGATCGCCGCGTTCGCCAGGAGCTACCTCCGGCGCTTGGGCGACGACGAGATCTCCGCCGCGCCTCCCGAGGAGCTCTACGGTCTCGTCCGCAGCACGTTCGACTTCGTCGACGAGCGGAGGTTGCAGCCCTGGGTCGTCCGCGTCTTCGATCCCGACACCGAGACCGACGGCTTCACGTCTCAGGGCACGATCCTGGAGACGAACGTCGACGACTCTCCCTTCCTCGTCGACTCCGTGACGGAGGAGCTCACCTCACGGAACCTGGCGGTGCGCAGGATCCTGCACCCGGTCATCGGAACGTCGAGGGATGAAGAGGGTCGGCTCGAGCGCATCTCCTCGGCGCGGGACGCCTCCCACCGCGAGTCCGTCATGCACTTCGAGCTCGATCGGCACGTGTCCGAAGCGACGCGGGCCGATCTGGAAGAACGCGTCAGGGCGATCCTGCGCGACGTCCGGCTCGTCGTACGCGATTTCGAACCGATGCAGGATCGCGCTCACCACATGCTGGAGATGGCTCGTCAAGCGGCTGTGCGCTATTCCCCCCAGGAGGTCGGCGAGACGGTCGATTTCCTCGACTGGCTGCTGCAGCTCAACTTCGTCTTCCTCGGCTATCGCGAGTACGAGTTGTACGACACGCCGGACGGCCGGGCGATCCGCGCGGTTCCCGGTAGCGGCCTCGGCATCCTGGCCGACGTGAGCCGCTCGACGTTCGCGGACAGCACGCTGCTCGACAGCCTCGAACCAGGGCTCCGCCGGCGCATCGAGGACGGAGACCTGCTGGTCTTCTCGAAGACGAACTCCTACTCGACCGTGCACCGTCGGGCTCGCATGGACTACATCGGCGTCCGTCGCGTGAGCGCCGACGGTGAGATCGTCGGCGAGGCAAGGATGATCGGCCTCTTCACGTCGAAGGCGTACATGGAACCGGCCGCCAAGACGCCGCTCCTTCACCACAAGCTCGAGCAGGTGCTCACCGCGGAGGACCTGATCCCCGGATCGCACGACTACAAGTCCGCGACGACCCTGTTCGAGTCGTTCCCCAAAGACGAGCTGTTCCAGGCATCGACGGGCGAGCTCCGCCGCCTGATCAGCGGGCTCCTCCAGCTGGAGCGACACGGCGGCATCCGCGTGCTGGTCCGTCGGGACCTCTACGGGCGGAGCATCTCGATCGTGGTGGCTCTTCCCCGGGATCGCTTCAACGCGGAGCTGCGCAAGAGCCTGCAGCGCCTGTTCAAGGAGCGGTTCCATGGCTCGACGGTCGACTATCACCTCTCGCTCGGAGAGACGGAGAACGCGAGGATCTTCTTCACGGTGCACGTGGATCCCGGCGTGCAGATCCCCGAGGTCCCCTACGAGGAGCTCGAGGAGGAGGTCGAACGGCTCGCTCGAACCTGGGACGACGATCTCCGGGATGCGTTGATCGCACGCGTCGGTTCCGAGCGCGGCGCAACGTTGTCCGACCGCTACGCCCCCAGGTTCCCCGACTACTACAAGTCCAACCGCGACTGGCAGCTGATCGTCGACGACGTCGTCAAGCTCGAAGAGCTGGAGCAGAGCGACGAGGGGTTCGTGGTCGGCTTGGGGAACGAGGCCACCGGGGAACGCCTCACGCGCGTCAAGCTGTACAAGACCGGGGGCAAGGTCGATCTCTCGGCGTTCATGCCGATCCTCGAGGCCCTGGGGCTGCGGGTCGTCGAAGAGGTGCCCACCGGGTTGCTCGGCGAGGGCAAGGTGTACATCCACGACTTCGGTGTCCTTGATTCGCGCGGGGCCGTGCTCGATCTGGAGGACAGCGCCACGCGGATGGAGGCAACCATCGTCGCCGTGTGGCGCGGTCAGGCCGAGTCCGACTCGTTGAACCGCCTGGTCGTCGCCGGCGGGCTCACCTGGGAGCAGGTGGGCATCCTGCGTGCGTACCGCAAGTACCGCCAACGGATCTCAACGCGATTCACCGAGGAGTACCGCAACGACGCGCTCGCCGAGAATCCGGTCATCGCGTCGAAGCTCGTCGCGTACTTCGAGTCACGCTTCGATCCCGAGA
>CAVRSI010000054.1:0-16751 GCA_963723855.1 uncultured Actinomycetes bacterium | reverse complement strand
CGCTCCACGTTGTCCAGGCTCGCGCGCTGCAACGGGAGCATCGCGCTCGGCGGATCGGGCACGCCGGCACGCCGGAACAGGTCCTCAGCGATGCCGCTCGTCACGACGAGGTAGTTCGAGGCGAAGACGGCGGCCGCGTGATAGAGCGGCCGCATGGCGTCGTCCAGTCGGAACGGCCGCGCCATCAGATCGTCGGCGATCCGCTCGCCGATCGTGTACGCGCCAGCGTCGTCCGCTGTCACCGCCATCGCGCACCCCGGGATGAGATCGAGGGCGGCGGCCACGTCCGGGAACGTCTGCAGGGGATGGATCGCGAGCGGCCGGGCGCCGGCCGCTCGCGCGGGCGCGAGGACGCCGAGCCCCGAGGCCCCCGACAGGTGGGCCACCCACTGCGTGGGCCGAATCCCTCGGCGACCGCGATCTGCTCGACGACGCCGGAATCGGTCGTCGGGAACACCGATCACCACCAGTTCTCCCGCGCGCGGGGCATCCGCGGAATCCAGGAACGGGACGTCGGACAGGAACCTCGACGCGCGGTCGCGGGTGGGACCGCGGCCCGACACGGCGACGATCCGGTGCCCGGCACGCCTCAGCAGCACCGCCATCGCGGTCCCCACGCGCCCCGCGCCGACGACCGAGATGTTCATCGCAGCGAGTATCCCAATCGGCGTCCCCGGCGATCCACACGATCGGTCCGTCCGGCGGAGGGGTGACGGCCGGCGCCTGGATGCGGACCAGGTCACCGTCGGTCCACGCGAACACCCCCTCCGCCGTCTCGACGATGACCACGTCATCCAGCGTGATGGTCCCGTAGGGGATCCCGGACGAGGGGCCGACGTACCGCGGGGTATCCAGGCCGTCGCCCGCGGCGGTCCAACAGGTCGATGCCCCGTGCGAAACCCCTGGCTTCCCACCACGAGAGCATGGGAGCCGTCCGGCGACCACGCGAGCACCCGAGCGATCGCGAACTGCGGTACGGTACCGCCGTACGACACGCGCCCGGCCCTCCCCCACTCCTTGAAGTACAGCCCGGCGCCCAGCAGGTCGGCGTGTTCCTGCGGGTCGAGCGGGCAGCGGCCGGAGCGACCCGAACGACGACTGCGGGACGACGATCAGGTCCGACAACCCCGAGACGGCGACCATCGCGTAGCCGGCCAGCACCCGATGGATCCGACCGTCCCGGCGAAGAAGATCCGATGCGATCGTTCCGATCCAGCGTGAACATCGTGCGAAGGTTGTCGCTGCCGATCGAGAGCAGGTCGCCGCAGAGCGAGGGGTCGTCGTACCTCCGCTCGCGCCTCGGGGGACCACCGGGCCTAGACGATGGACACCGAGCGCCGGCACCCGACCCGGAGCGGGCCGCGGCGTCCGGCGGCCACGGTCCTGCCCTGGGGTCCCCAGCTGACGACGTCGCCCTCCAGCATTGGCGTCGACCGGTCATCGGGCGGGTGGAAGCGAAGGATCGATGCCTGGACCTGCCCGTTGGGGAGCGCGGTCGTGAGGCCGAGCCACCGTGTTGACGCCTCGCGCGTCGACCAGCTGGTGGCGCGCGGGACGCGCGGACCGGGGGTCGCCGTCTCCGTTTCCAGGTCGTACCGCCAGAGACGTGAGTGGCCCGTTCCGTCGGGGACGGCGTACACGAGCGAGCCGGTGAGCCGCGACGGCTGCGGCCCCCCGTCGGAGTGCAGCGGCTCCCGTCGGTTCCCCGTGCGCGTCGAGCCACGCGCCGACCGCGACGGCGAGGACGATGACCGCGAGGACGGTGGCGAGGAGCGACCTGGAGCGTGTGGTCGTGGGCTCGTGGCCTCTTCTTGTTGGGGGGGGGGGGGGCTCGACGGGCGGGGCGGGGCCGCGGACGGAGCCACTATTGCGGTGCTCGCCGCTTCGCGGCTCCGCTCCTCAGGGTGGCCCCTTACCTCGGCTCCCGCCCCTTCTGACGGTTGCTTCGCGACCGCATAGAGAGGCGCGGCGCAGGTCGGGCACGTCGTCGTCGTCTCGCCTTGCCAGTCGCATCTGAGGCAGGTGCGGCGCCCGGTCATGACGAGACCGCCAGCGGTGGGTGGCGTGGTGGCGGGTTGGTCGGACAGGCGGGCGTCGAGGAGGCGGGTGCCGTCGGGGAGGACCGGGTCGGCGATCAGCTCGAGGAGCGGGAAGACGACGAACGCTCGTTGGTGCATGCGAGGGTGAGGGACGGTGAGGCGGTCGTCGGCGATCGTCGGCGTCGATCAGCAGGATGTCGATGTCGATGGTGCGAGGGCCCCAGCGAACATCTCGGACACGCCCGAGCTCCGATTCGACGCGGTTGACGGCGGCGAGGAGGTCCAGCGGATCGAGGTCGTGTCGATCTCGACGACGATGTTCAGGAAGTCGGGCTGCGGGGGGCCACCGACGGGGTCGGTCTCCCAGACCCGCGATGTGCGAAGCACGATGATGCCGGGTTCCGCGGCGAGCATGTCCACCGCCTCTTGGAGCGTGGAGAGCCGGTCGCCCAGGTTCGCGCCGAACCCAGGTAGGCCTCCATGGCGCGTTACCGGCTGGGCGCGGTGGCGGCCGCGGCCACGCCGTCGATCCCCAGGCGGCCGGCGGCGTTCGGCTTGTGGACCACGGCCGTCACCCGCACCACCCGATCGAGCGCGAGGATCTCATCGGCGATCGCGGCCGCCATCGATTCGATCAGGTCGAACGAGCGCTCTTCGACGATCGAGCGGACGGCCTCGGTGATGCCCCGGTAATCGGCGGTCCCCTCGATGTGGTCGTCGCCGACGTTCACCTCGACATCCAGGTCGACGACGAGATCCTGCCGCGTCCTTCTCGCCGGGACGCGCGCCGTGGCGGCCGCTCGCGCGGATGCCGGACAGGAACAGCCTCGCCGTGGTCACTGTCCTCCTCGTCGTCATCGACGTCGTGCCAGGCATCTTCCTCGACTTCCGCCATGTCGACCCATGGCGGACGGCGTTCGAGCTGGATCGTCACGATGCCCGACCCCTCGCCGTGCCCGCCGTGGGGCTCATGCAGGTACCGGGCTCGCAGGTACTCGTAGATCATGGGACCGATCGTTTCGATCGCGTCCTCCACCAGGAAGTGCCGGCATCCCGGCAGCAGGCCGAGCGTCGAGGTGGGGATCGTCTCGTTCAGGCGCTCGGCCACGGCCGGCGGGTAGAACTCGTCCTCCTCTCCCCAGAAGATGAGGACGGGGATCTCGAGCGCGCAGATCGTCGTCACGGCCGACCAGTCCCGTGCCGTCCATCGCGCGGCGAACCGGAAGAACGCCACGACGTCCGGGCCCGACCACGGCCGCAGATATTCCGTCACCTGGTCCGGGGTGATGCGGTTGGGGTCGGCCATCCCCACGCGGAGCGACGCTCGGATGCCCGAGTGCACGAAGAGCTCCACCTTCTGCTCGGCGCTGTCCGTTGGATCTTGCGCGTCAGCAGGGTGGGCCACGCATCGAATGCGGTGCTCGACATCAGCACCATCGCGTCGACGCCCTCGCCGTCCAGCGCGAGCAGCTGCGCTACGCCGCCTCCGACCGAGTGCCCGATGACCGCGTACCGATCCACGCCGAGACCGAGGAGGAGCTCGCGGATGTACCCGGCCTGGGCGACGATCCCCAGCGGCACACCGGCCCGCTTCTCGGAGTCACCCGACCCGATCATGTCCGGGACGATCACGCGGAACCGAGAGGACAGCAGCGGTCCGAGGTCTCGCCAGACGAACGACGACTCCGGGAACCCGTGGATCAGACGACGGCCGGGCCCTCTCCCTCATCCGTATAGGCGAGCTCGCCGCCGGAAGTGCGAGCCCGCCGCTTCGGGGCCGGGATTCATCCTCGCGCTATCGCGTCAACCACCCGCACCACGCGCGTCATCTCCTTCACGTCGTGCACGCGCACGACGTCGACGCGCTCGGCCGCGCACCATGCGACGACACCGGCCGTTCCCTCGATGCGATCGCCGACCTCGGCGCCGGTGAGCGTCCCGATGAATCGCTTGCGGCTGGGGCCCACGAGCAACGGGACGCCCAGGTGATGGAACGCGCGGATCTCGTGGAGGATCGCCAGGTTGTGTTCGAGCGTCTTGCCGAACCCGATCCCCGGATCGACGCAGAGCTGCTCCAGGTCGATCCCGGCCCCCCGGGCCGCCTCGATGCGCTCACCGAGGAAGCCGCGCACCTCGGCGACCACGTCGTAGTACGAGGGTTCGTCCTGCATGGTCTTCGGCTCGCCCTTCATGTGCATCAGCACCATGCCGGCGCCGGTCTCGGCGACCGTCGCGAACATCGAAGGGTCGCCTCCGGCCGAGACGTCGTTCACGATCGTCGCGCCGGCCTCGAGCGCGGCCCGCGCGACGTCGGACTTGCGCGTGTCCACCGACACCGGGAGATCCGGATGTTCCTCGACGATGCGTCGGATCACGGGCACGACGCGTTGCGTCTCCTCGTCGGCGGGGACGATATCCGAGCCCGGCCTCGTCGACTCACCTCCGACATCGAGCAGATCGGCGCCGTCGGCGATCATCTGCGCGGCGTGTTTCGCCGCGTCGTCCGCGCTGGCGTAGGAACCGCCGTCCGAGAACGAGTCGGGGGTGACGTTCACGATCCCCATGACCAACGTGCGCTGATGCAGAGGGACCGCGTGCGTCCCGCAGCGCCAGATCGCCTCGTCAGGCATGGCCGAATCGTAGTCCGAAGCACCGCGAGCCGCCCCAAGACAGGGACGATGGGGGCTATCGCATGCCGATGTGGCTCATGGCCTCTTGACGCGTGCGCGCGTCGGTGCGGAAGAGTCCCCGCACCGCTGAGGTCACGGTCACCGAGCCCGGCTTCTTGATGCCGCGCATCGTCATGCAGAGGTGCTCGCATTCGATGACCACGAACACCCCCCGGGGCGAGAGCGCCTCGTCGAGCGCTTCGGCGATCTCCGTCGTGAGCCGCTCCTGCACCTGCGGGCGCTTCGCGAGCAGGTCGACGACACGGGCGATCTTCGACAGACCGGTGATCTGCTGCTGCTTGTTCGGGATGTACGCGACGTGTGCCTTCCCGCTGAACGGGATGAGGTGGTGCTCGCACATCGAATAGATCGGGATGTCGCGCACCATGATCATCTCGTCGTGGTCGGCGCCCTCGACGACGGTCACCAGCTGCGACGCGTCCTGTCCGATACCGGCGAAGACCTCTCGGTACATGCGAGCCACGCGTGCCGGAGTCTCCCGGAGACCGCCGCGGTCGGGTTCCTCCCCGATCCCCTCCAGGATCATGCGGACACCCTGCTCGATCTTCTGGTCGTCGAAGCGATCCTCGTCCATGGCGGCTCGATGCTACCCGTCACCCGGCGGAACGAGCGCGTCGAGCATGTCCGGCAGCGTCGCAAGATCCGTGAGCTCACCCGCGCGGGGACGTCGCTCGTCTCGGTCTGCCGGTTGATCCACACGCACGGCAGCCCGAGGCGGCGCAGGGCCGCACGTCGTGGAAGAGCGACGCCCCCACGTGGACGTGACGCGAACGGTCGGCACCGGTCTGCGTGAAGAAGGACTCCCAGTGCCCGAACGCCGGTTTGTAGGAGCCGATGTCGGACGCCACGACGCAGAGGTCGACCGGCACGCCGATCGCGGCGAGCGACGCATCCAGGAGATCGGCGTCGGTGTTCGACAGGATGCCGAGCTTCCATCCCCGCGCTCGGAGCTCCGAGAGCGACCCGGGCACCTCCGGGAAGACCGGCCAGGTCGGCAGCGACGCTCCCAACGCGTCCTCGCGACCGGCGGGAACCGTCAGCCCCTCCGCCGCCGCCACGCGTCCGAGCGCCTCGGCCATCACCATCTTGTACGGGATGCCTCGGCCCGCCTGCACGCCGGGCTCGACCTCGTGGTAGCGGGCCAGGAGCGCCCCGGCGTCGGCATCGGGCCACAGGGAGCCGAGCGTTCCTCGGACCCCGGACATCCAGTCGATGAGGGTTCCGTAGCAATCGAAGGTGGCCCAACGGTCAGGGGGCATCCGCGGATTGTACGGGCGTCGAACACCGACGGGGGCGGCCGGTCAGCCGCCCCCGTCGCGATCGATGATCTGCGGTCAGACGCAGGACCCGCTCGGCAGCGACGTGTGGCAGTAGTTGCCGCTGAGCTCGTTCCCCGTGCCGGTACCGTCGGAGGAGATGTCGGCCGGCGAGTTCTGGAACGCGGTGTTGTTCTTGACCGTGTCGCCGGTCGGGTTGGCACCGTCTGTCAGAACGGCAGCGCTCATCAGCACGATGCCGCCCGAGTTGATCTCGGTGCCCGTGTTCCCGCGGACCGTGTTCCACGTGACCGCGAGTCCGCCGCGCCGAGCAGCAGGATGCCCCCTCCCGACAAGGCCGGACATTCGTTCGACGCAGCGCAGGCTTTGTTGTTGAACGTGACGTAGTTGTACCGGATCTCGATGTCGCTCACGCCGCCCGCTTCCGTCGTCCAGCACCATGATCCCCTGGCAGTTGCTGAAGAGGTGGTTCAGCTGCGCCGAGATGCCGCTCGAGTGTCTGATGAAGATGCCGAACCCCGCCCCGGAGACCTCGTTGTGCGTGACCTTGGCTCCGGCATCCGCAGAGTCGCCGAGGTAGATGCCGGCCTCGCCGCCACCGACCACGGTGTTGTTCTGCACGACCCGCCGATCGAATCGAACCTGGCGAGCCCGTACTCGCCCGCACCGAAGACCGCGTTATCGGCCAGTCGCAAGTCGGTCGTTCCGAACGCGAAGACTCCCATCGACGGCCAGCCGGCGAACATGATCCCGGAAACCGTCACGTCGGCGACGCGCTTGGTGACCTGGCCTTGCGCGTCCGTCTTCCCGAGAACGCAGACCCCTGCGCCTCCCGAGAGCTTCGTGCACTGGCCTTTGGGGAGCTTCGTCGGCGGCTTGAACACCGTGCCGACCGAAGACGAACCGGCGCCTCGGAGCGAGATACCGTCCTTCGTGATCGTGACGGACTGCTTGTACACCCCCGGCACGAGGAGGATGGTGTCGCCGGCATGCGCCTTCCCCAGGGCCGCCTGCACCGACTGGCTCGGAAGGACGACCCACGTCTTGGGACCGGGCGCCGCGCCGGCCGGGACGGCCGTGAGCACCGATGCCGCAACGACTGTGATGGCGATCAGGACGCGAACCGTTCGACGCATCTTCCCCTCCGTTCGATCTGGGACTGCCGCACTCTACGCGCACGCGCGCCACGGCGAACGGGAGGGTCGAGCTACGCCGGTGCCAGGCCGGGATCCCCGAGCGTTCCGGGGCTCGACGGGCGAAGCCCGCGCTTCTTCTGGCTCGCCCGGGACACCCCGAGGCCCGCGCTCCGCTCCTCGGCCTCGCGAGGGGCTCGCTTCTCGACGTCGCGGAAGAACTGCTCGACCGCTTCGCGATCGAGCGTCTCCTTCTCCAACAGCACGGTCGCGAGCGCGTCGAGCTTCTCGCGGTTCTCCACGAGGATGTCGAGGGCCACGTCGTGCGCCTCGTCGATCAGCTGGCGCACCTCCTGATCGATCTCGAACGCGACGGCGTCGGAGTAGTCAGGTGTGGAGCCCCAGTCGCGGCCGAGGAAGACCTCGCCGCCCTGCTTCTGTCCGAGCGTCCGGGGACCGATCGTGTCAGACATGCCGTACTCGGTCACCATCTGCCGCGCGACCTTGGTCGCCCGCTCGATGTCGTTGGCCGCGCCGGTGGTCACGTCGCCCGCCACGATCTCCTCGGCGACGCGGCCGCCCATCAGCATGGCGAGCTCGTCCCGCATCTGCTCGCGCGTCATCAGGAACTTGTCCTGCTCCGGGAGCGTGAGCGTGTAGCCCAACGCGCGCCCGCGCGGGATCACGGTGATCTTGTGCACCTCATCCGTGTTCGGAAGGATGTGGGCGACCATGGCGTGACCGCCCTCGTGATACGCGATCAGCCGGCGCTCTTCCTCGTCCATCACCCGTGACTTCCGCTCGGGTCCGGCCATCACGCGGTCGACGGCCTCTTCGACCTCGATCATCGAGATGGCCTTCTTCGAGCGACGGGCCGCGAGCAACGCGGCCTCGTTGATCACGTTCGCGAGGTCGGCGCCGGTGAACCCCGGGGTGCGTCGCGCGAGCAGACGCTGAACCAGCTCCTCGTGGAGATGGACGGGTTCGACCAGCGTTCGACCGTCATCCTGATGGCCGCGACGAACCGGCCCGACATCTTGGACCCGGCGCTGCTGCGTCCGGGCCGCTTCGATCGCCAGGTCGTGATCGATCGGCCCGATCTCGAGGGCCGCAAGGCCATCCTGAAGGTGCACGCTCGTGGCAAGCCTTTCGATTCGACGGTGGACCTTGCGGTGCTCGCGCGACGCACCCCGGGGTTCACCGGCGCCGACCTCGCGAACGTGATCAACGAGGCCGCGTTGCTCGCTGCCCGTCGCTCGAAGAAGGCCATCTCGATGATCGAGGTCGAAGAGGCCGTCGACCGCGTGATGGCCGGACCCGAGCGGAAGTCACGGGTGATGGACGAGGAAGAGCGCCGGCTGATCGCGTATCACGAGGGCGGTCACGCCATGGTCGCCCACATCCTTCCGAACACGGATGAGGTGCACAAGATCACCGTGATCCCGCGCGGGCGCGCGTTGGGCTACACGCTCACGCTCCCGGAGCAGGACAAGTTCCTGATGACGCGCGAGCAGATGCGGGACGAGCTCGCCATGCTGATGGGCGGCCGCGTCGCCGAGGAGATCGTGGCGGGCGACGTGACCACCGGCGCGGCCAACGACATCGAGCGGGCGACCAAGGTCGCGCGGCAGATGGTGACCGAGTACGGCATGTCTGACACGATCGGTCCCCGGACGCTCGGACAGAAGCAGGGCGGCGAGGTCTTCCTCGGCCGCGACTGGGGCTCCACACCTGACTACTCCGACGCCGTCGCGTTCGAGATCGATCAGGAGGTGCGCCAGCTGATCGACGAGGCGCACGACGTGGCCCTCGACATCCTCGTGGAGAACCGCGAGAAGCTCGACGCGCTCGCGGCCGTGCTGTTGGAGAAGGAGACGCTCGATCGCGAAGCGGTCGAGCAGTTCTTCCGCGACGTCGAGAAGCGAGCCCCTCGCGAGGCCGAGGAGCGGAGCGCGGGCCTCGGGGTGTCCCGGGCGAGCCAGAAGAAGCGCGGGCTTCGCCCGTCGAGCCCCGGAACGCTCGGGGATCCCGGCCTGGCACCGGCGTAGCTCGACCCTCCCGTTCGCCGTGGCGCGCGTGCGCGTAGAGTGCGGCAGTCCCAGATCGAACGGAGGGGAAGATGCGTCGAACGGTTCGCGTCCTGATCGCCATCACAGTCGTTGCGGCATCGGTGCTCACGGCCGTCCCGGCCGGCGCGGCGCCCGGTCCCAAGACGTGGGTCGTCCTTCCGAGCCAGTCGGTGCAGGCGGCCCTGGGGAAGGCGCATGCCGGCGACACCATCCTCCTCGTGCCGGGGGTGTACAAGCAGTCCGTCACGATCACGAAGGACGGTATCTCGCTCCGAGGCGCCGGTTCGTCTTCGGTCGGCACGGTGTTCAAGCCGCCGACGAAGCTCCCCAAAGGCCAGTGCACGAAGCTCTCGGGAGGCGCAGGGGTCTGCGTTCTCGGGAAGACGGACGCGCAAGGCCAGGTCACCAAGCGCGTCGCCGACGTGACGGTTTCCGGGATCATGTTCGCCGGCTGGCCGTCGATGGGAGTCTTCGCGTTCGGAACGACCGACTTGCGACTGGCCGATAACGCGGTCTTCGGTGCGGGCGAGTACGGGCTCGCCAGGTTCGATTCGATCGGCGGGTCGGTGCAGAACAACACGGTGGTCGGTGGCGGCGAGGCCGGCATCTACCTCGGCGACTCTGCGGATGCCGGAGCCAAGGTCACGCACAACGAGGTCTCCGGGGCGGGGTTCGGCATCTTCATCAGACACTCGAGCGGCATCTCGGCGCAGCTGAACCACCTCTTCAGCAACTGCCAGGGGATCATGGTGCTGGACGACGGCCAAGCGGGCGGCGTGAGCAACATCGAGCTCAAGTACAACTACGTCACGTTCAACAACAAAGCCTGCGCTGCGTCGAACGAATCTCCGGCCCTGTCGGGCGGCGGCATCCTGCTGCTCGGCGCGGCGGACTCGCTGGTCGCGTGGAACACGGTCCGCGGGAACACGGGCACCGAGATCAACTCCGGCGGCATCGTGCTGATGAGCGCTGCCGATCTGACAGACGGTGCCGACCCGACCGGCGACACGGTCATGAACAACACCGCGTTCCAGAACACGCCGGCCGACATCTCATCCGACGGTACCGGCACGGGGAACGAGCTCAGCGGCAACTACTGCCACACGTCGCTGCCGAGCGGGTCCTGCGTCTGACCGCAGATCATCGATCGCGACGGGGGCGGCTGACCAGCCGCCCCCGTCGGTGTTCGACGCCCGTACAATCCGCGGATGCCCCCTGACCGTTGGGCCACCTTCGATTGCTACGGAACCCTCATCGACTGGATGTCCGGGATCCGAGGAACGCTCGGCTCCCTGTGGCCCGATGCCGACGCCGGGGCGCTCCTGGCCCGCTACCACGAGGTCGAGCCCGGCGTGCAGGCGGGCCGAGGCATCCCGTACAAGATGGTGATGGCCGAGGCGCTCGGACGCGTGGCGGCGGCGGAGGGGCTGACGGTTCCCGCCGGTCGCGAGGACGCGTTGGGAGCGTCGCTGCCGACCTGGCCGGTCTTCCCGGAGGTGCCCGGGTCGCTCTCGGAGCTCCGAGCGCGGGGATGGAAGCTCGGCATCCTGTCGAACACCGACGCCGATCTCCTGGACGCGTCGCTCGCCGCGATCAGCGTGCCGGTCGACCTCTGCGTCGTGGCGTCCGACATCGGCTCCTACAAACCGGCGTTCGGACACTGGGAGTCCTTCTTCACGCAGACCGGCGCCGACCGTTCGCGTCACGTCCACGTGGGGGCATCGCTCTTCCACGACGTGCGGCCCTGCGCCGCTCTCGGGCTGCCGTGCGTGTGGATCAACCGGCAGACCGAGACGAGCGACGTCCCTCGCGCGGGTGAGCTCACGGATCTTGCGACGCTGCCGGACACGCTTGACGCGCTCGTTCCGCCGGGTGACGGGTAGCATCGAGCCGCCATGGACGAGGATCGCTTCGACGACCAGAAGATCGAGCAGGGTGTCCGTATGATCCTGGAGGGGATCGGGGAGGAACCCGACCGCGGCGGTCTCCGGGAGACTCCGGCACGCGTGGCTCGCATGTACCGAGAGGTCTTCGCCGGTATCGGACAGGACGCGTCGCAGCTGGTGACCGTCGTCGAGGGCGCCGACCACGACGAGATGATCATGGTGCGCGACATCCCGATCTATTCGATGTGCGAGCACCACCTCATCCCGTTCAGCGGGAAGGCACACGTCGCGTACATCCCGAACAAGCAGCAGCAGATCACCGGTCTGTCGAAGATCGCCCGCGTCGTCGACCTGCTCGCGAAGCGCCCGCAGGTGCAGGAGCGGCTCACGACGGAGATCGCCGAAGCGCTCGACGAGGCGCTCTCGCCCCGGGGGGTGTTCGTGGTCATCGAATGCGAGCACCTCTGCATGACGATGCGCGGCATCAAGAAGCCGGGCTCGGTGACCGTGACCTCAGCGGTGCGGGGACTCTTCCGCACCGACGCGCGCACGCGTCAAGAGGCCATGAGCCACATCGGCATGCGATAGCCCCCATCGTCCCTGTCGTGGGGCGGCTCGCGGTGCTTCGGACTACGATTCGGTCATGCCTGACGAGGCGATCTGGCGCTGCGGGACGCACGCGGTCCCTCTGCATCAGCGCACGTTGGTCATGGGGATCGTGAACGTCACCCCCGACTCGTTCTCGGACGGCGGTTCCTACGCGAGCGCGGACGACGCGGCGAAACACGCTGCGCAGATGATCGCCGACGGCGCCGATCTGCTCGATGTCGGAGGTGAGTCGACGAGGCCGGGCTCGGATATCGTCCCCGCCGACGAGGAGACGCAACGCGTCGTGCCCGTGATCCGACGCATCGTCGAGGAACATCCGGATCTCCCGGTGTCGGTGGACACGCGCAAGTCCGACGTCGCGCGCGTCGCGCTCGAGGCCGGCGCGACGATCGTGAACGACGTCTCGGCCGGAGGCGACCCTTCGATGTTCGCGACGGTCGCCGAGACAGGCGCCGGCATGGTGCTGATGCACATGAGGGGCGAGCCGAAGACCATGCAGGACGACCCCTCGTACTACGACGTGGTTGCCGAGGTGCGCGGCTTCCTCGGTGAGCGCATCGAGGCGGCCCGGGTGGCGGGGATCGACCTGGAGCAGCTCTGCGTCGATCCGGGGATCGGGTTCGGCAAGACGCTCGAACACAACCTGGCGATCCTCCACGAGATCCGCGCGTTCCATCACCTGGGCGTCTCGTTGCTCGTGGGCCCCAGCCGCAAGCGATTCATCGGGACGCTCACCGGCGCCGAGGTCGGCGATCGCATCGAGGGAACGGCCGGTGTGGTCGCATGGTGCGCGGCCGAGCGCGTCGACGTCGTGCGCGTGCACGACGTGAAGGAGATGACGCGCGTGGTGCGGGTGGTTGACGCGATAGCGCGCGGATGAATCCCACCCCGAAGCGGCGGGCTCGCACATCCGGCGGCGAGCTCGCCTATACGGATGAGGGAGACGGCCCGGCCGTCGTCTTGATCCACGGGTTCCCGGAGTCGTCGTTCGTCTGGCGAGACCTCGGACCGCTGCTGTCCTCTCGGTTCCGCGTGATCGTCCCGGACATGATCGGCTCGAGTGACTCCGAGAAGCGGGCCGGCGTGCCGCTGGGGATCGTCGCCCAGGCCGGGTACATCCGCGAGCTCCTCCTCGGTCTCGGCGTGGATCGGTACGCGGTCATCGGGCACTCGGTCGGAGGCGGCGTCGCGCAGCTGCTCGCACTGGACGGCGAGGGCGTCGACGCCATGGTGCTGCTGTCGAGCACCGCATTCGACGCGTGGCCCACCCTGCTGACGCGCGAGATCCAACGGACGCCGCCCGAGCAGAGGGTGGAGCTCTTCGTGCACTCGGGCATCAGAGCGTCGCTCCGCGTGGGGATGGCCGACCCCGACCGCATCACGCCGGACCAGGTGATGGAATACCTGCGCCCGTGGTCGGGGCCCGAGAACGTCGAGGCGTTCTTCCGGTTCGCCGACGCGATGGACGGCACCGGGCTGCTCGACCGCGAGCAGGATCTGATGAAGCTCGAGATCCCCGTCCTCATCTTCTGGGGTGAGGACGACGAGTTCTACCCGCCCGCCGTGGCGGAGCGGCTGAACGAGGCGATCCCCACGTCGACGCTCGGATTGCTTCCCGGTTGTCGCCATTTCCTGGTCGAGGACGCGATCGAGACGATCGGCCCCATGATCTACGAGTACCTGCGCGCCCGATACCTCCAGGAGCCGCACGGCGGGCACGGCGACGCGTCGGGCATCGTGACGATCCAGCTCGAGCGTCGCCCGCCATGGGTCGACCTGGCGGAATACGAGGAAGATGCCTGGCACGACGTCGATGAGGAGGAGCAGACGTGACCACCGCCAGGTTGTTCCTTTCGGGCATCCGCGCCTCGGGCCGTCACGGGGCGCGGCCCGGTGAGAAGGACGAACCCCAAGACTTCGTCGTGGACCTCGACATCGAGGTGAACGTCGGCGACGACGACATCTCGGGCACCGCCGACTATCGCGGCATCACGGAGGCGACCCGTTCGATCGTGGAGCAGCGGTCGTTCGACCTGATCGAGTCGATGGCCGCCGCGATCGCGGACCACCTGCTGTCGCTCGACCGCGTGGCTCGGGTCACCGCCGTCGTCCACAAGCCGAACGCCGCCGGGCGGTTGGGCGTCGATGGCGTCGCCGCTGCTGCCACCGCTCCCAACCGGTAGCGCGCCGATGGCGACCTTCCTCGGGTTGGGCGCGAACCTCGGCGACCGGCTCTCGACGCTCCAAGATGCGATCGACCTGCTCGCCGCCGAACCGGACATCACGGTGGTTCGCACCTCCCGCGTGTGGGAGACGGATCCCGTCGGAGGCCCGCCGCAGCCCGACTTCCTGAACGTCGTCGCCGAGATCGACACGACGCTCGAGCCGCTCGGCCTCCTCGCAGCCGTCAACCGGGTCGAGGTGGCGCTCGGCCGCATCCGAGACGTGCGCTGGGGCCCGAGGACGATCGACATCGACATCCTCCTGATCGACGACCGCACGATCGACGACGATCGATTGACCGTTCCGCACCCTCGCATGCACCGACGCGCATTCGTGGTCATGCCCCTCCTCGAACTGCTCCCCG
The DNA here is from genome assembly GCA_963723855.1 of uncultured Actinomycetes bacterium. Classification (GTDB taxonomy): domain Bacteria; phylum Actinomycetota; class UBA4738; order UBA4738; family HRBIN12; genus JBBQVZ01. The sequence goes on along the minus strand of CAVRSI010000054.1, from coordinate 2,461 downwards.
ACCCCGTCCTCCCCGACGGCACCCACCTCCTCGAGATCCGCCTCCCCGACCAACCCGTCCACCCCGCGTACCCCCCACTGGCAGTCCCGTCATGACCTCGTCACGGACGTGCCTGAGATGCGACTGGCAAGGCGAAACCGACGCGAAGAAGTGCCCCAACTGCGCCGAACCGCTCTACGAGCTAGGGAAGGCACCGTCAGAAGGGGCGGGAGGTGCGGTAAGGGGCCACCCTGAGGAGCGGAGCCGCGAAGCGGCGAGCACCGCAAGAGTGGCCCCGTCCGCAACCCCGCCCCGCCCGTCGAGCCCTCCCCCGCACCCACCCAGCGAGGCCTCACCTCCGATCCAGCGGTCGCGCTCGCTGGTCGCGACCGTCCTCGCCGTCATCGTCCTGGCCGTCGCCCTCGGCTCCTGGCTCAACGCCCACCGGGAACCGTCGAAGAACGCCGGTGGACGGCGCGTCTCACCAACGGGGCTGACCGGCACGCTCGTCTACGCCGTCCCGGACGGGGTGGGCGTGTCGCGCCTCTGGCGCTGGGACCTCACGACGGGTCGTGCGATCCGTGGCCCGCGGGTGCCGCGCGCCATCCAGCTCGTCGATGCCCGTGGCGCCAACAACGGCTGGATCGGCATCACGTCCGCGCTCGGCGACGGGCGGCTCCAGGCGTCCGTGCTGCGCTTCCTCGGGCCCGATGACCGGTCGACGCCGATCCTGGAGGGCGATCTCGTGAGCTGGGGACCCCAAGGCGCCAGCGTCGCCGTCGGCAGGCGCGGACCGCTTCGCCCCGGATGTCGTCGTTCGGTGTCGATCGCCTGGGCCAGGCTCGTCCCGGCGCTCCGCGAACGCCGGTACGAGGATCCGGCGCTCTGCGGCGACCTGCTCTCGATCGGGCTGGACGACGCCAGCACCATGTTCACGCTGGATCGGGGCGGCCGGGTCGGCATCTTCTTCGCCGGGGGGACCGTCGGGACGATCCACCGCGTGCTCGCCGGCTACGCCATGGTCGGGGTCTCGGCACTATCCGACATCATCGTGGTCCCGCAGGGATCGCTCGCCAACCTGACGCCGCTCCCTACTCGGCCCGATGAGGTACACGCCGATCTCGAAGGCGCCGCTCTGCACTTCCTGGGGTCGGGAGATCCGAGGCCCCTGCCGTACGGTGTGCCGCACGAGCCGTTCGCGATCTCGCGGATCCTGGCATGGAACGAGAACGCTGCCTGGGCGCTCGTCGAGGGGCGCGAGGCGTTCCGTCGGGGGTTCTACCTCCTCGACACGTCGTCGGGGGACGGCGTCGACCCTCCGCGGTACGTCGGCCCCGTGAAGGGGACCGCGTACGGGACGTTCGCGCTCGACGACACCGTCTTCGTCGAGACCACGGAGGGCGTGTTCGCCACGATCGACGGACACCTCGTCCGGCTGCAACCTCCGGCCGACGCTCCCGCGCCGGAGGGACCGATCGTCTGGATCGGCTGACCGGCGGATCGGTCCGACTTGGCATACTCGCTGCGATGAACGTCTCGGTCGTCGGCGCGGGACGCGTGGGGACCGCGATGGCGGTCCTCCTGGGCCGTGCCGGCCACCGGATCGTCGCGGTCGCCGGCCGTGGTCCCACCCGCGACCGGGCGTCGCGGTTCCTCTCCGGCGTGGCGTTCCTCGATCCTGCGGACGCGGCGCGGGCCGGCGAACTCGTCCTCATCGGCGTCCCGGACGACGACATCCAGGCGGTTGCCGGACTGATCGCCGGGTCGGGAGGGTTCCGTCCCGGGCAGTGGGTGGCCCACCTGTCGGGGGCATCGGGTCTCGACGCCCTCTCGCCCGCGCGAGCGGCCGGCGCCCGGCCGCTCGCGCTCCATCCGCTGCAGACGTTCCCCGACGTCGCCGGCGCCCTCGAGCGCATCCCGGGGTGCGCCATGGCCGTCACCGCCGTGGACGACGAGGGCTTCACGGTCGGGGAGCGCATCGCCGACGACCTCATGGCCCGGCCGTTCCGGTTGGACGACGCCATGCGGCCGCTCTATCACGCGGCCGCCGTCTTCGCCTCGAACTACCTCGTCGTGACGAGCGGCATCGCTGAGGACCTGTTCCGGCGTGCCGGCGTGCCCGATCCGCCGAGCGCGATGCTCCCGTTGCAGCGCGCGAGCCTGGACAACGTGGAGCGGCTGGGCGCTGCCGAGGCGCTCACCGGACCAGCCGTCCGAGGCGATGCGACGACGATCGAGCGCAACCTGGCCGCGCTGCGAGCCGCGAGACCCGATGCGGTCGCCGCGTACGTGGTGCTCTGCCATGCCGCGCTCGAGCTCGCATCCGGGTCCGGCCGCCTGCCGCAGGAGCGGCGTACCGCGGTCGAGGCGGTGCTCGCGCGATGGAGTTGATCCGTGCCGCCGCCGACCTCACGGCGGCGGTCCACGCTCGCCGTTCCGCGGCCGCCGACGTCGGACTGGTGCCGACGATGGGCGCGCTCCA
>CAVRSI010000053.1:0-8884 GCA_963723855.1 uncultured Actinomycetes bacterium | reverse complement strand
AACGCATCGAGATCACCCTGTCCATCGATCCCGCTCGTTTCCACTTCTTCGACCCGGCGACCGGTGCATCGATCGAAGTGGATCGCGCGGTCACGGCCGGCGTCTGACGCGGGCTTCGGCCCGGGAGCAGGACTGCCTCGGCGATGACGGCCATCCTCGGCGGGTTCGGCGCCGCCCTGTGCTGGACCGTCGCGATGCTCTGCTCGTCACGAGCGAGCCGGGAGCTGCGCGCGGTGCCGACGCTCGCATGGGTGATGGCCGTCGGGTTCGTCGTCATCCTGCCGTTCGTCATCCTCGCGGGCTCCCTCCCAACCGGCTCGGAGACGCGTTGGCTCCTGTTCGCGGGAGTGGGCAACGTCGTCGGCCTGGGATGCGAATACACCGCGGTCCGCTCCGGCAAGGTCGGCATCGTGGCCGCGATCGCGTCCACGGAAGGAGCCATCGCCGCCGTGCTCTCGGCGATCGCCGGCGAGCCGCTCTCGGCTGCGGTGGCAGCTGTCCTGGCGTTGATCGCCACCGGGATCGTGCTGGCTTCGCTCGAACAGAGCCCGGAGATCGGCGAACGTGACCGTTGGGCGACGAAGGCGGTCCTCTTGGCGTTCGGGGCCGCGTTGTCGTTCGGGGTCAGCCTCTACGCGATCGGTCACGTGAGCGGCGACGTCGAGTTCGCGTGGTTGGTCATTCCCGCACGTTTGGTGGGAGTGGCGGCGATCACGCTTCCGCTCGCCGTCCGGGGCGGGCTCCGGATCCCGAAACGTACCGCTCCCTTCGTGCTCGCGGCGGGCGTCGCCGAGGTGATCGGTGTCGCGTCGTTCGCCTGGGGAGCCCGGGACTCGATCAGCATCGCGTCGGTGCTGGGATCCCAGTTCGCGGCGATCTCGGCGGTCGGGGCGTACTTCTTCTTCGGAGAACACCTCCGGCGGATCCAGATCGTGGGGATCGCGGGGATCGTCGTGGGCGTGGGGATGCTCGCCGTGATCCGCACGTAAGGACGATCAGCCGGACGTCCTCAGACGCGCGAGATCAACCCGGCGAGCAGCGCCACCCGGGGCACGACGCTCGTGAGGTCAAGCCATTCCGCCGGCGCGTGGTCGTCGCCTCCCACCGGCCCGAGGCCATCGATCGTCGGTGTACCGGCAGCGGACGTGGTGTTCGCATCGGAGGCGCCGCCCGTCGCCGCATCCCTGAGCTCGAAGCCGAGCTCGCCGGCGACCCCCACGGCGATGTCCACCAAGCGCGCGGCGCCTTCCTTCTTCTCCATCGGCCGGTGCCAACCGTTCCCGACCACATGGGTCGTCACGTCGGGGACGACGTGCGCCGCGCAGATGCGTTCGATCTCGGTCTCCGCCGCTTGGAGGGTCTCGAGCTCCGGAGAGCGGAGATCCACCTGGAGCTCGCACCGCTCCGCGACGACATTGGTCCGTGTCCCGCCGTGGACGACGCCGACGTTCACGGTGACGCCGGGCCAACGGCCGTTGAGACCCTGCAGCGCGACGATCGCGTGGGCGGCCTCGAGCACCGCGTTGCGGCCTTTCTCGGGCTCGACGCCAGCGTGCGCCGCGCGGCCCGTGATCGTGATCCGGTAGTCGGTGATCCCTTTCCGGGCGGAGACGATGTCGCCGTTGGCACGAGCACCCTCGAGCACGAACGCCGCATCGTGCTGCGGCGCCAGTTCGCGGATGACGGGACCGGAATACGGCGAGCCGATCTCCTCATCGGGGTTGCACACGTACGTGATGGTGCCGAAGGGCTCGAACCCGGCCTCCTGGAGCACCTCGGTCGCGACGAACCCGGTGAGCAGCCCGCCCTTCATATCCGAGACACCGGGTCCCCGGGCGATATCACCGTCGATCCGAAACGGCCGCTGGGCGACGGTTCCCTCGTCGAACACGGTGTCCATGTGGCCGACCAGCAGCACGTTGGGACCGCCGGCCCCGCGGAGCCGGCCGATCACGAGGTCGCCCAACTGCGACGGATCCCCGTCGCCCGCCCGGTGGGGACGACGCTCGACGTCCCAGCCGTTCGCGCGGAACCGCGCTTCGCACATGTCGGCGATCGCGTTGACACCCGCCGGCGTGTAGGAGCCGCAGTCGACGTTCACCATCGCTTCCAGCGCCGATACGAACCCACCGAAGCGGGACGCCGCGATGTCGCGTAGGGTCCCTGCGTCCACGCGGGGCAGTATAGGGAGCCCCGCCGCATCGGCCGAGGGAGCAACGTGGTCACGGAAGCGTTGGGAGCGATCGTCGACGAGGCGGGAGGGCGGATCGTCGTCGAACCCATCGAGGTCGATGACCCGCACGCCGGCGAGGTCCAGGTTCGGATCGTGGCGAGCGGCGTGTGTCACAGCGACCTCTGGGCGAGGGACAACGGGAACTGGGGCATGCCATTCCCGTTGTTGCTCGGCCACGAAGGCGCGGGGATCGTCGAACGGACCGGCGTCGGCGTCGAAGGGTTGCGGATCGGAGACCGCGTCGTCCTGTCGTGGGCCGTCCCCTGCGGGACGTGCCGGTCATGCGTCCGCGGGGAGCCCAGGCGATGCTCGCACGCGTGGACGCAGCCGCCGCGGCTACGGCGGAGGAGCGATGGAGCTCCGCTTTCGGGCGTTCTCGCCTGCGGCACGCTCGCGACCAGGACCGTGGTGCACGCCGCGCTCGCCATCCCGCTCCCCGAGGGCATCCCGCTCGACAGGGCGTGCCTGTTAGGATGCGGCGTCTCGACCGGGGTCGGGGCGGCCATCCAGACCGCGAAGGTCTGGCCGGGAGCGACCGTCGCGGTGATCGGTCTTGGAGGTATCGGCCTCGCCGCGATGCAGGGAGCGAGGATCGCGGGCGCGGAGCGTCTGATCGCGATCGACATCGCGTCCGCCAAGCTCGGGTGGGCCGCCACGTTCGGCGCCACGGATGTCGTCGACGCCTCATCGGTCGACCCGGTCCAAGCGGTGCTCGATCTCACCGGCGGAGCGGGGGTCGACTTCGCGTTCGAGGCGACCGGCATCCCCGCCTGCGTGGGTCAGGTCGTGGAGATGCTCGCGTACGCCGGCACGGCGGTCGCGATCGGGGTCCCGCCCATCCCGAGCGAGGTCGTCCTGCCGTGGGGCGGTTCCGAACGCGCGGCGTATCCCCACAAGGCCAGCCTGCTCATCACGGACGGCGGGGACCCGATCCCCGCGGAGGATTTCCCGCAGATGGCCCATTGGTACCTGGACGGACACCTGAACCTCGACGACATGGTGACCCGGACGCTCGGTCTCGACGAGCTCGACGAGGCGTTCCGCGCCATGCTCGCCGGCGAAGTCATCCGGTCCGTGGTGCGGTTCGACGCATGACCAACCCCCGCGGCGGGTAGCATCCGCCGACATGCACGCCTCGGAACTGAACCGCTGGTGGAAGATCGTGTCGGCTGTCTCCAACGTCTTCATGCGCGCGATCTTCCGGGTTCATGTCGAAGGGGCCTGGCAGGTGCCCTCGCAAGGATCGGCGATCGTCGCGTTCAACCACCTGAGCGTGATCGATGGTCCGGCGGTAGGCATCGTCGTCGCGCGGAAGCGGCGTCGCGAGTCGCGGTTCCTCGTGGCCGCCGAGGTGTTCCACCAGCGCGTGGCAGGCTGGATCTTCCGGTCGTTCGATCAGATCCCGGTCCGGCGGGGAGAGGGTGACTCGAACGCCCTCGAAGAGGCGATCCGCACGATCTCAGCCGGCGCGATCGCGGCGATCGCACCCGAGGGACGTGTCAACGACGACAGGGCCACGGAGATGCTGCCGTTCCACCGCGGGGTCGCGCGTCTGGCGCTGGCGACGATGGCGCCGGTGATCCCCGTGGGGATCTGGGGCACGCAGGTGCGATGGCCGAGGAGCGGCCGCCGGTACGGTCCGCCGCTGCGCCCTCGGCTCGCGTTCGTCTTCGGCGATGCCGTCGCCCCCGCAGGCGATCCCACGGATGCCGACGACCTCGCGGCGTTCACCCAGCGCGTCCGCGAGGCGATCGAGGTGCAGGTCGCCAGCGCACGCATCATCACGGAGAGGCGATGAGGGAGGCGGCCCGAGCATCGGGGCGCGGACGCACGAAGGGCCGGCCCATCGGGCCGGCCCTTCGAGGTTCTCGCTGCTGGCTTCAGCCCAGCGCCACCGCGCTGATCAGGTTGGAGTCGCGGAGCTTACGCAGCGCCTCTCGCTCGATCAGCCGGACGCGCTCGCCGGAGAGCCCGAGCACCTTCCCGGTCTCCCGGAGCGACAGCGGCTGCCCGTTCTCCAGCCCGTAGCGCAGGGCCACCACATGGCGCTCGCGCTCGTCCAGCACGCGGTCGACCGCGTCGCCGATCTCCTCGCGGAGCAGCGCGTCCTCGACCTCGTTGAAGGCGGCGTCGGAGTCGACCTCCTCGATCAGGTCGCCGAGCTCGGTGTCCTCGCCCACGGGCGATTGCAGGGACAGCGGCTCGCGGCGGCCCATCTCGGTCAGATCGTCGATCTCCTCGACCGTGGTGTCGAGCGCCTTGGCCAGCTCTTCACGGCTCGGCTCGCGACCCATCGACTGGGCGAACTGGAACCGCGTGCGGTTCAGCTTGCGCAGCCGGTCGTGGATGTGGACCGGCAGGCGGATCGAACGCGAGCGATCGGCGATCGCACGCGTGATGCCCTGGCGGATCCACCACGTGGCGTAGGTCGAGAACTTGAACCCACGGCGCCAGTCGAACAGCTCGACCGCGCGCATCAGTCCGATGTTGCCTTCCTGGATCAGGTCGAGCAGCGGGAGCCCCTGGCCCTGGTACTTGCGGGCCACGGACACCACGAGTCGAAGGTTGGCCATGATGAATCGCTGGCGGGCCGCCTCGGCATCTCGGACGTCGCGGCGGGCCTTCGCGATGCTCTTCTCAGAACGCAGTCGACCGGCCCGGAGGCGATCCTCAGCCTCCTTGCCCGCTTCGATGGTCATGGCGAGCTCGACCTCTTCCTCCTTGGTCAGCAGCGGCTCGCGAGCCGCCGCCTCGAGGTACAGGCGAAGATCGTCTGCGTCGTCGGTCCCTAAGGGACGCGCTGGTTCCGGCACTTCGTATCACGCTCCTCCTCGAGGCCGGGTTGTCGCTGGAAGCAACCGTACCGGTCCTCGGGAACTCGGTAACTCAGGGGGGCCGCCGGAATGCAGACACGCGGAAAAAGACGCCTTGGCAGCCGCTCGAAGGTATGGTAATGCGTGTTGGTGGCATATGTAAAGCCAGCGGGGTGTGAACGTCTTGTGACAACCGTCGGGATGCGCTCCGTTGACCCCTGACGGTCCCCCACCGCTGCCGCCACCTCCTGGGTCGCCCGCCCGGGCGTCCTTCCCCTGGAACGCTCTTGAGCATGCAGATGTTCCACGTCCAGCCTCTCCTCCCGACGCAAGGTGAACGAGCGTCCCGGGTAGGCTCTCGACCGTGAGCCTCGACCTTCCCGAGCTCGCGACCATCGACCTGGACGGACCGGTGCGCTACCGGGCGTGGGATGGTCCGGGCGAAACGACGTTCGTGTTGATCCACGGTCTCGGTGGTTCGCACCTCAACTGGCTCCAGGTCGCCCCGGGACTCGCCGGGCTCGGCCGGGTCCTGGCGCTCGACCTGCCGGGGTTCGGCTCGTCGCCCCGACTCGGTCGCGGGTCCAGCGTGATGGACGAACGGCGGATCGTCTCGCGATTCATCTCGGAGCTCGCGACCGGGAGCGTGGTGCTCTCGGGACACTCCATGGGGGGCGTGATCGCCATCCTGCAAGCGGCCGTCGAGCCCGCCACGACCGCCGGACTGGTGCTGACCTCGTCCGCGCTGCCGTGGTCCAGAGGCGGCCTTCCCCATCCCGCCGTCATGGGAGCGTTCGCGCTGTACGACACGCCGGGAGTCGGCGACCGGTTCGCGCGGATCCGTATGAACCGGATGGATCCGGAACAGGTCGTGCGGTTCGGGTATCGGATGGTCGCAACCGATCCGTCATCGATCCCGGACGAGATCGTGCGGATGAGCGTGGACCTCGTCCGGGAACGTCAACGCGATCCCGACGCACCCGACGCCTTCCTCGACGCCGCGCGGTCGATGCTCCGCTTGGGGAAGCGACCCGACGTATCGGCGCGAGCCCTGGACGCCATCTCCTGCCCCATCCTCGTGCTCCACGGCCGGCGCGATCGATTCGTGCCGGCTGCCTTCGCCGAGGCCATCCTGGCCGCTCACCCGTCCTGGCGCGGACGGATCTTCCCGGGCATCGGTCACGCGCCGCAGATGGAAGCCCCCGGTCGCTGGCTGGCCGAGGTCGCCGACTGGTATGCCGAGGCGATGCGTTAGGTCGACGGCTTGGTCGTCGACCGGGCGTCGGACAGCTCGTTCAGGGATCGCTCGATGCCGCGTGCGAGCACATCGATGTCCGGCAGCGCGTCCCAATCGGCGGTCAGTCCGAACGCCATGGTTCCGCCGAGGCTGGTGCACGCGATGGACAGGGCGCAGTTCTCACCGAGCGGCATCGCCGGGTAGCTCGCCACCAACCGGGCTCCCGCCAGATACATCGGCACCTGTGGAGCGGGGATGTTGGACACGACGAGGTTGAACCACCGGTTGCGCGACGCGAGTCGGGCGGCCATGGCGTGCAGTGCCGGCGGCGCGTAGGCCCCGAGCCCGATGATCGAGTCCGCGCTCACCGCCATCGCGGAGCTCTTCAACGCCGCGGTTGCGGCGCGCACCCGCTTCAGCCGGGTCGCCGGCTTCATCATGCCGACCGGTATGTCCACGAACGCGGGGGCGACGCGGTTCCCCACGTCACCCTGTTCGGCCTTCGATCGAACGGACACCGGCACCATCACGCGGAGCACCCGGCCGCGGGTGGGCTCGCCGCGCGCATCCAGCAGGTCGTGCAGCCCGCCGCCGACCGCTGCGAGCACGACGTCGTTGATGGTCCCGCTGAGCGCACGCTTGACGTCGTGCACCAGCTCGAACGGCGCTTCGGCCGTGGCGAATCGCCGATTGGGACCCACCCGAACGTCGAACGGTCCCTGCGGCGGGTTCCCCATCCCGACGATGGAGCGGAGCCCGTCGAGCGTCTGACCGACCACGGCTGCGGCGTGCGCAGGCGCCTGCGCGACGCGGACCAACGCCTCCATCGGGTGCAGCACGAGGTCCTGCATGGCCTCCGCCGCGAGCTCAGCCGTGCTGGGGAGGGGTTCGGGCACCCACGGCTCCTTGGGAGGCGGACCGAGGTCCGAGTCGGGCGACAGATCGAACAACGCCGATGCGATCAACATCCCGGATATCCCGTCCGCCAACGCGTGATGCATCTTGAGGAGGACCGCGGTTCGGCCGTTCTCGAGCCCTTCGAAGACGTAGAGCTCCCACAGCGGCTTGCTGCGGTCCAGCGGACGAGACAGGACCCGCCCCACCACACGCTCCAGTTGGAGCCGGCCTCCCGGCTGCGGAATCGCCGCTCGCCGGAGGTGGAAGTCCAGGTCGAACCGATCGTCGTCGACCCAGAGCGGCCGGGTGAGACCGGCGGGCAGGCTGAGGACGCGCTGCCGCAGGCGCGGTGCGAGGTGGAGGCGGGCCGTGGCGACGCGGGCGACATCCTCGTACGTGAGGGGACCGTCTTCCCGAGGCGCGAACACGGACACGCCCGCGACGTGCATATGCATGGCGGGGCGCTCGAGATAGAGGAAGCTCGCGTCGAGGCTGGAGAGGCGTTCGGGTGGCATGGGAATCCCACGGTACCGAAGTGCTAGGGTCCCGGCCGATGATCCGCCGACTGGCAGCGCGCCGACTGGCAGCCGTTGCGTTCCTGGTTCTGCTCATGCTCGGACCGGCGCTCGCGGCTCGCGCCGACGACTACGACTCGGAGATCAGCGCGATCGACAACGCGTTCGACCCGGGGATCGTGCGGATCCAGCCGGGCGGATCGGTCCGATGGTCGAACGACGGGAACAGCCCCCACACGGTCACGGCGGACGACGGTTCCTACGATTCCGGCAACCTGGATCCCGGGGCGACGTACACGAAGGAGTTCGATCAGCCGGGCGTGTACACGTACTTCTGCAAGTATCACGGAGCGCCGGGCGTGGGCATGACCGGGATCGTGGTGGTGGGCGACGTCCAGATCCCGAGTGCGACGGGCGGTGGCGTGGGCCCGGGTCGCGAACCGTTGCCGGCCGGGTTCTCGGCGACGGTGCGCGTTCCGGCGGACTACCCGACCGTGCAAGAAGCCGTGGATCACGCCGAACCCGGCGGCATGGTCTTGATCGCGCCCGGCGTGTATCACGAGTCGGTGGTCGTGACGACGCCGTATCTCACGATCAGAGGTGAGGACCGCAACCGAACGATCCTCGACGGGAAGGACCAGCTCCCGAACGGCATCCACGTGATCGAAGCCGATGGCGTGTCCATCGAGAACCTGACGGCGCGGCACTTCGTGCTGAACGGGGTGCAGTGGTCGAGCGTGTTCGGCTTCCGCGCGTCGTACGTGACCGCGTACGACAACGGCGACTACGGCATCTACGCGTTCGATTCCCAGTACGGGCAGTTCGACCACTCGTATGCCGGCGGATCGCCGGACTCCGGCTTCTACATCGGGCAGTGCGACCCCTGCCACGCGCTGATCACGGATTCGCTCGCGGAGAACAACGCCATGGGGTACTCCGGGACGAACGCCGGGGGCGACCTTGCCATCGTGAACAGCGAGTGGCGCGACAACATGGCCGGCATCGTTCCGAACACGCTCGACTCCGAGGCGAACCCCCCGCAGCGCGACGTGCTGATCGCCGGCAACTACGTGCACGACAACAACTCGACGACGGCGGACACGAAGGATCTTGAATACCCCACGTACGGCGTGGGGATCCTCATCGCGGGTGGGGTGGAGGACACGGTCACGCAGAACCTGGTCGAGGA
>CAVRSI010000052.1:0-10468 GCA_963723855.1 uncultured Actinomycetes bacterium | reverse complement strand
GTCTCGACGTCAGCCGGCCGGATGGAGATGCCGGACGATCACGACCGGGCAGGTCGCGTGATGGGCGCATTGCTGGCTGACCGAGCCCAGCAAGAGCTCAGCGAACCCGCCCACCCCACGCGAGCCCACCACGAGCAGGTCCGCGCCATGTCCGGCGCGCACGAGGACATCCGCCGCCTGACCCTCGACCGTCCTCGTTTCGATCTCGAGGTCGGGGAACGCATCCTGAGCCAACTCGGCGGCCGTCGCCAGGATCTCCTCGGCGTTCTGCTCGAGTCTCTTCAACATCTCGTGCGACATCTCGGAGAACCCGAGGCCGAACCCGACGGTCGAAACCGAAACCTCCCAGACCGAAACGAGCTCGAGCTTCGCCCCTCGGATGTTGGCTTCCTGCGCCGCCCAGAGAACCGCCGAAGTCGCGCCCTTCGAACCATCCACACCGACCACTAGGCGCCCGCCCGTCGTGCGGAGGTCTGTCACGCCGTCGCCGTCTTCGGCGGAACGCGCTTCTTGAAGTGCTCGATCGTCACGTCCGAACCCGGGAACACCATCCCTTCGTGTCCGTCCGCCGACCACCGAACGAGGAATGGAGGGCCTCCATCCTCGCCGTGCACCTCGAGGATCTCGCCGTCACGCTCGGATTCGCCCACCCGGTGTCCGCGAACGACGATCCGGTCACCGACCTTCGCGTTCATATCCACTCCCCCTTCGATCTCCGCACTAGCCTGCGAGGACAGGCGCCGGCTCCGGTCGTACGACGCCGTAATGACCGTCGAAGCGTCGGTAGAGCACAGCGCCATGCGATGTCCCGACGTCGACGAAGAACACGAATGGTTCGTCCGTCTGGTTCAGGCGCTCGACCGCGGACTCCATGGTCAGCGTGGGGGGTCGCTCCCCCGGTCGGAACCGTACGGTGTCTTGCGGTTCTTCCTCACCGTCGGCCGCACGTGAGAGTGCGTAGTCACCGCCGGACAGCCGCCGGACGATCGCTTCACGATCCGTCGCGCTGTCGACGAACAGGTGGAAGTCGTGGTCGAGCATCTCCATCTCTACGGTGGCTTCCTCTGGCGTGCATCGATCCAGCGAGACGGTCTTCGTTCGGATCACCTGGCGCTCCTCGGGCGGGCGCGGGAAGAACCCGGGCCGGGCCGTTGGCTCGTCGCCGTGACGCCACTCGCCGAGTGCGGCGACGCCCGTGCGCCGCCTCCGAAGGAAGGCGATCCGTTGGTGGGCCCAGTACAACTGTTGCCGCAGTCGCTCCTCGAGGAGGTCGATGGCCTCCGTCGCGATGCGCCCGGCCGCGTGCGCTCGGACCGGGTAGCCGTTCACGTCGAGCATGGCCGCGACGACGATCGGTCGTTCGATCGAGCGATGCGGTTCGCGCCGCATCTTGATCCTGCCGAACAGGACAGGCGCCGGCGCGGATCGGGCGGCGGCGCGGACCTTGCGCTTCGCGTACGGGACCATCGCGTCGTCGATCCATGCTCCGGTGCGAACCACTTCGAGATCGAAGTCCGACACGTGCCGACGGTCATCCGCTCTGACACTCATCGCGTCCCCTTTCCCGCGATGACAGCGTGTCACGGGCGTGAACCGACCCCAAGGTCGGACGTGCCCACTGGTCAGGGGCCGATGGGCCCTCGTCGGTCGCGTCGGCGGAGGGAGGGTGGCGCGGGCGGCAGGAGCGCATGGCGATGGTGACGTCCAACGACGATCGAGTGATGGATGCCGGCTATGAGCTCCTCGAACATCCGGCCGACCTCGGACTACGTGCCTGGGGAAGGACGCTCGAGGAGGCCCACGAGCAGGTCGGCGTGGGCCGTCGCGGACCTCCTCGGTGTGCGAGGGGACGGCCCTGGAAGGCACAGGTCGGTGAAGGCGGCGACGTTCCATCGGCTCCACGTGTGGCGTCGCCCGGACGGATGGATCGAAGCCCAGGTGTACCTCGACGTCTGACGGTCGGGCCGTCCCTCCTCGATCTTCCAACGTCGTCGGGCTGTGCCTATCATCGGCCCTTGCCCGAGCGGGACAGTGACAGAAGGAGGCTCTCATGAGCAGACGCACGTGGCAGAGGCGCTCTCCGCGGTTGGCGGTCATGGCCGTCGTGGTGGGGATATCCCTCGTCGCCGGGGCCGTGGCCTTCGCGGCCGGCCCACGGAGCATCATCGACACCTTCACCCCGCACTCGGAACGCCAGATCACGAACCTCGACGTGCTCCGTCAGCAGATCAGGAACTACTACGGCGATCCTTCGGGCACGGGGGTGTTCGCGGCCGACAGCTACTACGCCAAGGAGGCGAGCTCCGCCGCCGCCGCGGGAGAGCGTTGGCTCGCAGCGCGCTCCCACCGTGACCACTCGTCGCGGATGAAGGCGATCGTCCTGGACGTCGACGACACCACGTTGGCCACCTGGAACTACGAGATCTTCAGCAACTGGGCGTACAACCCGTCGACGAACGCCACGTTCGTCACCGGGCAGCAGTTCCCCGCCGTGCCGGGCATGGTGGCGATGGTGAACGAGGCCGCCCAAGAGGGGTACGCGATCATCTTCCTCACGGGCAGGCCGGCCACGCAGGAGGCCGACACGCTGGGCAACCTGACCTCGGACGGCGTCGGCGTCGACGCCGGGTATCCGGTGCCGACCACGCTGAACGACGGGGAGGACGGGCTCTTCACCAAGCCCGCGGTGGCGGACTACCCCGACTACCTGCTGGCCGCGTGTGCCGGGGACCCGAACGGCTCGTGCACCACCCAGCACTACAAGACGGCGACACGAGCCCACATCGAATCGTTGGGATACGACATCGTGGCCAACTTCGGCGACCAGTTCAGCGACCTGCTCGGCGGGTTCGCGGACCGGACGTTCAAGCTGCCCAACCCCAACTACTTCTTGCCGTAGCAGCCCGTTCCGGCCTCTTCGGGACCGGCGGAGAACCGCGAACCGCCGGATCCCGGGGAGGGTCGGACGCCGCGGCTACGATACGCGGCATGAGGTGGAGGATCGGCGCGCGAGGCGGCGGAGTGGGTCCCTCGTGACGGGCGACGGCGTCGGCCGCGTCCTCGGCTCGGAGCACTCGACCACGAGCGAGTTCCGAGTGGTGCTCGACGACGACGAGTACCTCCAGCTCGACGACCTCATCGTCGTCCGGACCCAGGTGCCGAAGGCGGGCGAGGTGGCGACGTACGGCGTCGTGACCGAGGCGGAGTCGGTCTACGAGGGAGCGACGTACGAGTCGGACACGCACCGCGTCGCCGAGCTCGGCATCATGCCGGCCGCGAAGGTCCGTTCGGCCCGCGTGGCCGTCACGCGCGTCGATCCCGAGATCTGGGTCTCTCCCGACCCCGGCGAGCTCGTGCAGCGCGCCACCGGCGACGAGCGGGCGAAGGCGCTCTACCTGGATGAGATGGGCCGGCCGCTCCCGATCGGGATCGGCCGCGACGGCGAGCCCGTCTCCGTCGACCTCGACTTCTTCGACGGCCGCAAGGGCGGCCACATGTCGATCAGCGGCATCAGCGGCGTCGCCACGAAGACGTCGTTCGCGCTGTTCTTCCTCCGGATGCTCACCGGGCACCCCGGCGTCGTCGGCGAGGGCGCGTCCAACCTCCGCGTGCTGGTGTTCAACGTGAAGGGCGAAGACCTGCTCTGGCTGGACAAGCCGAACCGGTTCTTCGACGACGAGGCCGCGGCCGGATGGGCGACGCTCGGCGTCGAGCCCGGACCGTTCCCGTCCGTGCGGTTCTGGGCGCCGGCGCGCAGTCGTTCCGGCGACGTCGTGGTCCCCGACACGGGCGGTCGCCAGGAAGGCGTCGACGTGTTCAGCTGGACGCCGCGCGAGTTCGTCGACGAGGACTGCCTGCAGTTCCTGTTCACCGACGCGAACGACGCGAAGAACCAGATCCCGTTCGTCCGCGAACGTGTGCAGTCGCAGCTGAAGCGGTTCGCGGTCGACGTCGTGGGGGTGCCGGGCGCGGTCGTGCTCCGCGACCCTCGGGACGCGCCGGACGGGAACTGGCGCGGCCAGCAGGTCCAGGCGCAGGCCGGCGAGCGGATCGTCAGCGACCTGCTCACGCTCGTGGACGCGATCGGTGAGTTCCTGGAGCCCGAGGACGGCTCCGAGCCCGACTGGGCGTGGAGCGGGCGGGTGATGGGCGGCACGGTCTCTGCGTTCATGCGGCGGCTGCACGCGGGCGCCGCCAGGATGGGCCAATTGGTCAGGGCCGGCGAGAGCCGACGCATCGACCGTTCGAAGGCGAGCGTCACGGTCGTCGCCATCCAGTCGCTCCACGACCAGGCCCAGCGGTTCGTCGTGGGGGCCCTGCTCAACGAGGCCTTCCGGGAGAAGGACGAGTCGGGACAGCGCCTGCCCTTGTCCGTCGTCGTGCTCGACGAGCTCAACAAGTACGCGCCGCGCGAGGGAACGAGCCCGCTGAAGGACATGCTGGTCGACATCGCGCAGCGCGGACGATCGCTCGGCATCCTGCTCGTCGGCGCGCAGCAGACGGCGTCTCGCGTGGCGTCGGAGGTCCTGGAGAACGCCGCCATCCGTGTGAGCGGCCGCCTGGATGCTGCCGAGGCCGAACGCGCCGAATACGGCTGGATGCTCCCCTCCACGCGGGCTCGCGCACGGCTGTTGAAGCCGGGAACCATGGTGATCTCGCAGCCGGCCATCCCCGTGCCGCTCGTGGTGACGTTCCCGTTCCCGCCGTGGGCAACCAGGAAGGAGGAAGTGGCGACGGACGCCGACGGCGATCCGTTCGCGGGCCTGTGACGGGTGCCGCCACGCCCTCCCCCCGGACATGAAGATCCTCCACACGTCGGACTGGCACATCGGCAAGCGCCTGGGCCGGCACGACCGCATGGACGAGTTCGTCGAGGTGCTCGCCGAGGTCGAGCGCATCGCCGACGAGCACCAGGTGGACCTGGTCATCGTGTCCGGCGACGTGTGGGACCGACCCACCCCTCCGACGGACGCGCTCGCGCTCGGCCTGCAGACGCTGCTGCGGCTCGCCGCGCGCCGGCCCGTGATCGCCGTCGCCGGCAACCACGACTCCCCGGACTTCTTCGAGGCGCTCGCTCCGCTCCTGCGTCCGCTCGGCGTGCATCTGATCGGCAACGTGAAGCGTCCCGACGAGGGCGGCGTCCTCGGACCCGACGACCTGGGTGGGCTGCCCGCGGTCGTCGCCGGCTTCCCGTTCCTCCGGGAGGGCAAGGTCGTCGACTTCATGAAGGACGCCGGCGAGTGGTACCGCGGGTACGCGGATCGCATCGCGGCCATCACCGGCCGGTACAACGACGCGCTCGTCGAACGCGCCGGCGCCGACCTGGTGCCGATCCTGGTCGCGCATTTCCTCGTGAACGGCGTGACGATGGGACGCGATGCACCGCGCGGGGAGCGAGAGCTCCACATGGGCGATGCCTACACGGCCACGCCGCAGGCGATCCCGGCTGGGCCGCAGTACGTGGCGATGGGCCACATCCACGCGCCCCAGAAGGTTCCCGGCGCTCCCGTCCCCGCGCAGTACGCCGGCTCGCTCCTCGCGCTCGACTTCGGGGAGGCAGGGGAGGAGAAGCGGGTCGTCGTCGTCGATGCCGAGCCGGGACGACTCGCCGTCGCGGAGAGCATCCCGTTGCAGAGCGGCCGTCCGCTCGTTCGGGTGCAGGACGAGTGGGACGCGATCGAGGCGCGGACCGACGAGCTCTCCGGCGCGTTCCTCGACCTCACGGTGAAGACCAGCGGCACCGACATGACGCTCGCCGAGCGCGCGCACGAAGCCTTCCCGTACCTCGTGCGCGTGCGTGCCCTGCGGCCGCCGGGGACCGATCGCGATCGGCTGTCGAAGGACCACCGTTCCTGGGAGGAGCTGTACGCCGAGTACTACCGACGGGAGCACGACGAGGACGCGCCAGCCGAGCTGCTCGCCCTCTTCCGCGACGTGCTCGAGGAGGCGGCCGATGCGACCGCTTGAGCTCACGGTCGAAGGGTTCCGCTCCTACCGCGAGCGGGTCACGTTCGACTGGCGCGGTCGACGGCTCGTCGCGATCGTCGGCCCGATCGGCTCGGGGAAGTCCTCGATCCTCGACGCGGTGTCGTTCGCGTTGTACGGGAAGACGCCCCAGGTGGAAGGCGCCACGAAGTCACTGATCCACCAGCTGGCCGACCAGTCGCACGTCGAGCTCCGGTTCCAGGTGGACGGGCAGGTCTGGCGAGCTGTGCGATCGCTCCGACGCAAGGGGGCGTCCGGGCATCAGCTCGAGCTGCTGGCCGACGATACGCCCGACGCGCAGGTCCTCGAGGTGGTGACGCTCGAGGGAGCGATGAACGAGCGGATCGAAGAGGTCCTCGGCATGGACTTCAAGACGTTCTGTCGCTCCGTCCTGCTGGCGCAGAACCGGTTCTCCGAGTTCCTCAAGGCGACCCCCGCGCAGCGCGATGCGGTGCTGAAGGGCGTCTTCGGGTTCGAGCGGCTCGACGACGCGCTCAACGTGGCGAAGATGCACGTCGAGCGGATCGACCTAGAGCTCACCTCCCTCGGCAAGGAGCGCGAACGGATCGTCGAGGCGCGCGAGCAGCTCGACGAGGCGCGGGCGGCGGCGGATCGATCGCGCGAGCGACTGCACGCGTTGGAGTCGGCCGGCCCCGAGGTCGAGCGTTTAGAGAAGGAGCGCGATGCCGCGACGGGAGATGCCGCCTCCGCGGTCGCCCGCATGGCCACGCTCACCGAGATCGCCGGCGCGCTCCCGCACGAAGCCGACGTCGAGGCCTCGACCGCGGCCTCGCGTGACGCCGGCGCTCGGGTCGCCGCGGCGGAGAACGTCCTTCGCGAGACGGACGATGCACGCGCGGCCTGTGAAGCTGAGCTCGCCCGCGTCGCGTCCCTCCACGGAGACCGCGAGCAGTTCCGGTCGTTCGCGAACCTGGTGCAGACGCACGAACGCCACGTCGCGGAGTCCGCGTCGGCGCAGGCGGTGGCGGATCGCGCCGAGTCGGAGCTGAGGGAGGCCCGGGCGGCCGAGGCAACGAGGATGGAGGCTGCCGAGGCGGCGGAAGAAGCACTCGCCCGCGCGGATGAGGCGCTCGCGGCGATCTCGTCGGAGGTTGCCTCCGCGCGAGCCGCGCTGATGTCCGCCACGCACGCGGAGATGGCGCACGAACTCCGTGGGACCCTCGCGGCGGGCGAGCCATGCCCGGTCTGCCGGCAGGAGGTCCACCAGGTGCCGAAGGCCGGAGCCGCGCCCAAGGTCAAGGCGGCCGAGAACGCGCTCGCCAAGGCGGAGAAGGCCGAGGCGAAAGCGCGCACCGAGCGCGACCGCTGCGCCGCGGCGGAGGCGTCCGCCCGGACCTCGGTCGGCGACGCGACCGCCGGCATCGGCCGCGCGGAGGCCACGCTGGCGCAGGCGCTGGACGGGGTGGCCGGCGCCACCGCTGCGCTCACCGCCACCAAGGATCAACTCGTCGGATGGCTGGGCGAGGACGGCGACCCACGCTCGTTGTTCGAGGCGCGAGAGGCCGAACTCACCGCCGCCGAGGAGGCGGTCGAGACCGCGAGACGGGCGGTCGAGGCGGCGCGGGCGGGTCTCGACGAGGCTGCGCGGCTCGCCGAGGGCGCGGGCGGCGCGATCGCAACCCTGGCGAACCGGCTGTCGGGCGTGTGGGGCCGCCTCGAGGAGGACCGCGACGTTCCCGCGGAGCCGGAGGCGGTCGGGTCGGCGTTCGCCGCGATCCGCGAGGAACTGGTCACGCGCCACGAGCAGGCAACGGTCGAACGCGACATCGCGATCGCGCGGGGCGACGAAGCGTCGCGAGCGCGACTCGAGATCCTCCGGGGCGTGGATCTCGGGCGGGACGACGATTTCCGTCGCGCGTTGGCCGAGGCGGCCGTGGTGCACGGTGCCGCCGGCGAACGGGTGAAGGAGCTCGAAGAACGGATCGCATCGGCGAGCGAGCTGGAGCGGAAGATCCTCGAGCTCGAGACGCGTCGTGGCGTCGCGAAGCGCCTGGCAGGCGACCTCCAACCGTCGCGGTTCCTCGGGTTCCTCTTAGAGGAGGAGCGCGCCGAGCTGGGCGAGCTGGGGAGCGATCACTTCTCGCAGCTGACGGACGGCGGCTACCGTTTCACCGACGACGATCGGTTCGACATCGTGGATCTGAACGCCGCGAACACGAAGCGGAAGGCCGACAGCCTCTCCGGCGGCGAGACGTTCCTGGCGTCGTTGGCGCTCGCGCTCGCGTTGGCGGAGATGGTCGCGCGAGGCGGCGGTCGTCTCGACTCGTTCTTCCTGGACGAGGGATTCGGCAGCCTCGACCCCGAGCACCTGGACCGGGCGATGGACGGGATCGGGAGATTGGTCTCGGAGAACGACCGGCGCCTGGTCGTCCTCGTCAGCCATGTGGCCGAGATGCGCGACGCGATCGAGGACCTCATCGTGCTGGACAAGCATGTCGTGACCGGGGACACGATCGTCCTGTCCGGCGCCGGACCCGCTGCGTAGAGGGTCCGGCGGGCGTTTGCCCGCTCGCGCTCTCGAACTACCCGGGACGGGGTACGACCAAAGACCTACCCGATTCCGACCATATCCCTCCCGTGGCCGACTACGGCTCGCCCGAAGGGGCGCCGATAGAACCCTAAGGGTCCATCCGGATAAGGGGAACGATGGCCGGCCAGAGGAACATCTTTCGAATCGCCCGTTCGCTGCTGCTCGCCTTGGCGGCGCTCTTGGCCATCGGTGCCGTGGGCTCCATGTTCCTCGGCTCCCGCGCCGTCAACCAGGCGAAAGCCACCGCGGTGGATCAAGCGCAAACCATCGTCGAGAACTCCTTGCCGCTCGCATTGTCACCCAGCGACGTCAGCGCTCCCGCCACCGACGCGAAGGCCGATCTGATCACCGCCAAGATCACGCCGGTCCTCCTGGATCCCACGGCATGGGACGACGTCGCGATCTGGTCGCTCGACGGTCAGATCGTCTACTCGACCGATCGCTCGCTGATCGGGCAGCGGCCCGAAGAGGCTCGGACCAAGGTCCGCGATGCGACGGAGAGCGGAACGGTCTCTTCCGAACAGAGCGGCGGCATGTTCTCGGTCCTTGTCCCCCTCCGCTTCCGCAGCGACGGCCCGATCAACGCTGCGATCCAGCTCGCACGGCCCGACGACGTGATCGCCGCCGCCGGGCGCCCGTGGCGGTACAACGCGATCCTCATGACGATCGGCTTGATCATCACGCTGCTCGTGCTCTACCGGGTCATGCGACTCACCGCGACGTCCACCGCGAACGCGAGTTTCTCGAACTTCACGAGGGAGCGGGTCGCGCCGACGCCGGTCGGTTCCTCGCAACGTTCGCTCGAGCTGCCGTCGCCCGGCCTCCGCGAGGAGGCCGACGCGCGCAGGAAGGCCGAAGAGCGTGCGACCGCCGCCGAAGAGCGGCTCAACGTCATCCAGGATCAATACCGCAAGACGTTGGAAGAACTCCACGTCACCCAGCGGATGCTCCAGGAGCGTCCGGCCGCGAGCGGCCCCGACCCGGAGATGGAGACCCGGCTGCTGAAGGCCGAGGGTCAGGCCCGTCTGGTCGAGGGTCAGCTGAAGGCCATGAGCATCGAGCGCGACAAGCTCGCTCGCCACATCGCCGAGCAGGCGAAGGCGAAGGGAGACAAGAGCGACAAGGTCGACCCCGAGATCGATCGCAGGGCCCGCCAGGTCGAGCAGGAAGCGATCGGGCTCCGCGCGGAGCTGGAAGGCGCGCAGACCGAGCTCTCCGTGACGCGCCGCGAGCTGGACGCGCTGAAGGCGCAGGCCGCTCGCGCCCAGGAGATCCAGGAAGACCTGGACAACGCGCACGTCGAGGCGCTCCACGCGCGGGAGGCCGCGGAGTCCGCGCAGAGCGAGCTCGCCCGTGCCACGTCCGAGCTGGACGACGTCCGCAACGAGCTGCGGGCACTGCGGACCGAGGAGCAGAAGGCCACCGTCTTCGGCGAGGAGCTTCGAGCCGCTCGTGCCGAGCTGGACAGCCTCAAGGCGTCGCACCGCGCCGAGCTGGTGGAGCGTGAAGCCGACCTGGAGACCCGGGTCCGCACGGCTCGCGAAGAGTTCCAGGCCCTGCTCGAGGAGACCGAGAGCAAGGCGAAGCGCCGGCTCGAGGAGCGCGAGGAGGCGTTGACGACCGAAGCCACCTCGGCCGTTGCCGACCTGCGACGCGACTCCGCCGAGCGAGAGGCGGAGCTGCAACGAGCGGCCGCCGAGCGCGAGTCCGAGCTGCAGGCCAAGCTCGCCGAGCGGGAGGCGGAGCTCCAGCATCGACTCGCCGAGCGTGAATCAGAGCTGCAGGAACAGATCTCGGAGCAGGCCGAGTTGCTCGAGCAGCGGCTCAGCGAGCGGGAGTCGGAGCTCACTGCCCGGGTCGCCGAGGTCGAGGCCGCATCGACCTCGACGAAGAGCGAGCTCGATACCGCGAACGCGGAGCTCGAGCAGGTCC
>CAVRSI010000051.1:0-9522 GCA_963723855.1 uncultured Actinomycetes bacterium | reverse complement strand
CGAATCCCCCACCTCCAAGAACGCTTGCGGCGTAAGCTACGAGCGTTGTTGGGGGTGTTCAACCCAGTCCCTCATATCGATCGATGATTTCGTGCGCCCAGTCCACCGCATCTTGGACCCGGATCCCAGAGGGTTGGGGACGCACCCATAGCTCGAGGTTCTCGGCTCGGTTGTCGTCTCCTGACTCCATTCCGTGGTGAACACTCTCGTCCCTGTGCAGGTGTCTTCCGAGGAGCTCTTCCATCACCAGGATGTGCTCGAAGACGTAGCCATTCTTCCTCGCCCTTGGGTGAGCGGGAAGGCGCACCATCAGATAGCCCGCATGGTGTCTCGTCCGGCCACCCTTCCAATGGTGGTTCACGGGCCCGCTGTCCGGGCGACATTCAGCCCACAGGCTCGAGACTTCACTTGTTTCGGCGCCCGCAGTCGCATCGATCCTTCGACCGCAGGCCGGGCAATCGAGGTGGCCGCTCGAGGGTTCGAATGCACGCTCGCAACTGCGGCAGATGCGCATGTCCGAACGTAAGCCGGCGCAGTTATCGACTCCGTGAGAGGCATCACGTTTGAAGCCGATCCCGCCGAAGAGCTCGCGTCGAGGCGACCGATCTTCGCGACCGTCCTGCCGTGAGGGCGCGGCCCCCGATGGGAGCCAAGCCCATGCGTCCCTGGTCTACTGTTGGCACTTGTCCGTGCGGGCCGCGTTCGACGAAGCAGCCGAGGTCGATGCGGTCGAGCTCGATGCCGAGGCCTTCGCGGACGGACCCGCCGACGCCGCGTGGGCGATCGCCGAACCTCCACCGACGACGACCCCGGTGATCGCCACGGTCATCGCCACCCGTTTCAGTCGCTGTCGCATGTGTATGTCACCTCCTCCGTGTCGTCGAACCCACTCAAGCCCGCGCCGCTGAGGAACGAGTGGGCGCACGCGGGGGAGAGCCTGTGAGTGACTGAGGGGTGACTACAGCCCGGCCTGGTGCAACGTTCGCACGGTCTCGACGCTGTCCGTCTCGTCCGGGCCTTTGTCCTCGCGGTACCGGATGACGCGTGCGAACCGCAACGCCATGCCCGCGGGATACCGCGGGCTCGTCTGTATACCGTCGAACGCGATCTCTACGACGAGCTCCGGGCGGACGAACACGGTGATCCCGTCGCGCCGCGTCTCGAGCTCGAGGAAGCGCTCGGTCTGCCAGCGGAGGAGCTCGTCCGTGAGCCCCTTGAACGTCTTGCCGAGCATCACGAAGCCGCCCCCGTCCGGATCACGGGCGCCGAGGTGGAGGTTGGACAACCATCCCTTGCGACGGCCGTGGCCCCACTCGGCCGCGAGCACCACCAGGTCCAGCGTGTGGACGGGCTTGACCTTGAGCCAGGCTCCGCCGCGACGGCCGGCTTCGTACGGCGCATCCAGCGACTTCACCACCACGCCTTCGTGACCTCGGGCGAGGGCGTCGTCGAGGAACGCCCGCGCTTCGCCGGCGTCCGTCGTCACCATGCGTGGCACCCAGAGATCCGCCGGGACGACCCCGTCGATCGACGCATGCCGCTCCACCGCCGGGAGGTCGATCAGCTCGGCGTCGTCCACGCGCAAGACGTCGAAGAAGAACGGCGTCAACGGGACCTCGCGGCGGAGCGCGCCGACGTCGCCGCGACGTGCTGCTCGGCTCGCGGTCTGTTGGAACGGCCGCGGTCGCCCGTCGGGACGGAGGGCGATCGCCTCTCCGTCGAGCACGATCGAGCGAACGGGCAGCGCGAGCACGGCTTCCACGACCTCCGGTACCCGTTCCGTGATCGGGTCGAGCGTTCGCGTGAAGACCGCCACGTCGCCGCGATCTCGATGGACCTGGATCCGGACGCCGTCGAGCTTCCAGTCGACCGCGGCGGCCCCCCCGATCTGCTCCATGGCGGCCTCGACCGACGCCGCCGTCTTGGCGAGCATGGGCTGCAGCGGACGGCCGACTTCCAACCGGAACCGATCGAGACCCGCTGCTCCCTCGACCAACGCCGTCCCCGCGACCGCCGGCAGGTCGCCCGCCAGCATCGCGGCTCGCCGCACCGCCGCCACGTCGACCTCGGCTGCCCGCGCCACGGCGTCCACCATGATCCCGGCCAGCGCGCCCTGACGGAGCTCACCTCCGGCGAGCCGGCCCAGGAATCGCTGCTCATCCTCCGTTGCACGTCCGAAGAGCGTGGCCAGCGTCTCCCGTCTGACGGCAACGGATCCCGGACCGCCCGCCTCCGCGGCTCGAGCGAAGGCCGCGTCCACCTCGGGGACCGTGACCGTCGGCTCGGTCGCCGGCGGCGGGAGGTCGCGCAGCGACGCCCATCCCACGCCCGTGCGGCGCTGGCACAGCTCGCCCGACAGGTAGCTCACCACGATCGGCACTTCCTCCGGAGCGGCGCGACGCAGGAGGTCGGCGATCGCCGCGACCTTCGCCAGGCGCGAGCGCGTGGACGCGACCGAGTTGGATGTCGACACGAGATCGGCGAGCAGCATCGGCTCAGGACGCCGTCGCGCGTGGCGGGATGCCGAGGCCGGCGAAGAGCTTCGAAGCCTCGTCGCGCGCGTCCACGCCGTCATCGACGCGGCCGAGCTTCTCGAGGCAGCGCGCCCGGCCCTCGAGAGCGTGGGCGCGCTCGAACGGGTCGCCGTAGGAGGCCCATGCCTCCGCCGCCTCGGCGAAGAGCCGGGCCGCGGCTTCCACGTCGCCGTTCGCCTCGGCGAGGAGTGCTCTGCCGGTGAGGACGGCATGCCGGGTTCGTGCCACGTGGACCGGTCGATCGCCCAGGACCTGCGCGGCGAGCTCGACCTCGCCGCGCGCCAGGCACAGGCGGATGACCTCGGGGGACTGGAGTTCCCGGTACTCGGTGGGACCGTCGCGCGTGGTCTCCTCGAACTCGCGAACGTGCTCGAGCGCGTGCGTTCCGTCGCCCTCCGCGTCCGCCACGATCGCGGCCGCCACGAACACCGGAGCTTGGACCTGGAGGTCGCCCACCTGTCGGGCGACCGGAAGGATGGCCTGCATGGACGCGTCGAGCCCCTCGAGCAGGCCACGGTTCGCGAGGACCCGGGCGCGGTAGCTGAGCCCGATCGACTCGAGCATGGTGTCGCCATGTTCGGTCACCCACGGCAGCAGGGTGGCGACCGCATCGAGGAGGTCGTCCCAGCGGCCGGCATCGTAGAGCAGCCACAGGGACTCGGCTCGGCCCCACATGCTCTGTCCCTGGATCCTCGTCGGTCACAGATCTCGATGGAGGCGTCGTTCAACTCCAGACCCTTCACCGGCCCCTCGGTCACGCCCACCCACTCACTGAGGTAGGAGTAGGACGTGGCCTGGTCCAGTGCCGACCCGGAGGCCTTCGCCTGATGCAATGCTTCCCTGAGGTCGTCCATCCCTCCCAGGTCGCCGAGCTCGAGTCGGCCGTTCCCACGGATGTGCAGCGACATCACGGAGACGCTGTCCGAATGGGGGAGCTCGAGGGCGCGCGTGGCCCAGCGGAGCGACTCCTCCGTGCGGCCGCCGAACATCTCGTCTTCCGCCAGAGCGGCGTAGAGCTCGGCGAGCACCGGCGAGGGCTCCCGATCTTCGAGGAGCTCGATCCCGCGCTCCAGCGCCGCCCGCGCTGCCTCACTATCACCGCGGAACCCGAGCTGGAAGTACAGACGTCGGAGCGCGAACGCCGCCGCCTCCCGGTCGTCGTTCGACAGGGCGAGGTCCAACGCCTCCTGGTACGCATCCACCGCGTCGTCGACGCTCAACCGACCGGATCGCCATCGCAAGCCGGTTGCCTCGCGGAGGATCCTGGAGCGATCCGGGTGATCGGCGAGGGTCAGCTCGAGCGCGCGCTCGTAGTAGACGGCTGCCTGCGCGACGTCGAGCGAGGTTTGCCGCATGCCCGCCATCAGGAGGAACCGACGTGCCTCGTCCTGCAGTTCCGGCGTGTCGTACGGCAGGTGGGCCGCGCGCGCGAGCGAGAGCGCCTCGGTCGTGTGGTACGCGATCGGTTCCGCGCGATCTTCGAGCCGGTCGCCGGCGGTCTCCTCCAACCACCGGGCGACCGCGAGGTGGCGATCCACGCGGCCGGCGCGTGGGATCTGCTTGTATGCCACGTCGCGCACCAAGCCATGGGAGAAGGAGAGCTCGTCCTGGCCGTCGATGGTCTGTGTCGACGAGCGCCGGATCATGCCGCGGCGTTGAAGCTCGCGCAGCCGCTCCGCGACGTCGACGCCGCTCGCGTTCATGGACGCCACGGCGCCCGACCAGAAATGATCGCCCACGACGGCCGCATCCTGCAGGAGCGATCGCTGGGCCGGGGTCAGCGCGTCCAGGCGCGCCGCGATCAGGGCCTGGATCGAATCCGGGAGCGCGATGGAACCGGCGTCGTCCACGAGCCCGCGGTCGCCGAGCATCCGGACGAACTCGAGCGCGTACAGCGGATTGCCTCCGGCGCTCTGGACGAGCGGTGCCTGGGTGTCGGCGGGCAGGACCGATCGCACGAGCAACTCGGCCAGCAGCTGCTGCATCGCGTCTTCCGGCAGCGG
This sequence comes from uncultured Actinomycetes bacterium, assembly GCA_963723855.1. Lineage (GTDB taxonomy): Bacteria > Actinomycetota > UBA4738 > UBA4738 > HRBIN12 > JBBQVZ01. The sequence continues at coordinate 4,985 of CAVRSI010000051.1, read as the reverse complement.
CGAGAGCGTGATGGTCGAAGCGTTCGCCTTGCCGCCGCCCCACCCGGGGCGAACGTCGAAGAGCTCGGGCCGGGCGGTCCCCACCAGCAGGATCGGCGCGACGTCCGCCTGGTCGTCCAGCTGATCCAGGAAGTCGAGCATGGCCTGGTCCGCCCATTGGAGATCCTCGACGGCGACAACCAGCGGTGACCGCGCGGCTTCGGCGACCAGGAACCGCGCCCATGCCGTGAACGACTCGGCTCGGTCCGGCGCCGTCGAGCTCGGTTCCGCCAACCCGATGAGGGGCGCGAGGCGGGCGCGGAGCCATTCGGCTTCCGTCTCGCGCGGCTCCAACCGGGCGATGTGGTCCGCGAGCTTGCCGGCGGCTTCCTCGCGGTCGTCCGAACGCATCACGCCGGTGGCTTCGCGCACGATCTCCTCGAGCGGCGCGAACGTGACGGATTCACCGTAGGGGAGACACCGCCCTCGGTACCACGTCACGGGAACGGGCCCGGCCGACAAGCGCTCGTGAAGATCGGCGACCAGGCGGGTCTTCCCGATCCCGGGCTCGCCGACGATGGTGACGAACTGCAGTGACGACTCCCGCACCGAGCGGTCGAAGAGCTCTCGAAGGAGGAGTCGTTCGCGCTCGCGCCCGACGAACGGAGTGAGATCCTCGTCGGCGCGCCCGGGTGTCTCCGTGCGAACCGACCCGACGAGCCAGACGCGCAACGGATCGGCCTTGCCCTTCACCTCAACGGGTTCGAGCTCCCGGTAGTCGACCGCATCTCGGGTCGATCGGTACGTGCTCTCGCCCACCACGACGCCGCCGTGGGGCGCCACACCCTGCAGCCGCGAAGCGGTGTTGACCACGTCGCCCGCGACGTTCTCGCCGATCTGAGGACCCGCCGCGAACGTGACGACGGCCTCGCCCGAGTTGACGGCCGCGCGGACGGGGATCGCCATGTCGGCCGTCCTCGCTTGGATCGCGAGGGCCGCCCGGACCGCGCGCTCGGGGTCGTCCTCATGGGCGACCGGTGCGCCGAACACCCCCATCGCCGCGTCGCCGACGAACTTGTCGAGCGTGCCGCCGAATCGCTCGATCTCCTCCTTCGCGATCGTGTGGAACGGGACCAACGTCCGTCGCACGTCCTCCGGGTCGGCCTGATCGGAGCTCGAGGTGAAGCCGGCGAGATCTGCGAAGAGGATCGAGACGACCCGCCGCTCTTCGACCGGCGCGTCGACGGGGCCGGGGTCGAGCATCGGCGTGCCGCAGTTCGGACAGAACCGGCCGCCAGGAGGCACGACCGTGCCGCAGGACGCGCAGGTCGAGCCGAGCGCCGCCCCGCATCCGGCGCAGAAGCGCGCGTCTTCGTTGTTGTCGTAGGCGCAGGACGGGCAGGTCACGGCCATCGAGCGAGTCTAGACACGCTCGCCTCGTCGTCGGCCGCGTGCACCTCGACGGCCGTCCCGTCGGCGATCGTCTCGTACGCCTCGGGGCTCAGGACCACCACCGGTATCGTCGAGCCGTACAGCTCGCGAGCCACGATCGCCCCGAGCGCCACGATGCCGTCGGGCTCGCGGAGGACGATCGCCGCCGGAGCCCTGCCCGCGCGGATCGCTTCGGCCAGGACGTACGAGCTGGAGCTGGAGCCGCGGCCCGATGGCATGACCAGGACCCGATCGGTGAGGACGACGCCCCGCTGGGGATGATGCGTGTCGATCAGCGCCCCGGTCTCGGGGTCGAGGCCTCCCCAGAAGCTGAGCGGCTCATCGAGCACGAGGGCGATGCCCGATGCGTGGCCCGCAACGAGCGTTCGACTCTCAGGCATCCTCGCCCCAGAGATCCGGGTCGCGCCACATCCGGCCGAGCGAGGCGGACCGAACGCACTCTTCCATCGATCCGAACGCCACGTCGAACCCGAGGTTCGCCGGCGCGTACCACGCCCATTTGGCCGAGTTGGTCATCACCGGACCTTCGATGTCGTGCAGGATGGGCGTGATGTAGGTGCACGTGTCGGTCACCACGGTCACGCCGACGTCGGTCAGGGCGGCGATCGCCTCCGACCTCGTGACCATGTCGCGACCCGTGTTCGCATAGAACGGAACCGTCGGTGGGTGCCGCAGGACGAGCGTGGCGAGCGCCTCGATCTCCGCCACGGAGAGATGCGGTGTGCCGACGCTGACCGCTGCGATGCGTCCACCTTCGATGGTCGTCAGCTCGTCGCGCGCGGCGCGGAGTCGCTCGACCGTGACGACGATCTCGCGTTCCGCATCGTTGCCGCCGAGCGCGATCTCGAGCGACCGAGCCTCCGGCGTGATCCCCACCGCGTGGAACATCGCGACGGCGCCCGAGGACGCTGCGGCGGCTCCCAGCGCCTTCAATCGATCTTCGCTCGTCCGGGGCGGGAGCCCGACGATGACGGGCACGCGTGTTCCCGTTCCCGGATCCGCTCCAACGATGTGACCGACGCATGTGGGTGTGATCTCGTCGTGCAGCAGGCGCGCCGGGATGTCGTCCGCCAGCCGGAACACGATCCGTCCTCTCCGGTGCTCGTCCAGATGGAAGCCGGCCTCCGGCACGCGCCCGGTGACGGCTGCGCAGATGTCGATGAAGTCGCCGTAGCGGTTCGTCCGTGCACCCAGCACCGAGTTGGCGAACACGATCGCGTTCGACTCGGCCCAGGCGACGTGCTCGCCGAACGCCGGACGGTGTTCGAGCTGGTACGGCGCGCAGGTCCAGGTCGGCCGGCAGCCCATCGCCACGTACGCGTCCATCAGTCGACGAGCCCTCGACGCCGTGTCGGGGTCGAGCCTGACGAGGTCGGGGTGGAGGAGGTCCAGCGAGGAGACGTTCAGGGTCGTCGGGACCGAGACGTTCGCCCCTCCTGCCAGGAGCTTCTCGGCGAGATCGAGCCCCACCCGGCCGTGATACAGGCAGCTGTCGACGTGCGCTGAGGTCACGTCGATGAGGCGCTCGGCCTGCCAGACGCCGGCCATCTCGACCACGATCCGCATGGCGAGTGCCGTGGCCTCGCCCCGACCGCCGTCGAGCATGCTTCGGTCGTGGTCGTTCAGCTCGACGGTCATCGGTCGGGAATGATTGCAGGCTCAGGAGCGCTCCGCCGACGGGAGCTAAGACATGCCGCGGAGTTGCCGATAAGAGAAACGTGGCGAAGCGGCTGTTCAGGGCGTACCTCGTCGGCGGAGCGCTGGCGATCGCCGCGTATTTCCTGACGTCGGCCGGGATCACCGGGCTCGTCGTCTGGGACCTGATCGCCTTCTCCATGCCCGTGGCGATCGTGGTGGGCGTGTGGCGCTTCCGACCCGATCGCCGAGCGCCGTGGCTCCTCCTCGCCGCCGGACTCGGGATCTTCGCCTTGGGCGATGCGATCTGGGCCCTCTCCTTCGGCGACGCGGCGCTTGCACCCAGTGACATCGCGTACATGGTGGGCTATCCGCTGATCGCGGTCGGTTGTCTCCTCCTGATGCGCGGCGACAGGCGGGCGTCGATGCTCGCGTTGGTCGATGCGTCGATCGGGGCCATCGGGTTGGCGGTGATCGTGTGGATCGTGGTGCTCAGCGGGGGAGTCGCAGGAACGGGTCCGACGTTCGCCGCGCTGGTCAACGCGTCCTATCCCGTGTTCGACATCTTGATCGTCACGTTGCTGGTCAGGCTCGCTCTGGCCGATCGATCGCGCGAGCCCGCCTACTGGTGGCTGGTCGGTGGATTCTCGCTCATGCTGGTGACCGACCTGGCCTATGCCTGGCTCCTCCGAAGCTCGCCGGACGCCTACTCGCCGTTCCTCGACCTCGGGTGGCTGGTGAGCTACGTCGCCATCGGAGCCGCGGGCCTGCATCCCAGCATGGTCCACCTCACGCGCCGAGAGGCACCGGAGGGGGTGCTCTCACCGATCGATGTCGTCTGGCTGGGGATCCCGCTCTTCGCCGTGCCGATCCTCATGCTCGTCCCCGGACACGACCAGCCGATCGACCAGCTCTTCCTCGCCGTCGCCGCCATGATGCTCGCATCTCTCGTCATGGTGCGGATCGTCGCTTCTGCCAAGGATCGTGACCGTGCGCATCGCGAGGCCCGGATCGCCGAGCTCGAGTACCGATCGGTCTTCGACGGCTCTCCCGTTGCTGTGCTGAAGGTCAAGGAGGGTGGGGAGATCCTGGATGCGAACCCCGTGGCCGAACGGCTGTTGGAGTATGAGGGGGGCGTTCGGGGCCGAGCGCTCAGGAGCCTGTTGGTCGACCCCGTGGTGGACGGACCGCGGATCCGCATGTCGGTGACCGCGATCATCGATGGGCCTCGGCGCGAACGCCACGTGGACGATGCGTGTGCGGCGAGGAGACGGATCGTCCTTCTGGTCCTCCATGAACACATCCGTCGCGAAAGACGTCGACGGCGGCACGTTGTTCGGCATCACCACGATCGAGGACGTGACCTCCGAACGAGCGGAAGAGGATCGGTTGCGGTTCCGCGCGTTGCACGATCCACTGACCGGGTTGCCGAACCGCGACCTCTTGGATGAGGGACTACAGAGGGCGCTCGCCCGGGCCGGTCGCGGCGGGACCAAGGTGGGCGTGATGTTCATGGACCTGGACGGGTTCAAGGACGTGAACGACCGGATGGGTCACGCCGTCGGCGACGAGCTGCTCCGCGCGCTCGCTCAGCGGCTCGAGTCCTCGGCGCGCGGCGGCGACATCGTGGCCCGCCTCGGCGGCGACGAGTTCGTGATCGTGGTCGAGGATGTGCGCAACGACGAACAGGCCGAGGCCAGCGTCGTTCGGTTCCTGGGCGAGGTCCGTCGACCCGTCGTCCTCGGCGGTGCCAAGGTGATCCTGGACGCGAGCGTCGGGCTCGTCGTCGCGGGTGTGGGGGACACGCCCGAGGAGATCCTGCGGCGCGCGGACTCCGCGATGTACGAGGCGAAGCGATCGGGTCGCGGCGAGTGGCGTCGGTTCGGAGCGGAGACCTCGTCGGGCCTGGGGGCCTAGGG
>CAVRSI010000050.1:0-10858 GCA_963723855.1 uncultured Actinomycetes bacterium | reverse complement strand
CATCGCGCGACACATGGCTACAGCCAGTCCTTCCGCCGGAAGAACCACCAGACGCCGGCGGCCGCCGCGAACATGCCGATCAGTGCCGCCGGGTAGCCGTATCGCCATCCGAGCTCCGGCATGTGGCGGAAGTTCATCCCGTAGATGCCTGCGACCATGGTGGGGACCAGGATCACGGCTCCCCACGACGTGACCCGCTTCATGATGTCGTTCAGGCGGTTGGCGGCCTGAGCCACCCGCACCTCCAGCAGGGACGTCAGCAGGTCGCGGATGTTGTCGGACAGCTCGACGACGCGGATCACGTGGTCCATCACGTCGCGGAAGTACGGACCGAGCGGCGTCGTGGCGATCTCCGGACGCTCCTGGATCAGGTCCAGCCCCTGACGGACCGGCATCGCGAACCGACGGAGTCGCACCACCTCGCGCTTCACCTGGAAGAGCCGTTGCTGGAGGTCGCCTTCGTTGACGGCGCCGCGGTCGCGCTTGTCACCGTCGGCGAAGATCGCGTCCTCCAGCTCGTCGACGTCGTCCTCGAACCGCTCCACCGCCGTCAGGTAGTCGTCGACGACCTCGTCGATCAGCACGTAGATCGCGTAGCCACCACCCTCGCGGAACAGCTCGGGCTGTCGCTCCCATCGGTTCGCGATCTCGGTCATGTCGCAGGCCGGTGACGGCCGTAGCGTCACGATGAAGCGCCGCCCGACGAAGGCGTGCAGCTCCTTCTCGATCATGCCTCCGTCGGTCAGCTCGACGGGACGCAACACCACGAACGCGTAGTCCTGGTAGATCTCGACCTTCGGACGCTGGTGGCGGTGCTTCACGTCTTCGATCGTGAGTGGATGGAGGTCGAACACCTTCTGCAGCACCGCCAGGTCCTCGTCGGTGGGGTCGAGCGAATCGAGCCAGACGAACGCGTCATCGCGCGCGAGCACGTCGCCGACGTCCGAGGGCTCCACCCGCTCGTCCGACGGCCTGCCGTCCACGAAGACCTTGCACGTGATCATCCGGCCGAGCGTAGCCGATGGCTCGTCTACACTCGCCCTCCCATGCCGATCCCCGAGCACATCCATCGGTTCTGGAAGGCGCTCGACGAACGTCATTTCCACACGGCGCCGACATGGTGGGGTGCGGTCGTCACCGATGCGAGGTACCCCGCGATCTGGGACTTCAACTACGCGCGGGTCGACGTTCCGGCGCCCGATCTCACCCTCGCGGAGGTCGCGGATGCGCTGCTCCCGGCGCTCGCCGAGGTCGGGACGGACATGTTCCACGTGGTGGTGTTCTTCCCCGAGGACACGACCGATCTCCTCGTCGAGCTCTCCACGCTCGGACATACGTTGTCCTGGGACCTCGTGATGGACCTGACGGAGCGCCCGAGCGTGACCCCGGCCGATGTGCGGGTCGAGCCGCTGGAGCCCGGAGACGAACTCTGGTCGCGCGTGGAGGAATCGCTCGTCTTGTTCGGCAACGATCCGATCGTGGCGGAGCAGCTACGGCGCATCGAGCAGGAGACGTTCTCCGGGGGGCACAAGCGGTGGCTCGGTGTCCGCGACGACGAGGGCGCGATCGCGGCGCTCGCGGCGCTGGTGCAACTGGAAGGGGTCGGCTACCTGGACAACGTCGCCACCTTCCCCGAAGCGCGGGGCCACGGACTGGCGACGGCCGTGGTGTCCCGAGCGGTCGAGCTGGCTCGCGAAGCCGGCGCCCGGCACGTGAGCCTGTTCGCGGATCCGGAGGCGCACGCGGTCGTCCGTATGTATGAACGGCTCGGCTTCCGTGAAGCGGCTCGGCTCGCATCCACCAAGGGGCCCGTCGCGGATGTCGTCCCAAGCGGGGGAACGTGAACGGAGGGTGAACGCGAGGTGAACGCGCTACCCTGAGGGCCCCGGCATCGCCGCCACCATCGGAGGGCGCCCCAGTGAAGTTGAAGATCTCCAATCGAGCAGAGGCGTTCTTCGACTTGTTCACCGAGTCGGCCGTGAACCTTCGGACGGCCGCAGAGCTGCTCCAGGACCTCATCGGCGACTACCGCGACATCGAACTGAAGGCCCAGCGGATCGCGGACCGGGAGCACGAGGGCGACGAGGTGACCCACGCGATCATCCGCCTGCTCAACACGACGTTCGTCACGCCGATGGATCGCGAGGACATCTACCAGTTGGCGACAGCCCTGGACGACGTCATGGACGCGATCGAGGCCGTGTCTGACATCTTCGTGCTGCATCGGATCGAGGCTCCGCTCCCGGAGATGAAGTCCCAGATCGACGTGCTGGTGCTGGCGGCCCTGCAGACCGAGCAGGCGCTGGCGGCGTTGCCGAACATGAAACGGGAAGAGCTCGAGCCCTACTGGATCGAGATCAACCGTCTGGAGAACGAAGGCGATCAGCTCTATCGGCGAGCCATCGCGGACCTCTTCTCTGGCGAGCATCGCGCCATGGACGTCCTCAAGTGGAAGGAGGTCATCGAGAACCTGGAAGAGGCGCTCGATGGCCTCGAGAACGTCGCCAACATCATCGAGTCGACCGTTCTCAAACACACGTAACCCGACATGAGCCCGGCCGTCGTTCTGATCATCGCGGTCGCGCTCGCGTTCGACTTCTTCAACGGCTTCCACGACGCGGCGAACTCGATCGCCACCGTCGTGTCGACCCGCGTCCTCTCCCCTCGACAGGCCGTCGCGTGGGCGGCGTTCTTCAACTTCGCGGCTTTCATCATCTTCGGCACAGCGGTGGCGGCGACCATCGCGAACGACGTGGTGAACCCTGCCGTCCTCGACAACCAGGTGATCTTCGCGGGGCTGATCGGCGCGATCGCCTGGGACGTGATCACCTGGTACGCGGGGCTGCCGACCAGCTCGTCACACGCGTTGGTCGGTGGCATGGCCGGCGCCGCCGTCGCGAAGGCCGGCTGGGCCGCGCTCATCGCGTCCGGCCTTCAGAAGATCATCGTGTTCATCGTGCTGTCACCGCTGATCGGCCTGCTGTTGGGCTTCACGATCATGGTCTCGGTCTACTGGCTGTTCCACCGCGAACACCGCGTCGACCGTCTCCACCGCCGATTCCGGCGGATGCAGTTGGTCTCGGCAGCCGCGTTCAGTCTCGGCCACGGCGCCAACGACGCACAGAAGACGATGGGGATCATCCTCGCGCTCCTGATCGCGAACGGTCAGGTGCCGGCGAACTCCAGTGTGCCCATCTGGGTGGTGTTGTCCGCGCACACGGCGATCGCGCTCGGGACGCTCTTCGGTGGCTGGCGGATCGTGCACACCATGGGATCGAAGATCACGAAGCTCACGCCGGTCGCCGGCATGAGCTCAGAGCTCGCGGCCGCTTCCACGTTGTTCTTCACCGCGCACGCGGGGATCCCGGTGTCGACGACGCACACGATCACCGGAGCCATCGTCGGCGTCGGGACGACGCAGCGGCTCTCGGCCGTGCGATGGGGAGTGGCGAGCAAGGTCGTTTGGGCATGGGTGCTCACGATCCCCGGCGCCTTCATCGTGTCGTACTTCGTCTACCTGCCGTTCAAGGGACTCGGATGAGGATCTCGCGCCGAGCGTTGTTCTTCTTGGGCGTGGCCCTGGTATTCCTCCTGATGATCCCGCCGACGCCGCCGCAGTACCGATGGTTGAACCTGTCTATGGCCGGACTCGCGCTCTTCTGGGCCGTGCTGCTAGGGATCGAAGACCTCTCGAACCGTCGACGAGATAGCTACCTCTGGAGAGACGACGGACCACCCGACCTACCCGCGGGTGACTGACTCGCGGGTGCTACGCGTACTTCAGGGCGATGGACTCCATGGTGTTCGAGATGCTCTGACAACGATCGATCGCATCTTCGACCTGATCGAAGATGTCCTTCCACTTCATGACCTCGATCGTCGGAAGGTCGCCCGAGAACAGATCCGCGGTCGCCCGACGATAGATGTGATCGCCCTCGCGCTCGAGACGATTGATGTCGCTCCAATCCCGCTCCACCGACGAGAGCGTGCGGAGGTGGCGGATCGCTTTGGCAACGGCTTTGGTGATCTGGACCAGGACGTCCGCCTGCAGCCGCACGGCGGGGAAAGGCTCGACGACGCGGTGGAGGACGAGCAGATCCGAGACGGCCTCGATCGTATCCAGCACGTCGTCGAGCGTGGAGGCGAGCTTGTGGATGTCCTGCCGGTCGAAGGGCGTCACGAACGTCGCATTCAGGGTGGCCATGATTCGGTGGGTCAGGTCGTCCCCCTCGTGCTCGAGGTCCTGGATCCGCTGGAGCTGCTCGGTGGCGTTCGGCAACGCCTCGATGAGATCCACAAGCTGTCGCGCGCCGACGGCGACGCCGTCGGCCGCATGCTCGAGCAGGTCGTAGAACAGCCGTTCGCGAGGGATCACCTGGAAGGCCACGACGGCACCGTACCGACCGGAGCGGGATGCGACCACCGCCGCTCAGTCGACGAACTTGTAGCCGAGACCGCGCACCGTCACCAGATGAACCGGCTCATGTGGATCGGCCTCGATCTTCTTGCGGAGGCGCTTCACGTGAACGTCGAGCGTCTTCGTGTCCCCGAAGTAGTCGGACCCCCACACCTCTTCGATCAGGAAGTCGCGCGTGAGCAGCCGGCCCTTCCGACGGAGGAACGTCTCGAGCAACTCGAACTCCTTGGGCGGGAAGGAGGCCGCTTCACCGCCGACCACCACCTCGTGACGGACGACGTCCATCTCCACGGGTCCGCCGGCGAGGACCTCGGTCCGCAGCTCGTCCGGACGGAGCCGCGTTCGGCGCAGCAACGCCCGGACACGCGAAACCAGCTCGCGGACCGAGAACGGCTTCGTGACATAGTCGTCCGCCCCGAGCTCCAGCCCCGTGACTTTGTCGGCCTCGGAGTCCTTGGCGGTCACCATGATGATCGGGACGTCGGATTCGGCGCGGATGGCCCGGCAGAGATCGAGCCCCGACACCTCGGGGAGCATCAGGTCCAAGATCACGAGGGAGGGCGGTTCGGCACGGAACCGTTCAAGCGCGCGGCGACCGTCGGGCGCGACGGTGACGATGTAGCCCTCCCGCTCGAGGTTGTAACGGATGGAGTCCGCCAACGACTCCTCGTCCTCGACGATCAAGATGCGGTCGGCGACGTCGGTCACGGCTCGAGGACATCGACCGGGTGGGACGCGTCGGTGAACTCACGGAACTCGCCGGTGATGAGGAAGCCGACCTGCTCCGCGATGTCGACCGCGTTGTCCCCGACGCGTTCGAGCGCACGCGCAGCCATGTTCATGTGCATCCCCCAGTCGAGGCTCCGCGGGTCGTCCGCGAGCTTCAACGCCTCCAGGTGCGTGGCTCGGTTCAAGCGATCGACCGGATCGTCCATGGTCGGAAGCTTCAGGCAGAGCTGAAGATCTCGACGCGCGAACGCGTCCATGGCCGTCCGCACCATGTCCACGACGATCCCACCCATCTCCCGAGATCTGCTCCCGCATCGCGGCGCTTCCGGGCTCCGCTTGCGTGACCAGGTAGAGCTTGGCGATGTTGACCGCCTGATCGCCGATCCGCTCCAGGTGCAGGTTCATGTGGATCATCGCCGAGAGCCGGCGGAGATCGGTGGCGACCGGCGTCTGCAGCGCGAGCGTGTCGAGAGCCCGGCGCTCGAGATCGAGGTAGTTGGCGTCGATGGCGTCGTCACCTTCGACGACGGCGCTCGCCAGGTCGCTGTCGCGGTCGCGCAGCGCCCGCACGGAACTCTCGACCGCCTTCCCCGCCAACTGCCCCGTGAGCAGCAGCAGCTCCTCGAGCGAGTCGAGCTCCTCGTGGAACTTCGTCCGCATCTCTGTCATCCGAACCGTCCGGTGACGTAGTCCTCCGTCCGTTTGTCGTCGGGGTTCGTGAAGACCTTGGAGGTCGGTCCGAACTCGACGACTTCCCCGTACAACATGAACAGCGTCCAATCGGACACCCGCGCTGCCTGCTGCATGTTGTGCGTGACGATGACGACCGTGTATCGGTCCTTCAGCTCCGCGACGAGCTCTTCGATCCTGAGCGTCGAGGCCGGGTCGAGCGCCGAGGCCGGCTCATCCATGAGCAGCACCTCGGGTTCGACGGCCAACGCACGAGCGATGCAGAGGCGCTGCTGCTGTCCGCCCGAGAGGCGGCCTCCCGGAGTGTCGAGCCGATCCTTGACCTCGTCCCACAGGCCTGCCGCCGTCAAGGCCCGTTCGGCGCGATCGAGGATCTCCGCACGAGGCAGACGACCATTGAGCTTCAGGCCCGCCACGGTGTTGTCGGCGATGCTCATGGTCGGGAATGGGTTCGGTCGTTGGAACACCATCCCGATACGACGACGAACCTCGACCGGGTCTACCTCATCCCCGTAGATGTCGGTCCCGTCGAAGAGCACCTTGCCTTCGACGCGGGCTCCGCGGATCTCCTCGTGCATCCGATTGAGACAGCGGATCAGCGTCGACTTCCCGCAGCCGGACGGCCCGATCATGGCTGTCACCTGCCCGGGCTGAGCCACCAGGTCCACGCCGTGCAAGACCTTGTTGGTCCCGAACCACGCGGACAGTCCGGAGACTTCCAATTTCCTCACGCCATCCTCTTCTTCTGGCGACTCGAGAGGACCCGAGCCGAGATCGACAAGAACAGTACCGCCACCAGGAGCACCAGCGCACCGCCCCACGCGATCTGATGGAGGGCTTCGACGGGTGTTCGTGCGTAGTCGTACACCCGCAGCGGGACGGCGTCGGTCGGCTTGAGCGGATCGAGATTGATGAAGTCGTTCCCGAGCGCGGTCAACAGGATGGGCGCCGTCTCGCCGAGACCGCGAGCCACCGCCAGCATGATCGCCGTGAGTATGCCCGCGCCGGCGGTGGGGATGACGATCCGCATGATGACCTTCCAGCGCGGCACACCGAGTGCCAACGCGCCCTCACGGAGTTCTTGCGGCACGAGACGAAGGATCTCCTCCGTCGCCCTGGCGATGATCGGCCACATCAGCACGACCAGGGCGAGCGCGCCCGCCAGCGCGGAGAAGTTACCGAGCGTGACCACCACGATCGACCAGATGAACGCCCCCGCCACGATGGAGGGGGTCGAGAGGAGGACATCCGCAACGATCCGAACCACTCCGGCGAACCGTCCCCTCCCGTACTCCGCGAGGTAGACGGCGGTCAGCACACCGAGCGGGACGGCGATGGCGGTCGCGATCCCCGCGATGATCGCGGTTCCGATGAACGCTTGCGCGATCCCTCCCGCCAACGGATCGAGCGGCCCCGACGGGACCTTGGTGAAGAAGTTCACCGACAACGCAGAGGCGCCCTGCTTGATCACGTAGATCGTGATGAGGATCAGCGGCACGATGGCCAATACGGCACAGCTCCACATGAAGACGGTGAAGGCCGTGTTCCGGCGTCGGCGCGAATCGGCGACGCCCTGCAACCCACCGACATCCTCGAACGAGGTCGAAGGCAAGCTCACGTCGGGACCCCGAATCCTGACGCGGTTGGCTGAGGCTCGATGTCCTGCCCGACCAGCCGCTCCGTGCGACGAACGAGCAGACGCGACAGCAGTGCCAGGATGAAGGCCATGATGACCAAGACGACGGCCAGGGCCAGCAACGCGGAGCGGTGAAGGCCCACGCTCGTCGCCTCGCGGAAGCTGCTCGCGATCCACGACGGGATCGTCGCGGCCGGCGCAAGGAGCGATATGCCGATCCGCGGCACGTTCCCGACGACCATCGAGACGGCGATCGTTTCGCCGAGCGCGCGCCCGAGCCCGAGCATCGTCGCGCCCACGATCCCGCTCCTAGCGGCGGGAAGGACCGCCATCTTCACCGACTCCCAGCGGGTGGCGCCCAACGCCAGCGCCGCCTCCCGTTGGTCGCGAGGAACCACCGCGATCACTTCTCGTGTCACCGCCGTCACGATCGGCAGGATCATGATCGCCAAGATCACTCCGGCGGTCAGGATGTCCGGGCCGTTCGGATTCCCGCTGAACAGGGCGCCGATCACGGGGATCTTGCCGAGCGTGCTCTGGAGGAAGGGCTCGATGGTCGTGTCCATCACGGGCTTCAGCACGAAGAGCCCCCAGAGTCCGTAGACGACGCTCGGGATCGCGGCGAGGATATCGACGAACGTCGCGAGGGGGTTGGCGAGCGATCCGCGCACCTCGTTCAGCAACAGCGCGAGACCGACTCCCACCGGCACCGCCAGGACGATGGCCGTCGCCGACGTGACCAGCGAACCGAAGATGAACGGCAGCGCACCGAAGGACTCTCGACCGTTGACCGGATTCCACTCAGTGCCGACGAAGAATCCGAAGCCGAACTGCGAGAACGTCCTCCTCGACCCCTGGAGAAGCTCGAGGATCAGGAGGACGAGCAGCAGCACCAACCCGCCCGCGATCATCGCCGTGACCCACGAGAACCCTCGGTCGAGCACACGGGAGCGCCGTGGGGAAACCCACGGCCCTCCCGCTTTCGGTCGCTCGAGCGTCTCCATGACAGATGGAGGAGCCTAGCTCAGCCTCCCACGGCCGGAGAAGCCGTCATCGCCGTCCCTCCACTCGTCATCTCCGAGAGCGCCGCGAGCGCCTGCGTCGCGATGTCCTTCGGGAGCGGAGAGTAGTTGAGCTTCGTCACCTCCGCTTGTCCGGTCGTGAGTGCCCATGTCACGAAGTCGAAGATCGTCTGGGTCTTGTCGGCGTCCGAACCGTCCTTGTACAGGAGCAGGTACGTCGTGCTCGAGATCGGGTAGGCACCCGGTGCGTCGGAGTTCAGGATGTTCGTATCCGGCGAGATGGGGAACTTGAGGATCCCGCCGGCAGCGCTGATCGACTCGATCGACGGCTTCACGAAGCTCCCATCATTCGCCTTGATATCGGCGATGCCGAGGTTGCTGGTGACCGCGAAGTCATACGACAGGTAGCCGATCGCGCCTTCCGTCTGGCTGATCGCTGCGGCGACGCCGTCGTTGCCGTCGCCGCCCGTTCCGGTCGGCCACTGCACGGCCTTGTCGGCGCCAACCTTCGATTCCCAGTCGGCGTTGCCCGCGAGCCACGAGGTGAACACGAACGTCGTGCCTGATTCGTCGGAACGGTGGACGACCGCGATGTCGGCGTCCGGCAGATCGACGCCGGGGTTGAGCGTGGCGATCGCCGGGTCGTTCCACTTGGTGATGTTCCCGAGGAAGATCGCCGCGGCGGTGTCGCTATCGAGCTTCAAACCCGAGTCGAGGCCCGAGACGTTGTACGAGATCACGACGCCTCCGAGGACGGTCGGAAGTTCGATGTAGTCGGTCGGCAGGGCATCGATCTCGTCCTGCTGCAGCGGCGCGTCCGAGGCCCCGAAATCCACCGTCTGGGCGGTGAACTGTTCGATGCCGCCGCCCGACCCGATCGCCTGATAGTTGATCTTCGCGTCCGACTCGACGCCCTGGAACGTCTGGAACCATTGCTCGTAGATGGGGTCGGGGAACGTCGCACCGGCTCCGGTGAGGGCGGTCCCCTGAAAGCCCGATGCGCCCGTTGACCCACTGTCGCCACTGCCACCGTTGTCATTGTTGCTGCAGGCGGCGGTGATCAGAGCCAGGGCGAGCACGCTTGCCACGATGCTCGCTCGCGTTCGCGCGTTGCGCATGATCTGTCGTCCTCCTCTTCGAGTTCGAGCCTCCGTACGGCTTGGTCGAGGCGAATGCTATGGAGGCCAGGTGGACGAGCGGTTGACCGAAGATGAACGGACCATGAACGAGGCGGGACGCGCCCGGACCGGAATACCCCAGGTGGAACCGGTTTCCCGGGATCGATGAAGAGAAGAGGAACCATTGGTGACGGGAAGATGAACCGCGAGGACGGGAGCCTACACTGCGGTCGTGGAGGTCGGTGCCCAGGTTGCCGCGGTCGCTCTGGCGGGCATCGCCGCGGGGCTCGCCGGCGTGTGGGCGGGCCGGCGGTCGCAGCGGCGCACCATGGAGCACGCCATCGATGAGAGCCGTCGCGCCACGAGGACCCTCGAAGGCCGTGTGGATGTGGCCGTGCAGGCTCGTCAGGTTCGGGATCGGATCCTCGCGTCGATGCAGGATGGCGTCTTGCTGTTCGACGGGGGTCATCGCACCGTCTTCGCCAACGACGCGCTCGACCGCCTTCTGGGGTCACGGCCCGAGGCGCTCAGTCAGCTGCTACCCGCGGACCTCCGGCAGGTGGTTCGACGTGTCGTCGAGAGCTCGGGTGCTGAGGTAACCGAGATCGAAGTTGGCTCACCCACCCGGTGGTTGAAGGTCACGGCAACACCGGCCGGCGAGGATGGTTCGGTCCTGGTCGTGGTCGCCGATGTCACGGAAGCCCGGCGCTTGGACGCGGTGCGTCGCGACTTCGTCGCCAACGCGTCGCACGAGCTGAAGACCCCGGCGGCGTCGATCCAGGCGGCGGCCGAGACGCTCCTGCACGTGTGGCAGGAGGACCCGGCGGCCGTACCACGCTTCGCCGAGCAGCTGGAACGGGAATCGGTTCGCCTGTCCAGGATCGTCGCGGACCTGCTGGACCTCTCTCGACTGGAGTCGGGAAGCGAGCTCGAGGATCGGGTCCATCTGGACGCGCTGGTCCGAGAGGAGAGCTCGCGGTTCGAAGAGCTCGCGGTCGAGGCGGGACTGCACATCGAGGTCGAAGCTCCTGCCGTCCCCGCTGTCAACGGTTCCGGGCGCGACCTTTCGCTCCTGGTCCGGAACCTCTTGGACAACGCGGTCCGCTATACGAAGGCCGACGGAACGATCATCGCGTCCGTGGCGGCCGACAACGGATCGGTCGTACTCCGCGTCAGTGACACCGGCTCGGGGATACCGTCGAAGGATCTGACCCGGGTGTTCGAGCGCTTCTACCGCGTGGACCGC
>CAVRSI010000049.1:0-15295 GCA_963723855.1 uncultured Actinomycetes bacterium | reverse complement strand
ACCGCGCTAGGCGTCAGACACCTCACTCCATCACGCGCAGGGTCGACGGGACGTCCATCTGCCGAAGCCGCCGGTACGTGAACAGCGGCGCGATACCCACCGCCAGCACGCCCATGAGGAACGCAGTGACGATCGTCGCTGGGGCGACGGTGACGATCAACCCGAGGTCCGGCATGTCGGTCGCGGAGCTGGAGGCGAGCCAGCGTACGGCGAGGGCGCCGAAACCGATCCCCAGGAGCGTGCCGATCAACCCCACCACCACGCCCTCAACCGTGATCCCTCGGAGCACCGACCGTGGTTCCACGCCGAACGCGAACATCGTGGCGTGCTCACGAGCACGCTCGTCAACGTTGATCGCCGCCGCGTTGAACGCGATCAGCAGGGCCAGCAGCAACACGAACAACTCCACGAACCGGAAGATGTCTGTGAACCTCGCCATCACGTCCCGCAGCAGCGTCACGGTGGCGTCGGCCGGTTGCGCCGAGGCAACGCCGGGCAGCTCGAAGAGGGCACGCTTCAGGTTGCCGAGGTCCGCGCCGGGTGCGGGCGCCACATCGACTGTGTTCGCCACGCCGGCAAGGCCGAAATGTGACGCGGCCGTGGTATCGAGATACGCGAACGAGCGGATCGGGTACGGGTGCACCCCGATGACGCGCATCCGCTCGTCGATCGACCCGAACGTCGTCTGCCCCGCTTCTCGGACCGGGTGACGAACCGTGACGACGTCACCGGGAACGAGACCGAGGTCGGCGGCCGCCTTCTCGGCGAGCACGATCCCCGTCAGGTCACCTGGGTCCACCGGGTCGGAGACCGTTGGATGCCAGACGGAGTTCTGCAGGTCGAGGATCTCGAGCTGGACATCGATCTTCGAGGCCCCGGCTCCCGCGATCAGCGTTCCGCCAACCCGGAGCGACGGCGCCGTGGCCGCGACGCCGGGAAGCGAGTCGATCGCGGGGATCACCCCTTCCGAGATCGGGACCGGTCCGGTGAGCTCCACCTGGATCCGATCGGTGGCGCCCGCACGGAGCTCCACCGCCCCACGGTCGATCGTGGCGTTGAAGGAGTCGACCGCGCCGATCACGCCGACCATCGCCGTGATCGCCGCGCCGATACCGACGGCGGTGAGCAGGGTGCGACGCGGCGCTCGCACCACGTTGCGGAACGGCATCACCGTGAGGCTCTTCCCGCGTGCGGTCAGCCGTTGGACCAACGGAGCGAGACCTCCGCCCTTCGCGGCGAGGTGACCCGTACGGAGCGCGTCGACGGGGTTCACCCGCACGGCGCGCCACACCGGCCACATCGTCGCGAGGATCGGCAACATGAGCCCCATCAGGGCCGCCTGCCGGAACTCGCCGATGAGGAAGGGAGTGCGGAACACCGGCAGCGGTTGGAGCGAGAGCAACACCGGTCGTATCGCCGCCGCCACCAGGAGCCCGACGCCCACACCGAAGACCACGCCGAGCAGCGCAATCTCGAAGCCCATCAGCATCGGACGCATCGCGATCGACCATCGCGCCTGCCCAAGCGCCATGCCGACGCCGAACTCGCGACGCTTCGCCTCCACGATCCGAGTGGTGAGGTTGAAGGCCGCGAACACGGCAGCTCCGAAGATCAGGAAGGCGATCGCGTCCATGGTCCGCCGGTCGCCCTGGAGGTCTCCGTACAGGCCACGCCACGCCGGGTCGTCCTCGATCGTCGAGACGGTTGCCGCGAGCGAGGGGAAGGCTGCGTCGAGCGCTCCGGCGAGCCGCTCTCGAGCAACTGACCGGTCGACGCCCGGATCGAGACGAACGATCAGATCGTCCACCCTGCCCGGGGCTCCGGCGAGCCGCTGAGCAACGGGCAGCGGCACGAACACCGCCGCGAAGTTCGCCTCCGCGAGGAACCCACCCGACTCCGTCGTCACCATGAAGTACTCGGGGCTATAGGCGGAACCCACGTAGGGCAGCCGGACCCCGCCCGGCAGGTCGATCGAGCCGGAGGGGGGGAGATCGTAGTGGTCGGCGAAGTGGGCTTCGAGGACGGCTGCGGGGATCGTGACGTCTTCGGGCCCGAGCGCTCGTCCGTCGGTCACATACAGGCCGTCCACGTGCGGTCCCCCGCGCGAGACGTCGACCCCGATCAGCCGACCGGGGACGAGGATCGTGGACCCGCCGCGCGAGGCGTCGACCTGTGTCGGGGCGATCATCCGTTCCTCGGCAGCCGCGATGCCCGCGATCCCGGTCGCCACGTCGAGCAAGGAGCCTTGCGCAACAGAGCTTCCATCGACCAGCGACACGCGCAGGTCGTGGGCGTGCAGCAACGCATAGCTCTGGTCGTAGGACTCTTGCCGCCACGCGCTCATGCTGCCCAGGCCGGCGGACATGCCGGTGCCGATCGCCACGATCAGCGCGATCGCAACGACCTGGGGCCATCGCACGCGTAGGTCGCGAGCGACCCACCGGAGCCAGAACCACGCTCGACGCATGGAACCCCCTACCAGTGCAGATCGGTCGATCGCGGCGCGGCCGCCCGTCGGCGGTCCGTCGCTCACCTTCCGGCCGCTCGAGAGCTCGATCACGCGGTCGGCGACCCGCGAGATCTCACGGTTGTGCGTCACGACCAGGACCGTCATGCCCGCCTCGGCCTGCTTCCGCAGCAACTCCAGGATCTGCACACCGGTGTGGAAGTCGAGTTCGCCCGTCGGCTCGTCGGCCAACAGGATCGGGTTGCCGGTGGCGAGCGCCCGCGCGATCGCCACGCGCTGCTGCTCTCCACCTGAGAGCTCGTGAGGGAAGTGATCGAGGCGCTCCCCGAGCCCGACGTCCGCGAGTACCAGACCCACGTCGACGTCGGCTCCCGCCACGTCCGCTCCGAACCGCACGTTCTCGGCCGCCGTGAGCCCGGGGAACAGGTTGAAGCTCTGGAAGATGAAGCTCACCGTGTGGCGGCGGAACGGATAGAGGTCTTTCCGCTTGGCTCCGGTGATCCGCCTGCCGGCCACCGTCACCGTTCCCGCGCTCGCGGTGTCGAGCGCGCCCACCAGGTTGAGCAGGGTCGTCTTCCCACTTCCCGACGGGCCCAGCACCACAGCGAACTCGCCCGCGTCGACCTCGAGATCGATGCGGTCGAGCGCCACGACCTCGATCCCGCCCAGTTCATAGCGGCGGGAGACGCCTTCCAGCAACACCATCGTGGCGGCGTCGTCGCGGTGTCCGGGATGCCGCGGCTCGCCTGCCTGCTCGAGGGCCGGCGTGGTCGTGGAGGTATCCATCGATCCCCCCTTCCAGCCCACGCTATCGGGGCGACCGATGCCGCCGGAGGGGTCAGATGGCCGTCATTCGCCGGGACTCCGGCGCACGGCTGAACCGGAATCAGGCTGACGCGCCCACGAACCGCAACATCCGTATCCACGCGTCGTCACAAGCGTCCCGATGTTCCTCGAACGTCCGGTCGAAGAACGAGTGCGGGGCACCGTCGTAGACGACCATCTCGTTCGGGACGCCGGCGTCGTCGAGCGCCCGCTTGAACCCTTCGATCGCCTCGGGTGGGATGTTGTCGTCCGCTCCCCCGAAGAGTCCGAGCACCGGACAGCGGTAGTGCGGCGCAAGCTTCACGGGTGCCGTGTCGTCATCGGGATCCCTTCCCTGCGGACCCCCGTAGAACCCGATCACTCCCGCGAGTCCGTCGATCCCTCCACGCCTGGTTGAACGAGATCCGCCCACCCATGCAGAACCCCACCGAATAGACGGCGTGCGAGCCGCCTCCCTCGCCGGACCGGATGTGCGCGATGGTGGCGGCGGTGTCGGCACCCAAGCCATCCACCGTGAGCTGCTTCACGTGCGCCCAGTGGTCGAACTCATCGTCGCGCCCGTCGAGGCCCGCGGTCCGCCCGAAGTAGTCCAGGGCCGTCGCGTTCACGCCCGCCTCCGCGAACCGGATGGCGAGCTCCTCGTAGAACGGATGGAGCCCGCGGACGTCCGGGAGGATCATGATCCCCGGTGCGTCGGGTGCGCTCGCGCGAGCGCTGAAGGCGTTGAACCGATTGCCGTCGGCCGCCTCGAGCACCAGGCGCTCGCTCCCGGCGAGACCGGCGCCGCCGGCGATCGGAGGGAGCGGCGGTCGGGCCGTCGTTTCGAAGCACATCCGGTCGTGACCTCCTCGGTAGGCATCGCGGCCCGACAGCTACAAGGCGCGCATCCGATTGTTCCGGGGGTTGAGCTCGACCTCCGCGAGGCCGAGCGCCTCCATCAGCGGTGGGACGTACATCGCGAAGCGTCCCCGGAGGCCTTTCTTCAACCCGTACCAGCCTCCCACGGGGTTCGTCTCCGAGCGCGCCCACGCTTCGACCGTTCCGTCCGCCGCCGGCTTCTGCTCATCCGCGCTGCCGAGCAGCATCCAGTCTCCGTGGTCTTCGAGCATCTTCTGCAGATCGTTCAGACAGCGGAGCTGATAGCTGAGCGTCGTCGTGCCGACCCGGCACATGAGCGTCGGCGGGTCGGCCTCCTCGTCCTTCCACATCTGGTACTCCGAGGTGCCCGGCGGCGTCTTCAGCACCCAAGGATCCTCGGGGGTCCCCGTCCCCTTCACGTCGCCTGCCGCCATCGACCACTCCTTCCCGCGTCGGTCCAGGCTCAGAGCCTGACACAGCGCGCGGATACGTTGCTCGGCAGTCCCCCGTCGACGATCTACGCCGGGCGAACCCGCAGACGGATCAGGTGACCGTGCGGCGTGAACGGCGACCCCTCGGCGAGCGTCCCGGTCGCCATCTCGAACTCCACCCGTTCCTCGAACATCCGCTGGCGGATGTGCGAGGTGGGTTCCGCGATGGATCCGAGGAGCGAGAACACGTCCGCGCGCAACACGCCCCACGCCCCCCACTCACCACCCCACACCGCTTCGACGTCGACGACCCCGTCGTCGCCGAACGACCATGAGGCGATCGTCCACGGCGAACCGGGAACCGCGCAGGCCGCCTCCAGATGCGGCAGCAGATGGACCCCGGGCTCTTCGGCAACCCACACGGCATCCTCCATCTCATCGGCGAGCTCCCGGAGGTTGGGCGAGAACGCCGCGCCCGAGGCGATCCCTTCACGACGTTCGTCGGTATCCCAGCGCCGCTCGTTCATCCGTCGGCGGGCTCCGTGTCGAACCGTTCGACGTAGGCGACCACCATGCTCGCGCGTTCGGTTCCGACGACCTCCTCCGCATGCGCCTCGCGCGCACGCAGCCAGATCACGTCGCCGGGGCCGACCTCGATCCGCTCGGCGAACCCTTCTCCGAACCCGAACGCCATCCGCCCGTCGGTGACCCACGCCGCCAGGTCGGACGTGTGTCGATGCGGCTGCAAGACGCTCGTCGCAGCGAGCTCGAACGGGAACACCTCGACGTCATCGGGACCGAAGGCATCGCCGAACAGCCCCGCGAGCATGGTCGAGCCTTCGGGAGAGGTCATCGAAACCCCCGACCCACGGATCACCTTGAAGCCGTCCACCTTCTCGCTCATCCCCGGCCGCCTCTCGGTCTGCACACACCGTCCCACGCCGAGCGCCACTCCGACCACCCGCCGCCGTTCTGCTTGCGCGGCAGGGGCAGTCGTGCTCGTCGTCTCCTAGCCGGTCAGCCGCCCGTCCGACATCGAGTACCCGCGATCCAGCTGATCGATGAGCTCACGATCGTGCGTCGCGATCACGCAACAGCTCCCAGCTCCGGCGGCGCTGCGGAGGACCCACATGATCACCGAGGCCCAGCCCGCGTCCTGGTGACCGGTCGGCTCGTCGGCGATGAGCAGCTTCGGACGGAGCACCACAGCGCGCGCGAGAGCGACCCGTTGTTGTTCACCGAGGGACGTTTCCTTGGGATACCGGGAGTCGAGCTCCCCGAGCCCCAACGCACCGATGAGATCGTCGATCAGGTCGCGGCGTTCCTCCAACTCACCCGCCATCCGCGCCGGATACTCCACGTTCTCCCGGACGGAGAGCTCATCCATCAGACCGAGGTGTTGCGGCAACACCGCGATCTCCGACCATCCGCCGGCACCGTCGCCGGGCGACTCGACGTGCCCATCGTCCGGCAGCTCCCATCCGGCCGCGACGTTCAGCAGGGTGGTCTTGCCCGAGCCAGAACGCCCGACGAGCCCGACGACCTCGCCCGCGTGTGCCTCGAGGCTCACGTCGCGAAGCGCGTGAACGGTCTCGTCTCCCCGACCGTACGTCTTGTTGACGCCGCGCAACCGCACCACGGACTCGGGATCGAACAGCTGCGTGGCGACACCGGGGTCGGGCCACCGGAGCCCCGGACGTCCGGACGAGGCTTCCGTCGCCGGACCGTCGCTCGGGGCCGTGCCCTTGACCCTCCCGTGCTCCAGCTCGAACCGCTCGTCGGCGATCGCCATCACCGCCGGATCGTGCGTCGCCAACAGGAACGTCACGCCCTCTCCGGCCAAGGCTCGCACTCGATCGAGCACGACGTCGCTCGACGCATCGTCGAGCTCCGCGGTGGGTTCGTCGGCGACGATGATGTTCGCGCCGGTCACCAGGGCCTGGGCGAAGGCCGCCCGCTGCTGCTCTCCGCCGGAGAGCTCGGACGGCAGGTGATCGATCCGTCGCTCGATGCCGAGGAGATCCAGGAGACCGCCGACGTCGAGCCGCGCTGCTGACGGACCCTTCTCCGCGAAGCGCAGATGCTCCCCGACCGTGAGGTGAGGAAGGAAGTTGTCGGACGGCCGCTGGTAGATGTAGCCGACGAGGTCCCGCCGGAGCCGGCGACGGGCGGCCGCCGACCCTCCACCGACGTTGCGACCCTCGACGACGAGCGACCCGGCGCTCGGCCGGTCCAACCCCGCGATCAGCCGGAGCAAGGACGACTTCCCGCTCCCCGATGGACCGACGATGGCGGTGATCGCACCCTGCGAGAACGTGCACGACACGTCGTGGAGGGCGTGCACCTCCCCGCTCGGCGTCCGGTACACCCGCTCGATCCCATCGCACCGAACGGCGGCATCCTCATTCCGCGACACGCAGCACCTCGCCTAAGGGAACACCGCGTGTGACGCGACCGGCCAGCGCGCCGCCGACGAACGCGGCGATCGCCAAACCTGCTGCGGCGGCGGCCACCTCGATCCACGGTACGACGTCGATCGGACCCGGCGGGATCGTGGGCAGCGGGTCGAGGTAGGGATGCACGATCGCCGCGCCGATCAGACCGGTGGTCACGCCGACCACGAGCGCCGCGAAGAGCACGATCATCAGCTCCAAGACGAGGGAACGCCGCATCGTCCCCGGCTCCAGACCCATACGGGTCGAGAGCGCCGTCGACAGGATGCGAGACCGCTGCCGAGCCTGCAGGTACACGACCCCGACGACCAGCACCAAGAGCAACGCGACGACGCCCAGCACGTCCAGCACGACGAAGGTGTCGATCGCGGCCCTGATGAAGGGGATGTCGGCGACCTGGTCAGCGGTGATCGTCAGGTACGAGCCCACGCCGGCGTCCGACGTCGGCGGCCACGACCGCGTCCGAAGGACCTCGGATCCACATCTCCCTCGTCGTCTGGACCGCGTTCAGCGGGTCCGAGCGTCCGGCGAACGCCGCATGCAATGCCCGGTCGGAGACGACGAACACCGGACGATCCGACGAGGTACCCGGAACGCTCGAGGTCTCGGCAACGATCTCGATCGGAACGATCTGCTGCTGGATCTCCAAGACGGTGGGCGCGATGCCGCGTCCGTTGGCCAGCACCACGGGGAGGCGGTCGCCCGATGTATCGCGCAGCCGGTCCATCAGATCGGAGACCGATCGATCGGAGAAGGCGCCGTTCCAGTAGGCCGCCTGCTCGAACGTGTCCGGGTCGATGGCCAGCAGGTCGAACGACCGATCGGTGTTCGGGATCCGGCCCGCCTGCCGAGACCGGGTCGCGATCGTGGCGGGGAATCCCAGGTTCGGAGGCACGACGGTGTCGGGACCGATCTGGAGCTGGACGTCGCTGCCGACGAACACCTTCGCCTTCGCTTCGACCGTTCCGCGAAGGGAGCTCACCATGGCCTGCGATGCCGTGAACACCGCCAAGGCGAGCGAGGCGGCGACCAGGAAGAGCACCGCGAGCCGGGACGACGACGCGAGGCGTCGCACCGCCAGGTACCACGCCGAAACGCGTTCCGTGTCTCCGCGGCGGCGACGGGATAACGCCACGGTCAGCAGTCTCGCCGAGAGGATCGCCACGCCGAAGGCGAGGAGCAACGGGAACAGGAACACCGCCGGAGCCGGACGCTGGACCGCCGTGCCGACCACGCCTCCCGTCGAATGCAGCCTGCTCGACATGAGGTAAGCGCCGAAGAACGCCAGCAGCTCCCACGGCAGGAAGAGCACGAATCGTGACGCGCCCACGCGCGGTTCGTGCTGCCGAACGAAAGCTGAGAGCCGAGACGACGCCGACGAGGGTGATCGCGGCGAGGGTCGCCGACGATCGAGCCGATGAGCGCCGACGCCCTGGCCGACGGCTCGATCGAGCCGTCGGGACCGAGCCATGCGATCGTCGCCGTCGCCATCAAGAACCCCAGGACGGCGCCCGACGCGCACGGGAGGATCGATTCGAGAACCGCTTTGAACCCGACGCGCGCGGGACCCCAGCCGCGAACGGCGAGCACCCCCGCGTCGACGCGTCGGGAGGCGAACGAGAAGACGCCTGCCGCCGCCATCACTCCGAACGAGATGGCGAGAGCCGCCAGGAAGAGCACCTGGATCGGGCCCTGCACCGCCGCGACGCGCTGATCGACGATGCGGACGACGCCCGGCATCGCACCCAAGAGCGCGGCCGTCGAGAATTGCCCCGTTCCGTTGAACAACCGACCGCAACACGGGAATATGTCGCTCAAGGGAGAGCCTGGCGATCCGAGCTGATCGGCGAAGTGGCTCGTGAACGCGGACAGCCGGTGCGCCTCGTCGAGCGAGAGCGGCGGGTCGGCCCTGACGGGTGCCACGATCGCGAACCGCGCGCGTGGCGACCCGAGCTGCGTCGCCAGCGCGATCAGCTGCGCCCGATCGACCAGGATCGGCTGCGGAGGCGGGGGGCAATCCGGGCAAGGATAGAGCTGCCCGGACCACGTTCGCCAGTAGCCGGTGCTCGGCTGCGCGTACAGGGCCCGGTAGACGCCGTCGACGGTCACCGGAACGACGGCTTTGCCGGATCGAAGTTCGACCTGATCGCCGGGACCTGCACCCAGCGGATCGGCGACGTAGTCGGGCAGCCACACCCCGGGTCCGTCGGTGCCCGACACGACGTCCACATGGTCGAGAGCGTCCGTCCCGAAGAACAGAGTGCCGTTCAGCGGACCGGAAGTGGGCACCCGGTCCCCGGGTCCCGTGACGGCCACCTCATACCCCATCGCCTCCTCGACCACTGGACCGATCGCCGGGGAAGCTCGCATCGCATCGTGGAACAGCTGCAACCTGCGGTCGATCAGGAGACCGTGCCCGTCGGGACTCGCTTTCGCGAATGGCACATTGGTAACCGTGTAGGTGATGCCGGCGCCGTAGCGGGTGACCGTCGGATCGCCGATCGCCGAACGCACCAGCGCGCCGCCGGAGGCCGACAGGAACAGCGGGTACGCGGTCGCCGACACCACCACGAGGAACGCGCCGAGCGCCAGGGCGGCGAAGAGCGACGGATGCCGAAGGAGCGATCCGGGCGCTTTGTGCCATACGGGGTTGCCCGCCTTCTCGCGGGGCACCGTGCGGCTTCGCTCGGTCATCGTCGCCATGAACGCTCGATCCGGTGAGAGATGCTCGCCTCCGTTCGCCGCTGTGGCGACCGGAGGTCAACTGAATGTACGCAGTCGGCCGTGCCACGGCTCACGTGAAGATCTTGCCGCCGGCTCGGCATACTGAGCGCCTGTGCAGCCGAACCCCGCGCCCGAGGTCGTCCGCGTCGTCGACGCATCGGTCAGGATCGCGTCGAACACCATGTCGAACACCATCCTGGGGCCGGTATCGCTGACCGTTCGAGAGGGGGAGTCGTGGGCGATCGTGGGACCGAACGGCTCGGGCAAGTCCACACTGCTGGATCTGGCCGGCGGCATCGGGCATCCTACATCGGGGGTCGTCGAGCTCTTCGGGGGCCGCCTGGGGGCGGTCGACGTCCGCGAGATGCGAGCGCGGATCGGGTTCGTCGGACATCACGTCGCCGAATCCATCCCCGGGCACTTCGCGGCGCGCGACGTGGTGCTCACCGGCAAGCGCTCCACGCTCGTCCCGTGGATGCAGACGTTCGACGCGGACGACCGCCGGCGTGCCGACGACCTGCTCGAACGCGTGGGATGCGTCGATCTCGCGGGACGCCCGCTCGCGACGTGCAGCCAGGGCGAACGCCAACGGGTGTTGCTCGCCCGGGCGCTGTTCGGCCGCCCACAGCTCCTCCTGCTCGACGAACCCGCGGCCGGGCTCGATCTTCCCGGTCGCGAGCTCCTGCTCGAGGCGTTGTCCTCCACCGCCGACGCGTCCCCGACGACCATGCTCGTGACCCATCACGTGGAGGAGATACCCAGGACCGCGACGCACGCGGCGCTCCTGCGACGGGGCCGCATCGTCGCCTCCGGCCCGATCTACGACGTGCTGACCGACGCCGACATGTCCGCGTGCTTCGATCTCCCGGTATCGGTCTCGTCGGACGATGGGCGATGGCGCGCGTGGGTGCGCTGACGACGGGCGGCCCGGCGACATGTCCCCCGGACTCCACCGTGAGGCGGCTGCGGGTACCGACCGCCGATCGCGATCGACCCGCTCCTGCGCTTCTTGGGCGAGCGCGCGATCCCGGGTGTCGAGTCGTTCGACGGGACCATGTTCCGTCGCGGCGTGCGGGCACCCGACGGGTCGCACACGGTGATCGCGCTCGTGCCCCGGCCCGACCGCAACGAGGTGATCCTCGGCCTCCCCGGCGATCAGGCGGGCCCACCGTCCTCCCTCGTCTCGATGGCCCGGCGACTGCTCGACCTGGACGCCGATGCGGCGGTGATCGATACCGCGCTGTCGTCCGATCCCGCGCTCCGGCCGCTCGTGCGAGCGACCCCCGGCATCCGCGTCCCGGGTGCGGCCGACGGGTTCGAGCTCGCCGTGCGTGCGATCCTCGGCCAGCAGGTGAGCGTCCGTGCGGCTCGAACGTTCGCGGGCAGGATCGCCACGACGAGCGGGACGAAGCTCGACTATCCCCTCGACGGCATCACCCATCTGTTCCCGACCGCCGAGCAGGTGGCCGCGAGCCCGATGGGGTCCTTCGGACTCACGGCCGCTCGTGCGGCCACGCTGAAGCGGGTTGCCGAGCTCGTCGCGTCCGGCGACCTGGATCTCTCCGGCACGGCGGACCGCGAAGCGACGACGGAGCGGCTGCTGGCGGTGCCGGGCATCGGCCCTTGGACGGCGGCGTACATCGCGATGCGCGCCCTCCGCGACCCGGACGCCTTCCCGGTCGGCGACCTGGGCGTGCGGCTGGGCTTCGAGGCGCTCGGGTTGTCCTCCGCACCCGCCGGCACGCTCGCGTACGCCGAGCGCTGGCGTCCATGGCGCGCGTATGCGGTCATGCATCTGTGGAACGGTGCGCACTGAGGTCGTGACGTGCGACGCATAGGATGGCGTGGTGTCCGACGACGATCGCTATGAACGCGGACGAGCGCGGTTCCTCGAGATCCACGACGAGAAGGCGCTCCGAGCGGTCGAGGGGCTCGGCGACGTGGGTCGCTCGATCCTGGAGTTCGTCTACGGCGACATCTACCTCCGACCCGGCCTCTCCCTCCGCGATCGCGAGCTCGCCGCGATCGCGACGCTCGTCGCGCTCGGCCGCTCCTCGCAGATCCCCCAACACCTGCGGGCCGCCCTGAAGGCGGGGGTGACGGCCGACGAGCTACGGGAGGTGATCCTGCAGACGGCGGCGATCGCCGGCTTCCCGCCGGCGATGAACGCGATCTCGACCCTGAAGACGATCCTCGGCGACGAACGCCCGTCCTGATCGGTCCGATCAGCGGTCGGCGTCGTGCGACTCTCGCCGGCTGTTCGAAGTCTCGCTGCGACGGTCCGACGGGCGGAGCGAGGTGATCGTCTCGAGCGAGTGGCTGTACCGCAGGTCGCCGGGGGAAACCACGTTCGCGATCGTCCGGAAGCGCGCCCACCGGCCCTGCGCGTCTCCCACGACCGGGTCATCGGGGCGGGCCTCGAGGTGAAGCATCGCGTCGCGGAACCGCACGCATGCCCCGTGCAGTTGCGCATCTTCCACCGGCCGGAGGGGCTCGACGATCGAAGCATCGGCAACGTAGGAGCGAGGGACGACGGGGTCCGTCGGGCTATCGACACGGGCGAACGCGGCGATCAACGGTTCCAGCGGTTCCTCCGGCCATCGAGATCCCCGGCGCCCCGCGTCGGGGATCGCCGATGCCCACTCCCACAGCATCGTCTCGGCCTTCGTCACCCCGGCCGCCGGCGCGGAGCGCAGGTCGTGAGCTGCGCCTGATGAGGTGCGCACATCGAGCGAGGCGCGAGGGTCGTCCCCCGGATCGAAACAGCGGAACACGAAGTCCGAGCCGAGCAAGAGGCTCCTGCGGCGCGCGCGCACGCGGTCGACGCGGCCCGCGGCTCGATCGAGCAGCACGCAGAGGAGACGTCGCAATGACGGCTCGCCGATCGGCAGCTTCCTGGTCATCGCGAGGAGCGCGAGCAGCACGGTCGGATCGTGTGTGGGAGGAAGGTCCGTCGAGAACGTCAGTGCCCGCTCGACGACCGAGGGCGGCGCGACGCCGGTCGCCAGCCTTCGCACGTAGGTGAACGCGTTGCCGTCGACGGCGGGTTCGATCGCGACGTGCCGGAGGCCGGAGGCGGTGGCCTCGGCCATCGTCTCCGGCCTGAGCACGATCGCCGCGCGATCCACGTCCGACTCATCGAACCGGCGGATCGCCCACGACACGAACCCGTGCCCGTGGAACAGCAGGATGTCTCCCGGCCTCAGGGAGACCTCGTTCTCGGTCGAGTAGACATCCATGGCCGCTCCTCCGGGCGGTGATCGGAGAACCGGCGATGCGCGGTGCTCAGTGCTTGGGCCAGTTGGCGCTGCCGGCGACGATGATCATCAGGGCGGCGCCTGCGAAGAGCAGCGACTTCAGCGTCCGCTTCAACGAGTGCTTCATCCGTCTCTCTCCTTCCCGCGGGCTCCGTGTATCCCTGATCCTTTCGGCGGATGTAACCACGCGACTTAACCTGTCCTGACAGTTTCTGTCAAGCATGGGTCGGTGGCCCATCGGGGACCATCGCCGCTGGTCATGGCCGAACGGACCTATCACCTCAGATGGACCTGGGACTAGACTGCAGGCAACTTCGGAGGCAGGAGGCAAGCCGTGCTCGGAACGAGGATGAGGCGACTACGGCTGGCGCGCGGGATGACGCAGAAGGAGCTCGCCGACCCCAAGTACAGCTACGCGTACGTGAGCACGATCGAAGCCGGGCGCCGAACGCCGTCCCGAGAGGCGGTCGAGCACTTCGCGATGCGGCTCGGCGTGACCCCCGACGAGCTCCTCACGGGCAGACCGGCCGACCTGGAAGCGCGGCTCGAGCTCAGCCTCCAGGAGGCGATGGTGTCGTTGTCGGGTGGGGCGGCGGACGAAGCCGAGGAGCTGTTCCGATCGATCGCGAAGGACGCCCAGCGGTTCCACCTCCCCCGGATCCGATCGAAGGCGGAAGAGGGCCTCGCCCTGTGGTACGAGCGTCGATCGCAACCGGAAGAGGCGCTCGCGCATCACCAGAATTCGCAGGATCTGCTCAAGGACGAACCCGCCACCGAGTGGGTCGACGCGGTCGCGGGCAAGGCGCGGTGCCTCGAAGCGCTGGGTGACGTGCGGTACGCGATCTTCCTCCTCGAGAGCCTCCTCGACCGTCTGGAGCGAGAGAAGCTCCGCGATCCCGACGCGCTCGCTCGCCTCCACGCCTCGCTCGTCTTCGCGTACCTGGAAGCCGGCATCCCGTACAAGGCGGCGGAATCGGGAGCCGAGCTCATGGCGCTCGCCCCGCATCTCACCGACCCGCTCCGCGTCGCCCAGATGCACATGAACGTGGCCAGGCTCTTCCTCCACGAGGGGCGGATCGTCGACGCGCAACGCTCCCTCCGTCGCGCGGACGAGGTGTACCGGAACCGGAACCTCAAGACCGAGACAGCCGGCGCGCACCTCGCGCTCGGGTACGTGGCCAGCAGGGAGGGGGATCTCCCCGGCGCTCGAACCGAGCTCGACCACGCGATCGAGATCTTCGAGGACACGTCGAACCAGCCGGACCTGATCAGGGCGCTGAACGAGATGGCGAGGGTCGAGCGGCTGGAAGGGTTCCCGCAGCAGGCCAAGGACCTCCTCGAGCGATCGATCTCGCTGATGGGGATCAACGACCAACCGATCCTCGCGTGGGCGCATCGCGAGCTGGGGCTCACCCTCATGGACGACGACCCCTCCGACGCGGAGAAGCATCTTCGGACGGCGATCGATCTCTACGAACGTTCCGAGCAGTGGTTCGAGCTCGCGATCACCTATCGGGCGCTCGGCGACCTCCTGCGCTTCCGGGGCGAGGACGGCGCAGCGAGCGACGCCTATCGAACGGGCATCATGTCGCTGGAGCCGGCGGTCTAGCCGGGAACGGCTCCCTCAGCGTGAACGCCCGCTGCGTCGGCCCCTCGGCGCGGAGCGTCATCAGCCGGTCGCGAGCATCGTCCATGGTCGGGAGCATGCCGGCCTCGATCCACCAGAGCGCCATGTGCGCTTCGGCCATCCGCTCGAACCACTCCTGCCTTCGCCGCAGGACCTCGGCGTGGGCCGAGCGATAGACGTAGTCCCGGAGCGCCTCGAGCGAATCCCACACGGACATGTTCACGATGATCCGGTCGTCGTCGAAGATACGCAGCGCCGTCGCGTCGCCGGTCTCGGTTTGCAAGCGCCACACGAATCCCGGACTCATGTCGGCGATCGCGTTGACGGGCTCGAGGTTCGCCACGAAGTCGGCGAGCTGCGGCGAATCCAGCGGCGCGGCCAGCCGGGCGACGTTCACCTGCGCCAGATGGAGCTCCGTCATCCGCCTGGGCCTCGAGGCTCGGTCCGGCCGCCGATCGGCGACCGGATCGCCTCGACCACCTCCGCCGCCCGGTCGAACCGGCCGAACTGCGGCATCTGGTAGATCCCCGCCACGCCGTCCGCGCGCAATCCCTCGATCAGCTCCACGGCCATCGCGAGGCCTTCGCGCCACGCGTCCCCTCCGGCGGATCGCAGGCGATCGCGCACAGGTTGGGGGATGACGACGCCCGGCA
>CAVRSI010000048.1:0-29952 GCA_963723855.1 uncultured Actinomycetes bacterium | reverse complement strand
TCGCTATCGTGGCTAGCGATGTACGAGACCGCTTCATAACCGCCGGTTAATCATTGTATCCGGGCCCCTCGGCAAGGACGCTGGCTCTCGTCAGTCAACCTTGCGATGTCGGATCAACTGTCCCGCTGCTGGCGCGAGTTGGGATCAGTCGACATCGGGCCAAGCTTCCCGCGACATACGGCCGTCTCGAAGCCTGCTCCGGTGAGCGCGGCGTCTTCACCGACAGCGCTTGGCTTAGCCAACGCCGCGGACACACCAAACTCGAGCTAGCCTGCCAGGTACTGGATGCCGGTGGCTTGAACTTGCTGCGGCAACACAAAGGAGACGGTCATGCGCGCGTACGTCCTCGCCATACTTACTGCTATTTTCTTTGTCCTTCCCACTTTAGCATTCTCGCAGGTGGGCGTGGAGATCGGGCCTGGAGGTGTCTATGTCGGGCCCCGGTATCGCCATTACGATGATGGCTATCGAGGTGATCACTACGGCGGAGGAGCACGGTGCAGAGAACTGCGGCAAGCCTTGCGCTCACAAGAAAAGCTGGGCGAGCAAGGGATGGGAATTGCCGCAGGTATCGCGAACTCTGCCGGTACTCGTCTATCCTCAACTACTCGCGCGTTGACGCGGGGCTTCATCATGTGCAACTTGAGTCCCCTCCGCTTCAAGGACGTGTGGCGGACCAGCGTCGGCGCCGATCGCCGAGCGATTGGGAGGCCGGCAGCGGGCAGGGCCTGACGATACGGCGCGCGCACGCGCCGAGAAACTGCCGGCACAGGCATCGGTTAGATTTGAATTCGTGAATTTAACCTCAAGACAGGCCAGGCGCTCGGCTTGGATGTGCCGCCGACCCTGCTTACGCTGGCCGACGAGGTGATAGAGCAGGCTTTATCGAGATTTTGAAAGCCGGTAGGGGGCCTTGAAGTCCGTGCGCTGGCAAACACAGCGGCCTTCCAACAATCACGCCGCGAGCGCAAAAAGGATGAGCGTTGGGCTTTCGAGCGCAACCTGTGGATGGGATTCATACTGGCTGCTCAGCGTCAACAGACGCACGATAACGGCCATAAGGAGGACATGGCGCGGGGGTCGCGGCAGTGGCCAAAGCGCTTTGCAGCGAATGAAGCCAAAGACTGCTATAGCGTTACTCTCGCTGCAGGCTATCTTTCACTTGGAGCTGCCTGTGATCCAGGACATTGATGAGCGTTTGGAGAAGCGACTGGGGCGCCTGCACGCGCGATTGCGCCTCGGGATCGAAGCTGATCATGAAGCCCATGTTTTTGGGCAAGGCATAAACGATTTCTATATTGATAAGCCTCCACCCCATGTTGCCATTCGCTTATGCCTCAAGGTTGCGGGTGTTTATGGACGCGGGCACAGGAACGCCGCACAGATCGAACTGAGGCGACACGATGTGACATCATCGCGTATTCCAAAGGCATTTGACGGTTTTACAATTCTCCAATTAAGCGACCTTCACGTTGAAATGAGTGAAGGCGCCATGATGCGACTGGCCGCTATGCTGCCGGATATCGATTATGATCTCTGCGTTTACGGTGATCATAGCGTATACGTTCGGGTCTACGAGACCGCACTTGAGCAATACGTACGAACGAATACACGTATAGTGCGGTCTCGTAAGACCCGAACGTCTGCGCTCTGTAGTCACCCGTGAGAACGCAGAGATCATAATCGATATCCGGCAGCATAGCGGCCAGTCGCATCATGGCGCCTTCACTCATTTCAACGTGAAGGTCGCTTAATTGGAGAATTGTAAAACCGTCAAATGCCTTTGGAATACGCGATGATGTCACATCGTGTCGCCTCAGTTCGATCTGTGCGGCGTTCCTGTGCCCGCGTCCATAAACACCCGCAAGCTTGATGCATAAGCGAATGGCAACATGGGATGGAGGCAGGTTCTCAATATGAAAATAGTTTATGCCTTGCCCAAAAACATGGGCTTCATGATCAGCTTCGATCCCGAGGCGCAATCGCGCGTGCAGGCGCCCCAGTCGCTTCTCCAAACGCTCATCAATGTCCTGGATCACTGAGCGAGTTCAAGTGAAAGATAGCCTGCAGCGAGAGTAACGCTATAGCAGTCTTTGGCTTCATCCGCTGCAAAGCGCTTTGGCCACTGCCGCGACCCCCGCGCCATGTCCTCCTTATGGCCGTTATCGTGCGTCTGTTCACGCTGGAGCGGCCGGTATGAATTGCCGTCCCACAGGTTGCGCTCGAAAGCCCAACGCTCATCCTTTTTGCGCTCGCGGCGTGATTGTTGGAAGGCCGCTGTGTTTGCCAGCGCACGGACTTCAAGGCCCCCTACCGGCTTTCAAAATCTCGATAAAGCCTGCTCATCACCTCGTCGGCCAGCGTAAGCAGGGTCGGCGGCACATCCAAGCCGAGCGCCTGGCCTGTCTTGAGGTTGATTTACGAATTCAAATCTAACCGATGGACGCTCGCGCGGGCATCCTTCTCGGCGCGTGCGCGCGCCGTATCGTAGGCCCTGCCCGCTGCCGGCCTCCCAATCAGCTCAGGCAATCAGCGCACGACGCTGGTCCGCCACACGTCCTTGAAGCGGAGGGGACTTAAGTTGCACATGATGAAGCCCGCGTTAACGCGCGAGTAGTTGAGGATAGACGAGTTTACCGGCAGAGTTCGCGATACCTGCGGCATTCGCCCATCCCTTGCTCGCCCAGCTCTTCTTTGTGGAGGCAGGCTTGCCGCAGTTCTCTGCACCGTGCTCCTCCGCCGTAGTGATCACCTCGATAGCCATCATCGTAATGGCGACCGGGGCCGACATAGACACCTCCAGGCCCGATCTCCACGCCCACCTGCGAGATTCTAAGGTGGGAAGGACAAGAAAAATAGCAGTAAGTATGGCGAGGATGTATCGTGGCCATGACCGTCTCCTTTGTGTTGCCGCAGCAAGTTCAAGCCACCGGCATCCAGTACCTGGCAGGCTTCTTCGAGTTTGGTGTGTCCGCGGCGTTGGCTAAGCCAAGCGCTGTCGGTGAAGACGCCGCGACTCACCGGGAGCAGGCTTAGATCAGCCGTATCGGAGAATTTTCGCCCTCATGTCGACTGATCCCAACTCGCGCCAGCAGCGGGACAGTTGACACCCGACATCGCAAGGTTGACTGACGAGAGCCAGCGTCCTTGCCAGAGGGGCCCGGATACAATGATTAACCGGAGCTATGAAGCGGTCTCGTACATCGCTAGCCACGATAGCGATTCGAACATCCGTTCGTGTCAGTAGCCCAGCTCACACTCGGCCTCGAAGCGTCTTCCCCCGAACGCTAGGAGGCCCCCGATGCATCTCTCCGCTCGCTTCGAACACGCCCTGCTCGCCGTGGAGTCCGAGCACGACGTCCACTGCATGCTCGAGATCACGAGCCCGGCCGCGCCCGGCGCCGGCACGCGCACGCCGCTCGACCTGGCGCTCGTGATCGACCGCTCCGGCTCGATGGCGGGGCGCAAGCTCGACGTCACGAAGGAGTGCGCCGCGTTCCTCGCCCGCCGGCTGGCTCCCACCGACCGGATCGCGCTGGTCACGTACGACGACCAGGTCCGGCTGGTGGCGCCGCTCGCGAACCCGACGTCGACGCTCGCTCCCGCGATCGCGTCGATCGCCCCTGGCGGACAGACGAACCTTTCGGGCGGCTGGATGAAGGGGTTCGAGGTCCTGGGCGCCGCCGACGAGCGCGGCGCGATCCGCAAGATCCTGCTGCTGACCGACGGCCTGGCGAACGTCGGCGTCACGGACGCGCCCTCGTTGGTCTCGCTCGCCGACGGCGCCGTGCATCGACCAGCGCGTCGGCACCACCACGATCGGCTTCGGCGACGACTTCGACGAGGAGCTCCTGACCGCGATGGCGACGGGCGGCAACGCGCACCACGCCGCCTCGCCCGACGACGCGCCCGGCATCTTCGCGAAGGAGTTCTGAGGACCTGGTCTCGCTGGTGGCGCAGAACGTGAGCGTCGAGGTGCGGGGCTCGGAGCACGTGCAGGTGCTCGGCGTCCTGAACGAGTTCCCGTGCGTCCAGGTGGACGGCGGCGTCCAGACGCAGCTGGGCGACGCGTACGGCGGCGAGACCCGGCGCGTCGTGTTCGCGCTGCACGTGCCGTCGCTCCCGACGCTCGGCCCCGCCACGATCGGCGAGGTCGTGCTGCGCTACGTCTCGATCGGCGAGCAGATCGAGCAGCACGAGACCCGGATCCCGCTGAACGTGAACCTGGTCTCGTCCGACGAGGCGGCCGCGGCCGGCCTGGACACCGAGGTGAGCGAGGAGGTCGTGATCCTGCGGTCGGCGAAGGCCCAGCGCGACGCGCGGGGTCGCGCGCAGCAGGGTGACTTCGAGGGCGCGAAGACCGTGCTCCGCGAGGCGGCCGACGAGCTCCGGTCGCACGCCGCCGGCTCGCCGAACGCCGAGGAGCTCACGCGCCTGGCTGCCGACATCGAGGAGGACCTGCCGTTCCTGGAGGAGGGCACGTTCGACGCGTCCAGCGCGAAGCGGCTCCACTACAAGCGGAACCTGACCAGCCGACGCCGGATCCAGATGCAGCGAGAGGAGGAGGAGCGTGGGAAGGATCAGCCATGATCTGGTTGTCGGTGTCGTGAGCTAGGCTTCGTTCGGACTCCTCCCCACAGACAGAGGAGGCACCATGCCGGCGGGGTTGGCTCAAACACTCGTGAACGCCGCGTTGCTGATCGGCGTGACGCTCATCGCGGGAACCATCGGCCTGAAGCGGTTCGAGGCGATGGAGCACGCGATCGACGGCCTGCGCACGGAGTTGAAACACGACATCGCGCTCGTCGATTCCCACGTTGGGGAGGTGCGCGCCGACCTGGCGCAGACCCGCTCGGACTTGACGTATGTGGCGCTGGCGGTCGGGGCGCGACGAGCCGAAGGCTCGAGTTGACCGATCAGCGTCGACCGCGAGCACTCCGCTCTTGGTCGCAGTGCTCGGTCGCCTAGCTTCCCGGCGCGAACGCCTCGACCCAACGCTCCTGTTCGCTCGTGTCGATCGCGTGCCAGCAGTAGTGCTGCCTCGTCCACTCGACGGCCTCGCTCGGCGCGATGCCGGCGAGGATGACCATGCAAGCGATGATGCAACCGGTCCGGCCGTTGCCGGCGTGACATCCCACTTCGACCAGTTCGCCGCTCTTGGCGCGGTCGAACGCGTCGACGATCAGCCGTTTCGCCTCCGCCGAGTCCGCCGGCAGTCCGAAGTCGGTCCACTCGATGAACGCGGCCGGCCACGTCGGCCGCCAGCCGTCGTACGCGTACAGCCCGAAGTCGGGCACGACATCGTCCGGCGTTCGCTCGAAGCACCCGGAACCGATGATCCGGCCGCCGTACGGCAGAGTGAGCGGCGTCGCGCGGTGAGGGCAGTTCATGGGCACGGCTGTTCCTCCTTCGGAAGGCTCGGAGTACCCGCTCGTGATGTCATCGGTCGATGCGGCAGTGCGCCTGATAGCCGAGCCCGCTCCGAACCCGCTCCGTCGAGGTTCCAGTGATCATCACGTATCCCAGACGGGGTCGGCAGAAGCCACGGGCGGGATCGCTCGGTATGACACCCCTCGCTTGCGAGAGTCAGTTCATACGGACGTCGACGCTGTCGCGCGGGGGATGCCTGTCGACGCGGGGAATAGGTTCGCGAGGTACGCTCGCCCGAGAGCAGTTCGGGATACCGAGGGAACGGGAGGGCACCGATGGCACATCCGAATGCGGACCTGGTTCGGAAAGGCTTCGAGGCGTTCGACGCCGGAGACATGGCGACGCTCGATGCGATCATGGCCGACGACGTGGTATGGCATGCCTCGGGCGCTGGAGTCCTCGCGGGCGACTTCGTCGGCAAGCAGGCGGTCTTCGGGAACTTCGCGCTGATCCCTCAGGAGGCAGACGCCTTCAGCCAGGAGATCCACGCGATCGTCGCCGACGACGACCACACCATCGCGCTCGTGAGCGCGACGGTGACGCGCCGTGGCAACACGGCCACCTTGGCGCAGGTGTTCGTGTTCCACGTCGAGGACGGCAAGGCGAAAGAAGTCTGGATCACACCGTTCGACCAGGCGGCCGCCGACGCCTTCTGGAGCGCCTAGGGGTAACGCGTGAACTCCCACTCGCGGCCGATCGGGTCGAACCCGAAGCGTTCGTAGAGGGGCTTCGGCCCGTCGTCCTCGTCGGCGGCGATGAATACCCGATCGGCCCCGGCGCGGCGCGCCGCATCGGCGGCCGCGAGCACGACGGCGCGCTGCGACCCCACGCCCGCGGTACTCCTCGAGCGTGTCGACGTACTCGATCTGCGCGTCAGCGCCGTTCACGTACAGCTCACATTGCCCAGCGAGCGTGCCGTCGATCCGCGCGGCGAACCGCCGTGTGCCGAGGATGTGGTCCCACCCCGCGTGCTGCTCGACGAAACGTTCCGCGGTTCCCGGTGCCAGAGGCAGCTCCCTTCGGTAGATCTCCTCCATGAGCGGGCGGACCTCGTCGAACGAACGCTCCTC
This sequence comes from uncultured Actinomycetes bacterium, assembly GCA_963723855.1. Taxonomy (GTDB): domain Bacteria; phylum Actinomycetota; class UBA4738; order UBA4738; family HRBIN12; genus JBBQVZ01. The sequence goes on along the minus strand of CAVRSI010000048.1, from coordinate 23,452 downwards.
GGTCAACAGGGCGGCGGGACGATCGGGGGGCCGGCGAAGCGCCATCGCGACGATCCTCCCGACCTCATACCCGCGCTCGCGGAACGACGGCGCCAGTCGCTCGCCGCGCTCGCCCAGGACCGTCACGAGGCGGTGCGAGAGCCCTTCGCCACCCAAGATGTCGTCCGCCAACGACGCGAGTCGATCGCCGGTGAGCGTTCCCTCGTCGCGGACGACTCGGAGGAAGTTGGACACGTACCGCTCCGGATACTCGTCGTCGAAGTACGCGACGCCGCCCTCGAATGGCTCCGCGCGGGTGCTGAGCAGCGAGTGACGATGCGCTTCGAACGCGAAGAAGCGGTCGATATCGCCCATCTGCGGACCCTACCGGAGCCCGTGGTCCGAGATCGTCACTCGCGGGAGCTGGGGCGGCCGTTCTTGTGGACACACGGTCAGACGGCGCCGGGGATCAGACGTCAGGCGCAGTGATCCCTCCATGGAGTTCGCGGTCCGAGCACTTCGCGCATGGGCTGTCCCGTACGTCGTCCCCCTTGCGTCGGCGGCCCGGGTCTTCGATCAAGAGGGCCGCATCCAGGACCAAAGTGGTCGGGTCGCAGCTGAAGACGATCGGCGACGAGGTCGTCCGCGTGGCCGAACGGTTCGCCGCGGATGCGTCCCTTCAGCGCGAGATCGAATGTTCGCGAGCAGCGGAACGGGTCGCCACGTCCTCGTAGTTCGACCGGCCGTCAGCTCCACGTCTGGAGGCCGCGGTCATGTACCCGCGACGGTCTCCGAGGGAACCCCGGCGCGGGTCCTCGGAGTCGAATGCTCGTGCGGAAGATGGTGCTGTTCCTCGTGTTGGGCATGATCCTTGGCTCGTGCTCCTCTGGGCTTTCGCTCCCGAGCCCTTCACCCGGTGTGCTCTCCGGCGTCGTGATCGGCCATTCGAGCCAGAACAACCACCGGACCCCACTCGCGAATGCTGCGGTCGCCGTCTATCGCCAAGCCGTCTCCAGCGGAGGACCGGTTCTGCAGAACCCTCCGAGACCGGTGGCGACAACGACAACGAATAGCGCTGGGGCTTTCACGTTCCATGGACTTCCCGCAGGCAGGTGGTTCGTGCTAGCGCTGAATCAGGCGGGACAAGGATCCTGGGTGCGCTTCGATCCCGCGACCGGTGCCGTGATCATGCTTGTGGTGTGTACAGATTGCCCGCTGCCCCTCTAATCCCGGCGGCGGGCGAGGGTGACATACGGTCTATCGGCGTCGCGGCTCACGTCGATTGCCCGAACGATCGAGCGAATCGCCGAGTCTCCCAACACGCGGTTACCGCCGGCCGCGGCTCTGATTCTCGCTTGCGGACGACAAGCGGTTGAAGCATCGAGTCTCACACACCAGTGCTCGCGGCCGAGAACTGGGCTTACGAGGCTGGCGCGGCCGCCGTTTGCTCGAGCCACACGTCCGTCTCGGCGAGGGCAGATGCGTAACCCATCGCCGCAAACAGGTCTCGGGCCTCACGGAGCGGTTGCTCGGCTGCACGTCGACCGAGAGCTAGCAGGCAGCGGCCCTGGCCCAAGAGTGCGTAGGCGCGCTCGGGGACGTTCCCGAACTCCAGCCAGCGTGCGGACGCTTCGGCGTAGAGCGTTGCCGCGACGGCGTGGTTGCCGGCGGCTTCGGCGAGCTGGGCATGGGCGGCCGAGAGAGCGTGCTCGTCGAGCGGATACCGCGGCTCGATCCCGTCGGCGAGTCGCTTGGCGAGCGCGGGGTCGCCCGCGGCAAGCGCGGTTCGAAGCATCGTGGCCAGTTGCCTCGGGTAGTAGGTCGTCTCGCGCGCGCCCGCCGCCTGCTCGAGCTCAGCGAGCAGAGCGGACGCCTGCCCAAGCGAGCCGTTGGCAACCGCGGCGCCGGCCGCTGCTGCGAGGGCGATCACGACGAGATCCGCGGCGCCGCTTGCTCGAGCAGCCTCGACCAGCCAGTCGGCCGTGGCAGGGGCTACGTCGCGGTCGCTGCGAGCGAGGCGGGTCGCAAGCTCGACCGAGCGCAGCTCGATCAGAAAGTGTGTGAAGCCGCTCGCTTCGGCGGCGGGGATGAGCCGAGCAGCGCGTTCGAGGGCCTCCTGAGGGCGACCAAGCTCCGCGAGCAATTCGGAGCAGTTGGCCTCGAGCGCCGCCCCCACCTCGGCGAGACCGCGTTGCTCGCAGAAGCCGATCCCCCGCTCGAAAGCGGTGAGCGCACGGGCGGGCCCATGGAGCTGATAGCTGGCAAGGGCGAGGTTGTTCTGCAGGGCGGCGGCATCTCGGCCTGCCCCCCGTTCGAGAAGCTGCGCGAGTGCCCGCTCCATCTCGGCGAGGCCGTCCTTATGGCCGAGGTAGAAGCGAGCGAACCCACGGTAGCCGAGCGCGCGTGCCGGTTCAGGTAGGCCGAGCGTCTCGGCGAGCGCACGCGAACGGTCCGCTGCGGCGATGGCCTCCGCGTAGGCGCCGGCGATGGCGTAGGCGTTTGCGAGCTGTGCGCATGCGGCAACGAGCGCCGGGCCGGGCGGCTCCCGCTCGAGCAGCTCGACCGCTTCGGCAGCCAGCTCGACGTGCCGGCCGTCGCCGAGACGCAAGGCGACGCGCGAGCGGAGCTGGAGGGCCCGTGCCGCGGCTTCCGGTGCGCTTCGGGCTCGGAGGGAGACGAGTGCTTCCTCGAGCGCATCGGCCGCTTCACGCGGTCGGCCGGCCTGGAAGGCGGCGTCCGCCCAGCGGACAAGAAGCTCGGACCGCTCAGGGTCAGCGGCCGGGCAGAGCTCCAACGCTCGGGCAAGCCGCGCCTCGGCCTGGGCGGTATCGAGTCCGAGCGCCCGCTCGCCGGCGAGCGCCAGGAAGCGGCGAGCCGGTGGCGCAAGCTCCTCGGCCTGATTCGTGTCGCCAACGGCCTCGGCGAGGTCAAGCGCCTGCAGGTAGTGGTGGGCCAGCACCTCGGCCAGATCCTCGACTCGTTCGCCTGCCTTGCGCTCGATCCAGGTGGCGGCAGAACGATGGCGACGCGCGCGCTCCACCCGCGGGATCTGGCTGTAGGCAACGTCGCGCACGAGCAGGTGCCAGAAGGAGTACTCGCTCTCGCCTTCCATCGAGCTCGTTCGTGCGGGGCGGACAAGCTCCTTGCGGGCAAGTTCGTGCAGAGCTTGCTCGAGCTCGCTCAGTTCGTAACCGCCGATCTCGGCCAGGGCGCCCATCCAGAACACCTTCCCGATGACGGCGGCGTCCTGGAGGATGCCCTTCCGCTCGGGCGAGAGCGTGTCAAGGCGGGCGGCGATCAGGGCCTGCACGCTCTCGGGCAGGGCTGACTGCGCAGCCGCGTCCCTTTCCAACTCGAAACCGCGATCTGCGAGCAGGCGGACGAACTCCTCCGCGTAGAGCGGGTTGCCCTCCGCTCGCTCGAGGATCGCCCGCTCCAACTCTGGGCTGAGCACGGTGGTGGTGACGAGGTGGGAGACGAGCTCGGCCGTCTCCTGATCCGAAAGTGGCGAGAGGTTGATCGTGTGGGCGTTGCGCTGCCCGGCGCCCCAGCCAGGCCGACGCTCGTAGAGCTCGGGCCGTGCCGCGCAAAGGACCAGCAGCGGCACCCCCTGCGACCATTCGGCTAGGTACTCCAGGAACGCGAGCAGCGCCTCATCCGCCCAATGCAGATCCTCGAACACGAGCACGCTCGGCCGCGAGACAGCCAGACCCTCGAGGAAGCGCCGCCAAGCAGTGAATAACTCCTGCCGCTCGGCCGGCGAAGCCGCCTCGACCCCGACCAGCGGCGCCAGCCGCTGCAGCAGCCACGGTCGCCCGGGCTCCTCGGGTGAGACCGTTGCCTCGAGCTTCGCGGCGGCGACCTCAGCCGAGTCGGACTCGAGGATGCCTGCCTCCGCCTTGACGATCTCGCCCAGCGCCCAGAAGGTGATCCCCTCGCCGTAGGGAAGACATCGTCCCTGCTTCCAGCGAGTGAGGCTGGGCTTCGCGTCAAGGTACGCGGCGAGTTCTGCGACGAGCCGGCTCTTGCCAACGCCTGGCTCCCCGACGACGGACACCAGCTGCAAGGAGCGCTGCTGCGCCGCCCGTTCGAACGTCCCGATCAGCAGCGACTTCTCGAGCTCGCGGCCGACGAGGGGGGTCTTGAACTCCCGAGTGACGTCGGCACCGAGACGGGCACGGGCAGTCTTCGCTCGCCAGAGGGCGATGGGCTCCGACTTGCCCTTCACGGACGCCGGCGGCAAAGGCTCATACTCGAAGAGGCGACTCGTCGCTCGGTAGGTCTGCTCGGCGACCGCTACGCCGTTCACCGGCGCAGCGCCCTGGATGCGAGCGGCGGTGTTGACGACGTCGCCGGTCACCATGCCTTCGCCCTGCTCGGGGCGGGCCCCGAGCACCACGACAGCCTCGCCCGTGTTGATCCCAACGCGCACGCGCAGATCGAGATGGGGATCGGCCTCGTTCAGCTCCGACATAGCCTCGAGGATCCTCAGCCCTGCCCGGACCGCCCGCTCCGCGTCGTCCTCATGTGCCGCAGGAGCGCCGAACGCCGCCATGACGGCGTCGCCGACGAACTTCTCGACGGTCCCGCCATAGCGCTCGATCTCCTGGCGAAGGCGGACGTGGTAAGGACGGATGCGGGCGCGCACGTCCTCGGGGTCCTGATCTTCGGAGGCTGCGGTGAAGCCGACCAGGTCACAAAACAGGACGGAGACGATCTTCCGCTCCTCGAGCGCAGGTAATGTCCGCTCCCCGGCGAGCGGCGCCGCGCAATAGCCACAGAACGCGAACCCGTCCGGGTTCTCCTTGCCGCAGGTCCAACAGAGAAGCACCCGCCGAGTCTAGGGCTCGTATCCAGCGTCCGTGAAGACACATCTGACCTGGTCAGCCTCACCATCGATTGTGGGGCGCCCTGTTTCCTACGCCAGCCACCGTTGGGCCCGGCGTTTCGGGGTCCGCGTCAGCTGGCCTGACCGCGCGACTCTCCTACACCCGGCTTCGTCTGATGTTCGTCCTTGCGCGTCCACGACAAGGGTCCCGGACGAACCGCGGAACCGGCAGCAAAGCGGTCTTGCAGGAAGGCACGCCGTATGATCAGGGCGGTTCTCCGAGCCCAGAAGGGAACCTAGGGCGAAGTGTTGGTGATGCTTGCCGGGTCGCGGAGCTTCTCGGTCAACGAAGGTACTTCTCGAACCACCCCACGATCCGCTCGATTCGGTCGACACGCCGGTCGGGCCGCCCCTTCAGGAGCATTACGTGTGACTCCCCGGGGTAGCGCACCATCTCGACCGTTCGGCCGCGCATCTTCAGGATTGAATATGGGATCTCCGAGTGGACCGGCGGGCATCGAAGGTCGTCGTCGGCCTGAAGCAACAGCAGCGGCGCATGGTTCCGATGGATCCGGTAGATCGATGACCGCGCGTGCCAGTTGTCGGCCTTGTCGGGGAAAGAGCCCAGGCCGACGCCTCCGTCGATGTAGGCGGCGGAGTCCGACGCGCCGAGGTCTGCCACCATGTCGGAAAGGGGGTTCTCGCTGACGGCTGCCTTGAACCTGCCGGGGAAGTTGGCCAGGAGCCAGTGCACCATGTAGCCGCCGTAGGAAAGGCCAGAGATCCCGATCTGATCACGGTCCGCGATGCCGGTCCGCACGGCCCAATCGATCGTCCGGAGCAGGTCCTGCGAATCGGGGTCGCCCCAAACCCCGTGGAGCACACGCGCGTGCTCCTCGCCGTAGCTTACGGAGCCGCGCGCGTTCAGCCGCATCACATGGAACCCGGCGTCGGCGAGCGCGATGTCCTCCATCATCGGAGTCGGTCCGACGGCGCTGTACGGACCCCCGTGGATGTGGAATACGAGCGGGCGAGCGCCGCGAGAGCCCCGAGCCCGCAGGAGCCATCCGTGGACCGCAGGCTTCCCGGCGGCCGGCGGCACCCGGACGGGTTCCGACGGCCGGTGGAACGGCGCGAACCATTTCGCGTTGTTCCGCGTGATCGGCCGAAGCCGGCCTCCCTCGACTTCATAGGCTTCAGCAGCGGCGCCGTCCACCGAGGCGATCGTGACGAGCCGACCCGCCTCGGCGACGAGCGCAGTGCACGTGACAGGCTCATCGATGAGCCGATCGACCGAGCCATCCAGGCTGAATCGCCACGGCGCCGCGATGCCACGGTCGGTGACGATGGTCGCGAGGTGTTCGTCGTCAAGCCAAACGATCGGCGACTCATAGCCTCCACCGACAAGCTCGCTGAACCCGTAGGTCATGGCGGGACGGTCGAGGTCCGCGCCGAGTCGGCGTGTTGTTCGGCCGTCAGCGACCCGGAGTTGAACGTTCTGCCACGTCGGAAGCCCCGGAGGGAACGCGGCGAACGCGATGCCGCCGTGTCCCCAGGCGATCGATACCACCGTGCCGTCGAAGTCGACGAGCGGCCTGGGTCTGCCCCCATCGGCGGGGATCGACCACGCCTGCTCTAGCGGAAGCGTCGTTCGGTCGGGACCGCGGTCGGCTGTGAACGCGATCCGCCTCCCATCAGGTGACCAGATCGCTTGGAGCACGGGGATGTCGGGCTCGGTGAGCCGCGTCGGCTTCCCGATACCGTTCGACTTCGCGATCCACACGGCGTCGACCTGGTCAAGGACGCCTTCACCGTCCAGACGCCAGAACACGTCGTTCACCACACGAGCCGTCGGATCGTCCTTCTTCCCCACGATGTAGCGCTGGACGCCACCCGGGGCAAGGGCCAACAGGCGCTTGCCGTCTGGCGACCACTCGGCGGAGGAGACGCCGTCGGGGAAGCCAGGGATCATGCGCGGTTCGCCACCGGCAAACGGCATGATCCAAAGCTGCGCGACCTTTTCGTCCTTCCGGTTGGAAACGAACAGGAGCGAGCGACCGTCGGGGGACATCCGCGGTCCGCCCTCCATCGCGTCGGCGTGCGTCAGCTGCTCGGCGCGGCCGCCATCCACCGCGACTCGCCAGAGCCGGCTACGGTACTTCCCCTCCTCGGTCGTCTTCCGGCTGTAGACGAGCGTGGCACCGTCCGGTGAAAGGGCGATCCCGGTGATCAGCGACTGCGACAACAGGGTCTTCGCGGTGAAGCGCGGTGTGGTCATGACGGTCCCCTTCAACGGATGGTGGGACCTGATTCCAACACGAGTCCAGGCTTGCTGTCTCAGCCGAGGAATAGCCTGGGTTGCGGCCACTGGAGAAAGGGCTAGGTAGCCAACGGCACGACGGAAGATCTGGTCGCTAGCAAACATCTGGAGGCAGAGCCGAAGCGCGCGTCGTCGGTGACCTTGCCGAACTCCCTGTACGACACACGGTCAACCAAGCCCTCACCTGGGCGATGCGACACTCGGTTACCGCCGACCGTGGGTTGGAACGTGACGCGGCCGAATCCACCGCGGGGCCGTCAACCAGCCGGTGTCCCGGGGCGTCCGCAGGTGTCAGGCGATCCGCCTGCTCGTCACAGCGAGAAGGATGAGCGCCACGAAGACCGATGGCGAACGACCCACCGATCCCCGAGGCGAGCGAAGCACCGAAGGCCTGGGAGAGGGCGACCGCACCTCCACCGAGCCCTGCCCCGACCGCGACGCCGAGCACATCCATCAGCAAGACGGAAGACAGCTCGCTCGATTCCTCACCCACGCCGGCTTGCCGCATCGCGGCGAGCGGGATGGTGGGGAACGTGATCCCCATGCCGACCCCCACCGTGAGCCAGCCGACGAAGGCGACGGCCAACGGGACGTTCGGCCAGAGCGCGCTCGCGACCGCGGCGCCTCCCACTATGACGAGCAACGTGCCCGCGAGCGCCAGCCGGGGCAAGGAGATCCGACCGGCGCGGCCAGACTGCCAAAGGCTGCCCGCCGCCCAAGCGACGGTCGCCCCAGTGATGGCCAGGCTCGCCTCAGCGAGCGTGAGGCCGCGCACATCGGTGAGCATGAGGGTGAGGAACGCGTCGAGCGAGAGGAATCCCACCGACAGGAGGAACGCGGACATGCCCGCTGCCGGGATCCCCCTGGCGGCGCGCAGCGTCCCCCGTGGGACGATCTTGCGGAGCGCCGGCGACGCGATCGCGATACCGGCGAGGAAGGTCCCGAGGGCCCACCATCGGACGACCGTGAGCGATGTGAGCGCGATACCAGCCCCAACCATCAGCTGAAGCGGCCATCGAACGGCCAGTGGGGTCGGCTCCTTGTCCGGCGGCGGCACGAGCTCGAGAGCGGGGGCGATCAGGAACCAGCCGAGCGTCATGACGGGGATCGGCGCCAAGAAGGCCCATCGCCACCCGACGGTCGACGCCACGAGGGCGCCGAACGGCGGTCCGATCAGACCCGGGAGGATCCACATCGTGGCGAGCAACGCGAGGACGCGCGGACGGATGTCGTCCGGATACGACTTCGCCACTGTCCCGAGTGACATCGCATACAGCCCGCCCCCGCCGGCACCGACCAGGAACTGGCCCACCAGCAGGATCGGCATCACCGGCGCCGTGCCCGCGACGAGCAACCCTGACGCGAAGAGACCGAGCGAAAGCAGGAGCACCGGTCGCGCGCCGACGCGGTCGAGCGCGCGGCCCGCGATCGGGATAGCAGCGATGGTGGCCAAGCTCGGGGCCGTGAACGCAAGCCCGTAGAGCGCAACCATGCCGAGGTCATGCCGGATGTCCGGCATGATGGTCGCGACGACGAGCGCCTGGATCGCGACGATGGCCTCGAGGAGCAGCAGGCCCGTCGTCAGCCGTCCTCTGCGGCCGCTGAACACCACCCGCCACGGCGGCGGGCGACCTTCAACGGACATGGTGGGTTCGGCGCTCATGGGGCGAGCCCGAGTCTAGGAGGCGATCGGTCACCGTTGACTGCCGGAAGCTCCGCGAGGATACTCCCGCTCCCATGATGGCGAGCTCGTGGTTCGCGACGCGGGAGCACCAGGCCGGTGTGTGGCTCGTGGCCGCACCGCCGCACGTGAACTGCTTCTTGGTGACCGGCCGGGACCGCGCCGTCCTGATCGATACCGGGCTCGGGATCGGTGAGATGCATCGAGAGGTCGCCGCCCTCACCGATCTCGATGTCGTGGTCGTCAATACGCACTACCACTGGGACCACGTGGGCGGGAACGACGGCTTCGCGGACATCGCCATCCACGAGCTGGGCGCTGAGAAGCTCCGACGCGGGCCGGACCCGGGAACGTTGGAACGCTACGCCACCTACGCGCAAAGGATGCTCGCGCGGTTCGGTGAGTTCCGGACCACGGACGAGGAGTTCTTCGGGTTCCTCGCGGAAGAGACGACACCCAGACCGCTCCCAGCCGATCTCGATCTCGCGACATGGACGATCGCGCCGACGATCCCCACCCGGCTCCTACGCGACGGCGACGAGCTCGACCTGGGCGGACGGACGCTCCGGGTCCTGCACACGCCAGGCCATACGCCCGATTCGATCTGCTTGTTCGATGAGCGCAACGGCCTGCTCTTCGGGGGAGACACCTACAACACCGGCCCGATCTACGCGCATCTGCCCGACTCGGACGTGAGCGCCTTCGCGCGATCGACCGAGCGTGTCGCCGAGCTGGCCGACGCCGTCGCGTTCGTCTACGTCGCGCACTTCAGCCGATATGCGGAGGTCGGTGCGTTCCTCACGGAGGTCGCCGCGGGGTTGTCCGCCATCGTCGCCGGCGATGTCCCCTTGGAGGATCGGCCCGACGAAGGCCCCGGCGTGAAGCTCGCGCGGTTCGCGCGGTTCGGCGTGTTGCTGCGGCGCTGAGTCAGCCCTGGATCGCTTCCTTGCGGACGTCCGCCAGAAGCGAGGGGTCGACGAGGAGCCCGCGCAGGACGAGCGATGCGATCTGGTCGCCGAGGTCCGTCGGGACCCGACGGCGGCCGCCGCTGTAGATCGTGAGCGTGCGGACGAGGATGCCTGCGATCGACTCGCGAACGAGCTCCGGGGACACAGCGACGAACGCCCCAGCCGCGATCCCGTCCAGGACGATCCGCTCGACCGCGTCGTGGATCTCCGTCCGCCTGCGAGCCCACGGCTCGAACTCGGGATCGCCCATGACCTCCTCCGTGTAGACGCCGGTCAGGTTGTACGGCGAGGACGTCAGGTGGGCCACGTCGCGACGGAGGTACCGGTACAGGCGCACGGGCGCCGGCGCCTCGTCGTTCGCGAGCGTCTCGACGAATGGAACCGCGCGATCGAGGTCGGAATCCAAGAGCGCTTGGACGATCGCGGGCTTCGAGGCGAAGTGGTAGAAGAGCGACGGCTGGCGGATGCCGACCGCAGCGGCGATCTCCCGCGTCGTCGTTCCGTGGTAACCCTGCTGAGCGAACAGGTTGGACGCTTCGTAGAGGATCCGTTCGCGCGTGGGAAGCCCGCGTGCGCCGCCCGTTTCCCGCCCCCTCTCGACGACGCTCACGGGCCAACGGCCCCCTCCACGCCGACGACCCGTTTCGTCACATCGGACGTGGCGGCCTCTTCCGCGAAATGGCACGCGACCGTTCGTCCGGGAGCCAGCTCCCGCAGGACCGGGTCCTCCACCGCACACCGCTCCGGCGTACCGAGCTGCGTTCGCAGCCAACAGCGCGTGTGGAAGCGGCAACCGCTCGGCGGCGCCGCCGGGTTCGGCGGGTCGCCCGGCAGCACGATGCGCTCGCGGCGCGCCTCGACGGCCGGGTCGGGCACCGGGTTCGCCGACAGCAGCGACACCGTGTAGGGGTGCATAGGCTCGCGGTAAAGGGTGGCGGCCGGCGCGAGCTCCACGACCCGCCCCAGGTACATCACCGCGATCCGATCGCTGATGTGGTGCACGACCGCCAGGTCGTGGCCGATGAACAGGTACGTCAGCCCGAACTCGACCTGCAGGCGCTCGAGGAGATTGATGATCTGAGCCTGGATCGAGACGTCCAGGGCGCTGACGGCTTCGTCCGCGACGACGACCGACGGTCGGAGCGCGAGCGCGCGCGCCAGACCGACCCGCTGTCGCTGGCCGCCCGACAACTCATGCGGGTACCGATCGGACATCCGTCGCGAGATCCCCACGACGTCGAGCAGCTCCAGCACGCGCTCCTTGCGCTCGCCCCGGCTCCCGGCCCTGTTGATCCGCAGCGGCTCCTCGATGCTCGTCGCGATCGTGCATCGCGGATCGAGCGAGGCGAACGGATCCTGGAACACCATCTGGAGCTGCGCGCGCGTCCGCTTCCCCGCCCTCCCGGTGAGCGTCGCCAGGTCCGTCCCCTGGAACGAGATCGACCCACCGGTCGGCCGGTACAGGCCGACGATCGCGCGAGCCAGCGTCGTCTTCCCGCTACCGGACTCCCCGACGAGGCCCAGCGTCTCGCCACTGATGATGTCGAGCGACACGCCGTCGACGGCCTGCACGTGCCCGACGGTCCGGCGTGACACGACGCCCTTCGTCACCGCGAAGTGCACGCGGAGATCGTCCAGCCGAAGGAGCGGCTCCTGATCGCTCACGCGGTTCCGTCCAGGACGGGCGTCGGCGGCGACGCCGGTACGAACCCGTCGCGAAGCGGGCGCCCGGCCTCGACCTCGTCCGTCGCCACCGGGTCGTGACACGCGAGCCGGTGCGAGGGATCGACGTCGGCGACGAGCGGCGGCGTGATGCCCCAGCACGCATCCACGCGCCACGCGCACCGTGGCGCGAACGAGCACCCGATGGGCGCGCGATCCATGTCCGGTGGCGCGCCCTCGATCGGCCGCAGGGACCCCTCGCCGCCGATCCGTGGGATCGAGCGAAGCAGACCGACCGTATATGGATGCTGAGGCTCGGCGAACAGGCCTGCGGTCGACGCGGACTCGACGATCGAGCCCGCGTACATCACGCTGATCCGCTGCGTCATGCGCGCCATGATCCCGAGGTCGTGGCTGATCAGGACGATGGCGGTCCCGAGCTCGCCCGTCAGCTCGCGCAGGAGCTCCAGGACCTGGGCCTGCACCGTCACGTCGAGCGCGGTCGTCGGCTCGTCGGCGATCAGCACTTTCGGATGCAGCGCGAGCGCGATCGAGATCATCACGCGCTGGCGCATCCCGCCGCTGAATTGATGCGGGTAACGGTCGAGTTGCTCGCCGGGCCGCGGGATCCCGACCGAGGCGAGCAGCTCGATCGCGCGCGCGCGAGCTGCCTGACGGCTCACGGTCTCGTGCGCCCGGACGGCTTCTTCGATCTGCTCGCCGATCGTGATCACCGGGTTCAGGCTCGACTGCGGATCCTGCAGGACCATCGCGAGCTCCTTGCCCCGCAGCCGGCGCATCTCGTTCTGCGAGAGCTTCGTCAGGTCGCGCCCGCCGAACCAGACCTCGCCCGAGACGATCCGCCCGCCTCGTGGCAGCAGCTGCATGATCGCGAGGTTCGTGACGCTCTTGCCCGAGCCCGACTCGCCGACCAGCCCGACCGCGCCGCCGGCCTCGACGTCGAAGCTCACGCCGTTCACCGCGTACACGGCGCCGCGCTCGGTCGAGAAACGGACGACCAGATCGCGCACGGACAGGAGCGGCTCGCTCACGGCTCGATCACGGACCGTTCACCCTCGATCCCTCCGAGGCTCCCTCGCAGGCGCGGATCGATCCAGTCACGCAGCCCGTCGCCCAGCAGGTTGAACCCGAGCACCGTGAGCATCAGCGCGAGCCCGGGGAACGTCGGCCACCACCACGCGGACTGCATGTAGCTGCGGCCCTCCGTGATGATCGCCCCCCACTCCGGCGTCGGCGGCTGCGCGCCGAGCCCGAGGAAGGAGAGCGCCGAGGTCGCGAGCATCGCGTACCCCACGTCCAAGGAGACCTGCACGATCACGATCGGCAGCACGTTGCGCAGGAGGTGGCGCCAGACGATCCAGGCGGTCCCGGCTCCGGCGACGCGCGCGGCCAACACGAATTCTCGCTCACGGAGCGACAGCACTTGCCCGCGCGTGAGGCGTGTGTACCAGGGCCAGAACACCACCGCGAGCGCGAGCACCGTGTGATACAGGCTCGGACCGAGCGTCGCAGCGATCGCCGCTGCCAGGATGAACGCCGGGAACGCGAGGAACAGGTCCGTGGTGCGCATGATCAACTCGTCGACCCACCCGCCGACCAGGCCTGACACGATCCCGAGCAGCGTGCCGAACGTGACGGAGAGTCCCAAGATGATGACCGCGACCACGAGCGAGATCCGCGCGCCGGCGAGCACGCGACTGAAGATGTCCCGGCCCAGGTTGTCCGTGCCGAACCAGTGCGCCGCCGACGGGGCATGTAGTGTCGCCAGCAGGTCGAGCTTGTTCGGGTCGTACGGGGCGATCACCCGTCCGAAGACGGCCACGAAGATCACGAGCGCGACGAGTGCGACGCCGAGGACGTTCAGCTTCGACGCGGCGAGGAACCGCCTGCTCGTGTGCAGCGCCCTCCGCGGCCGGCTCGCGGGCGCCACGTCGACGACGATCTCGGCCGGGGCGATCACGTGAGCCGGATCCTCGGATCCAGGTAGAGGTACCCGATGTCCACGATCAGGTTGGTCACGACGTACGCGATCGCGATCACGAGCGTCGCCCCGAGCATGGCGTTGTAGTCGGAAGCCTGGATCGCGTTGAACGCGTAGTTGCCGAGGCCGGGCCACTGGAAGACCGCCTCCACGACGAACACGCCGGACGCGAGCAGGCCGAACTCCAGTCCGAGCACCGTCACGGTCGGAAGGAGCGAGTTGCGGAGCACGTGCCGTCGGAGCACGCGAGAGCGTGAGAGTCCCTTCGCCTCCGCGGTGCGGACGTAGTCCTCACCGACCACCTCGAGCAGCGACGTCCGAACGATCCGCGTCATCAATCCGAACACACCGGCAGCGAGCACGAACACCGGGAGCGCCAGATGCCAGAGCGCGTTGAAGAACGCATGCATGTGCAGCGTCAGCGCGCTGTCGAGCGTGAGGATCCCGGTGAGCTTCGGCGGTGGCGGAACCCCTGCGTCGAGCCGGCCGCCGAGCGGGAACCAGCCGAGCTTCGTGTGGAACAGCTGCTGCACCAGGAGCGCGAGCCAGAACGCCGGCACCGACAGGCCGGCGATCGCGAGCAGCCGCCCCGCGGCGTCGAACTTCGTCCCGCGTCGGTAGCCGGCTACTGTCCCCACGACGAGGGCGGCCGCGAACCCCAGGATCAACGCGTAGCCGGCGAGCTCGAGCGTCGCGGGCAGGAACGTGGCGATGTCCGTCGTCACCTGTCGCCGCGTTACGAACGAGACGCCGAGGTTGCCGTGCACGAGGTCGCGGATGTAGCGCTCGTACTGGACGAGCAACGGCTGGTCCAGGCCGTAGATCGATCGGATGTGCGCGACCTCCGCGGAGCTCGCCTTCGGACCGGCGAGCAGCTTCGCGGGATCACCGGGCACGACGCGCGACAGGAAGAACGTGACGAGTGTGACGCCCCAGATCACGAAGACCATGAACGCGAGGCGCCGAGCGATCAGCCGGCCCATCGGTCCTCCGCTTCCGTCCGGACCCGGCGGCCCCGCCTAGGACGAGCGAGACAGCGCGTAGAAGTCGTACGTCAGCACGTACAGCGGGTTGGCCACGTACCCCTGGATGTCGCTCCGCAGGTAGGAGTTGTCGACGATCTGGCCCACCGGGATCCACGGCGGATCGTCTTGCCCCATGATCGTCTGAGCGCTCTTCCACATGTCCGCCTGCTTCTGCGGGTCGGGCTCCGTGTATCCGTCGTTGATCACCTTGTTCACCGTGTCGTTCATGTAGTAACCGCTGTTGAACAGCGCGGCTTTGGGGGTGGCGTCCTCGGACAGGATCGGGAAGCAGAAGTCCGAGGGCGAGTTGAACTCCGGCCACCAGAACCAGTAGTACATGTTCGCCCGCTCGGACTCGGGCCGGTCGGTGGACATGTCGGCGATGAACGTCGGGTACGCCTTCTCGACGAGGGTGAGCTTGAGGCCTACCTGGTCGAGCTGCTGCTGGAGCACCAGGCCCGGCTCCTTGCGCTTGCCGGGGTAGTACTCGTAGGTGAGCTCCGTGCCCTGCGCGACGCCGGCCTGCTGCAGCAGCTGTTGGGCCTTCGCCGTGTCCGTGGTCCTCGGATAGGTGCCCGTCGCCGAATAGAGGATCAGGTCCGGCAGCACGCTGTTCGGCGCCTCAAGCGTGCCTTGCATCACCGATGAGAGGAACTCGTCGACAGGGAACAGCAGGTTCATCGCCTGCCTCGCTTCGGGCGTCGCGAGGGGGCCGTAGGCGCCCAGGATGATGTACTCCATCCCCATCACTTTCTGGTTGCCCACGCTGATGCCCGGCGTCGTGCTGAGGGCGGCGGTGTCGGACGGCGTCCCGGGGAACGCGATATCGAAGTCGCCCGCCTCCATCCCCTGCCGGCGGCTCGAGTCCTCCTCGACCTGACGGATGATGATCTTCTCGAACTGCGACCCGCCCCATCCGCGCCAGTGGTTCGGGTTCTGGACCATCACGACCTGATCGTTCGGCGCGACCGAGTCGACCATGTATGCGCCGGTCCCGGCGGAGTGCGAGCTGAGGTAGTCGTGACCATGGTTCGCGCCCTGCTTCTCGACGTTCGGGTTCACGACGCCGGTGCCGTACTGCGACGCGAGGAGGAGGTCGAACCCCGGCACGGGGATACCGAGATCGAACACGATCGTCCCCGGATCCTTCGCGACCATCTGCTTGCCCGGGTCGGTGATGTACGTACCGAGCGTGGACCCGGCGCCCAGGCCCGCGGTGATCGTCCGCGTATACGCGGCCTTCAGCGCGTCCGCGTCGAACGCGCTCCCGTCGCTGTACTTCACGCCGGGGCGCAGCGCGAACGTCCACACGCTCGCGTCGCTGTTCTTCGTCCATGACTGGGCGAGAACCGGCTCGACGTCGGTGCCGCTCGCGCCCTTCATCCGGAGCAGTCCCTCGTAGATGCCATAGTTCGTCACGATGCCCGAGAGCAGGAAATAGGAGGCCGGGTCGAAGTCCGGCAGGAACGCGTCGACCGCGATCACGAGCGTCTTCGGGTCCCGGTTCAGGGTCCCGGCAGTTGCGGACCGACTGGCCTCGCTCCCACCATCGCTGCTACACGCGGCGAGGAGGCTCCCCATCGAGCCGAGTGCCAGACCCCCGAGGGCCGTCTCGCCGGCACCTCGGATGAACTGCCGACGAGTGATCCCTCGCTGCGTCATGACCAGCCTCCCCCGTGCCTATCAAGCGATAGACGCTAGGGCCGACCATGGGTGTTGTCAAGGCAAGCGGCGCAAGCGCTCCGCCACCGAACGAACGGCGCGACGGCGACGTGCTCGACCGGGAAGGCCGGTATCGTGGCGCCCATGTTGTCCGAGCTCGCAGGCGCCGTCCGAGACCGACGCGTATCGTCGCGTGAGCTCGTCGGACTCGCGCTCTCGCGGATCGACCGATCGAACGGCGAGCTCAACGCGGTCGTCGGGCTGCGCGCCGAGCAGGCCCTTTCGGAGGCCGCCGCGCTCGACGAACGCGTCGCCCACGGCGAGGACCCGGGCCCGCTCGCAGGTGTGCCGTTCCTGGTGAAGGACATCGAGGATCTGGCCGGCATGCCGACCACGTTCGGATCGCTGTTGTTCGCGGACGCGACGCCCGCGCTGCGCGATGGTCTCGTGCCCCGGCGCTTGCGTGCGAGCGGCGCCATACCGGTCGGCAAGACGAACGCGCCTGAGTTCGCGACCGACGGCTTCACCGCGAACCTGGTCTTCGGCGTCACGAGGAACCCCTGGGCGCACGAGTGGTCCCCCGGCGGCTCGTCCGGGGGGTCGGGGGCGGCGATGGCGGCGGGGTTCGTGCCGATCGCCACAGCCACCGACGGCGGCGGCTCGATCCGCATCCCGGCGGCGTTCTGCGGGCTGGCCGGGATCAAGCCGACGAACGGCGTGATCGCTCGCGACCCGATCCCTTCCTGGATCGATGTGTCGACGGACGGACCACTCGCGACCTCCGTCGAGGACCTCCGGCTCTTGCTGGCCCTTGAAGCCGGTCCGGCGCCCGGGGATCCGACCGCCCTGCCCGACTGGCGCCCCGGACCGGGCGGGAGACCCAGCCGGATCGTCGCCGCCCCCCGGTTCACGCCCTGGGGACCGCTGCCGGATGCCATCGCCGAGATGTTCGAGCGGGCGCTCGCAGCGCTCGAGCGAGACCTCGGCCTTCCGGTGGAGCCGATCGAGCCCGACCGGATCTTCCCGGCAGGCAATCCAGACACGGACTGGTTCGTGCTGTGCACCACTGAGCACGTGGCGCAGCTCGGCCGCGACGTCGTCGAGGCGAACCTGGACCGGATGCACCCGACGACGCAGGAGTTCCTGTTGCAGGGGCTGAAGACCACGATGGAGGAGTACCTCGGCGCGCGCCGTCGCCGCTTCGAGTATGTCCGCGTGTTCGACGAGCTCATCGAGGCCGACGCGATCATCGCCTCGCCGACGCTCGCGTCCGAGGGCTGGTACGCAGACGGACGGATGCCCGGCGTGGACCGCCCGGGCGTTCCAGCCGACGTCTACAACACGTCCGTTCAGAACCTCACGGGGCATCCGGCCGTCTCCGTGCCGGCGGGCACGTGCCCGAACGGCGTGCCGTTCGGACTCCAGCTGACCGGGCCGCGCTTCCGCGACGATCTGGTGCTCTGGCTCGCCGAGACATGGGAGACGGCGCATCCGTGGCCGCAGGTCGCCGAGGGATACGAGCCGTTCGGCGTCTGAGCGCTACGGACGACCGCGCGTCGCGAAGACACCGAGCAACTCATACGCGGCGTGCGATGCCGCGATGCCGGTCATCTCAGCATGGTCGTACGGCGGCGAGACCTCGACGATGTCGGCGCCCACGATGTTCGCTCCAGCGAGGCCGCGCAGGACCCCGATCAGCTCGCGACTCGTGAGGCCGCCCGCCTCGGGCGTCCCCGTCCCCGGCGCGTGCGCCGGATCCATCACGTCGACGTCGATCGACACGTAGATGGGCGCGTCGCCCAGCCGTTCCCGCACGCGCTCCACGACACCAGCAACCCCGAGCGTCTCGAGGTCCATCGCCGGGATGATCGCGAACCCGAACCGTGCATCGTCGACGAGATCGGAGCGCGCGTAGATGGGACCCCGGATCCCGACGTGCATCGAGCGGTCCTCGAGCAAGAGTCCTTCCTCCCACGCGCGGCGGAACGGTGTGCCGTGCGTATAGGGGGCGCCGAAGTACGTGTCCCACGTGTCAAGGTGAGCGTCGAAATGCAGGAGCGCCACCGGTCCGTGCCGTCGATGCATCACGCGCAGGAGCGGCAGCGCGATCGTGTGGTCTCCGCCGATCGTGAGCAACCGTCCGGCGTGCGCCAGCAGTTCGTCGCCCGCCGCTTCGATCGCCTGGATGGCCTCCTGGATGTCGAACGGGTTGCACGCGACGTCGCCCGCGTCGACCACCTGCTGCGCGGCGAACGGCTCGACGTCGAGACCCGGATGATAGGCGCGCAGCAGTCGAGAGGCGTCGCGGATCGCGCGGGGCCCGAAGCGGGCGCCGGGCCGGTACGTCACACCCGCATCGAACGGCACCCCGAGCACCGCGACGTCGAAACGGTCGACCTGGTCACGGCGCGGAAGCCGCGCGAAGGTCGAGGGCTCCGCGAAGCGAGGATCTTGAGCGCGTCGACCGGCCCGACCGGGCTCGCCGGACCGTTGCTGTTCGACGGGTCACGGTCATCGGACATAGGCGTATGAGACTACAGCCCGCCGGTTCGCCGGGAGCCTCGAGCATCGTCTCCTTCAGCGCTGGGGAGATCTCGGACACCAGCTGTTTCGCCGTCGCCGACGACGTCTGGATGATCGGCAGGGAGTGGCTTCGCTAACGCGTGGGAGAACTCACCCCTGCCCAGATGGAGCGCGTGAGCGAAGCGCTCCGCGTTGCGCTCGACCTCTGATCACCGTCTGAAGCCCCGTGAAACCTCAACGTACACTCGCGCCGTGAACAGCGCGAACGAGTTCTTGGTCCTGGGGCGAGACGAGCTCGTCTCGCTCGAGGTGAGCTGGGCCGACCTCGTCGGGGTGCTCGAGGATGCGTTCCGGCAGAAGGCGGAGGGTCTGGTCCAGAACCCGCCCAAACCGGCATTGCATCCGCGGCCCGACGCGTTCATCAACGCCATGCCCGCCTACCTGGGGGGCGTGGACCGCGCCGGTCTCAAGTGGATCGCGGGCTATGGGTCCAACCGGGCGAGAGGGCTCCCTTACATCAACGGGATCTTCGTGCTGACCGATGCTGAGACCGGTCGGTCGCTCGCGATCATGGATGGCGGGTGGATCACCGAGATGCGGACGGCGGGTGTTTCGGGGGTCGTGCTCCGGCAGGTGTCCGCGAGCCCGCGCTCGGTGGCGATCGTCGGTGCGGGCGCGCAGGCGCGTCGACACCTGGAGCTCCTACTCGAGCTCTACCCCGATGTCGCGGAGGTCCGCGCCTTCGATATCGAGCCAACCGCCTCCCGGACGCTGCTGGCGCTCGCCGGTGATCGGCGCGCGACCGTGGCCTTATCAGCTGAAGATGCCATCGCCGACGCCGATCTCGTGATCACCGCGCTCACCACGATGCTTCCCGAGCGCCTGACGTGCGAGGGGTCCGCGCCCGATACCTTACTTCTGCCGGTCGACTACGAGTTCGGGTTGGACCCGCAGGTCTCGAGCGACGCCGTCCTCTACGCGGTCGATGACCTGGACCAGTACCACGCCAACGTCGCGGAGCACTTCGCAGGGTATCGCGAGCCCGACGGCGAGCTCGCGGAGATCGTGGCCGGCACGCTTGCGGTCCCAGCGTCGGGGCGGCGCATGTTCCTGAACATGGGGATCGCGATGGACGACGTGGCGCTTGGCGCCCTCTGTTACGACCGTGCGTTGGAGAGAGGCGTCGGTCGCGTCATCGAGTTCCCGTAGCCGCACCTTTCCGTTCATTCGACAGGCTGCCTGATCTCTCATCAAAGTCGTGGGTCAGCCGAGGAGTACGACGGTGTACCCACCGAATACTTGGCCCTGTTGGCTGGCGGTAACGCGGTAGACGTGCGCCTCTCCCGGAGCCGGCACGGCGTCGCTGGTACTGAAGGCGATCTGCTGATCGTCGCCAACCACGTCATGCTCGATCGCACCCTCACCCGATGGCAAGCCGGCGCCGACCGGTCGTGGCGCGGAGAGCAGCACGTCACCAGTCGCCGTCGCCTGTGCGGGGAACTGTCCGCGAACGCCAGTGCGCAGTTGGAGCCACGGCATCTCGTGCGGTGCGGCGCGCGCCACCTTCACCTGGGCCGGTTCCCCGTAGAGCGGGCCGACGTTCAAGGTCAGGGGCGAGACCTGCTGGATCGCGGGCAACAGCATCGGTTCAGCCGCGACGGCCGCGAGGGCGTGCAGACCCTGACCCGCGGCGACAACGTGGATGTTTCGTTGCCCCACATGCCGGTTCAGCGAGGCGTCCCATGGAGGTGTACCCATACCGTCGCTGGTCTCGTCCCAGATCCGAACGACTAGACACTCGTGGCCGCCGTTCACGAACGTCGGAACCCAGGCGGTCGGGCACTTAACGACCGCATGCGAACGCCCGCTGCCGCGAGCGCCGAGCGACGCCATGGCCTGGCCGATGAGGTGGGCTCCCGACGGTCCGATCCCAAGCGTCGGATCACACCAATAGAACTCGACGACGACGTTCGGAGCCTGTGACAGGCCGAAGTTCCACACGTGTGCGTAGACAGTGTTCGGCAACTCCGCGAGGGCCGTTTGCCCCAGTTCGGGGGGCACCGGCGGGGCGACCGATGGATCGACACCTGCAAGGAGCAGGATGTCGGGACTTTCCCAGAATGGGCCGACGACCGGGCGCGCGCCCAGGTCGCCGGCATTGGCGCGGATGAACAGGAATGGCAGGTACAGGTCCGAGCGCTGCCCGGGCCACTGGTTCGGTGGCTTCGGGTCGAAGTTGCCCGGCGTCAAGGTGCCGCCCGGAACCTGCCCGGTGGACGTGCCACAGTGCCGCCCCGGTCGGTTCGGGTTGTGCCAGCCCACCGTCGTACCGTCGTCACCCTTCCCACCATGACCATCGCCGTCGCCGTGATCGTGACCACCGTGATCATGACCACCGTGATCATGACCACCGTGATCCCCGTGGCCACAGCAACCGCACGCGAGCGCCCCACAGTCGCACCGGTGACCGCGCCGTTCCCCGTGGCATTCGCGACCCGCGTGGTGGTGTCCTTCGTGTCCGCGATCGTGCTCGTCGTGCCAGTCGTGCCAGTCGTGCCCGCCGTGCGCGCAACCGCAGCCGTGGGTCATGACGCACCTCCAGAGCGCTCTTCTCCGGACGGTTCCGCTGCGTTGACAGGATCGGGCGGCGCCGCCTCGATGATGATCGGTGGTGGTGGCGGGTCGACGTAGTGCAGCTGCATCGGCGAGACACCGAGATCCCACGGGGGATAGTGCTCAGGCCCTCCGTCGTCGCCCTCCGGCGGCACGACGGGCCTCGGGTACTTGATGCCCATCCCAGCCGTCTCGATCTGGTCTCCGCGGATCCAATCCCATGTCAGGTACGCGTAGGCTCGGTCCGCGTCGAGGTTGAACTGCGTCTCGTAACCGGTCGGGTTGATCAGGCGGCCGATCAGGTATGCGGAAAACGGAACCGGGTCTCCGAGTGGGCTCGCCAGGACGCGGGCCTTCCCGATGAACTCCTCGTTGAGCAGGTCGGTCTGCCACGGCGTCTGCGCCGATTCGTAACGGGCTCGACCCCCGGCGTCGAACCCGGCATCGGTCCGGAAGAAGACCTGGTCCGGCGTCACGCCCTCGGGATAGGGGCCGGGACGCATCGGTCGATAGGCGCCGGAGGGCCCCGTCGGGTCGCTCTTGCTCGGGTCGTAGGTCTCGGTCGGGGTCGGAACTTCCGAGTTCTGGCCGTTGTCCTCGAACTCACTGGTCGCCGGGTAGGCCCACGGCCGGTGGTACTCCCAGTCGTCCGGTCGTGAGTTGTCGGCGTGGTATTGGAGCACCGGGTAGTACGGCATGTGCGGATCGCGGACCGAGTGGCTGACGACGACGCCGAGGTTGCCATCGAGGTGACCGAGCGGGTCGATCGCATCGCTGAGGGCTTGCTGGAACATGCCGTCGATCGTTCCACCGAGGGTGATCAGCGGGAGGTCGATCTCGTTCGGGATCCGCAGCTCGCCGTTCTCGTACCGCTGCTCAGAATGCGGGATCAGGATGCCGGTATGGGCCATCACGTCGTGGGTCTTCATCACGACGTCCCAGATCTTCATCGCAAGCTCGTACAGACCGAGCCGCAGAGCGTAGGTGCCGGGGCTAAGGGCCATCTTGATCAGGTCGCCGGCGAGCTTGATCGCGTCGGCGATCTCTTTGACGATCCATTCAACCAGCGCGATGAACACATCGCAGACGTCCTCGATCGGGTTGTCGCCGTTCACGCCCGAGAAGTCCGGGGGCTGGAAGAGGTTCGTGAAGTCCGATGCCGGCGGCACGATGACGAAGTCCGGCACACGAGGCTTCTGCAGCTCCCATGAACCGTTGAAGTTCAGCTTGTACATCGTGATCATGAACCGGTACGCGGTCTGCACCTCCCAGGGCAGCGGGAACCCCTTCGGCACGGAGAACGGTGGCGGCGGGGCGATGCCATCGAGGAGCTCCTGGAACGGCCGGTCGAGACCGTGGCCGGTGACATCCTTAACGACCGACGTGAGCAGGCCCTGGTCGATCTGTTGCTGGAACGCATCTCCTAGGTAGATCTTGGGGTGCGGGTGATCCTCGAACGTTTCGATCATCGCCTTGACGATCCCCTCCGCCATCCACCCTGGCATCTCGCCGTCGACGTCGAGTTGTTCCTTGCGTTCGTCGGGATCCTCCGACAGCGGGGACGGGCGCTGAGCGCCGTGCGGGTCGTCCGGCGTCTGCTGGACGAGGAACCACAACGCCGACATCGAAAGGTCGGGGTAGTCGTCCGTCTTGCCCCACGGATCGGTCGGGATCGTGCCGCCGACGCCGCTCTGCGAATAGTTCCACGCGTCGATGTGGTTCTCGATCAGGTGGTGCCGGGTCGGATGGTCGCGGTACGGGCCGCCGCACTGCTCGTTGACGAACGAGTGGGCGATCGTGTCCGTCCCGATGTGCGTGATGTACCCGAGGGAGAACGCGAGGAACTGCTCGAATCGATCGCCACCGCCGGGCGTGTCGTCGCGTAGCGCCTCGGCCTGCCGGACGAGCGCCTGGCAGATCGCGGATGTGCGCCGGTAGTGCGTCATGTCGCTCCACAGGAACGAGTCTTCCGACCAGCCCTTGTGCACGACCGTGTTCATCAGGCCCCAGATGTCGGCGAACGTCGTGAGCTCCTCCTCGCCGATCAGCTTGATCGCGGTCATCAGTTCGCCGAGCGCGACCTGGAATTGGCTGATCAATCCGCCGGTCAAATCGTCGAGGATCTCCGAGGCTGCATCAACCAAGGGTCCGATCGTCTTGTTCCACGCGGCGACGAAGTCGTCCCAGAT
>CAVRSI010000047.1:0-5125 GCA_963723855.1 uncultured Actinomycetes bacterium | reverse complement strand
CCCGCCGGCGCCATCCGGCTAACGTCATCCCGGTGGAACGGCTGATCTTCGAAGGTGAGCTCTTCTCCGTCGGGTCGTTCCACGCCGTCCCGGGCGACGGTCTGTGGGCCCGGCCTCTGCGGACAGGGCAACAGGGATCGCTGCTGGTCTTCCCGAAGACAGCCGTGCGCATCACCCAGTTCGGCGTGGACTCGGTCGTGGCGAACACGACCAACGTGATCCTGTACGACCCCGGTCGCGAGCATCGACGCGACGTCGTCGACCCGGCCGGCGATCACTGCGTGTACGTCGGGCTCGCTCCGGCGCACCTCGCCCAGGTGGCGGCGCGGATCGCTCCCGACGCCGGTTTGCACGATCCGGCCACGTTCTCGTTCCCCGGCATGTTCGCTCCGGCCGACCCGCGGACACTGTTGCTGGAGCGCCAGGTCGAACGCGCACTCGCATCACCGTGTGAGGATCCGCTGTTCGTCGAGGAGAGTTTGTGTTGCATCGTCGAGCGAACGATGCAGGCGGGCTACCGACTGTGGACCCGCGACGATCCCTCGCCCACGCGTGCGACGGCACGAACGCATGCGGAGCTGGCCGAGGCGGCGGCTGAGGTCCTGTCGATCTCGTTCCGCGAGCCTCGGACGCTCTCTGACCTCGCCCGCGATGTCTTGAC
The DNA here is from genome assembly GCA_963723855.1 of uncultured Actinomycetes bacterium. Taxonomy (GTDB): domain Bacteria; phylum Actinomycetota; class UBA4738; order UBA4738; family HRBIN12; genus JBBQVZ01. The sequence goes on along the minus strand of CAVRSI010000047.1, from coordinate 4,464 downwards.
GTCCCCGTTCCACTTGGCGCGCATCTTCCGCATGCGAACGGGCTGGTCCCTGCATGGCTATCGGACCCAGCTGCGCCTCCGTTCGGCCCTGGATCGCCTCTGCGAGCCCGGGGTGGATCTGACCGACCTGGCGCTCGATTCGGGATTCAGCAGTCATAGCCATTTCACGGATGCGTTCCGCGACGTGTTCGGTGCGGCGCCCTCGCGGATCCGCACGGTCGCCCGTGGCGCGGATCTCCGCGAGATGCGCACGTTCCTGGAAGTTCGGCTGCATCCGGATCCGTAGGGATAGGGTGACGCCGCGCATCGTGGCGGATGGAGGTTCGTTCGCATGATCCGCCCCCGCACCCTCTGCCTGTCGGTCTCCCTGATCTTGGTTGCCTGCGGCGGGGCGACCGCGACCGGTCGTTCGACGCCGTCGACCTCGGCGACCCGCGAACCGGGTTCCCCGACGCCGGCGGTTCCTTCAGGCGTCGACGCCGTCGTCAGGGTCGGGCCCGCTCCGTGCGCGGCGACGGAAGCCGCGGGCAGGGTCTGGATCACGTTGCTGGCGTCGGGAGGGCTCGCGGCCATCGACCCCGCATCCAACGCGGTCGACTCGTTCGATGTCGGCGGGGACCCGTGCGGGATCGGGCAGGCCGACGGCGACCTGTGGATCGCCACCGTGCAGGGAGAGGAGGTGCTCCGGTTCGATCTCGCGCGCGGTGCCGTGGTCGACCGAGTGAGGGTCGGCGACCAGATCTGGGACCTGCAGGCGGACAACCACGGTGTCTGGGTCGCCCTCCGTTCGAAGGCTGAAGTCGTCCGGATCGACCCGTCCGACGGGACGGTCGTGGCGAGGATCGCGGTGGGAGGCTCGCTGTCCGGCCTGGCGATCACCCCCGACGGTGTGTGGGTGGCGGACGAGCTGGGGGATCGCGTCGTGCGGATCGACCCCGACACCAACCGCATCGCCGTCGACCGGCATATCGGAGGGTTCGCGGCGGAATGGTTCGGCGCCGATGAGGATCAGCTGTGGGTGGCGTCGATGGACGGCGAAGTCGTGCGGATCGACGAACGAACCGGCCACGTTCTCGACCGCGTGCACGTGCCGGGGAAGCCGTTGGATCTGGATGTCGCAGGCTCGACGGCGTGGGTTCCCGCGAACCAGACGGGCGTGCTGTGGACCATCGACGTCGGCACGGGGAGGGCGGTCAAGGGCCCCACGCTCGCGACCGGGATCTTCGTGGCCCAGGCGCTCGCCGGAGCCGTGTGGGTCCTCAACTACTCGGGGGACGAGGTGTACCGCCTCCCCGGTTGAGCTTGCCCTAAGCCCCACACCGCGGGTAGGCTGTTGCACCTGCAAATGATCTGCACACGCGAACTCGGCACCGTCGCGGCCATGATCCCGGACCGCATCTGCTGTTCCTGCTGACCACAGGGAACAGCTCTCCTCCCACGCCCACTCCCCGACCCTCCTGGAGGTTCCTCCGATGGATGTCATCACCCGTACCGTCGATGCCCGAGGTCAATCGTGCCCCGGTCCGCTCGTCACCCTGGCCAAGGCGCTGAAGGAGTCCACGCGAGGCGACCTGCTCGAGCTCCTCGCCACGGATCCCGGCTCCCGGTCCGACGTCCCCAGCTGGGCGACGATCAGCGGGAACCAGCTGTTGGAGGCGGACGAACTCGAGGACGGAACGTTCCGCTACGTGGTCCGGAAGGCGTGAGCCCGATGGCCGAGGGGTCGACCGACGAGCTCACGCAGCTTCTCGATCAGGCAGCGCGCACCGACGGTGGTCTGAACAAGGAGAACAAGATCACGATCATCGCGTGGGGCGGGGATCTCGACCGCATCTGGCCCACGCTGATCCTGTCGACGACCGCCGCGGCCTCCGGCATGGAGGCGACCGTCTTCTTCACGTTCTGGGGCCTGTTCACGTTGGTGAAGCCCGGCGTGCGTATCACTGGTGACAACTGGATGCAGAAGATGCTGTCGGTGATGAACCCGGGGAACCCGTCGAAGGCCAAGCTCAGCCGGTACCACTTCGCCGGCGCCGGGCCCGGCATGATGAAGAAGCTCGCGAAGGACTACAAGACGCCGTTGCCATCCGAGCTGCTCGAGATGGCGCAGGACATGGGCGTGCGATTGATCCCGTGCCAGATGACGATGGACCTGCTCGGGTTGAAGCCCGACGACCTGATCGACGGGTTGGAGGAGCCGATCGGCGCCGCGACGGCGCTCCTCGAGATGAAGAACGCCGCGATCCAACTGTTCATCTAACTCCCGGAGGGTGAGCCGGTAGGCTCGGCGCCGTGCGTCGAGAGACCGGCGGGCACGTGCGCCTCGGGACGATCGCCCGCGAATGGGGCCGGATCGGGTGCATCGGTTTCGGGGGACCGCCGACCCATATCGCGCTCCTTCGGAAGCTGTGCGTCGACCAACGAGCGTGGTTGTCGGCGGCCGAGTTCGAAGACGCGATCGCCGCGACGAACCTGCTCCCCGGTCCGGCATCGACGCAGCTCGCCATCTTCTGCGCCTGGCGGCTCCGCGGCCCGATCGGGGGGATCCTGGGAGGGATCTGCTTCATCCTCCCGGGTCTCGTCGTCATCCTCGGGCTCTCGGCGGTGTTCCTCGCCGCCGACCCACCACGATGGGTGTTGGGGGCGGCGGCCGGAGCGGGCGCGGCCGTGCCGGTCGTGGCCGTCCATGCGGGGCTGGGATTGATGCCTGCCAGCTGGGGTCGGGCGGGAGCGCGCCGAGCCATCAGGGCTCGCTGGCTGCTCTATCTCGTCGCGGGAGCGGTGTCCGCGGCCACCGTGGGCGCGCGTCTCGTGCTCGTGCTGATCGTCTGCGGGGCGATCGAGGTCATCGTCCGTCCGCGATCTGGCCCCCCCGCATCTCGGCGATCGGCGGTGGGCCTCGGCCCGCTGGCGACATCGAGCGTCGCGGTAGGCGGCCTCGCCGCCCTGGCGTGGGTGGCGTTCAAGGTAGGCGCGCTGTCCTACGGCGGCGGCTTCGTGATCATCCCGCTGATGCAGCACGACGCCGTCGAGGCCTACCACTGGCTGACGGGCGCCCAATTCCTGAACGCGGTGGCTCTGGGCCAGATCACCCCCGGCCCCGTGGTTCAGACCGTCGCCGTGGTCGGCTACGCCGCCGCCGGGTTGGGCGGCGGCCTGCTCGCGGCGCTGATCGCATTCACGCCGTCGTTCGTCTTCGTGCTCGCAGGCGGGCGCCACTTCTCCCGGCTCCGTTCCAGCGCGGGGGTCCAGGCGTTCTTGTCCGGTGCCGGCCCCGCGTCGATCGGGGCCATCATGGGCGCGGCGATCCCGCTCGGCCTCGAGCTCAACCATGTGTGGCAGCTCGCGATCCTGGTGCTCGCCGGGGTCTGGCTCCTGGGCTTGCGCAAGAACAGCGTGATCACGCTGGTGGGAGCCGGCGTCCTGGGGATGATCGCGGCGTTCGCCGGCGCCCCCCTTCGATGATCGGGCGGGTCAGCCCGCGCGGCGAGCGATGATGTTCAGCCGGACGTAGTCGATCACCGGTTCGGGCATCCGGGCTGCAACCTCGTGGACGAAGCGCGCGCGTTCGTCCTCGCCCATGCCGTCGACGATCCCGCCAAGGCACACGGTCTCCAAGAACGCTTCGAGATCCCGCGGAGGGATCGGGGTGGGCTCGTCGTTCAGCCACGTCTCGATGCCGTCGAAGCCGGCCGCCTCCAGTCGGGCCCGGGTCTCCTCCGCCGTGGCGAACGTCTTCCCGCCGCCGAACGTGTGACCCATCCCCGAGATGATCCGTTCGAGCGACGAGATGTTCGCGGCCCCTCCGCATTGCGCGACCAGCTCTCCGCGCGGACGCAGCACCGAGGCGAGGTTGCGGAACAGTGAGGGATGGTCGGTGATCCAGTGGAACGTGGCCGTGGACAGGATGGCATCGACCGGTCCGTCGATGGGGAGCGGCTCGGTCAGGTCGGCCACGACGAGCTCGACCCTCGGCTCGTCCGCGAACCTGACGGCGGCCTCCGCGATCATCGCGCTCGAGCCGTCCAGGGCGATCACCCGTCCGCGGGGCAGCCGCTCCAGGAGGAGCGACGTGACACGGCCCGTCCCACAGCCGGCGTCGAGCACGCGCTCGTGCCCGTCGAGCTCGAGGCGATCGACCACCACGCGACCCCAGCGGGTCTGCGGCGCGGAGAGACGTTCGTAGGCGGCGGCATCCCACTCGCGCGTCACGCGCGGAGGCTACCGGACGCTCAGCGGTCCTCGTCCTCCGGTCTGGTGTCCTCGAGGTCCGGAACGACGACGTCGGGGAGGCCTGCTTCGGGGATGACGACCTCCATGCCCTCCGCTTCCGGGATGACCAGCGGCTCGCGGAGCGAGGAACGTTCCGTCAGGAGCGATCGGTACCACCCCGGCTCGTACGAGAACGCGAGGCATTCGGGACAATCCGGATCCGTGCCCGGCTCGTGAGCCGCGTGGTCCATC
>CAVRSI010000046.1:0-55694 GCA_963723855.1 uncultured Actinomycetes bacterium | reverse complement strand
AGCGGGTGACGGGAATCGAACCCGCATAGCCAGCTTGGAAGGCTGGAACTCTGCCATTGAGCTACACCCGCGAAGCTCTCAGCCTAGCAACTGCGATACTGCCCGCCGTGGAGGTCGCGTTCCGACTCGTCGACGTGTTCACCGAGGTGCCGTTCGCCGGCAACCAGCTGTGCGTCGTGCCGGAACCTCCGGCCGGCCTCGATGCGGCGACCATGGCCACGCTGGCGCAGGAGATCGGGTTCTCCGAGACGACGTTCGTGACCGGCGTCCGCGACGGCGGCTACGACGTCCGGATCTTCACGCCCGATGTGGAGCTGCCGTTCGCCGGACATCCGACGCTCGGCACGGCGTTCACGATGGTGTCCGAGGACCGCGTCGCCGCGAACCTGATCCAGACGTCCGCGGCGGGAGACGTTCCGGTGGACGTCGACCTGGTCGCCGGCACCGCGTGGATGCAGCAGCTCCCGCCGGTCTTCGGCAACGAGGTGCTCGACCGCGCCGCCGTCGCCCGGGCGGCGGGCCTCGAGCTCTCCGATCTGGTCGAGGGTCTGCCGATCCTCCCCGGCTCCACCGGTCTCGTCCATCTGATGGTGCCCGTGCGCGACGAGGCGGCGGTCCGCCGGGCTCGACGCGACGACGCCGGATGCCAGAGCGTCTGTGCGGCCACCGATGCCGAGTCGCTGTACCTCTTCGCGGTCCGTGGCGAAGGCGACGTCTTGGCTCGGATGTTCGATCGGGGCTCGAAGATCGGCGAGGACCCTGCGACGGGTTCGGCGGTCGGCCCGCTCGGGGCGTACCTCGCGCACCACGGGCTCGCGGGGATGCCCCGGACCGTCGTCGTGGCGCAGGGCGAGATGGTGAGGCGCCCGAGCTTCCTCCACGTCGACGTGCAACCGCAGGACGGCTCGCTCTCGGTGCGCGTCGGCGGGGGCGTGCGGATCGTCGGCGAGGGTTCGTTCCGCCTCGGCTAGTCCGTGACGGGTGAACAGCCGATGGTCGGCGAGACGACCGTGTCGTGGCCCTTGGTCACGTCCACCTTGACGGAGAGCGGCAGCGTCTGCTGGGGCTCGATCGCGGCCGCGCTCGTGTAGACGGGGTCGCCGGAGAAGAAGAGCGCGGTGGTCCCATCGGCCGGGACCAGCTGGCAATGCACGTGCGCGGCTCGCGAACCCGTGTTCTGGATCAGGACCTGGAAGCACGCCGGCGCGCCCTCACCCGCAGGGCACTTGATCGCGTCCACCCCCGTCACCGTGAATCCGGGTCCGGAGCTGCTGGGCCTGAGCGAGGCGACCGTCAAGATCGATCCCCAGGACGAGCGCCGCGCCGAGCAGCATCGTGAGGACGTTCGTCGCGTTCAAGCGCGTCCGGACCGTCGAGGGTTCCTGCATCTGGGCACCCTACCGCCGCCTTCCGCCGGGGTGCATCCGCCGAACGACGGGGAGCCGACCGGAGGAGGGTGCACGCCACTTGCGGGAGTGTGCGGCGGGCGCTACGGTGCGCCGTCGGCGTGGGCGCGCCGTGAAGGAGCTGATGGGAGATGTCCTTGCGTTCGAAGAAGTATCTGGTGTGCGTGGCGGCGTTCGCGCTGGCGCTCGCGGGTGTGGGGGCGGCCAGCGGGAGCCCCGCTTCCGTGCGGGTCGCGGGCTCACGGCCCTCGTGGGCTCGTGCGTCGAACCTGGTCCGGCGCGTCGACCCCGCGTCTCGCGTCGACTTCCTGGTCTTCCTCGGATGGCGCGACGCCGCAGGCGTCACCGCGGTTGCGAGCTCGGTCTCCGATCCGAACAGCGCGTCGTACGGCCGCTACCTGTCGGCCGCAGAGTTCCGGGCCAGGTTCTCGCCCGCACGCGCGGACGTCGATGCGGTGCGGCGGTGGCTCGGCGCTTCAGGGCTCCGGGTCGATGGCGTGCCGACCAGCCGGCTGTGGGTGGCGGCGAGCGGCAGCGCACGCGACGTCGAGCGTGCGCTCGGAACGGGCCTCGCGATGTACCGGACGGGGAGCAGCGTGCGGCGCGCGACGACCGGGGATCCTCGCGTGCCGGCGGCGCTCGCCGGGATCGTGAAGGGGTTCGTCGGCCTGTCCGACGTTCGCATGCGCACGGGCATCTCGAACCGTCTCCCGAAGCCCCCGGCGTTCAAGAACGGACGTCCGTGCAGCACGTTCTGGGGTGAGAAGGTCGCCGACGACCTGCCTCCCGCGTACGGAGCGCCGGTTCCCTACGCCCCGTGTGGGTACACGCCCGATCAGCTTCGGAGCGCGTACGGGATGAGCGACGCGATCGCCGCCGGCGTGGACGGCACGGGCCAGACGGTCGCCGTGATCGATGCGTTCGCGTCACCCACCATGGATCGCGATCTCCGCAAGTACTCGGTCCGTCACGGACTCCCCGCGGCGGACCTCACGCAGTACAACGTGCCGCCGACGCGCCGGTTCCGAGATCGACAACCAGCAGGGGTGGTGGGGCGAGGAGACGCTCGACCTGGAGGCGATCCATTCGCTCGCGCCGGGCGCCAAGCTGGTGTTCCTCGGAGCTCGCGACAACTCCGGGCGCGGCCTCCTCGAGCGGTTCGAGTTCGCGGTGGACGGCAACCTCGCGCAGATCATCAGCAACTCCTACGGCACCGCCGGCGAGAAGATCGCCCCGAGCGGCTTCGCAGCGTGGGAGGCCGTCTTCCAGCAGGCGGCGGCCACGGGGATCGGTTCGTACTTCTCGTCGGGGGACTGCGGCGACAACAAGGACCCCGACGGCCTCTGCGGAGGCACCGGGTACATCACGACCGACTATTCGGCGTCGAGCCCGTGGGTCACCTCGGTCGGGGGGACGAGCCTCGGCGTCGGTGACCAGGGCCAGTACCTGTTCGAGACCGGCTGGGGGACGACCGCCTCGTACGTCGGCAAGCACGGCTGGAAGCCGAAGCCCCCGGGCCAATACCGCTACGGCGGCGGCGGGGGCACGAGCGGGCTCTTCGCCGAACCGACGTATCAGCTCGGCGTCGTTCCGGACGCGCTCGCGACCCGATGGAACGGGCGGAACCGGGTGGTGCCGGACGTGGCCACGGTCGGCGACCCGACCACCGGGTTCCTCGTGGGCGAGACCCAGGCGTTCCCGAGCGGCGCCCCTCGCTACGCCGAATACCGGATCGGCGGGACCAGCCTGTCGTGCCCCGTGTTCGCGGCGATCATGGCGCTCGCGGACCAAGCGAACGGGGCTCACCATGGGTTCGCGAACCCGCTGCTCTACTCGCTCGCGGGGAGCGCCGCGTTCCGCGACATCGTCGATCCCCCGTCGCCGATGGCGGCGGTCCGGACGGACTGGGCCAACTTCCTGAACCCGCGTCAGGGCCAGCTCTTCACGCTGCGTTCGTTCAACCAGACCGGCACGCTGCACACCACGCCGGGCTACGACGACGTCACGGGCCTGGGCTCTCCGAACGGGCAGGCGTTCCTGGACGCGATGTCCTGACGGACGCTCGAACGACGAACGATCAGGCGAGCGGTCCGGGGTTCACGCCCCGGCCGCTCGCCTCGTTCGTCCCGGACCCGTACGCTAGGGGCCGACGGGGCGTAGCGCAGCCTGGCTAGCGCGCGTGCTTTGGGAGCACGAGGTCGCGGGTTCGAGTCCCGCCGCCCCGACCAGCGTGAGGGGAGGCCCGGCGGGCCCGCGGCCCGCCGGGCACCGGTGCGTCAAGGCGTCGCGGGAGGAGGGGGCTCTTCCGTGATACCGGCCTCGACGCCGCCGGGGGAGAGGTCGCGAACCGTCTGCAGGAACGTGTCCCGGTCGAGCTCGCCCTGTGCGTAGCGCTGCCGGACGAGCACCAGCGCGGGATCCGCGGTCGCCGACGGAGCCACGGGCGACAGCGATGGCGGAACGGCCGCTCCGGCCACGCTGGCGCTCGGCCGTCGCGTGAGTCGAACGACGGCCCAGATGACGACGCCGATCAGCACGAGCAGCAGCAGGATCGGCACCAGTCGCTCGATCGACCACGGATCGGTGTGGAACGGCGGTTCGTTGTGCGGGAACATCCAGTCTTCACCTCTTCCAGGTTGGCTGCTCTCACGAGTCAAGCCGCCGGCCCTTGGAGGAGCGTGGGTGCTACCTGTGTCTTGGCTGTGGGTTCGCGGGAGCCGCCCGCGGCTCTCAGCGGAGGTCACGACATCTCTCAGGGACTTCCCAGGGAACGGGGTTAGGGTTCGGGCATGGAACCCCAGCGCATCCTGGTGGTGGACGACGAGCCGCGCATCACCGACCTCGTCGCGATGGCGCTCCGGTACGAGGGGTTCGACGTAGCGACCGCCGGCACCGGCCGCGCGGGGCTGAAGCTGGTGGAGGAGTTCCGGCCGGCGCTGGTCGTGCTGGACGTGATGCTCCCCGATATGGACGGGTTCGCGGTCACCGAGCGCCTCGCCGTCGACCGGGTGAAGGTGCCGGTCCTGTTCCTTACCGCGCGCGACGCCGTCGAGGACAAGGTGCGCGGGCTCACGCTCGGCGGAGACGACTACGTCACCAAGCCGTTCAGCATCGAGGAGCTCGTCGCGCGGATCCGCGCGCTGCTGCGCCGGACCGACCCGGTGGCCGAGAGCGGGCCGCTCGTGTTCGTCGATCTGGAGCTCGACGAGGAGACCCACGAGGTTCGTCGCGCCGGCACGACCGTCGAGCTGACCGCGACGGAGTTCCGTCTGTTGCGCTACCTCATGCAGAACGCGCCGCGGGTGCTCTCGAAGGCGCAGATCCTGGACCACGTGTGGCAGTACGACTTCGGCGGCGACGCGAACATCGTCGAGACGTACGTGAGCTACCTGCGGCGCAAGGTCGACGGGATCGGCCCGCCGTTGATCCAGACGGTGCGAGGCGTCGGCTACCGGCTGGCCGTTCCCCGCGATCAGGAGCTTCGCGGGTCCGGGACGTGACGACGTGACGCTGCGGGTTCGCCTCACGGCGTCGCTCGTGATCCTGGTGGCCGTCGGGTTGCTCGTCTCGGACGTGGCCACGTACACCGCGTTGCGCTCGTACCTGGTGCACCGCCTCGATCAGCAGTTGCGATCGTCACCGCGCCCGGTGCTCTTCGCGCTGAGCCAGCCGGGGCTCCCCGGTGCCGGCCCCGGTGACGGTGGCGATCAGATGCTGCCCGAGGGGACGTACGGCGTGATCCTCAACTCATCGGGTTCCGTGGTCGGCGACCCGATCGTGTTCGACTACGGCGGAACGTCGCTGTCTCCGCCCGACCTTCCGGCGAACATCCACGGCGGCAGCGTGCAGGACCCGGTCTTCTTCAGCGCGGATGCCGTGGGGAGCGGGCCCGGGTACCGCGCGGCCGCGTACCGGCTCACGGACGGCTCGACGCTGGTCGTGTGCATCCCGCTGGCGGAGGTGTCGAACACGCTCGGACGGCTCTCGCTGATCGCCGGCGCGGTCACGCTGGCGGTGCTCGCCACCATGGCGATCCTCTCGTTGTTCACCGTGAAGCGAGGCCTGCGGCCGTTGGAGCAGATCGAGCAGACCGCGGAGGCGATCGCGGCCGGGGATCTGTCGCGCCGCGTCGAGGAGACCGACCCTGGCACGGAGGTGGGGCGGCTCGGGGCCTCGCTCAACGTGATGCTCGGACGCATCGAGGAGGCGATGGACGAGCGGCGCGCTTCCGAGGAGGCGCTCCGGCGCTTCCTGGCCGACGCGTCGCACGAGTTGCGCACACCGCTCACCTCGATCCGCGGCTACGCCGAGCTGTTCCGCCGGGGCGCCTCGAACGACCCCGAGGACACGGCGCTTGCCATGCGTCGCATCGAACAAGAGGGAGAGCGGATGGGCGTCCTCGTGGAGGACCTGCTGTTCCTCGCGCGCGCGGGCCAGGGGCGCCCGATCGCGCACGAGCCGGTCGACCTTTCGCGCGTGGCCGCCGACGCGATCCACGACGCGCGGGCGGTTGACCCTTCCCGCTCGCTCGAGCTGGCGGCCCCCGGCGAGCTGACGGTGATGGGCGACGAGGGCCGGCTGCGCCAGGTGTTCGCGAACCTGCTGTCGAACGCGCTGACGCATACACCGCCCGGCACGCCGGTCGCCGTCCGGGTCCGGTCGGAGGACGGCCTGGGCCGAGATCGAGGTGAGCGACCGCGGGCCGGGCCTGGCCGCCGACGAGGCCGCACACGTCTTCGAGCCCTTCTACCGCGCGGATCCCGCCAGGGGCCGGGTGCGCTCCGACGACGGATCGGATGCCGAGCAGGGGACGGGTCTCGGGCTCGCCATCGTCGCCGCGATCGCCGAGGCACACGGCGGCGACGTCCGCGTGATCAGCCGACCCGCCGAAGGCGCCACGTTCATCGTTCGGATCCCGGTCGAACGAGCCGACGCGCCCGGGGACGCGGTGCCGCCCATGCCGGTCGCCGTCGACGATCAGGTCTAGAGGAGTGCCCGCGCGACGGCGGTGACCGCCGCCGCGATCACCACCACGAGGAGCACGGGCGCCTTCCGCCAGATCGCGACGGCGGCAGCCGCGACGCCCAGGGCGCGTTCGTCCAGCACGAGCGAGCGTCCCGACCCGAACGTGTTGATCGCGACGAGCGCTCCGAGCAACGCGGGAGCCAGCAACCCGATCAGCGACGCGATCCTGGGCGGCAGGTCGTGGCCGCCGAGCAGGACCGGGCCGATCGACTTGATCGCGATCGTCGCCAGACCGACGAGGAGCACGACGACCCATGCCGGCGTCATCGTCGCCATCCGAGCAGGCATGCAGCGCTCGCCGCGATGATCGGCACGCCCGGGGGGGTGAACGGCGTGAGCGCCAACGCGATCGCGGCGCCGAGCAGGGCCGCCTCCGTGGCGCGCCTTGACGTCAGCTGCGGCACCAGGAGCGCGAGGAACAGCGCGGGGAACGCGGCGTCGAGACCCAACCGGGCCGGATCGCCGATCACGTCTCCGAAGAGCGAGCCGAGGATCGTGCCGCCCACCCACGCCACGTAGATCGTCAACCCGGCACCCACCAGGACGCGCGGGTTGAAGCGTCCGTCCCCTTCGGATGCGATCGCCCACGATTCGTCGACCACGAGTTGGGCGTGGAGGAACCGCGACCACCACGAGCCGTGGAGCGACGGCGCCACGCTCACCCCGATCGGCGCGTAGCGCGCGTTCAACAGCACGGCGGCGACGACGGCCGTGGCGACGCTGCCGCCGGCGTTCAGGACGGACACGGCGGCGAACTGAGCCGATCCGGCGAACGTCGTGGCCGACATCACGACCGGCGCGACCGGGCCCATCCCGGCCGCGCGCGCAAGGACGCCGAACGAGATGCCGAAGCCGAACACCGCGACGCCCAGCGGGAGCGTCGCCCGGACGCCGTCGCGGTGGTCCCGGTCTCCCTGCCCCGCAGCATCCTTCGCCATGCCCCGGACTCTATCGAGCGACCGCTCGTACCCTTGCGGGTCCGTGCGCGTGACCTCCGCTCTCGACGACCTTCCCGCGGACCGCGTCCGCCGGGTCCTTGCCGGCCTGCCCGAGGCCACCGGCTACCGGGTCCACGTCAAGCCGCTGCGGTACCGCGAGCGGCCGCACCTGTCCGCGTGGACCGACTTCACCGAGCGCTCGATCACGCTCCAGGTGCCCGAGCCGTTCTTCCCGTTCGGCGAGGTCGTGCCGTACGGCGCGAAGCGCCGGCCGGGCCGCACGATCCGGTTCATCTGGCTGACCGAGGGCGTCACGTTCCGAACGCCCCGCGAGGTGTTGCGGTTCCTGTACTGCCACGAATGGATGCACTGGTACCTGCGAGAGGAGCTGGGACGCAAGTCCGCCGCGGAGACGACGTGCGATCGCTTCGCGCTGCGGAACTACCGGCGCCGTCAGGTGACGATGGAGGACGCGCGGTCGGCGCTCCGTCGCGACGACGAGTAACGGCTACCGCTCGGGTTCCACCCAGATCAAGCGAGCCGTCGAGATCCCGAGCGCCATCGTTCGGCCGCCGATGTCGACCGTCAGCGCGTCCTCGCTCGAACCGTCGGCCGCGACGACCACCTGCGCTCCGGTCACGAGGCCGTTGCCGTCCAGCCGCCGGAGCAGATCGGGAGCGTCGTGCTCAGCCACCTCGGAGATCCGGCGGACCCGGGCCGCCGTCCCGGGCGGCAGTTCCGCCAGAGAGATGAGCTCGCCGTACGGGGTCGTGTTCCCCGGGATGACGTTCCCGTGGGGACACGTCGACGGGTGCCCGAGGTGCTCGTCCAATCGTTCGGCGACCGCGTCGGACATGCCGGGCGCGATCTCCTGGGCGTAGTTGTCGGCGGTCGCCCAGTCGAAGCCGAGCACGTCGGTGAGCCATCGCTCGAGCAGTCGGTGGACGCGGACCACGCCGCTCGCGAGGGTCATGCCTTCGTCGGTCAACGACACGGTCCGATCGCTCTCGACGTGGATCCACCCGTCACGCTCGAGGCGATGCAGCGTCACGCTGACCGTCGGGGGACGGAGCCCGAGCCATTCGGCGATCCGCCCGGGCCGGACGCGATCCTCCTCGAACTGGATGTAGAAGATCGTCTCGAGGTAGTGCTTCACGGTCTCGGGCCGGAGCGTTCCCTCGGTCGCGGGTCGGCGCGGTTCGATGGTGGCCACGCTCGCATCCTACCGACCGCCGGTCGGGTGGCGGCCTACGTCTTCGCCGACCGCTTGCCGATCGCGCTCTGCAGGACCTCGGCGAACTGCTCGATGCGGGCCTTCTGACGCTCGGGCTGCTTCTGCCACCGATGGAACAACCCGGGATCGAGCTCCTCGGTGACGAGCGCGTCCTGGAGCGAGCCGGCCAGCCAGTCGACCATCGACACGATCATCTCCAGGTCGATGTCGTCGCGGACCTCTCCACGTTCGATGCCGAACTCCACGAACTCGAGCGTGCCGTACGGATCCTCGCTCACCAGGAACCGGTTGATGTCTCGCTTCAGCGCCAGGTCGGTCCCGTAGTTCCCGATCAGCGAGACGCGGTAGGGGACGAAGTCCTCGTGGACGAGGTGCTCGGTGCGTTCGAGCCAGTACATCAGCGTCGCGAAGAATCCGTCGTCCAGGACGTCCTGTGGCGCGTCGAGCCATGCCGGGAGCGACGTCACCGCCTGCTTGTACGCCTCGAAGAACAGCCCGGCCTTGGAGCCGAAGTGCTGGAAGATCGACCCCTTCGCGATGCCGAGGTCGGTCGCGACGTCCTCCACCTTCGCGCCCTGGTAGCCGTCGTCGGCGAAGTGCCGCATCGCGCACTCGATGATGCGCTCCCGCTTGTCCGCGCTCCGACGACCGCGCGGTGACTTCAGGTCACTCAAGACTCATCCTTCCGGGGTCGATGCTGTGCTACACAGCATGAACGAGGTCGGTCGACGTGACTGACCCTGGGTCAGGATAGACGCGTATGGCGATCGAGACAACCCCCGGTGTTGCGACGACCGAGATGATGCGGACGCTTCCGCGCGCCGCGTACCTGTCCGACGAGCACTTCGCTCGGGAGTCGGAGCGCATCTTCCATCGCGAGTGGTTCGCCGTCGGACGGGAGGAGGCGATCCCGGCCGCGGGGGACTACCTGCACGTCGAGGTCGCCGGCGAGAGCGTGCTGATCGTGCGCGACAGGTCGGGTGCGCTGAACGCGTTCTACAACGTCTGCCGGCACCGCGGGTCCCGCCTGGTCATGGAGGATCCGCGACCCGAAGCGGAGACGGCCCGAGCGGTCGCTTCAAGGGAGCGATCCGCTGTCCGTATCACGCGTGGACGTACGGTCTGGGTGGCGAGCTCCGCAACGCGCCGTTCCTGACGGAGAGCGACGGACTGCGACGCGAGCAGCTGAGCCTGTACCCGGTCGCGGTCGAGACGTGGGGCGGCTTCGTCTTCGTGAACCTGACGCCGTCGGAGCTCACGCCGGAACGCTCGCTGGCCGCGCGACTCGGCGGCGTCGTCGAGCGGACCCGGAACTACCCGCTCGCCGACCTCCGGCTCGGGAGCCGCATCACGTACCACGTCGACGCGAACTGGAAGACGATCGTCGAGAACTACAACGAGTGCTACCACTGCGGCCCGTCCATCCCGAGCTCTGCGAGCTGGTGCCGGCGTTCAAGCAGGGCGGCGGGCGCGAGCTCGACTGGGACGGCGGCATCCCGCACCGCGAGGGAGCGACGACGTTCACGTTCTCCGGGACGACGACCCGAGCGCCGTTCCCCGGGCTCTCCGAGGACGAACGCGTGAAGCACAAGGGCGAGCTGATCTACCCGAACCTCATGGTGAGCCTGTCGTCGGACCACGTCGTGGCGTTCACGCTCTGGCCGGTCGACGCCGGTCACACGCGGATCGACTGCGACTTCCTGTTCCATCCCGATGAGATCGCGAAGCCCGGGTTCAGCCCCGCCGACGCGGTCGACTTCTGGGACCTGGTGAACCGACAGGATTGGGAGATCTGCAGCGTCGGTGCAGAAAGGCATGTCCTCGCGTGCGTTCTCGTTCGGCTACTACGCGCCGATGGAGGATCTGAGCCTCGACATCCGCCGCTACCTCGCCGACACGCTGGGCGACGACCACGACTGAGCGTTGGGTCGCGTGACGCGAGTAGCATCGCGGGATGCAACGGCGCAGGCTCGGACGCATCGGTCACATGAGCAGCGTCATCATCTACGGCGGCGCCATGCTCGCCGAGACGCCGCAGGAGGTCGCGGATCGTTCGATCCAACTGGCGCTCGATGCCGGGATCAACCACTTCGACACGGCGGCCGACTACGGGGACTCCGAGCTTCGCCTCGGACCGTGGATGGATCGCATCAGGGACCGGATCTTCCTGGCGAGCAAGACGGGTGACCGCACCGCGGCGGGCGCGTACGAGAGCATCCTGCGTTCGCTCGAGCGGCTGCAGGTCGATCGTCTCGACCTGATCCAGCTCCACGGCGTCTGCGACCCGGAGGACCTCGATCGAGCGTTGGGTCACGGGGGAGCGATCGAGGGTGCCGTCCGCGCCAGGGACGAAGGGTTGGTCGACGCGATCGGCATCACCGGTCACGGGATGCAGGCGCCCGCGGTGCACCTGGAGGCGCTCCGGCGATTCCCGTTCGAGACGGTGATCACGCCGTACAACTATGCCCTCTGTCGCTACCCCGACTATCTCCGCGACTTCGAGGCGCTCGTCCAGGAGGTCGACGCACAGGACGCCGGCCTCATGTTGATCAAGGCGGCGGCCAGGAACCTCTGGAGGACCGGGGAGCGCCACCGTCGCACGACGTGGTACGAGCCGCTCGAGGAGCAGGTGCAGCTCGACGCGGCGGTCGCGTTCGCGTTGGCCCGGGACGGCACCACCGGGATCTGCTCGCCGGGTGACGTCGACCTCCTGCCGCTGGTGATCGAGGCGGAGCGACGCGCGGGAGCGATGTCGATGGAGCACGTTGCGGCTGAGCTCGAAACGGTTCCCGACCTTCAGCCGCCGTTCTTCAGGAGCGAAGGGCACGAGGTGCCCGAGTGGCTGGCGCCGCTACTCGGGGGCGGTTGACCGATCGTCGCTTCGAGCTCGTGCCTCCTCGCGGAGGGTTGCCTCATACGCATCGAGCGCCGCCTTGTATTGACGCCGCTTGATCTCCGGGATGATCTGGAGGAACACGACCACGACGACACCGGTCCAGAGTGCCCAACCGAACGTGTAGAGCAGGTCGCCAACCAAGCCAAGAAGCCCCGCTGTCGTCGACGACTTGATCAGGTACCCACCGACATAGGCTGCCAAGCCGGCCGCCAAGGCGGTCCAAAGGACCCAGTAGACGGGTCGCTGCCCCCCTCCCGCACCTCTGTCAGGTTCTCGCCTACCCACGCCAGTAGTTCGCGCCGTTCCTCCTCCCCAAGACCGAACAGGGCTTGCTCTTGAGCGCGCTCGTCCTCACTGAGCGTGTGTTGAGCGTTGTTTGCTCCCGGTCTACCAGACATGGTCGAACCTCCGATCGCCAGACTCAGGTCTACCCGACAGATAGATGATCGAACCCACGGCAGCGCGCATGACCCCAGTCGAGCGTTCGTCTCCCGGGTCGCCCCACGTGCGAACCCATCCCGGGTCCCGCCCGTAGACCCTTCAGAGACGTGGCGGCGCGCACGGCGCGTGGAACGAGGGGAGGGGCCGAGCATGGCAGAGCCCAGCTTGTACGAACGATTGGGTGGCGTGTTCGCCATCGCGGCGGTGGTCGACCATTTCAGCGATGCGGTCGTCCAGAACCCCATCGTCGGCCAAGGATCGAAGAACCCCGAGCTTCGGGACTGGCATACGAACCAGCTGGACAGGCTGCCGGGGCTGAAGTTCATGCGCACGCTGTGGGTCTGCAACGTCGCGGGTGGACCCTACTCGTTCTCTGCCACTAGGCCGGGAAGCACGCCTCTCGGGCTCGAAGAGGCACATCGCGACCTCCACATCTCGCCCGATGAGTTCGATGAGGTCGCGGCCGAGCTGGGACGCACGCTCGATCACTTCGGGGTCCCGGCACGTGAGAAGGATGAAGTGCTGGCGGCCTTCGCGGCGCACAAGGGAGAAGTGACCGAGGGGTCGATGGCTTCGGCCTGACGGAACGTGCGTCTTTACCGTCCCCGAGTTCGACGTATCGGAAGCAGGACGTCACGTGATCGTTCACCATGCCCGTCGATGATGCAGCGAGCCCGTCGGTTGATCGCCGACCCTGTGTTCGCCGCGTTGCACGAGGCTCTCGTCGTCGCGCTCGAGTCCGAGGGCAGTCTCGCCGGGAACGGGTCCGCGAGATCCATGGCCTTCGCGGAGTGGCTTGGTGAGGACACCTCGCTCCCACCTTCCGCGGGAGGCGCGGAGCCGCGTCGGGGGCGAGGTCTGTGTGATGCGTAGCGGCTCCGAGCCGTTGGGCTCCTGGGTCTTTCCTCTCGGCCCAGGAGCCCTGAACCGTCAGATATGTACGGCTGGGCCTTTCCTACGCCTGAACAGGAACGGGATAGACCTCGTCAGCTGGATGGCCAGAACGCTCGTGGATCTTCCTGACGGCCTCCTCGCTCGGAGCCTCAGAAAGGCACCACACGAGTCCGGACTCCGGGTCCGCCCAGGCATGTTTGAAGTTGACGCCTTCGTCGTCCTGGATATCGACATCGGCCTGATGCGCCTCCCTCAGGCCCTCGCTCGTGATGTCCTTCATCCCGCGATGCACGTCCATGAACTCCGGCATGCTTCCTCCTCTCCCGACGGCGCAAAGGGTGTAGCGCCAGAGACACTCGGAAGTCAAGGCGGTGGACTCGGGGCCGATGAACGCGGATGGCCGTTGGGTGGCTCCGGGGAACCCTGCTCGGCCCGGGGCCACCCTGAACCGTCACGCCGTCCGCCCAGGGGTTTCGATCGTGACGTCGTCGGGGTAAGGACGAATGCGCATGGACCCACATGCAGGGTGCTGTTGGCGGCTGGAACCCCTCCATCCCTGCTAGCAGCGCCGCGACGGGGAGCGGCCGGGTGGGCAAGGTCGCTCCTCGCTCGCGTCACGTGAGGATCGGTCTCGCCGACGAGTTGCTGCATCTGCAAGAAGTCTCTGGGTTGGAGCCCAGAACCCACGGAGGCCAAGTACATATGTCCCGCAGGCCCCAGGCCCCTGCGGCCACTTTGTCGGCAATGCCTTACCGCGTCTTCCGACCAATGGACACACTTCTTCGGGACCGGGTGGAACACTCCGATGGTCGGCGAGCAACTCGGAAGACCTAAGCGTTCTCAGGCCCAAGCACGCGTCCGAAGCACATCGACCCGATGCAGTAGATGCGCCGGGCCGTCACCTCGTGGAACGTGTCGTGGGGTGGCGTCTTCGCGCAGCAGGGCCAGCAGTACGAGCGGGTGGTGAACCTCGCTCGACACAGCTTCCACTCGAAGACCCACGTTTGCGGTTCTTGGTTTTCCACCCCTCATGTCGGCAGGATGAGGATGTTCAGTCACGAGCGGGAGCGGGGACGCGGCTGTGTTCTGGGGACTGATCATCGGGGGATCCTTCGGCTTGAAGATGATCGCTGACGCGTGGTCGGGACGCCTCTACCTGGAAACGAGCGTTTGGCTGTTGCTCGGCATCGCGATCGCCGTGATCGTGGTGTCCTCGTTCCTGCTGGCTCAGTTCGCTGCGGAGTTCGTCGATCTCGCAGCTGTCGCCATCCGGATCGGTTGCGGGCGTGGCCGCCATCATCTCTTTGTTCAAGGCGGAGTGGGCGTTCGCCATTGCGCTCGCGGGAATGACCATCTTGTTGGCGCTGCCAGGTGTCGCCGCACGAGCGATTCGCGACTCCCAACCGTTCCCTACCGGCGTCGGTAGCCCTGGCAGTCGACAGGAGGTCGGCGAGCGCGGCTCAGACCTTGGCCACGATGAAGATCGGGCGGGCGATCTTCGAAACGTCGCCGCCGGCGAGGGGATCCCAACCGGAGAGCACGACGAGCGCAGGTTCCTTCGCACCGTGATCCAGGCGGTCCTGCCAGAGGACGGCGAGGCCGACGTGAAGCGGGCCGGTCGCCGTCTCGATCTTGAACCGGATGCGGCAGGCGTCAGGGAACGAGTCCTCGAGAGCGTTCGCGTAGATGCTGACCCGCCGCGGGCACCCCCCCGGAACAGGCACGACTCGGTCCCTCCTGCCTCCGGAAGTCCTCAAAGGCTCACCGCGCACGGGTAGGGCCTCGAACCTGCTGCAGCTGATCGCCGCCAAGTGCTCGCCTCGGAGGTCCGAGAGTGGTGGCAAGGAGACCGATCCCGCCGTATCCCTGTCGGAGCGAACGTGAGTCCGACCGTCCTCGTGGATCGATAGGTGTGGTGGCTCCGCGGAGCGGTACTGATCCGTGAAGTCCCACTCCTTCGTGCGTTGCCCGCGACCCATGCGTTGCTGGCCGAAGTAGTAGTTGGCGCCATCGACGCCGTAGGGCGTGATGTAGATGTTCGAGCCTTGCTTAACGAAGGCCACCTTCGCCAACTTCCGGTCCTGGCCCTCGTGCCTGAGGAAGATCCGAACCTCCCGAGGCGCTGCCATGGGTCCGATGCTACGTGCGCCCGTAACGTCCGACGCCGCGCTCAGCGCGGAGGCGTTCGACGTCGTTCCGTCGGAAAAGGATGCGATGACGCTCGCGGCGCTCGTTCGCGATCGCATCCAGCTTCCCTTCGGCGACGAGCTGTTGAATGCGCTGCCAGGAGACGTTCAGGATGCCAGCGGCGTCCATGGTCACGAGGTGGGGGTTGTCCATCACGATTCCTGCAGCGCGTTGATCTCCGCCCACCGGAAGCTTGCTACGTGCCCATTGACCATGCCGGTCGCTCTGATCGTCACGGATCGACCAACCCGCGATAGATCCTTCCCAGCAGGGGACCGTCGGCTGGCTCCCCACGCGGAGGTTCCCAGGGTCCCTCGGCGTGCGGGACGGTCGCCTCTACCTCTGCCGCTATCCAGGGTATAGGCGTAGATCGAGCCTCGCCCGTAGCGAGGGGGATGAGTCGGGCGCTGGTCGGGGCAGGCATGGATGGATCATCTTCCGGAGGAGGCGAGAGCTGTGGAGACCGGATACTTCATCAAGTATGGAAGGCTCGTGCCCGGACGTGAGGAGAAGGCGGTCGAGCTGTTCAGCGAGACGATCACGTTCTGGCAGAGGCACCTCACCGAAGGAAGGATCACCTTCTTCGAGCCGGTCCTGTTCGCGACCGGGGATGTGGAGGTCGACCTCGGCTTCTTCTTCATCAAGGGACCTGAGGAGACGCTCACCCCGATCATCGCGAGCGAGGACTACCGCGTGCTACTCACGCGGGCGTCCTACGTCGTGGACCACCTGCAGACAGAGTTGCTCGTCGTTGGCGACGAAGTCATGCGTCAAGCGGAGCGCACCCTCAAGGTGGCCCCCGAGTTCGCGCTCGTGTAGTACGTGGGCTCAGTGCGAACGGGGAGGGACCCAAGGATCTTGGGCCCCTCCCCTCGTGGGCGGTTCAGTTACCTGGTGACGGCTGACATCGATGTCGCCTGACCGCGGTGTCCGTTCGACGACCGCTCCCATTCCGGCTCAGGTGCCACCGAGTTCCTTGTAGCGGAAGCACGACGCTACGTGGCAATTCACCATGCCAGTCGCCTGCATGAATGCGTAGCAGACCGTCGGACCGACGAACCGGAACCCGCGCCGCTTGAGGTCCTTGCTCATCGCGCGTGAGAGGGGTGTCTCCGTGGGGATGTCGCCGCCGCGCCAGCGGTTCACGAGCGGCGCGCCGCCCACCAGACCCCACAGGTAGGCGTCGAGCGAGCCGAACTCCTTCTGGACCGTGAGCGTCGCGCGAGCGTTGGCGACCGTCGACTCGATCTTCAGGCGGTTCCGGACGATCGACGCATCCTGCATGAGCCGTTCGACTTTCCGGGCGTCGAACCGCGCCACCTTCGACGGGTCGAAGCGCGCGAACGCCCGGCGGTAGCCCTCGCGCTTGTGCAGGATCGTCGACCACGACAGACCGGCCTGCGCACCCTCCAGCGTCAGCATCTCGAACAGGCGCGCGTCGTCGTGGAGCGGCACGCCCCACTCCTCGTCGTGGTAGGCGAGGTACGCCGGGTCCTCCAGCGGCGCCCAGCCACAGCGCGCGACGACCGTCACAGAGCGCGGCCGGTGAGCAGGTCCTCCGCCTGCGCGAGCCCTTTCATCGTGTGCTCGATGTCGAACCCGAACCCGTAGCGGATGCCCTTGCCGAGCCCGAACATGTCGCCCGGCACGAGCAGCACCGATCGCTCGGCGCGCACACGATCGACGAGCTCGGTCGAGCGGATCGGCAGGTGGTACTTCACGTACCCGATCGCGCCGGCCATCGGCCGCACGTAGGTGAACACGTCTCCCTGCGCGTGGATCCACGCTTCGAACTGCGGGAGGTTCGCGCGGATGATCGCGCGGGTGCGCGCGAAGATGTTCTCCCGCACCACGGGATCCATCGCGAACGCCGTGAGCCGGTCGGAGATCATCCCGGGCGCGAGCGTCGTGTAGTCGTGACGGATCCACGTCTGCTCGATCACGTCCTGCGGTCCGAGCGTCCATCCGACCCGCAACCCCGGCATCGCGAACGCCTTCGATAATCCGCTCGTGACGATGACCTTGTCGTAGCGGCCCCAGAACGTGGGCGACGCGACGTCCGTGTCGACCTCGGCTCCGCGGTAGATCTCGTCGGAGACGATCCACGCCCCCACGCGGTCGGCGGCGGCGATCACCGCGGCCATCTCGTCCTCGGTCAGGACGTGACCCGTCGGGTTGTTGGGGTTGCAGATCATCAAGGCTTTCGTCTTCTTCGTGACCGCGCGCTCGAGCTGGTCCAGGTCGAGCTGCCAGCGCCCGTCCACGGAGCTTCAGCTTGAACGTGTCGGTCGCCTTGCCGTAGTGCCTGCCGAGGCCCCAGCCCTGCAGGTAGTTGGGGATCATGAACGCCAGGCGGTCGCCGGGCTCGAGCAGCGTCCAGAGCGTCAGGTGGTTGGCCTCCGACCCGCCGGTCGTGAGCGAGACGTTCTCCGGCGCCGCGTCCGGGTACCACGCGGCGATGTTGGCGCGCGCCTCGTGCGATCCCTCGGAGAGCGGGTACCCGAGGGCCGTCTGGAGGAACGCCTCCGCGTCGGCGTTCGGGCCGAGCAGGTCGCGGATCGTCATCGGCGTCACGCCGGACTCCGACAGGTCGTACTCCACCAGATGCCAGTAGAGCGACTGCATCCGCTCCATCTCGAACATGTCGATCTTCATGTGCCCTCCCTGGGCGGCGGCGTGCCGACGCTAGCAGGCATCAGGTCGTCTGCGGCTCACGCAGAGGTCATCGCCGGCATCTCGTATCCGTCAACCGCGGCGGGCAGGCTGTCGAGGACGGTGCCGAGCCCGCTGAGGTGGAGGTTCATGGCCACCGCGCCGACGACCTCCTCCCTGGTCGCTCCATGCTCGCGGGCCATCATCGCGTGCCACATGACTCCACGGGGGTTGCGGTTCGCGGTCTGGATGGCGATGTTCAGCAACTGCTTCGTCTTCTGATCGAGCCCCGGAAGCGCGATCTGCGCCTGCACGACCCTGTCGAATCGCTCCGCGAGCACCGGGAGCTCGGTCTCGAACAGGTCGAACGGGTTCCGCTCCGTCTGCATGTCCCTCACCTCCGAAGGATCGTCCCGGACCTTCGGTCTGAGGCTAGTCCGGCGACTCGGGATGTCCCAGGGTCGTGCGGGGTCCGAGGAGGGTGCCGTCCGACCCTGTCGATCGACGAGCGGCTACCCTCTGCGGATGGGTCGCTTCGGACGGTCGGTTCGGGTCCTCCGCGAGGACGACGTGCGGGCGACGTTGGACATGGCCTCGTGCATCGACGCGTGCGATCTCGCGTTCGCGTCGTACTCGCGAGGCGGAGCGGCCCTCCCCGGCGTGATCTCGCTGAACATCCCCGAGCGGCAGGGCGAGGTTCACGTGAAGGCCGGCCATCTCCACGGCGCTCCGTTCTACGCGGTGAAGGTCGCCTCGGGGTTCCCGCGGAACGTGGAGCTCGGTCTCCCGGCGAGCGACGGCATGGTGATCGTCTTCGACTCGGACAACGGCGAGCCGGCCGCCTTCCTGTTGGACGGCGGGTACCTCACGAGCGTCAGGACCGGCGCAGCGGGCGGCGTTGCCGCGAAGTACCTGGCGCCGGAGAAGGTCTGGAACGTCGCCGTCATCGGCACGGGCGACCAAGCCCGCTACCAGTTGGACGCGCTCGCCATCGTGCGGCCCGGTTTCACGCACGTGAGCGTCTGGGGCCGGCACCCGGATCGAGCGGCCACGCTCGTGGCGGAGCTTCCGCACCGCCCCGGGTTGCCCGAGGGCTGCGCCTACGAGGTCGCGCCGTCGGCCGACGAGGCCGTGCATGACGCCGACGTCGTCATCACGTGCACCGGGAGCCAGTCGGCGTTGGTGCGCGGGGAGTGGCTGAAGCTCGGCGCGCACGTCACGGCCGTCGGATCGGACGCTCCCGACAAGCAGGAGCTCGATCCCAACCTGCCCGCGCGCGCCGACCTCCTGGTCGTCGACAGCCGCACGCAGAGCGCGCAGATCGGCGAGCTCCACCACGCGCTCGCCGCGGGACTGATCGACAAGACGAAGGCGGTCGAGCTCGGCGAGATCTGCGCGAAGACCCATCCCGGACGGACCTCGGCCAGTCAGCTCACGGTGTGCGACCTCACGGGCGTCGGCGTGCAGGACGTCGCCGCGGCGAACGTCGTGATGGAGCACATCGGCGAGCGCGGCGAAGTGATCGAGCTCTGACCGCAAGACCGAGCCGACGCGGCCGCTAGCCGTTCAGCCGGGCGAGGACTTCGTCATGCACCAGACCGTTCGATGAGACGAGGCTTCCACCGTGCACGGGCGGCGACCCATCGGTCTGGGTCACGCGGCCGCCCGCCTCGGTCACGATCACGACGAGCGGCGCGAAGATCCCACTCCCAGAGCTCGGATTCGACCATGACCTCCGCCGCGCCCCTCGCGACCAGCATATGTCCCCAGAAGTCGCCGAATCCCCGGTTCCGCCGCGCGCCGTTCACCAGGTCCAGGAACCGCTCGTGCTTGGCCGTTCCGGCCCAGAGCTCGACGTCACCGAAGACGACCATGCCCTCGGCCGTCGTCCCCACGTCCGAGACGTGCATCGGCTCGCCGTTCCAGGTCGCCCCTGCACCCCGCACCGCGGCATAGCGCTCTCCCAGCGCGGGCGCGTTCACCACGCCCATGACGTACTCGTCGCCGACCTTCAGCGCCAGCAGGTTCGCCCAGATCTGGATCCCGGCCGCGTAGTTCCGCGTCCCGTCGATCGGGTCGACGATCCACATGCGGTCGGAGGCTCCCGCGATCCCGCCTTCTTCACCCCGGATGGCGTCGTCGGGGAAGCGCCGGCCCAGCTCCTCGCGGATCATCGCCTCGACGGCGAGGTCGGCCTCGGTCACCGGCGTGGCGTCGGGCTTCCACGTGAGCTCGGGGTCGTTGCGGAAGTAGGAGAGCGCCAACGCGCCGGCGCGGTCCGCCAGCTCCTCCGCGAACGCCAGCTCGTCGGCGTACATCGGCCCGCCCATGGCGCGCAACGATAGCCGACGGCTCCGGGGGCGCACGGACGGATGTCGGCTAGGCTGGACCCACATGCAGACCACCGTTGAGAACACCGACAAACACACGGTCAAGCTCACGATCGAGGTCCCGGTCGACGAGTTCACCAAGGATCTCGACCGCGCGTACCGGAGCATCTCCGAACCAGGTCAAGGTCCCGGGCTTCCGCAAGGGCAAGGTGCCGAAGCAGATCATCGACGCCCAGATCGGCCGCGACGTGGTGCGCGAGGAGTTCCTGTCGAGCGCCGTGCCCACCTACTTCCGCGACGCCGTCCGCGAAGAGGACCTGGCCCCGATCAGCGATCCCGAGATCCAGCTGGAGCAGGTCGAGGACGACAAACCGCTGATCTTCACCGCGACGGTGGAGGTGCGGCCCCGCCTGCAGCTCGCCCGCGAGGACTACGAGGGGCTGCGGGTCGAGAAGCCCTCGACCGAGGTGACCGACGAGGAGATCGACGAATGGGTCGACCGCCTCCGCGAGCGGTTCGCCGAGCTGGAGCCGGCCGACCGTCCGGTGCGTTCCGAGGACTTCGTCACGATCGACGTGAAGACCACGTTGCACGGCGAGGACGTCGCCGAGGCGAGCCGTTCCGACTACCTCTACTTCGTAGGCTCGGGCGAGTTCGGCTCGAAGCTGGACGACGAGCTCGTCTCGACGAAGCCCGGGGACATCCTGAAGGTGAACGACACGCTGCCCGAGCGGTTCGGCGAGCTCGGCGGCACCGACGTGAGCGTCCAGGTCCTGGTGAAGGACGTGAAGCAGCGCAAGCTCCCCGAGGCGACGACGACTTCGCGAAGACGGCCTCGGAGTTCGACACGCTGACGCAGCTCCGCGACGACCTCCGTGAGCGCCTCGCCGAGATGAAGGAGCGCGACGCCGAGGGCGTCATCCGCGACCGAGCCCTGCAGGCCATGATCGACACGGTGACCGTGGAGCTGCCGGAGTCGCTCGTCGAGGAGGAGACCGAGCACCGCATCTCCCACGCCCGGGAACGCGCCGAGCGCGCGGGGCTCACGCTCGAGCAGGTGCTGGAGTCCCAGGGCTGGGACGAGGCGCGGCTGCGCGAGGATTCCCGTGAGCACGCGGTCCGGGCCATCGAGTCCGATCTGGTCCTGGAGGGCATCGCCAGGACCGAGAAGCTCGAGGTCACGGCCGATGAGATCGGGGCCCAGATCGCGGTCCTGGCGCAGGCGTACGGCCGAGAGCCGAAGGAGCTGGCGAAGGCCCTAGACCGTTCCGGCCAGGTCGTGACGCTCGCCGGAGATATCATCAGAGGGAAAGCACTCGACCTCTTGGTCGAACGTGCCGATATCGAACCGGAGGGCCCGGTCGAATCCGTGGCCGGCACCGAGGCCGAGATCAAGGCCGACGAGCCGGACACCGAGACGTCGTCGGAGGAGAGCACATGAGCGACATGAAGAACTACCTGGTTCCGGTGGTGGTCGAGCAGACCAGCCGCGGCGAGCGTTCGTTCGACATCTACTCGCGCCTGCTGAAGGAGCGGATCGTCTTCCTGGGGACGCCGATCGACGACCAGGTCGGCAACCTGATCATGGCCCAGCTCCTGCACCTGGAGTCGGACGACCCGGACAAGGACATCCACCTGTACATCAACTCGCCCGGTGGCGACATCACCGCGCTGTTCGCGATCTACGACACGATGCAGTACATCAAGCCGGACGTATCGACCATCGTGATGGGCCAGGCGGCCTCGGCCGCCGCGGTGCTCCTGCTGGCCGGCGCTCCCGGCAAGCGGTTCGCGCTCCCGCACTCGCGCGTCCTGCTGCACCAGCCGCACGGTGGCGCGCAGGGACAGGCCGTCGACATCGAGATCCAGGCCAAGGAGATCACCCGGTACCGCAAGCTGCTGGAGCAGCTGATCTCCGAGCACACGGGCCAGCCGATCGAGAAGGTGTCGAAGGACACGGACCGCGACTACATCCTCACGGCCGACGAGGCGAAGGACTACGGGGTCATCGACGAGATCATCACGACCCGCGGGATCTCGGTGGAGCTTGCAGCCGCAGCGGCCGGTGGGGCGTAAGATTCGTCGGGTCGTCCGGGCGCGATGGCGCCCGGTCGCTCGACAGGAGGACAGGGGCTGATGGCGAAGTTCGGAGACTCGGATCTGCTGAAGTGCTCGTTCTGCGGGAAGAGCCAGAAGCAGGTCAAGAAGCTCATCGCCGGCCCCGGCGTGTACATCTGCGACGAGTGCATCGACCTCTGCAACGAGATCATCGAGGAGGAGCTCTCCGAGACCTCCGAGCTCCGCCTGGACGAGCTGCCCAAGCCGCAGGAGATCTACGCGTTCCTGGACGAGTACGTGGTCGGTCAGGACACGGCGAAGAAGGTCCTGTCGGTCGCGGTCTACAACCACTACAAGCGGATCCAGGTCGGCGCGAAGGATTCCGAGGTCGAGCTCCAGAAGTCCAACATCATGATCCTGGGGCCCACCGGCTGCGGGAAGACCTACCTGGCGCAGACGCTCGCCCGCATGCTGAACGTGCCGTTCGCCATCGCCGACGCTACGGCGCTGACCGAGGCCGGCTACGTGGGCGAGGACGTCGAGAACATCCTGCTGAAGCTGATCCAGGCGGCCGACTACGACGTGAAGAAGGCCGAGACCGGGATCATCTACATCGACGAGATCGACAAGATCGCCCGAAAGTCGGAGAACCCTTCCATCACACGAGACGTTTCGCGGCGAGGGCGTCCAGCAGGCGCTGCTGAAGATCCTGGAGGGCACCACGGCCTCCGTGCCGCCGCAGGGCGGCCGCAAGCACCCGCACCAGGAGTTCATCCAGGTCGACACCACGAACATCCTGTTCATCTGCGGCGGGGCGTTCGCCGGGCCTCGACAAGATCATCGAGAGCCGGATCGGGAACAAGGGCGTCGGGTTCGGCGCCGACATCCGCCGCGCCAACCAGAAGGACATGGGCCTGATCCTGGGCAAGGTGCTCCCCGAGGACCTGCTGAAGTACGGGCTGATCCCCGAGTTCGTCGGCCGTCTTCCCGTCATCACCAGCGTGAATAACCTGGACGAGAGCGCTCTGGTCGACATCCTCACCAAGCCGAAGAACGCGCTGGTCCGCCAGTACCAGCGGTTCTTCGAGTTCGACGGCGTGGAGCTGGAGTTCACCGGCGAATCGCTCGAGGCGATCGCCGAGCAGGCCATCCTGCGGGGGACCGGCGCTCGAGGACTGCGCGCGATCATGGAAGAGGTGCTGCTCAACGTGATGTACGAGCTGCCCTCGCGCGAGGACGTCACGAAATGCCTCGTGGATCGCGACGTCGTCCTCACCGGCGTCAACCCCACGCTCGTGCCGCGCACCGCCTCGAAGAAGCGCAACCGGGGCGACGAGCCGCGCGAACGCACGGCTTGACACGCAGAACGCCCGCCTCCCGATCGGTCGCGGAGACGGGCGCCTGGAACTCCCCGAAACGTCAGACCTGCAGCATGGCCTTCCGCTTCATCTCTTCGTACTCTTCGGCGGTGATCTTCCCGCTGTCGCGGAGCGCCGCGAGCTTCGCGATCTCGTCGGCCGCCGAGTAGCCCTCGATCCGGCGCTGCGCTTCCTGCGCCTGCTCGATGATCTGCTTGTCCTGCTCGGTCATCTTCGGTCGCGCGATCACGTAGATCAAGGCGCCCAAGAACGGCACGATGAAGATCAGCAGGATCCACCCGGCCTTCGCCCAGCCCGTCAGGTCGTTGCGACGGAAGATGTCGGCGAAGATCGTGATGAAGATCCAGATCGCCATGAACCAGAAGAAGAACACCAGCATCGCCCACAAAGCGCTGCCTAGGTTCCAATCAGCCAGCATGTGAAGCCCCTTTCATCCAGTAGTCGCGGCGAAGGGTAGCACCCTTTCGGTCATCCCTCTTCGCCGCAACCGATCGTGGTCAGCCGACGGTCGAGCCCTCGATCCTATGAAGCGGCGGCCGTTCGGCTGGGACCCGGTGGGTTCAGGCGCTTGCGGTACCAGCGGACGTCCGTTCCTGAAGGGAAGTCTTCGACTCGACCCACCAACTCGTATCCGGCCCACTCATAGAGGCGCCGAGCCTGGAACCCGTAGGTGAGATGGACGGTCTGCGTGCATCCGCGCAGCGCCGCCTCGGCCTCGGCGGCGGCGAGGAGCCTGGGCCCGAGCCAGCGACCGCGGAGGCTCGGGTCCACCCAGAGGCTCTGCAGCTCGCAGCAGTCGCCCCATGTCCAGCCGCTGATGCCGGCGACGATCTTGCCGGCGTCGCGCACGAAGATCGCGAGCTCGATCTCGTCACCGAGTCCCATGGCGGCGGACGCCTCACGGCGGATCTGCGTTTCGAGGAATCCGATGTCGAGCGGATCCGGATCGTTCTCGACCTGGAACTCCACCACGGCGGCTTCGTCAGTCGGCCACGATCTGCTCGATCAGCGAGATGTCGTCGAAGTACGTCCGGTACGACCGGATCTTCCCATCTCGGAAGTCGGCCACGGTGGCTCCGGGCAACTCCACATGCCGTCCCGTCGCTTCCAGGATCGCATCTTCACTGAGGACGAGCGGCCCCGTGTGATCGGCTTCGATGACCCATTCCGCGAACGCCTTATTGCCCACCTCGTCGAGTCCCCGGAACATGACGACGACGTTGGAGAACGCCACCTCGCGGAGGAGGGCGAGCTCGGCGAGCGCCGTGAGCCCCGACACGCTCGCGTACGGCGACCAACCCACCACATCGTCGGTGAACAGGGTGCTCAGATCGACGGATTCACCACCGACCTCAGCCTCGATCGCCTTCAGCAGCACATCCTTACGCGATCCACTCATCGCAGCCACCTACCCTCCGCACGTGTCGATCCGACGAACGTCTTCTTGCGATCCGCGGCGCGCTCAGGTCCCCAGGGCCTTCGCCTTTGCCGCGGCGAACTCTTCGTCTGTCAGCGCACCCGAGGCGTGCAACTGTGCGAGGTGTTCGATCTGGTCAGCCGGGTCCGCCGGAGGGGGCGCGTACTGCGCCGGCTCTTCTTGGTAGTCGTCAGGCGCCTGTTGCCCTTGGGCGCTCTTCTTGGCCATGTGATGACCGACCGCCGCCCCTACCATCATCCCCCGTCGCCTCGACCGTCGCCTCATTCCCATGGACAACCTCCTCGTGTTCGCTCGGCCGGCCGTGGTTGGCTGCTGCCGGCATCCGACCAGGAACGGTACCTTACAGGACGCCCGCCCGCGCTCCGCCGGACGTGATGTCCGCCGAGATCGTCCGGGTGGGAGGGCTCACGGGTTCGGTTCCGTAGACTTGCCGCGATGTCCACCCGGCGCGTGATCCGCCGTTCCCTGGGATCGCTCCCGCTCATCTCCATCGTGCTCATCGCGTGCGCGACCCCCGGTGCCGGCGACGCGCCGAGCACGGGCACAGATCCGAACGACTTGACGGGCGCCGTATGGATCCTCGATCAGGCGTCGATGGGCGGCTTGGTGGATCCGGTGCCCCCCGGCGCGCAGGTCACATTGGCATTCGAAGATGGCCAAGCGCACGGTTCCGCAGCGTGCAACAGCTATGGAGGGGCGTACCAGGCGGGCGACGACGGTTCGATGTCGTTCGACGCGTTCGCGGTGACGCAGATGGCGTGCGACCCGCCCCTGATGACGCTCGAGACGGCCTACCTCGAGGTGCTCGGCGGCGTGTCAACGTTCGAGGTCGGGAGCTCCGGCGATCTCAGCCTCTCGAACGGCGACGCCACGTTGACCTTCGCGCCGCGGGTCACCCCCGAAGCGCTGCCGCTCGCCGGGACGACGTGGAAGCTATCGAGCATCTCATCGGGAGACGCCGTCATGAGTGTGATCTCGGGGACCGAGATCACACTCATGTTCTCGACCGACAACACGGTGAGCGGATCGGCCGGGTGCAACGGTTTCAACGGCCGGTATACAACGAGTGGAGACTCGTTGTCGTTCTCGCCCCTCGCGACGACGAGGATGGCATGCAAGAAGTACGTCATGGCGCAGGAACACGTGTTCCTCGACGCGATGAGCCGGGTCAGGTCCTACGCGATCGACGGTGCACAGCTGACGCTGTTCGAAGCGTCGGGCGCAACGCTGCTCGGCTACGAGGGTGCCCCGACCACGACGCCATCGGCCTAGCGGGGTCAGCCGTCGGGCGCGAGCAGCCAGACCGGGTCGCCGGGACGCCACGCCGAGCTCCGCGGCGGCGTTCGCTTCGAAGCGGATCACCGTCGATCCAGCCCCACGCGTCCTCGATGAGCGCGAACTCGCCGGGGGCGACCTCCGCATAGGTCGAAACTCGCTCGGCGTTCACCGACGCATCGGTCGTCGCGACCTTGACCCGCGAGCCAGTCCACCCCCGCCGCGGGCAGGTCGGCGGGCCGCACGTTCAACCGGACATTGCCGAAGCGGTCGACGTCGAGAACCTGCGCGCGGACCTCGCCGGTCAGGACGTCGGCCTCCGGCAGACGCAGGGAGACGAGGTCCCCGGTATCGATCTGCGGTCCGAGCTTCTCGGCCGGAAGTCCGGCAGCCAGGTGGGCCGCCGCCGGAGCGAACACGTCGCGACCGTGGAATACCTTCGAGACCGGCTGGAGCACCATGTTCGGTGCGGTGATCTCGAACGCGCGGGTGGGTCCGCCCGCCGCCTCCCACGCCAGGGAGAGCAGCCCGTTGTCCGGTCCGACCAGCACGCGTTGCGACGCCGTCTCGACGGCCACGGCCTTCCGGTCGGTGCCGACCCCCGGATCCACCACACCGAGCAGGATGGAATCCTGCGGAGCGAAGGCGATGCAATCGCGGAGCGTCAACGCACCCGCCTTGATGTCTTGGGGCGGGACGCCGTGGGAGAGATCGATCACGGCCGCGCCGGGGGCGATGCTCTCGATCACGCTGTGGCACACGGAGGCTTCATGCCCAAACCGATCCTGTTCCTTTCGGACCTCGGCGTGCGCGACGAGTTCGTGGGCCTTCCCCGCCGGACCCGGAACGTACGCCTCGAGGGAGCGTTCGTCCAACCACCGTGACGCACCAGGTGTCAATCCGGGTCTGACGACGCCGCCCGGGCGCGATCCGCCAACGTACTCGCTCCCAGTCGCTCGAAGGTCGAGATCGCGGAATGGAGCGCAGTCTCCGCCTCTTCGCTTCGGCCCGTTCGCGTGAGGGCGGCGGCCAGGTCGATCTCGATCATGGCCGCATCGAAGACGGCGTCGAGTCCGGCCAACCCGTCCCTCGCTCGCCCGAGCAGCTCGGCGGCGTGGATGGCGGCTCCATCCGCCATCGCCGCCAGGCCTTCGAGTCGGTCCGCGAACATCGGCAAGGCTAACAGTCCGCCCTCGTCGGCGTGCGCTCTCGCCTCCGCGATCAGTGGAGACGCGACATCCCAGTCGTGCCTCGCGGCCGCGAGCTCCATGCGGCCCTCCATGAACATCCCGGCGTGGACGCGCCACCGATCCGGTGGAGATGAGAGGAACCGGTGCCCTTGGTCCAGATCTCCTCGAGCGATGAGGAGCTTGGCGATCCACGGCACCAATCGAGCCGAATCGACCGCGACGGCGAGCGGCATGAGATAGCTGAGGATCCGATCGACCTCGATGGTGTCACCCCGCCAGTGATGGACGAGTGCCGCAGCGACGAAGGCGGACGACGCGAAGTAGGGAGGGTCCTCGCGCCGATCACCGAGCAGCGTTTGCATCGCCGCCAGGTCCTCGAGGGTCTCATCCCATCGGCCCGACCGGTATCGGGTGACCGTTCGCCACGCCAGCAGGTGGATGCTGGCGATCGGGGCCCGACCTTCGATGACGTCGAGGCCCTGCGAGCTCACGCGCTCCGCCTCGGCATACCTTCCGATCTCATGCTGGCACCACGCCATGGCTGCGAAGGCGTCGCCGATCTCGAGCGGGTCGGTGAGCAGCGGCACGAGCTCGATCCGGCGCTCGTTGATCGCAACACCTCTGCCGTACATCCCGCGAGATCCGGACACCCCTCCGGCCGCGTCTAGCGCACCCGACGCCAGGTTCGGTTTCCCGAGGCGCAGCGCCTCGTCGGCCGCTTCCAACCCGGCACGTTGGATCTCGAACAGCTCGCTCGGTTCCATCTCGTAGTCGGGGTAGCCGAACGGCCACAGCACGTGTGCCGTCAACAGGCGCACGCGTTCCTCACTGTCGCCTTCGGGCAGGCGGGCGATCCCCGCGTCGATGTACCGGCGCACCTCGTCGGCGGGAGGGACGGCCCTCATGGATCCCGGCCACCGGGTGGGCATCTCGGCCGCCCTGGCGCAGAGGTAGGCTGCCCGCGCATCGGTGCCCTCTACGGCCGAGAGTCGTGCGTCGGCCGCCTCGCGGAAGTAGCGCCACGCCATGTCGCCCTCGTAGTTCGCGAAGAACGCTTGCGCGAGCGCATCCAGCGCGTTGGACCGCTCCAGGTCATCTGCCGCGAGCGCGACCGCTTCATCCGCCATCCGTTGCGCCTTCTTGACCACGAGCTTGCTCCGGGCGTCGTTCGACGCTCGCAGGAGCGCGTCGAACGCCTTCACCCGGATCTCGTGGGGCGTCTCGCTCGGCCACTCGCGGACCGCGGTCGAATAGTGGTACGCGAGGAGCTCGACGAACTCACGTGCGCGCTCCCCGGCCGTGTCTTCGATCCATCGCGCGACCGTGACGTGCGCCTGTGCTCGTTCACGCCGGGGGAGGCTCTCGTAGGCGACATCCCGCGTGAGGATGTGTTTGAAGATGTATTCGGTCTCCCCGGCCATAGCCGAGCCGAGTCGTTCCTGCACCAGCTCCCGGCCCTCCAGCCTGCCGAGGTGCTCCGTCAGATCCGACGCCTGGCCGTTCAACAGAAGCCGGACGGCCGATGGCCAGAACACGCGACCCACCACGGCCGCGGACTGAAGGGTGCGTTTCTCGGACGGCGCCAGGAGGTCGATCCGGGCGGCGAGCACGCTCTGGACGTTGTCGGGGATCTGAACGTCGGCGATGCGCTCGCTCGCTCGCCAGCGATCGCCCGACCGCACGATCAACCCTTCATCGATCAGGTGCCGGACGATCTCCTCCAGGAAGAACGGGTTCCCCTCTGCGCGTTCGAGGATCCGAGCGTGCACGGTCGGAGGGAGTTCCTCCACCGAGAGCAGGAGGTTGACCAATCGGTCGGCCTCATCCGCGCTGAGCGGCTCCAGCGCCACGCTCGAGACGTTCCGGCGACCGCCGCCCCATCCCGGTCGTTGCGCGGTGAGGTCGGGCCGGGAGGGGCACAGGAACATGACACCTCCTTGGATCCGATCGGCGAGCTCCTCCAAGAGGTCGAGCAAGGCGGGGTCCGCCCAATGGATATCTTCGATCACGACGACGAGCGGCCGCTCGAGGGCGAGCGCCGAGAAGAACGAACGCCAGGCTGCGTGACCCTCCGCGCGCACCGCGCGAGGCTCCATATCCGTGAACGGGAACGTGGGGTCTTCCACACCGACGGTGAACGCGAGCGCGGCGGCGGCTCGATCAGGGTCGGGTGTGACTTCGGTCGTCAGCAGCGTTCGTCCGACGATGCGGACCTTCTCGAGAACGAGGCCGGGCGGGTCGGTGTCGAGGACGTTCGCATGTCCTTTGAGGATCTCGGCGAGAGGCCAGTAGGTAACCCCGTCTCCGTAGGGCAGGCATCGGCCGCGGACGATCGTCGGCGCCTGCACCTGCTGCGCCGTCCAGTCGAGGAACTCGCGGGTCAGCCGGCTCTTGCCGACGCCCGCCTCGCCGTAGACCGTGACGAGGTTTGGGCGGTGCTCCTCTGCGACCCGCTCGTACACGGACCGGAGAAGCGTCAGCTCTCGTTCCCGCCCCACCATCGGCGCGTGGAGTCCCGGGACCCCTCGCTCGGCGCCGCCGTCCTCGCCAACGATCAGGGAGGCGTTCACCCGTTCGCCTTTCCCTTTGAGCTCGATCTCACCCAGCGGCGTGGAGCGGAAGCTCCGTGCGGCACGCACGGTCCTCTCGCTCGCCACGATCTGGCCCGGCTCGGCGACCTGCTCCAGTCGAGCCGCCGCATTGACGGCGTCGCCGGTCACCATGGCTTCGCCGGGCTTCGGGTCGATCGTCGCGAGGACCTCACCCGTGTTCACGCCGGTACGGACCTGGAGCGTGACGCCGAATCTCGACTCCAGATCGCGGTTCACGCCCTCCAATCGCCTTCGCATGCGGAGCGCCGCTCGAAGCGCTCGGGCGGGGTCGTCCTCATGGGCGACGGGAACCCCGAACGCGGCCATCACGGCGTCGCCGATGAACTTCTCGACCGTGCCTCCCTCCGCCTCGATCTCCTCGCGCATCGCCCCGAAGTAGGTGTCCATGACGTCGCGGAGTCGTTCCGGGTCCAGCCGTTCGCCGAGGGCGGTCGAGCCCGTAACGTCGGCGAAGAGCACCGTCACGAGCCGTCGTTCCTGCCCTGCCGGCACGGATGGCGCCGACACGCCTTCTCCGCACGACGGACAGAATCGTGCTTCCACGGGCATGCTCGCTCCGCAATGGGGGCATGCCGAAGCGAGCGAGGCGCCGCAGCTCGCACAGAAGCTTGCCGCCTCGGGGTTGACCGACCCGCAGCTCGGACACGCCGCCATGGGCGGAGTGTATGCGGCCGGTCCGACCCGGGGAGCTTTCGTAGACTCGGCCGCATGTCTGTGCAGGAGATGCTCCCGCAATACGACCCAGCGGCGGTCGAGCCCCGGTGGGCGGAAGAGTGGATCTCGAAGGGATACTTCGAGGCGCACCTGCCCTCCGATCGCGAGCCGTACTGCATCGTGATCCCGCCGCCGAACGTCACCGGGCGGCTGCACGTCGGTCACGCCCTTTCGGACACGCTTCCCGACGTGTTGATCCGGCGCGCGCGGATGCAGGGCTACGAGACGCTCTGGCTCCCCGGCATGGATCACGCCGGGATCGCTACGCAGGTCGTCGTCGAACGCGAGCTCCGCAAGGAGGGCATCGACCGGCGCGACATCGGTCGCGAGGCGTTCGTCGAACGCGTGTGGGCATGGAAGGAGCAGTACGGCGGCGAGATCGTCGACCAGATCAAGCGCATGGGGTGTTCGTTGGACTGGTCGCGCCAGCGATTCACCATGGACGAGGGACTCTCGAGGGCGGTCCGTGAGGCGTTCGTCCGTTGGTACGACGACGGTCTGATCTACCGAGGAGAGCGACTGGTCAACTGGTGCCCGACCGACCAGACCGGCCTCTCGGACTCCGAGGTGGAGCACGAGGATGTCGAAGGCGAGCTGGTCACGTTCCGCTACCCCCTGTCGGACGGCAGCGGTTCGATCGCCTGCGCGACCACGCGCGTCGAGACGATGCTCGGCGACACGGGGATCGCGGTGCATCCCGACGACGAACGGTACGCGAACCTGATCGGCCGGACCGTTCGTCATCCGTTCGACGGGCGCGAGATCCCGATCGTCTCGGACGCCGCGATCGACCCGGCCTTCGGGACGGGAGCCGTGAAGGTCACGCCCGCACACGACCCCGTGGACTTCGAGATCGCGCAGCGCGCCGGGCTCCCGCTCATGAACATCTTCCGCGCCGATGCCACCATCAACGAGAACGCGGCGGAGGAGTTCTACGGGCTCGGGCGATACGACGCGCGCACCGCGGTGCGTGAGGAGTTGGAGAAGCTGGATCTGGTCGTCGAAGAGACCCGGCCGTACGTCCACTCCGTGGGGCATTGCTACCGTTGTCACAGCGAGATCGAGCCGTGGATCGCGGGCCTGCAATGGTTCGTCGCGGTCGATCGGTTGCGCGGTCCGGCGAAGGAGGCGGCGCTCGACGGCCGCGTCACGTTCTGGCCGGACCGATGGCAGCGAGCCTACGTCGGGTGGCTGGATAACCTCCGCGACTGGAACATCTCCCGGCAGCTCTGGTGGGGCCACCGGATACCGGCGTGGTACTGCCCCGACGGCCACATCACGGTCGCCCGGGAGGATCCCGACGCCTGTGCCACGTGCGGGTCTTCGACGCTCGAGCAGGACCCCGACGTCCTCGACACGTGGTTCTCCTCGCAGCTGTGGCCGTATTCGACGCTCGGGTGGCCCGACGATACCGCGGACCTTCGGTTCTTCTATCCGAACACCGTGCTCGTGACGGGGTACGAGATCCTCTACCTCTGGGTGGCGCGGATGATCATGTCGGGTCTCTCCTTCATGGGGGACGTGCCGTTCCGCAACACGGTGATCCACGGACTGGTCCGCGACGGACACGGACGCAAGATGTCGAAGTCGCTCGGGAACGTGATCGACCCCATGGACATGATCGACCGGTACGGGGCCGACGCGCTGCGGTTCTCGCTCGCGCGTTCGGCGACCGGCGGCCAACAAGACATCCCTCTGTCCGTCGAGTCGATCGAAGGGGCTCGCAACTTCGCGAACAAGATCTGGAACGCGGCGAGGTTGGTGTTCCGCGCCTACCCGGGCGGAGAGCCCCAGCTGCCGCCTCCCGACCGGCTGACCGTGCCCGATCGCTGGCTCATCTCGCGCCACCAGACGTGCGTGGCCGAGGTCGATGCCGCGCTGGACTCGTACCTGTTCGCAGACGCCGCCCAGGCGATCTACCGGTTCCTGTGGTCCGAGTTCTGCGACTGGAGCCTGGAGATGCAGAAGGGACGGCTCGACGGCGAGGGTGCCGATCAGCGGGACGCCGCGAGCGTGCTCGCCTGGGTGTTGGAGCGGACGCTGCGGTTGCTCCACCCGGTCATGCCGTTCGTCACGGAAGAGATCTGGCAGCGGTTCGGGATCGGTCCGTCTATCTCGATCGCTCCGTGGCCGGAGCAGCGGCCGGACGACGTCGACGCGGACGCGGAAGCCGCGTTCTCGCTCGTCCAGGACGTGGTCTCCGCCATCCGGCAGTTCCGTTCCTCGCACGGCATCTCGCCGGCGGTGACGTTCGAGGCGACGGCCGGCGTCCCGGTCTGGGGGCGTGCGTCCCTCGAGTCGCTGTCCGAGCGGATCCAGCGACTGGCGGGCGTTACGCCGTTCGCCGTCGTGGATCCGCTCGCGGACAAACCCACGGGCTGGATCAGGCTGACGCTCGCCGACGGCTTCGTCCACCTGCCGCCCGGGCTCTTCGACACGACGGCCGAGGCCGCACGCCTGATGAAGCAACGCGACGAGGTGGGAGCGCTCCTGGCGCGCTCGAGCGCGAAGCTCGAGAACGAGGGATTCCTGGCGAAAGCCGCCGACGACGTCGTGGCGGCGGAGCGGGAGAAGCACGCCGCGCTGTCGCAGCGATACGACCAGATCGTGGCGCAGCTCGCCGAGCTCGGCGGCTGATCTCGTGAACGTCCGCGAGGCCGTCGCCGAGCTCGAAGGACGTCGCGAGGGCCGCATGCTGCCCGACCTCTCGCGGATCCTATCGCTCGCCACGCTGCTCTCCGACCCGCAGCTGACGTACCCGTCGATCCACGTCACCGGCACGAACGGGAAGGGCACCGCCGCCCGTGTGGCGGCGGAGCTCGCATGCGCGCACGGGCTGACGACCGGGCTCTACACGTCGCCTCACCTGATGTCGGTCCGCGAGCGCCTCTCGATCTGCGGCGTCGACATCACGGAGGAGGAGTTCGCCGAGGAGTACGAGCATCTGCTGCCGTACCTGCTGCTCGTGGACTCGCAGAGCGAAGACCAGGTGACCTACTTCGAGGCGCTCACCGCGCTCGCGTACCTGTGGTTCGCCGACAAGCCGGTCGCGCTCGGCGTGTTCGAGGTGGGCATGGGCGGGACCTGGGACGCCACGAACCTGGTCCGCGGCGACGTCGCCGTCCTCACGCCGATCGCGCTCGACCATCCCGAGCTCGGTTCCACGGTGGCCCAGGTGGCGGGGGAGAAAGCCGGGCATCATCAAGGAGGGCGCCGTCGCGATCAGCCGCGAGCAGGACGACGAGGCGATGCGCGTCATCGAGCAGCGGTGCGCGGATGTCGGCGCGGAGCTGAAGCTCGAGCATCGCGATTTCGAGGTCGAGGAGCGGCTGCGGGCGATGGGCGGGCAGGCGCTGCGGATACGCGGCGTGCACGGGACCTACGACGACCTGTTCCTGCCGATGTTCGGCGAGCACGCGGCGCGGAACACCGCGGCGGCGATCGCGGCGGTCGAGTCGCTCGTCGACAAGCCGCTCGACGAGGCGACGACCCGCGAAGCGCTCGCCGCCGTCCGATGGCCCGGCCGTTTGGAGATCGTCGCCCGTCATCCCACCGTCCTGCTCGACGGCGCCCACAACCCGGCCGGCGCGGAGGCGCTCGCGGCCGCGCTCCGCGAGTTCTTCATCTGGGACCGGCTGCACCTGGTGATCTCGATATCGGCGAACAAGGATGTGAGCGGGATCATCCGGCCGCTCGCGTCGTTGGCCGATATCGCTTACGCGGCAAAGAACGCCAGCGAACGATCCGGCGACGCCCTGGTCATCGCCGAAGAGTTCGGTGCGCTCGACAAGCCGGTCATGATGTTCGATTCGATCGCGGCGGCCCTCGAGGCGGCGCGCGGATCTGCCGACGAAACCGACCTCATCGTCGTGACGGGCTCTCTCTATACTGTCGCGGACGCGCACCGCGCGCTGGGGGAGCCCTTCTAGGAGATGGCGATCGAATCCACGCTGCTCATCGTGAAACCGGACGGCGTGCGCCGTGGGCTCATCGGCGAGGTCCTGCGTCGGGTCGAGGCGAAGGGATTGGTCATCGAGTCGATGCGGCAGCTCACGATCGATCGTTCGCTCGCCGAGCGGCACTACGCCGAACACGTGGACAAGCCGTTCTTCGGCGAGCTGGTCGACTTCATCACCGGGGGGCCCGTCGTGGTCGCGAGGGTCAGCGGAGAATCCGCGATCGAGGCATGGCGAGCCCTCATGGGTCCGACCGACCCGATCAAGGCGCCGCCCGGCTCGATCCGCGGCGATTTCGCCACGTTGATCGGCGAGAACATCGTGCACGGCAGCGATTCCCCGTCCTCGGCCGCGCGCGAGCTCGGGTTGTTCTTCCCCGAGGGGTAGGCACATGCCGGGGCTCGCCGAGGCCTTCGATCGGATCGGACTGGCGCTCGAGCACCATCTCCCCGTGTCGCACGCCGCGGGGGCGGCGATCGCGGTCACCGACCGTCACGAGATCCTCGGCGTCGTCGTCCGCGGGTTCGCCGACGTCGCGAGCGGGCATCCCGTTCGCCCGGAGACCCGGTTCATGATCGGCTCGATCTCCAAGTCGTTCGCATCGATCGTCGTGCTCCAGGAGGTGGAGGCCGGTCGCCTGGATCTGCACGTCTCCGTGAACGAGCTGCTGCCGTGGCTGGAGCTGCCGGAACCGTTCGGCCCGATCACGATGCATCATCTCCTGACGCACACGAGCGGCCTCGCGGCCGGAACGGAAGACGCGCCGACCGGTCTCGGAGCCGCGACGCTCATGCGGAGGATCCCGCCGACGTTCGCTCCGGGAGCGCACTTCTGGTACTCGAACGACGCGTACAAGCTCGTGGGGCTGGTGCTGGAACGGATGACCGGCGTGCCGGCGCACGAGCTCATCCGAACCCGCGTGCTGGAGCCGCTGGGGATGACGTCGTCGGTGGCCGCCATCACCGAGGACGTCCGCACCGACCTGGCCACGGGCTACGAGCCGGTGTTCACGGACCGGCCGGCGCAGCTCCGTCACCCCCTCGTTCCCGCGACGTTCACGGTCTCGAGCTCCGTCGACGGCAGCATCGTGTCGAACGTGATCGACATGACGGCGCACACCCGGCTCCTGTTGAACCGTGGCCGCGGACCGGAAGGCACGATCCTGTCGGAGGCGATGTTCGACGTCTTGACGACGCCGTTCGTCGAGGTCCCGGACTCCGACGGGACCTCCTACGGCTACGGCCTCGACGTCGGCGAGGACGAGCGGGGACCGTGGATCGGACACAGCGGCGGCATGGTCGGCTACACGGCGTTCACCGCGA
Source organism: uncultured Actinomycetes bacterium (assembly GCA_963723855.1). Taxonomy (GTDB): domain Bacteria; phylum Actinomycetota; class UBA4738; order UBA4738; family HRBIN12; genus JBBQVZ01. The sequence goes on along the minus strand of CAVRSI010000046.1, from coordinate 19,747 downwards.
TCGAGCCGGAGACGGGGCTGGGCGTCGTCATCCTGCAGAACGGGTCGGGTTCGAAGGAGGGCGTGGTGAACCACGCGTTCGACGCGGTCCGGGCCTGCATCACCGACACACCGCTGCCCGATGTGTGGGCGCCGCCCGAGCCCACGGCGATACCGGATGCCGATCGGTTCGCCGGCGAGTACGCCGACCCGGAAGGCGGGGATGTGCTCCGGGTCCGGACGGATGCCGACGGGCTGCGGGTGACGCTCGGCGAGGCATCGGGGCGTCTGGAGCGCGACCCGCTGACGGCCGATGCCGGCGATCTGTTCCTGGTGGTGCACCCCGAGCTCGAACGGTTCCCCATCCGGTTCCAGCGAGGCTCGGACGGTCGCGCGTGCGAGGCCTTCTACGGCGATCGTTGGTTCCGTACCGAGCGCTACGACGGGGAGCAGCCCGACCCGCCACCACCGGAGTGGTTGGCGTACCCGGGCCTCTATCGCAACGACGACCCCTGGATGCCGACCCTGCGGGTCGTGCTGCGCAAGGGCCGTCTGGCGCTGCAGTTCCCGGTCGAGCTGAGCGACGAGGCGGGTGAGGCGGAGCTTGAACCGCTGGAGGACGGCTGGTTCTCGGCGGGAGAGCCGTGGGTGCCTCGCAGGATCCGCTTCGACCATGCGGTGGACGGCAAGACGGTCCTCGCCGAGTTCAACGCCGGTCGGTGGTACCGCTCGTTCGAGGCATAGCCGCCGCACGCACGAGCCGCTCGTCAGGCGGTCTTACGGAACGCGACGCACGTGTTGTGTCCACCGAACCCGAACGAGTTCGAGAGTGCGAGCCGGACGTCGAGCTCGCGGGCCGTGTTCGGCGTCACGTCCAGCTCGAAACCGGGATCGGGCGTCGAGTAGTGGATCGTCGGCGGGATCACGCCGTTGGTGATCGCCAGCGCGCACGCGGCTCCCTCCACGGCCCCCGCCGCCCCCATCTGATGTCCGGTCATCGACTTGGTGGACGAGATGGCCACCCGCGTCGCGTGATCGCCGAGGACCTGCGTGATGGCCGCGGCCTCGGACGCGTCGTTCAACGGTGTCGACGTGCCGTGCGCGTTGATGTAGTCGACCTGGTTCGGTTCCTCCCCGGCGTCCGCGAGCGCCCAGCGCATCGCGAGCACCGCGCCCGACCCCTTCGGGTCCGGCGCCGTGATGTGGAACGCGTCGTCGCTGGCGCCCGCTCCGGCCACCTCGCAGTAGATCCTCGCGCCGCGCGCCTTCGCGTGGTCCTCGGTCTCCATGATCAGGGCACAGGCGCCCTCCGACAGCACGAAGCCGTCCCGCTGCGCGTCGAACGGGCGGGAGGCCGCGTCGGGATCGGGGTTCTTCGTCAGGGCGGTCATCTGCGAGAACGCGGCGACCGTGATCGGGAGCGTCGCGGACTCCGAGCCGCCCGCGATGCACAGGTCGAGCGTGCCTTCGCGGAGCAGGCGCGCCGCCTCGAAGATCGCGTGGTTGCTCGACGAGCACGCGGAGATGGTGGCGAAGTTCGCTCCGGTCAGGCCGAACGTCATGGCGATATGGCCGGCCGGGGCGTTCGCCATCAGCATCGGGCACCATGAACGGCGACACGCGTCCCGGCCCTTTGGTCTTCAGGACGTCGTACGCGTTCAGCAGCGTCTCGATGCCGCCGATCCCCGTCGCGAAGATCACGCCGCCGCGTTCGGCGACGATCTGCGGGTCGCCGGCGTCGGCCCACGCCGAGCTTGGCGGCGGCGATGCCGAACTGCGAGAAGCGGTCGGTCCGGCGGGCCTCCTTCGCGTCCAGGTGATCGAGCGGGTCGAAGTCGACCTCGCCCGCGACGGTGACCGGCAGGTCGTCGATCGGGAACCGCGTGATCGTGCGGACGCCGTTCCGCCCGCTCGACGAGCCCCTGCCAGAAGTCTTCGACGCCCGGTGCCGACCGGCGTGACGGGGCCGAGCCCGGTGATGACGACCTTGCGGCGTTCCTCGGTCGCGACCGTCTCAGGAGCCCCCCAACTTCGACGCGACCATGTCCACCGCCTGGCCGACCGTCTTCACGCTCTCCATCTCATCCTCGGGGATCTCGATGTTCCACTCCTCCTCGAGGGCGAGCACCGCCTCCACCAGGTCGAGCGAGTCGGCGTTCAGGTCCTCGGCGAACCGAGCGTCGGCGACGACCTGCGCCTCGTCGACCGCCAACTGCTCCGCGAGCACCTTCTTGACCCTGTACCTCGATCTCCGAACGATCCATCCGTGTCCCTCCTCGGTTCCCACGATCGCTGTGTCTGCAGGAGCGTAGACGGCCGAACCCCGCACCGACTACGCCGTGAGGCCGCCGTCGACCGGGATCACGGCTCCGTTCACGTACGACGCCTCGTCCGACATCAGGAAACGGACCACGGCGGCCACCTCATCGTGGGTCGCCGTCCGCCCGACCGGGGTCTGGTCGACGTAGTGCGCGCGCGCCTTGTCGTCCAGATGCGATGTCATGTCGGTGTCCACCAGCCCCGGGCAGATGGCGTTGACCGTGATGCCCTTCGCGCCGACCTCTCGCGCGAGAGACGTGGTCAGGCCGAGCAGGGCGGTCTTCGACGCGGCATACACGGTCTGGCCGGCGTTGCCGTGCAGGGCGACCGCGGAGGACATGTTGACGATGCGCCCGAACTTGGCCCGGAGCATGCCGCGGAGCGCCGACTGCGTGCACAGGAAGGCGCCGCGGACGTTGGTCCCCATGACGCGGTCGTACGTGTCCATCGAGTACTTCACCAGCAGGCCGTCCTGGGAGAAACCGGCGTTGTTGACCAGGCCGGTCACCGAGCCCACCTCGTCGCTGACGCGACGGAACGCCTCCTGGACGCTCGACTCATCCGTGATGTCCAGGTAGACGGCGAGACCCGGCTTGCCGACGGCCTCGAGCGCCGCGGCGGTCTCCTTGGCGTCGGTCTCGCTCGAGCGATACCCGATCGCGACGGTCCATCCGGTCTCGGCGAGCGCCACGGCGCACGCACGGCCGAGCCCCCGGGAGCCACCGGTGACCACCGCCACGTGGCGGCTCATACGTGCTCCGGCTGCGGGATGGTCCAGCGCACCAGGTTCGCGCCCCAGGCGAGGCCCGCGCCGAACGACGTGAGCAGGAGGAGGTCGCCGTCGTGCACGCGCCCGGCCCTCCACGCCCGGTCGAGCGCGATCGGGATCGAGGCCGCGGAGGTGTTCCCGACTTCCTCGACGTCGACCACCGCGCGATCGCCGGTGATGCCCAGCCGCTCGGCGACCGCGAGCATGATCCGGGCGTTCGCCTGATGGGGGATCAGCAGGTTGACGTCGTCGGACGTGTAGCCGGACTTCTCGAGCAGCTTGCGGCACGCGTCCGACATCTCGACCACCGCGCGCTTGAAGACCTCGCGTCCACCCGGCATCCGGATCGTGTGGTCGCCGGGCGGCGACCGTCTCCGCCGACGCCGGTTGCGCGGACCCGCCGGCCGGGATGATCAGCACCTCCGCCGTCGTGCCGTCGGCGCCGAGCACCGAGTCGATCACGCCGGGCTCGTCGCCCGCCCGCACCACGACCGCGCCCGCGCCGTCGCCGAACAGGATGCAGACCGTTCGATCGGTCATGTCGAGCATCTTCGAGATCACCTCGGCGCCGATCACCAGCACCGTGTCGGCGGCCCCCGATTCCACGAACGCCGTGGCGGTCGACATCGCGTACGAGAAGCCCGCGCACGCCGCGTTCACGTCGAACGCCGGACAGGTCATCCCCATCTTGCGCTGCACCCAGACCGCCGTGGACGGGATCGGCGTGTCCCCGGACAGGGTGGCGCAGACGATCAGGTCGACCTGTTCGGCCAGGATGCCCGCCGCGTCGAGCGCCCGCCTCGCAGCCTCGACCGCCAGGTCGGACGCCGCCACGTCCTCGTCCGCGAAGTTCCGCGATCGGATGCCCGTCCGCTCCACGATCCACTCGTCGCTGGTGTCCACCAGCGATTCGAAGTACGAGTTCGGGATCCGGTTGTCCGGCAGGAACGAGCCGACGCCGGCGATGGTGGCATGTCGGGTCACGCGCCGAGGATAGCGTGCCCGGCTCCCCGCCACAGCGCGGGGCTCAACCCGACGGGTTCCCCGTCCTGCGTTCGATGTACTCGGTGCAGCGTCGGAGCATCGTGGGGAGGTCCATGCTCCGATCGTGTCCGGCGTGGACGATCCGCACCGGAAGCTGTTGGAGGCGGCGCATGGTGGCCAGATACGCGACGACGTCGGACGTCGGGGCTTGGTCGATCAGTGGGTCATCCGCGTACACGACGTCGCCGCAGAACAGCGTGCCGTCCTCGGCATCCCAGAGGCCGATGCTCCCCGGCGTGTGGCCGGGCAACGACAGGATCTCGAACGCTCGGTCGCCCAGGTCGATCCGGTCGCCCTCGTTCACCACGCGTGTAGGGATCGTGCCTCGAGGCCGGAACGTGTCCGCGTCCCAGTCGAGGCTCGGTGCGGCCGTGAGGAGGACATCGGTCACCGGGAACCCCGCCGACGCCATCGCGTCGGCGACGGCCGGCCACACGTCGGCGCCACGGATCAGGGGGCTCGGATGCTCGATCCCGCCGGCGTCCGACGGGTGGGCGATCCGGTCGTCGAACTCCCAGAGCCCTCCCGCGTGATCCTGGTGCTCGTGGGTCGCGACCGCGATGAGCGGCTTCGCCGGGTCGCTCCGGAGCCCGTCCACGAACGGGCGCAACGCGGCGATCCCGTTGCCGGTGTCGACCAGCAGGTCGCGGTCCCGGCCGCGGACGAGCCACGCGTTGGAAAGGATCAGCGCATGCGTGGCCGGCTCGATGATGAGGTGCAGGCCCGGCTCGACCTCCGCCGCGTCGAACCACTCGTCACGAACCGGCAGCGCCATCCGTGACCTCTCCGGCGACGGCCGCCGCGGCTTCGGGGGAGCCGACGGCGATCGCTTCGGCATCGGGAACGACGCGCTTCGCGAGCTTGGTCAGCACGTCGCCGGGTCCCGCCTCGATGAAGACCGTCGCGCCCGCGTCCGAGAGCGCTTGCACGCACGACTGCCACCGGACCGGCGATACGACGTGACGGCCGAGGAGCGCTCGCAACTCGCCGGGATCTTCGACGAGCGCACCGGTGACGTTCTCGGCGATCGGGAACCGCGGTGCGCGGAACTCGATCGATGCGAGCCGGTCGACGATCGGCGCGACGGCGGGCTCCATGAGCGAGGAGTGGAACGCGCCGGCCACGTTCAGCCTGACGGCGCGGATCCTCCGCTCCTTCGCGAGCGTCTCCGCTCGCTCGATCGCCGGGATCGATCCTGAGATCACGACCTGCACCGGGGAATTCTCGTTCGCGACGACCAACACGTCATTCCCGCGCGCGTCGTCGCACAGCGCTGTTGCCTGTTCGGCGTCGATGCCGAGCAATGCGGTCATCGTTCCGGGACGCTCCTCACCCGCGCGTTGCATCGCCCGGCCCCGGACGACGACCACGTCCAACGCGTCGGCCAGATCGATGACATCGGCGGCCACGAGGGCCGCGAACTCGCCGAGCGAATGTCCCGCCCCACCTCCGAACGCGACCCCTTCGGCCTCGAGGACGGCGAACGCCGCCGCCGCGCAGCTGAGCAATGCCGGCTGGACGAACTCGGTCGTGGCGAGCGACGCCTCGTCATGGCAACCTGCCGCGACATCGCGTCCCATGGCCTCGGAGGCCGCATCCAGGACGTGTGCGCCGGCAGGGTGTTGCGTCCAAGGGTCGGCCATCCCGATCGATTGCGAACCCTGACCGGGGAAGACGACGGCTGTGGTCTTGTCGGTGTTGTGCATCCGCACAGGTTGCCACGGCCGGGGGACTCCTGTTGAATGGCTGCTGAGCCCATGGCCGATGGTCTCCAACGATCCTCTTCTCCCACGTCCCGTCAACAGGGGACGGAGGGAGTGCTCGGGTTCCTTGGTCGCGATATGGCGGTCGACCTCGGGACGGCGAACACGCTCGTGTACGTGCGTGGTCGTGGCGTCGTCCTGAACGAACCTTCCGTGGTAGCGATCAACACCCTTAGCGGAGCCGTGCTCGCGGTCGGGTCTGAGGCCAAGCGCATGATCGGCCGCACGCCGAGCCACATCCAGGCGGTTCGTCCACTGAAGGACGGCGTCATCGCGGACTTCGACGTGACCGAGAAGATGCTGCGCTACTTCATCCAGAAGGTGCACAAGCGCCGGCTCCTCGCGAAACCGCGCGTGGTCGTCTGCGTTCCCTCCGGGATCACGGGCGTGGAACAGCGCGCGGTCGAGGAAGCCACGATCGCCGCCGGTGCGCGACGCGCCTACATCATCGAGGAGCCGATGGCAGCCGCGATCGGCGCCGGGCTCCCTATCCACGAGCCGACCGGCAACATGGTCGTCGACATCGGTGGAGGCACGACCGAGGTAGCGGTGATCTCGCTGGGCGGCATCGTGACGTCGACGAGCATCCGTATCGGCGGCGACGAGCTGGACGAGGCGATCATCCAACACGTGAAGAAGGAGTACTCGCTGTTGTTGGGCGAGCGGACGTCGGAGGCGATCAAGCTCGCCATCGCGTCGGTGTTCCCCATGCCCGAGGAGCTCGTCGCCGAGATCAAGGGCCGCGACCTGGTGAGCGGTTTGCCGAAGAACATCACGATCAGCGCCGAGGAGATCCGCCGCGCGATCGAAGAACCCGTGAACGCCATCATCGACGCCATCAAGACCACGCTCGATCGAACGCCCCCCGAACTCTCCGCCGACATCATGGATCGCGGCATCGTCCTCACGGGCGGCGGCGCGCTCCTCCGCGGCCTGGACAAGCGGTTGCGGCACGAGACCGGAATGCCGGTCCGGATCGCCGATGCTCCGCTGCAGGCGGTCGTGCTCGGCTCCGGCAAGTGCCTGGAGGAGTTCGAGGTGCTGCAGCGGGTCCTGGTGAGCCCCTCCCGGCGGTAGCCTCCGTGGTCTCCCGGCAGCGCCCCCGAAGCACGCGGCTCTTGGTCGTCGTCCTGGTGTCCATCTCGCTCGCCGTCATCACGCTCGACTACCGCGAAGGCGAGAACGGTCCACTGGCGGGCCTCGGTCGAAGCGCGCTCGCCGCCATGGCTCCGCTCCAGCAAGCGGTCACCACCGTGATCCGCCCGATCGGCGACTTCTTCAGCGGCCTGGTGCACCTCCCGTCCCTGGAGAACGAGAACCAACGGCTGCAACGGGAGCTGGACGCGGCGCGGGCGGACATCGCGGCCGGCACGGATCGGGAGAGCCAACTCTCGCAGCTGTCGGATCTGCTGGGCTTGAAGGAGAGCCTCGCGCCCACGTCGGTCCCCGCCGTCGTCATCGCCAACGGCCTGTCGAACTTCCGGTACACCATCACCATCAACAAGGGGTCCGTGGACGGTGTGGCGATGGATCAACCGGTGGTCACGGGGTCGTCGCAGGCTCCGATCCTCGTCGGAAGGGTCATCCGCGTCACGCCGATCTCGGCCGAGGTGGAGCTCATCATCGACCGCAACTCGGCCGTCGCCGGTCGTCTCTCCGTGTCGCACGAGACCGGCCAGGTCCAGGGGCAAGGAGAGGGCGACCTGCGGATGAGCTTGGTGACGCCCGGCACGTCCGTCGAAGGCGACGAGACCGTGGTGACCCAGGGCTACGAGGTGAACGGCGAGAAGGGCCTGTATCCGCCGGGGCTCGTGATCGGACAGGTCTCGCACGTCATCCCGGGCACCGACGGTCTGCAGGAGTTCGTCACCGTCCGTCCCGCGATCGACTTCTCCGCATTGGAGTTCGTGCTGGTGTTGCAGACCTCCCGGGGCGAAGGCTAAGCGTGATCCGACGGACGCTGGCGCTCGCCGCCGTGATCATCACCTCGCTCCTGCTGCAATCCACGGTCTTCTCGCAGATCAAGCTGCTGGGCGTGCGGCCGGAGCTCCTCTACGTCGTCACCATCCTGATGGCGATCCTGGAGGGACCGAGCGAAGGCGCGATGGTCGGGTTCGCCGGCGGCATGGCGCAGGACTTCCTCCTCGATCAGCCGAAGGGGATCACCGCGCTCACGCTCACGCTCCTGGGCTACACGATGGGCCTCGTTCGGCAGTACATCGTCTCGCCGTCGCCGCTGTTGCCCACCATCCTGGTAGCGGTCGGCACGTTCTGCGGCCTGATCTTCAACGAGATCGTGTCCTTCCTGCTCGGGCAGCTCGACGACCCGATCCTGTACCTGCTCCGTGTGGCGTTTCTGTCAGCTCTCTACAGCGCGGTGCTGACCCCGCTCGTCTATCCGGTGCTTCGGCGTATCTTCGAACGGTCCCGACCCCGACGGGTGGTGCGCTTCTAGATGGAGAAATCGACCTCTCGCCTCAAGGTGCTGGCCATCCTTGTGGCGTTCATGTTCGCTGCGCTCACGACGCGGCTGTGGTTCCTGCAGGTGCTCACGTCGGCATCGGCGGGAGCGAGGATCGATCGTCAGTCGGCGCGATTCGTCGAAACGGACGCGACACGCGGACGCATCTACGACGACCAGGATCGACCCCTGGTCCTCAACCGGATCTCCCTGGAGGTCAGGGTCACCAAGGACCAGCTCAGCAGCGACGATGCGGAAGGGGAGCTCCTGCGCCTCTCGAACGTCCTCGGCATCCCCGTCGAGGAGATCCGCAAGGGCCTCGACAACAAGGACTACTACGACTACCAGTCGAAGCCCGTCGCGTACGACGTCGCCAAGGATGTCAGCTTCTACCTCTCCGAGCACCAGGACGAGTTCCCCGGTGTCGAAGTGGTTCCCGCTTCGGTCCGCGACTACCCCAACGGCACGATGGCGGCACACGTCCTGGGTTGGGTGGGACAGATCGACGCGGAGGAGATCAAGTCCAAGAAGTTCAAGAACTACGGCCCGAACGATCTCGTCGGCAAGACGGGCCTGGAGCAGCAATACGAGAGGTTCCTCCGAGGTCGCAAGGGCCAGCAGAAATACCTGGTGGACTCCAACCAGCAGATCGTCCGTCTGCTCGGCGAGCAGCCCGCCATCGCCGGCGACGACCTCGACCTTTCACTCGACATCCACACGCAGCGCATCGCCGAGCAAGCGTTGAGCGACGGCATCGCGAACACCCGCGCGATCTTCGACGACACGCAGTCCCCACCCGGCGTACCTGAAGGCGAGCTCCGGCGCGGTCATCGTGATGGACCCGACGACGGGTGGTATCAAAGCGCTGGCGTCGTGGCCCACGTTCGATCCTTCGTGGTTCGTGCAGAGCCTGACGAAGAAGCGGATCGCCGCTCTCTTCGGCGATCGGTCGGGAGCGCCCACGCTGGATCGCGCGACGCAGCTCTCGTTCGCACCCGGATCCACGTTCAAGCCGTTCATCGCGCTGGCCGCGCAGCAGAACGGCATCGCGAACTTCGGCAGCTACTACCCGTGCCCACCGGAGTACGTGTATCCCGGGGACACGACGACCGTCTTCCACAACTGGACGACCGCGAACCTCGGCACGATCTCCGTCGAGCGGGCGCTGCAGATCTCATGTGACACGGTCTTCTACCAGTTCGGTGCCGACTTCTACGATCGGTACAAGGTCGATCAGTACGGTCACGACGCGACGCTGCTGCAGAACAGCCTCCGGCAGTTCGGGTTCGGAACCGCGACCAAGCTCGACCTGCCGCTCGAGACGACCGGACTGATCCCCGACCCCACCTGGAAGAAGCAGTTCGCGATCGATCACCCGAACGTGTTGCTCCCGCAGGAGCAGAGCTGGCTCCCCGGAGACGACATCCAGATGGCGATCGGGCAGGGGTTCGTGACGGTCACGCCCATGCAGCTGGCGGTCGCGTACTCCGCGATCGCGAACGGCGGCAAGGTGTGCCGGCCCCACGTGGTGGACCACATCGTGAACCCTGCGGGCGCGACGGTCCACACGGTCAGCGGGCACTGCAACGACCGGAAGCTGCCGTACACGCAGGCGGAGCTCGACTACATCAAGAACGCGCTCGCCACGGTCACGCAGTCGGGCGGGACAGCGTCCTCGGCGTTCGCTGGGTTCCCGCTCTCGCAGGTGCCGGTCGCCGGCAAGACCGGCACCGCGCAACGGCCACCGTTCCAGGACACGTCGTGGTTCGCGGCCATGGTGCCCGCGAACGACCCGAAGTACGTGATCGTCGCGATGGTCGAACAGGGCGGGCACGGTTCGACGTCGGCGGCGCCGATCGTGCGCCAGGTGATCGAGGGCCTGTACGGGATCGACAGCAACGGCGTCGTGAACGGGGGGTCGACGGACTGATGGACCTCGTCGCGGGACGAAGCTTCGCCGGCGAGCGGCGGCCCATCCGTCACCTCGACCCGGTCCTGCTGGTCACGACGGCGGGATTGTCCGTGGTCGGACTGCTCTCGATCTACTCCTCGACGCACCGCGGTCTGGAGGCCCTGCACGAGGATCCGATGATCTACGTCAAGCGGCAGGTGGCGGCCCTCATCCTCGGCATCCTCCTGCTGCTGATCATCGCGACCGTCGACTACCGATTCTTCAAGGTGTACGCCGGCTTCATCTTCGCGGCGACGGTGCTGATGCTGGTGCTCGTCCGCCTGCCCGGCATCGGGTCGACGGCGAACGGTGCCCAGCGGTGGTTCCAGTTCGCCGGGTTCCAGCTCACGCCGTCGGAGTTCGCGAAGATCGCGCTCATCCTGATGCTCGCGGCGATGCTCTCGGAGCTCAGGACGTCGGAGCCGACGTTGCCGGACGTCCTGCGGGTATGCCTCGTGTCGGCGGTCCCGATGCTGCTCGTCTTCATCCAGCCCGACATCGGCACCACGATCGTGCTCGTCGCGATCGTCGTCGGCATCCTGGTGGTCGCCGGAACCCGTCCGCGACACCTGCTCGCGTTGGCGCTCACGTCCATCGTGCTCGTGGGGCTCGCGTTCCAGCTCCACGTGATACGGGATTATCAGATCGCACGCCTCACGGGGTTCCTGGACCCACAGAACTCCGCCGACGCGACGAAGTACAACCGAGATCAGGCGGAGATCGCGATCGGCGCGGGCGGGCTGTTCGGCTCCGGCTACCTGCACGGGACGCAGACGAATCTGGACTTCGTGCCGGAGCAGCACACGGACTTCATCTTCACCGTGGTGGGGGAGGAGTTCGGCTTCGTCGGCGCGGCGTTCGTCCTGTTGTTGTTCGCGATCTTGATCTGGCGCGCGATCCGCATCTCCTACTTATCGAAGGATCCCTTCGGGACCTATGTGGCCGCGGGTGTCGCTTCGATGTTCGCGATCCAGATGTTCGTGAACGTCGGGATGGTCTTGGGGATCATGCCGATCACGGGGATCCCATTGCCGTTCGTGAGCTACGGAGGATCGGCGATGCTCGCGAACTTCATCGCGGCCGGGCTCCTGTTGAACGTGCACATGCGTCGCTTCAAGTGAGCGATTCGCCCACCCGCTGCCCGGCGACGAGCCAGGTGAACGTGGAGCCTCCCGGTCCGGTCGTCTCGAGGATGACGTCACCGTCCATGGCGCGGGCCGACATGCGTGCGATCGCCAGGCCGAGGCCCATACCCTGGTGGATCCGCGAGTTCAGCGACTCGCCCTGTTCGAGGGGAGCGAAGATCCTCGGCAGCGACTTCGCGTCGATGCCCGGTCCTTCGTCGATCACGCGGATCACGGGGGACCCGTCCTCGATGTCGATCCGAACGCGGACCGGTCGGTCCTCGGGTGAGAACGCGATGGCGTTCTCGACGAGCTCCTCCAAGATCCGGCAGGCGGCCAGACGGTTCAGGCTGGCCATGGCCGGTGCGACGGGTGCCTCGACGCGGATGCGGTCGTCGCTGGAGGCCACCTCGCGGGCGACGTCGGTGACGTCGGCCCACTCCGTCAGGCCGGCCTCGACCGCCGCCTCGAACCGTTGCACCAGCCGGGCGAGGTCCTGGGCCCGCGCGACCAGTCGGTCCAGCAGCTCCTCGCGGGCCTCCTCGGGCGCGGTCCCTCCCGCGAGCGTCTGCGCCATGCCCAAGATCACGGTCACCGGCGTGCGCAACTCGTGACCCAAGCGTGAGACCAGCTCGTGCCGGCTGGCGGCGCGCTCCAGCAGCGCTTCCTGGGCGATCTCCAACTGCCGCGTGCGCCGGCGCTCCCGTTCGAGCGCCTCGGTCAGCTCCTCGATCACGGTCGGCGTGAGCTGGGGCGAGATGATGCCGCCTCCGGACGCGGCCTCCCGCACGGCGCTCAGGATCTCGTCGCCGTCCGAATCCTTCAGGACGTAGCCGGAAGCGCCGGCCACGAGCATGTCCCGGACCGCGCGCTGATCCTCCAAGCCGGTCAGCGCGACGATCCCGATGCTGGGGTCCATCGCCTTCAGCCGCCTGGTCGTCTCGATCCCGTCCATCGTGGGCATGCGGACGTCCATCAGCACCACGTTGGGCCTGGTCGTGACGAAGAGCTCCAGGGCCTGAGCCCCGTTGCCCGCCTGCCCCACGACCATGAGCTCGTCTGTGTCCAGGAGCGAGACCAGCGAGTCGCGGAACCCGGTGTTGTCGTCCACCACGAGCACCCGGACACGCTGGCGCGTGGTCGCGGGAGCCCTCTGCACCAACATGTCACCAGTGTCACGTAGTGGCTCACCAGGCGCATCCGCTATACGTGCGTTTCATGGACTCCCCCAGATGGAGGACAACGTACGTAGGAGACGGGCGATATCGGCGCCGGACTTCGCCTCCCTCCCGGTCCGCGGTGACCCCGCTGCTATGCTGACCGCAGATCTGCTCGCCGAGCGCAGCTTTCCAAGCGGCGCCCGAGCGAGATCCACATCGTCGAGGAGGCGCGCGAACCGCCGCCCGCCGGGCCCCGGAACCCCGGAGAGCCGCGAGCGCGGGAACGCGAGCGCCGGAGAAGGACGTATCGGGTGCGCGATGACGCGCGCGACCCAGTGCGCAGCGGTACCCACCGACTGCGGCCGGGCACGCACAACCAGCACCGCAGCGGCTCCGCATGTCGGAACCACGCCCAGCGTTCTGCCCCACGTTCGCTTGATGTCGCGCTTCCTCGCACCGAGCGAGAGGAGCTCACCAGATGAACCAAGAAGGCCCAGTCGCGGCCGACGGCGCCGCGACGACCAGCGCCGACCGACGGTCGCAGGACGCATCAGCCCCCGAGGGAGGAACGCCTCGCGGGAGCGACGGCTCCGCCGCCCGCTCGGGGACCACGCCGGGCACTCCCGCCGGCACCGGAGCCCCGAGACGCCGTCGCAGTCGAGGAGGCCGAGGACGATCGAGGAGCTCGCGGTGCGGGTTCGCGCGCATCGGCCGGACCCGATGGAGCCGGTGATCCGGATGGAACCGATGATGCCGGTGGAGCGGCCGCACGGCGTCCCTCGGTGGCAGCCGACGTCCGACGACGGGTCCGCGCCCGCCCCGAGACGGCGATCTCCCCGCCCATCGACCCCCCGAGCAACGTCCAAGACCGTCGCGGATCCGAAGGCCCCCTCGACGGCAGGTGCGTCCACGTCGGACACCGCAGCTGCGGCCGGTGAAGGAGACGGCGCCTCACCGTCGACCCCGAAACGGCGCCGCCGGCGCGGCGGCCGCGGGCGAGGCGGCGGAGCAGCACGTCCGTCGGGAACGACGCGAACGGACGACGACGGAAGCGGCGAGGCAGCCAACGACCGGACCGATCGCCCCGCACCCTCCGGTGGCTACGGCCGCGGTCGTTCGCCGTCGGCACAGCCGCAGAGCAGCCGGTCGCCCCGGCGACCCGCCCTCGACGTGGGTGCCGACGACGAGGCGCCGGTCGATTCCACCCGGGCCACCCAGCGCGACGACGCGCTCCCGGACGCCTCGGAGACGCCGTCGACGGGTGCTCGGAAGCGCCGCGGCCGGCGGGGCTCGGGAGCGACGAAGCGGGCCGCCGGCGCGCCGAGCGCGCAGGCCGCCGAGCCTGCAACGGAACCGGGGACCCCGCGCCGGACCCGCGCCAGGACGACCGAGGAGCAGGTCGAGGACGGGGGCCCGACGAGAGGGCTCCGCTCGAGCCGTTCGCGGACGGGTCGGGTGGGCGGCGGACGCCGCCGACGCGAGGACGCCGTCGTGGTGCCCCGGATCACGGACAAGGTCATGGTGATCACCGAGCACGGGGATCGCGACCAGATCGCGGTGCTGGAGGAAGACGTCCTGGTCCAGCACTACGTGACGCGTACGGGCGCCCACTCCATGGTCGGCAACGTCTACCTGGGACGCGTGCAGAACGTGCTGCCGGGCATGGAGGCCGCCTTCATCGACATCGGCCGAGGACGCAACGGTGTGCTCTACGCCGGAGAGGTCAACTACGCACCCGAGGATCTCGAAGGACCGCAGCCCCGGATCGAGCAGGTCCTGAAGAACGGGCAGCCGGTCATGGTCCAGGTCACGAAGGATCCGATGGGCGGGAAGGGCGCGCGCCTCACCGCCCAGATCTCGATGCCCGGCCGCTTCCTGGTGTTCGTGCCGAACGCGAACATCTCGGGCATCAGTCGCCGGCTCCCCGACGACGAGCGGCGCCGCCTGAAGACGATCATGAAGAAGGTTCGGCCCGAAGGCCACGGCGTCATCGTCCGCACCGCGGCCGAGGGCGCCAGCGAGGATGCGCTCACCGCCGACCTCGAGCGGCTCGTCCGCGAGTGGGACGACATCCAGAAGCGCTCGAAGAAGGCCAAGGCTCCCGCCGGGCTCTACGAGGAGCCGGAGCTCACGGTGCGCGTGGTGCGCGACCTGTTCACCGATGAGGAGTTCAAGGAGCTCGCGACCGACTCGCCGCGCGTGTACGAGAAGGTCATGTCGTACGTCCGCGACGTCGCCCCGGATCTGGAGCCGAAGGTGCATCTCCATCAAGGGCGCCTGCCGGTGTTCGAGGAGTACCGCGTGGTCGAGCAGATCCACAAGGCGCTCGACAAGAAGGTCTGGCTGCCATCGGGCGGCTACCTGTTCATCGAACGGACGGAGGCGATGACGATCGTCGACGTGAACACGGGCAAGAGCGTCGGCAAGACCAACCTCGAGGCGACCGTGACGAACACGAACCTCGAGGCGGCGCGCGAGGTCGCGCGGCAGCTCCGCCTCCGCGATATCGGCGGCATCATCGTGATCGACTTCATCGATATGCTGCTCGAGAAGAACAAGACGCAGGTCGAGGGCGCCATGAAGGAGGCCCTGGCCGTCGACAAGACCCGGTCGCAGGTGTTCGAGATCGGGCCGCTCGGGTTGATGCAGGTGACCCGCAAGCGTGTCTCCGGCGGTCTGGTTGAATCCTTCTCGGAAACCTGCCCCACCTGCGAGGGCCGGGGCATCCTGGTCAACTACGAAGCCTGAGCTGGAGGACGAGCGATGTATGCGGTGATCAAGACGGGCGGCAAGCAACAGAAGGTGAAGGTGGGCGACGTCATCGAGGTGGAGAAGATCGTCCACGACGGCGAGACGATGACGTTCCACCCCATCCTGGTCGTCGACGACGACGGCAAGACCCACGTGGGAGCGGAGGCGGCGAAGGCCGTCGTCACGGCGAAGCCGCTCGGGGAGAAGAAGGGCGACAAGATCAAGATCTTCAAGTACCGGCCGAAGAGCGGGTACGCGAAGCGGGGCGGGCACCGCCAGCTCCTCACGATGCTCGAGATCGAGGACGTGAAGTTCGGCGCGGCGCCCAAGCGCGCGACCAAGGCGAAGACCGAGCCGAAGGCCGAGGCTCCGGCTGAGACGCCCGTGGAGGTGGCGGCGGCCGAGACCGCCGACGTGGCTGACTCGGCCGAATAGCGGCTGAAGGATCGGCTGGTAGCCTGGAGGCCTTATGGCACACAAGAAGGGCGGCGGCTCGTCCCGGAACGGCCGCGATTCCAATTCGAAGCGCCTCGGCGTGAAGGCGTTCGGCGGCGAGACCGTGCCCGCCGGTTCGATCATCGTGCGCCAGCGCGGGACACGCATCCACCCCGGGGACGGGGTCGGCAAGGGCAGCGACGACACCCTGTTCGCCCTTCGCCCGGGTGTCGTGGAGTTCCACGATTCGCGCGGGCGCAAGTTCGCGTCGGTGCAGCCGAGCGAGTAGGCGCTACCCGGCCCGCCTCCGCGAGTCGATCTCCTGAACCCAGTCCTTGATCGCTTGCTTGTGGCCGGGGTTCGTGGTGGTCAGGTAGGTCAGGTTCGTCCGCATGTGGCGCCGTTTGGACGACCGCCGGAACGCGCCGAACGCTCCCATCGGACGGCCCCCGAAGTCGCTCTCGGGCAGCGTCGTCGAACCCGGCTCGGGAGGGCGAAGCGGCGGAGGCTGCGAGAAATAGAAGGCCACGCGGCGCGGGGCGCCCTCGGCCGTATGCGTGAGCATCAGGATGGGAGAGCCCTTCACCCGTTTGGGTTGCTGGATCGCCGCGATGGGGATGCGATGCTCCAGGCCCGATACGGCCTCCGTGAAGATCGACGGCCTCGGGATCGATGTCGAGCGTGCCCCGCACGTCGTCCTCGACCAGTCCCCGGTCCAGACGGACCATCCACACGGTCGTCGCCTCAGGCATGCGCACATCTTGCCCCGCTCGGTGGTGAGCGACCACCTAAGCTGGTCCGTATGACGTTCGTCGACGAGGCGATGGTGTACGCGAAGGCCGGCCGGGGGGGCAACGGGTCGGCCTCGATGCACAGCGAGCCCTACAAGCCGCACGGCGGACCCGACGGCGGCAACGGCGGCGCCGGAGGCTCGGTGGTCTTCGAGGTCTCCCGCGGGGTCCACGACCTGTCGTGGGTCGCCGACCATCCGCACCAGCGCGCGCCGCACGGCGTCGCCGGCAGGAGCGCCAAGCGGGACGGAGCGACCGGCAAGGACCTGATCGTTCCCGTTCCCGACGGAACGGTCGTCTCCGACGACGACGGCCTGATCGCCGACCTGGTGGGAGAGGGGTCGCGCGCGATCGTCGCCCAGGGCGGCCGCGGCGGCCGCGGGAACGCGGCGCTCGCCGGCGCGCGCAACCGCGTTCCCCGGACGGCCGAGCCGGGGGAGGACGGCGAGGAGAAGCGGCTCCGCGTGGAGCTCCGCACGGTGGCCGACGTCGGACTGGTGGGGTTGCCCAACGCCGGGAAGTCCACGCTCCTGTCGCGCCTGTCCGCCGCGAGGCCCAAGATCGCGAACTATCCGTTCACGACCCTCACCCCGAACCTGGGCGTGGCCGGCGGGGACGGGGACCGGTTCGTGGTGGCCGACATCCCCGGGCTCGTCGAGGGCGCGCACGAGGGGCGGGGTCTGGGCCACCGGTTCCTGCGCCACATCATGCGCTGCCGGGCGCTCGTGATGGTGGTGGATCTGTCGTCGGACGACCCTCCCGCCGACCTCGCGACGCTTCGCGATGAGCTCTCCGCCTACGATCGCGAGCTGGGGATGCGCCGGTCGATCGTGGTGGGGACCAAGGCCGACCTGGTCGACGACGCGCCTTCGATGGCTCGCGCGCTCGGGGAGGACGCGCTCGCCGTCTCCGCGGTCACGGGCGAAGGGCTCGAAGACCTGCTGGCGCGGGTGGGCGCGATGTCGAAGGCGGCGGAGGCGGCCGAGCCGGAGCCGACACCGTTCGTGGTGCTCCGCCCGGGGCGTCCGCGCTTCACGGTGGCGCGTGAGGGCGCCGGCTGGCGCGTGAAGGGGCGCAACGTCGAGCGGTGGGTCCTGGAGACCGACATGGACGACGAGGTCGGGCTGGCCACGCTCCAGCGGCGGCTGATCAAGGAAGGGATCGAGCGTCGCCTCGCGGAGATGGGCGCGAACCCCGGGGACGAGGTCGCGATCGGCGATCGGGTGTTCGAGTTCATCCCGGACGTGCCGGCCGAGGCCGAAGGAGCCGTGGATGGACGCTGAGGCCGAGCGGCTCGCGGCCGAGGAGGACGCGGCGTGGGCGGAGCTGCACTCCACGTTCGCCCTGATCCCGCCGGATCGGTTCGAGGAGCCGAAGCTCACCGCCGACGGCTGGTCGCCGAAGGACGCGATGTTCCACGTCGCCGCGTGGTGCGCCGAGGCGGCGAACCAGCTCGAGCGGATGCGGTTGGGCACGTACGTCGACCCGATGATCGACACCGACGTCCAGAACCGCGAATGGTTCGACATCTCGAGGGACCTGGACGTCCGCACGATCACCGCCGAGATCCACGCCGCGCGGACCAGGATGCGGGAGGAGTGGTGCGAGCTATGCGGGCAGGCCTCGCCCACGCCCGATGCGATCGAGTGGTTCGAGGAATCGGGACACATCCACTACCGCGGACACCGGGCAGAGCTCCTGACGTGGCTGGAGGGGAACTGAGCGTCGGCCTGGGCCGATCCGCCGTGGACCGGCCGTAGGATGGGCCGCGTGGGAGAGCGTCTGGGGGTCATGGGCGGCACGTTCGACCCCATCCACTACGGCCACCTGGTGACCGCCGAGGAAGCCCTGGTGCAGTTCGGGCTGGACTCGGTGCTGTTCGTGCCGACCGGCCGGCCGTGGATGAAGGAGCACGAGGTCGTCTCTCCGGCCGAGGACCGCTACCTGATGACCGTGATCGCCACGGCCAGCAACCCGTTGTTCCGCGTCTCGAGGATGGAGGTGGACCGCGACGGCCCGACCTACACCGTCGACACGCTCCGCGGCCTGAAGGAGATCTACGGCCCGCAGGTCGACCTGTTCTTCATCACGGGCGCCGACGCGATCGTGGAGATCCTGGCGTGGAAGGACCACGAGGAGGTGTTCGAGCTCGCGCACTTCATCGCGGCCACGTCGTCCGGGATACGACCTGGGGGCCATCAAGCTGCACGCGCCGGACAGCCGCCCGGAGATCACGGTCATGAACATCCCCGCGCTCGCCATCTCGTCCACGGACATCCGCAGGCGGGTCGCCGCCGGCCTCCCGATCCGCTACCTCGTCCCCGAGGGCGTGAAGAGCTACGTGGAGAAGGCGGGGATCTACCGGTGAGCACCGGCCCTGCGCGTCCACCGAGGACGCGGGCCTCCCGGCTCCGTCGGCGCGAGCGCGAGCACCGCCGCCGGTCGATCGAGCTCGCGGTCACGATCGCGGTGGTCGCGCTGGGCGTCGCGTACGCGTCGACGCAGATCGACGGCCCGGCGAACGCGGGGGTCGCCGGGGGTAGTCCCAGCGCGTCGCCCGGTCGGACGCCGGCACTGTTGGCGCTCTCGGTGAAAGGCGCTCCCAAGCCGTTGCTGGCCGTCATCGGCACGGCGGGGAGCCCTCCGGCCGCGATGGGCGTTCCGCAGGGCCTCACGCTCGAGGTGCCGGGCGCCGGAGCCCTCACGACCCGGCAGGTGGCCGCACTGCCGGGAGAGGGTGTCCAGGTGGCTCTCTCGAACGTGGTCGGCGCATGGACGGCGCACTACGGGGTGACGGACCTCGCCCGTCTGGCGACCCTGATCGATCGGAACGACGGGTTGCAGGTCGAACTGCCCGAGGCCGTCACGGTGGACGAGCAGGTCATGGGTCCCGGCGCGGTCCGGATGACCGGCGTGCAGGTTGCGGCGTTCCTGGGCGCGGAGGACCAGAACACGTTCACCCGGTGGGAGATCGTGCTGGCCGGGTTGCTCGCAGCGCCCCCGAAGCTGGAGCCGGACGACCTCACGGAGACCGACGACGTGGCCGGCGTGCAGGCGACGTTGGACGGCGCGAAGGGCGGCGTGATCGAGACGCTCCCCGTGCAGGTGGCCGCCGCGACCGTTCGCGTTCCGAAGTACTCGGCGCTCGATCAGCTCATGGCCGACCGATTCGGCGTGAAGCGGACGCCGGTGCCCGTCATC
>CAVRSI010000045.1:0-46935 GCA_963723855.1 uncultured Actinomycetes bacterium | reverse complement strand
GCCGCCCACCTCATCGCCCTGGGTGACCCAGACGAACTCGCGCTCGAGGCCGACCGTCCACGTCCTGCCTGCGGTCGAGACCGCAACGCGCGCACCCGTCGCGGTGTCGACTGGCTCATCCGACCAGTCGCCCTCGAACATGACACCGAGGATCTCGTCGACGCCGTCGGCGGCGAGATCGGCCTTGATCGGCGTCGGCGTTCCGGCGGCGAGCTCGGCGTCGAATCGGTGAACCGCGGTCTCGTGGGCCATCCGCCTGGCCCAGAAGCCGACCGTTTGATCCGGCGGCCACCACGTATACGAGGGCGTCGTCGGTTCGCTGAGTGCGAACATCGCGAGCAAGCGCACGTGCGCATCGAACAGCCAATCGACGGGATCGCGCACCTGCCACACCGGCGGCCAGGGGTCGGGTTCATGCCGCAACATGGTGCATGGCGATCTTGTGCTCGTACACCTGGGCGACGTGACGGACCAGGTCGCCCATCGACCAGCCCGGACAGGACGGAACCTCGGCGAAGCGGCGGTCGCGGCGACGGCCGCGAGCCGCTCGCCTTCCCGCCGAACGTGTTCTACGAAAGTCGGGTAATCGATCTGCCGAGGCTAACAACACCCCGCCAACTTGGCTCGTGGCGCTCGCTCCGATGCGCCGTCAACCAACGGAAGATGTCGTGACCTCACTCACAGCGCTTCACTTCGGCGATACCGCTCGTCGTCGACCTGCGTCTTCGCGAGTGAGCACACCGCTCATCCCATGATGGCTGGCAGCCAAGAGGTACGGGTTCGAATCCCCGTGGGTCCACCATCGCAGGTCAAGACATCCTTGCGCCAACAGATCTACCCGGCGTGAGACGGTGGCCGACAGTTACGGCTGGTACCGCAGCACCGCGAACGAGGCGTGCGAACCGCCAGCGCCGGACACACCCGAGGAAACGACCGACCCGTCGGCCTGTACCGCGACCGCCCACGCCGAGTCGAACTGCGGCGTGAGGTCGGTGGTGACTTTGCCGTCGCCTCCGAAGGCCGGGTCCAACTCCCCGCTGGCGAGGTACCGCACGACTGCGAAGCGCGGCGCGGGTCCGCCGTTGCCCGCCAGTCCCGCCGTCACGATCTCGCCGTCGGGACCGGTCGCCACGCTGTAGGCGCCGTCGTCGTAAGGCGTGAGGTTGGTGATCACGATCCCATCGCCCTTCAGGCTCGGATCGAGCGACCCGTCCCGCTCGTACCGCGCGAGGGCGAACTTCGGGTCCGTGGAACCGGCGGCCGCGCCGCCCGCCACGACGATCTTGCCGTCGTCCTGGATCGCGAGCCCGAACGGAACGTCTGCCTTCGAGGTGAGGTCGGTGAGGACGTTCCCGTCGCCGCCGAACGTCGGATCGAGCGAACCGTCCGGCTCGTAGGCAAGTGCCACGAACCGCTCGTTCGGCCCGTCGAAGCCCGCCCCGCCGGCAACGGTGAACCCCCGCCTCGTTCTCCCCGTTCCTCACGACTAGGACGAGGCGAAGACGACTTCAGCGGAACCGAGAGCGAGTCCTCCGAAGCTCCAGCGCTCTCTTCGAGGCCGACCGTCTAGATCCGCCTGCGGCGTCGACCTGGCGTGACGGCAGCCGCCACCACTGCGGTCTTCGCTACCGGTGAGGGCCCTGGTGAAACGGCCTTGGCCACTACCGCGGTCTTCGCGACCGGGTGACCGATAACTCCGACTCTTCCCACACGTGCTGGCCTGAGTGGCATCCTCATGCTCCTTCGGTCGTCGATGCTTCGTCGGCCTCGATCGAGGCGATGATCGCCTGGATGGGGATGCGTCCGTTCGCGATCAGCTGGCCACCCGATCGTCGGGCTGCGGCTGCGAACGGAGCCGCCCAGAGGTTCTCCCAGATCAGCACTCCCGCGGTGCTGCCCGGCTCCATCGCAGCGGCGAGATGTACCACGTCGTCCTCGGCCAACAGCTCGGCGAGCTGCGCTTCGAGTGCCTGTAGCTCCCCGAGTTCGGGGACGTCGGATAGCTCCATCGCATCGACGGAACCGTCCTCGTTCTTCGTGAGGATCAAGACATCGATCACCCGGATCGTTCCAGCGTCGACCAGCGCGACCAATTCCTTGGCCATCTCGCCTGTGAAGTTGCTCGCACCCGCGGGAAACTCAACCACGAGGTAGTCGACTGGGCCAAGCTCGTCTAGAGCGACCTCGTCGGTCATCACCACACTCCCTTCGTGAGTCCTCTGACTGGGCAGTCCTCTTGGCACGAGGACCCTCCGCTACGACCCGAGGGTTGGGGGCCGAGAGATCGGTAGCCGAACGCTTGGGCTTCCGCCCGAACATTAGCAACAAGTCACGCTCATCAACGAGGACCCGATGGACCCTGAACCGATTCAGATCGAGAGCGAAGGTGCGGCCAACGCTCTGGCGACCCAGTCTTGAAGTGCCGACCCGAACTGCCAGCGCTCGCTAGGGTCGAGCGAATCCAAGAGCCATCGGTAGGTGATCGCTTGATGCATCGCCGCGAGGGGCGCCATGCGTTCGAACAGGTCGCTCGCCACATCGTGGGAGGCGAAATCTTCCCATCCATGCAGGTAGCGGTCGCGCCAACGTTCACGGGTTGCCCGATCCGTCGAGGCATGTTCGGCGTTGCGCAGGAACGTCGCCGCGTCGACGAAGGGGTGTGCGACGCACGCGTCCGTCCAGTCGAAGATGAGGTACCGGCCTTCGCTCAACGCGACGTTCTCGGCGTGGAAGTCGCCGTGCACGAGCGTGTTCGGTATGGGCGAGCTCGCGATCTCCTCGCACAGATCGTGGAACCGCGACAGTGCCGCCTGGAGTCGCGTGGCCATGTCGTCCGGGAGCCACTCGGTACCCTCCGCTGCGAGCTCCTCCACCTGGCTCTGCAACACCCTCGGTCTGCGATCGATACATCCGGCCCGGAGCAAGAACTCGATCGAGGCCACGCTGCTTCGCTGAAGGGTCACGAGCGCATCAAGAGCTCCTTCCCGATGCGGCGCATCCATCGTCGCGACCAGCTCGTCACCGAAATCTGCTGTCAAGAACCAGCCGCGCTCGCTCTCGATGGCTATCGGGCGCGGGATCGTATCGGGGAAGCGCTCGGCAAGCATCTCCGTCACGGAGGCTTCATTCCGAAAGATGGTGGGTGCCGCTTTGAAGTAGTAGCGACCCGCTGGGGTCTCGACCCGATGCAGCGATGACACGGACCAGGTGGCGTACTGATCCACTCGCGCCGTCTCCGGGAGCGTCGCCTCGATCCAATCGGCTACCGTCGCGAACCAACCCGAGTACTCCCACGGCTGAAGCGCGTGTGGACTGCCTTCTCGTTCCTCCCTGAACCATTGGCGGACCGCTGTCCGCTCACGCTCATCGATCAGAGCAGTGGAGGCCTCCCGGTCCATCCACGAGCCGTCGAGGGGCGTCTGATCAGTGAGGTTCTCCGTGAAGAGGTAGGCGTCGCTCAACTCCCCACCCGGGTCGTGTTCCTCAACGAGCACGCAGCGCAGGACGACGATGGCGAGGCCGAGCCGGTCCCGGACCCAGGACTGTGCCCTCCCAACCAACATCCAATCCGAATCGGTCACGCGGGGGAGCCTCCAGCCAGAACCATCCATCAGAAGCAGCACGTGGGTCCCCGAACGATCCGGGATGATGAGGTGCTGTGAGTAAGCCATGGCTGAGCAAGCACCTTCCTCACAGCAGATGACTTCGACGCTCCGCTCGGACCTGACCTGCATCTTCGCAGGTGAGTGCACGATCACCGGCGAGCGCTGATGGAGAGGAGGCGTCCCGCCGCCGCATCCGGGCGGGCATATCGAACCTCTCGCCTGTTCCCGAGGCTCGGTCTATCCTGTCGAGTCTGCTCCCGCCTGCTCGCGGGTGGCGAGGCAAGGAACAGGGAGGTCGGATGAAGCTGGCGCAGTCCAATGGGTCGCCTCGGCGGCGATCCTGATGTCCGTAGCCCTCGTTGGGGTCGCTTGCTCGAAGGGATCCGGAACGAGCCCCAAGGGCTCCGTGGTCCTCTTGACGTACGCGGGCTCGCTGCTACCGGAAGTCATCAAGCCGTTCACCGACGCGAATCCCGACCTCAACCTTCAGGCAACCACGTTCGACACGCAGGACGAGGCCGTGGCGAAACTCCAGGGGGGCTTCAAGGCCGATGTCGTGTACGCGTGCCTGACCGACACGGAGCGGCTGGTCAGCGGCGGCCTCGTTCAGCCGATCGACACCGACCAAGATCGCCGCCTGGGATTCGCTGTTCCCGTACTACAAGGACAGCGCCCAGATCCGCGTCGCCGGCAAGGTCTACATGGAGCCGGCGTTCGGTGGAACCACCGGCCTGATCTACAACCCCGACGAGGTCCCGGGAGGTGTCTCATCCTTCAAACAGCTGATGGAGGATCCGGCGCTCGAGGGGAAGGTGGCGATCGAGGACAATCCCAAGTACGGGATCGCCATGGCGGCGCTGGCTCTGGGATTCAAAGACCCGTACGACCTGACCGACGCCGACCTCGCGCAGGTGAAGCAATGGTACATCGAGCACAAGATCCCAGATCAGGGCGTTCTACTCGGATGAGTCGGACTTCTTCGATCTGTATCAGAGCGGCGACGTCGTGGCCGGCTTCGGCTACAAGGGCTACGACGTGGGCCTGGCCAAGCAGGGCGCATCCGTCACGTTCGCCCCGGCGTCCGAAGGCGAACTCACGTGGACTTGTGGGTACTCGATCGGCGCCAACGCGACGAACCTGGACGCGGCGTATTCGCTCCTCGCCTGGTTCCTCGACCCGGCGGCGCAATCCGTCTACGCGACGAAGTTGAACCAGATGGCGACGAACAAGGCGACGATCGACGCTCTGCCGCAATCGGTGGTCGAGGAGATCGGGATGTCCGACCCCTCCCAGCTCGATAGCTCCATCCCGACGCAGGTTCCCCCGAACTTCGACCGGTGGCAGGAGGTCTGGCAGCAGATCACGTCGGCGTAGCCGACCGGTCGCCGTCAGCCGTTCTCGAAGAGGTAGACGTCCACATCGGTGAACTGGGCGACGGCCGACCAGACGACCCGCCCCCTCGAGGGAGGCGATCACCGCGTCGGTGCTCGGTTGCGGGTGGCTCACGATCAACCACACCCGGCTGCGGGTCTTCGTTTCCTGGAGGACCGCGAACGTGTCGTTCGAGGTCCCGGTGAGTCCGATCTCGGGCACCGAGTACGTCGATGGAGCGGCGTAGTAGTAGTCGAACGGGATCTGCAGGAAGCCGATGCTGAAGACGACCGCGTCACCGCGCTGCAGATGCGTGGTCCACGTACGCCGCCGCCTGGTCCCAGGCCTCCTTGTCGTGCTGGAAGTAGTAGCTCCGCAGCCCGGCCGGCGCTCAGCACGATCAGGACGGCGAGCGCGACGGCGAAGACGCGCGGTCCGCAGGCACAACAGTCCCGCGGCGACGGTCACGTAGAGGGGTACGGCCGCCCAGATCAGGGTCCGGGTCAGGAAGATCGGTCTCCACAGGCTGACGACCAACTCGCCGAGCGGCGCCGTGAGCCCGAAGATGACGACGAACGCGATCCAGCGGCGATCATGTCTCCAGCTCCACAGCCCCAGGCCGGCCAGGACCAGGAGCACGACGGCCTCCAGGAGGTACGGCGTCGCGCGGACGACGCCCGCGTACAGGCGTAAGCGGCTTCTCAGCACGCCGCCCACGGTCGGGCGTTGGATCCAGGAGTAGGACTCGCCGTGGGCGACCTGCTGCAGGTACGCGGGCAGCCACGTGGCCCACAGACAGAGCACCGCGAGCTGGGCCAGCAACCAGTTGCGAAGGAAGCCCCGCGGCCCACGTCCGTGTGTCCACCACCAGCCCAGCATCAGCGCGTTCGCGCCGATCGGCAGGAAGACGGCCGTGTCGTGCGCGAGGAGCGCGACCGTCGTTCCTGCCACGTAGGCGAGCCACGCCCAACCACTCTCGCGCACGCGCCCCGACCGCTCGGGGGTGCGAAGGAGCGTAGGCGACTCCCCACATCGCCGCCGTCGCCCCGAGCGCGAGGAGGGAATACCCTCGCGCCTCCTGTGAGTACCAGACCTGGAACGGGGAGATCGCGAACAGGAGCGCGCTCGACGATCCCGAGTCGATGGTCGCGGATCGTCCGACCGAGCGCGTACACGAGCGGGATCGTAAGCACACCGAACAACGCCGAGAGGAGCCGCAGAGCGGTCTCGCTGTCTCCGAAGACCAACCAGCCGTGCAGGAGCGAGTAGTAGAGGGGAGGGTTCCCGGGATCGACGAGCGAGCTCCAGCTCCAGAGTTGGGCGAGGGTTTGCCGCGCGAAACGGAGGCTCGAGGCCTCGTCCACCCAGAGCGGCTGCGCGCCGATCCGATAGAGGCGGAGGCCAGCTCCCATCGCGACCACGAAGAGGACAGCGACCATATCGAACCGACGCTGAGGTGGCGCCGGCTCGCCTGCTTGTTCTGTCGAGATCCAGGTCTTGGAGCTGCATCGCGCTTCCTTATGTTGTGCCGACGTCCCCGGCGTCAAGGGCTCCATTGAGGCCCGGTACACTTCATCGAAACTTCGGCTCGCATCACCCGACCGCGTCCCTAGGTCGAAGGGTCACCTTGACGATCTTTCGGCACAACCCTAGGCTCGCCGAGGACCGGACCCCGCGGTAGGGAGGGAGGTCGCATCGACCTCATCGACTGTGCCTGAGGCCGCCCAAGGAAGCCCTGAGCCTCTGATCGAGGGGCTCGACGTGCTCATCGTCGGGGCTGGTGTCGTCGGCCATGCCGAGGGGATCGCCCTGCGGGAGCGCGGCCATCGCGTCGTGTTCAGTGATGTCGACGATGCGGTGCTCTCCCAAAGACGGCCGAGGGCTTCCGGACCATGCCTATCGAACCGAGCTCGAGCTGTCGGATATCGACGTCGTGCTCGTCTCTGTCTCGACTCCCACGTCATCCGCGGGGATCGACCTGCGGAACCTCGAGGCGGCGGTGGCCACGATAGGCGACGCGCTCGGCGACGCGTCTTCACGGAACCCGGACGATATCGAGTCGTCATCGTCCGAAGTACCGTCCCACCGGGAACGACCGACGACATCGTCATCCCGTTGCTGGAGGCCGAGGCCGGGCTCCAGGCCGGTCTCGACTTCGGCGTGTGCATGAGTCCCGAGTACCTTCGCCAGCGGAAGGCGGTGAGCGACTCGGTCGCCCCTCGGCTCGTCGTCATCGGACAGCTCGACGATCGTTCGGGCGATCTCGCCGAGCGGTTGAACGCCGGGTTCGGATGCCCGGTGTTCCGGATGCCCATCCGAGAAGCCGAGTTCCACAAGTACGCGCACAACCTCTGCAACGCCTCGAAGATCTCGTTCTTCAACGAGCTGCGGGAGGTCGCGATCGCCATCGGAGTCGACGCCGAGCGGGTGTTCGCACTCGTCGCGCAAAGCTCAGAGGCCATGTGGAATGCGGAGTACGGCACGCGCGATCTCGGGTCCGTACGGAGGAGCGTGTCTGCCCAAGGACCTCGAAGCGTTCCTGACCTGGGCGGATCGACAAGGTCTGGATCTCCCCATCCTTTCCGCCGTCAGGCAGAGCAACTATCCCGCGCAAGCGCGGTGATCCAATGCCCACGCTGATCCTCGTCGCATGGTTCACCCCCGTCCTGTGTGCGGCGCATGATCCTGGTAGGAGTCGTGCGCGCCCGCCGCACCGGAGGCGGATGGCATTCCCGATACGACGATGGCATTCCCGACGCCTCGGCTGTTGATCATCCAGATCACCACCGTGGGGAACGACGATACCGTGAACGAGATCATCCGCAGGATCCGCGGATATCAGCTCGCCATCCCACTGAGTATCTGGGTCGTGACGGAGCCGTGGGCCGACGCGAGCTACGAGGGGTCGGACGAGCTCATCGTCGTCCCGAAGGATTTCCGGTGCCGGGCGTCGTACAAGGCACGCGCCCTCGAGTACTCGCGGCGGCTGCGGGTCGAACGAGGGCTGAACGACTACTTCGTCAAGGTGCTGTTCGTCGACGACGACGGCGTGCCGACCAAGAGCTACATCGAGAAGGTGTTCGCGGCCGACTTCGACGTGTGTGAGGGCATCCCCACTCCTCGGACCGGGTATGGGCGCTTCCTGTCGCACATGGATGATCTTCGGACGATCAACTGCATCTACATGTGCTCCGTGTTCCAGGGGACTTGGTCATCCGATCCATGTGCACGGTGAGGGGCTCTGCGTCCGGGGGACGGCCGAGGCGCTAGTGACGTGGGACTACGAGATGTTCGCCTCCGAGGATCTGGTCTTCGGCCACATGGCCGTCGTCAAGGACATGAGTTGGGGGTTCGTATGGGACTACGTGGAGATCACCTCTCCGTTCACGTGGCGGGACTTCCTGACGCAACGGCGACGGTGGCTCTGGGGGAACATCCACGCTGTGCGGCATGTGCTCCCGCTGCGATCGAGCATCTTGCTGATCGGCTTGTACACCTACGGGATCCTCACTTCGTCGTTTCCACCGTCGGGATCGTGCTCACGCTCACCGGCGCGCTGCACCTCCCGATCCGGCATCGTGCCCTGGCTGGTGGTCTCGTCGGTGCTCTGGCTCGGCCTCTTCGCTCTGAGTGGCGTCGATCAACTCGGGTGGCGGTGCGTCGCATGGGATGCGGCGGGTCAGGGATGTCGTCGTGGCCATCCTTCTCTGCTTCGTGACGTCGGCCGTCGCGATCGGCGTGCAGGTCGTCGCGCTGATCAAGGGGAACCCTCGCCGTTTCGACGTGATCCAGAAGACGGACCCGAAGGAGAAGAAGCCGAGTTTGGCCACGGTCCCCGATCATGGATCGTCGGGCGGAACGGATCCGGAGATGCCCGCATCCGGGCCGATCGTCCTCCTGCCCGAACCGGCGCCAGACTCCGTCGGGTCGTCATCCGATCAGCCCGGGAGGCCCACGGACAGGTAGCGTCACGGTGATGCACGACTTGGTGATCGCCGGAGGGATCGTTCACGATGGGCTGGGCTCGCCGGGGCGGCCCGCGGACGTCGCGATCGACGGGCACCGTGTGGTGGCGGTCGACGGTGACGTCGGCCCCGCGAGACGGACGATCGACGCCCGGGAGCGGTTCGTCGCGCCGGGGTTCGTCGACGCGCATTCGCATTCCGACGCGCTCCCGCTGATGTCCGAGCCGCAGCCGTTCAAGCTGTTGCAGGGCGTGACGACCGAGATCGTCGGGAACTGTGGGTTCTCCGTCGCGCCGCTCGACGGCACGTCCGCGGCCTACGCGGAGGAAGCGTGGGGCGACCTGTTCCCCGGTGTGGCGGTCGATGCAGGGAGCTTCGCCGACTACCTGGCCCGGGTGGGCGCGGCCGGACCGACGAACAATATCGCCGCGCTCGTCGGCCACGGGACGCTCCGTCTCACGGCCAACGGCACGCGTCGCAAGCTCTCGGAGGGCGCGCTCGTCGCGATGTGCGCGCTCGCCGAAGAGGCGTTCGACGCGGGGGCGGTCGGGCTCTCGACCGGGCTGATCTACGTTCCGGCTACATACGCAACGACCGACGAGATCGTGACGCTCGCCCGGATCGCGGCTCGATGGCGCCGGCCGTACGCGACCCACATGCGGGACGAAGGCGAGCGGCTCGGCGAGGCGCTCGATGAAGCGATCGAGATCGGGCGCCGTTCGGGGGCACGGGTGCAGATCTCGCACTGCAAGGCGTTCGGATCGGAGAACGAAGGCAAGAGCGGGCTGTTGCTCGACACGCTCCACCGGGCGCGACTCGCAGGTATCGACGTCCGGGGCGACCAGTACCCGTATACCGCCAGCTCGACGTTCCTGGTGACCCTGTTGCCGTCGGCCGCGTCCGAGGGCGGGGTCGAGGAGCTCAAGCGCCGGTGTGCCGAGCCGGAGGCGCTCCGCCGGCAGCTGACGCCGGGCACCTGGGGGCCGACGACGGCCGTGGACACCGTGATCATCGCGCACGTCGACTTGTCGACGATCGGCCGAACGGTCGAAGATATCGCGGCCGACCGATCGCTCGATCCGTTCGCGGCGGTCTGCGCGCTCCTCGCGGAGGATCCCGGCGCCATGGTCGTGGAGCACGGTATGCACGACGACGACGTCGTGGCGATCATGGCCGACCCGCTGATCGGCGTCGGATCCGACAACGGCGCGCCCGTGGGGGTGCAGCACCCTCGCACGTGGGGTTGCTTCCCCGAGTTCTTCGGGCGCTTCGTGCGCGAACGCGGGGTCGTCGGCTGGGAAGAGGGGATCAGGAAGGCCACGTCGGCGACAGCGCTCCAGTTCGACCTGGCGCATCGCGGCACGCTCCAGCCGGGCTCGATCGCGGACATCTGCGTCTTCGATCCGGAGACGATCGCGCATCCGGGCACGTACGCGCAGCCCGACGTCGTCACCGGTGGGGATCGACCACGTGGTGCTCGGCGGGACCGATCGTGGTCGAACACGGCGACTTCACGGGCGTCCGCGCCGGCTCCGTGCTCCGGGCCGGACGGAGCTGAGGGACGGCGTGCTGTCGACGACCGAGCTCCGGGTGGCGATGCTCGCGCCGATCTCGTGGCGGGTTCCACCTCGTCACTACGGACCGTGGGAGCAGTTCGTGTCGCTGCTCACCGAGGGATTGGTCGAGCGCGGCGTCGACGTCACGTTGTTCGCCGCGGCCGACTCCGTCACGTCGGCGCGTCTGGTCGGCACGATCCCCACGGGTTACTCGGAGGACCCCGATCTCGACCCCAAGGTGTGGGAGGCCCTCCACATCGCGACGGTGTTCGAGCGAGCCGCAGAGTTCGACCTGATCCACAACAACTTCGACTTCCTGCCGCTCACGTACAGCGGTCTGGTCGACACGCCCGTCCTCACCACGATCCACGGCTTCTCGTCGGAGAAGATCGTGCCCGTCTTCGAGCGCTACGACGATCGCGGCCACTACGTCGCGATCAGCGACGCCGATCGGCACCCGAAGCTCCACTACGAGGCCACGATCCACCACGGCATCCGGATGCGGGAGTTCCCGCTCGTGACGACGCCGGGGGACTACCTGTTGTTCTTCGGGCGGATCCATCCGCACAAGGGGACGGCCGAGGCGATCGACGTGGCCGAGCGGGCGGGCCTGCCGCTCACGATCGCCGGCATCGTGCAGGACCAGGAGTACTTCGATCGGGCCGTGGAGCCGCGCATCGACGGCGACCGCGTGCGGTACATCGGTTCCGTCGGTCCCGACGAGCGCGGGGCGGTGCTGGGCGGCGCACGCGCCCTCCTGCATCTCATCTCGTTCGCGGAGCCGTTCGGGTTCAGCGTGATCGAGTCGATGGCGTGCGGCACCCCCGTGATCGCCACGCGCCTCGGCTCGATGCCCGAGCTCGTCCGGGACGGGGTGAACGGGTACCTGGTGGATGCGCCGGATCGAGGCGGTCGGGGCGATCGAGGCGGCGGGACGGCTCGAACGGAGCGCCGTCCGCGCGTCGGTGGAACAGCGGTTCGACGTGTCCCGGATGGTCAGCGAGTACATCGACGTCTATCGACGGGTCGCCGGCCGGACGGCGGGAGCATGACGGACGGCGTCGACCCATCGGAGCCGTTCCGGCTCGGGATCAACTACTGGCCCGCCCGCACGGCGATGCGGTGGTGGACGTCGTTCGACGAGGCGGAGACCGCCGAAGACTTCGACCGGATCGCCGCCGCCGGGTTCGACTCGGTCCGCGTGTTCCTGCTCTGGGAGGCGTTCCAGCCGGAGCCCGGGCTCGTCGATCCCGAGATGCTCGAACGCCTGGTCACGGTGGCGAACGCCGCCCGGGACGCGGGACTGCACCTCATGCCGACGCTGTTCACCGGGCACATGAGCGGCGTGGATTGGATCCCGGGGTGGGCGCTGGGGGGCGCGGAGCGCGATGCGCGGTTCCGCGTCGTGTCGGGCGGGCGCGTCGTCGAGGAAGGCTTGCGCAACTGGTACCTCGACGACGACGTGATGCGGGCGCAAGCGCTGTTCGCGCGCCGGGCTGCGGAGGTGCTCGCCGGGCACGACGCGTTGTGGGCCTGGGACCTGGGCAACGAGAACTCGAACTGCGTCGTTCCGGCGCACCGCGAGCTCGCGCGACGATGGCTGTCGCAGATGACGTCGGCGATCCGTGCCGCCGACGGCCTCGTCGAGGTCACGATCGGCATCCATATGGAGGACCTGGAAGAGGACCGCCGCCTGGGTCCGCACGAGGCGGCGGAAGCATGCGACTTCCTCACGATGCACGGGTATCCGATCTACGCCCGATGGGCGCGAGGTGGCACCGACGAGGCGTTGGTGCCGTTCCTGGCCCGTGTGACGCGATGGCTCGGCGGCGGGGCCGACGTGCTCTTCTCGGAGTTCGGGCTCCCGACGTTCCGCGACGGCGACCCGAAACGTGAGGACGCGCCGAACGGCTCTCCGCCGTTGATCGAAGAAACCGAGGCCGCGGAGTACGTCCGACGCGTCCTCACCGGTCTGCGCGAGGCGGGTGCGACGGGTGCGATGCTCTGGTGTTACTCGGACTACCATCCGGCGACGTTCGAGGATCCTCCACTCGACGAGGCCGTCCACGAGCGATCCTTCGGGCTGTGGCGTGCCGACGGGTCGCCGAAGCCCGCGCTCGACGTCGTCAGGGCGTTCGCCGGCGCGACCCGGCTCCCGGCCCCCGATCGCGAGCCCTGGATCGACATCGACGCCGAGCGGTACTGGGAACGTCCGGAGTGTTGAGCTGCCGCGGTTGTACGGCCGATTCCTGGCCGCGGCTACCGGGGGATCGGACCCCGGGTAGCACGGGAGCTGCTCACGCCGTCTCGATCCCCAGGAGCGCGAACCGCGGAGGTCGCTTCATCGCGTCGCTGTGACATGTGAGCCGCTCGTCCGGTCCGAGATCTCGATGGACCTCTACCTTCCGCAGCCCCAGTGGCGTCCGGAACGTCGTCGATGTCTGCGAGCCCGCGCGGGAGACGTCGAGGACCGTCACGTCGTCGACGCCGGTCAGCGCATCGTGCGCTCGCAGGTACTGCTCGGCCGCCTGCACGTCCGTCGGGCGGCAGGACCGTCCACGGAGGTGCTCGAGATCGAGCGCTCCCGCGACGTATGCCGTCGCGATGTCGGCTCCCTCGGCAGGGCCGACGCGGCCGAAGTAGAAGCCGTGCGGGAACGCGAGCATGTTCCCCGCGAACCGATCGCCGCCGACGTGCGTCGACTCCCACGTCTCGTCCGGGAACGCCTGCGAGAGCGCGGACGCGAGCGGCCGTCCCCGCTCGGCGCAACAGGGGTCTCGCCGCCCGTGCGTGCAGATCGCGAACAGCGGGCCCTCGCTCGGCGTCAGTCCGACGGATCCGCCGCGCCCGAGACCTCCGAGATCGAGCGTCGCCACCTCGCGAACGTCCTCCAGGTCGACGCGTTCGATCCAGGGACGGTCGGGTCCGGTGTGGATCGCGAAGCATGCTCTCGTCGGACCCGTGCGTCGTCCGTGTCGACGGATCAGCAGCACCCTGATCTTCAGCTCGCGTTCGCGCTGAAGCAGCACATCGCCCACGCCGGCGGGCAGACGCGCCTCGCGAAGCGGCACAGCGCCCCACGGGCTCGGATGCTCCACGAGGAGCCAGTTGGTGATGGTCGACGCGGTTCCGAGGAGGGGTTCCCCTTCCGCTTCGCTCGCGTGCGAGCATCGGAACGATCGATCCGCCACGGCGGCCCGCTCAGTCGTCGAGCGCGGCGGTTCCGGCGAGGAGAAGTCCCTCGCGCACCAGACGTCGCGCCAGCACCAGTCGCGACCCCGCGTCGAGGATCGAGGGTGTCAGGTCGCGGACGGCGAACCGGTCCGACGACCCCACAACGCGCATCGCGGGCTCGAGCCATCCGGGCATGTCCAACCGGCGGTCGCCCAGGAGCACCGTCAACCGATCCCCGTCGCGCCGGAGCTCGCAGACGGCGCCGGGCCGCACCGTGAGCACGGTGTCGTCCCCGATCGCATCGAGCGTCTGTCCCTGGACGAGCACGCCGCGGAGCAGCTGCGCGCGCGTCGAGAGGAACCGCCGGATCCGCGCCTCCGTCAGCGCGTCCACGTCGATGTCGACGAGCGCGGAGCCGAGCGTCCCGAGCCGTTCGCGCACCAGGCCGGCGAATCCGGCCCGGATCGGCCGTCCATCCCACCGGGATCGCGTCGTCGAGTGTGGGGTCGGCCGCGAGGGAACGCCAGACGTCGGCGAGGACGTCGCTCCACGTGACGACATGAACCCCGACCGTCAGATGACCCGACAACGAGTCTGCGGTCGTCGCGGCGTGCGGGGTCCCCGTGGGCATGTAGATGCAGTCACCCGGACCCAGGTCCGCTTCGAGCGGGTCGCGCGCCTCCTCGCCCGGTGCGGCGTGGACCTCCCAGTGCTTGCGCCCGAACGCCTGCAACACGAAGACGTCGTGCGGATCGGCATGCAACGCGAGCCCTTGCGCGCCCGGAGGAGTGATGTAGGCGTTGACCTGGCACGGGTGTCCGAGCTGCAGCTCGAGCGCGCGGGTGAACGCCGCGACCGGCTCCCAGTTGCGATGCAGCCCCTGGAGCACGATCGTCGCCCCGTCGTCGAACAGCTCCGCGATCCTCGCCGGGTCCGCCATCCCCGACACGGGCTTGGATCCCGTGCGGCCGGATCGGGTGTAGCTCGACTCCGGGATCTGCTCGCCCGCCTTCACCAGCCGGAACGAAGGGGTCCGCAGGGACGTCGTCGTGAGGATCCGGTCGACGTCGTCCAGCGTCAGCAGGTCCCGGAAGCC
Organism: uncultured Actinomycetes bacterium; assembly: GCA_963723855.1. Taxonomy (GTDB): domain Bacteria; phylum Actinomycetota; class UBA4738; order UBA4738; family HRBIN12; genus JBBQVZ01. The sequence continues at coordinate 32,168 of CAVRSI010000045.1, read as the reverse complement.
CTCGGGCTCTGCCGCCGGATGCACGGCGGCACGGGCTCCCCACGTCCCGTCGAGGAACACCTCGGTATCGCCCGTGCACCGGCGGAGCGGGTCCATGCGGTGTCCGACGTTCGAACCGACAGCCTCAGGGATGCCGGCGATCACGTGATGGCGGAGCTGTCCCCGTCCGTGCCGTCGGAGTCCGTTCCGTCCGTGCCCTCCGAGTCGGTACCGTCCGTGCCGTCGGCGTCCGAGCTGTCGCCATCGGTGCCATCGGTGGCGTCCCCGTCGGTGCCGTCGGCGTCCTTCGTGTCGGGGTCCGTCTCGAGCGTCGTCGCGACGCCGCCGGCCGGAAGGATCGTCTTGATGTCCTCGTCGGAGAGCGTTCCCTGCGTGTCGTCGTCCATGGAGCCACCCCTTTCGCCGATGTGCCCTCGAGGGTAACCGGTCCGACGCGAACCCGCGCCGACGCTAGACTCCGCCGCCATGAGGATCCTGGTCGTCGGGTCGGGCGGTGTCGGCGCCGCGTTCGCGCCGATCGCGTCGCGGCGGGACTTCTACGAGCAGGTCGTGTTCGCCGACATCGATGAGGCCCGCGCGCGGAGCGTCGTCGACCGGTTCGGCTCCCACGGCAGGTTCGTGGCCGCGACGGTCGATGCCACCGACCCGGCCGATGTCGCGGCCGTCGCCGCGGCGCACGGATGCGATGCGATCTTGAACGCCGCGGATCCTCGGTTCGTCCCCGGTGTCTTCCGGGGCGCCTTCGACGCCGGCGCCACGTACGTCGACATGGCCATGTCGCTCTCGGAGCCGCATCCCGAGGCGCCGTACGAGCTCGTCGGCAAGAAGCTGGGCGACGACCAGTTCGCGGTCGCGAAGGAGTGGGAGGAGCGCGGGCAGCTGGCGCTCGTGGGGTGCGGCGTCGAGCCGGGGTTCTCCGACGTCGCCGCACGGTACGCGGCCGACCATCTGTTCAGCAGCATCGACCAGATCGGCGTTCGCGACGGGGCCAACCTCGAGGTCGCGGGCTACGCGTTCGCGCCGACGTTCTCGATCTGGACGACGATCGAGGAATGCCTCAACCCGCCGGTGATCTGGGAGAAGGATCGCGGGTGGTTCACGACCCCGCCGTTCAGCGAACCCGAGACGTTCCGGTTCCCGGAGGGCATCGGCGACGTGGAGTGCGTGAACGTCGAGCACGAGGAGGTCCTGCTGATCCCTCGCTGGATCGAATCGCGGCGGGTCACGTTCAAATACGGGCTGGGCGACGAGTTCATCTCGGTGCTCGAGACCCTCCACAAGCTCGGACTCGACAACAAGGAGAAGGTCGACGTCCGGGGCGTGCGGGTGTCGCCGCGGGACGTCGTGGCCGCGGTGCTTCCCGACCCGGCGTTCCTCGGCGCGGAGATGACGGGCAGGACGTGCGCGGGGACGTGGGTCACCGGCATCGGCACCGACGGGGAGCCACGCGAGGTCTACATCTACCACGTCGTCGACTTCGAACAGACGTGGGCGAACGACCGGACGCAGGCCGTGACATGGCAGACCGCGATCAATCCGGTGGTGGCGCTGGAGCTCGTGGCGAACGGCACCTGGTCGGGTGCCGGCGTGCTCGGCCCCGAGGCGTTCGACCCCGTGCCGTTCCTGGACCTCCTGAACGACTACGGCGCGCCCTGGGGCATCGAGGAACGCACCCCGTGACCTGGGGGATACCCGTCTCTAGGTAGTGGCCTGCCCTCAGGTGTGGGGTCTTCGGTGACGAACACTCAGGTGATCGTCCTTCGGGAGGCGCCGAAGCATGTCGTCAGATATCGTGGAGACCGAACGCGCGCGGGAAGCCGCCGCGCTTCGGCTGTCCCGTCTCATCGAGGCGGGCTCGCTGTTGGAGGCCACCCCCGAATGCCTGGTGGTGGCGCACGCCGACGGACGGATCGTGTTCGCGAACCACCACGTCGAGGCGCTGACGGGCTTCTCCCGGGACGAGCTGCTCGACCGGCCCGTCGACGGGCTCATCGCGACGGATCCTCGCGGGCAGGCCGCCGGGACCAGCGTGGAGACGGTCTGCCACGACCGCGAAGGCCGCGGGATCCCCGTCGAGGTCCATGTCGGGGCCATCGAAGGGGTCGAGCGGTTCCTCGTCGTCACGCTGCGGGACATGACGGAGCTGCAGGCCGGCCGCGAGGCGCGGTTCGAGGCGGAGGCGAAGTACCGGACGCTCGTCGAGCAGATCCCGGCGGTCGTCTACCTCGATCCCGTCGACGAGAACCAGGACAGCATCTACGTCAGCCCGCAGGTGACCGACCTCCTGGGCATCGCACAAGCGGACTGGCTGGAAGATCCGTACTGCTGGCGGCGGCACGTCCACGAGGACGACATCGATCGCGTCTGGCAGGAGTACGAGGACGCGTACCGGACCCACGTCCCGCTGAACCACGAGTACCGGATGGTCCACGAGGACGGGTCGATCAAGTGGGTGATGGAGCAGGCGTTCCCGATCAACGACGGAGACGGCGAACCGTGGTTGATCCAGGGGGTGATCTTCGACATCACGGAGCGCAAGCTGGCCGAGGAGGAGATCGCGTTCCTCGCATATCACGACAAGCTCACCGGCCTGCCGAACCGCGCGTTGTTCGAGGAGATGCTGGAGAGTGCGCTTGCTCGCGCCAGGCGATTCGACCGGGGCGTGGGCGTGCTGTTCCTGGATCTCGACAACTTCAAGCTCGTGAACGACTCACTGGGTCATCACGCCGGCGACCAGTTGCTGATCCAACTGGCGCAACGTCTCCGCGTGTGTACACGGGAGACCGACCTCGTGGCGCGGCTCAGCGGGGACGAGTTCCTCCTCCTGCTCGCCGACCTCGATCGGGGAGTCGGAGCGTTGGGAGGTGGCCCTGACGCGGCACTGCTCATCGCCGAGTCGGTCGCCGCGAGGGTACGTGAGGCGCTGGAGCAGCCGTTCGACCTGGGCGGGAGCGAGTTCTTCGTCTCGGCGTCGATCGGGATCAGCCTCTATCCACAGGACGCCAGCGACGCCGAGATGCTCCTGCGGAACGCCGATGCCGCGATGTACCGGTCGAAGGAGTTCGAACGTGGCGGATACGTCGTGTACGCCTCGAACGACGACGATCCCGCGCATCGTCTCTCGTTCTCCACGCGGCTGCGTCAAGCGGTCGCCGACAGGAACTGGGTCCTGCACTACCAACCGATCATCGACCTCGGCAACGGGAGCGTTCATTCGGTCGAGGCGCTCGTGCGATGGTTGCAGCCGAACGGCGGACTGGTGGCGCCGGGCGAGTTCATCCCGCTGGCCGAGGAGATGGGGCTGATCCAGGCGATCGGGGATTGGGTCTTCGAAGAGCTCGCGCGCCAGCACGCGGAATGGCGCTCGCAAGGCGTCCACGTGGCCATCGGCTACAACCTGTCGCCTCGGCAGATGTGGACCGCGCACCTGGCCGAGAAGCTGCTGGCCAAGCTCGCGATGTACGACGTGGAGCCGCAAGACATCACGATCGAGATCACGGAATCGACGGCGATGGCCGACCCCGATCGCACCCAGCGCCTGTTGACGGAGCTGCACGCATGGGGCTTCACGCTGGCGATCGACGACTTCGGCACCGGCTATTCGTCGCTCGCGCGCCTGAAGCACATGCCCGTCGACGTCTTGAAGATCGACCAGGCGTTCGTGCGGCACGTGGAGTACGACCGCGATCTGGCGGGCATGGTGCGCGCCATGATCCAGCTGGCCCAGAGCCTGGGCATGGTGCCGCTGGCCGAGGGCATCGAGACGTACGGCGAATACGAGTTCCTCCGGGCCAACGGTTGCCGTTTGGCGCAAGGGTTCCACTTCGCGTACCCGGTGCCGGCGGCGGAGATCCCGGCCCTCGTGCGTCGAAAAGGTGGGCTCGTGGAGCAACCTCCATCCCTCGGCTAGCGGTCAAGGCCTCCGACCTTCCGGCCGAAGTGTTGACTTATAATGCAATCCCCAGCGCGTGATCCCCACGACGGCTGACGAGGCTGCTCCGGAAGGTGTCCGACCCATGACCGCGCAAGGTGCAGCGAAGCCGTCCGATGCGTCGACGCCTGTTTCGACGACGCCCCGGGACTCCCGCTTCGAGGCCGAGGCGAAGTACGCGGCGCTCGGCCGCTGACTTCACGGCGATGCTGACCGATGGCTCCTCGCTGATCCCCCCGCCGCTTCCGGCGGATTGACGATCGTTCCGCGCTCACGCAACGGCGGGTGAACCAGAGCGGAACGAACGCCGAACGTTGGTGCCAGCGTCTTGCCCGGTCTCGCGGCGCTCCCTAGCGTGGGAGGCGTTCCCCGATCGGAAGGAGCGGACGATGGTCGAGACCGAGCGAGACCTGCTCGGCGCGAGCGACCTCGACCTCGACGTCGAACCGGAAGACGACGAGGACGACGAGGAAGGCGCCTGAGACGCTCCTCGTGACGGTGTCGCGCCGGGGCCTTCGGCCCCGGCGCGCGGGTGCCCGGCGAGGGTTCGCTACCATGCACGGACCATGCGCAGGTACGACGCCTCCGAGATCGAACCGAAGTGGCAGCGGGTGTGGGCCGAGGAGGGCCTCTATCGGGCCTCAGACGACCCCGACGACCCGCGGCCGCGCTTCTACGCGCTGGATATGTTCTCCTACCCGTCCGGGGATCTCCACATGGGTCACGCGGAGGCCTTCAGCGGCGGCGACGCCATCGCGCGCTTCCGGGCGCTTCAGGGATACAACGTCCTGCACCCGATCGGATGGGATGCCTTCGGGCTGAACGCCGAGAACGCAGCGATCAAGCGCGGGATCAACCCGAAGGAATGGACGTACGCGAATATCGATCAGCAGGCGGCGTCGTTCAAACGGATGGGGATGTCGTTCGACTGGTCCCGGCTGCTGCGGACGTGCGACCCCGAGTACTACCGGTGGACGCAGTGGCTGTTCCTGCGGTTCTTCGAGAAAGGGCTGGCCTACCGGAAGAACGCGCCGGTCAACTGGTGCCCGCACGACCAGACGGTGCTGGCGAACGAGCAGGTGATCGCCGGCGCCTGCGAGCGATGCGGCACGATGGTGGAGCGCCGCGACCTGACCCAGTGGTTCTTCAAGATCACCGACTACGCGCAGCGGCTGCTGGACGACATGGCGACGCTCGAGGCTTGGCCCGAACGCGTCTTGACGATGCAGCGCAACTGGATCGGGCGGAGCGAGGGCGCACGGGTCACGTTCACGATCGAGGAGACCGGCGACGCGGTCGAGATCTTCACGACGCGCCCGGACACGCTGTGGGGCGTGACGTTCTTCGTGTTCGCGGTCGAGCACCCGCTCGTCAAGCAGCTGGCCGAGCTTGGGGGGACGTGGTCCGATGTCGAGCCGCTCGTCGAGAAGGTACGGAACACGCCGCTCACGTTCCGGGAGCAGGCCGATACCACGGAGGGAGTGGCCCTCGGCGTGCACGCGGTCAACCCGGTGAACGGCGAACGGGTCCCGTGCTTCGTGGCGCCGTACGTCCTGATGGAATACGGCACCGGCGCGATCATGGCCGTGCCCGCACACGACGAGCGGGACTTCGCCTTCGCCCGCGCGCACGGTCTTCCGATCCGGCCCGTGATCCAGTCGGAAGGGGAACGCCTCGATCCCGATGCGATGGCCGAGGCGTACCCCGGCGAGGGCGTCATGGTGAACTCGGGACCGTTCGACGGCGAAGCGACCCCCGCGTCCATCGCGAAGGTCGCGTCGTGGCTCCGCGACGAGGCGCGCGGCGAGCCGGCCGTCACGTTCCGGCTGCGGGATTGGCTGCTCAGCCGCCAGCGGTATTGGGGTGCGCCGATCCCCATCGTGCACTGCGAGACCTGCGGCGAGGTGGCCGTGCCCGACGACGAGCTGCCGGTGCTGCTGCCCGACGACGTGGACTTCCAGCCGGGGGGAGAGTCGCCGCTCGCACGCCACCCGTCGTGGTCGAAGGTCGCGTGCCCGACGTGCGGCGGAGATGCCCGACGCGACACCGACACCATGGACACGTTCGTCGACTCTTCCTGGTACTTCTTCCGCTACTGCTCACCGGGGTTCGAGGGCGGGCCGTTCCGGCGCGAGGACCTCGACCGATGGATGCCGACCGACCAGTACACCGGGGGAGTCGAGCATGCGATCCTTCACCTGTTGTACTGCCGGTTCTTCACGAAGGCGCTGTACGACTTCGGATTGATCGGGTTCACCGAGCCGTTCCCTCGCCTGATGAACCAGGGTCAGGTGATCTACGACGGGGCGTCCATGTCCAAGACCCTGGGCAACGTCGTCGAGCCCATGCCGCTCGTGGAACGCTGGGGCGCCGACTCGATGCGCTTGATCATGTTGTTCGCCGGTCCGTTCGAGGACGACATCGACTGGAAGCTGATCGCCGGGGATCCCGAACAAGCGGCCGGGGGCGACCGCCTGGCTGGGTCGCGTTTTCGCCGTGACGGACGACGCGGCGGCGCGGGGAGCTGACGCCGACGAGCCCGACGCCCTGCGGCGTCTGACGCATCGCACGATCAAAGGCGTGACCGATGACCTCGAGCGGTTCAGGTTCAACACCGCGATCTCGAAGTTGCAGGTGCTGACCAACGAGATGCGCGTGACGCTGGACGGCGGCGGGGGAGCGCTGCACGCCGCGACCGTCTTGGCGCAGATGCTGGCGCCGTTCGCGCCGTACGCGGCCGAGGAACTGTGGAGGGAGGTGCTGGGGAACGGGTCGTCGGTCCACGTGTCGTCGTGGCCGAGCTATGACCCGTCCCTCGCCGCGGAGGACACGGTGACGCTCATCGTCCAGGTGGATGGCAAGGTGCGCGACAAGATCGAGGTGGCTTCGGATGCCTCCGAGGACCTGTGTCTGGAGCGCGCCCGGTCCTCCGAGGCGGCGCGACGGGCGATCGGGAATCGGGCGATCGCCAAGGAGATCGTGCGGGCACCAAGCAGCACGCAACTGAGCCAGTAGAGGACAGTACCCCACGTATTGCTGGTGTCCGCAGCAGCAGCGGCTTCAGCCGTGCGTCGAGGACGAACGGCGCGACCGCGTTGACGAGCTGCGTCTCCAGGCAGCTCGACCGACGACACCTCGGCGAGCAGCAACCGCCACGAGTCGCGCTCGCGCAGGTCGACCTGCTGCAGATCCTGGTCGAGGCGTCCCTCGGGGAAGAGGTCGCTCTTCGGGCGATCAACTCGGCATCGCCGGAGGGAAGCATCTGTCGTCCGGCGGATGCCCTCGAATGAGCCCAGCAGCGCGCGCACTTCAGCCGGGGCGCGCTCGGCTTCTCGTTCGCCTTCGAGCATGTGCCGGTAGAACTCGGCCGGCCTGCGAACGGTCTGGCAGGCGTTGTTGACGATGAAGTCGAGGCGGTCGCGGCTCGAGCCCAGGTGCGTGCAGAAGGCCTCGACGCTCGGCGTGTGGCGCAGATCGAGCCCGAAGACCTCGAGCCGGTCGCCCCATTCGTCGAAGTCGACCTCCTGCACGTAGCGGTTCGCCGCGTCGCGTGGAAAGCGCGTGGTGACGATGAGCTGCGCGCCCGCCCGCAGCAGCTTGATCCCGGCCTGATACCCGATCTTCACGCGCCCGCCCGTGAGGAGCGCCACGCGACCCGTGAGGTCTGCGGTCTCCGTGCGCTTGGCGTAGTTGAAGTCGCCGCATGCGGGACAGAGCTGGTCGTAGAACGGATGGATGTCGCGTAGAGCTGCTTGCAGACGTAGCAGTGCTGCGGCTCGACGACCTCGCGGACTCCGGCTCGTCGTCCACCTCCGCCTGTTCGAACTCCGCCGGGCGGGTAGACGTTCGGCGTCGTGAAGACCGGCTTCTCGCGCAGCACCCGGATCCTGGTCTCCGCGAGCATGTTCTCGTCGCGCTGGAGCTTCGCCGCCTTCTGCTGACGCTTCATCGTCTTGCCCGACTCGCGCCGGCGACGAGGTCGGGATGGAAGACGTCCCCGCCGCCGAAGCAACCGGCCGTTCCTCCGACAACGCCGCGAGCAGGCTGCGCGTCGCCGGACGACCGCTTCCAGCAGCTCCGTCGCTGCCTTCGCTGTTCAGCGACCTTGTCGTAATCGCGATTCGCGGCCGATCGACATGGCCCGCAGGGCACCGTAGCGGCGCTTGCGGCGTCGTTGGCCGTTGTTCCGTTGCTCGACCTGCCCGACCGACCGCGTCGAACCGACATGCCCGAGTCGCCGACGAACTGCTCGCCGTGGCCGAGTCGCGCCGCGAGCCGGCCGACGTCCGCCCGCTGCTCGGGCAGCACGAGCGTGACGCCGTTGCCGCTGCGGCCCGCGCGGCCGGTGCGGCCGACGCGGTGCACGTAGTCGTCGTCGCCCTGCGGCGGGTCGAAGTTGATCACGTGCGTGATGTCGTCGACGTCGAGGCCGCGGGCGGCGACGTCCGTTGCGACGAGCGTCGAGACGCGCCCGACTCGAACTGCGCGAGCGCGCGCTCGCGCTGGTTCTGCGAGAGGTTGCCGTGCATCGCGACGCGCCGGGATCTCGTGCTGGCGCTCGAGCTTGCGCGACGAGCTTGTCGGCGCCGTGCTTCGTCCGGACGAAGACGAGCGCGAGGCCGCGGTCGACCGCGGAGGTGCTCGACGAGCCGGTCGAGCTTGTCCTCGGCGGTGACCGAGACGAAGGTGTGGTCGATCTCGCCGCGCTCGCGCCTCGGTCGGCAGCACGCCGCGGACGTGCGACGGCGTTGCACGGTGTAGGTGCGGGCGAGCTCGGCGACGGCGCCGTCGAAGGTGGCGCTGAAGAGCATCGTCTGCCGGTTCGTCGGCACGCCTGCGTGAGGATGCGGTCGACCTGCGGCTTGAAGCCCATGTCGAGCATCCGGTCGGCCTCGTCGAGGACGAGCACGCCGACGTCGCCGAGCTTGACCGCGCGGCGCTCGATCAGGTCGTAGAGCCGGCCCGGGGTCGCGACGAGGATGTGGGCGCTTGCGCGCCTGGTCGATCTGGCGGCCGATCGGCGCGCCGCCGTAGACGGTCACGACGCTCAGGCCCTTCGCCTGCGGCGAGCGGGCGCGATGTCGGCGGCGACCTGGATCGCGAGCTCGCGCGTCGGCACGAGGACGAGCGCGCCGGGCGGCGCGTTCGCGCCGGCGGTCCGCTCGACGAGCGGCAGCGCCGAAGGCGAGCGTCTTGCCGGAGCCGGTCGGCGACTCGGCGAGGATGTCGAGTCCGGCGAGCGCGTCCGGGAGGACGAGGCTCTGGATGGCGAAGGGATGCGTGATCCCCGGCGCTGCGAGCGCACGGACGACAGGCGCGCTGACGCCGAGCTCCTGGAAGGACTTGGACACGTGTTCGACTCCTTCTTGATCGGCATGTTCGAGACGCAACTGACCTCGAACAACCTAAAAAGGAGGAACGAGAAGCCAGATCTCCACGGGGCCGGATGGCTCTCCGTGTTGTCACGGTAGCAACTACTTGTCAGGAAACTGTGTGCGGCGCCCTACCCGGGCTTGCGCGCGACCGCCTCGACCTCCACGAGGATCCCGCCCGGGAGGCTGACCCCGACCGTCGTGCGGGCCGGATACGGCTCCTGGAAGACCGTCCGGTAGACGTCGTTGAAGCCGGGGAAGTCGCCGAGGTCGGTGAGGTAGGCGTTGACCTTGATCACATCGGCCGGGCCGCAGCCGGCGGCGCCGAGGCATGCCAGGAGATTCTCGAACACCTTCGTGGTCTGGCCCGTGATGTCGTCGGCCGTGAGCTGCCCGGTCTCGTCGAATCCGACCTGACCTGCCGTGTAGACGAGGTCGCCGCTGACGACGACCGGCGAGTAGGGCGCCGCGGGACGTGCAACGCCCTCCGGCTGGATCGCTTCCTTCATCTCTCACCTCACCTTTCCACGCGCCGCGGTGGGCAGCGTCTGGACGATCTCGCCGCCGCGGTGCATCACGATCTCGTCGTGCATGTTCGCGGTCGTGCAAGCATGGTTGGGGACGATCGTGACGCGGTCTCCGATCTCGGGCGGAGGCTCGCAACGGCTCACGTCGACGTAGCCGTGCTCCTCGTTCAGCGCGTACACCTCCGCGTCCGGGAACTCGACGAGCAGGCCGTGGCCGGTCGCTCCGATCGCCAGATCAGACGTCAGCGTCTTCGAGCCGGCGTCGATGATCGCCCGTTCACGTGTCGGCCGGCTGACGACCGTCGCGACGACCCGCAGCGCGCAGTCCTCGAGCGGCACCGAGCCATTGGCGATGCAGGCGCGGTCGCCGTAGATGTAGGTGCCGACGCGGAGCTCGTCGACGACGCCGAGCTCGTGGGTGTGGTCGGCCGTCGGCGTGCCGCCGCCGCTGACCCGGCCGACCGAGAGGCCGCGCGCCTCGACGGCATCGCGCGCTGCCAGCAGCCACTCCGCCGTCTCGGGCAGCGACGGATAGGTCATCAGCCCGGCGAAGCGCAGCCCCGGCAGCCCGTCGACGAGCTCGGCCAGCTCGGCGGCCTCCTGCGGGCTCTGGACGCCGGTCCGTCCCGAACCCGGTGTCGCACTCGACCAGGAAGTCGACCTCGAGCACGTGCCGGGCGAGCACCGGCGCGAGGCCCAGCGCGACCTCCGCCGAGTCGCCGACGACCGTCATCTTCACCCGCTCCGCCAGCGCCGCCAGCCGCTCCGCCTTCGCGGCACCGACGAGCGGGAACGAGAGCAGGATGTCGTCGAAGCCCGCATCGGCCATCACCTCGGCTTCGCCGAGCTTCTGGCAGGTGATCCCGACCGCTCCCGCCTTCACCTGCAGGCGCGCGAGCTCGGGCAGCTTGTGCGTCTTGATGTGCGGCCTCAACGCGACTCCGTGCTCGTCGCAGTAGGCCTGCATCCGGAAGACGTTCCGTTCGATCGCATCGAGATCGCCGGTCAGCACAGGCGTCTCGAGCTCGGAGAGCTGCATCAGACGCTCGCCTGCGTCGACAGCACTCCGTCGCGCACGGCCGCGGCAGCGCGGGCAGCCTGAGCTGCGATCCACTCCAGATCGGCGTCCGACTGGGGCGCGACGCGGCCGACGAGCTCGCTGCCGAGCGCAATCGCCGTCGCGCCCGCCCGCAGGTAGTCCTGGACTTCCTCGATCCGGACACCGCCCGTCGGGATGATCGCGATCGTCGGGAAGGGCCCGCGCAGCGCCCGCAGGTAGGACGGCCCGCCGCTCGAGGCGGGGAAGAGCTTCATCACGCGCGCTCCGGCCGCGGTCGCGGTCAGGATCTCGGTCGCCGTGAAAACGCCCGGCATCGGCTCGAGCCCGAGCTCGAGCGCGGTCTCGATCACCTCCGGCACGAGACCGGGGCTGACGACGAATCCGGCGCCCGCCGCGGCTGCGGCACGCACCTGCTCCGGAGTCGACGATGGTGCCGACGCCGACCGTCCTGCCCTCTCCGGCAGCGCGCGCCACCGCGTCGAGAGCGCCGGGTGTGTCAATGGTCACCTCGACCTGCTCGATCCCGCCGCGGGCGAGCGCCGCCATCGCGCCCTGGACGTCACCGCCTTCGTGGAACCGGACGATTCCGAGCAGCGAGCCGAGGCCCCGCACCGTTCGCCTCGAGCGAATCGCACGACGTTATCCCGGGCAATGATGTAATACAAGCATGTTGTTATTACAATATCCTCGTGAGCGGAGACAGCGTATGCGGCTCATCAGCGTCCAACCGGAGGCTGGTCCATGAGCGAGCCAACTCCGAACGACCGGGCCCATCGCGGGCGACGATCGACAAGGGCTCGCCCGGTCCCGTTCTACTACCAGCTGCGCCAGCTGCTCGAGCGTGCAGTCGCCGGCGGCGTGCTCACAGCCGGTGAGCAGATCCCGACGGAGGCTTCTCTGTGCGAGCGCTACGACGTGAGCAGGACTGTCGTCCGCCAGGCGTTGAGCGACCTGGAGCGAACAGGACTGGTCACGCGACATGAAAGGCAAAGGGACCTTCGTCGCCGAGCCGAAGGTCTCGGAGTTCGTCGCGCAGTCGCTGACGAGCCTCCACGAGGACCTCAGCGCCCGCGGCGAGCGGCTGGCAGACGAAGGTGCTGCGGCTCGAGGTGGAGCCCGTCTCGCCGCATGTCGCTGCGATGCTCGAGCTGCCGGCGTCGGAGCAGATCGTGCTGCTCGAGCGGCTGCGGTTCCTCCACGGCGAGCCGCTCGTCGTGACGACCGCGTACATGCCGCACTCGATCTGCGCGCCGATCCTCGAGCTCGACATGAGCGACCGCTCGCTGTTCGAGACGTACGAGCGGGAGCTGGGTCTCAAGCTCCACCGCGGCGACACGCGCGATCGAGGCACGCGCCGCGAACGCCGAGGTCGCGCGTCACCTCGGCGTGCCCGAGGATCGCCCATGCTCGCCTTCAGCGGCGTCACCTATCTCGAGGACGGCCGCCCGATCGAGTACTTCATCGGCCTGCACCGGGGGGATCGCAGCCGCTTCGAGACGGAGCTCTTCCGCCCCTCGGAGACGGACGACCTGGCCGGCGCCCGCGCCGCTCACGTCGCCGACTGATGGCGAACGCACTCGAGCTCGGGCTGATCGGCTCGGCCTGGCACGGAACCTCGCTCGGCGTGCTGGAGGGAATCGCGAAGACGAAGGAGATCGGCTTCGACAGCTACGACGTCTTCGAGGATCCGCTGACGACGAGCGACGAGGAGCGCCGCGCGATCAAGGAGACCTGCGAGGAGCTCGGGCTGCCGATCCGCTCCGCTGTCTGCATCGCGCTCGGCCTCGTCGACTTCGTCCCCTCCGTGCGCCGCTTCACGCTCGACCGCTGCAAGGCGTACATCGACCAGCAGGCGTACTTCGGCGGCCGGAACGTGCTGCTCGTCGTCGGCGAGTACTACTGCGACCTGCAGGTGTTCTCGAAGGACCAGATCTTCGGGCTCGTCGCCGAGAACCTCCGCGAGCTCGCCGAGCACGCCGAGCCGCAGGGGATCGAGCTGGCGATCGAGCTCGAGCCGTTCAAGCACGCCGTCGCGAACAGCGTCCACGAGCTCGCCGATCTGATCCGCCTGGTCGACCATCCCGCCGTCAAGGCGAATGCCGACGTCTCGCACCTGCATCTCTCCGGCGCGTCGTTCGACGACGTCGCGGTGCTGACGGGGATGATCGGCCACGTGCACGTCTCCGACTGCGACGGCAAGGTGCACGGCGACATGCCGCCCGGCCGGGGCGTGACGCCGATCAAGGAGTACCTGCAGGCGATCCTCGACACCGGCTACACGGGCACGGTCTCGGTCGAGCTCGAGCGGGTGCCGGAGCCCGACCGGATGGTCGAGCTCGTCGAGGAGTCCTATCTCGAGACGGCACGGATCCTCGCCGAGCTCGGCGCCCGCGACGCCGTGCGACCATGGCCGGCCCCTTCGACCTGACCGGACGCCGCGCGCTCGTGACGGGCGGCGGCGGCGGGATCGGGCGCGGGATCGCGCGCGCGCTCGCCGACGCCGGTGCGACGCGTGGCCGTGCTCGGCCGTTCGGAGAGCGCGGACGAGGCGGCGGCCGAGCTTGGCGGCATCGCGGTGCGAGCCGACCTCACCGACCGCGACGACCTCCGCCGCGGCTTCGACGAGGCGGTCGAGCGCCTGGGCGGCCTCGACATCCTCGTCAACTCGCACGGGATCGGCCGCGCCTCCGACGCCGTCGACCACGACCTCGCCGACTGGGACGACGTGATCGAGGTGAACCTGACGGCGACGTTCGAGCTCTGCCAGCTCGCCGGCCGGATCATGGTCGCGCAGAGCAGCGGCAAGATCGTCAACGTCGCCTCGGTGCTCAGCTTCCAGGGCGGCTTCCGCGTTGCCGTCGTACGCGGCGAGCAAGGGCGGCGTCTCGCAGCTGACGATGGCGCTCGCGAACGAGTGGGCGCCGCACGGTGTCAACGTGAACGCGATCGCGCCGGGCTACGTAAGACGGCGCTGAACGCCGCATCTGGCGCGACGATCCGGAGCGGACGGAGCAGATCGACGTCCGCATCCCGGCCGGCCGCTGGGGAGAGCCGGCGGACATGGGCGGGCGCCGTCGTCTTCCTCTCCTCGGCGGCCCGGACTACGTGCAGGGCGTGACGCTGCCGGTCGACGGCGGCTGGCTCTCCCGCTAGATGGACACGTCCATCTTCTGCTTCGCGACCGACCTCGCGGACGAGGGGATCGAGACGGTGCTCGACAACGTCGAGCAGCGCGGCGGGCCTCGGCGGCATCACGGTCGCCGCCGCCTACCACGAGGGCCGCGACGTCTTCCCGCACAACCCGCTGCGCAGGTGCGCTTCCTCGAGGGCGGCGCCGTCTTCTTCCCGCCCGGGCCGGCGCTCCGTGCGCAGCGGCTGCAGCCGCCGGTGAGCGAGGCGGCCGACGTGCTGCCCGGGCGATCGCCGCGGCCGCAGCGGCGCGGGCTCGCCGTGCGGGCGTGGACGGTGTTCCTTCACAACGGCGCGCTCGCCGCGGCGCACCCCGACTGCGCGCCCGAGAACGCGTTCGGCGACCGCTACCTGACCGACCTCTGCCCGGCGCACCCCGACGTGCGCGCATACGCGCGCGCGCTCGCGGCCGACGTCGCGCGGCTCGGCGTGGCGACGATCTGCTCGGAGTCGCTCCACTACCACGGGCTCGAGCACGGCTACGCGCACGAGCGCTACTTCGTCCCGCTCGGCGCCGCGCGTGCGGTATCTGCTCGGGCTCTGCTTCTGCGAGCACTGCCTCGCGGCGGCGCGGTCGGCCGGCGTCGACGGCGATGCCGTACGCCGCGAGGCGCGCGAGGCGATCGAGCGCGCCTTCGCGGGCGACGAGACGCGGCGGCGAGCCCGAGCGCGGCGAGTACGACGCGGGTCGCGCGAGCAGGTCGTGACGTCGCTCGTCGCCGAGGTCGCCGAGGCGGCCGGCGAGACGCCGCTCGAGTTCATCGAGCTCTCGGGCGCGGTCAAGGGCTACGCCGACGGCCGGCCCACGGGCGACCCGTCGCCGACGATCGCCTGGCAGCTCGGGCGTCGACGTGCGACGCGGTCGCGGCCGCGCGTGCGACGGGATCGCAGGCGATCGGCTATGCCGCCGACCCGGACCGGGTCGCGCGCGACCTCGACGCCTACGGCGACGACGCCGTTTCGCGTGATCTTCCGCCCGTCGACCCCCGACTGCGACTCGGCCGAGAACCTGCGGGCGAAGGTCGACCTCGCCCGCGAGCGCGGACTGCGGCGCGTCGACTTCTACCACTACGGCCTCATGCGGCTTGACGCGCTCGACTGGATCCGCGCCGCCCTCACGTAGGACGTCAGTGCTTGATCGGCGTCCCCTTGGGCGAGAGGACGAACCAGACGCCGAGAAAGCGTTGCCCGTTCACGTCGCCCGGCTTCTTGTCGGCAACGAGCCCGAAGGCCTTCGCGCCCGCGTCCGTGTAGAGCGGGTGGCCGTTGTACGTGGCCTGGACGCCGCCTCCCTTGCGCTTGACCACGCCCAGCAGCGCGGCCTTGACTCCTTGTCCTTGTGGAGCGCCCGTGGTCAACAGCGGGGGCCAGGCCTTGGAGCAGTGGTACGTGGGATCGTTGTAACAGGCCGGTTCGCCCGGAGTGTCGGCAGGTACATGTACAGCGTCAGCCCGCGGCCGTCGACGAGGATCGACTTCTTCAGCTTCTTGTTGAAGGCGACCTTCACGGTTGCGCGCGAGGAGACGGCCGCGCTCTCGGCGCTCGCCGTTAGCGGCACGACGACGAGACTCACGAGGAGAACAGCAGAAAGAGTTCGTAACCGCATCCGTGTCATCGCTTCACTCTCCTCCTGGCGGGCGCCGAGTATCGCGCCGTCGGCCGTGGAATTCAAGAGCCCCGAAGCGCCGAGTGTCGATTTCGCGGCGCCTCCTTCGTCTTGTTGAATGAAGGGCGGGGCTGTGCTTCCGCCAGAAGCGACGAGAGGAGAGAACGGATGGCAGGCCAGATGGTTCACGTCGAGTTTCCTGCGGGCGACACCGCGAAGGCCAGTGAGTTCTGGGGCTCGCTCTTCGGCTGGAACTTCGAGTCGTATCCGGGGCCGAGCGAGTACCTCATGACCCGGTTCTCGACAACCAGGGCGGCGCGATCTACGGCGCCGACGGCGACGAGCGCGGGGCCCGCGTGTACTTCGACGTCGACGACATCAATACCGGGATCGCTCGCGTCAAGGAGCTCGGCGGCGAGGCCGGCGAGGGGATGCCGGTGCCGTCGATGGGCTGGTTCGCGACCTGCACGGACACCGAGGGCAACAAGTTCGGTCTCTGGCAGACGGATCCGAACGCACCGAACCCGGGCGCGTAGCCGAATCTCAGTGCGGGCGGGGAGCGGCGCGTTCCCCGCCCGCGAGCGCGCGGCCGGCGAGCTCGCCGGTGCGCCGTCCGTCGTCGACGACGACGACGCCGTTGACGAGCACGTACGGGATGCCCTCCGGCAGGCTGCGCGGCTCGCTCGTAGGTCGCCGTGTCGCGGATCGTCTCGGGGTCGATGCACGTGACGTCGGCGGCCATGCCCGGCCGCAGCAGGCCGCGGTCGGCAAAGCCGAGCCGCTGCGCCGGCAGCGACGTCATCTTCCGCACCGCCTGCTCCCAGCGTGAGGATCCCGAGCTCGCGCACGTAGACCGCGAAGTAGCGCGGGAACGTGCCCCAGCCGCGCGGGTGCGGCCGGTCGCCGACGAGGATCCCGTCGCTGCCGACCGTGTGCGACCAGTGCGCCATCGTCGTGCGCACGTTCTCCTCGTTGCCCGTGTGCGCGATGCACGAGACGCGAGGCTCCTCGTCGGCGAGCAGCTCGCAGACGTAGTCGATCGGCCGCAGCGCCGGCCGCCGCCGCGTCGACTCCGGCAGACGCGGTGCGGCCGCGCGACGACGATCGACCGACCAGTCCATCGGGATCTCGTGGAAGCCGTCGCGAGCCCTCGTCCTCCATCTCGACGCGCAGGCGCTCGCGCAGCGCCGGGTCTCGCAGCCGCTGCGATCGTCGCCGCGCTGCCGCCGACGTGCATCCAGCTCGGCAGGAACGCGTGCAGGTACGTGGAGCCGGCGAGGTACGGATACGTGTCGAGCGTGACCTCGATCCCGTCGGCGCGGGCCTGGTCGATCATCGCGAGCAGCTCGGGCGCGCGTCCCTTGTTGATCGCGTAGCCGAGATGCGCGTGCGCGAGGTGCAGCGGCACGCCGGAGCGGCGCGCGATCTCGATGCAGTCCGCGTACGCCTCGAGCGCGTGCAGCCCGTAGTTGCGGTGATGCGGGCGTGTAGTAGCCGCCGTGCTCGCGCACGACCTCGAGCAGCGCGACGATCTCGTCGTCGTCGGCGTACATCCCCGGCGTGTACGTCAGACCCGGTCGACAGGCCCGACCGCGCCCTGCTCGAGCGCCTCGGCCAGCAGCCGCTTCATGTGCGCGAGCTCGTCGGCGGTCGGCGCCCGGTCGTCGTAGCCCATCGCGCACATGCGGATCGTCCCGTGCGGCGCGAGATAGGCCGCGTTGATCGCGATGCCGTCCGCGTCGAGCCGGTCGAGGTACTCGCCGACCGTGCGCCAGCTCCAGTCGAAGCCCGGCGGATCGCTCGTTCCAGCCGGCGAGCTGTCCGCGCAGCTGCTCGAGCACCGTCGTCGGTGACCGGCGCGTAGCTGAGGCCGTCCTGGCCGAGCACCTCGAGCGTCACGCCCTGGCAGCACCTTCGCCTCGTGCCGCGGGATTCGACGAGCAGCTGCAGGTCGGAGTGCGTGTGCATGTCGATGAAGCCCGGGCAGACGAACAGGCCGTCGGCGTCGATCACGCGCTCGGCCGGCTCGTCGACGCGCGCCGACCGCCGCGATCGCGGTCGCCCGCGATCGCCGACGTCGGCCGCGTACCAGGGGTTGCCGGCGCCGTCGATCACACGGCCGCCGCGGATCAGGACGTCGAGCACTACGCTCGTCGTCGGGCGAGAAGTTCGCGACGAGCTCGCGCGCCATCTGCGCGTTGCCCGCGAGCAGGCCGCCGTCGACCCGGAGCACCGTCGCCGCTGATCCACGACGCGTCGTCGGAGGCGAGGAAGGCGGCTGCGTTCGCCACGTCCTCGGGCTCGCCGACCCGGCCCAGCGGATACCAGCGGACGAGCCGCTCGAAGATCGCCGGCTCCTTGTCGACGCGCTCCTGCCAGATGCGGCGAGCGGATCGTGCCGGGCGCGATCGCGACGACCGCGGATCCCGTGCTTGCCGTAGCGGACGGCCATGCTGCGCGTGAGGCTGATCATGCCGGCCTTCGCGGCGCTGTACGGCTCGTTCGCGAAGAACGCGATCCCGTTCGACCGACGAGATGTTCACGATCACGCCCCGAGCCCTGCTCGATCATCCCCGGCAGCACCGCCTTCGAGCAGAGGAATGCGGACTTGAGGTTGAGCGGTGAGGTCCCCGTCCCACTCCTCCTCGCTGATCTCGAGCAGGTCGTCGGCGACGCCGACCGCCGGCATTGTTGACGAGCACGTCGATCGCGGCCTGCGGCGTCGACCATGCCGCGCCACGTCCGCCGCCGACGGTGACGTCCGCCTGGACCGCCGTGCCGCCGATCTCGGCAGCCACCTCCTCGGCCCGCTCGCCGACGAGATCGGCGACCACGACCGCCGCACCCTCGGCCGCGAAGCGCCGGCAGGTCGCGCGCCCGATGCCCGAGCCGCCGCCGGTCACGACGCGCCCGCTTGCCAGAGACGACGTCATCCTTTCAGCGCTCCTTCCTGGAGCCCGCGCATGTACCAGCGGTTCACGATGATGAACGCGATCAGGCCGGGCAGGATCGCGACCACGAACATCGCCGCCATCGTCGGCCACAGCCACTGGCCGAAGCCCGCGTTCGCCGACGCGATCACCACCGTCAGCGTCCGCTTGTCCTGGTCGTTGGTGAGCGTGTTCGCGAGCAGCCACTCGCCCCACGCCGCGATGAAGTTCGTGATCAGGACGACGATCACGCCGTTGCGGACGAGCGGGAGCATGATGCGGCGCAGGATCATGAACGAGCTTGCGCCGTCGACGCGCGCCGATTCGGGCAGCTCTCTCGGGATCGTCTCGAAGACGCCGCGCATGATGAAGATGCTCACCGCGAGCGCGAGCGTCTGGTACGGGAGGAGCAGCCCCCAGGTCGAGTTGATCAGCCCGAGCCGGTCCTGGATCTCCCAGATCGAGATCAGGCCCGTGACCCGGCTCGGGACGAAGAGCGACGCGACGAGGATCGCCAGCACGAGCCGCTTCCCGGGCGTCGGCAGGTGCACGAGCGCGTAGCCGGCGAGCACGGCGATCGTGGTCGTGATCAGCATCGTCGAGAGCGTGAGGATGATGCTGTTCTCGATGTTCTGCGGCAGCGTGTCGATCGCCGTCAGCGCCGTGCGGTAGGAGCTGAAGTCGAAGTGGTTCGGCCAGATGTCGGTTCGTGTACGCGTCGGGCAGCGACTTGATCGAGAGCAGGAACACCCAGAAGATCGGGAAGAGGATGATCACGCAGACAGAAGATGAGGATCCCGTGCTTGACGATCGAGCCCCAGGCGGAATCGCCTGCGCGGCGCGGCCGGCGCGGCGCCTGTGGGTCGCCGCGATCGGGTCGGTCTCGACGCGCGTCGCCATCAGTCCCGGTTCCTGAAGCGTAGAAGAGCCAGAGCACGACGGCGAGCATCCCGATCGTGCCGATCCACCCGATCGCAGCCGCGTAGCCGCGGTTCTGGTCACCGACCTGGAAGGCCGTGTCCCACATGTAGACCGTCCAGGTGTACGTCGGCTTCGAGCGGTCGAACCCGCCGGTGAGGATGTACTCGTCGATCAGCGCGTACGCCGTGCCGAAGCGGAGCACGACGAGCACGAGCAGGATCGGCCGCAGCCGGGGGAACGTGATCCGCCAGAAGATGCGCCATTCGCTCGCGCCGTCGACGCGCGCCGACTCGTACAGCTCCTTCGGGATCGTCGAGAGGCCGGCGAGGTAGAACATCGTGTGGAAGCCGAGCCCCCACCACCACTCCATCAGCGCGAGCGAGATGAAGGTGGTGTTCGTCGAGCCGAGCCACGTCGGCTGGTTCGTGAGGTCGTAGACGTGGAGGACGTCGACGAGGAAGTAGTTGATCGGGCCGATCCCGTTCGAGTACATCCAGACCCAGAGGATGAAGATCAGCGGGCCCGGGATCATCGCCGGGATCAGCAGGATCAGCCGGTAGGTCGCTCGCGACCTTCTGGTTGCGCACGCGGTCGACGAGCACCGCGATGCACCATCGGCAGGAACACCATCCCCGGCAGGAAGATCGCGGTGAAGATCGCCGCGTGCCAGAGCCCGTGCGGACGAGCGGGTCGTGCAGACGCGTCCGTGTAGTTCCGGAACCCGATCCAGTGCGCCGACTCCGGCGAGTCGTCGAGCAGGAAGCTGAAGTTCGTGAACGAGATCCAGAGCGCCCGGACGATCGGCCACAGCTGCCAGCCGACGAAGAAGAAGAGCGCCGGGACGAGGTACGGCCACGTCGCGCGCGAAGCGCGTCGTCGTCGCGCCAGACCGGCCGAGACGCCTGGGCGGCCGGGCGGCGGCCGCTCTAGCTAGCCACCGCCCGGCCGTCTCACTCAGGAGGCGACCACGGCTCCGGGGGCGGATCGCTACCTCTTCCGCTCTTCTTCACCTCGGCGCAGCACGAGGGCCTTCGCCTTCGCGAGCGCCTTCTTCGGGTTCTTCTCGTCGCCCTTCAGGTACGCCTCCCAGGCCGGCTTGCCCGATCACGAACTGCGGTCAGGCCGAACTTGTTCGTCCGGATCGCCTTGCTCGTCTCGAGCTCGTTGCGAGACCGTGAACGCCCAGTCGGCCATCCACGGCGGCGGGTTCTTCGCCCACTTCTCCCAGTGCGACTGGTACGGCGAGAGCTGGCCGGATGCGCCGCGGACGTCCTTGCCGAGCGCGTGCTGCCAGATCGCGCGTGTCGTACGTCAGGAACTTCATGTAGTCGGCGGCCTGCTGCTTGTTCTCGCCGTACTTGAAGAGCGCCGCGCCCGTGTTCCAGAACACGGTGCCGCCGCCGCCCGCTCGCCTTCGGCAGCCCGGCGATGTGCAGCACCTTCGGGTCGGGCCACGTGCCGGCGAAGCGCGTCGGCGCGTTCTGGTACTTGACGTAGTAGGCGGCCTGCCGCGCCGGCGAACGCCTCCTCGTCGGGCGTCGTGTTGACGCCGCCGTCGACCTTGCCCTCCTCGAGGATGTTCTTCGGCGCGACCTCCATCAGCCGCTTCATGACCTCGAGCGCGTTGACGCGCGGCCTCGTTCGTGAAGTCGAACAGGCCCGTCGGGCCGTGTAGACGTTCGTGCTGAACGTGTGCGTGATCGGCGCGAGCGAGCGCCAGCCGTGCGCGTCGAACACCGCGCCGTACGGCGCCGCCTTCGAGCTGACGACCTTCTTCGCGTTCGCGATGAACTCGTCCCAGGTCTTCGGCGCCTTGCTCGGGTCGAGCCCGGCCTTCTTGACGAGCTCGCCGTTCCAGGCCTGGATGATGATGTCGAGCAGGAACGGGAACGACCAGATGTGCCCCTTGTAGGTCGCCTCCTGCCGGATCGACGGGATCAGGTCGGTCGAGCACCGACTTCGGGATGTACTTGTCCCACGGCTCGATCGTGCCGGACGTCGATCAGCGCGCCCATCTCGACGAACGGCGTCATGCCGACGTAGACGTCCCACGTGCTCTTCTTCTTCTTCGCCTCGGCGACGAAGCGGTCGATGCCGAAGCCCTGCACCGGCGCGATCTTCGCGTCGAGCTGGTGCTTCTTGCGCGTACTCCTTGTTGATCGTCTCCGGGATGTCGGGGTAGAGCCCGTAGATCCACTGGTAGAAGGTCGGCGTCAGCGCCCGCGCCTCCATCCGCGCAAACGCGGTCCCCGCGCCGAAGAGCGCGGAGAGGCCGGAGATCGCCAGCCCCGGCCGCGGCGCCGCGCTTGAGCACGTCCGCTCGCGACATTCTCCGCTTCGAGCTCCTCGGCGAGAAGCTCGTCGAACACGTCCCGGTCGTCCATGTCATCCCTCCTGCTCCTTCGGCTGAGGCCGAAAGCGAGGCGAACGTAACACGGTCGGACGATGTAATGCAAGCAGTCGTAATGACAACTTCGCCGGGTGCATACTCACCGCCTCGTGAGCACCTCCACAGGCTCTCCCGCGTCCGTCACGTTCGACCGAGTCACGAAGCTCTACGACAACGTACGGCGGTCGGCGACCTCTCCCTCGAGGTCGAGGCGGGCGAGTTCATGGTGCTCGTCGGGCCCTCGGGCTGCGGCAAGACGACCGCGCTGCGGATGGTCGCCGGCCTCGAGGAGATCAGCGCCGGGGAGATCCGATCGGCGACGAGCGTCGTCAACGACCTCGACCCGCGCCGGCGCGACGTCGCGATGGTGTTCCAGAACTACGCGCTCTACCCGCACATGACGGTGTTCGACAACATCGCCTTCGGCCTGCGCGCGCGCCGGGCGCCGAAGTCGGAGATCCGACGGCGCGTCGAGAGCGCCGGCCAGCGCGCTCGGCCTGGCGCGACCTGCTCGCAGCGCAAGCCGCGCCAGCTCTCCGGCGGCCAGCGCCAGCGCGTCGCGATGGGCCGCGCGATCGTCCGCGAGCCGAGGGTCTTCCTGATGGACGAGCCGCTCTCGAACCTCGACGCGCGCCTGCGCGTGCAGATGCGCGCCGAGGTCGCGCGGGTGCAGCGCGAGCTGGGCGTGACGACGATCTACGTCACGCACGACCAGGTCGAGGCGATGACGATGGGCGACCGGGTCGCCGTGATGCGGAACGGCGTGCTCCAGCAGACCGGCGATCCGCAGGTGGTCTTCGACCGACCCGGCCAACCTCTTCGTCGCGAGCTTCATCGGCAGCCCGCCGATGAACCTCGTCCAGGCGCAGCTCGCCGAGAGCGGCGACGGTCTCGCCGTCGCGCGTCGGCGAACAGGAGCTGCCGTCCCGGCCGAGACGTGTCGCCGAGCGGCCGGCGCTGCGCGCTACGCCGGCCGCACGGTCGGCCTCGGAATCCGGCCCGAGCACCTGCGCGAGGCGAACGGCGACGGCGGCGTGCGCCTCCGCGGCGCGGTGCGCGCGACCGAGGCGCTCGGCTCGGAGTTCCTCGTCCACCTCGAGGTCGCGGCCGAGCCGGTGCTCACCGAGGAGGTGCGCGAGGTCGCCGGCGACGTCGACGCTGCCGCCCTTCGAGCGGCTCGAGTCGGAGGCGAAGGAGCGGCGCACGGTGGTGATCGCGCGGCTCGAGACACGAGCGCCGGCCGGCCGTCGACGAGACGATCGAGGTCGCCGTCGACACGCGGCGGCTCCACTTCTTCGACCTCGACACCGGGATCGCGATCTACGACTCGGCGTGACCGTCCTGACGCTCGGCGAGTCGATGGCGCTGCTCGACCCGCTGGAGGACGGCGAGTTGCGGCTCGGCATGCCCCTGACGCTGCGCTTCGCGGGCGCCGAGTCGAACTTCGCGATCGCGCTCGCGCGGCTCGGCGTCGACGTCGGCGTGGATCTCGAGGCTCGGCCGCGATCCGTTCGGCGACCTGATCCTCGCCGCCGTCGCGGCGAAGGCGTCGAGACGCGCTGGGTGCTGCGCGACGACGCGCCGACCGGTCTCTTCTGCAAGTGGCGCGCGGGCGGGCGGTCGCACGTCACCTACCGCCGCGCCGGCTCGGCTGCCTCGCGCCTGCAGGTCGGCGACGTGCCGGACGAGGCGCTCGACGGCGTGCAGGTCGTCCACCTGACCGGGATCACGATGGCGATCTCGGAGAGCGCCCGCGAGCTCGTCCTCGACGTCGCGCGGCGGGCAAAGGAGCGCGGCGCGACGGTCGTCTTCGACCCGAACTTCCGCCCCGCGCTCCCGGACACGCCCGAGGCCGCGGCCGCACGGCAGCAAGCGGTTCTGCGAGCACGTCGACTGGTACCTCTGCGGCGAGGGCGAGGCCGAGCTCCTCTGGCCCGGCGGCGAGATCCCGGTCCCCTCGGTGATCCGCGTCGGCGAAAGAGGTGCGATCGTCGACGGCGTCGAGGTGCCGCCGCCGCGGACGGCGTCGGTCGTCGACGAGGTCGGCGCCGGCGACGCGTTCGCCGCCGGCTTCGTCTACGGCCTGCTGGAAGGATGGAGCCCGCCGGAATGCGCGCGAGCCGGCAACGTGATCGCCGCGGGTGCGCTGGCCGGCACCGGCGACTGGGAGACGCTCCCACGCCTCGAGGACGTGCGCGCCGATCTCCTTACTCGCGCTCCCTGAAGATCTTTCCCGGGTTGAGGATCGACTGCGGGTCGAGCGCCGCTTGATCGCCCGCATCACCTCGATCGCCGGCGCCGTGCTCCTGCTCGACGTAGGCGATCTTGCCGGTGCCGACGCCGTGCTCTCCGGTGCAGTCGTGCCGCCGAGCGCGAGCGCCCGCTCGACCAGCCGCCCGTTCAGGCCTCGGCCTCGGCGATCTCGGCTCGCGTCGTCGGGATCGATGAGGAGCGTCGAGGTGGAAATTGCCGTCGCCCACATGCCCCACGATCGGCGCCATGCAGGAACGTCGCCGTCGAGATCGCGCTTGGTCTCGACGATGCACTCGGCGAGGCGCGAGATCGGGACGCACACGTCGGTGCCGAAGCCCTTCGCGCCCGGCGCGAGCTGCGAGCGCCGCGTAGTAGGCGTCGTGCCGCGCCCTCCAGAGCGCGTTGCGCTCCTCGGGCTCGTCGCCCACGCGAACCCCGCTGCCGCCGTGCTCGCTCGGCGATCGCCCGACCGCCTCAGCCTGCTCCTCGACCCCGGCGTCCGTGCCGTGGAACTCGAAGAACAGCGTCGGCTGCTCGCGGTAGCTCGAGCTCGAATAGCTGTTGCAGGCTGCATCTGCACCTCGTCGAGGAGCTCGATCCGCGCCACCGGGATGCCCGAGCTGCATCGTCTCGATCACCGAGTCGACGGCGCCCTCGAGGTCGCGAACGCGCAGATCGCCGACGCGATCGCCTCCGGGATGCCGAAGAGCCGGAGCGCCACCTCGGTGATGACGCCGAGCGTCCCCTCGCTAGCCGACGAAGAGCCGCGTCAGGTCGTAGCCCGCCGCCGACTTCCGCGCACGGCCGCCGGTCCGGATGATCCGGCCGTCGCCAGACGACGGTCAGGCCGAGGACGTTCTCGCGCATCGTCCCGTAGCGCACCGCGTTCGTTCCCGACGCGCGCGTCGCCGCCATGCCGCCGATCGTCGCGTCGGCGCCCGGATCGACGGCGAAGAAGAGGCCCCGGGTGCGAGCGCTGCGCAGCGCGAGCCGCGTCAGCCCGGCTTCGACGCGGCAGTCGAGATCGCGAGCTGTTGACCTCGAGCACCCTGGTCATCCCGGTGAGGTCGATGCTGACCCCGCCGTGCAGGGCGCCGACATGGCCTTCGAGCGAGGTCCCGGCTCCGAACGGGATCACGGGAACCGCGGCCGCGGCGCAGGCAGCGACGACAGCCGCCACCTCCTCGGTCGACTCGGCGAAGAAGACGGCATCGGGCGGAGCCGACGGGTGGTAGGACTCGTCGCGTCCGTGCAGGTCGAGCACCGACTCGCTCGTGGAGAGGCGCTTGCCGTAGCGCGAGCGGAGCTCCTCGATGACACTGGTGGACCCCTCATGCATCTCGCGTCAAGTCTCGCAGCATGACAACATCCGCGAGTCGTTCTCGAAGCGGAAGGAGTGGAGCATGGCCGACAGCGTCTATCGGGTCACAGAGGTGATCGGCGTCAGCACCGAGTCGTGGGAAGCAGCCGCCCGGACCGCCGTGGAGACCGCCGCCAAGACAGTTCGCGACCTGCGCATCGCCGAGGTCAGCCGTCAGGACCTGACGATCGAGAACGGCAAGGTGACGAGCTACCGCGTGCGGCTCTCGATCTCGTTCAAGTACGACACGGGCGACTGACGCTCGGCCTACGAGTCGGGGTCAGGCTTCTCGAGCCTGGCCGTTGACTCCGGCTCGGGCTCGAACTGCGGCGTCTTGTCGTCCCGCTGCTCGGGCTCGATGGAGTTCTCCGGGTAGAGAAACTCCTTCCGGTTCGCTTGCCAGACGCGGTACCGCTTCAGCAAGTCCCAGTCCACAATCCGACCATATCGACCTCGATGCCACCCTTCCAGCAGCGCTACAACGACGACTTCCACGGCTGGCCGGTCTCGCCGCAGCACGAGCAGCATCCAGTCCGCGGCACGTTTCTCGATCCGCGGCCCGACCCAAGACTGGGCGCGATCTACCACACGGGAGTCGACGTGGTGGTCCGGGACGACAAGCCCGAGGCGGGCGCACCCGCCGGCCGGACACACCGCGTCTTTGCGATCGAGGGCGGGGTCGTGGAGGAGGCAACCGCGAAGGGCGTACGCGGCAACGTCCGCATCGGCCACTTCGGCTACGGCCACGTCGATGCGCGTGTGAAGAAAGGCGATCGAGTCAAGGCCGGCCAGTTCATCGGCTGGACGACCAAAGGCTCCTGGCATGTTCACCTGACCGAGTTCTTCTTCCCCGGCGACGGCCGGCGCCTGCTGATCAACCCGCTCCGCCCGGGCGGAAAGCTGAGGCCCTACGTCGACACCGCGCCGCCGGTCATCCACGACGTCCGCTTCTACACTCCGGCGACACCGACCTGGGGCCGGCGAGTCACCGGTGTCGCGCAGCTGCCGCCGGCCGGGCAACGGCTCGACAAGTCGCGCCTGACGGGGATCGTCGATATCCGGGCGCGCGTAGCGACCCACAGTCGTTCCAGGGCTGGTTCCGCAACGTCCCCCTGCTCGCCGCGCCGCACCACCCGTACCGGATCGGGCTCCTCCTGATCCAGCGCCCCAGCGAGAAGGTCGTGCTCCGGCGCACGGTGTACATCGCCGTCCAGGAGCCACCGATCTCGCTCGGGTCAGCACTACGCGCCCGGGACGAAGCAGAACCATCCTGCCGAGCCGGCCCTCAGACGGCGGATCCAGGGTGCAGGCGAATACTGGTTCCGGCTCTTCCAGAAGCCGTACTGGAACACGACGCGCGTACCGAACGGCCGCTACCTCCTCGTCGTCAGAGCATGGGATGCTGCCGGCAACCGTGCGCGCTCGGATTCGAAATCGGGATTCGGAACCCGCCGGTCTGACGGATGAGCTACGGCTGGCCCCTGAAACCGTTCGACCAGCAGCACCCGGTGCGGGGGTTCTTCTGCGATCCGCGCATCGGGGACAAGGGCGGGAAGGCGTTCCACTTCGGCGTCGACGTCTCCGCACCCGACGGAACTGCTGTCTACGCGGTCGAGGGTGGGACCGTGCATTCCGAAGGCGCCCAGAACGTCGCGGTGGTCGGCGCCGGGGGCGACCACTCGCACGGCTACTGGCACATCATTCCGACGGTGCGTCATGGCCAGCGGGTGAGAAAGCATGCGCTGCTCGGTCACATCGCGAGGACGTGGGGACATGTCCACTTCGCCGAGCGAAGGGGCGGCCGCTACGTGAACCCGTTGCGCGAAGGCGGACTGACGCCGTTCAAGGACTTCGGCGCGCCCGTGGTCGACCGGATCGTCGCCGAACGGGCCAGTCGAGTCCTCGACCCGACGGCGCTGACCGGTCTCGTGAACCTGATCGCCGTGGCGCACGACAACCCGCCGATCTCCGCCGCGCCGCCGTGGCGCGGGATGCCGGTGACGCCCGCACTCGTCGCGCTGGCGGTTGGTGCGCGATGCGCGCGCCGTCATCCCATGGCGAGTCGCTGCCGACTTCCGCACCAACCTCCTCCGTGGGGGCGCGCTTCAGCGAGATCTACGCGGCGGGGACGCGCCAGAACCACCCACCCTCGCGCGGCCGTTTTCGCTTCTGGCTGGCCCGAGGCTGGGACACGCGCCGGCACCGCGACGGCCGCTACCGCCTCGACGTGGAAGCGGCGGACATTCGCGGCAATGCCTTCCGCGGGCACCTCGAGCTCGTGCTCGTGAACGACGAGGTGTAGAGCCGATTTACAGCGTGCATTGCGATTGATATTTGACAGCGCCGCTGCAAGTCGGCACACTGTTTGCTTCGTCGCTGGGCACATTGCCCGGCTCAAAGCGGGAAGGAGGTCAGCATTGGACAAAACAGCGATTCTGCGCGCCGGCTGGCCTCTCCTCTTCACGGCGTAGCCAGCCGGGCCCGCAGACGCCTGCCTAGCTAGACGGCAGGGAAAAGGGACGTCGTGATTCCGTACGCCCCTTCGTGGGTGTTGGACATCGGCATCCGTAATTCGACCAGGAAAGGATGGCTCATTTCGTGAGCAACGAAATCGTGCCCATTTGCACAGACCGACTCGCCCGACGCCAGGAAACAGAGAGGAGGAAATACCATGATGCATTACGAAGCACTCCGACAGCTGACCCATGACCGCTGTGAACGGCTGGAGCGTGAGGCCGAGATGGAGCGGCTGGTCCGGCGGGCCCGCGGCCAGCGGCAGGTACGCCGCCGGCGGCGACTGGCACTGCGAGCCGCACGTCCGTGGCACGCCTAGTCCATGGCGCGCGCACAACTCCACTGCCGCGTGCCTGAGAGATCGACGGATCGAGCCGTCGGCTCCAGGCACGCGGCTACGCCATAATCGGGGCCCAGTCTGAGAGAGGAGCCGCATGCCCGCTGATCCGATTGCACCCTTTCCGGTCGTCCGCCGCGGTGACAAGGTCTTTCCCGTCCGCCCGCTGCAGCAGCTCCTGCGAGCGCGTAGCCACCCCGTCGCGGTGGACGGGATCTTCGGCCCGAACACCGAGTCCGCGGTCAAAGCGTTTCAGCAGAGTCGAAGCCTCACCTCTGACGGCATCGTCGGCCCGCAGACGTGGGCCAAGCTCATCGTCCAGGTGAAGAAGGGCAGCACCGGAGACGCCGTGCGCGGAGTGCAGGAGGTCATCAAGTTCCACGACCAGTCGGGCGGCGAAGCGCCTCCCGTTCAGATCGACGGCATCTTCGGCCCGCGCACGGACACCTTCGTGCGCGGCTTCCAGACCGCCCTCGGGATCGCATCCGACGGCATCGTCGGCCCGATCACCTGGCGTGCGCTGGTCAGCGGCATGCTCTCCGGGTAGCTACTGCCGGAAGCGATAGACCCGTGCATCGTGGGGGCCGACCAGTCCTTGAAGCTCGCGTTCGCGGCCGGGATCTTGCGAAACACCTGCTGCCCCGCCCCGATCGGAGGCGGCAGTGGATCCTGGACGTACTCGGGGAGCACCTCTCCCTGTGTGATCTGCTGCCCGTCGGCCTTGCTCGGTAGGCCCTTGAAGGTGACGACGCTGGTCGAGCCGCCGCGTCGTACCGCGATCACCCAGAGCGTGCGGCCGTCCTGCCGCGTCACGACCTCGACGTCGCTCGCGCTTGCCTTCACCACGGCTCGGGCGTTCGGCGCCACGAGCGCCGGGTGGACCTGGTCGGAGGTGAGCTCGGCGACGAGCGGCTGCAGCACGCGGTCCCAGAACGTCCAGTTCCAGCCCGCTTTGGCGTCGGCGGGCGTCGTGACCTGGGTCAGGTGGCCGCCGAAGAACGCCAGGCCGCGGGCGCCGTTGACGATCGCCTGATAGGCCATGAACCGCTCGTCGTGCAGGCTCGGGAAGCGCGGCACGAGCCCGGGACGATGCCGCGTGGGGACGACACCGCTCCACGCGATCTGCAGCGTCATCCAGACGGCTTCGGCCGGCCGCAGTTCATCATCTTCGTTGTCACGTCGCCGACCACGCTGAGATCCTTGTTGTCGGTGCCGCTGTGGGTGCCGGGCGGGTACGAGACCGGGTAGATGTCGGCGCCGGTGATGTCGCACGCCGGGCGGTACGGCGTGAGCTGCGTCGCGGGGCTGCCGCGGCGCGTGGGTGATGACGAGCGGGTGGTTCGGATCGAGGAGCTTGACCCGCTGGTAGCCGCGGATGAGCCCGGCCGGCCGGATCCAGCTGTCGCCGCGGAAGCGGTTGCGCGGCTCGTCGACCCCCTTCCAGGCACCGAGCGCAGCGTGGCCCTTGAGCGCATTGACCACCTTCGCGAGCAACTGCTCGCGCCGGCCGGGCGTGCTGGCTGCCGGGCAGAAGTTCGGTAGGTCACCGAGCCAGACCCAGCAGAGGAGGCCGTGCGCGGCGGCCGCGTCGAGCTTCGCGCGCTCCTGCGCGATCTGCCCGGTCGAGAACTCGTTCCAGTCCGCGATGCCGGTGCGAACGATGCTCACGCCGGCGGCGGCGACGCCGCCAGCCCGTTCCCGCCGCCGGGCCTCGCCCGGTCGGCCGGCGGCGCATTCGAGAGCGCGATCGGAAACAGCTTCCGCCCGCCGGTGACGAGGGCACCGGTCGCCGGGTCGATCGTCACCTTGGCCACGGAACGAGCGTATCCACGGCCGGAATACGTTGCGGAGATGGGACTCGGCTCGATAACGCTTCCCCGGCGGCTGCGGATCGCGGCGGTCGTGCTGATCGTGGCGTGGTTCTTCCTCCCCGTCTGCAGGCGTGGATCCCGCTCTGGATTCCCTTTGTCGTCTACGCCGCGCTCGAGCTGAACTTCCTCATCGTCGGCATGCGCGAGCCGCACGTCCCACAACTCGCGGCCGGATCCCGGAGACGTCGACATCGAACAGTTCGGCGGCGAAGGGTGGCTCGCGCCGAGGCTCGTCCGGATCGAGGGGCAGGACGTCTGGATTCCCGCCGGCGGCAAGAGCGAAGAGGAAATCGAGGAGCTTATCGAGGAGAGCCGCGAACGCTGCTGCAGGGCCCGCCCACAGTCTCTTCCGCAGCCTCCGCCCGCGGAGGTGCCGCGCCGCCGGCGCCTGCTCGCCCCGGCTCGAAGGCGTCGCGGTGCTGGGGGCGCTCGCATTCGTCCTCTTCGTGCTTGTTCCCCGACCGTGGCTGGAACGGCTCGACAAGGCCGACGAGGAGAAGACCGAGGCGCTCCTATCGTCCGAGGCGGGACGGATCGCCGGGCACACGGCGGTCGTTCACTGCGACGCGAGAGGCGAGGCGGTCGGCGTCGTCCAGCACGCCGACGGAATCGCCGAGGTTGGCGGCAGCAACGCCTACCTGACACCGGACATCTGTACCGGCTCTACCGGCTCAAGTACAAGGGCGACGAGGGCGCGTTTCAGCCAGACCGCACGGGCGATCGCCGTTCTCGCGCACGAGGCGTGGCACCTCCATGGCGAGACGGAAGAGGGAGTCACCAACTGTTACGCCTTCCAGAGCGGCGTCGCGCTCGGCCGGCGGCTGGGTCTTTCTGACGGCACGGCGGCTCGAATGATGCGCCAGCAGCTCGCCGACAACGCCATCTACGCGGCGTCAGCCCCGGAGTACCTCGTCCCCCGGGAGTGCCGCAACGGGGGCGCCCTCGATCTCGCGCCCGACAACGACCGGTTTCCCTGACCGCAGCAGCAGGCCTCCCACGACCACGAGGATGGCCTCGACGAGCGTGATCGCGAGCCGGTTCAGGATCGTGGCCCCGAGCGCGACCGATTCGGTTGCGACCGCGAGCATCAGCCCGTACATCGACGCCTCGCGCACGCCGACCCCAGGGGGCGAAGACCGCGAGGACGGCGACGATCGCACCGACTGCGGCGACACCGCCGAGGTACGGGATGGAGGAGACGCGCCGGGTCGCCCCCCACCGACCGCAGCATGAAGAAGAGGCCGGCGCCGCCGAGCGGCCAGGTGAGCGCGTAGAAGCCCATCAGCTCGAACGTCGTTCGCGTCGGGAGCGGCGCCACCTCGTCGGCACCGAATGGACGCAGCAGCCGGGTCGCGACATGGCCGAACACCGGTGGGTAGAGCAGGATCCGACGACGACCGCAAAGGCGGCGACCGGGATCAGCGGCACGTCGGCGCCACCGATGATCACGAGCCCGACGACGAAGACGATGACACCGGCGACCGCCGAGATCCCGGCCTCGAGCAGGATCGACGCGAGCACCACCGGCGTGTCCTGACGCCGAAGCGCCGCAGCGCGACGACCCGCGCCGTCGGCGTCCAGACGCCGCCCTGGGATGTACTTCGCCAGCATCGAGAGCATCTCGGACTGCAGCGCGACGCGATACGGAACGCGGATCCCGTACGCGACGAGGATCCGCATCCAGCCGAGCACGAAGACGAGGTAGTAGGCGGCGACGATCGCCGTCCCGATCGCGAAGTCGCCGAGATCCGCGTGCCGGAGCAGAGGGCTCGGCGTCCGCCCATACGTCGCGCAGCGCCCACCAGAGCGCGAGGAGCAGAATCGCGAGCCCGATCAGCTCGAGCGTCACGTACGACGCGCTTGGTGCGGAAGGGCGCGGCGAGGCGCTTCAGGGTCTCGTTTCTCACT
>CAVRSI010000044.1:0-71473 GCA_963723855.1 uncultured Actinomycetes bacterium | reverse complement strand
GCCCCGGCGATGCGGCGATACGCTGTCGCGCAGCCGCCGGTAGCTCAGGGGACAGAGCGGCGGACTTCTAATCGGCTCCGCTTCATGCGGCCGAGGTCGCTTGAACATGCCTCAGTCGCTTCGAGCAGGCGTTTCGTGATATCGCCTAGCCATCCGCTTGCTCCAATCCGGCCCTGTGGGCTGGTCTTGGGTACCACCGGGGTAGCACGTACCACGTTGGCGGACTCGAACCCGACGCGATCGAGTGGGTCCCATCAACGTCGTCTGACTGGATCGAGCCGTGCTCGATTGTGAGTTCAGGGTCAACGCGGAGGCTCTCGAAGGACGACGACGCACCTGAGACCCGATCGCCCGCGACGATGAACGCACCGAGGTCGTAGGTGTGATCGGGGGTGCGATGTTCCAGTTGTACCTCCCCTGGAGTATCGAACATGACATCGACCACCGCCCGCTCCGAGGAGCAGCAGTCACCTCGTCGATGAAGGTCTCGCGCTCGTACCGACCGCTGTCGCCACCGACCAGTTTGGCGCGGCGCCACGAAGAGCGAAGTTGAAGATCCGCGTATTGGCGGTATTGACGAGATACAGCCGCACCGCCTCGCCGGGGGCGGCTTCGCCGACGAACTTCGTCTCTCCGTTGATCAACATGACGTTCCCGATGCGACCCATCGCCGTGAAGTTCGGGCCTGCGACCGGCTGAACGTACGCGATGTGTCCCGTCCTCGATGAGCAGATCGTCCAGCGTGAGCGTCGACTGCCGATCGACTGCGGACCAGTCGAGCGGATCGGTGGGTTCGACGACGATCGTCCCGTAGAGCCCCATCTCCAGGCCGAAGTCCTCCCGGATGTGCGGGTGGTACCAGTAGAACCCGGCATCGGGGAACTGCACCTTGTACGTGAACGTTGCCACGATCCCGATCGGTTCCTGGGTCTCGTGCGGCACCCCGTCGTAGCGGTTCTCGAGACGTAGGCCGTGCCAGTGCACGGTCGCCTCGAGGTCCCCTTCGTTGGTGACATGAACGGTGATCTCCGCGCCCTGGTCGACGTGGAGGACCGGGCCGGGGATGGAGCCGTTGTACGCGAGCATCCGCAGGTCGGCGTCCATCCAACCGTTTGCGCACGGGATCGATGCGGCACCTGAACGATCTCCATCCTTCAGTCGGACGACGCTCGGAGCTCTGCCGACACTTCGAGAAGCCCCGCTGTGTCGGTGGTGAATGTTTCGGAGGGATCGTCCTCGGTTAATCTAATCGCGCTCGGTTCAGTTGGTTCGTGTTCCACGTGCGCCCCCTCCGGATGATGTCGCGACGCTAACAGGTCCGCTCAGTCCATCAACGAAAGCATCAATGATCCTGGTGGGCGCTGAGGGTCTCGAACACCCGACCTTCGCCGTGTAAGGGCGAAAGGAAGCCGCAGTCAGGGGGTTGAGCGGTATTCCTCATGTTACGGGAGCGCGTTCGTCTGCTTTGGGGTGACACCGAGTTGTTGCGCAAAGAGTGACGCAGATGGAGGAACCGCCGCGATCGCGTGGGCCCCATCGAAGTCATGTTGGCCTCCCCAGTTAGCGCCGCGATTGGAGGCTGTCAGACGATGTTCGGGGACGATAACGACCTCTCGCCCTCGGCGCGGCGAAAGCGCCCCTGCCAGATGGAGCATCGTAGATCTTGCTCGGCGCTCTGTGAGTCGAAAGGCTAGTTCTAGGTTCGCCCATAGCGTCCAACCCCACGCTCGACGCGGAGACGTTCGACGTCGGTGCGTCGGAACACACTGCGGCGTTCACTGCTCCTGGTCGCGATCGCTCCGAGCTTGCCCTCCGCGGCGAGTTGCTGCACTCGCTGCCAGGAGACCTTCAAGATGCAGCCGCCGCTTTCATAGTAGTCAGGTCGTCATCCACGTCGACCAAGACTCCCATCCTTTCGCTTCAAGCCCGCGGCTCGGAGATGATGATTGCTCCAGCAGCAACATCACCTACTGGACACCTTTGAAGTTCGGTCGACTACGGGATGAGGGTCAACGTCGTCGTCTGCTCAGTGTCCGAAGTGGGCTCGACATGCACCGATCCGCGTGCGTTCTCGAACTCGCCCGTGCCACCGGTGATGGCTAGATCGATCGCCGTCGGTTGGTCATTGTTCGGAGTGACACCGCTGACGAAGATCTCTCCCCGACCGTCAAGGAAACCTCCAACCTGGCATATCTGCCAGGGCCCGACCTGGATCGTGCACTGTCCGCGGACGGTGCCGACCCTCGATCCATCCGCGGGATCGGTCAGCGAATCGACGAAGAGGAACGAATCGCCAGGCCCGAAACCGTGCTTGCCCACGTCAACGAACTTTCCTTTGAGGCTCGTTTCGGTGAGGACCAGGGTTTCGGGGGTCGTGATGTTGTTCCCCGCGAGCGCCGCGGTAAGCCCACCCCCAACGAGCGCGAGGACTCCAGCGACTCCCACGATCAAGAGCTTCCTGAACATGACGCCTCCCTCCGCTAAGGGCGAGATCACACCTCGCCGCATCGACGGGGAACGTACTCAAGCTTCAACGACCCGGCAAGTTTGGAAGCAGTGAAATGCTCCCCCGACCACGCCCGCGCCACCAGGATCCGCGAGTTCCTTAGCGACCAGGACCCAGAAGTTCGCGCAACTCTTGAGCAACCTCGAGGAGTTCACCTCACTCGCGAGCGGTGGGTGCTGGGTGAGCTCCGGGAGCGAAACTCCGCGGCGAGTCTTGAGTCGTACTCGGGATGCTCCCGGAGAAGGAGGGCGGTGGTCCCTAGATACTCCCAACCCGGCGCGCGACCAGGAACAGACCGCTCGCCCGCTCCTCCGAGTCGACCATATACGTCCCGGTGCTGCCCACTGCTGCTCCCAATACCGGTAATGCGTTCGTGGGTCCAGCCGCGCGCGAGCGCGCCACGGTAACACCTGACCATCTCGCTGCCGTTCCAAAGGGCTTCAGGCGAGACGAGGAATCCACCGCGATCCCCTTCGTCGGCAAGCCAGAACGCCCCGACGATGCCCCAGGTGGCGTCATCGCGCTCACCCGAGACCAAGAGGAATCGGACGGATCCCCTCCCGTTGGAGGTCGGCGATGTGAGGGGCGGGTGTCGTCGCGAACGGCGAAGGCTCCACATGCCAACTCACGCCGACACCCGCTCTTTGGTGGTGGAGACCTTGGTAGCGGAGACTCCGAACCCCGCCTTCAGTGCTCCCTGCGAGCACGCGAACGCCCGCTCCACGTCGTCGAACTCGAAGCGGCGCTCGTACCCGGGGAGCCCAGCCTCGAGATCGCCGGGGTCCTTGACTGTGATGACCCAGTACGTCTTCATGCGCCAACGCTAGATCGGTGGTGCGGGTGACGACGACCGGCGGAGGAACGAAAGTCATCTGGGTCCTTGGTCGTAGGTCTAGCCGCGATGCGCGTCGCCGGATCTGCTGCGCTGAAGAAGATCGAACACGAATCGGCTCGGCGAACATGCCGAACAGGTTCGCCAACGCGAACCCGCTACTGCGTCGCGAGCGCCAGTCGCGAACGAAGCTCGTGGACGGCCTGGAGGTCGACCGAGCGTGCCAACTGGTCCTCGGGGGCGCGGCCCCACAACCATAGGTCGAGGTCCGAAGGGTGGCCGCTCAACCTCGCATCCGCGTTGCGCGTCTCCTCGCCCTCGGTAACCGAGCCGGACTCGCACCTTGGCAAAGCTCTTGTTGGACCTCGAGTAGTCCAGTCACTGGCAGCGGACGGCGCGCTCGCCTAGAGCGCGCTACTCCCTTGGCAGTCCCGCAGACGACTGGCGAGGATCTCCATGACATGAAGCGCGATGTCCGGATCGGACCGGACGAGATGCAGGAATGATGGGCGCGAGAGCCGAGCAGCCACGATGGCCGATACGGCGACGACGCTGGCCGAGCGCGGTCGACCATCCAATAGCGCCATCTCGCCAAAGACGTCTCCTGGGCCGAGGCGCTTGACCGTGCGATTCCCCGCTACGACTCGGGCGGTCCCCTCTAAGAGCACGAACACAGAACCGCCGGCACGCACCCCCTCCCCGAATACCATCCTGTCCGGGCCGTAGCCGACGACCATTGCCTCGTCGGAGAGGGACCGGAGTCGCCGCTTCGACATCGTCGAGAACAACGGAACGGCTGCGAGTACTTCAACCCCCGCCCGCCCTAACGGTTGGTTGACCGCAAGCCTGGACCCTTCGATTGAAGATCTGCTGGGACTCACGTTCGAACCGTAGTCGGTGGAATCGAGGTCGCGCAAGCGGCGGGTCGAGAACGCGGCCCTCCCCCCAGCGATGAGTCCGGACCGGCGGTCGAGTCGCTGATCGAAGGTGTCACCAGACCCCGCTCGCGCCAGCGAGCGACCGCGCCGCGCCCATTGTCGGTAGCCTCAAGCTCCAGGCCCGGTCGCATGGCCCTAGACGCGAGATAGAGCGATGGATCAGATCGACCCAACAAATGCCGCTCGGGAACCGTCCCGACGGCGGTTAGCCGTGGATCGGCTGCGGCTCCGCTTCCACGACCCGGCACTCGAGTCGGCGTTCCGTGCCGATCAATTCCGCCACCAACTTGGGAACATCCGCTTCGCCTTCCTGGCCGGGATCGCCCTGTGGATCTCGTGGGGTCTGCTCCTGCGGCCCTACATCCTGGCCCTCTCCGAACTTCGGCTCGACCGGATCATGCGGTGGGGCGTGTTCATCCCGATGCTGGTCATCGGCCTCGCGCTCACGTTCACTCCCTTCTTCGGTCGCATCTGGGAATGGGTCGCGGTTGCCATCGCGGCCGCAACGCTCGTCTCGTGGGTGTACTACACCTCGAACATCCTGACCCTGCCCGCGGAGTACGGGTACGTCGGCGTCATCCTGATAACTGCATTCACGTACACGCTGTTGCGGCTACGGTTCGTCTTGGTCCTGCTGATCACGCTGATGGGCATCGGCGTGTATCTGCCGTACGCATTCACCACTCGGTACGTCGCGCCTGTGAGCGGGGTACTGGCGACGCTGTATCTCGTGTCGTTCGGGTTCCTGGGTGGCCTGGCCGCCCATCGGATGGAGCGGTTCACGCGAACGCTGTTCCTGCAAGGTCGTCAGCTCGACGAGGAGCGCCGGCGATCGGACGGTCTGCTCCTGAACATCCTGCCGCAGGTCGTCATCGATCAACTCAAAGTTACGTCCGGCCGGCGGATCGCACAGGCGTTCGAGCAGGTGACGGTCATCTTCGTGGACGCGGTCGGATCGACCCAGCAGGCCGCTCGCTCGTCGGCGGATGAGTTCGCCCAAGCCTTGGATGGGCTGTTCAGCCGGTTCGACGAGATCGCCGACCGGCACGGCCTCGAGAAGGTGAAGACGATCGGAGATGCGTACATGGCTGTCGCCGGCGCGCCCGTCGCGATGGCCGACCATGCGGGAGCCGCTCTCGCGATGGCCGTCGACGTCATCCGAGAAGCGGGTGCGGTCCGATGGCCGTCGGGTGATCGGATCGTCGTTCGCGGCGGCGTGGCCACCGGCCCGGCCGTCGCCGGCGTAATCGGGCGCAGGAAGTTCGCCTACGACCTGTGGGGCGACACGGTGAACGTCGCGAGCAGACTCGAGGAGCAGGCAGAGCCAGGTGAAGTTCTGGTGTCTGAGTCGACGGCCGTTCAACTGGAGGATCGATTCGAATTCGGGCCGACCCGGATCCTGGACCTGAAGGGGAAGGGCCGGACGCCCGCCCGGGCGCTTCTCGGCCGCAACTCGAACGCTCCGATCGAGGTACCGGCGACGTGAGGAGGCGGCCCCGCCTCGTCCTCGCCGCCGCCATCATCGCGGCGAGCACCCTCACAGCCGGGTGCATCAGCTCCAACCCGGCCGGAACCGGGCATCCGAGGGGTGCGAGAACGATCGTCGTCGGGGTGTCCGGCGCGTTCGCCGAGAGCCAGCTCGTCGCTGAGATGTACGCGCAAGTCCTGGAGCAGGCCGGTTTCACGGTCGAGCGAGAGTTTGATCTGAGGTCTCGGGAGGTCTCGCAGAGCGCGTTGGAGTCGGGCCAGATCGATCTGAAGCCCGAGTACCTGTCATCGCTGCTCCTGTTCCTTGACCCCACCGCGCAGGCGTCAAGCGATCCGACCGATGTCGAGCGGCAGGTCGGCGATCACCTCCGGCCGAAAGGCATCACGGTGCTCACGCCATCGCCCGCCCAGGACACGAATCAGTTCGTAGCGAATGCGAGTACGGCGCAGGAGTTCAACCTGACCACGCTGAGCTCGCTCGCCACCGTCGCCGACCGGCTGACGGTGGGCGCACCGCCCGAGTGTCCGCTCCGACCCTTCTGCCTGCCGGGCCTCCGGGACGTCTACGGGATCCTCTTCGAGAACTTCGAGCCGCTGGACGCCGGAGGGCCACAGACCGTAGCCGCGCTCAGGACCGACGAAGTGCAGATCGGTTTGATGTTCTCGACGGATCCGAGCATCGAGGCGAACGGGTTCATCCCGCTGCTCGACGATAAGAACCTCCAGTCTGCGGAGAACATCACGCCTGTGATCCGCACCGACTTGCTGAGCGACGAGGTTCGGGGGCTGCTCGATGCGGTGAGCGCCCGGCTCTCCAGCGACACGGTGACCCAGCTCGTGGGCAAGATCGTGATCGACGGGCAGGATGTGGCCGCTGTCGCGAGGTCGTTCCTCGCCGCGAACGGCCTCCTCTGATCGGCAATCTGGCCCCGCGCAACAACCTGGCGATGCATCTCCTCCGCCCTCGGCGATAGAAGTTGGCAGAGCTTGCTCGAAGATCACGACCGCACCGTGCGGGTTGCTCTCCAGATATCGAGGGCGCGAGATCAAGACGCTTGCGGGTGGTTCGGCACGCGAGCACAGGTCATCGGACTGGTCACGCTCTTCCTTCCGCTCGCCGCCCTCGTCGTCTTCGCCCGCCTCTTGCTCATCAGCCCGGAGCAGGAGCAGATGGCTGCGGACCTAGGGGCCCAGCCCGGAGAGATCGTGCGCAGGGTGCTGCTTCCACAACTCGGCCCGGCGATCATCGCAGCGGCCGCAGTCGTGTTCGCCGGAGCGATGAGCGAGTCGTCATCGTGTCCGCCGTACGGGGATCGAACGCGACGCGGGCGCTCGGTCCAGCCATGTTTGGGTCGCTTGGAGGCGCGACACCGCAGCACAGCGTCATCGGGACGACGTTTGGCGGCTGTCGGCGCAACGTCGTTCGCCTTGCTCGCCCTGGCGTTTCGTGCAGCGTTCAGATAGGGCGACGTTCAAGACAAGATCACGATCATCAGCCAGAAGAAGGCGGCGGTGAACAGGCCGGACAAACCGAGGATCGCGCCCATGATGACCATATCTATGAGGCGCCGAGGTCGAGGCGGTTGTTGATCTTCGCGGTGGGGACCCGGGGCTTCCGCGTGGCAGCGCTCTTCCGGCCTCGTCTGTCGTAGCGAACCATGTGCGCCACGGCGAACCCGCTGGGATCGAGCGGGTCCCATCGAAGTCAGGATGGCCCCCCAAACCACGCGCCACTTCCAGAGGTCGTCAGACAGAGTCGGTCACCAGGCCTCCGTGGATGTCATCGCTCGGTTGCTGTGTCACAGGGTGGCAGTATTGTCCGGGCATCTTCGAACCGCCCGACAGCGATCTCAGGAGAGCCTGCCGATATGGTCAGGCTGCTTGACTACCCGAGTGCCCATGCCTAATCAATCACCATAAGAGACTTCCCCAGGAGGTTCCTGCGGCGGTATGATGACGTCATACTTCGAGAGGTCGCCATGCTTGAGCCATCGCTGAAGGGTCTGTTCGCCAAGGGCAAGGTCGATCCATCACTCCAGATACCTGCATCGGGCTCCTGGGTTTGACCTCGAACCATGCCTCCGTCGAAGGGTCGAAGCGCGGTTGTTGTCGATGCTCGGCGCTGCCGTAAGGGACGCTCACATCGCTCGCAACGTGGCCCGAGGTGCTCGTCTCCCTAAGGGAGAACGACGTGAGGCGGCCTTCCTCGATGTACGAACGATCGATGCTCTAATCGCTGCAACGCCAACCGAATACCGGGCGTTCATCGGCGTACAAGGGGTGGTGGGTCTCCGATTCGGTGAGGCCGCCGCCCTCCGCCGTCGATCAATCAACCTCCTCCGTCGGCGCATCCGCGTCGAGGAATCTCTGGCAGAGATCAGCGGTGACCTCTTGTTCGGCTCGACAAAGAGCCACGCCGTACGGTCGGTGCCCATCCCGCCCTCCCTCTTGAGGCTGTAGCGAAGCATTTGGAAGACGTGCCGAGCGACCCGGACGCCCTCCTATTCAGGTCGAGCAGAGGACGGCCGCTCCGCTACTCCCGATTCCGCCCAACCGTCTGGGTCCCGCTGCTCGCGAACCTGGGCGTGCCTCACGTCGGGATGCACGCCCTCCGGCCCTCCGCCGCAGCTCGGATGATCGGCGCTGGATGGAGTCCAAAGGCGGTCCAGCAGACTCTCGGCCGCGCAACGGCCAGCTTCACCATGACCGTGTACGGGCATATGTTCGATGACGATCTGGACGCACTGGCCGATGCCCTGGACGGAGCTTCTCGCGGACTTTCTGCGGACTCTGGGCCGTTCTAGAGAGTCCTCTACGCTGGGCTATCGCCTGTGCTGCATCGGCTCCGGGGGCGAGACTTGAACTCGCAACCTACGGATTAACAGTCCGCCGCTCTGCCGATTGAGCTACCCCGGAAGGAACGCAAGGGAGTCTAGCAGCGGCCTCTCGTCTCCTCTGACATCGCGATACGCTGTCGACCTACCAGACCAGGGGGTCCAACGTGAAGCTCCGCAACCTGTTCCTGATCACGCTCGGGATCTTCATCGGCTACAAGCTGGCCGCCAAGATGCGCGAGGACGACCCCAGCGTCGTCAAGGGGCCGCTCCGCCGCCAGGAAGGGTCGGGCGCGAATCGTACCGCGCGCGCCGTCTCCTCCCAGGCCCAACGGATCGCCGAGCAGGCGACCACCAAGAGCCTCGACATCATCAAGCGCGCGCGGGGTTCGCTCCGCGACCGCATGGGCGAGTACGAGAGCGACGACGCGGTCTGGAACTAGTTCCGAGACGGACCTCTGGCGGAGATTGTCAGGCGGCGCTCGCACGTCTCAGGGATCTCGTGGTGCTTTCCGTGGGATGGCCCGCGATGATGGATGGGTGATCGCGACACACACGGTCCTGATCCCCAGGGAACGCGGCCATGAAACGCGGGTCGCGTTGGTCCCTACCAGCGTCCCCGGTCTCATCGACGCAGGATGGCGGGTCCTGGTGGAATCAGGTGCGGGGATCGCGGCCGGATATCCGGACGATGTTTTCGTGGCACATGGCGCCGAGATAGCCGGCGCCGACGCGCAACGGCCCGACGTGGTGGTCGGTGTCCGGCTCGCCGGCGCGAGCGACGACCCCCTCTCCCTGGAGCGCCGCCTCACGCCCGGCACGATCCTCGTCGGCATCGCCGATCCGCTCGGCAGGCCCGGAGCGATCGAGGCGATCGCCGGTGCCGGTCTCACGCTCTACTCCCTCGACCTGCTCCCACGGATCTCGCGCGCGCAGTCGATGGACGTGCTGTCCTCCCAGGCCACCATCACGGGCTACAAGGCGGCGGTCCTCGCCGCCGCGGCCCTTCCGAAGATGTTCCCCATGCTGACTACGGCCGCGGGTACCGTGCCGCCCGCGGAGGTGCTCGTGGTGGGAGCAGGCATCGCCGGGCTGACCGCGATCGCCACCTCGAAACGGCTCGGCGCCGTCGTCCAGGGGTACGACGTTCGCTCCGCCGCCCAGGAAGACATCGAGAGCGTCGGCGCGCGGGCCGTGCTGCTGCCCCTGGAACCCGCGGACGCGGGGGACGCGACCGGGTACGCGAAGGACCTCGGCGAGCCCTAGAGCGCCGTCAGCAACAGCTGCTCGCACAGGTGGTCGCCGGCGTCGACGTGGTGATCACCGCCGCCGCGGTACCCGGTCGTACCGCACCGATCCTGCTCACCGCGGAGGCCGTCGAGGGTATGCCGTACGGAAGCGTCATCGTCGACTGCGCCGCGCCGCATGGTGGCAACTGCGCGCTCACGCGACCCGACGAGGAGGTCGTCACCGAACGCGGCGTCCGGATACTCGGCCCGACGAACC
This sequence comes from uncultured Actinomycetes bacterium, assembly GCA_963723855.1. GTDB lineage: Bacteria > Actinomycetota > UBA4738 > UBA4738 > HRBIN12 > JBBQVZ01. The sequence continues at coordinate 61,369 of CAVRSI010000044.1, read as the reverse complement.
TCCCTGCTACGGTCGCGGATGACGCGAGCCGGATGTTCGCGAAGAACATCGTCATGTTCCTCACGACGATGCTGGGCGATCCCTCGGCGCCGCCGAACCTGGACGATGAGATCGTCCGAGAGACGCTCGTAACCCACGACCGCGAGGTGGTGCACGAGCGCATCCGGCAGATCGTGAACGCACGCCCGACACCGGAGGCCGATCGTGCCACGCCCGCTTGAGATCGGTCTCTACGTCTTCGTGCTGGCCTCGTTCCTCGGATTCACGGTGATCGCGAGGGTCCCTGGGCTGTTGCATACGCCGCTCATGTCGCTCACGAACGCTATCTCCGCGATCTCGTTGATCGGGTCGTTGCTGCTCGCCGGGGGCGGCCACGGCGCGCTCGCGACCGTGCTCGGTGCGATCGCGGTGTTCGCCTCCACCACGAACGCCGTCAGTGGATTCATCCTCACCGACCGGATGCTGCGGTTCTTCCGGCCACGACGCGCGCCGCCCTCAGGAGATGACACGTGATGGATGTGTTCATCTCTCTCGCCTATCTGTTGGCGGGCGTTTCGTTCGTGCTCGCTCTGAAGTGGATGTCGCACCCCACGACGGCGCAGCGGGGTGTCCGGATCGGTGAGATCGGGATGCTCCTGGCGGTGGTCGCAACGCTCCTGAAGGCCGAGATCGTCGACTACCGCTGGATCGCGGTTGCCCTCGTGCTCGGGACCGTGGTGGGGGCCCCGCTCGGCCTCCTGGTTCCGATGACGGCCGTGCCCCAGCGAACCGCCGTCTCCCACGCCTTCGGCGCGCTGGCCGCCGGGCTCGTCGGGGTGGCCGAGTACACGCTGCGGCAGCCCACCGTCGACCGGGGCACGATGACGGCGCTCGGTCTCGAGATGCTGCTCGGGTTCTTGACGGTCGCCGGGAGCCTGATCGCGTTCAGCAAGCTTCAGCGGCTGATCCAGGATCGAGCCTGGTTGTACCCGGGGCAGAACGTGGTGAACGTGACGGCGCTGGGGGTGGCGGCCCTCCTCGTCGTCCTGCTCGTGCTCGACCCCTCTCGGACGATCCTCCTCGTACCGCTCGTGACGCTGTCGCTCGCGGCGGGCGTAATGCTCGTGATCCGGATCGGCGGCGCCGATATGCCGACCGTCATCTCGTTGTTGAACGGGTACGCGGGACTCGCGGCGGCCGCGATGGGGTTCGCGCTGGGCAACCGTCTGCTGATCGTGGCCGGCGCCCTCGATGGCTCGTCGGGGTTCCTGCTGTCGGTGATCATGTGTCGCGCGATGAACCGTTCATTCACTAACGTGCTCTTCGGCGGGTTCGGTGCGGAGGTCGCCGGTGCCGCCACCGAACAACGCCCGTACCGGCGGGTCGGCCCCGAGGAGACGGCGATGATCCTCGACGCCGCTCAGAACGTGATCGTGATCCCGGGCTACGGGATGGCCGCGGCTCAGGCCCAGCACGTGGTTCGAGACCTCTCCGACCTCCTGCGTGCTCGCGGCGTGGACGTCCGCTTCGCGATCCACCCGGTCGCGGGCCGCATGCCCGGGCACATGAACGTTCTGCTGGCTGAGGCGAACGTGCCGTACGATCAGCTGTACGACTTGGAGCAGATCAACGGTGAGTTTCCACACACCGACGCGGTGCTCGTCGTCGGCGCAAACGACGTGGTGAACCCTGCGGCTCGCACGGACACGAGCAGCCCGATCTACGGCATGCCGATCCTCGACGCCGACGCGGCGCGAACGGTCATCGTGGTGAAGCGCTCGATGCGGACCGGGTTCGCCGGCATCGACAACGAACTCTTCTACTTGGACAAGACGCAGATGCTCTTCGGGGACGCGAAAGTGGTGATCGGGCGGGTCGTGGAGGAGTTGAAACGTCTCCCAACGCGAACCCCCGTGGACTGAGTCGCCTGACATCGATCAGACGAGGAAGCACCCGGCGCTAGCTCGGCGCGTCGGGCCACTGGCCGTACCAGGAGCGGAGGCGCCGGAGCCGCGACTGCTTCTTCCTCTGATGCTCACGCATCCGGCGCAGGATGTCGTCGAGGGTGCGGATCGCGTCCTCGATGAACGGACCCTTGTTCAGCATCACGCACTCCGCGCGCGCACTCATCGCCGCATCCGTGATCTCGGCCCGTGACGGCGTTCCTGTCTTGGCCATGCCCTCGAGCACCTGCGTGGCCCAGACGGCCGGAAGGTGAGCCGCCTCGCACAGCCAGAGGATCTCCTCCTGGATCTCCGCGAGACGCCGGTACCCGCCTTCGACCGCGAGATCGCCTCGCGCGATCATCACGCCGGAGAGCGGCCATCGCATCAACTCGAGGAGGATCTCCGGCAGGTTTCGGAACCCCGCGACGGTCTCGATCTTCGCGAGGATGCCGAGGTCCTCACCTCCCAACTCCTCCAACCGCTGCACGAGGGCGTCGACATCCTCGCCCGAGCGGACGAACGACAGACCGATGAGGTCGGCGTGATCCACCACGAACGGCAACAGCGAGTCGTCGTCGGGTGTGAGGGCCTGGAGCCCGGGTAGGTCCGTCTCGGGGACGTTGATGCCGCGTCCCCCCCGGAGCTTCGAGCCGTTCGGGCGCGCCCGCACGATGCGCACCGCGATCTCGCCCGACGTGACACCCTCGGCGACGCCGCCGATCTTGCCGTCGTCGAACCAGACGGGCTCGCCGACCTTCATGCCGCGGAAGACCTCGGGAAGCGTGCAGCCGATCACGGCCGGCGAGGTGACGCGGCGGGCGTCGTCGTCAAGGAGCGGTGGCCGTCCCGGTGAGAGATCGCGCGTCAGAAGGAGCTGGTCCCCCACCCGCACGCGGATGCTGCCCTCGAGCGCGGGCACATCTTCTTCACGGAGCTGAGCCCGTTCGTCGGCGTGTCGCCCGACCCGGAGTTCGATGCCCGGGACGAGGAACGCGGTGCGTTCGAGCACCGCGAGCGCGCCGTCCGCGGACCTGGTGACGATCGTCATCTCCCGGCGGCGGCCGCGAGCGTCTTCGAATCGGACGGCGCCATCCACGTCGATGGCCTTCATGAACCTCCGCGGAACGGTGAACGTCGCCGCCTCTGCGCGGGGTGCGCTCGGCTCACGGCCGCTCGTGAGCCAGATGTAAGCGGGCTGCGTCACCCGTCCGAGCTCGTCGAGACGCGGCCGGATCCTGAGGACGCGGGGGCCGGACTCGAGGGGTCCCGTGCGCAGCTTCGGGCCCGCCAGATCCATCAGCACCCGGCAGGTCCGGCCACTGAGTTTCTCGGCATCCCTGCGGTGACGCATCATCTCCGCCCAGGCCGCCTGATCGTCGTGGGCGAGATTGATGCGCATGACGTCCATCCCGGCTTCGAGGAGCCGCTGGAGCAGGTCCGGATCCACGGCTGCCTCCGTGGGCATGGTCACCATGATCCGGGTATCCCGCCCGGCTGGACGCCGCCCGAACAGTTCGGCCGTGTGGGTAGAGAGCAGCGCTCGGGCTTCGTCGAACCCGATCCCCGGTCGCCCGCCCGGCGGGATGGACTGACCCGCCATGGCGGTGAGCGGAAGCAGGACCGCGTCGAGGGATGCGAGCACGTGGGACTCCGCGCGTCCGAGCGACGACAGTCCGAGTCGCGCCAGTTCCTCCTGGAGGGGCCGCTCATCACGTCGACGGAAGGCGAGGTATTGCAGGAGGTTGCGAACGCTCTCCTGTCGTCCGTCCGGGACGTCGACCGTCAGTTCCGGGAAGAGTGCTTCGGCGTCGAGCATGTCCCGGCGGATACGCAGGAGCGCGTCCGCAACGTCTCCTGCGTGGAGCGCATCGACCTCGGGCAGCATGACAACCTCCTCATCGCCGCCGAGAGATCGCGCCCCCTCACCTTCAAGTGTAAGGAGGCAGTCAACCGGGAACCGGGGAACGGAGCGAGCACGCCGCAAGGAAGATCGCGGCGGCGAGCGTCATTCCAAGTAGTCGCGGAGCTTCTGCGAGCGCGACGGGTGCCGCAGCTTCGACAGCGTCTTCGACTCGATCTGTCGGATCCGCTCGCGGGTGACGCCGAACTCGCGTCCCACCTCTTCGAGCGTGCGCGGATGTCCGTCGACCAACCCGAACCGCAGCTGGATGACCTTCTTCTCGCGCTCGCTGAGCGTGTGCAGCACCGACTCCAGCTGTTCCTGCAACAGGATGAACGACGCCGCGTCGACCGGTACGACCGCGTCGGAGTCCTCGATGAAGTCGCCGAGGTGTGAGTCCTCCTCTTCGCCGATCGGCGTCTCGAGCGACACCGGCTCCTGCGACACCTTCTGGATCTCGCGCACCTTCTCGGCGCTGATGCCCATGACCTTGCCGATCTCGTCGGGCGTGGGCTCGCGTCCGAGGTCCTGCAAGAGCTGCCGCTGCACGCGGACGAGCTTGTTGATCGTCTCGACCATGTGCACGGGGATCCGGATCGTCCGCGCCTGGTCGGCGATCGCGCGCGTGATGGCCTGACGGATCCACCACGTGGCGTACGTCGAGAACTTGAACCCCTTCGAGTGGTCGAACTTCTCCACCGCGCGGATCAGACCCAGGTTGCCCTCCTGGATCAGGTCCAGGAACAGCATGCCGCGGCCGACGTAGCGCTTGGCGATCGAGACGACCAGCCGGAGGTTGGCCTCGATGAGCTTCTTCTTGGCGAGCTGGCCGTCGCGCTCCACGCGCCGGAGCCAGTCGTCCATCTCCTGGTCGGTCTTCGGACGGTAGGACTTGGCGATCTTCTCGCGGCCGATCCCCTCGACCTTGCCGAACGCCGTCTGCTGATGGTCGCGGATCTCCCAGACGCGCTCCACGACCAGCTTCAGTGCCTTGGGGTCGGCCTTGGGCTCCTCCTCGAAATGCTGCTGGAGCGCCGTGGAGAGCTCGCCGGCCTCGATCCGGCGGGCCAGGTCCACCTCCTGCGCCGCGTTCAGCAGCGGGACCTTGCCGATCTCCTTCAGGTACATCCGGACCGGGTCGTTCGTGGGGGCCTTGAGCAGGTCCACCTCGATCCGCACGTTGGTGGCCGGGTCCGAGTCCTCGCCGGGCACCTCGATGACCTCGATCGCCTCGGCGGACAGGTGCTCCTGGATCTGCGTCAGGAACTCCTCGACCTGCTCGGGGGTGAAGTCGTCGACGGGGACGGCTTCGAGCAGGTCTTCGGACGTGACGAAGCCCCGCTCGCGTCCCTTTGCGGTGATGGATTCCTTTACTTCATCCAAACTCAATCGGAGGTTCGTCGGTGCGCGCCGCTTCAGCCAACGGTACTCCTCAGGACGTGAGCCACGGTGAACCGAGTGTACGAAACGTTCGGCGCGGTGACCCGGCCTTCCTACTGCCAAGCACTGCTCAGTCGATGCCCTGCTCGCCGTGGCCCAGACGACGGAGTTCGCCATCGAGACCGACCAGTTCGTTGAACAGGTCGTCATAGTCGGTATCGGTGATGGGATTCAGTTTCTGGAGCCGCATCCGGATGGCGTCGCTCTTGCTCTTCAGCAAGAACTCCTGCAGGCGAGCCCACACGCTGCGCGCGTAGTCGGGGCCATCGCCGTTGAGCGGTTCGACCGCGAGCGACGACACCGCGGCCGCGAGCTTCGGATCCTCACCTCCGGCGATCGCGGCGACGTCCCCATCCGCAGACTCGATCGCCAGGAACAGGCGTCGGTGCGACGGATCTCGGAAATGCTCCGGCTGCAGCTTGCCGACGAACGTCGCGGTACGTCTCGTTGTCGCCGACCAGGAGCTTCAGCATCTCGCGTTCGACCTTCTCCTGGGCCGACGCGCGCTTCATCGTCTTCGCGACCTCGTGGGGACGTCCGCCCAGACGTTGATCGAGGGCCTGCATCACCGACGACTCCGACACGCCGGCAAGGTCGGCGAGCATGTGCCCGTACTGGCTGCGGCGCACGGGATCCGACAGCCCTTCGAGGATGGGAAGCGTGTCGGCGACGGCGGCGGACTGCCCTTCCACGGTGGACAGGTCGTGGCGCGCGACGGTCCGGCGGACCATGTACTCGACCAGCGGCCGCGACTGCGTCGCGGCCGCGCGCACACCGTCGGCGCCGTGCTTCGCGACGAAGTCCGCGGGATCCAACCCCTGCGGCATGATCATCACGACCGCTTGCACCGGATACGTCTCCTGGAACGCGTACGCGCGCTCGGCCGCTCGCGCGCCCGCCTCGTCCGAGTCGAACGCGAGGATCGCGCGCTGCGCGAACCGGCTGAGCAACCGGAAGTGCGCCTCCCCCAGCGCCGTGCCGCACGTCGCGACCGCGTTCTCGATGCCGGCCTGCGACAGACCGATCACGTCGGTGTAGCCCTCGACCACGTAGACCTCACCGCTGCGCGCGATCGAGGTTCGCGCGCCGGCCAGGTTGAACAACACCTCGTTCTTCTTGTAGATCGGGGTCTCGGCGGTGTTGAGGTACTTGGCCTGCTCGCCGGCCCGCGGATCGGTCGGCAAGATCCTGGCTCCGAACCCGATCCCGCGGCCCTGCAGATCGTGGATGGGGAACGTGACCCGCCCGCGGAACCGGTCGCGGATCGCGGACCCCTCGTCGCCGCGGGTCGCGAGACCCGCCTCCAGCAAGATCTCCGGGGAGAACTCGCGGGTCATCCGCTTGAGCAGGAAGTCCGGGTACCCGGGCGCGTACCCGATGCCGAACCGCTCGACGGACTCCGGCGAGATGCCGCGGTCGGCGACGTACTTCCGCGCCTCCTCCGCCTCTCGCCCGTCGGCCAGCATCGCCGTGTAGAGGCGCGCGGCCTCCTCGTTCGCCTTGATCAGCGCGATCCTGCGCGCGGCGGCCCGGCGTTCGGCCGGGCGAGTCGCCCTCGTAGCGGAGGGTGATCCCGGCCTGCTGCGCCAGCCGCTCCACCGCCTCCGCGAACCCGAGATGCTCCAGCTCGCGGAGGAACCCGATGGCGTCGCCGCCCTTGCCGCAGCCGTGGCAGTAGAAGACCTGCTTGCCGGGCGAGACGCTGAACGACGGCGTCTTCTCCTGATGGAACGGGCAGAGGCCGGTCATGTTGTCGCCGCCGGCCTTCTTGAGCGTGAGGTACTGCGAGACGAGCTTGACGATGTCGGTCCGTTCCCGGACCGCCTCGATGTCCTCCTGCTTGATCCTGCCCGCCACGGGTGCTCCCGGCTCTAGATGAGCCAGCCCTGGGGAAGGAAGAGCTGCTCGTACGTCCGCAGGGCGTACCGATCCGTCATGCCGGCGATGAAGTCGGCCACGCGGGTCGGCAGGTCCCCCGGAGCCTGATGGTACTCGTGCGGCATCTCCTCGGGATGCTCGAGGAAGTGCGAGAACAGATCCCGGATGAGCCGCACGGCCTTCTCGTGCTCGATCCGCGCCCCCTCGCGCGTGTAGACCTGCTCGAACAGGAAGTCGCGGAGCGTGTCGAGCGCCGAGAAGACCGCCGGCGACAAGCGCACCTCCGGCTGATCGGCGCTCTGATCGATCAGGTCGATCACCAGCGTGTTGATCCGCGCGCCGTGGGTGTGACCGAGGACGTCGAGGGGCTGGCGCGGGAGCTCGCCGGGATCGAGCACGCCGGCCCGGACGGCGTCGTCGAGGTCGTGGTTGATGTAGGCGATGCGATCGGCGAACCGCACGATCTGCGCCTCGAGCGTGGCGGGCGCCGGCATGGACCACGGATGGTTCACGATGCCGTCGCGCACCTCCCACGTGAGGTTCAGCCCCTTGCCGTCGTCCTCCAGATAGTCGACGACGCGCAGGCTCTGCTCGCTGTGGCGGAACGGCCTGCCGAGGAACGGGCTGAGCGCCTGTTCGCCCGAGGTGGCCGAACGGCGTGTGCCCCAGGTCGTGGCCGAGCGCGATCGCCTCCGCCAGATCCTCGTTGAGCCGGAGGGCGCGCGTGACCGTGCGGGCGATGTGCGAGACGTCGAGCGTGTGCGTGAGCCTGACCCGGTAGTGGTCGCCCTCGGGCGCCAGGAACACCTGCGTCTTGTGCTTCAGCCGCCGGAACGCCTTGGAGTGGGAGATGCGATCGCGGTCGCGCTGGAAGACCGTTCGGACCGGATCCTGGGGCTCGTCGCGCTCGCGGCCCTTCGACCCCTCGGCGAGCGTGGCCCGAGGAGCGAGCGTCTGTCGCTCGATCTCCTCCGTTCGTTCGCGTGGGGTGGCCATCGTGGTCATGCTATCGCCGGGTGGAGACAGAGCCTGAGGGATCACATCGTCGGCGGGCGCCGCTCAGCGGCCGAAGATCCGGTAGTAGACGTATGCCAGGGTCTCGCGGGCGTAGCCGCTGAACCGGGTGTCCTCGCTGGTCGCCGCGGACGTCCACGTCGCGGAGGCGTACCCACGGATCCCGAGGTCCGATGCCATGCGAGTGATGCGTGCGTTGTGCCACGGGTCGGAAACGAGGAACGCGCTCTCCAGCCCGTGCCCGTGCATGTATCTCGCAGCGCCCACCAAGCTCTCGAACGTCGTGCGTCCGACGGGCTCGGCAAGGGCGGCGTCGGCCGGAACCCCCTGAGAGACCAGGTAGTCGCGGCCCGGCCTGCGCCTCCGTCGTCGTGTCGCCCGGCGCCTTCCCTCCGACCACCATCACGCGGTCGGCCCGGCCCTGCCGGTAGAGCAGGACGGCGTGATCCAACCGCCCCTGGAACACCGGCGACGGCGTTCCGTCGTATTGCGCCGCCCCGAGCACGATGATCAGGTCGGCGCGCTCGACGCGACTGGCGACGTCGTCGTGGGCCGCTCGCCACACGGTCCACGCGCTCGCGCCGAGCACGGTCAAAGAGACCACGAGCACGAGAGCGACCCCGACGAGGATGGGATGCCGAAGGATGCGGGTCACTCGTCAAGGCTAGCAACGGGTTCGTCCAAACCCTGTTTCAATCCAGACACATCGTGCGCACCCGTCCTTCGAAGATCACGGTCCGACCGACCGAGGCGACGACCTCGTCCAGCGCTTCCTTCGTGGGCGCCACCACACCCAGCAGGTAGTCGTCGAGGTGGAAGTCCGCGGGCAGGCCCTCGAAGCAGGCGATCGGGGAGACCACGATCGAGCCACCGACGATCGCGAGGACGTCGGCCGTCTCGTCGCTCATGTCGTGCGGATCGGCCTCCGTCCGGAAGACGGCGATCCACTTCTCCACGGAGCCCGTGCCCGCATCGGGCGATGGGCTCGCGGACGCGCTCAGGTCGAGCGTCCGCGCCCCGCCGGAGGTCGAGCACGCCGTGGCGGTGGCGGCCAGCAGCACCGCCGCCACGGCGAGCGCTCCGCGTCTCACCCTCATACCGCGACCACCCAGCTCCACCCTTGATACTGGGGCAGGCGCGCCCGGAAGTCGGTCAGCGCAGCCAACGGGTCGACGCCGGCAGGCAACAACATCACGGCCGCCCACACGCCGGGACGGACGATGTTCGGCGCGGTCGTGCTGTCCACGACCTCGACCGGTGCGCTCTCGCCGAACGCCGCGTGGATGTCCGCCACCGCCGAGTTCGCATCCTCCGGGGTCCCGAAGTCTCCCACGAGGATCCCGGCGATGAACCCGTCTGCGGGAGAAGGACCGATCGTCGGCTGCGCCGTGGGCGTGGAGGTCGGCGTCTGCGAGGGCATCGGCGACACCGTGGGAGACGGGGTCGGCGTGACGGTCGGCGTCGGCGTGGGAGTTGGGGTTGGGGTCGGGACGGTGTCGAGCCACGCCGGGGTCATGTCCGGGTCCGGGACCGAGCGAGGGTCGACCAGGGCCGCGCCGCACCCGAGGTCCACCAACGTGGTCGCCGATGCCTCCGCGTAGAGCCGCCACTCCCCGCTCGCCTGGTCGTAGAGGTTCCAGATGCGGCGTCCGTCCTGGGTCCCGGCAAGGTACATCTCCTCGGGGAGGTCGCGCACCTTGGAGGCGACGGCGCCGGCGGGCATCCGCCAGAGCTCGAACGCGGGCATCCTGGTCGCGGTTGCCAGTCCCCTCACCAGCACGAACTCGATCGAGCCGTCCTCCCGCACGATCGGCGTCCTGATGGCGACCCAGTGCTCCCCGCTGGCGTGGAACGCCGGTGACGCGCGACCACCGGCGAGAACGCAGATCGTAGCGCCAGAGGTTGTCGAGCCCCTCGTCCTCGGTTCGCGAGAAGCCCGGCTCGGGCTCGGCCACCACCGAGATGACGGTGTCGTCCGTCGCGAACACCGGCGAGAACACGCCGATCGCCCCCGGAGGAGGCGCGATGTCGACCGCCGACGATGTCGCGGGCGACCAGAGCCGCAGACGCGAGCCGAGCGACCACACCAGCCGGCCGTCGGACGACCACGACGGATCCGATGCCTCGCCGGGTTGGGCGAGCCGGAGCTCGTCGCGCCCGGTCTCGATGACCACGTCGTCGGGTCCCCGACGATCCAGGACGAACGCGATGCCGGTCCCGGGTCGCAGCGCGGCGTCTCGAACGACCTCGGGGCCGGCCACCCGGGGAAGGAACGTCTCGCGCCGGCCCGTCCCCGTCCACGACGACCAGGGAGCGTCCTCCGACGACGGCCGGGATGCCGCCACCGTGCCGGGCCGCCGAGACGGGCGTGAGCGCCCGGCCGGTCTCGGCGTCACATGCCACGGGACGCGAAGCCTGGCTGAGATCCACGCGCCGCGAACGCCCCCACGAGAGTCGCGGTGAGCGTCGCCGCGATGAGTACTGCCTTCCGACGCATGCTGCCTCCTCAGTAGCCCGTCACGTACTGGAAATGCATGGGGTCGGGGATCGGTGCTGAAGTTGATCCCCCAGTAGAAGTTGTGGCCCGGATACGCGCCCTTCCAGAGGTTGGGCAGGTACTTCTTGTAGTTGTGGCCGTCGGCTCCCACGCCGTTCCACGTCGTGGCTCCGCGCGGGTTCCGCTGCCAGTTGATGTCGATCGCGGCGCCGAACGCATGCACCGACCAGCTCGTCGTCCCCTCGACGTAGCGACAGTTGTATCCGCCGATGCCCGGGTACAACGCCTGCTCCTTGAGGTCGGCGCTGATGTGGTTGCGGATGTTCCAGCTGACGTCACGATCGATGTACGGGTGGTAGTTGATGTACCCGTCGACCCCCGGTGTCGACTGCGACGGCCACGACGACCGCGCCGCATTCGCCGCGGCGCTGCATGGTTGCCCGAACGTCGCGACCAGCGCGTTGTACCCGTGCGGTCGATGCGGGATCCCTGCGGCCGAATGATCGTGGGTCCAGCCCGAGCGGGGGCATGGCCCGGGCCGCGAACGGCGCTCCGAGGAATCCCACGAGCGCCGCGCACGCGACGCTCACCACGACCAACCATCGCCCATGGACGAGGATCCGGTGACGTGACCCTTCGCGCATCTCCACCTCCTGACGTTCGGGGGAGGCGGGGGATCTCGACGCTACCGTGCGTGGCCGCAACGCCACATCGCCGGTCCGGGGGCGGTTGGCATGTGGTCGGCGGATTCCCGGTGACCGCCGTCACCCGCGGCACCGGGCCGGCTGCTAGCCTCGGGCCGGTTCCACGAGCGCGCCGAAGGGTCCGCAGATGCCGATCGTCCTCACAGGTTCGGATCTCACGATCGACGATGTCGTCGCGATCGCCCGCGCGAACGAACCGGCAACGCTTGCCCCGGAGGCGACCGCGAGGATGGCGGCGACCCGGGCGATCGTGGATCGGATCCTGGAGCGCGGCGACGAGGTGTACGGGCTCAACACGGGCGTGGGCGTCCTCAAGCGTGTCGGTGTGCCCGCGCACGCGGAGACACTCGCCTCGTTCAACCTCGCCATGGTTCGCGCCCATCGCGTGTCGGCCGGTGGGCACGCCCCTCCCGACGTCGCGAGGGCGACGATGGTCTGCCTGGCGAACACGCTCGCCGTCGGCGCGGCGGGCGTCCGTCCCGACCTCGTGGAGCTCCTCGTGGCCCGGCTGAACGCCGGCATCGTGCCGACGATCCGCGTGCTGGGCTCGATCGGGCAGGCGGATCTGGCGGCGATGGCCGACCTGGCGCTCGACATCGCGGCGGAGCTCGCGCTCGCGCCCGGTGAGGCGCTCGCGCTCCTGGACAACAACGCGTTCTCGACGGCGTGGGCGGCGCTCGCGCTCTCCGACGCGCAGGGACTGGTCGCGTCGATGGAGGCCGCCGGCGCGCTCTCGCTGGAGGCGTTCGGCGCGAACCTCACGATGATCCACCCGGTGACCGACGCGATCCGTCCCTACCCCGGACTCGCCGCGTCGCGCGCACGCCTCGCCGCCTACCTCGACGGCAGCCGCCTCTTCGAACCGGGCGCGCCGCGACACCTGCAGGATCCGCTGACGTTCCGGAACCTGCCGCAGATCCTCGGCGCCACGCGCGACGCGCTCGCGTTCGCCGAGCGACAGGTCACGATCGAGCTGAACGCGTCGCAGGGGAACCCGGTCGTCGTCCCCGAGGAGGACCGGGCTGATCTCCGTCGCGAACTTCGAGGTGCTCCCGGTCGCCCTGGCGCTCGACCTGGTCCGCAGCGCGCTCGCGTCGGCGGTATCGGCCGCCAGCGAGCGAGCGGTCAAGCTCCTGGAGAGCGCGTGGTCCGGGCTGCCGACCGGCCTGACGGGCGCGGTGGAGCGCGCCGACGCCGGGCTCGCGATGATGGGGATCGCGGTGCAGTCGTTCGCCGCGGAGGCGCGGCTCCTGGCCCAACCCGTGTCGTTCGAGCTGGTGTCGACGGCGCACGCCGAGGGGATCGAGGATCGGATGACGATGGCGCCGCTCGCGGCGCGGCGCCTGTCCGAGATGGTGGAGCTCGCCCGGCTCGTGGTGGCGACCGAGCTGGTGGTGGCCGCCCAGGCGGTCGAGCTCCGTGGATCCGCGCCGCTCGGGACCGGCACCAGGGAGGTCCTGGCGTCGGTGCGCGAGCGGTACCCCTTCCTGGAGAACGGCGACCTGGCCGCGAACGACCTGGACCCGGTCGTGGAGCTGGTCGGTTCCGGCCGGCTCTGATCTCCGCTCAGACGGGGTGGCCGGTGATCTCCGGATGGACCAGCACGATCGTTCGAGCGCCCACGCCGTCGCGCAGACGGTCGAACGCCGCGTCGATCCCGGCGAGATCCGTCACGTCCGAGACCGCCTCCCCGAGCGGGAACCCGCCCGACGCCGCGAGCTCGGCGAGAGACCTGATCCGGGCCGCGGGGTCGCCCGATCCGTAGTAGGTGCCCCGCAGGCCTTTCTCGGAGAGCAGGTCGAGGCCGGGGAGGGTGAAGTCGACGCCCTGGGGCGTCAGGCCCACGACCACGGCGGTGGCGCCGGGGCGGAGGACGTCCCACGCCTGGCGGATCGTCTCGCTTCGACCGACGACCTCGAACGCGTGGTCGACCCCGCCGTCTGACAGCTCCCGAACGGTTCTGACGACGCCCTCGATCGTCGCGTCGACGGTGTCCGTGGCGCCGAAGCTCCGCGCGCGCTCCAGCTTGTCCGCGCCGCGATCGACGGCGACGATCGTGGCCGCGCCGGCGATCCGAACGGCGGAGATGACGTGCAGTCCTACCCCACCGCACCCGATGATGCAGACCGAATCGCCCGGCTGCACACGGGCCACCTCTTGCACGGCGCCGAACGCCGTCACCACGCCGCAGCCGACCAGTGCGGCCTTCCACAACGGGATGTCGGCCGGCAGCGGAACCGCTGACCCGACGGGCACCACGCACGACTCGGCGAAGCACGACACGAAGTTGAAGTGGAGGAGCCGCTCGCCATCGACGGTGCGGAGTCGGGTCGTGCCGTCCAACAGCGTGCCCTTCCATGCGAGGGCGCCTGCGGGCTCGCACAGGTTCCGTCTCCCGGAGAGGCACTGGCGACACGCTCCGCATGAGGGCACGAAGCAGAACGAAACGCGATCGCCGGTTGCATGGCTCGTGACGTCCGGACCGACCGCCTCGATGACGCCGGCGCCCTCGTGACCCAGGACGATCGGGATCGCGTTCGGGTCCCAGGTGCCCCTCCGCCAGGTGGAGGTCGGAATGGCAGACGCCCGCGGCTGCGACGCGAACGCGCACCTCCCCCGGACCGGGCGGATCGACGATGACATCCTCGACCGTCATCGCCTCGCCCATGCGACGCAGCACCGCGGCTCGCACGCGGATCGGGATCGCTCATGCGACCCGGTGCGGCTCGAGGGCGTCGAGATCGAGCGACACGCCCAGACCAGGGCCCTCGGGTGGACGGATCGTGCCGTCGGCCGCGATCGGGATCGGCTGCGGGAGCAACCAGTCCCGGCGGTCCGGACCCCACGCCGGAGGATCGAACGGCACCTCGATGAACGGCACCGTCGACACCGCCATCGCGAGATGGAGGTTCGCGATCATGCCGACCCCGTTCGTCCACGTGTGCGGGCTGAACGCATGGCCGGCGGCGTCGGCGATAGCGGCGATCCGCCGGCATCCCCCGATCCCGCCGGCGAGCAGCGCGTCGGGCTGCACCACGTCGACGCCACCTCGCAGGATCAGGTCCCGCGCCTCGTGGAGCGTCCGAACCATCTCGCCCGCGGCCACGCGCACAGACGTCCGTACCGCGGAGCGTCGCGTAGCCGTCGACGTCGGCCGTCGGGAGGGGCTCCTCCAGCCAGTACACATCGGAGCGCTCGAGCGTGCGCGCACACGCGGTCGCGGTCGCGACGTCCCAGGGCGTGCGCGCGTCCCCCGGCATGCGCCATCCCTGGTTCGCGTCGACCAGGATCTCGATCCCCGAGCCGACCGCGTCCCGGACGGCCTCGACCACCTCGACGTCCTCCCGCCAGTCCTCGTGATGGAACCGGAGCTTGACCGCTCGGATCCCCTCGGCGATCCAGGTCTTCACGCGGGCGACCCGCTCCTCGGCCGCGAGCCGTTCGCCCGTCGAGGCGTACGCGACCAGCGATCCCGAGCGTCCGCCCAGCAACCGCCAGAGCGGCTCACCGAGCGAGCGTCCCACCAGATCCCACACCGCGACCTCGACGGCCCACGGCCTGCCTCCGTGGAAGTCGACCGTCTCGCAGATGCTCCGCACCACCTCGGTCCGGCGGGGATCGACGCCGACGAGGAGGTCCGAAAGCAGTCCCGCTTCGGGCAGGGGCGCGCCGCTCGCCATCCCGAACGAGCCGTCGTCGGCGTGCACGAGCACCACCGTCTCCCGCAGGCGATCGCGAGGGACGGGATCCCACGCGGCGCGGAAGGAGGATCGAGCGCGACCTCGTACCGCCGGACCTCGATCCGCTCGATCCTCATCGTCCCTCACCGAAGAACGCGTTGTGCGCCTGTTCCCGCCGCGCGGCCACGTCCAGGACGACGTCCGCCGGGTGATCCGTGAGCGCGTCCTCGACCGCGGCCCTCGCCGCGGACCGGTTCGCTTCCTTCACCGCCGCCTCGTCGCGCGCCGCCGGGTCGACCCACACGGCCACGAGCAACATGACGTCGTCCGCGGCCCCCGCCTCGAGCACGCCGTCCGCGACCGCGTCCAGCACGCCCTGGGCGATCCCGAGCTGTGCCGCGCCCCACGTCATCCGGCCGAGCGCGTCGCCATCGATCGTGGACTTGTTCACGACGACGGTGGTCGGGCGGACGACGACGCCCGGTTCCACGCACGCCAGGAACGGCACGTGTCCGGGGCGCGGGGAAGCGAGCGCCCCCACCACGGCGGCCGCCGTCGGCGACCCGCGGCGGGCGACGACCAGGTTGATGTGGCTGCCGTTCGGTGCCTCGCCCGACCAGGCTTCACCGATCCGGCCGTCGACGTCGCGCGCGGGATCGTCCGTCACGCCGAGCTCCCTTCCATCTCGAGGACCGCGCGGACGGCCTCGCCGTCACGGACCAGGTCGAGGGCGTGTTGCGCCGAGCTGAGCGGCAGCCGGTGCGTGATGAGCCGGTCGAGCGGTAGCCGCCCGTCGCGGTAGAGCTCGATCGTGGCCGGGAAGTCGCGATCCGGCCGGGTGGAGCCGTACGCGCTCCCCATCACGCGGAGTTCGCGCCGCGGGATCGACAACGCCGGCAGCGTCAGAACCGCGTCGGTGCGCGGGATCCCGATCAACACGGCGGCGCCGCGCGGCCGTGTCGCGAGGAACGCGGCCCGCATCGCCTCCGGCCGGCCGGTCGCCTCGATCGCGTAGTCGACGCCACCCTCCGTCGCGTCGCGGATCGCGCCGGCCGTTTCCTCGGCGCCGGCCCGCCAGACGACGCTCGCGGTCGCGCCCAGTTGCTTCGCGAGCTCGAGCTTAGCCTCCGAGACGTCCACCGCGACGATCGGAATCGCGCCCGCGAGCGATGCCCCGAGCAGCGCCGAGAGCCCCACGCCACCACAGCCGATCACAGCGACACGCTCGCCGGGCCGCACACGCGCGGTCCGCCACACCGCCCCGAGGCCGGTGGAAACCGCGCACCCGACGATCGCCGCCACCGCGGCGGGCACGTCGTCCGGGATCGGCACGCAGCAGGCCGCCGGCACGACGGCGTGCCGCGCGAACGTGGACAGGTAGGAGTAGTGGTGCAGCGGCGACCCGCCGCGGGACAACCGGGATGTTCCGTCCACGAGCCCGCCGGTCCCCATGCCCTGCCACGCCGTGCGGCACAGATGCGGGAGGTCGCGCACGCACTCTTCGCACCGACCGCACGACGGCATCCACGACATCGCGACCCGCGTGCCGGGTCGCAGGGCAACGCCCTCCCCCGACGGACTCGACCACTCCAGCGCCCTCGTGACCCAGGACCGCCGGGCACGGTGTCTCGGCCGTGCCGTCGGCGGCGTTCAGGTCGGAATGACACACGCCGCTCGCCTCCAGACGGACGAGCACCTCGCCGGCATGCGGAGCGTCGAGCTCGACCTCGCCCACCTCCAGCGCCGCGCCGGTATGAGGAAGAACCGCCGCGATCGTCCTCATGGCTCCTCGCTCCCGGAGGACGACGTTCGCTGCATCCGCCGCAGCTCGTCGATCGGGATGTGACACCGCATCAGGTGACCGGGCTCGGGTTCGGAGAGCGGCGGCTCCTGTTGCTCGCAGATGTCCCCGATCTTCCGGGGGCATCGCGTGTGGAAGACGCAGCCCGACGGCGGCGATACCGCGCTCGGGATCTCGCCCTCCAGGCGGATACGGGTCCGTTCGCCTCCGCCGAACGTCGGCACCGCCGACAGCAGCGACTCCGTGTAGGGATGGTGCGGGCCCTCGAACACGCGATCGGCGTCGCCCACCTCCATGAGCCGGCCGAGATACAGCACGGCGATCCGGTCGGCCAGGTACCGCACGACGCCCAGGTCGTGCGAGATGAACACGTACGTGACGCCTTCGATCGACTGCATGTCGGCGAGCAGGTTCAAGATCGCCGCCTGCACGGAGACGTCGAGCGCGGATGTCGGCTCGTCGCAGACCACCAGGCGCGGCTCGCCGGCGAACGCGCGCGCGATGGCGACGCGCTGCTTCAACCCGCCCGACAGCTGGCCGGGACGCACGTCGATCAGCCGCTCGTCGAACCGGACCTCGCGTGCCAGATGCAGGATCCGTTCGTCACGCTCGGGGCCGCTCGTGTGCAGGAGCTTCGTGACGGCGCGCCCGATGATCCGGCGGACCGAGAACCGACGGTTCAGCGCTGTGTCGGGGTTCTGGAACACGATCTGCACGGCGCGCACCTGGGCCGACGAACGTTGCCCGACGAGCGGGGCGAGCGGCGCTCCGTCGAGTTGCACGCTCGATCCCGCGTCGGGCGCCGTCAACCCGAGCAGGATCCGAGCGAGCGTCGTCTTGCCGCTGCCGGATTCGCCGACCAGGCCGAGCGTCTCGCCCGGACGCACGTCCACGGAGACGTCGCGCAGCGCCGCGACCGGATGGCCCTCCTGATGGAACGTCTTGGAGATGTCCGTGAGGGAGAGCACGGAGCGTGTCGGATCTGACGGGGTCGCGGCTCCGGACGTCGCCACCGGTGCGGACGACACCGGAAGCGTCTGCGCCCGGTCGTGATAGTGACAGCGGCTGGCGTGCCCGGCGCCGAGCGGGATGAGCGCCGGTTCCTCCCGGCGGCAGCGGTCATCGGCGAGCGCGCACCGGTCGGCGAAGACGCACCCCTCGATCTCGGCGCCGAGCGGCGGGAGGAAGCCCGGGATGGTCGAGAGCCGGGCTCGGTCCTTCCGCACCCCGCCGCGCGGGATCGAGCGGAGCAGCCCCACGGTGTAGGGATGGCGCGGGTCGTCGAAGACGACCCGCGCCGGGCCCTCCTCGACCAGACGGCCGGCGTACAGCACGCCGACGCGGTCGCACATCTTCGAGATCACCGCCAGGTTGTGGCTGATGAACAGCACGCTCGTCCCGAAGCGGTCCCGCAACCCCGCGATCAGGTCGAGCACCTCGGCCTCGACCGTCGCGTCCAGCCCGGTCGTGGGCTCGTCCAGGATCAGCAGCTCCGGCCGGGACGCGAGCGCCATCGCGATGACGACGCGCTGCTGCATCCCTCCCGACAGCTGGTGCGGATACCGCTGCATCACGCGATCGGGGTCGGCGATCTGGACCGTGCGGAGCATCTCGAGCGTGCGCTCGTTCGCCTCGTCGCCCGACGCACCCCCGATCTCGAAGACCTCGGCCACCTGGCGGCCCACGCGCATCGAGGGGTTCAGCGCCGATCCGGGGTTCTGGTAGACCATCGAGACGGCGTTGGCGCGGCGCTCCCGCACCTGGTCGTCGCTCATGCGCCACAGGTCGTCGCCGTCCAACAGGACCGAGCCCGCGGTGACGCGTCCGTTGCTGGGCAAGTACCGCATCGCGGCGAAGGCCGCCGTGGTCTTGCCGCACCCCGATTCCCCGACCAGGCCGTAGGACTCGCCCCGTCCGACCTCGAGGGACACCCCCCGCAACACGCGCCGATCGATCCCGCGGACGCGGTAGACGACGTCCAGCTCGCGGAGCTCGAGCGCGGGCGTCGCCTCGCCGTGCTGCTCGGGAACCGCGCTCATCGTTCGAACACCTGGTTCACGCCGTCGGAGATCAGGTTCACACCGACCACCAGGCTCGCGATCGCGAGCGCGGGGAACAGCGTCGTCCACCAGAAGCCCGCGCTGATCAGGCTGTAGTTCTCGAAGATCTGCAGGCCCCAATCCGGCGACGGACGTTGGATGCCGAATCCCAGGAAGCTGAGCGTCGCGATCGCGAAGATCGCGTAGCCCAGGCGAACGGTGAACTCGACCAGGATCGGCGCGGAGACGTTGGGCAGGATCTCCACGAACAGGATGTACGGCGCGCGCTCGTTCCGCAGCCGGGCCGCCGCGACGTAGTCCAGCTCGCGCTCGGACAGCACCGCGGCGCGCACCGTGCGAGCGATGATGGGCGTGAACACGACGCCGATCACCGCGATCACGGTGAATCGCGACGGACCCAGGGCGACGAGCGCCAGCAGGCCGACGATCACGACCGGCACCGCCAGGAACGCATCGACCACCCGGCTGAGCGCGTCGTCGACCGCCCCGTGGAAGTAGCCGGTCACCAGCCCGAGCGCGGTGCCGAGCACCGTGCCGATCAGCGTGGCGAGCGGCGCGACGATCAAGATGTCGCGCGCCCCCACGATCACGCGGGAGAACACGTCGCGGCCGAGCTGATCGGTCCCGAACCAATGGGCGCCCGACGGCCCCTTGAGCTTGCCGAGCAGCTCGAGCGCGTACGGATCCTTGGGGACGACCGACGAACCGAAGAGCGCGCAGAGCACCCAGAAGCCCACGATGACCGCTCCGACCAGGAACGTCTTCGAACGGACCAGCGCGCGGCGGCGCTCGCGGCGAGCCACGGTCGCGGCGTTCGGGCCCTTGGGCGACCGCTCGGTCGTCACGGGGTCGTCGACGACGCTCATCGCTCCCCCGACAGGCGGATGCGCGGGTTCAGCGCCGCGTAGCAGATGTCGGCGATCAGCGTGGCCACCAGGTAGATCATGCCGATCACCAGGACGGCGCTCCCCAGCAACGGGAAGTCCTTCTGCTGCGCCGCGCGGAACAGCAGCTGCCCGATGCCCTGGTAGTTGAAGATCAGCTCGATCGCCACCAGTCCGCCGATCAGGTAGCCCGTCTGCGTCGCCACCACCGCGATCGTCGGGAGCAGCGCGTTGCGCAGGACGTGACGCCAGATCACGGTACGCCGCGGCAGACCCTTGAGGATCGCCGTGCGGGTGTAGTCGGCCTCGAGCGCCTCGACGGTCCCCACCCGCGCCATCCGGGCGATGTAGCCGAACAACACGAACACGAGACAGAGCGCCGGCAGGAGCAGGTACCGGGTCTGCGTGAGCGGTCCGGAGCCCGCGGGCGCCGCGGCCGTCACCGGCAGCACGTGCAACCAGAGCGCGAACACCAGGATCAGGACGACCGCCCACACGAACTCGGGGATCACGGTCATGGACAGCCCGCCCACCGAGATCGCCCGGTCGAGGAGCCGCCCGTGGTGCAGGGCCGCGACCACTCCCCCCAGGATGCCGAGCGGCACGACCAGCACGAACGCCAGCAGCGCCAGCTTCACCGAGTTCGCGAGCGCGGTCCACAGCATGCTCGCCACCGGCCGGCGGAACGCGTACGACGTTCCCAGGTCGCCGTGCGCGACGCCGCCGATCCAATCACCGTACTGGGCGACGATCGGCCGGTCGGTTCCGAGCTCTCGATCGAGCTGCTCGACCGCACGCTGGTCGGCGAACGGGCCGAGGATCCGCCGGCCCACGTCCCCGGGCAGCACGTGCGAGCCCGCGAAGATGATGATGGACAGCACGAACAGCGTGAGGAACGCCAGGCCCACCCGGCGCAGCATGAACCGTCCCATCACGCCTCCGACCCCTCCCGGGTGGGGGGAGCCAGGCTCAGCCCTCGTCCGTCACGCCGTGGCGCCCGCCTGCGTGAGGTCGATGTGACCCATCCCGGTCACCTGCACGCCGGCGTATCCCTTCTGCACCGCCGAGAGGTGGAAGTAGAAGTACGGGATAACGAGGGGCGTCTGGTCGAGCAGGAGCTCCTCGATCTTCTTCGCGGCCGTCTTCTGCGAGCCGACGTCGAGCGCCGCCACATAGTCCGCGACCGCGCTGTCGTACGCCGGGTCGGCGAAGTGCGCCGCGTTCCACGTGCCCGAGCTCGTGAGGGGAGCCGTGAGGAACACGTTCGGCACGCCCCGATGGCCGTAGTCGGTGATCCCCAGCGGAGAGTCCAGCCAATACTTCGAGTAGTACGTGCCGACGTCGGTCACGCTCAGCTTCACGTTGATCCCGACCGGCTTCAGCGCCTGCTGGATCACCTGCGCCAGGTCGGGGATCTCGTAGTTGTCCCAGGTGTAGAGGGTGACGTCGAAGCCGGCGGCCTGACCGGCGTCGGACAGCAGCTGTTTCGCCTGCTCCACGTCGAGCGCACGCTGCGGCACCGTCGTGTCGGTCGACGGGAAGACGGGTGCGAACGGACTGTCGTTGCCCAGGTCGGCCTTCCCGTCCAGGAGGCCCTGGACGATCGACGGGACGGTCCAACATGAGCGCGACCGCCTGGCGGGTGCGCTTGTCCTTGAACGGGTCCTGGTCGCAGCGCATGTGCACCTGACGATGCTGCGAGGCCCGCACCGAAAGGACGTCGATGTTCGGGTCGTTCAACAAGGCTTGCCCGGAGACCGCCGAGAACTGGCTGAGGATGTTCACCTCGCCGCCCTGGATGCCCAGGACCTTCGCCTGATCTTCCTTGTAGAACGTGATCTGGTTCGTGTCGGCGTTCGGCTGGCGGGTCTGGTCCCAGTAGTCGGGGTTCTTGCCGTACGTGACACCGACATCGGGCGTGTAGGTCTGCATCTTCCAGGGACCCGTCCCGATGAACGTCTTGTCCCAGCCCCCGGAATACGTCTTCGGCAGGATGATCACGTTGTAGTTGTCGGAGCTGACCAGGTACGGGAAGTTGCCGTTCGCCGCATCCAGCGTGAACTCGACCGTCGCGTCGTCGATCGCCTTCGGCGCCGCCCGGCGAGAGCACACCCGGCGAACGCGGAGAGCGCGTTCGACTTGTTCTTCGGGTCGTATGCAGCTCCATCGTCGCCACGACGTCGGCGGCGGTGAGCGGCGTGCCGTCCTGGAACGTGACCCCCTGCCGGATCGCGAACGTCCAGACCGAGCCGTCGCCGTTCGGCGTCCAGCTCTCCGCGATGCGCGGCTCCAATTCGAGCTGGTCGTTGGACCACGCGAGGTACTCGCCCGACTGTCCGAGGATGGCGAGGCCCCCCTCATCGTTGACGGCGAGCGGGTCCAGCGCCGACGCGGGAGCGATGATCCCCGTCTTCAGGGTGCCCCCCGGTGTCGACCGCCCCCGTGGCCCCGGAGGCTCCGGTCGCCGAGGGCGACGTTCCGCCTCCGCCGTTGTCGCTGGAGCAGGCGGCGAGGAAGCCCGCCAGCGACGCCGACATGCCGAGCACGGTCATCCGCCGGACGAAGTCGCGACGGGTGATCCTGCCGGCGAACAACTCGTCGATCACATGGTTCTCGACCTCGCTTCGTGTGCGACGGATCCGGTCCACACGGTCGGGGTTCGCATCCATGAGCGCTTCTCCTCCTTGGGTCGAACCGGCTCCGATGAAGGGCCGCGGGCAGGCTGGGGACGGGGTAGGGAGCGAGCCTATATGGTGATGCTCGTTCGCGCGACCGACCCCGAGAGCGTTTGGGGGCACAGGTCAGGCGATCGCCGCAACGCCTGAGATATCGCGATCGCGGAGGGACGCTTCGGGATGCAGGGCACGATGTCGGTGGGCTCTGGGCCGTTCGCCGGACTCATGCCGCTGGATGCCGGCTACGCCGTGCTCCCGATCGCCCAGGCGTTCAACTGGAGCGAGTGCCTCGCGTCGGTCGAGCGCGGGGAGTGGTACGTGGTGTCGTTCCGGTCCGTGCGACGGCTCGAGGCGGACGATGCACTGCTCGAGGAGTTCGACCGGCGCGCGTTCGAGGAGGCATCGCGTCACTCCGGTCTCTCGTGCTACTTCATCGGGGAGCTGGACGACGAGCGCCGGTGTCTGTCCATGTGCGTGTGGGAGGACCGGATGCGTGCGGGCGAGGCGGCCGGGCTGCCGGAACATGTCGCCGCCGTCGCGATCGCCGGAGCGACCTACACCTCGTACGTCTTGGAGCGATACCGCCTCACGAAACACGACGGCACCGTGGAGCTGGTCGAGGTCGAGCCTCCTCAGTCATCCAGCGCGGTCGATCCGCCCGCCTAGCCGACGGCCCCTCGGCTATTTCGAGGCCGACTCCGACTCGCCCACGGCCGCCTGCCCCGCCGCCAGCCGCGCGGTCTCGACCCTGATACGGCGAGCAGCTCACGTAGTCCAGGCCGATCTGGTGGCAGAACACGACCGAGGCCGGGTCACCGCCGTGCTCGCCGCAGATGCCGAGGTGCAGCTTCGGGTTGGCGGCCTTGCCCTCCTCGCACGCGATGCGCATCAGGCGCCCGACGCCGGGCCTGTCCACCGTCACGAACGGGTTCGCGGGCACCAGCTTGCGCTCCTCGTACATCCCGACGAACTTGCCGATGTCGTCGCGGCTGAAGCCGAACGCCGTCTGCGTGAGGTCGTTCGTCCCGAACGAGAAGAACTCGGCGGTCTGGGCGATCTCGCCGGCGGTGACGGCGGCGCGCGGAAGCTCGATCATGGTTCCCCACTCCAAGTGGTCGAGCTCGACACCCTCGCGTTGCAGGACGTCGGCGGCCACCGGGTGCAGCTCGTCCAGCATCTGACTCAGCTCGGGCGCCGTCGCGACCAGCGGGATCATGATCTCGACCCGTGGGTCGAGGCCTTCCTTCTTCACCCGGGCTGCGGCCTCGCAGATCGCTCGGACCTGCATCGCGTAGAGGCCGGGCTTCACGATGCCCAGGCGCACGCCGCGCAGGCCGAGCATCGGGTTGGCCTCGTGGAGCTCGTTCACCTTCTGCAGCATCGTCCTGGCGTAGTCGAGGGACAGACGCGCGTCACGGAGCTCGATCTCTCGTTCCCCGCGCTCCTCGGCTCTGGCGACCAACACCGCCAACTCGACCTGGTTGGGCAGGAACTCGTGCAGCGGCGGGTCGAGCAGACGCACCGTCACCGGCAGCCCGCTCATCGCCCGGAAGATGCCGACGAAGTCCTCGCGCTGGAGCGGGAGCAGGACGTCGTACGCGGCCTGCTCCTCGTCGTCGGTCTCGGCGAAGATCATCTGGCGGACGGCCCCCACGCGCTCCTCACCCAGGAACATGTGCTCGGTGCGGCAGAGGCCGATGCCCTCGGCGCCGCGCTCCCGAGCGTTCGTCGCCTGGTCGGGCGTGTCCGCGTTCGCGCGGACGCGCATGCGCCGGACGGCGTCGGCCTGGGCCATCAGCGCCTCGAACGCCTTCCAGATCGTGTCCTGCCGCGCGGACTCGTCGCCGGAGCGCGCCTTCTCCAGCACGGACTCCTCGAGCGGCAGCTCGCCGACGTAGACGTCGCCGGTGAAGCCGTCGATCGTGATGACGTCCCCCTCCTTCACCGCGACACCGTCGGCGGTGAAGGACTTCGAGGCCGGATCCAGGTGGATCGCGTCGGCCCCGCACACCGCGGGGATGCCCTCTCCGCGCGCGACGACCGCCGCGTGCGAGTTGGTCCCGCCGGCGCTCGTCAGGATGCCCTGCGACGCGATCATGCCGTGGTAGTCATCGGGCGTGGTCTCGCGCCGGACCAGGATCACGTGATCGCCGCGCGAGGCCCACTCCTGCGCTTCGTCGGCGCTGAAGACCACCTTCCCGGTGGCCGCGCCGGGCGACGCGTTCAGGCCCTTCGCGATCGGCGTGGCCCCGTCGGCGCGGACCCGCCGCTTGAACAGCTCCTCCAACCGGTTGGCGTCGACCCGGAGCAATGCCTCGTCGGGGCCGATCAGACCTTCTTCGAGCATGCCGTGGGCGATCACCCATTCGGCCAGTGCCGTCCGCTTGCCGACCCTGGTCTGCAGCAACCAGAACTTCCGCTTCTCGATCGTGAACTCGATGTCGCACATGTCGTGGTAGTGACCCTCGAGCGTGTCCATGGCCGTGCGGAGCTCCGCGTACGCCGGCGGATCCAACTGCTCCAGGTCGGCGATACGAAGCGTGTTGCGGATGCCCGCGACCACGTCCTCGCCCTGCGCGTTCGCCAGGTAGTCGCCGTACGGCACCTTCTGGCCGGTCGACGGGTCGCGCGTGAACGCGACGCCGGTGCCGGAGTCGTCGCCCAGGTTGCCGAACACCATCGCCTGGACGTTCACCGCCGTGCCGAGATCGTCGGAGATCTTGTTCTGTCGCCGGTAGTCGATCGCGCGCTTGCCGTTCCACGACGAGAAGACCGCGTCGATCGCCAAGCGCAGCTGGTCGCTCGGATCCTGCGGGAACGCGTCCCCGGTGTGCTCCTGATAGATGGCGCGGAACCGCTCGATCAGACCGGCCAGGTCGTCGGCGTCCAGGTCCGTGTCCTGGGTGCCGGGACCCCTGCGCTCCTTCGCCGCGTCGAGCGCGTGCTCGAACGCGTCGGCGGGCACGTCCATCACGATCTTGCCGAACATCTGGATGAACCGGCGGTAGGCGTCGTTCGCGAACCGCATGTCGCCGCCGGTCTGCTTCGCGAGACCCTTCACCGACTCGTCGTTGAGGCCGAGGTTGAGGACGGTATCCATCATGCCCGGCATCGAGAACTTGGCACCGGAGCGTACGGAGACGAGGAGCGGGTCGTCCGGGTCACCCAGGTTGCGGCCCATGGCCTCCTGGAGGTGGACCAGATGCGCCCCGGCTTCCTCGAGCATCTCGGGCGGCGGCCCGCCCTGCTTCAGGAACGTGAGGCACGCCTCGGTGGTGATCGTGAACCCCGGCGGGACCGGGAGCCCCATGTTCGTCATCTCGGCGAGGTTGGCTCCCTTGCCGCCGAGGAGGTCCTTCATGTCCTTGTTGCCTTCGGAGAAGTCGTAGACGTACTTGGTCACCACATGCCTCCGGACAGGTCGCTCCGCTTCGGAGCCGTCAGTCTACGGAAACCGGCGCCGCACTCGAGGGCTCACCCGTGATACACATCACTGTGTAGGCCGCGCTATCCTGGCAGCATGGGCCGGATGGTGCGAACGAACGTGGTCGTCGACGAGACGCTCGTCCAAGAGGTCAAACGGCGCTTCGGGCTGAAGAGCAAGCGCGAAGCGATCGATTTCGCACTCCACGCCGTGCTAAGCGACGATGATGACGAGGTCATCACGGACCCGTGGAAGGCCGCGCTGGAGTTGCAGGGGATGTGGGCGGACATGACCGACGAGGAAGCCCGCGAGATCTGGGGTGACGAGGTTCCCGACGGACCGAACGCGGAGCGACCGGTGTGATCCTGCCTGATACCTCCGCGTGGGTGGAGGAGATCAGGCATACGGGTAGCGCTATCGATCGCGCGCTCGAGTCATTGCTGAAGTCGGGTGCCGACGTTGCCGTGACCGAGCCGGTCGTCATGGAGCTGCTCGCCGGGACGCGGTCCAAGGACGAGCTGCGAGCCACCCGCAGGCGGATGCTGGCGTTCCCGATGCTGCGCGTCGACAACCTGGTCACCTACGAGCGCGCCGCGGTGATCTGGCGACTGTGCCGCGCGGCCGGCGAGCCCGTCCGCAACACGATGGACTGCCTGATCGCCGCCGTGGCGATCCGCGAAGGCGCGAGCATCCTGCACGCCGACCGCGACTTCGACGTCATGGCGCGCCACGCCGGACTTCGGATCGAACCCGTCACCTGACCTCGATCAGAGCGCTGCGCGGAGCGCGTCGAGCGTCGCCGCATCGCTCGCGAAGCCCACGTCGACCTGCGACGCCCGCGCCGGAGGAGGACGAACGCGGTGTCGTCGATCCACTCGCTCCATCGCATCGGCGAACTCCTGCGCGTCCTCGGTCGAGTCCCACACGGTGCGCAGGACCACCGCCGTGTGCGTGCCGTCGGTCCACGCGCGGTAGATGCCGCCGTCCCATCCGGCGGCCGCCTCGTTCCGCGACGCCCTTGTCCAGCCGCAGCTCCAGCATGAGCTGGAGCCACGCCTCCCCGACCGTCATCACGTCGAGATCGCGCCAGTCGGTCCCGAGCGCCGGTCCCAGGTTCGGCACGTCCACGGGCTGCGGCGTGTCGCCCGGCCACCGCTCGGGATGGATGATCTGCTCGGACGAGACCGGGAACGTGGTCAGCGCCTTGTCCACGAGCGCGGTGCCGCCGCGGTCGTCGAGCGCCTTGATGAACGCCATGCCCGCGTCGTACGGCCAGAGCTGGAGGTCCGAGATGAACGGCGGCACGCCTGCGAGCGACCCGCCGTCGCCACCTCCGCCGACGGGCGCATCGGACGGGAACCGCAGGATCACCTGGGTGGCGAAGAACTGCGCGCTCCCCTCGATCGCGCCCAGCCCCGCCGTGAACGCTTCGTCGTCGCACTTCGCCGCGATCGAGTCCAGCCGCCCCAGGCCGAAGTGCTGGTCGTCGATCGCGTGCGTGAGCTCGTGGGCCAGGATGAACCGCTCGGTCAGACTGAGATCGGTGTCGCCGAGGTAGACCAGCTGCTTGTTCGCGGGGTTGTAGAAGCCGACCACCTGCCCGGTCTGGAACGCGAGCAACGCGTCGCGGATGCTCGCGCCCGCGGGGATCACGCCGATCGTCCCCCACACCTGGGAGCGCCGTTCGTAGAAGTCCACCGGGTACGTCTTGTCGAAGTTCTTGGTCAGTCGCCGGTCCATCTGCGCCTGGGTGATCGCCTTCACGTCGACGTGCGAGGTGTACCGCAGTCCGCGGACCGTCTCGACCTGATGCTCCACCGTCGCGATCGCGGGAGGGGTCG
The DNA here is from genome assembly GCA_963723855.1 of uncultured Actinomycetes bacterium. Lineage (GTDB taxonomy): Bacteria > Actinomycetota > UBA4738 > UBA4738 > HRBIN12 > JBBQVZ01. Next base: position 33,646 of record CAVRSI010000044.1, on the reverse strand, counting down.
GTCCCTCGGGCGTGACACCCGAGCCGCTGCCGGTCTTCGGCGCCTCGCAGAGCCGCCGCATGGCGGCGGCGGCCGAGCCGGGACCCGTGGGGACCGGCGAGGGCGAGGGATCCAGCGAGATGCGTCGCGGACCGCGTGGGCGACCCGATCGTGATGGTGCACGCGGCCGCCGCGAACGCGAGGGCCACCACGCCCGCCGCCAGCCTCCGCCGGATGTTCACCGGCGGCGCGGGATGAACAGCCCCACGACGGCCGCGACGATCGCCGCCGCCGAGAGCGCGGTCGACGCCCAGAGCAGCCGGGTCGACTCGAGCAACCCCTTCGCCGACGCGACCAGCGCGGCGCCGGCGGCGAGCATCAGCACGAACGCCACCACGTAGAGCGCGAACGATCCGCGCGGCGGCCGCGCGCGCGTGTGACTCACAGACGCTCCCGGAGGAACGCCACCAGGTCCTCGATCGGCAGCCGCTCCTGCGCCATGGTGTCGCGTTCGCGGACCGTCACCTGGCGGTCCTCGAGCGAGTCGAAGTCGACGGTCACGCAGAACGGCGTCCCGACCTCGTCCTGCCGGCGGTAGCGGCGGCCGATCGCTCCCGCGTCGTCGTACTGGCACATCCACTCGCCCTTGACCAGGTCGAAGACCCGGCGCGCCTCGGGCACGAGCGTCTCGTTCCGCGAGAGCGGCAGGACCGCGACCTTGATCGGCGCCAGGTCGCGATGGAGCTTCAGCACCGTCCGCTTGTCCGTGTCGCCCTTGGCCGTCGGCGCCTCGTCCACGGTGTAGGCATCCAGCATGAACGTCAGCATCGCGCGATCGACGCCGACCGCCGGCTCCACCACGAACGGCAGGTAGCGCTGATCCTTCTCCTGGTCGAAGTACGTCATCTCCTGACCGCTCGCCTCCTGGTGCGCCTTCAGGTCGAAGTCGGTGCGGTTCGCGATGCCCTCGAGCTCCGACCAGCCGAACGGGAACTCGTACTCGATGTCGGTCGCGGCCTTCGCGTAGTGCGACAGCTCGTCCGGTTCGTGCGGCCGCAGGCGGAGCTTGTCCTTCGACACGCCGAGGTCCAGGTACCACTGGAGCCGCTCGTTGACCCAGTAGTGGAACCACTCGTCGTCCGTGCCGGGCTCGATGAAGTACTCCATCTCCATCTGCTCGAACTCGCGCGTGCGGAAGATGAAGTTCCCGGGCGTGATCTCGTTGCGGAACGACTTGCCGATCTGCGCGATCCCGAACGGGAGCTTCTTGCGGGCGACCGTCTGCACCAGCGGGAAGTCGACGAACATCCCCTGCGCGGTCTCGGGGCGCAGGTACGTGACGCCGGACTCGTCCTCGACCGGCCCCATGTGCGTCTTGAACATCATGTTGAACTGCCTGGGCTCGCTGAATACCGTTCCGCCGCAGTGCGGACACACCGGCGGCTCGATCCAGGTGGTCCTCGCGGAACCGGCGATGACAGCTCTCGCACTCGACGAGCGGATCGTGGAAGCCCTCGACGTGGCCGGACGCCTCCCACACCTTGGGCGACATGATGATCGCCGCCTCCAGGCCGACGATCTCGTCGCGCAGCTGGACCATCGACCGCCACCACGCGTTGCGGATGTTGCGGCGGATCTCCACCCCGAGGGGACCGTAGTCCCAGGACGACCGCAACCCGCCGTAGATCTCCGACGATTGGAACGCGATCCCCCGGCGTTTCGCGAGGGCGGTGACGGCCTCCATGAGGTCGGTCATGACGGGTGCTCCTCTCCCGGCCGCTGGGAACGGCCGCTGGCGTGGCATCCATGCTACCGGGCGCACCGCCGCAGAACGCGCAGGTCACACAACCTCCACGAGGCGTCAAGCCCCCGGCGGCCACGTCCGATACCCAGGGAGGAAGGGAGTCGGCCATGCGAACCTGTCCGAGCTGCGGCGCCCGCGTCGCGGACGATCTCGAGTGGTGCAACCAGTGCTACGCGAAGCTCCCGGCCGTCCAGGCGGCGGCCGTGACGACCGTCCTCGATGCTCCCGCCAACGTCCAGCGCCCGCTGTGGGTCCGCTCGAACATGGGTCAGCCTGAGGTGAAGACCCCGCAGGAGTTCTCACGGTGGCGAGGCGGCGCGACGAGCTTCGGTCCGGTCGGGCGGATCCTCCTCACGCTCGGGGTCCTGGTGATGCTCATCGTGGGGTACCCCTTGCTCCGCGGGCTCGTCTACGCGGTGGGGGGCATGGACGTGCCCGGCGTCGGGTTCATGTTGATGTACGCGTGCGCGGCGATCCCGGCCGGCGCGTACATGCTGAACCGCGTCTGGAAACCCGAACGGGTCAAGTGACCGCGCCACGCGTCTGCAGGAACTGCGGAGCCGACCTCGCCCGAGATATCCGTTGGTGCACGTTCTGCTTCACGCTCATCACCGAATACGCCCCGCGAGAGCCATTGCACGACGGGTTCGTCGGCACGCCGCAGCCCGAGGTCCGCTCCTCCCGGTGGAGGAAGGCCGGGCCCCTGACGTTCGGGCCGGTCGGACGCGTGTTGATCACGGTGTTCGTCCTGCTGATGGGTCCGTCGACGGTCTCGTTCTTCTCGCTCGATCTACCTGCCCGTCTGGCTCGGGCTGAGCATCGTCATCCTGCGGCAGGTCTGGCGTCGTGTGCCGCTCGATGCGGACGCGCCGGCCACCACCACCGAGCGGTTCCGAGAGCGTCACCCGAGGTTGGGAGCCCGGATCGACGGAAGATCGGTCGGGATCGTGCTGGCTGCACTGCTGCTCCTGATCGTCTCGTTCCTGATGCTTCGGGCGGACACCGCCGAGTTCTACGGCCTGGTGGTCCTCCTGGCGATCGTTGGGCTCAGCGCGTTCATCGCCTGGGTGGCCGCCGACTAGTTCTAGAACTGACGGACATCGTAAAAGAAGAAGAGAGGTGAGAGAACACGTCAGTTGACACCTAGTCCGCGCCAGACGAGGAGGAGTCGTGTGCCTCAGTCCTCTTCGAGGGCACCGAAGCGGCGCGTTCGTTTCTGGAAGTCCCGGATCGCCTCGAAGAGATGTTCGCGGTCGAAGTCGGGCCAGAACACCGGCGTGAACCAGAGCTCGGCGTACGCCGCCTCCCACAACAGGAAGTTCGAGATGCGTTGTTCGCCACTCGTCCGGATCAGCAGATCGGGGTCGGGCATGTCGGGGTAGTACAGCCGCTCGACGATCGAGTCCACCGAGATCTTCTCGGTGCGGAGCTTGCCGGCATCGTGGTCGCGAACGATCTGCTTCACGGCATCGACGATCTCGACGCGACCGCCGTAGTTGAACGCGATCGTGAGCGTCATGCCCGTGTTGTCGTGCGTCATCTCTTCCGCGGCGTCGATCTCGCGGAGCACCGACCTCGGGACGCGCCAGTCGCGTCGACCCGTGAACCGGATGCGGACGTTCAGCTCGTGGAACCGGTCGCGGCGGCGTCGCAGGAGCTTCCGGTTGAAGTTCATGAGGTACAGGACCTCGGGAGCGGGCCGGCGCCAGTTCTCGCTGGAGAACGCGTACACCGTGAGCCACTTCAGGCCGACCTCGACGCCGCCCTCGACCGTATCGGCGAGCGCCTCCTCCCCCGCGGCGTGGCCGTCGGTCCGTTGCAGGCCGCGCTGCGTCGCCCACCGGCCGTTGCCGTCCATCACGATCGCCACGTGCGCCGGGACGCGATCGGGATCGATGTCGGGCAGGTAGCTGCTCACGGCGCGCTCCGGGCGAGCATGGGGAGCGAGCGCATCCGGCGCTCCAGGTAGTACTCCGCGAACCCGTAGAGCAACCCGCGGGACTCCTTGCGTACCCGCGGGTCCTCCTCGGTCACGTCGCCGGCGTCGTTCAGGTTCACGACCGCCAGCCGCTGGAGACGGACGAGCGCGGCACGTGAGACGGGCGCGACGCCGCCCTCCGCGCAGGTCGGACAGACGGCGCCGCCCATGCCGGGTGAGAACAGCTGCGGGTCCTTCGCGCCGCACACCGCGCACGCGCTGAGCGAGGGATGGAAGCCGGACAGCGAGAGCAGCTTCAGCATGAACGACTCGGCGACCGCACCGGGATCGGCGGGCTTGGTCTCGAGCGCGCGGACGCCGGCGAGCAGCAGGAGCGCCAGACGGAGGTTCCGCTCGTGCTCCTCGGCGACCTTGTCGACCGCCTCGAGCATGGTCTCGCCGGCCGCGAACAGCCCGAGGTCCTCACGGATCGCCATGTGCGGCGCGATGATCTCCGCCTGCGTGATGGTGTCCAGCTGTCCGCGGCCGTGGTAGAGCATCAGCGACACGTGCGTGAACGGCTCCAGGCGCGCCCCGAAGCGACTGGTCGTCTTCCGGATCCCCTTGGCAACCGCCCGGACCTTGCCGGACCCCTGGGTCATGACGGTGACGATCTTGTCGGCCTCGCCGAGCTTGATCGACCGCAGGACGACGCCCTGCTCCTTGTAGGGGGGCATGGACGAATCGTACTGTCCCGGCCGTCGCCGAACCCCGATTCGACTTGTGACGTTTCCGTAGCGGTCGCGCGGGACCGGTGGCGCCGGCCGCTGTTCAGGCCCCCATGGGGTGCCACACCGTCTTGAACTCCATGAGCGCCGTGATCTCGTACGGGCTCTGCGCGTCGGCGGCGAACGGATCGACGTCGGGCGCGCGGTGGACGCGCTTCACGTTGTCCGCCGCCAGCTGCTCGACCTGTTCGATCAGCTCGCCGGGCACGCCCGTCACGTCGATGGCGTTCACGTCCATGTGTCCGGCGAGCCACGGCACCAGCTCCGCGACCTTCCCGGTCAGGACGTTGACCACTCCGCCGGGCACGTCGGAGGTCGCGAGCACCTCCGCGAGCGACACCGCGGGCATCGGAGCGGACTCACTCGCGATCGCGACGACGGTGTTGCCCGAGACGATCGCGGGAGCGAGCCGCGAGACCAACCCGAGGAGCGACTGGTCCTGCGGGGCGACCACGCCGACCACGCCGGTCGGCTCCGGGACCGTGAAGTTGAAGTACGGCCCCGCGACCGGGTTCGTCGTCCCGAGCGACTGGTGCACCTTGTCGCACCAACCCGCGTACCAGACCCATCGATCGATCGCCGCATCCACCCCGCGATCGGGGTCGGCCGCGCCGGCGTCCGCGAGCTCCGCGCGGAACTGCTCCCTCCGGCCCTCCATGAGCTCCGCGACGCGATAGAGGATCTGGCCCCGGTTGTACGAGGTCATGGCGGCCCACCCGGGCTGCGCGGCCCGCGCGGCCACGACCGCGTCGCGGAGATCCTTGCGCGAGGCCTGGGCGGCGTACCCCAGCGGGCGGCCGTCGTGCGCGAGCACCTCGTACGAACGACCCGACTCGCTGCGCGGGAACTTCCCACCGACGAACAGCTTGGCCGTGCGTTTGACGGGAAGCCGTTCGCCCGTGGTCATCGGCCGGCCGGCTCCAGCTCGAGGTACGGCTCCAAGCCGTGCAGACCGCCTTCGCGTCCGAAGCCGCTCTCCTTGTAGCCGCCGAACGGCGACGACGGATCGAACCGGTTGAACGTGTTCGCCCACACGACGCCGGCGCGCAGTCGCTCCGCCATCCAGAGGATGCGCGAGCCCTTCTCCGTCCACACCCCGGCGCTGAGTCCGAACGGCGTGTTGTTCGCCTTCTCGACGGCCTCCTGCGGTGTGCGGAACGTGAGGATCGACAGGACCGGTCCGAAGATCTCTTCGCGTGCGATCCGGTGCGACTGCGACACACCCGTGAACAGCGTCGGCCGGAACCAGAACCCGCGCTCGGGAAGGACGCAGGCAGGCTGGTAGATCTCGGCGCCCTCCTCCACCCCGGAGGCCACGAGCTCCTCGATCTTCGTCAATTGGGCGCGAGAGTTGATCGCTCCCACGTCGGTGTTCTTGTCGAGCGGATCGCCGACGCGGAGCGTCTCCAGACGCGACTTGAGCTTGTCGAGCAACGCGTCGAACACCGGCTCCTGCACCAGGAGGCGCGACCCGGCGCAACACACGTGCCCCTGGTTGAAGAAGATGCCGTTCACCACACCCTCGACGGCCTGGTCGAGCGGCGCGTCCTCGAACACGATGTTCGCGGCCTTCCCTCCGAGCTCGAGCGTGAGGCGCTTGCCGCTGCCCGCGATCGATCGCCGGATCGCCTTGCCGACCTCCGTCGAACCGGTGAACGCGATCTTGTCGACCGGCGAATCCACGAGCGCGGCGCCCGTCTCGCCGGCCCCGGTCACGATGTTGACGACGCCCGGGGGCAGCTCGGCCTCCTGGATCACCTGCGCGAGCAACAGCGCGGTGAGCGGCGTGGTCTCCGCGGGCTTCAGCACGACCGTGTTGCCGGTTGCGAGCGCGGGCGCGAGCTTCCACGCAGCCATCAGCATCGGGAAGTTCCACGGGATGATCTGTCCGGCCACGCCGATCGGGCGAGCGATCCGGCCCGGGAACGCGTAGTCCAGCTTGTCGGCCCAGCCCGCGTAGTAGAAGAAATGAGCGGCCGCGAGCGGGATATCGATGTCGCGCGATTCCTTGATCGGCTTGCCGCCGTTCAACGTCTCGAGCACGGCGAACTCGCGCGCCCGCTCCTGGAGCTGGCGGGCGATCCGGTAGAGATACTTCGCGCGCTCCGCTCCCGGCAGCTCCCGCCAACGGTGTTGCGAGGCGTCGCGCGCGGCTTCGACCGCGAGCGCCACATCCTCCGGGCCGGCCTCGGCGACCAGCGCGAGCGGCTCCTCGGTGGCCGGGTTGATCGTGACGAACCGCTTCCCCGACTTGGGCTCCACGAACTCACCGTTGATGAACAGGCCGTACGACTCGTCGAGCCGGACGACGTCGGTCGACTCGGGAGCGGGCGCGTACTCCCACGGCACGGCCCGATCGATGGCTTCGCTCATCTAGTCCACCGTGAAGTAGTCGCGGCCCTGGTAGCGACCGGTCCGTTCCTTGTCGATCTGCATCAAGACGTCGTTGAGGAGGGTGGAGGCGCCGATCCGGAACCGGCCGGGCGTCATCCAGTTCGGGCCGAGCGTCTCGTACAGGAGCGTGAGGTACTGGATCGCCTGCTTGGACGTGCGGACGCCGCCCGCGACCTTGATGCCCACCTCCACGCCGGTCTGACGGTGGAAGTCGCGCGCGGCCTCCATCATGCAGAGCGCGGCCGGGAGCGTGGCGCCGACGCCGATCTTGCCGGTCGAGGTCTTGATGAAGTCCGCTCCGGCGGCCATGGCGAGCATCGACGCCTGCCGGATCCGGTCGTAGCTGCCCAGCTCGCCTGTCTCCAGGATCACCTTGAGGTGGGCCGTGCCCGCCGCCTCGCGCGACGCCGCGATCTCGTCGTAGGCCTGCGCGTACCGGCCACCCAGGAACAGCGAGCGGTTGAGCACGATGTCGACCTCGTCCGCGCCCAGCTCCACGACCTCCGCGATCTCGCGCAGTCGCGCGTCGAGCGGACCGAGCCCGGCCGGGAACGCGCCGGCGACGCTCGCGACGTGCACGCCGCTCCCCCGCAGCTGTTCGACTGCGACGGGCACGAGCTGCGGGTACAGGCAGACGGCGGCGACCGGCGGGATCGACGGATCGACGGGGTCGGGCCGCACCGCCTTGGCGCACATCGCCACGATCTTGCCGACGGTGTCGGTTCCCTCCAGCGTCGTCAGGTCCATGCACCGGATCGCCAGGTCGAGCGCCCAGAGCTTCGACGACTTCTTGATCGAACGCTTGGCGAGCGATGCCGCACGTTCCTCCAGCCCGACGGCATCCACCGCCACCGCATGCGTGACCAAACGATGCGCCTCCGCGCCCGCCGACAGCACGGGACGGCGGTCGCTCCGCTGGATCTCGGCTGGTTGCGACATCGGTCGGCTCCTCCTCGATGCATCGTAGCCGACCGACTTCGAACGCCGCGCTCGGCACGCTATGCTCGCGGCACGTGATCGTGTCGTAGCGAACCGCGCGATCAGAGGCCCAGGCGATCCAGGGCGCGTGGGTCGCGCTGCCACTCCTTCAGGACCTTCACCCGGAGGTCCAGGAACACGCGGGTGCCGAGCATCGGCTCCATCTGCATGCGAGCGGCCGTGCCGATCGCCTTCAACGTCTCGCCGCCGTGACCGATCACGATGCCCTTCTGCGAGTCACGCTCCACGACCAGGGAGGCGTGGATCTTCGTCAGGTCGCCGTCGCGCTCGACCTCGTCGACCACCACGGCGATCGAGTGCGGCACCTCCTCGCGCGTGACGCGCAAGGCCTGCTCGCGAACCAGCTCCGCCAGCGTGATCTCCAGCGGCTCGTCGGTGTCGGCGTCCGAGGGGTAGAGCGGCGGTCCCTCGGGCATCCGTGACACCAGGAGGTCGCGCAGCACCTCGACGCCCTCGCCGAACTGCGCCGAGACCGGCACGATCTCGTCGAACTCCCCCATCTCCTGGGCGGCCGCCAGCTGCGGCACCAGCTTGTGATGCGAGAGACCGTCGACCTTGTTCACGACGCAGATCTTCATGCCGCGCCCGTCGGCGACCTGGTGCTCGTAGACGTACGCGTCGCCGCGGCCGATACCCGCCGCGGCGTCGACCACCAGCACCACGGCGTCGACGCCCTCGACCGCGTCGCGAACCAGGTTGTTGAGCCGCGTGCCGAGCAGGGTCGACGGCTTGTGGAAGCCCGGCGTGTCGGTGAACACGACCTGCGTCTCCTCGGTGTTGAGGATCGCCCGGATATGGCGCCGGGTCGTCTGCGGCTTGTCCGAGACGATCGCGATCTTCCGGCCGACGAGCGCGTTCACGAGCGTTGACTTGCCGACGTTCGGTCGGCCGACGACCGCCACGATGCCCGAGCGGAACCCGCTCATGAGAACGAGCGGAACGCGGCGGGGAGCAGCTCACCGAGGGTCCACAGGACACGTTCCCCGGTGTCGACGTGCTCCGACGCCACCGGCACGTCGTCCGCCGCGAACTCCGCGAGCACCTGACGGCAGCCCCCGCACGGCGACGCGGGTCCGTCTCCGCCGGCGACGACCGCGACGGCCTCGATGTGCCGCTGGCCGCCGATGATCATGGCGCCGACCGCGTTGCGTTCGGCGCAGACCGAGAGCGGGTAGCTGGCGTTCTCGATGTTCACGCCCACGAACGTCTCGCCCCCGGCCAGGATCGCCGCGCCGACGGCGAACCCGCTGTAGGGGGCGTAGAAGCGCTCGCGCGCGTCGCGGGCCGCCGCGACCAGGCCGTCGAGGATGTCGTTTCCGATCGGGCTCACGCCGGCGTCACCTCCCCGTCCCGCTCTCCCTCGGGGTCGGGCTGCTTCATCGCGATCAGTACCTTCGCGATACGTCGTCCCTGCACCTCTTCCGCCGTGAACGTCAGCCCCTGGAACTCGACCGAATCGCCGTTCTTGGGGATCCTGCCGAACAGCTCGAGCATCAGGCCCGCCACGGTGTCCCAATCCTCATCGGGCAGCTCGACGTCGAGCAGTTCGTTCACGTCGTCGACGGAGGCCTTCCCCGATACGCGGTACGAACCGTCACCGACCGGCACCAGCTCGGGTTCCTCGCGGTCGTACTCGTCGGCGATCTCGCCCACGAGCTCCTCCAACAGGTCCTCGAGCGTCACCAGGCCCGACACCGAGCCGTACTCGTCGGTCACGAGCGCGATGTGGAACTTGTCGCGCTGCATCTCGCGCAAGAGCTCGGCCACCTTCTTCGTCTCCGGGATGTAGTGCGGCTCCCGGACGATCTCGTTCAGCGGTGCGTCGTGCTTGCCCTGGTGGAGCGCCTTCAGGACGTCCTTCGCGTAGATGATGCCCGCCACGTTGTCCAGTTCCTCGTGGTAGACGGGGATCCGCGAGTAGCCGTGCTCGAGCACGAGCGCCTGCACGTCGCGGAGCGACATGTCGTCCTCGATCGCGACGATGTCGGGACGCGGCACCATCACCTCGCGCACGATCGTGTCGCCGAACTCGAAGATGGAATGGATCAGATCCTTCTCCTCGTCCTCGATCTCACCCTCCTCGGACGCGACCTCCGCCGAGGCGCGGAGCTCCTGCTCGGTGATGTACGGCCCCTGCTTCAGGCCCTTGCCGGGCATGATCACGTTGGCGAGCCGCAGCAGTCCCTTGGCCGAGCGGCCCGATCAGCCGGGTGAGGAACACCAGGATCGGCGCCGTCATCAGCGCCGACGCGATCGGTCTGCTGGATCGCGAACGTCTTCGGCGTCACCTCCGCGAAGATGAACAGCAGGATCGTCATGACGACGGTCGAGATGATCTCGCCGGCCCGCTCCCAATGCCGCACGGCGAGCGACGTGGCGATCGTCGTGCCGCCGATCGTGGCGAGCAACGTGAGCAGGAGGACCACGTTCAGGTAGTTCGCGGGGTTCTCCGCGATGCGCGACAAGGCCGCCGCCCCGCGACGCCCCTCCTCGACCAGGCGAAGCGCGCGCACCCTGTTCGTCCGGGTGATCGCGACCTCGGTGGCGGCGTTGAACGCCACGACGAGGATCAGCACGACGATGATCCCGATCTCCAGCCAGTCGGTGGGGCTCACGGGACCCGCACCCCGCTGTAGCGCTCCTGCCGCGCCCACATCTCCGCGCGCTCCTCGTCCTCCTCGTGGTCGTAGCCGAGCACGTGCAGGATGCCGTGCACGACGAGCAGGCGGATCTCCCCCGCCGGGTCGCTCGGGTTGTTCCGTGCCGCCACCGACGGCGCGACGATCACGTCCCCCAGCAACCGCACGCCGCGATCGTCGACCTCGTCGAGCGGGAACGACAGCACGTCGGTCGGTCCCTCCTCGTGCATGTAGCGAACGTGCAGCCCCGCCATCTCGGCCTCGTCGACGAACGACACCGACAGTTCGATCGCGTCGGTGAGTCCTTCCGCAGCGAGCGTCTGGACGGCGAGCACGGTCAAGCCTTCCTCATCGACCGGGATGGATCCGCGGTTGGAGATGAGGACCGCCGGATGGCTGCCGTCGTCATTGCCCATGTCGGTCAGGGACGTTCCGCGGCCGCCGCGTCGCGCTGCTCACCGAAGCGGCGGTAGGCCTCCACGATGTCTTGCACGATCTTGTGCCGAACGACGTCGCGGGCGCCCAGGTGACAGAACTCGATGCCCTCGATGCCCTCCAGGATCTCCTGCACGACGGCGAGCCCCGACGCCTGCCCGCTCTGCAGGTCGGTCTGGGTCGCGTCGCCGTTCACGACGGCCTTCGAACCGAACCCGATGCGCGTGAGGAACATCTTCATCTGTTCCGGGGTCGTGTTCTGCGCCTCGTCCAAGATGATGAACGCATCGTTCAGTGTGTTGTGCGTAACGAGGAAGTCGTCCGTGACGTAGAGCGAGTCCGCCGCCGCCACCTGGATGCAGACGGTGTCCTCCTCGCCCGCCGGCTCGATACGGTCGATGAAGCGCATCGGACGTCCGCCGCCGAACACACGATAGGTCCATCGTTTCCGCGTCAGACGGAACGGTTCGATGCCCTCCGGGAGGCGGATGTCGAGCACGTAGGCATCGGCTCGATATCCGACCGGGCGCCCGTTCGCACGGCCCGGCTTTCGCCCGGCGGCGCGCCGAGTCCTCCAGTAGGCCACACCCCCGAGCGAGCGGACCAGGAACACGACGTCGTCGCGCAGCCGGGGAGAGATCGTCGTGTATTGGATCCGGCAGCTGCGTCGACGCTGCGTGACCGGACCACCATCCGTGTCCAGGAGCCCTTGGAGCAGGGCGAGGCGGACCTCGGACGAGTTGTAGAGGTAGGTGTCGGGCACGAACTTCGTCGCCGAACGAGTGCCCGCCAGCCCGAGCTCACGCAGCGCCGTCGTGACGGGGTTCGCGATCCTCGTCCCACCTCGTCCCCCGGCTCGGTGCCGGAGCACGTAGTCGACGCCACCCTTGTGCGCCAACTCGATGCCGTCGAGGACCATCTCGAGCGCCAGCGCGAGCTCCGGGTCCCCCGTCGAGAATGAGGGCGTCGTCGTCGTGGTGATGCATCCGTCACCCAGGAGCAGCCCGAGGGCATATGGGTCCATCGGAACGTCGTGCGGCTCGAACTCCGCGGGTCCGGAGATGAGCGGCAATTCGAATCGGTGTGCGTGCGCACCCCGGAGTCTCCCGACCATCTCCTTCGTCTCGAGCACGCGTGCCGGCTTGCCGTGCCGCTTGTCGCTGGGCGTCGTGACGGACCAGAGGTGCTCTCCGCAACACACCGTGGATGCGCCGTCCTGTGCGCTCACCCGGAAGACCGGTTTGCGACCCTGCGGGTACACACCCAGAACCACGGTGGGCAGTCCATCGGACCCCGTGACGAGATCGCCGACGGCCAGCTCTCCGATGGGCCTGAACCCCGTCGGGGTGAGCACGCTCCTTGACAAAGGCTGTGCTCGGCCACGCATGAATGCCAGCGGCGCGACCTCGACGGTGCCGCGCTCCATCAGCCGCGACAACGTGTCGGCGCCCGTCATCTCGAACAACGCGTCGTAGAGCGGACGCATGTACGGGTCGATCTTCTCGTAGAGCGTGCCCGGCAGGAACCCGAGCCGTTCGCCGGCCTCCACGGCCGGCCGCGTGAGGATCAATCGGGAGACCTGGTGCTCCTGCAGCGCGCGGACGGCGGTGGCCACGGCGAGGTACGTCTTGCCGGTGCCGGCCGGTCCGATCGCGAACGTCACGGTCGACGAGCGGATGGTGTCGACGTACCGCTTCTGCCCGATCGTCTTGGGCGTGATGCCCTTGCCACGCGCCGTGAGGAGCCGGTCGCCCAGCACCTCGCTCGCGCGCATCGGCGTGCCGCCGTCGTCGCTCCCGCCCTTGACCATCTGGATGGCCTCGCCCACGGCAGAGTCGGAGAGTTCGTTCCCCCGCTCGAGCAGCGTCAACAGCTCCTCGAAGATGCTGCTGACCCGCTCCGCTTCGGCGGGTGGGCCGGAGATCGGTGATCTCGTTGCCCCGGACCAGGATCTCGCAGTCGAACGCGGACTCGATGAGCTTCAGGAACGCGTCACGCTGGCCGAGGAGCGCCACCATCGGCTGGTGGCCCGGAACGAGGATCTTCACTTGGTTGGTGGCGTTCGCCAAGTACGTCTCTCTCGGGGCGGAGCCCCGTTCCCTCCTGTGTCGAGCGACGGTCAGTTTCGACCTTCCCGTGATTCTAGCGGTTGGACGGCGTCGGTCCTCAACCGGGGGGCCAGGCCATCACGCGGCCGCCGAGCAGGTGGAGATGCAGGTGGAAGACGCTTTGACCGGCATCCGGACCGACGTTGGTCACCAGGCGCCACCCGCCGGCGGAGATGCCTTCGGCGTCCGCGAGATGCGAGGCGGCCTGCACGAGCGCGACGAGCACGCTCCCGTGCTTGCTCTCGATATCGGTCGCGGAGGGGATGTGGTCCTTCGGGATGAGGAGGATGTGGACGGGAGCCTGCGGGTTGGTGTCGCGGAACGCCACCACCGTGTCGGACTCGTGCAGGATCTCGGCCGGCACCTCGCGCGCGGCGATCTTGCAGAAGATGCACTCCGCGTCGTATGCCCTGTCGGCCATGCGTCGAAGCCTAACGCCTCAGGTGAGCGGAGGAGTCAGTCATCAGGTCGCCTGAGCTCGGTCCGCGCGGGCTCGCGCTTCGACGTGACCTCGCCCCGGATCTGGGCGAGCTGCTCGATGAGCTTGCGCTCCTCACGGGAGAGGTCCGTCGGCGTGATCACGTGGACCGTGACGTAGAGGTCGCCCCGGCCGCGGCGGTTGATGTTCGGCACGCCCTTGCCGCGCAACCTGATCACCGTGCCGGACTCCGTCCCGGCCTCGATGCGGAGATGCTCCGCCCCATCGAGCGTTTCGATCTCGATGTCGGCGCCGAGCGTCACCTGGGTGACGGAGACATCGGCGATCGCGAACAGGTCCTGTCCGCGGCGGTCGAACGCCAGCGACGGCTCGACGCGGATCCCGACGAAGAGGTCGCCCGACGACCCGCCCGCCCGGCCCTCGTTCCCGGAGCCGCCCACTCGGAGCTCCATCCCGTCGGCGACGCCGGCGGGAACGTCGACCACGACGGTCTCGGCCTTCCGCACGCGCCCCTCGCCGAAACACGTCTCGCACTTGTCGGGGATCTCCTGGCCCGTTCCCTCGCACGTCGGGCAGGGCGATGCGGTCATCACCGTGCCGAAGATGCTCCTGCGCATCTGCTGGAGCTCGCCGCTCCCGTGACAGGTCCGGCACGCGACCGGCGCCGTCCCGGGTTGCGCGCCGTTGCCCAGACACGTCTGGCACACGGCCATCCGATCCAGCTGCAACTCCTGGCGGACGCCGAACGCCGCCTCCGTGAAGGACAACGTCAGGATCGTCGACAGGTCCTCGCCCCGCCGGGTTCGCGTCGGACGGCGACCGCGCCGCGTTCCGCCGAATCCACCGCCGAAGAACATGTCGAAGATGTCCTGGATGTCGTTGAACCCGGCACCCGACGGCCCACCGGCCTGGCCGAACGTGTCGTACTGCTGGCGCTTCTGCGGGTCGGAGAGGATCTCGTACGCGCCCACGATCTCCTTGAACCGCTCCTCCGCCTCCGGCGCCGAGCTCACGTCCGGGTGATGTTCGCGCGCGAGCGCCCGGTAGGCGCGCTTGATCTCGTCCGGCGACGCGTCGCGCTGGACGCCGAGGATCTCGTACAGGTCCCGGACCGCAGCCATCCGCTATCCGTCGAGCTCCGTCGCGAGCTCCGACAGCCGCCGCGCCACCGCGCGGACCGACGCCATCGCCGACAGGTAGTCCATCCGGGTCGGCCCGACCACGCCGATCGTGCCGAGCGGTCGCATCCCCCACCTTGAACGGCGCCGTGACGAGCGACGCGTCCCACTCGCCGGTGCTCGGGTGCTCGGTGCCGATCGTCACCGCCAGCTCGGCCGAGCCCGCGCTCACGTCCTGCAGGACGTGCATGATCTCCTGCTCGCGCTCCAGCGTCTCGAACAGCCGACGGAGCGTCTCCCGGCGCCACGCCTGCGCCTCATCGGCGAGGTTGGAGACGCCGCCCACCACGACGTGGCCGCCGCTCTCACCGTGCTGCGCCGTACGCAGCGTCTCCGCGACGTCGAGCAGCAGGTCGCGGTGCTCCCGGGCGTCCTCGGCGGCGAGCTTCAACAGCCGTGCCTGCGCCTCCGTGTAGGTCAGGCCTCGGAGCTCGCCGAGCCGGCGCTCGGTCTCGCGGAGCGCGCGGTCGTCCAGCGACTCGGGGCGATCGAGGATCCGCTTGTCGACGCGGCCGTGCTGACCGACGGCGAGCACCATCATGGTCGGCCCCATGTCGATCAGCTCCAGCCGGACGATGGGCTCCTCGGCCACGGACGGCGGCACGGCGAGGCCGGCGTACTGCGTCAGGCGCGAGAGCAGCTGCACGCTCCCCTTCAGGACCTCTTCGAGATCCAGGATCGCCTCGGCGAAGTAGCTCGCGATCGCGCGACGCTGCGCGTCCCGCAGGCGGCCGCCGGCCGGGAGCGAATCCACGAAGTGCCGGTAGCCGATGTCGGTGGGGATCCGTCCCGCGCTGGTGTGCGGGTGGGTCAGGTAGCCGAGCTCCTCGAGCGCGGCCATCTCGTTGCGGATGGTGGCGCTGGACACGCCGATCCCGGCCCGCTCCGCGATCGTCTCGCTGCCCACCGGCTCGCCGCTGCGGACGTACTCCTCCACGATCGCGTGCAGGACCGCCGACTTGCGCGGACCGAGCTCTCCCCGTTCGACCATGACCCCATGATACGTAGCACTCCCGCGCTCGGAGTGCTAACGACTCCCTCGATCAGCCGACGGTGACGCTCACCGTGTGCCAGCCGGTGGCCCCGTCCGGGAACGGCGGCAGCGGCTGCTCCGGCTGCGTCGCGCCGTCGCGTCCGTCGCGCGGACCTGGAGCGTGTGGCTCCCCGCGGTCGCCTGCCACGGCCATCGCCACTGGCGCCAGGTGTCGGTCGTGTCCTGCGCGGAGAGGGTCGCATCGTTCCACTCGCCGTCGTCCACGCGGACCTCGACCCGTTCGATGCCGCGGTGCTGGGCCCACGCGACGCCGGCCACCATCACCGTGCCGGCCTTCGCGTTCGATCGCGGGGTGTCGATCCGGGACTCCGTCTTGATCGCCGCCTGCTGCGCCCAGCCGCGCTGCACCCAGTACGCGTCGTACGCATCGAACGTCGTGAGCTCGATGTCGGTGATCCATTTCGTCGCCGACACGTAGCCGTACAACCCGGGCACGATCATGCGGACGGGGAACCCGTGGGTGAACGGCAGGACCTCGCCGTTCATCGAGACCGCGAGCATCGCGTCGCGGCCGTCCATCGCGACGGACGTCGGCGTTCCCACCGTGAAGCCGTCGACCGACCGCGACACGATCTGGTCGGCATCCGGGTGGACGCCGGCCTCCTCCAGCAACGGCTTGAGCGGAGCCCCGACCCAGCGGGCGTTCCCGATGTAGGGACCGCCGATCTCGTTCGACACGCACGTCAGCGTGATGTCCCGCTCGATCAGGTCGCGCGCCATCAGGTCGTCGAGCGTCAGCTCCATCTCGTGGTCGACCATGCCGTGGATCGTCAGGCGCCAGCCGTCGGTGTCGACCCGCGGGACCACGAGCGCGGTGTCCACACGGTAGAAGTCGGCGTTGGGCGTGATGAACGGCGAGAGACCCGGTGTGTCGAAGCCGGCCGGGGGCGGCGGCGCCACGTCGGTCGGCGCCGGGATCGTCAGCGCGTCGCGCGCGGCCTCGGCCACGCCGAAGCGCCGCGAGCTGATGAACCTGCCCAGTCCGCCGGCGACGACGGCCGCTCCGCCGATCGTGAGGGAGGCGAACAGGAACCGGCGCCGGTCGAGCTCGCCCGGCGTCTCGAGCGGACCGTCTTCGCGTGGGACGACCGCCGGCTGGGCCGCTTTGAGGAGCCAGGTCAACGCGTACGACCCTGCGAACGCGCCGACGATCGAGGGCACGACGGACAGCACGCTGCCGGTCGGACGCTTGAATGCCGCGACCGCGCCCACGGCCGCGAGGACCCAGAGCCCCGTCCGCCCGATCCACGGCCGACGGATCGACGCGATCCCCAGGACCGCCGCGAGGATGAGGATCACGACGATCATCCCGACGATCAACGCGCGCTTGTCGTTCACGCCGAACGTGCGGATGGCGAACGACTTCAGCCATTCGGGCGTCGCGTCGATCATCGCGCTGCCGACGGCGACGAGCGGCGAGGACTGGTCGTCGATGAACGAGGCGACGACCTCGGCGATCCCCAGCGCGAAGAGCGCGGTCAACACGCCGACGACCGCCCCGCGGAACGGAGGCGTGTCCGGTCGCTTCGACGCCGGGGCCGCCGGTTCGCTGAGGGTTCTCACGCTGGTGGATTCGATCACGACGAGTGGGGTGGACCTCACCGAGATCGGCAGAGGCCTCCCGCAACGGTACCGCGTCCTTTCCGATAGGCCGACGACAACCGAACTCGACCCAAGGCGTCCTACGCTTGGACGCAGGGAGGATCCGGCTGATCGAGGACGCAGACTTCAGGGAATTCCTGGCGGCGGACTACGCGCGCCTGGTGGCGGCCGTGGCGCTGGTCAGCGGGAGCCGCCCCGCAGCCGAGGACGCCGTTCAGGAAGCGCTGGTGCGCGCATGGGAGCGAACGATGAAGGGTGAGGCGATCGATTCGCTCGGCTCATGGGTCGCAACCGTCGCACTGAACGTCAGCAGGAGCGGTGTGCGCCGCAAGATGGCAGAGCGCCGCGCGCGGCATCGCCTGGGCGTCCCGACCTTGGTCATGCCGGAGCAGATCCTCCGGTGACACCGTCGACATCGAGCGGGCAGTCGCGCCGCTTCCCCGCCGCCAGCGCGAGGTCGTCGTGCTTCGATACCTGCTCGACCTGAACACATCGGAGACGGCGGCCACCCTGCGGATCAACGAGGGAACCGTGAAGAGCGAGCTCTCTCGGGCGCGCGCTTCACTCGCAACCACCCTCAAGCCGTCGACATGGAGGTGTCGAACGATGCCCGACCTTGACGAGTATCTGCGGAACGAGCTCCGGCGAACTGTCAGGCCGGTCAACGTCAACGACGTCTCATCGAGGATCGACGGCCGACTGACGCGCCGAGCCCGTGCCCGGAAGGTGCAAAGCGTGGCGCTCGCCGTCGTCGTGATCGCGGGGACCCTCGGCGGCGTCGCGGTGCTCTCCAGCGTGTTCACCAAGCCGGGTCCCGGGGTGGCGCCGGCGTCCGACCTGCGGAACGGGGTGATCGTCTACTCGGAGGCCCGCAACGCGGGTCAACACCTCTGGGTGGTGAACGCCGACGGATCGGGCGCCCGCAAGCTCACCACTGATCGTTCCGCGAGCGACACGGATCCCTCGGTTTCCCCCGACGGCCGTACGGTGGCGTTCGTGCGCACCGGGGCGGATGGCTCGTCCATCTGGCTGATCGAGATCGACGGAACGGGACTTAGGGAGTTCTCTCCTCACCATGTCGCGGCGGTTGCACCCTCGTGGTCGCCGGATGGCACGCAGCTCGCATTCGCTGCCACGGATAGTGGGATCTACGTCGGTGACCTCGACGGATCGCTGCCCGCAGTCCTCGAGGACACCAGGATCGATGTGGCGACCGGTCTCACATGGTCGCCCGACGGCACGAAGATCGCGTTCTCCGCACCCAGCGACGCGAGTGGGGCTCAACGCAATTACGACCTATGGATCACCGACGTCGACGGTGTCAGCCAGGTGAACATCACGCACTCGGTCGGCGCGAGCGAACTCTCGCCAGCGTGGTCCTCGGACGGCAACCAGCTCCTCTTCTCTCGAAGCACACCCTCAGGGGCAGCCTTGATGGCCATGCCACCGGATCCCGACGCTTCACCCGTCGAGCTCACGGACGGGTCGAGCCTGGACCAGAACGCTTCTTGGTCGCCGGACGGAACGCGCATCGTCTTCGACCGAACGTGGGCCGGAGGAACGGACGTCTACACGATGCGGTCGGGCGGCTCCGATCTCACCCTGGTCGCGCGCCACGCGGTCGATCCTGCATGGCAGGCGATCCCTTCGACGTCGGTCGCTTCACCCTCGCCCCCCCAGTCACCGGGCCTGTGGATCTCGGTCTCGGCTTCCCCGTGTGCGACATGCAGAGCCTGTCCGCCGACTTCGATGGGAACGGCAGCACGGACACGGCGTCCGTCGCCACCAAGATGAGCGACATCGGAACGTGTCCCGCGCCCGGGACGTCTACGGAGTATCCTCGCCGTCGATCTGGATAGCGACGGCAAGGCCGACGCCGTGGGCGGCCCGCTTGCCTGTCGCGGCGGCTGTGCGCCGTTCGCGACACCCGATGTGAACGGTGACGGACTTCCTGAGATCGCGATCGTTGTCGACCGAGCCGACGACGGGACGAAACGCATCCAGCTGTGGGGCATTACGACCCCGCCCGGTGGCTCGCTCGCGGTGATCCCGTTCGTCGACGCGAATGGCGACCCGGCGACGTTCAGCTGGGGGAGCGTGAACAACTGGGGAGGGAACGGACCGGAAGTCTTCGGCGTGTCGTGCACGAGCCGCACGTCGCCCCCGCTCGTGACGGAATGGCAGGCGTTCCCGACCGGCCCCGGCAGCTGGCACATCTCGGAGCACGGGTACCACGTGATCGGCGCCGAGCTCCGGTCGGCGTTCGAGGACTCCTATGACGTGCCCGGTGAGGAGACCGCGTTCCCCGACGGCGGCGGCGATTCGATGTGCGGCGCGCCGGTGCAACCGAGCGGCTAGTTCGCGGCGAGCGCGAGGACGAGCTCGTTCAGCAGGAGCATCCCGCGCTCCGTTGGGACCAACGAGCCCTCATCTTCTTGCAGCAGTCCGCTTTCCAGGAACGGCAGCGCGCGGTCCGCGTCGACCCACGACGACGGGATGCCCTGCAGGATCCGCAACCGGAGGAACACCTCTTCCAAGTAGGCGTCCGACGGGTCCAGCCGCTCGTCGCCGCCGGTCGGCAGCTGCCCACCCTCGACGCGCTCCATGTACTCCTCGGGCGGACGGACGTTCCACCAGCGGCGGTCGTCGCGGAACGAGTGCGCGCCCGCGCCGAGGCCGACGTACGAACGACGCTCCCAGTACCCCAGGTTGTGGCGGCACTCGTACCCGGGCTTCGCCCAGTTCGAGACCTCGTAGTGCTGATACCCGGCGCCGCGCAGCAGATCGCACGCGGCCGAGAACATGTCGGCCTGCAGGTCGGGATCGGGCGCCGGGACCGCGCCCGCCGACACCTTGCGACCGAGCGCCGTCGCCGGTTCGATCGTGAGCGCGTACGCGCTGATGTGCTCCGGCGACAGGTCGATCGCCTGCTCCAGCGTCCGCTCCCACGAGTCCAGGCCCTCGCCGTCCGCGCCGTAGATGAGGTCGAGGTTCACGTTCTCGTAGCCGGCGGCGCGGGCGGCGACGAACGCCCGTCGCACGCTGTCCGGCGAGTGCAGGCGCTCGAGCGCCTCGAGCACGCCGCGGTCGAACGACTGCGCGCCCATCGACAACCGGTCGAACCCGGCGGCGAGCAAGCCGTCCAGCTTCTGCGATATCCACCGTGTCGGGGTTCGCCTCGATCGACACCTCGGCGTCCTCGCGCACCGAGAACCGGTCGCGGACGTGCGTCAGCACGCCCTTCAGGTCGGCGACGTCCAACGTCGTCGGCGTGCCTCCCCCGAAGAAGATCGACACGACCTCGTCGTCCGCCCACGCGGGCGCGGCAAGACCGGCCTCCGCCAGGAGCGCCTGCACGTATCGAGGTGCCAGGTGATCCAGCCCCGCGTACGCGTTGAAGTCGCAGTAGCCGCAGCGCGTCAGGCAGAACGGCACGTGGACGTAGATCCCGACGTCGCTCACTTCTTCTTCTCCCTTGCCCCGCCATCGTCCACGCGCAACGCCGCGATGAACGCTTCCTGCGGCACGTCCACCCGGCCGACGCGACGCATCCGCGCCTTGCCGCGCTTCTGCTCCTCGAGCAGCTTGCGCTTGCGCGTGATGTCGCCGCCGTAGCACTTGGCCAGGACGTCCTTGCGCTTGGCCTTCACGGTTTCGCGCGCCACGATCCGCGAACCGATCGCCGCCTGGATCGCCACGTCGAACAGCTGCCGAGGGATGAGCTCGCGCAGCCGCTCCACCATCTGCCGGCCGTACGTCGCCGCCTTCGAGCGGTGCACCACCGAGCTGAACGCGTCGATCGGTTCGCCGTGCAAGCAGCACGTCGACGCGGACCAGATCGGCCTCCTGGTACCCCCACGGCTCGTAGTCGAGCGACGCGTAGCCGCGGGTCCGCGACTTCAACGCGTCGAAGAAGTCGAACACGATCTCGGCGAGCGGCAGCACGTAGTGGATCTCCGCCCGCTCGGGCGTCAGGAACGACATGTCGACCTGCTCGCCGCGGCGCGATTCGCAGATGTCGAGCACCGTGCCCACGAAGTCGGCGGGAGTGATGATCGTGGCGAACACGATCGGCTCCTCGACCATGTCGTACGTCCCCGGCACCGGCATCTCCGCCGGGTTGTGCACGACCAGCACGTCGTCACCGCGGATCACGCGGAACTCCACGTTCGGCGCGGTCGCGATCAGCTCCAGGTCGAACTCACGCTCCAGACGCTCCTTCACGATGTCCATGTGGAGCAATCCCAGGAACCCGCACCGGAACCCGAAGCCGAGCGCCATGGACGTCTCGGGCTCGTACTGGAGGGCGGCGTCGGACAGTTTCAGGCGATCCAGCGCCTCCCGCAGCTCCGCGTAGTCGCCGCCCTCGGCCGGGAACAGCCCCGACCAGACCATGGGCTTGGGCTCGCGGTAGCCCGGGAGCGGTTCGGTCGCACCGCGTTTGCCGGCGAGCGTGATCGTGTCGCCGACCTTCGCCTGGTGCACTTCTCTGCAGCCCGGTCACCAGGTAGCCGACCTCGCCCGGTCCGAGCACATCGACCGGCGTGGCTTCCGGCGCCATGACCCCCGCCTCCTCGGCCTCCGATTCGACGCGCGTCGCCATCAGGCGGATCCGCTCGCGAGAGGGCAGCGAGCCGTCCTTCACGCGGATGTAGGTGATGACGCCGCGGTACGGGTCGAACATCGAGTCGAAGATCAGCGCGCGGAGCGGCGCGTCGGCGTCGCCCGACCGGCGGCGGGACCTGGGCGACGATCGCGGCGAGCAGCTCCTTCACACCCGCGCCCGACTTCGCCGAGATCCGCAGGATGTCGTCGGGGTCGCGGTCCAGCAGGTCCGCGAGCTCCTTCGCGCGCTGATCGGGCTCGGCGGCCGGCAGGTCGATCTTGTTCAGCGCGGGCACGATGACCAGGCCGGCGTCGCGCGCCAGGTGGAAGTTCGCCAGGGTCTGCGCCTCGATCCCCTGCGCGGCATCGACGAGCAGAACGGCTCCCTCGCAGGCCTCCAGGGACCGCGAGACCTCGTACGTGAAGTCCACGTGGCCGGGCGTGTCGATCAGGTTCAGCTCGAAGCCCTCGTGCAGCAGCCGCACGGCCTGGGCCTTGATCGTGATCCCGCGCTCGCGCTCCAGGTCCATCTTGTCCAGGTACTGCGCTCGCATGTCCCGGCCCTCGACGGTGTGGGTCAGCTCCAGCAGGCGGTCGGCCAGCGTGGACTTGCCGTGGTCGATGTGCGCCACGATGCAGAAGTTGCGGATGTGGGAGATGTCCGTCACGAGGACTCCATGGTACGGGCAGGCAGGCCCAGGACCAGCGCGGGGGCACGTTCCGAGGCTGCTGGTAGCATCGGACACTCATGGCGAACATCAAGTCCCAGATCAAACGGAACAAGCAGAACGACAAGCGCGCGGAGAAGAACAAGGCCGTCCGCACGTCGCTCAAGACCTCGACGAAGAAGGTCCGCACCGCCGTCGCATCGGGCGACGCCGAGGCCGCGACCGCCCTGGCGCTCGAGACCAGCCGCGCGCTGGACAAGGCCGCGTCGAAGGGCATCGTCCACAAGCGGACCGCGGCCCGCCGCAAGTCCCGCCTGGCGAAGGCCGCGAACAAGGTCGGCGCCTCGGCCGCCGCCGAGTAGCCACACCCTTCGATCCGAACGTCCGAACGGCCCTCGTTCAGGTCGCGGCGATGGCCGTGACCAGGGTGGGCATGACCACGTCGGCGCTCGCGCCTGACTTCATGGCGCGGTCCGCCTCGACCAGGCGTTCGTGCAGGTTGATGAGCTGTCCCATCGAGAAGTTCCGTGCCTGCTGCTGGTAGCGCCGGGCCTGCCAGTCGAACCGGAGTCCCGGCCGCGCGCGCCAGCTCCGCCGGGGGCATCCGGTCGGGCAGCGCCCGCACCCTCATCAGGTCGCGGAGCCTGCTCGCGATGCCGCCGAGCACCATGAGCGCGTCGTCGCGGCCCTCCTCCAGGGAACGCCACGAGCGGATCGCACCCGGGAGGTCCTTGGCGAACGCCCGATCGCACAGGTCCCACACCTTCTGCTCGCCGAGCCCGCGGAACTGCCTCGCGACGATCTGTGGGGTGACTCGCTGGCCGGTGTACGCCGAGCCGAGCTGCCTGAGGGCGGCGACGAGCTGCCCCGGCTCCTCGCCGAGGATCTCGACGAGCGCGTGCACCGCCGGAGGGCGTCACGTCCAGCTCCGTCACGCTTGGCGCGCTGCATCAACCACGGCTCCAGGTCCTTGCGGGCGATCTTCACCTCGAGCACCTGCCCGACCGGCTTGACCAGCTTGTCCAGCGCCGCCGGCACCTTGGCTCGATCGCCGACCTGCGCGCAGATCACGAGCGGCGCGTCCGGATCCGGTGAGGCGAGGTACGCCGCAAGCTCGGCCAGCGCCTCCTTGGGCAGGCTCTTCGCGTCCGCGATCAGGAGCGCCCGGGGCTCGCCGAACAGCGAAGGAGTGGCGAGGTCCTGGAGCTCGTTGCCGCGCCACTCGGCGGCGTCGACCTCGGTCGGCCTGCGGTCGCCGAGCAGCTCGAGCGCCCGCTCCCTGAGCAGGAACTCGTCCTCCCCCCAGAGCAGGGTGACGGACGGGTTCTTGGCCGGACTCATCGGTCGGATCGTACAGAGATCCCCTGACCTGCGAACAACCCTGGGCGACGAACCCTTGACTTTGCAGTGCAAACAGATGTAACTTTGCATCACAAAGTCCGGGACGGAGGCCACTATGAACGGCTCGCACGACATCCCTTCCACCTCTCCGGTCGGCGATGACGACGACCGGTTCGACCCCAGCGATGCCGCCGACCTGCTCGTCAGCACGCGGCGCAAGGCGCGCCGGGGTTTCGAGCAGACCACACCGCTGCTCTACCTGGTCGGGGCGTTCGTGCTGCTCGGGGCCTACGGCATGCTGTGGCTCTCCGTGCGTCACCAGGACCCCTACGTCGGACCGAGCCTCGCCGTGATCGGCTGGGTCTACGGCATCGTCGCGGTCTCGGTGGTGGTGAGCGCGACGACGTACCGCCGCGCCACCCATGGCGTCCGCGGTCCGTCGCGTCGCGAGGACGCCATCCGCGGCCTCGCGATCGGCGTGCCGTGGATCGCGGTCTACGTCTTCGACGGCGCGCTCAAGGCCAACGGCTTCAGCAACGCCATCGTGTACGGCGTGTTCGATGCCGCCGCGCCGTGGCTCGTCGTCGGCGCGGCGTTCGCCGCATTCTCCGCCGGTCGTGAGCGGTGGGGACAGATGGCCCAGGATTCGCGGTGCTCGTGATCGGGACCACCGCGGCGTTCTTCGGACCGGCAGGGGCTTGGGGTGTACTCGGCGTCGCCGGGTTCATCGGGTTCCTGGTCCTCGGCGTCTCCCAGTACGTCCAGCTCCGCCGACTATGAGCGACGTCGCGCTCGACCCGTTGATCCATGCACCGGCCCGCCTGCGGATCGTCGTCACGCTCGCAGCGCTGCGCGAGGGAGACTCACTGTCCTTCCCGCGCCTGCAGCGGATGCTCGACCTCACACCGGGCAACCTCATCACCCACCTCCGCAAGCTCGAGGACGCCGGCTACCTGATCACCGAGAAGAGCGACGCAGGTCCATCCGCCGGCACCTCGGTCACGCTCACTCGTGCCGGACACCAGGCGCTCGACGCCTACACCGCCACGTTGCGCGGGATCCTCGACGGCGTCTGACTGAGAGGCGGCGGCTCGCACATGCTGGCGACTACTCCCGCTCCGCCATGGTCCCGCGCACGATCGCCAAGCCGCCCCCCGACAACCTTCGAAGCATCACCTGCGAAAGCCCGGCTCTGTGCAGGAACGATCCAAGCTCGGTTGATCGGTAGAGCCGCACATGCCCCGGCTCGAACCAACGGAGCAACCGATCCGCGAAGCGAGCGGTCGCGAGATCGGCACACGCATCACCGATGACGAGGCGACCGTTCGGAGCGAGGACGCGAGCCATCTCTCGAACCGCTTGAAGAGGATCGGGATAATGATGGAACGAGTTGGAACAGAGCACGGCCGTGAACTCGCGATCGCCGAACGGAAGCTGCTCTGCGTCGGCGACCTCGAATCGCACGTTCTCGAGACCTTCCGCGAGGTCGACGGCCTGACGGATCATCTCGGGGGACAGATCGATGCCGACGACGGAGGCCGCCTGGTCGGCGGCCGCTCTCGATGCCGCGCCGGTTCCGCATCCGACGTCGAGCAACCGATCCTCGGCGGTGAGTCCGAGCGCGTCGAGTGAGCCACGCTGAACTGGATCCCGCCACCGAGCCGTGAAGCCACCCTCGTAGCTTCCGGCCCGACGGTCGAACCAGCGTCTGGTCGAAGCCTTCGTTGACATGGTGGCGATTGTAGGCGCCATGCGATCAATGATCGGTCGTGACCTGCACACCAGCGGACCCGAACGTCACGACGATGTCGCCGTGCTGGTCGGTCCGCCAGATCTGAGCGCCGGTGGCGGCGATCGCCTGAAGCGTGGACGGCACGGGGTGGCCGTAGTCGTTCGGCTGGCCCACGGAGATCACCGCCAGTTCGGCGGCGACGGCCTGGAAGAACTCGGGGAGGGACGTCGCCGCACCGTGGTGCGGCACCTTCAACAGCTCCGCGTGGATCGGCGCGTGCTCGTCCAGCAGCACCTGTTGTGCCGGTTGCTCCGGCTCTCCACCGAATAGCACCGTGTCCTCGCGGTAGTGCAGCATGATCACCAACGAGTCGTTGTTCGGGTCGGAGTTCGTCCCCGTCCAGCAACGGTCCGGGGACAACACGTCCAGACGGAGATCGCCGACCGTGAAGGAGTCCCCGGCGCGCGGGTAGCGGACCGGCGACGTGCTCGTCGGCGATGGCGACATCCAGTTCGGCCTGGATCGCCGACGTGTCCGGACACCCGGGCTCGAGCACCAGACCGACCGGCACGCGGCCCAGCACGTTCGGCAACCCGATGATGTGGTCGGCGTGGGGATGCGTGGCCACCACGACGTCCAGACGCTTGACGCCCAAAGCGGCGATGTCCGTCGCGACCTCCTCCTGGTCCGGCCCCCCGTCGACGAGCATGTGCACGCCGCCCGGCGACGTCACGAGCGCCGCGTCGCCCTGCCCGACGTCGAAGAACCGCACGACCAACCCCGACGGCGCGCCGACGCCGAGCGCCGAGGACCAGACCACGAGCGGGAGCGCCGCCACCGCCAGCACGATCACGGGGCGCGGCGGACGCCACCGCCGATGCAACGCCCAAGCGAGCGCCACCACCGCGGCGCCACCGAGGATCAGCACCGCCGGACCGCCGCCCGACGTCACGTGGCCGACGGGCGCTTTCGCCAGACGATCCGCGACCCATTCCAGGTAGCGCATCGGCATCAGGGCGAGCGCGGCGAGCAGATGACCGGCCCCCACCGACACGAGCCCGATCGCCGCGGCGACGAGCCCCAACAGCAACGCCGGCGAGACCGCGGGGAACGCCATGAGGTTCGCGATGATCGTGACGCCAGGGACCTCGTGGAAATGGAACAACAGGAGCGGTGTCACGCCGAGCTGCGCGGCGAGCGTGGTGCCCGCGGCGAGGGCGACGGGAGCCGGCACGAACCGTTTGAGGCGGTCCCCGATCGGGGACGCCAGCGCCACCATCCCGGCCGTGGCCGCCACCGAGAGCTGGAACCCGATGGACCACACGAGCCACGGGTCGAGGATCACGAGCACGAGGACCGCCGCGGCCAGGATCGAGCCCGTCGCGCGCGGCCTTCCGATCAGCACGCCCACGAGCGCGATCGTGGCCATCACGCCCGCGCGCATCACCGACGGCTCGGCACCGGTCATCACGACGAAGAACGCGACGGTACCGACGCCCAGGCTGAACCGGGGCCACCGGGTCAGGCGAAGGAGCGAGGCCAGCCCGAGGATCGGCGCCAGCACCATGGCGACGTTCTCACCCGACACCACCAGCAGGTGCCCGAGCCCGCTCGCCTGGAAATCGCGCATCATCCCGGCGTCCAGCTGGGACGCGTCGCCCAATGCCAACCCGAGGAGCAGGCCCGCCTCTCGCGCCGGGAACAGGCGCGCGATGGACCGGCCGACGAAGGCTCGGAACACCTGCGCCGCACGGATGAACGGGCTCGATGACGGCCCAAGCCGTTCGACGGCGTCGCCGTTCAGCTCGACGACCATCCCCTGGTGAGCGAGCGAGTCGCGGAAGCCCGGGTCGTCGGGCCGTCGGATCACGCCTTCGGCCCGGACGATGTCTCCGCGCACCCAGCCCCGCGGATCGTCCTCTGCGCTCAGCCACAGGGATCCGCGCAGCGACGCGGCGCCGCCGGACCACTCGACCCGCGTGACGTCGAGCGTGGCGTGCCATCCGAACGCGCCGGGCTCGGGATCTGTGTGGAGCGCACCGATCACCGTCACGCGGCGCGGCGCGAGCCGGGCCAGCAGCGAACCATCGAGCCACGATCCGCGGACGCCCGACCATCCGGCCCCGACGAGCACGAGACCGACCAACACCAGCACGACCGCGATGAGCGGCGATCCGCCGACCGCTCTCGGCGCGGCGACGGCCGCGACGGACCCGTCCTCTCGCTCGGCCAGCCCCGCCTCGCGCAGCGGGTCCTCGTCCGCCGTCACGCGTGGAGCCGCGAGCCACGCGCCCGCGATAGCGGCGAGCCCCAGCGCCATCCCCATCCATGGACGGGCCCACGGTGGGTGGACCTCCCACGCGAGCAGTCCCGCCCAGAACGCCGCCGCGGCCGTCGGCAGCGCCCACGCGTTCATACCGTGGCGAAGGGGCGGATCTGTTCGAGGGTCGAGGGCCCGATCCCGCTCACGTCGATCAGGTCGTCTACGGCGGAGAAGGGACCGTTCTGCGTGCGGTAGTCGATGATGGCCGCCGCCGTGACCGGACCGACGCCGGGCAGCGCCTCGAGGTCCGTCTCGCTCGCCGTGTTGATGTTGATCAGCGTCGTCCCGCCGCCGGTCCCGGTGTCGGACGTCGACGTGCCGGGTGCCGTCGTCGCGCCGGGCCTCGGGACGACGATCTGCGTGCCGTCTGCGAGCGGAGCCGCGAGGTTCAACGACGTGAGGTCGGCGCCGTTCCTGGCGCCACCGGCGCGATCCACCGCGTCGATCACGCGATCGCCCGCCGCGAACTCGTAGACGCCGGGACGACGCACCCATCCGGCGACGTCGACGATGATCGATGTGGGACTCGGCGACGCCGACCCCGTGAGGCCGGCGACCGGCGACACGGCGGGCGACACGGCACCGGCCGGCGCCGCGATGTCGACCGGGCGAGGCAGTGACCGCATGTACCAGAGACCCGCACCGAGCAGCGTCGCCACGACGACGATCGCGAGCCCCGTGAGTTCCCCGCGTGAGAGCTGATCGAGCCGCTCGCGGATCGACATGCGCCGGACGCTACCCGCGCGGGCCGCGCCCTTCCGTGACCGGAGTCACACCGGCGAGCGACGTCAGCGTGCGGTGACGAAGTTCACGAGCTTGGGTGCCCGCACGATCTCCTTGGCGATCGCCCGATCCCCGATCGCCCGTCGCGCCGCCTCGGAGGACCGGGCGCGCTCCAGACACAGGTCCTCGGAGGCATCCGAAGCCACCTCGATCTTGTCGCGCACCTTGCCATCCACCTGGACGATGAGCGTCACCGTGTCCTCCGCGGCGAGGGACGGGTCATAGCTCGGCCACGACGACACGTGGACCGACGACCCGTTCCCCAGCACCTCCCTCCACAGCTCCTCGGCCGCGTACGGCGCGAACGGCGCCAGCATCTGCGCCAGCGACGCGTCGCGGCGTCGCAGCGCTCCGCCGCCGCGCGTCCAGCGCCGTCCGCATCTCGTTCGTCAGCACCTGCAGCTTCGAGATCGCGGTGTTGAACCTGAACCGCTCGAGGTCCTCGGTCACGCCCTTGATCGTCCGATGCGTCAGGCGTCGCAGCGCGTCGGGCTCATCGCGCGCCGGCGCCGCGCGCCACCGCCTCGTCCGTCACGGCGAAGACCCGGCCCAGCCACGCGGTCACGCCCGGCCGCTTGTTCGGATCCCCGGCGATCAGCTTCCAGTCGATGTCGTCCTCGAACGGACCGGCGAACAACATGATCAAGCGCATCGAGTCGGCGCCCCAGCGTTCCACGAGCGGCATGGGCTCGACGACGTTGCCCAGGGTCTTGGACATGGACGCCCCGTCGTAGATCACCTGGCCCTGGTTCATCAGCCGAGGGAACGGCTCGGTGAACCCGACCAGCCCGAAGTCGTAGAGCGCCTTCGTGAAGAACCGGCAGTACAAGCAGGTGCAGGATCGCGTGCTCGACCCCCCCGGTGTACTGGTCGGTCGGCATCCATCGGTCGACGTCCTCGCGCCGGAACGGCCCGCCCTCGAACCCCGGTGAGCAGTAGCGGAAGAAGTACCAGGAAGAGTCCACGAACGTGTCCATGGTGTCGGTGTCGCGCTCGGGCATCGCCGCCGCACGTCGGGCACGGCGACCTTCGACCACGACGGGTGGCGCGCCAGCGGCGACTCTCCCCCCGGCTGGAAGTCGACGTCGTCGGGCAGCAGCACCGGCAGCTCGTCGTCGGGCACCGCCACCTCGCCGCACGTCGCGCAGTGCACGATCGGGATCGGCGCGCCCCAGTACCGCTGGCGGCTCAGCAACCAGTCGCGCAGCCGGAACGTGACGGCCGGCTCGCCGCGCCCCTCCTCGCGGAGCCAGGCGGCGACCTTCGCGATGGACGCGGGCGTGCGCTCGCCGTCGAACGGTCCCGAGTTCACCATGACGCCCTCGCCGGGGTAGCGCCTCGGTCATCGCGTCGGGATCGACGGGTCTCGCCCCTCGGGCTGGATCACGACGCGGATCGGACAGGCCGTGCGCGCGGGCGAACGCGAAGTCCCGCTCGTCGTGCGCCGGCACGGCCATGATCGCGCCGGTGCCGTACTCCATCAGCACGTAGGGCGCCACGAAGCACGGGATCCGCTCGCCGTTCACCGGGTTGACCGCATGCACGCCGAGGGCGACGCCCTCCGTGGTGTCGGCCTGCTCGCGGAACGTCAGCGGGGTGTTCCGGACCTTCTCGACCAGCGGCTCGACGTCGCTCCACGTGCCGCCCAGCTCGGCCAGCTGCTTCACCAGCGGATGCTCGACCGAGAACACGAAGAACGTGACGCCCCACAGCGTGTCCGGGCGCGTCGTGAACACCTCGACCGTGTCGCCGGTCTCCTCGATCGTGAACGTGACCCGCGCGCCCTCGCTCCGGCCGATCCAGTTGCGCTGCATCGTCAGCACGCGCTCCGGCCACGCCTCGAGCGTTTCCATGTCGTCCAACAGCCGCTGCGCGTAGTCGGTGATCTTGAAGAACCATTGGGTCAGGTCGCGCCGCTCGACCATCGTGCCGCAGCGCTCGCACGCGCCCGGCGATCACCTGCTCGTTCGCCAGCACCGTCTGGTCGTGGGGGCACCAGTTGACGGGCGCGTTCTTCCGGTAGGCCAGCCCTCGCTCGAAGAACCGCAGGAACAGCCACTGGGTCCACCGGTAGTACTCGGGGTCGCACGTCCGCAGCAGCCGGGACCAGTCGAACGACATGCCCATCCGCTTGAAGGACGCCGCCTGCTGGTCGATGTTCGCGTACGTCCATTCCTTGGGGTGGATCTGGCGCTTGATCGCCGCGTTCTCGGCGTTCAGCCCGAACGCGTCCCATCCGATCGGGTGCAGGACGTTGTAACCCTGCAACGCTCGGA
Source organism: uncultured Actinomycetes bacterium (assembly GCA_963723855.1). Lineage (GTDB taxonomy): Bacteria > Actinomycetota > UBA4738 > UBA4738 > HRBIN12 > JBBQVZ01. The sequence goes on along the minus strand of CAVRSI010000044.1, from coordinate 2,581 downwards.
AACGCGCGATGGCGTCGCCGCCGCTGAACGCCTCGGCGTGGCCCATGTGCAGGTCGCCCGAGGGATACGAGAACATGTCGAGCGCGTAGAACCGCGGCCGCGGGTCGTCGGGGTCGTCGGAGGCCCGATAGAGCCCTCCTCGTCCCATACCCGCTGCCACTTGGGCTCGATCTCGGAGGCGTCGTACCTGCGCCATGGTCCGTGCATGGTAGCGAACGCCCGCCGGGCACCCGGCGGACGTCGGGTCGGCCCGCCGAGCGTCAGCCGCATGGCGGCGGGATCAGCGAGGACGCCGTCGGTCAGCATCGCCGTGATCTCGGCGGCCCGGACGGGCCGCGAGAACAGGAAGCCCTGCCCGATCGGGCAGTCGAGCGCTCGCAGGAACGCGAGCTCCTCGCTCGTCTCGACGCCCTCGGCGAGCGGCGTCATCCCCAGGTTCTTCGCGAGCTGGACCATCGCCTGGACCATGCCCCCGGCGTCCCGGTCCAGATGGGCATCGCTCACGAACGACCGGTCGATCTTCAGGATGTCGATGGGCAGGTGCTTGAGACGGCCGAGCGACGAGTACCCGGTGCCGAAGTCGTCGATCGCGATCTGGAACCCCTCGTCGTGCAGGGCTCTGCAGGATCTCGCGCGTGCGCTCCGGGTCCGTCATGGCGGTCGATTCGGTGATCTCGATCACGACCCGATGCGGGTCCACGCCGGCCGCTTGCAGCGTGTGCAGGATCTCCTCGGGGAACCGGGCCGACCACAGCTGCCGGGGAGACACGTTGACGGCGACCTCGAGCTCGAGTCCGGCTTCCTTCCACTCCTGATCTGGCCACACATCTCGCCGATCACCCAGTTGCCGATGGCCTCGATCAGACCGATCTCCTCGGCGAGCGGGATGAAGTCGCCGGGGGGATCAGCTCGCCCTGTCGGTCACGCCTCGGACGAGCGCCTCGACGCCCAGGAGATGGCCGTCGACGCAGGTCGACGATCGGCTGATAGTGCAACTCCCAACTCTCTCGCTCGACGGCCTGGCGGAGTTGCGTGGCGAGTCGGAGCCGGCGCATCGGGTTCTCGCGGTCGGTCGAATACACCACGTCCCACCGGGACCGCCGCCTTTCGATCGATACATCGCCACGTCGGCATGACTCAGCAGCGACTTGCCGTCGATCGCGTCGCGCGGGAACACGCTGATGCCGAGCGAAGCGCTGATGGTGAAGTCGACCCCGTCGAGGGTGAACGGCTCCTGAAGAGCTCGTGCACGCGAGCGCGCGTCTCCTCGACAAGGGCGAGCGCGGCTTCGCTCGCCATCGGAGACCGCGGGCCCGCCGACCAGATCGGCCGACAAGAGGAGGAACTCGTCGCCGCTCTGGCGCGCAACCAGGTCGGCTTCGGGTCGAGCTGTCTCACCGGTCGGCGAGCTGGATGAGCAGGCGATCACCGGCGACGTGGCCCAGCTGTCGTTCACGAGCTTGAAGTTGTCGAGGTCCATGACGATGACCCCGACCGCGGACCCGAGCTGACGGGCTCGCGCGATGGAGACCTCGAGCACCTCCATGAACGCGGCGGTTGGTCAGACCCGTGAGCTCGTCGTGGAAGGCGAGGTACGCGAGCTTCTGCTCGGCTTCCTTCCGTTCCGTGATGTTCTCGATCATCGTGACCGCGAACTCCGGGTTGCCGTCATCGTCGCGCTGGAGCGCCGCCGCGACGTGCCCCCACAGGAGCTGCCCGTCCTTGCGGGTGAAGCGCCTCTCCTGCTCGTACGTGTCGCGGGTGCCGGCCATCATCTCCCGGAACTGCTCATCGTTCATCGCGAGCTCGGCCGGACGCCTGCCGTTCGGCAGGACCTCGGATCGAAGCTCCTCGACCGTGTAGCCGAACATCCGTACGAATGCGGGGTTCGCGTCGAGGAACTCCCCGCCGGGAGACACCAACGTGATGCCGATGGCCGCGCCTTCGTAGATCGTCTCGAAGCGAGCGAGCGCCTCGACCTGCTGCAGGTTCGACTCGAACTCGGTCGCATGGCTGATCGCCGAGGAGAGGGCCGTTGAGAGTCGCTTCAACGTGTCGACGTCGTCTTGCGTGAACGCATCCGGTGTCCTCGACACCACGATCAGCTGACCGATCGTCGCCTCCCCCTGGTGGAGCTGCACGGCGACCCCCGAGCGCATCCCATCTCTTTGGCCAGGGCGCCCGCTCGGGGGTCCGTCTGGGCGTCGTCGAGGATCCCCGACTGGTTGTGCCGATGCATCCAACCTGGCTGTGTCCCTCGAGCGGCACGCGATAGCCGGCCTTGTCTTCGAGGAACCCGGTGGCGACGCGCAGTCACCAGTTCCTGTCCGTCGAGGATGAGGATGGTCGCGGCCTCGGCATGGGTGAGCTCTTGGGTGCGCTCGCAGATCGTGCGCATGACCGCATCGACGTCCAGTTCGGTGGCTGCGATGTCTCGTTGCGTCTCGATGATCGAGCCCAGGCGCTCGTTCCGCGCGGCCAGCAACTCCTCGGCCTCCTTCCGGGCCGTGATGTCGAAGATGACGCCCTGGATCACCCACGGGTCCCCGTGCTCGTCGTGGATCGGACGTGCCAGCTCCAG
>CAVRSI010000043.1:0-179271 GCA_963723855.1 uncultured Actinomycetes bacterium | reverse complement strand
GGGCGAAGATCGCCGAGCACATCGCGCGCCTCGGGCTGTTGAGCGCCTCCGACGAGCCGCTGACGGACGAGATCACGCGCGCCGCGTTCTCGCGTCTGCAGGGCGCGTTCGACGGCGAACGCGGCGGATTCGGCGGGGCGCCCAAGTTCCCGCAGCCTATGACGCTCGAGTTCGCGCTGCGGTGCGCCGTGCGCGGGTGGGAACCGGCGCGCGCGGATGGTGACGACCACGCTCGATCGCATGGCCGACGGCGGGATCTACGACCATCTCGGCGGCGGGTTCGCGCGCTACTCCCACCGACGCGTCGTGGCACGTGCCGCACTTCGAGAAGATGCTCTACGACAATGCGCAGCTGGTGCGCCTGTACACGCGGGCGTGGCAGGTCACGCGCGACGATCGATACCGGCGCGTCGCGACGGAGACGATCGAATATCTGCTCCGCGAGATGCAGCACGCCGAGGGCGGGTTCTTCTCGTCGCAGGACGCCGACAGCGAGGGCGTCGAGGGGAAGTTCTTCGTGTGGGGATGGGACGAGTTGGTCGCGCTCGTCGGGCAGGCGGTGGCGGCGTGCCTCGGTGCCACGCCGAGCGGCAACTGGGAGGCGACGAACGTCCTATGGCGGCCCCGGGCCATCGCGGACGTCGCCGCGGAGCAGGGCTTGTCGGCCGACGAGTTGGCGTCTGAGGTGGAGGACGCTCGTCGGATGCTGTTCGAGATCCGCGAGGGCCGGGTGCATCCGGCCACGGACGACAAGGTCCTCACCGCGTGGAACGCGCTCGCGATCGGCGCGCTCGCCGAGGCGGGCCGCGTGTTCGACGAGCCCGCATACGTGCAAGAGGCGGTGCGCTGCGCCGAGTTCATCCTGACCCACCATCGCGACGAACGCGGCCGGCTGCTGCGTTCGTGGCGGAACGGCGCGGCCGGCAGGCCGGGGTTCGCGGACGACTACGCCATCATGGCAGCGGCTTGCCTCACGCTCTACGAGACCACGTTCGAGCTCCGGTGGTTCGAGGAAGCGGTGACGCTGGCCGACGAGCTGCTCCGCTTGTTCCACGACGACGAACGCGGCGGCTTCTTCCAGACGGGTTCCGACGCAGAGGAGCTGGTCCTTCGCCCGAAGGAGCTCTACGACAACGCGACGCCGTCGGGGAACTCGGTGGCCGCGGAGACGCTCCTGCGCCTCGCGTCGTTCACGGGCAACGCGGAGTTCGAGCGAGCCGGGCTCTCGGCGCTCCGCCTGATCCGCGACGCGATGGCGGGGGCGCCGACCGGATTCGGACAGGCGCTCTGCGCGCTCGACCGCTACCTGGGACCGTCGAACGAGGTCGCGATCATCGGCGACCCGGCAGCGGCCGACACGCGCGCACTGGCGGCGGTGGTGACGAGCTCCGCGTACCGACCGAACGTCGTGCTGGCCGTCGCCGAACCAGCCGACGAACGCTCGGTCCATACCGTCCCGCTGCTCCGGGACCGAGTCTCAGTGGACGGAGTGGCGACCGCCTACGTCTGCGAACGGTTCACGTGCAAGCTCCCCGTGACCAACGTCGAGGCGCTCCGCGAACAGCTGGAGCTCGTGAGCCCGCACTGAACGTTTCGGGTCGAACCGACTACAAGATCGTCCCGATCGCGCCGATACCCTCCAGATGCGCGCATCTTCTCCTGGGCTGGGTCCACGACCGGGATACGGGCGGGGGTAACCTGCTAGTCATGCTCAAGCCTGGGGATCCTGCGCCGTCGTTCTTGTTGCTCGACCAGGCCGGAAAGACCGTGAACCTGTCCGATTTCGCGGGGCGGAGGCTGCTCGTCTACTTCTACCCGGCGGCCGATACGCCGGGGTGCACCACGCAGTCATGTGCCGTTCGTGACGCGCGCGAGGATCTCGCCTCGCTCGGCGTCGACGTGGTCGGTATCAGCCCGGACGTACCCGAGGATCAGATGAAGTTCGATCAGAAGTTCGGGCTCGGGTTCCCGCTGCTCGCCGACACGGACCACGCGATCGCCGAGGCGTACGACGTATGGGGCGAGAAGATGAACTACGGGAAGAAGTACATGGGCATCATCCGCTCCTCGTTCCTGATCGGCGAGGACGGGCGCATCGAGCACGTGTGGTACAAGGTCTCGCCGAAGGACACCGTGCCGAACGCGCGAGCGGCGCTCGCCGGATAGCGATGCCGATGCAGTCGATCGGTGCGGCAACGTGATGAAGAGCGACGTGGCGAGTCGCCCTCAGCCGATCGAGGAGCCGCCCGCCCCCGGTCACGTCCGTTGGCTGCTGGTCGTGACGGCCGTGGTGATCGGCAGCCTCTGGCTGGTGCCGCTGTTCTCGAGCCTGTGGCTGGACGAGCTCGGCACCTGGTGGGTCGTCAAGGACGGGCTCGGCGACGCCGTACATCGCGCCCTCACGTTCCACGGTCAGTCGCCGCTCTACTACTCGATCGTGTGGACGGCCCGAACCGTCGGCGGGAACTCCGAGGTGGTCCTGCGTCTCCCGTCGCTGATCGCGACCGCCGTATCCGTGCTGCTGCTCTACCGGCTCGCCCGGAACCTCATCGGCCGGGAGGCGGCCTGGTTCTCCGTCCTGGTGTTCGCGGCCACCCAGTCGGTGGCCTTCGAGGCGTCCGAGGCGCGTCCGTACGCGCTGGCGACCCTGGCGGTCATCGCATCCACCTACGCGCTCGTTCGATGGCTCGATGACGGGCGCCGCTGGTCGCTCGCCCTCGTGTACGCCCTGCTCGCCGTCACGGTTGTGTGGATGCACTACCTCTACGCGCTCGTCCTGGTGCCCCAAGCGATCTACGCGTTGATCCGACGGCGACGTGGAGAGACCGAGGTGTCCGTCCGCCGACTGCTTGCGGTCGCGCTGATCGTGACGGCCGGCGTCGTTCCCCTGGCGATCCAGCTGGCCTCGCTGTGGGATCGACGATCGACCCTCTCGATCCCGGGCGACGCGTCGGCGACGGGATTCGCGATGGTCCTCGTACCACCCATCCTGGTCGTGTCGGTGTTCCTGGGCGCGCTCCTCGCGCGGATGGATGACCGCGTTCGCATCGAGCCGGCGCCCGCGCGGTCGTCGACCCTCGTGCTGCTGGGTGGCTGGCTGCTGTTCCCCGTCGTGACGCTCTACCTCATCACGGCGTTGACACCAGTCGATTTCCTCGCCCCGCGGTACATGGCATCGGTGGGGCCGGCCATCGCGCTGTTCGGGGGTTGGGTGATCGCGTCGCTGGAGCCCGCGGCGGCCCGTCGGATCGTCGCCGTCGTGCTCGCCATCGCGAGCGTCCTGGCGTTCGGGAGCACCTTGAAGAACGGGGAGGACTGGCGGGGAGCGGCCGCGTTCGAGCGCGCGCACGCCGACCCCGGCACGATCGTCCTGTTGCACCCCGCGCTCGTGGAATCGGCGCAGCTTGATTGGTTCTCCGATCCCGTGAAGCGCAGCTACCTCATGTCGGTGCAGTCCTACTACCCGATGGTGGGCGACGTCGTACCGATGCCGTACATGCTCGACAACCAGTCTCGCGACTACCTCGAGGGTCTCGTGACCGGCCGGTTGGCGGGGGTGGATCGCTTCCTGTTGGTGACGAGGTACCCGCAGGTGCCGTTCCGGGATTGGCTGGACGGCCGCCTCAGGTCGGAGGGGTACACATCCAGGGTGATCGGGACGTTCGGCGTGATCCAGGTGATCGAGTTCTCGCGCTCGACCTAGCGAGGCCGCGCGATCGTCAACGTCACGTCGCCGATCCACCCGACGGGGATCTTCGGATCGCCGAAACGGACGGCCGCCTCAGCAAGCTTCGATCCGGGCACGACGCCTGCGGCCCGGTGCAGCAAGTACGACATGTGGAACGAACGCGGGACGACGCTCCATTCGACGGCCTCGAACCCTGCATCGGAGAGCATCTTCGTGAGCGTGGCGGGGCGGAAGTAGTGCAGGTGCGAGCGGATGAACCACGGCCAATCACCACCGCGCAGCCGGCCGTGGAGGCTCTCGACGTTCACGGTGGCCAGTGCCAGCACTCCTTGTTCGGCCATCATGGGCCGCATCCGGCGAAGCGCCTCGGCGGGGTCGGCGAGATGCTCCAGGACGTCGAGCATCACGAGGGCGTCGACCGAGCCCGGCGGGACATCGAGCGTCTCGATCACGCCCTGTCGGAGGTCGACGCCGAATCGCTCCCGGCCCTGCTCGACCGCCCAGGCCGAAGGTTCGATGCCCGACACATCCCAGCCGCGCTCCGCCGCGACGGCGAGGAAGAGCCCGATGTTGGAGCCGATCTCGAGCAGCCGCCTGCCCGGCACGTAGTACGCATCCATCTGCTCGGACACCCAACCGAAGAGCTCGCGGCGCTCCTCTTCCTCGGCCAGGTACTCCTCGTCCACGACCTCTTCGTAGCGCCCGACGATCTCGTCGGGGCTCAGCGTCGGCGCCGATGACAGCAGCCCGCAACGGGGGCACTCGAAGATGTCGTCGTGGATACCGAGCGCTGAGGTCGTGCACCGGAACTCCTCCATCGGCACATCGCCCGCCGTGGTGGTCGGGTAGCGCAGGTGCATCCGCTCACTGCCGCACGAGACGCACCGCGCCACGCTGATCGGACCCTTGCCCTTGCTCTTGGGCCTCCGCGAACGCCGCCAGCCCGGCAGGTATCGATTGCCCCGCCGCCCGCGAACGGCACCGCGCCTGGCCGCGTAGACGATGCCGCGCCACACGTAGGCGAGCGACCGCAGGATCGAGATCGAGGACGATTCCTTCGTGTATCGCGTGGGGATGGGAACCTCCACCACGCGCTGACCCGACGTGACGGCGTCGACCAACAGTTCGGCATCGAACGCGAACCCCTCGGAGTAGCGACGGAACGGGAGCGACTCCAGACATGCCCGTGTGTACGCGCGCATCCCGCTGTGCATGTCCGTGAACCGGGTGCCGAGCATCAGGTTCTGCGCCGAGGTGGTGACCCGGTTGCCCAGGTACCGGTATCGAGGCATGCCGCCCCCGAGCGGATCACCCATGCCGGCGAACCGGGAGCCGAACGTCATGTCGGCGTCGCCGGCGAGGATCGGCGCGATCAGGAGCGGTACGGCCTTCGGCTCGTACTGATAGTCCGGATGCAGCAGGACCACGATGTCCGCCTCCGAAGCGAGCGCCAGCGAGTAACACGTCTTCTGGTTCGCCCCGTACCCCCGATTCACGGGGTGCACGTGCACCTGGAGGCCGAGCCTGCGAGCGAGATCCACCGTTCCGTCCCGGCTCGCGTCGTCCACCAGGATGAGCTCGTCGGCGAAACCCTCGGGGATCGCGAGCACCGTGCGCTCGAGCGTGAGCTCCGATTGATAGGCGGGCATCGTGATGACCACCCGTGGCGGAGCGGGCCTCGGATAGACGTGCTGGGGCCCGAGATCTGTGGGGTCCAGGCGTCGGATCACCGGGGTAGACACGGATATGTTCTCGGCCCCCGGGCTCCGAGTCCTTAGTCGCCCCGCCGATCCGTCACGGCCGTTCCGCCTCCTCGAACGAGCTTAACTTGCTACGTCGCGTAAGCTGATACTTACCGTAAGTTATGGCTTACTCATCGAACGCTGCCGAGGTGCTGGACGCGCTGGGCGACCCGACCCGGCGGGCGGTCCTGGGGCTCCTGCGCGACGGGCCGCGTGCCGTCGTCGACATCGCGGCCGAGCTCCCGGTCAGCCGGCCGGCCGTCTCCCAGCACCTGCGGGTCCTGAAGGGAGCGGGTCTCGTGACGGAGCGGAAGGACGGCACCCGGCACCTCTATCGCGTCGACCCCGAGGGCCTGGCCGCCCTGCGGACGTTCCTGGAGAGCTTCTGGACCGATGCGCTCGCCGCGTTCAAGGACGCGGCCGAGGAAGGAGGGACCCGGTGATCGATCCCATCCGACGCAGTGTGATGGTGACGTGTTCGGTGGAGAAGGCGTTCGAGGTCTTCACCGAAGGCATGGGGACGTGGTGGCCGGTCCGGGAGTTCTCGCGCGCCACCGACCAGGCGGACGCTCAGGTGAAGACCGAGCACGTCGTGGTGGAACCCTGGGTGGGTGGAGGAATCTTCGAGACGATGTCCGACGGCTCCGAGGGAAGCTGGGGCACGATCCTGGTGTGGGAAGCTCCGCATCGCCTGGTGATGGCGTGGAAGCCGAACCGCACGGAGCTGCCACCCACCGAGGTCGAGATCCAATTCGTCGAACAGGACGACGGCCGGACGCGCGTCGACCTCGAGCATCGCGGGTGGGAGCGTCTGGGCGACCTGGCGCTGCAGGGTCGCAGCGAATACGCGGGCGGCTGGACCTTGGTGTTCGAGGAGCGGTTCGCGGCGGCCGCGAACGGTGCCGCGTGATGGACACGGCCGATCTGCGGTCCGCGTACGACCGGTTCCTGGGAACCGCGATGTCGTCGGCCGACTGCGACGCGGCGTGTACCGCGCCACTGAGCTCCAGCCGATCGTCGACGCCGACCCGGACGTGCGCTCGCTGATCGACGACGTGCGCCGGTCGTCGTCGGACGTCCTCGAACTCGCGGACCAGATGAGCGAAGACGTTGCGGCGCTGGCGTTCCAGACGAACATCATGGACGGCGACATCGTGCAAGTCGACGGGCCGGTCCCGCTGGCGGGCCTCCTGGGAGCGCAGGTGCGCGTGCACCTCCCGCTTCACACCGCGCAGATCGAGGCGCTCGCAGGCGCGTAGACTCGGTCTCCCGTTCGGAAGGAGACCGATCATGACCACGGCCACGTTCGTCACCAACAAGGGTTCGTTCACCGTCACGCTCATGCCCGAGCACGCGCCGGAGACCGTCGCGAACTTCGTCGGGCTGGCGACCGGCGGCAAGGAGTGGACCGGCCGCGACGGCGCGAAGAAGTCCGACCCGCTCTATCCCGGCACGATCTTCCACCGCGTGATCGACGGCTTCATGATCCAGGGCGGCGACCCGGAGGGCACCGGCCGTGGCGGCCCCGGCTACACGTTCAAGGACGAGGTCCCGTCCGGCGGCCCGACGTTCAACCAGGTCGGACGCCTGGCCATGGCGAACGCCGGCCCCGGCACGAACGGCTCGCAGTTCTTCGTCACGGTCGGCGAGACGCCGTGGCTGAACGGCAAGCACACGATCTTCGGACAGGTGACCGACGGCTACGACGTCGTGGAGACGATCGCCAAGGCGCCGGTCGGCGCGCAGGACAGGCCGGTCGAGGACGTCGTGATCGAGCGGATCGACATCGCGGAGTAGCGTGACCGCGGTCCTGTGCTACGGCGACTCGAACACCTGGGGCTACCGAGCCTCGACGCAGGAGCGACTGGGCCGCTGGGAGCGGTGGCCCGGCGTCCTGCAGCGCGAGCTCGGAGACGACGTCCACGTGATCGAGGAAGGGCAGAACGGTCGCACGACCGTGTTCGACGTCCCCTTCGAACCGAACCGGAACGGGCTCACGTTCCTGCCGGTGGCTCTGGAGACCCACGCGCCCCTCGATGCGGTCGTCATCGATCTGGCGACGAACGACCTGTTCCTGCCCGGCGTGAACGCATATCACGCGGCACATGGGGCGATGAAGCTCGCCGAGGTCGCGCGTGCGAGCGACGTCGGAACGGCCGGCAGCGCCCCGGCCGTGCTCGTGGTGGTCCCTCCCCCGTTCGCCGAACTCGGCGCCTGGGACCTGAACGAGTCCCCCGAAGCCGGGCGTGAATCGGAGCGCCTCGGTCAGGCGTTCCGGGATGCCGCCGCCCAGTACGCGGAGGACGGGATCGACATCTCGCTGCTGGACCTGCGGGACCACGTCTCGTCCAGTCCCGTCGACGGCATCCACTTCGAAGCCGACGGTCACCGCGCGATCGGGCTGGCGGTCGCCGGACGGCTGCGCGAGCTGCTCGAGCTCTGACGGGTCAGGCCGCGGGACGGTCCAGCCGGTACACCAGGTGGCTCTGCGGCTTCAGCGTCCCCCACGGAACCTGCTTCCACACCGTCATCCCCAGGTTCTCGGCCACGCCGCGCGACGGCGTGTTCGCCGGCAGGATCAGCGAGATCACGTGGTCGACCGGCAGCGTCGCGAAGACCCAGTCACGACACGCGAACGCCGCCTCGGTGGCGATCCCTTGCCGGGCGCGCGCCGGGGTGATCGACCACCCGAGCTCCACCTCGTCCACGTCGTCGACGTGCTGCAGGATCGGTCCGACGTTGCCGAGGAACTCCTCCGTCTCGCGGTCCTCCACCGCCAACAGGGCGAACCCGTCGCGCTCGGCGCGCTCGTGCATCCGCGTCGATCCACTCGCGTGACTCCTGCATGCTGAACGGGTGCGGGTAGAACCGCATGTGGTGCGGATCGGACTGGATGGCGTTGAGCGCCTCGGCGTCGGCCATCGCGAGCGGACGCAGCCGCAGGCGCTCCGTCTCGATCGCGGCGGGGAGGAGTGACGGCACCGGCGGATGATTCCATATCATGAGCCGATGAGCGAACGCGCGAACGTCTTGGTCACCCGGCCGATCATGGAGGAGCCGACGCGCATCCTCCGCGAGCGATGCGACGTGACGATCCATGAGAACGAGTTCGGCATCCCCCGCGACGAGCTGCTGAACGTCATCGCCGGTCGCGACGCGATCATCACGATGCTGACCGAGCAGGTGGACGCCGAGTTCCTCGAGCGCGCGGGACCGCAGCTCACGATCGTGGCGAACCACGCCGTGGGGTTCGACAACATCGACGTGGCGGCGTGCACGGCCGCGGGCGTCCTGGCGACGAACACCCCAGACGTCCTGACCGAGACGACCGCCGACACCGCGTTCGCCCTGCTCATGGCGGCCGCGCGACGCGTCGGTGAGGGCGAACGGTTCCTCCGCGCTCGCACGCCGTGGATCTGGGGGCCGCTGATGATGCTCGGCCAGGACGTGCACCACAAGACGATCGGGATCGTCGGGTTCGGACGCATCGGCCAGGCGGTCGCCCGCCGCGCCACGGGGTTCGGGATGCGCGTGATCTACAGCGACTCGGTGCAGCTCCCGGCGGACGTCGAGGCCGAGACCGGTGCCGAGCGACGCGAGCTCGACGACCTGCTCGCCGAGGCCGACTTCGTCTCCATCCACACGAACCTCACGCCCGAGACGCGGCACCTGTTCGACGCGGAGACGTTCACGCGGATGAAGCGGACGGCCGTCCTGGTGAACACCTCGCGCGGCCCGGTGGTCGACGAGCTCGCGCTCGCCGACGCGCTGGCATCCGGCGAGATCTTCGCCGCCGGCCTCGACGTGTTCGAACGCGAGCCGGAGGTCGAGGAGCGACTGCTCTCGCTCGAGAACGTCGTGGTGATCCCCCACCTGGGCAGCGCCACCGTGGACACCCGCAACGCGATGGGGCAGCTCGCCGTGCGGAACGTGTTCGCCGCGCTCGACGGCGAGCGTCCGCCGACCCTGCTCAACCCGGACGCCCTGAGGGGCTGATCCCGGTGGCCGATCGCGAGGCCGGCCCCGCTGGCCGGCGCGAGGGCCCGCGATCCCTGGAGCTCCGCCGCAACGTGCGGCTGCTGACGACGATGCTCGGCGACGCGATCGCCGAGAGCGGCGGCGCGGAGCTCCTGGAGCAGGTCGAGACGCTCCGCAAGGCCGCGATCGCGTTCCGGGGACGTCCGACCGACGCCCGTCGCCGGCGCGTCACGGACCTGGTCGCGTCGCTCGACCTCGCGCGGGCCGAGGACGTGATCCGCGCGTTCACCTGCTACTTCCAGTTGGTCAACCTGGCGGAGGAGCGTCAGCGCGTGCGAACGCTGCGCACCCGGAGCAGGTCGGGCAGGCCGGTCGAGGATTCGATCGGCGCGCTCGAGGTGGATCCGGCCTCCATCGACGATCTCCGGATCACGCCGGTGCTGACGGCGCACCCCACCGAAGCGAAACGCCGCGCGGTGGTCGAGCACCTCTGGCGGATCGGCGCGCTGCTCGAGCAGCTGGAGGACGGGTCGCTCGGTGCGTCGGAGGAGCAGGAGGTCCGGCGTCGGATGCGCGAGGAGATCGCCGGCCTGTGGCGGACCGACCCGATCCGGCCGCACCGGCCCGAGCCGCTCGACGAGGTGCGCGCCGTCCTGGCGCTGTTCGACCAGACGATCTTCACGACGCTCCCGGCGGTGTATCGCGAGATGGATCGGCGGATCGACGCCGTCGGCTGCGGTTCGAGACCGCCGTCGTTCGCGCCGTTCCTTCGCTGGGGCACCTGGGTCGGCGGCGATCGGGACGGGAACCCGCGGGTGACGGCGGAGGTGACGCGAGCCGCGATGGCCATCCAATCCGATCACGTGTTGCGCGGATTGGAGGCCGCGTCCCGGCGGATCGCGCGAACGTTGTCGGTCTCGGAACGGGACGTGCCGCCCAGCCGCGCGCTCCGCCGGGCCCTGGAGCGCGACGCCGAGGCGCTGCCGGCCGTCGCCCGCGAGCTCGGACGAACCCTGTCCGACGCGCCGCACCGGCGGAAGCTCGGGCTCTCCGCGCACCGGCTGGCCGCGACCCGCACCGGGGCCAAGGGAGCGTATGACGGCCCGGCGGCCTTCCTCGGCGACCTGGACGTGTTGCAGCGCTCGCTCGACGCGGGCGGGGCCCCGCGCCTGGCATGGGGCGAGCTCCAACACCTCCGCTGGCAGGTCGAGACGTTCGGCTTCCACCTGGCGTCGATGGAGGTCCGGCAGCACTCGAGCGTGCTCGCGGCCGCTCGAGCGGAGCTCGCGTCGTCGCGGTCGACCCGGCCCTCGGCGGCGACCCGAGAGGTGATCGCCACGTTCCGCGCGATCGCCGACATCCAGTCGCGACTGGGCGTGCAGGCGTGCGAGCGAGTGATCGTGAGCTTCACCCGTTCGGCGGCCGATCTCGCCGGCGTGCTGGCCCTCGCCCGCATCGCCGTTCCGGAAGCGCCTCCCGATGTCGTGCCGGTGGCGCTGCTCGAATCCCGGGCGGAGCTCACCACCGCGGCGGCGATCCTGGACGACTGGCTGTCGATGCCCGAGGGGCGCCGCGTCGCGAAGCGACGCGGCGGCGAGCTGGAGGTGATGGTCGGCTACTCCGACTCCGCGAAGGAGGTCGGCATGCTCGGCGCGAACCTCGAGCTCTACGCCGCGCAACGGGCGATGAGCGGCTGGGCCCGCCAGCGCGGGGTGCGACTGACGATCTTCCACGGACGCGGCGGGGCGCTCGGGCGCGGAGGGGGTCCGGCGAGCCGGGCGATCGAGGCGCAACCGCCCGGGGTCGGTCGCGGGCCGCTTCAAGGTGACCGAGCAGGGAGAGGTGGCGTTCGCGCGCTACGGGAGCGCCGCGCTCGCGCGGCGCCATCTGGAGCAGGTCACGAGCGCGGTCGTGCGGGCGAGCGCGCGCGGATCGGATACGGATCCGGCGGACGCGTTCGTGGACGAGATCGAGATCATGTCCGACGCGTCACGCCTGCACTACGAGGAGTTGGTGCGGGCCGACGGGTTCGTGGAGTTCTTCCGGCGGGTGACGCCGATCGCGCAGATCGGCACGCTGCCGATCGCGTCGCGTCCGGTGGCGCGCGGGCATGGACGCGTCGACGGAGCTGGACGACCTCCGCGCGATCCCGTGGGTGTTCGCATGGGGCCAGAGCCGCGTGAACCTCACCGGCTGGTACGGGCTCGGCGCCGGACTCTCCGCGGTGGCGGCGCGTCGCGGCGGCCTCGGGCGCCTCCGCGCGATGGCGCGGGCGTGGCCGTTCTTCGCGACGTTGTTGGAGAACGCCGAGCTGTCGCTCGCGAAGGCCGACCCCGCGATCGCGGATCTGTATCTGCGGCGAGGAGACCGTCCCGACCTGGCGGCCGCCATCCGCGACGAGCTGGCCAGGACCACCGACCTCGTGCTGGCGGTGTCGGGTCACACCCGCCTGCTCGACGGGAAACCGGACCTGCAGCGGGCCATCGAGTACCGCAACCCGTACGTCGACGCGCTGTCGTTCCTGCAGGTTCGGTTCCTCGAGGGTCCCGACACCCCGCGGACCGAGCGGCTCGTCCAGGCCACGATCAGCGGCGTGGCGGCCGGCCTGCAGAACACCGGCTGAGCGCGCGGAGCGAGTCCGGGGCTCATCGCCCGCCCTGTTCCACGAGATGGGACGGTGGTCCCACGATGTGGAATACCCGGAGATCCGATGCCGGCGAAGGGTCAGGGGCCTGACAGGACGCCGTTCGCCCGACTATCGCAGGTCAGGGGCGGTGCCCTATACTCGCAGCTCCTCCTGAACGGCCGTTCAAACACCAGAAGGAGCCGATCATGTCCGACCTCGTCACCAGCATCCCGCCGATCGATCCCGGCGACCGCCTCCTGTGCGGCCCCGGCCCGTCGAACGTGCATCCCAAGGTCCTCGAGGCCATGCAGCTGCCGATCAACGGCCATCTCGACCCCGACTTCTGGGACCTCCTGCTGGATCTGGTGGACGGGCTCAAGGCGCTCTGGCGCCGCTCCGACGGCCTCTCGCTCTGCTTCAGCGCGAGCGGCACCTCCGGCATGGAGGCGGGCTTCTCGAACCTGGTGGAGCCCGGCGACACCGTGCTCGTGCTCCACGCGGGGTTCTTCGGCGCGCGCATCGCCGAGATGGCGCGGCGCGCCGGCGCCGACCTCGTCGAGCTCACCGCGCCGCTCGGCCAGATCGTTCCGCTCGAACAGGTGGCCGACGCGCTCGCGAAGCACCCCGACACGAAGCTGGTCGGCGTGGTCCACGCGGAGACCTCCACCGGCGTCCGCTACCCCGTGGAGGATCTCGGGCCGGTGATCGCCGACAGCGGCGCCGCCGACGCGCTCCTGTTGGTGGATTGCGTGACGTCGCTCGGCGGCGAGGTGGTCGCTCCCGCCGCGTGGGGCATCGACTACGCCTACTCCTGTTCGCAGAAGTCGCTCGGCTGTCCCCCCGGGCTCTCGCCGTTCAGCGTCTCGCCGCGCGCGTTGGATCGGATCGCCGACCGCAAGGCCCCCGTGTCGTTCTCGTTCGACATCGAGCTGCTCCGCAAGTACTGGATCGAACGGCCGATCACGTACCACCACACGATGCCCATCCTGCAGTACTACGCGCTGTACGAGGGCATCCGGCTCGCGCTCGAAGAGGGCCTCGAGGCGCGATGGGCGCGGCACGAGGACGCCGGCCGGTACTTCCAGCAGCAGATGCGCGATCGCGGCTACACGTTCCTCTCGGATCCCGAGCACCAGCTCTGGGAGCTCTCGGCGATCGACGTGCCGGACGGCGTCGACGGCAAGGACGTCCAGTCGCGGATCCTGCGGGAGTTCGGGATCGAGGTGGGCGGTGGGCTCGGACCGACCGCGCCGCCGATCTGGCGCGTTGGACTGATGGGCGTGAACGCGAACCGCGAGACTGCCGATCGGGTCATCGACGCGTTCGACACCGTCCTGCCACGGTAGGCCATGGCACGCAAGGACCGGCCCCACCGCAGTGAGCTCGCCGTTCCCGGCACCAACGTCCGGGCCATGGCGAAGGCGCCCACGCTCGGGGCGGACATGGTGTTCCTCGACCTCGAGGACGCTGTCGCGCCCGACGACAAGGAGCAGGCGCGCGCCAACGTGATCGACGCGCTCCTCGGTCAGGACTGGACCGGGTGCGCGGTGAGCGTCCGCGTGAACGGCCTGGACACGCACTGGTGCTACCGCGACGTCGTCGAGGTCGTGGAGCGGGCGGGCGACATGCTCGACACCGTCCTGGTCCCCAAGGTCGGCTCGCCGTCGGACGTGGAGTTCGTCGCGACGCTTGCTGGACCAGATCGAGCAGCGGAACGGCTGGCCGGCCGGTCGCATCGGGATCCACATCCTGATCGAGACCGCCAAGGGCATGGCGAACGTCGAGGCGATCTCGCGCGCCCGCCCGGATCGGTTGGAGGCCATGGTGTTCGGCGTGGCGGACTACGCGGCGAGCGTGCGGGCGCGCACGACGAACATCGGTGGTTCGAACCCGGACTACGCGGTGCTGACCGACGCCGACGCCTCGGGAGCACGCGCCCTGCACTGGGGCGACCAGTGGCACTTCGGCATCTCGCGGATGGTGGCGGCCTGCCGCGCGGAGGGGCTCCGCCCGATCGACGGGCCGTTCGGCGACTTCGAGGACGCGGAGGGCTTCCGCGCGGCGGCGCGACGCGCCGCCGCGCTGGGGTGTGAGGGGAAATGGGCGATCCACCCCTCGCAAGTGGCGCTCGCGAACGAGGTCTTCACGCCGTCGGGGGCCGAGGTCGAGAAGGCGCGCCGCATCCTCGAGGCGATGGAGCAGGCGGCGAAGGACGGCAAGGGCGCGGTCGCGCTGGACGGCCGGTTGATCGACGCGGCGTCGATCCGCATGGCCGAGCAGCTGATCGCGACGGTCGACCAGATCGAGGCGCGATGAACATCCACGAGTACCAGGCGAAGGCGCTGCTGCGGTCCTACCGCATCACCACCCCGCGCGGCGAGGTCGTCTACACGGCGAAGGCCGCCGCGCGCGTCGCCGAGGACCTCGGCGGGAGCCGCTGGGTCGTGAAGGCGCAGATCCACGCCGGCGGACGCGGCAAGGCCGGCGGCGTCCGGATCGCGAGCACGCCCGAGGAGACCGCCGAGCTCGCCGACCAGATGCTCGGGTCCACGCTCGTCACGCCCCAGACCGGCCCGGCCGGACAGCACGTCAGCCGCCTGCTGGTCGAGCGTGCCTCGCGGATCGAGCGCGAGTTCTACCTGTCGCTCTTCGTCGACCGCGACTCGCAACGCGTCGTCGTGATCGCGAGCGCCGAGGGCGGCGTCGACATCGAGGACGTCGCCGCGCGCGACCCCGACGCGATCCACACCGAGTACGTGGACCCGGGCGTCGGGCTGCTCGACTTCCAATGCCGCAAGGTCGCCGACGCGATCGGCCTCGGCAACCGAACCACGTCGTTCACGCGCCTGCTCAAGCGCATCTACCGCCTGTTCCGCGACACCGACTGCCTGCTGCTGGAGATCAACCCGTTCATCGAGGCCGAGGACGGCGAGCTGGTCGCGCTCGACTGCAAGATGAGCTTCGACGACAACGCGCTGTTCCGGCAGGGCGACATCGTGGAGCTCCGCGACTTCGACGAGGAGGACCCGAAGGAGGTCGAGGCCTCGGGACACGGCCTGAACTACATCGCGCTCGACGGCACCGTGGGCTGCATCGTGAACGGGGCCGGCCTGGCGATGGGCACCATGGACGCGATCGTGCACCACGGCGGCCGGCCCGCGAACTTCCTCGACGTGGGCGGCGGCGCCAGCCCGGAGAAGATCGCGAACGCGTTCCACATCGTCCTGAAGGACCCGAACGTGCGCGCGATCCTGGTGAACATCTTCGCGGGGATCAACCGGTGCGACTGGATCGCGCAGGGCGTGGTGCAGGCGACGCGCGACCAGTCGATCGACGTCCCCGTGATCGTTCGCCTGGCCGGGACCAACGTGGAGGAGGGCCGCGCGATCCTGGACGCGAGCGGCCTCTCCCTGATCCAGGCCGAGGACCTCGACGACGCGGCGCGCAAGGCCGTGGCGGCCGCGGGTCAACAGCAGGAGGTCCCGGCATGAGCGTGTTCGTCGACAAGGACTCGCGGGTCATCATCCAGGGCTTCACGGGACAGCACGCGACGTTCCACGCCGAGGAGGCGATGTCGTTCGGAACCAAGGTCGTCGGCGGCGTCACCCCCGGCAAGGGCGGAACGACCCACCTGGGACTCCCCGTCTTCAACAGCGTGGCCGAGGCGGTCGACGAGACGGGCGCGGACGTCACCGGCATCTTCGTGCCGCCGGCGCTCGCGACGGACTCGTTGCTCGAGGCCGCGGAAGCGGGCGTCGACGTGGCGGTCATCATCGCCGACGGCGTGCCCGTGCAGGACATGGTGAAGACCAAGGGCTACCTGGCCGGTCGCCAGACGCGGATCATCGGGCCGAACTCCCCCGGCATCATCACGCCGGGCGAGTGCAAGGTGGGCATCATGCCGTCGCACATCTACTCGAAGGGCCGCATCGGCGTGGTGTCGCGTTCCGGGACGCTGAACTACGAGGCCGTGTCGCAGATGACCAAGCTCGGGCTGGGGCAGTCGACGTGCGTCGGCATCGGCGGCGACCCGGTGAACGGCACCGACTTCAAGGCGGTCCTGCACGAGTTCGAGAACGACGACGAGACCGACGTGGTCGTGATGATCGGCGAGATCGGCGGGCAGCAGGAGGTCGAGGCGGCGCGCTGGTCGCGCCAGTACATGTCGAAACCGCTGGTGGCGTTCATCGCCGGCGTCTCGGCGCCGCGCGGCCGCCGCATGGGACACGCAGGCGCGGTGATCAGCGGCGAGAGCGACACGGCGACGGCCAAGCTCGACGCGATCGAGGCGATGGGCCACCACACCGTCCGCAACCCGGCCGACATCGGCGACACCGTGCTTCGCGTGCTGAAAGAGATCTAGCCCGACTCACCACACGTCGCCGGGCCGCCAGTCGCAGCTGAGCGGCGCGGTCGGGTCGATCTCGGGCGTGGTGGGCGTGCGGCGAACGAGCACGCTGCCGTCCTCGTCGGGCGTGGGCTCGGGCCCGCGGTCCATCCGGACGAACGTCGGTCCCTTCCACACGAACCACCCCAGCGGCTCGTAGAAGCCGGGGATGCCCGTGTCGAGCGCCCCGAGCTGGAACGTCCGGTCGATGTGCTCGCCGATCGCGCGCATCACGGCGGAGCCGTGGCCGCGCCCCTGGCGGCTCGGAAGCGTCGCCACGGCCTCGACGTAGCCCGTCGTCAATCGGAGATCGGCCGTATGCAACTCGCGGGCGATCACGGAACCGTGCGCCACGATCCGGCCTTCCTGTTCCAGGATGAAATGCACGCCGCCGAACGCGTTCGCGAGATCCTGCTCGGTGAACTTGGCGTCCTTGTTCCTCCAGGCCGCGTCGAACAGGTCGCGCAACGCGGCGATCTCCTCGGCGCGAAGATCGTCGCTCGCGACACGCCGCACGATCGCCATGAACGAGAACATAGCGGGAGGTGCGAACGCCATCCGCACGATCGACCGGGCGTTCGCGGCTCAAGCGATGGGTCAGGGTTTGCCTCCCTCGCTCATCGGGTAGGGTGTAGCGGAGTTGCCACGCAACGAAACCATCGAACGGCCGTCGGGAGATGGGTACGTGGCGCCCCTCGATATACTCTCGTGGCCAGAAGGGGGGAACCCTCTTTGAGGTTCCAGAACATGAAGGTCTCGGCTCGCGCAACCGCGTTGGCGCTCGCGCTCGGCGTCACAGCGGTGCTCGTAACGGCACTGCCCGCGTCGGCGTCCACCATCACGTCGTTCACCCCGACGTGCGGAGCCACTGGCGCCGTTGTCAATATCACCGGTGCCGGCTTCACAGGGATGTCCGACGTCCTGTTCAACGGTACGTCCTCAACGGGCGAGGTCTTTGTTGACGACGCCCACGTGACCGCGACAGTGCCTGCCGCTGCCACAACGGGTCCGATCACCGTCGTTACCCCGGCGGTCAACACCCCGAGCACGGTGAACTTCGTCCCGGCTACTGTGGGCGTGCCGACGATCACGTCGTTCACACCCACGACCGGATCGCCTGGATCGAGTGTCGTCATCACCGGAACGAACTTCGGCTGCACGACGTCGGTGATGTTCAACACGACGGCCGCGACGACCGTCCTCGTGAACTCGGCCACGCAGATCACCGCGACGGTGCCGACCGGCGCCACGACCGGTCCGATGCACGTGACGACGTCACCTGGTGGCGGCACCGCGAACAGCACGACCAACTTCACAGTGGTCACGGGACCCGCGATCACGTCGTTCACGCCCACGAGCGGACCGGTGGGCACGACCGTCACCATCACCGGCACGAACCTCACCGGCGTGACGGCGGTTAAGTTCAACGGGATCACGGCAGTATTCACGACGAGCACCGCAACCTCGGTCACCGCGACCGTTCCGTCTGGTGCCACGACCGGCAAGATCACGGTCACCACTCCGGGTGGCGACCGCGACCAGCACCACCGACTTCACGGTGGGGTCCACGGTCAAGAAGCACAAGCGTTCCGTGAGCCTCAAGCTCAAGGGACAACTTGACCGCCAACGGGACGTCAAGGTCAACGATGGATTCAACGCCTGTCGATCGAACGTGACCGTCAAGATCCAGCACCTGAAGAACGGCGTCTGGAAGACGGTCGGGTCGGACAAGACCTCCGGCAATGGCAAGTACTCGAAGAACATCGAAGACAAGAACGGCAAGTACCGCGCCATGGTCAAGAAGAAGAAGCTGAACGGCGGCGATGACGTCTGCGTCGCAGACACGTCGCCGACCGTGAAGCACACGCACCACTGACGTCTGACGAGCGACGTCGAACGGCAGAGGAGCGGCCCCCGGGAAGGGGGCCGCTCCTTCGTTCCGGTCCGATGCCGGCGCATCTCACGCGATCGGCATCTGCACCTCCGTCAAGGGAACGACGCTCGCCGCGGGCTCATTGAGGTAGACCTCGCGCGGCGGCGCGACGACCCGCCGGCCATGCATCTGCACCCAGCGGTCGAGCGCGTCGTACGCGCGGCCGACGTCCTCGTATGGGCCCATGTGGACGGTGCACGCCACATGGCCGCCGTCCAAGGTGGCGCTGTGCACGCGCCCGAGCTCAACGTTCCCCAAGACGGGGAACCCGAGCTCCACGTCGACCTCGTCGGGACCCACCTCGTGGTAGATGGCGAACGGCAAGCCATCGATCTCCGCTCCCGCGGCTTCCGTTGCCCGCGCGACCTCGCCGAACCCATCTCCCATCGCCTGGCCGATCGCGGTCATCTGCACGCGCTCCCGGATGGTGGCGACCCGCTCCGTCGGCACATCGCGGCTCACGATCTCGTACGTCATCGTCATGGCCATCGCCTCCTCCGCCGCCATCGTCGTCCGGAAGAGCAGGCGTGGGTGGGGCCGATGGTCCCGGCGCGTCCGGGCCTGCGAGGCGGCTGGGTAGGATGGGTCGATGCCGAGCCCGAAGCCCGCCCGCATCTCACTCCGATCCCGCGTACTCCTGGTGCCGCTGTTGATCGTCGCGTCGCTCCTGGAGCCCCTGCTCAGCGCGCCCGCCGCACAGGGATCTCCCACGGGGCGCCCCCACGTGCGCGTGCTCGCCCCGGGCGTGGCGCTGACCACCTACATCGACCGCCGCATCCCGGTGCGCGCCTACGTGCTCTGGATCGACCCGTCGCAGGGCGCGTCGCTCGGCATGGCGCTCGCACACGACCGGCTGGGCGAGGCCGCACGGACGAGCGACATCGCGAAGGATCACGGCGCCCTCGTCGCGGTGAACGGGGATCTCGGGTTCGGCCGGCCGGTCCATCCGTTCGCGTTGAACGGCGATCTGGTCCAGACCTCGCCCGCGCTCGGCGCGATGTTCTCGATCTCGAGCGATGGGACGATGCGGATCGGCAGACCGACGGCACAGACCGTCTCGATCACCGAGGTCGACACCGGTGAGACGTGGCCGATCGCATCGTGGAACCACGGAGGACCTTCACCGGGAGACCTGACCGCCCACACGGCCGTGGGAGGCGCGATCGAGGCGCCCCGAGCGTTCACGTGCTCGGTGCGGCTGCTCCCCGACGGACCGTCGGGTGAGACCGACGTCGGCTCGACCAGGACCTACCGCGTGGACCAGGCGGGATGCTTCTCGAACCGGCTCCAGCCCGGCGAGGGCGTCGTCGTCTCAGCCGTCCCCACGACCGACGAGGCGACGTTCATCCGGGCGCTCACGCCCGGCGAAAGCGTGCGGATCGATTGGTCGTTGGGGGTGCCGGGTGTGATGGACGCGATGGGGGGAAGCACGGTCCTCATGCAGGACGGGCGTATCGTCCTGGGCACCTGCACGGGAGCGATCTGCTCCCGGAATCCCCGCACGGCGATCGGCCTCACCGCCGACGGCCGGATCGCGCTGGTGGTCGTCGACGGACGCCAGTCGGCGTCGGTCGGCATGTCGCTCGGTGAGCTCGCGAACTTCTTCCAGCGGCTCGGGGTCGATTCGGCGATGAACCTCGACGGCGGCGGCTCGAGCTCGATGGTGGTCAAGGGGCGCGTCGTGAACCATCCCTCCGACGGGTTCGAGCGCTCGGTGACGAACGCACTGCTCGTGAAGGCGAACGGGTAGGAGCCGCGCCCTCCGGTCAGTCCTTCGACGGGCGGCCGCGGCGACCGGCCCGCAACCGTTCCTGTGCCGGGAGGAGCGCTTTGCGCAGACGCACGTGGTCCGGCGTGACCTCCACGCACTCGTCCTCGCGGACGAACTCCAACGCCTGCTCCAGCGAGAGCTCGCGCTTGGGGATCAATCGGGTGAACTCCTCCGACGACGACTGGCGCATGTTCGTGAGCTTCTTCTCCTTGGTGGGGTTCACGTCCATGTCCTCGGAGCGGGAGTTCTCGCCGACGATCATGCCCTCGTAGACCTCCTCGGTCGGACCCACGAACATCGACCCGCGTTCCTGGAGCGTCTGGAGCGCGAACCCCGTGGTCACGCCGGCGCGGTCGGCCACCAGGGAGCCGGTCGGGCGCGTGCGGAGGTCCCCGTGCCAGGGCTCGTACCCGTCGAACACGTGATGCAGCTGGCCGGTCCCCCGCGTCTCCGTGAGGAACTCCGTCCGGAACCCGATCAGACCCCTCGCCGGGACCAGGTGCTCCATGCGGATCCAGCCCGTGCCGTGGTTGACCATGTTCTCCAGGCGCCCCTTGCGGAGCGCGAGCAGCTGCGAGATGACGCCCAGGTACTCCTCGGGCGCGTCGATCGCCACCCGCTCGACGGGCTCGTAGAGCTTGCCGTCGATCGTGCGCGTCACCACCTGCGGCTTGCCGACGGTGAGCTCGAACCCCTCGCGGCGCATCATCTCCACCAGCACCGCCAGCTGGAGCTCGCCGCGCCCCTGGACCTCCCACCGATCGGGACGGTCGCCGGGCAGCACGCGGATCGAGACGTTGCCGACGACCTCCTGATCCAGGCGCCCCTTCACCAACCGCGCGGTCAGCTTGTCGCCGTCCTTCCCGGACGTCGGCGCCGTGTTGATGCCGATCGTCATGGAGAGCGACGGCTCGTCGACGTGGGTCAGCGGCAGCGGCCGGGGGTCGTCGGGATCGGCGAGCGTCTCCCCGATCGTCACCTCGTCCAGGCCGGCCACGGCGATGATCTCGCCCGGTCCCGCCTCGTCCACGTCGACGCGGTCGAGCTCCTCGGCGACGAACAGCTCCACGATCTTCGCCGGCTCGATCGTGCCGTCGGCGCGACACCAGGCCACGGCCTGGCCGCGCTTGATCGTGCCGTTGCGCACCCGGCAGAGGGCCAGCCGGCCGAGGTACGGCGACGCGTCCAGGTTGGTCACCAACGCCTGGAGCGGGTGACCCTCCTCGTACTCGGGGGCGGGGATGTGATCCCTCAGCGCCTCGAACAGCGGCTCCAGGTCGTCCGCGAGCGCGTCGGGGTCGGGACCGCACCTCCCGGTCCGCGCGTTGGAGTACAGGATGGGGAACTCGATCTGCTTCTCGTTCGCGTCCAGGTCCATGAACAGCTGGTAGACCTCGTCGACGACGTCCTTCACGCGAGCGTCGGGACGGTCGACCTTGTTCACGACCAGGATCACGGGCAGGTGCAGCTCGAGCGACTTCCGCAGGACGAATCGCGTCTGCGGCAACGGCCCTTCGCTGGCGTCGACCAGCAGCAGCACGCCGTCGACCATGGTCAGCCCGCGTTCGACCTCGCCGCCGAAGTCGGCGTGGCCGGGCGTGTCCACGATGTTGATCTTCAGGTCGCCGTGACGAACGGCCGTGTTCTTCGCCAGGATCGTGATGCCCTTCTCACGCTCCAGGTCCATGGAGTCCATCACCCGAACGTTCACGTCCTGGTTCTCGCGGAACGCCCCGGACTGCCAGAGCATGGCGTCGACGAGCGTGGTCTTGCCGTGGTCGACGTGCGCCACGATGGCGACGTTGCGGATGTCGTTGCGGAACGGCACAGGGCAGGCTGCTTTCGATCGGGGATCGGAGCGCGCCGCCGGGCGGAGACGCCTACCCAGTGTACCGAGCGAGCAACGGCTAGGCCGGGGCGGGCAGTTCAGCGTGTCAGCGATGTCCGCAACCCGCGCCACGAGGCCGTTCGTGAACTGTCGTACCGCGTAGTCATCCGGATAGTTGACAACGGCGCCAAGGATCGCCAGCCGGAGCGTGTTGAGGTACAGCACGAACTGCCGGATCTTCCGCGAGCCGAGATCGTTCGACGCGAGGTCGGCGTCCGCCCGCATCAGCTTGCCGACCGCGACGGTGGAAGCCGCCAGCTGTCGGTACGGGGTCGTCCCGGCGCGGATCTGGTGGTAGAGATCGCCGACGACGCTTCGGTCGGCGCAGAACCCGGACGGGCTCAGGGTCGGCTTCTCCACGGGGCCGGGGGTTGACGGCACCGTCGTCGGGGGCGAAGACGGACCCGTCGCGTTCGAGCCTGAGCCCGCGCCCGAGCACGCGACGAGGACGACAGCCATCACGGATCCGATCGCCGCAGCCTTCATGGGCATCGCAGGATGACCCCGCCGTCCTCGTCCACGGAGCAGATGTCCGTGCCGGGTCCGCCGTTCAGGGAGTCGAGCCCGGGACCCCCCGACAACGTGTCGTTGCCCGGTCCGCCGTCGAGCATGTCGTTGCCGTCACCGCCGCTCAAGATGTCGTTCCCCGGTCCGCCGATCACCAGGTCGTTGCCGAGCCCGCCGTCGATCGTGTCGTCGCCGCCACGCCCGCAGATCACGTCGTTCGCATCCGTGCCGGTCAACAGATCGGGACCCGACGTGCCGCTGACCGTGCAGATCGGGACCGGCTGCCAATCCGGCGCGAAGTCCGATCGTGGTGTCGTCGTCAGTTGCACCTTCGTGAGCCCATCCGAGGTCACGGTGAAGATATCGCGGCTCCCGCCACCGGCCGGGAAGCCCACGAACGCGATCTGCGTGCCGTCCGGAGACCAGGACGGATCCGTCTCGTCGTCCGGACCGGGCGTCAGGTCGACCTCTGCGGAACCGTCGGCGTTCATCGTCCAGATGTCGGCGCTCCCGGCGGTGCAGCAACGGTCGAACGCGATCCGCGCACCGTCGGGGGACCATGACGGGTTGCCGTCGATCTGGTCGCCCTTCGTCAGGCGCTTCATCGCCGTCCCGTCGGGCGCCACTACGAAGATCTGCGGGAACCCTCCCGGCCGCGAGCTGGAGAACGCGATCCGCGTCCCGTCGGGGGACCACGACGGCGACAGATCGTCCGCCGTGTCGCTGCCGCCTTCCGTCAACTGCCGGTTGTCCGACCCGTCGGCGTTCATCACGAAGAGCCGGAAGGGACCCCCCGCATCGGTCCGGCTGGCGTAGACGATCTGCGTGCCGTCGGGCGACCAGGCCGGATCGCGGTCGGCGAGCGCGCTGTGCGTGAGCGCTCCCCCGCCGCTGCCGTCGGCGTTCATCACGAAGATGTCCGGCCGCCCCCCGGCTCGGAACGATCGAGCGAACGCGATGCGTTCGCCGTCGGGCGACCAGGCCGGATCCATCTCTTGAGCCGGGTTCCCCGACAGGTTCGATTGCGCCGAGCCGTCGGCGGACATGGCGTAGACCTGGGCGTTCCCGTCACGCGTGGACCAGAACACGAGCTTGCCGTTGTTCGATGCGAACCCCGGCGTGCGAGGCGCGGGCTTCGGCCATCGCGATGGTCGTCGCCAGCATGGATCCACACAGCGCGAGCGCCGCGAGCACGTGACCCGCGGCGCTGAACCGGTGATCGCGGAGGGCGTTCGACACCCGCCCGACCCTACGAGGCGCTCCCGGGCGCGTCAACGCACGACGGGGACACCAATCCGGGTGACGCGCACGTTCGTACTACCCCTGTCGGATCAGGAGGTGGAGATGTCGGGGCTCCGTGTTCGAACCCAGATCGCCTTCGTCGCCGTCGCGATCTTGGTGATGGCAGTTGCTGTCACAGCCCAGGGCGCCGAAGCTCGATCGGTCAAGGTGGTGCGCGGCGTGGGCACATCTTGGACACCGAAGGTGATCCGGATCGCCAGCGGAACGTCGGTCAGGTGGAAGGCCGTGTCGAACAGTCATACGGTGACGGCCTACGGCGGCCACTGGACCTTCAACCGCTCGTTGCCTCAGGGATCGTCCATCCAGCGCCGCTTCAAGACGCAAGGCACATTCCTGTTCCGGTGCCGGATCCACTCACAACTCGTGAACGGCGTGTGTCAAGGGATGTGCGGCAAGGTCGTCGTTGGAGCTGGAGCCGGATCGGTTGAGGTGAACACGGGGACCGCGTCCGGGGTGGGCACGGTGCTCGTCGGCGGCACGGGGCTCACGCTCTACGAGCTCGATACGGAAGCGGGTGGACAGATCATGTGTACCGGTGCGTGCCGGAGCGCTTGGCCGCCGCTCTTGCTGGCGGCGGGTGTGGCGTCTGCCACACCGGGGCCCGGCGTGACCGGCACGCTCGGCACGATCATGCGCCCCGACGGTGGCAGGCAAGTGACGTACGACGGCAGGCCCCTCTACTTGTACTCCGGGGATCAAAGCCCCGGCCAAGCGAACGGGCAAGGTATCCAGGGGGTGTGGTTCGCTATGACCCCTTCGGGCCCAAGCGGTGGCGGCACGTCCCCGTCCCCGACCCCGCCCCCATACCCGTTGACTTGACCACTCGGTGCTTACTGCAAGCACCGGGGCAGGAGCGTCGGATACCCGGCATGAAGTGATGCCGCCGTTGGCTGAGTCACATCTTCGGCTTCCGGGAGACTTGTTTCGAGGCCCCTTCCGATCGCGTCGAAAGACGAACGATCCACCGTGCGTGTGGTCAAGGCGGTGGTGGGAAGGATCTCAGGGCGACGTGACCGGGTCACGGAAGGACAGAGCCGCGGTGTAGACAGCGTCGGCGGTCTGTCCATGAGCGATCTCGAGCTCATTCCAACCGGTGCGCCCGGTCACGAGCTCGGCATGCTCGACTCTCCGAGCGCCATATGATCGAGACCGAACGGTCCTCCCTCGGCGTCCTCGTGGAGAAAGGGACCGAGCAGAAGACAGCGGTGGAACGCACCGCTTCGATCCAGGTCACTCACGGTCAGCCACGTGCGTGCCCCCTGGAAAGCCAGCCACGCTTGCATCCCCGACCCTCGGAGGAACTACTTCAGGCGGATCAGGGCGATGATGGCTCCGATGGCGAGCCCGAACGCGAGCAACACGAAAAGGATGGCGCCGGTGCCCATCTTCGCCAGCATCCCAAGCATCCCAAGCACATCGGGAACCCTAGTTCATCCCAGCCGACTCCGCCACCGAGCTCTTCCGCGCGTATCGCCTTCCGCGCTGGGGCAACCTTGGACCATCTTGGACGTCTGTAGTAGGAAGGACCAACGAACGTACCCGTCGATCTGGGAGGGTCAAGATGAACCGCACGCCGGCGGCACCGCGAGCATGGACACGCATCGGGATGTCGGCGGTGATCGCGGCGCTCGTCCTTTCGATCACGGCGTTGCCCGCGGCGGCGGGCACCGCACCCACCATCTCCAGCTTCGATCCGGGGAGCGGACCGGTCGGGACCAGCGTCGCCATCCACGGCACGAACTTCACGGGCACGACCTCGGTGACGTTCAACGGGACGAACGCCCCGGGGTTCACCGTGAACGCGTCCGGGCAGAGGGTCACGGTCAACGTGCCGAGCGGCGCCACGACCGGCCCCATCGCCGTGACCACAACGCTCGGAACCGCCCAGAGCAGCAGCAGCTTCAGCGTCACCGGCACAGGGACCGCGCCCACGATCACCAGCTTCAGCCCGGCCAGCGGCAACGTCGGCACCACGGTGACCATCCACGGAACGAACTTCACGGGGGTGAACTCCGTGAGGTTCAACGGCACCGCCGCGGCGTTCACGTTCGTGACCAACGTGAAGGTGACGGCCGTGGTTCCGACCGGGGCGACCACGGGCAGGATCACGCTCTCCACTCCGGCCGGAACGGCGACGAGCCCCACCAACTTCACCATCACGGGCACGGCTCCGACCATCACGAGTTTCAATCCCTTGAGCGGCAACGTCGGCACAACGGTGACCATCCACGGAACGAACTTCACCGGGGTGAATTCCGTGAAGTTCAACGGTACCGCCGCGGCGTTCACGTTCGTGACCAGCGCGAAGGTGACGGCCGTTGTTCCGACCGGGGCGACCACGGGCAGGATCACGCTCTCCACTCCGGCCGGAACGGCGACGAGCCCTACCAACTTCACGGTCTCGGGCCCGAAGATCACCGGAGTCAACCCGGACAGCGGCAACATCGGCGACACCGTGAGGATCAACGGAACGAACTTCACGGGCGTGAACTCCGTGAAGTTCAACGGCACTCCTGCGACCTTCACGTTCGTGAACAGCGGACAGGTCATGGCGGTCGTTCCGAACGGGGCGACGACGGGGCCCATCACGCTCACAACCCCGGCGGGGACGGCGACCAGCCCGACGGTATTCACGGTGCTCGTCGCACACTCGCGCACGGTCTCGCTCTCGCTCGCTGGCAGACCGCTCCGCGCGACCGGTCAGGTGCTCGCGAACGACGGCTACGACGCATGCCAGCGGTTCGTGCCGGTGGTCATCAAGCGATTCGCCGGCGGGCGCTGGCATTGGATCACGACGACGTCCACGGGGAAACAGGGCCATTTCCGAGCGTTCATCCCCGGTCGTGCCGGTCGGTACCGAGCCAAAGCCATCAAGATCCAGCTCGTGAACGGCGCGACCTGCAAGGGCGATCTCTCGAACGTGGTGCAGCACCACCGATAATCGTGGTCGATCCTCGCTGCGGGAACCGATCGCGAGCCAGAGACGCCCGTAGAGGAAGGCGGGCCCGCACACTGACTCCGAACAGACCGAAGGAGGTGAGAGGCCTCTCACGAACCGCTAGGGTGTACCCGAAGACGCCACATCGATATGTAGACGGACTGGCAACGGGTCGCGGGGACCGGAACGTGGCGCCCAGCAGCCTCCCTGTGCGGCCCCAGAAAGGAGGAGCCTCGATGAGGTTCCCGAAGAAGAAGATCTCAGCCCGCGCAACCGCGTTGGCGCTCGTACTCGGCGTCGTGGGGGTGCTCGTGACGGCGCTTCCGGCGTCGCGCATCCGCGCGTCACGATCTTCACGCCCATCTGTGGTGTGGCGGGGACATCCGTCACACGTCACCGGCGTACTGGGTTCACAGCGGCGCGACCGCGACCGCGGTCACGGTCGGCGGAGGAACCGCGACGTTCACCGTCGTCATCCGACATCACCGCCACGACCACCGTGCCGCGCTCGGCGCATCGGCGCGGCCACGATCATCGTCGACGGCGCCGCGGGCCGACACCGCGAGCGCGGCGAACTTTCACCGTCGCTGCCCAGCACTGCTCCGACGATCACGTCGTTCGCGCCGCTCGAGCGGTGCGGTCGGGTACGAGCGTGGCCATCACCGGGACGAACTTCTGCGGAACGACGTCGGTGCTGTTCAACGCGACTCGCCGCGACGTTCGTCGTCAACTCGACCACGCAGATCACCGCGACGGTGCCGGCCGGCGCCACGACCGGCCTGATCCACGTGACGACGCCGGTGGCGCCGGTCGCGCGAACAGCGCCACCAGCTTCACGGTCGGGTGCCGACCGACGATCACGTCGTTCACGCCGACGAGCGGCAACGTTGGGACGAGCGTCACCATCACCGGCACGAACCTCACCGGGGTGACCTCGGTCAAGTTCAACGGGGTCACGGCGACGTTCACGACCAGCACCGCCACCTCGGTGACCGCGACCGTTCCGACGGGTGCGACGACCGGCAAGATCTCGGTGACGACCCCGGCGGGACGGCGACCAGCCTCACCGACTTCACGGTGACGACGGCGCCGGTCGCGCGCACGGTCACGGGGTTCGGGTTCCAGCCGCACAGCCGCGTTTCCGGCCACGTGGACGTTTCGAGCGGGCTCGCTGCCTGCCATTCGTTCGTCCCGGTCGTCATCCAGAAGCAGAAGGGCGGCTCCTGGAAGTGGGTCGACACGACGGCCACGACGAAGAGCGGAAGCTTCAAGACGTACATCCCGCCGAGCAACGGCAAGTTCCGGGCGAAGGTCAACCAGATCACGCTCGCGAACGGCGTCGTGTGCGGCGGCGACACGTCCAACGTCGTCCACAGCTGAGTCACACCGATCAGCGCCGCAGCGAAGGAGCCGGCCCCCGAACGGGGGCCGGCTCCGTTCTGCGTAGCTCGTAACCTCGAATCAATCGACCCGGGCGCCGGCACCGGTCCGGCGGATCGTATCCGGCCCCCTCCCCGGTCGCTCGCTCCCCGCAAGGTCGGCCGGCTCCCGTCGATGCCCGGCCGCGGACCCGGTCCTGCGTGAGCCGCTCCCGGGCGAGTCGGCCCGAGCCACGCCGGCGGGGTCGCCGCCGCGCCGGAGATGTCGCGCCGCGTGACGTGACCGGTGCCGGGAACACCGCCGGGGCCGGCCCTCGTCCGGCAGCGAGCCGGCGCCGGGCCACGCGGCGATCCGCTGGACCCACGCCAGGTACGCGCGACGGTTGGCGACCGCCGACGCCGCGGCCGGGGAGAGCGGCCCGGCGTAGTTCGCCACGAAGGAGTCGTAGACGGTGGACAGCATCCCGTCGGGCACGCCTCCGGCGTTCTGGGCACCCGCCGACGGGTGGTTGCCCGCGGCCAGGAACGCCTGGATCGTCGTCTCTGCGGGACGGTAGCCCTGGTTGGCGAGCGAGAGCATCTGCGCCGCCGTGTCGAGGTCC
Source organism: uncultured Actinomycetes bacterium (assembly GCA_963723855.1). Classification (GTDB taxonomy): domain Bacteria; phylum Actinomycetota; class UBA4738; order UBA4738; family HRBIN12; genus JBBQVZ01. The sequence goes on along the minus strand of CAVRSI010000043.1, from coordinate 150,530 downwards.
GGCGGGATCGCTGCCGCCTGTGACATGTAGGCGGCCCGCAACAGCGGGAACGCGTCGAACACGCTGGACTGGGCGGACATCCAACTCATCTCCCGGCCGTCGAGCGCACCGGCGTACGCCGCCAGCTGCCCGAGGAACGCAGGATCGTCCTGCTGAGCGATGAAGTCGAGGAGCCGGGCGCCTCCCGAAGGATCGCTGATGCCACGGAGGAAGCCCGGCTGCAGGAAGGCGCGCACCTGCTCATCGGTGAAACCAGCGGCGAGACCTTCCGCGCATGAGCGTGCGGACCGCGGACGCCGGCACTCCCCCACCGGAACGACCGCCGGAGTCCATCCATGCCTCCATGTTCGCACCGGATACGTTCTTCGCGTATGCGGCCACGCCCGACTGAAGATCGGCGGTCAGCTTGGGCAAGGGGCCACCGACCGATCCCGCGTTCAACGGGCACGGTGCGGTCGCCTCAGCGACCGTCGGAGTCGCGGCGTCGATGTCGTGGACGTCGCGGCGTCGGAGGCAGCTGCGTGACACGAGGGCCGGTGTGGCCGACGACGGCTCTCGCAGCTGAGAGGCCGAGGCGGATGAGGCAGCCAGGACGCTCCCCGCGATCGAGCACACCGCGACGAGCCCCACGAACGTTCGAAGTCGCATCTGGGTTCCTCCTGTCGTTGTTGGGTTCCGCGTTTCCACCCATCCACAGCCCCGGGGAGGCCCCGGGGTTGACAGGAGTTCGAAGAGGTGGCGATCAGGCCGGCCGTTCGTAGACCGCGAGGTGCCAGACCAGCCGACGGCGACCTTCGGTGACGGGGAGGAACCCGGCCTCGCGGATCCGGCGATCGACCGCCGTCAGGTCGTGCACGTACGCCTGGAAGCCGCGGAACTTCCGGCCACGGGTCCTGAACCAGACGTTCGCCATCCGCGTCTCGGCTCGGGCGAAGGACCCGGCGAACCCCACCGAGGGCGGAGCCGTGAAGGCGTACACGGATCCCGCGGCGGACAACGAGTTGGCCAACAGCGCGTCGACGTCCGGGTAGCAGCACAGCACGCGGTTGAGGAGCACGACGTCGTGTGGATCGAGCGGCATCTTCGCCGCATCACCGACGGCGAACGTTACGCGATCCTCGACCCCGCGCTCACGGGCCAGCGCTCGCGCCTCCTCGATCGCCCCGGGTCCCAGATCGAAGCCCGTCGCCCTCGTGGCGCCCTTCTCCAGCGCGCCGAGCGCCAGGTCGCCGGTCCCGCACCCGAGATCGAGGACCGTCCGGTCGCCGACCGACGACCCGAGCGCGTCGAGCAGGTCCTTGGTGATCCCGGCGGAGATCCCCTTGCGCCGCGCCCGCTTCGCGCTCTCGGCGGCCCAACCGTCGAAGCAACAGGGATCGGGTTCGGGCTCCATGCCCGAAGCGTGCGGCATACCCGAGCTACAGGCAACTCCCGCCGTGCGAGCCAGGCCCCTACGAGGGACCGAGCGCCCACGGCTGCGCGCCCAGGATGAACACACGGGCGTCGCACGGGTCGGAGATGGCCGACATGAGGAGGAAGTCCCCCGAGCGCGACCAGGTGTATCTCCCGGCCGGAAGCCCTTGGCAGATGTCGGAGCCGAACGCGACCGTGCTGAAGGTGTCCGCCTGCATCTCGAACGGGCGAGACGCGTGCGCGCCCGCGAAGGAGGCGGGCGCAACCAGCCGCACATGCCCGTCCGAGCCGGCGTTGATCGTCCACGTGCCGGCGATGCCGTTGACCCGCACCAGGGCGGTTCCCTCCGGGATCGACCGGGTGAACGTGCCGGTCACCAAGGGCACGACCGGCGTCACGCTCGGAGCCACGCTCGGCGTGGGCTCGGTTCCGGGCACCGATCCGTCCGTCGTGCCGCGGAGGACGTCGGGCCCGATCGCCACGGCCAGCACCACCGCTGCCACGCACGCGGCGGCGCTCAACGACCGACGAACGACCTGGCGGCGACGGGTCCTGTGCACGACCGAGTCGAGGAACCGGTCCACGTCGGGATCGAGGACGCCGGCGTTCCGCTCGGCCCCCTGCCTGATGCGGCGCTCAATGGGCACCCTCGTCCACCTCCTCTCCCAGCAGCGTCGCGAGCCGTTCTCTCGCTCGGTGCAGGTGCACCTTCACCGATCCTTCCGAGATCCCCAGGATGTCGACGATCTCGGCGATCGGCCGGTCCTCGTAGTAGAAGAGCAGCACGCACGTCCGCTGCTTCAACGGGAGCTGCTGCAGCGCGTTCGCCAGGTCCACGTCGGGGGCCTTGGGCCCCTGCGGGCCGGACGTGTCGCGCTCCAGGACCTCTCGCATCCGCTCGCGCCTCTGCGCCTTCACCGCCAGGCGGATCGCCACCCGCCGGACCCAGGCGTCCGGTCGCTCGTACCGCGAGACCTTCTTCCAGTGCGACAGCAGCTGGATGAAGGCCTCCTGCGTCACGTCCTCCGCCTTCCCCCGGTCGCCCAGGATCAAGAACACGGTCCGGAGCACCATGGGGAACTCCGCCCGGAAGAACCAGGCGTACTCGAGATCCGTCTCCGCCACGCGCGCTCCTCACCCCGGCACGGCTCGCGAGCACCGCGCCCTCGATATCCAGACAGCCCTGACCGCAGCCTCTCAGGTTGACAGACGGCAGACGAAAAGGAACCGGCCCCCGAAGGGGCCGGTTCCTTTCGCTACCCGGAACTCGTGTGGAGCTCCGTTACTGCGTGGTGCTTCAGATCCTCTGGTGCAGGCCTGGGCCGTTCGGACCGTTGCCGTGCTTGTCCTTGGGCTTCTCGCAGGTCTTGATGAGGTCGTCTCCACCGCCACCGTGGCAGTAGTCCTTGCCCTTGCCGCCGAAGATGTCGTCGGCGCCACCAGAGCCTCTGATGTTGTCCTTGCCACCCTGACCCTTCAGGGTGTCTTCGCCAGCACCACCACGGATGGCGTCGTTCCCGGCACCGCCGAGGACGAAGTCCGGGCCGTTGTTGCCCGAGATGGTGTCGTTGCCCTTGCCGCCCTTCAACGAGTTCCCGATGTTGAGCGTCGGTCCCGATGATGTTGTCCTTGAAGGCCGTGCCGACCGCGTTGGTGAACCCAACGATCGAGTCGGCGTTGCCACCGGACGGGCCACCACCAGCGAGGTTGACCGTGACGCCAGCGTATACCCCTGGGAGTAGTTCACCGTGTCGATGCCGCAGCCACGGCTGCAACGACGCCGGGCAGCCGTTCAGCGCGTTCTGCCCGCCGTTCGGCCACACGGTGTTGTTGAACTGCGACCCCGTGAACGTGTCGTTGCCGGTGCCGAGGATGGCGTTCTCGGTCGCGTCGTTCCGGATGAGTGTCGACCGCCACCCGAGACGCCGTTCCCGGTGGTGCAGAGAGCACCAGTGGCGAACCAGGCGCAGGGCGTGACCCCATCCGCGAGGTGCACGGTCGTGGTCGACGTGTTCGTGCCGTAGTCCACGGTGTCGATGCCGCCGCCGCCATCGAAGGAGTCAGCGCCATCGATGTTGCCGGCGCCGCCCGACAGCGTGTCGTTGCCGTCCATCACCGTAGATGATGTTGTCGCCGGAGCTGCCCGGTCAGGCTGTCGTCGGACTCCGAGCCGCTCACGTCCTCGATGTGGCTGAGCGTGTCCGTGCCCGATCCACCGGTCGAGGTGCCCGCGCCGAGGTCAACCGTCACGCCGGTCGTCGGCGGCGGCCACGTCGTACGTGTCCTCGCCACGCCGAGCCCCGTCGACGGTGTCGTTGCCGTTACCGACGGAGATCCAGTTGTCGTTGGCGTCGCCGGTGAGCGTGTCGCCGTGGTCCGACCCGTTGATGTCATCGCAGTTGAGCGATGGAGTCGAAGCCTTCACCGGTTCCGGTGCCCGCAGTCAGATCCACGACGACGGCGGTCGCGGAGCCCGTGTAGTCCACGGCGCCGTCGCCGGCACCGCAGTCGATGCTGTCGTTGCCGAGCCCGCCAGCGATCGTGTCGTAGGCAGTGCCACTGCCCGTGATCGTGTCGTTGCCGGCGCCGCCGGTCAGGTACTGATAGGTCAGTGACGCTCGACGTAGCCGTCGATCGTGATGTCCGTCGGGAACGGCCGCGCCGGTGACGGTCGAGCCACCGGCATTGACGGTGTCGCCCGTATGTCGTGCCAGTGACGCTGATGCCGTGCCTGTCGAGGCGAGGTCCAGCACCTTCTCGACACCGACCAGCGCGACATCCAGGTTCCCGTCGCCGTTCAGGTCGACGCCGTTGACGCCCCAGTCGGTCTCGGTCCCGTTGTCGGTGTTACCGCGAGTTGTCGACCGACGAACTGGTCGCCGCCCGCGGGAAGCGCAGCGTTGTCTCCCAGGTTCACGGTCCAGTTGATGCTGCCCCAGTTGGCCGTGGCGCCTGTCGGGAGTACGTCTGGATCGTGACGCCGTCGTCTCGTCAGCGTGGCACCTGGCGGTGCCGTTGACGTTGATCTGCGTGGTATTGGCGACGGTCGCGTCGACCGAGGTCGTGCACTGACGGTACGGTGCGGCTCGTCTTCGCGCCGTCCACCAGGATGTTCCCAGCGGCGTCCCGCGAGATGGCGTGACGCCGTGCCCGGTGAACTGCCACCGTGAGCACGCCGCCACTGAAGGTACACGCCACCGCTGCCGCCGACGCCACGTGGGCGCCCACGATGCTCAGAGCCTGAAACGCTCCGAGCGAGAAGGCTACAACTACCGCCGATCGGCGGAGCTTGCCTTTCATGATGCTCATCTACTCACCCCTTCCTTCCATTGCTCGTACTACTATTCGACTTCTCCCATCCCCCGCGCATACGACCTAAGCCCAAAGGTGGGGGGGAAGCTCGCCAGGAATCTACTGGCTTACCGAGGGCGAGTCAACGTTCTGACCTGCCCAAAGTGCTTCGTGGCCCCACCCCCTTCACAGCCTCGGATCCTGCGCGTGGGTACTTCTATCTAAGGAAACGTCGCCCCGTGCTCAGGGTTGCTCGTGAGCGGGTGTGTTCTGGCTCAGGATTCGTCCATGGAGACGCTGGTCGCGTAGAGCGACCCGTCGCCCCAGAACCCGAGCGAGATGGAGATGGTCCCGTCGTGCGGGACCGGTGAATCGAGCGTCGCGGGGACGCTCGAGAGGCTGAACTCGCCCGCGAAGACGTACGTGGTCGAGCCCGAGCCGTCGTCCGCCTGCACCGCAGACCGGAGGTTGCCCGACGCCGCGTACTTGTACTGCCCCTCGGGGGTGTCGATCCACAGCCAGAGGCTGGACAGCGAGCCGCTGCCGCCCGCGATCGAGCCGCCGAAGTCGAGGTAGACGGTGCCGACCGTATCGCCGTGCTTATCCACCAGAGTCGCCCTGCATGACCTCGCCGAAGAGCAGCTGGTCGCTGTGTTGGCCGGTCACGTGCTGCGATACCTGCGAAAGGCTCGCCGCTGCGAGGCCCCCCGACGTCGTGAACGCGCCGGTCCACGCGGGTGCCGGAGGCGGAGGCGGAGGAGTCACGGGTCCCGGGGTGGGGCTGGGGTCGGTCGGGGACGGGGAGTCGGTCGGGGTCTCGACGGGAACGACGGTTCCGGTCTGGCCCTGGCCCTGCGTCTGGTCGGCCGGCTTGTGGTGCGCCTTGTGATGGGGCTTGACGACCGGCTTCGACCGCACCGGCGGCACCGCGATGACGATCGCCGGCGCGACGGGAACCGGAGCGGGCGAGGCGGTCACCGGCGTGGGCTTCGACGGCTTCTGCGTGTGCTGGATGCACCGCGCCCACGCTGACGGTGCCGGCCACGATGACGGTGATGGCTGCGGCGGTGACCTTGTCGGCCATGCTGACGGCTCCCTGGGTGACCGCGGGCGCCGCCGTCACCGTCACGGCCGCCTGCTGCGCCGTCGCGGTCGCGCTGGCCACCACGTCGTGCGCCGGCTGCCACAGCTTGCGGAGGAACCCGGGCATCCGGAACCGCGACAGGAAGATGATCGGCGCCAAGGCCGCGACGCCGCGGCGCTCGCCGCTGCGGTCCCAGGCGCGGCGGAAGCTCTTCTTGGCGCGGTGGATCAGCGCCTTGGCCTGCTGCGGCGACACGCCGAGGGCCTCGCCGATCTCCTCGTGCGAGCGTCCCTCGAACTCGCGCAGGACGAGCGCCTCGCGGTGGTGGTCGGGGATCGACGACAGGATCGAGCGGATCTCCTCTTGATCGAGGACGCGCTCGACCGCCTCCGACGTGTCGTCCGTCAGCGCGACGATGAGCCGGGCGTTCTCGGAGATGTCGGGCGTCAAGGGGTCGCGCTGCGGACGGCGCGAGCGCGCGCGGACCATGTCGAGCGACACGTTGGTGGCGATGCGCGCGACCCACGCCTGGAGCTGATACCGGCCGTTGAACGTGCCCAGACCGCGATAGACCCGCAGCATCGTCTCCTGGACGGCCTCGTCGGCCTCCTCGCGATCCTGCAGGATGCGGTAGCAGATCTGGGCCGACAGGGCCCGGTACTTCACGAAGATGTCGGAGTAGGCGTCGATGTCACCGGACTGGAACGCGAGCACCAAGCTCTTGTCGTCGTCCAGGTCGAGACCCGACCTGGGGAAGTCTCGGACATCGGTGAGGCGTGTGGCCAAGGTCCACCCTTCAGCGTCTGGCTCGATAGGGGAAACGTCGGGGACCGACCGGGGGTTGTCCCGCCTCAGCAGCATCGGCACCAGCCCATCGACGACTTAACCCCCCGAGACTAACACGGAGCCCTTTGCCGGGCTTTCAGGGACCGACGCCACGATATCCCGTCAGGTTCCTCGGTTCAGGGTCTTTCGGCACGTTCCCTCGTGGGTCACGAGCCTACGCGAAGGAACATCGCGTAGCTCGTCCAGCCGGCGCTGCGGCCCGTGTAGCCCACGATCCGCGTGCCGCCGTCCAGCCAGACGGCCGTCGGCGACTCGTTGATCGCCTGGTCGGCATGGACGGAGCCCTGCACCAGCGAGGGCGCGGACCAGCCGGCGCCGTCGGTCGAATCGCTCCACATGACGTCGATGCGGGTCTCGGCCGAGAGCAGGTCGCAGCCCGACGTCCGGCACGCGCTCCAGACCGCCCCGATGGTGCCGCCCTGCGACGGGACGATCTCGACGTCGAACCCACCCTTGTACGGCGCGCTCTGGCCGAACGACGCGATCGTCCGGACGGGACCCCACGACTTCGACCAGATCCGCGCGTGGACGCCGCTCGGCGTCGTCCAGGCGAGCGCGAGCTTGTCGCCCCAGCCGCGGAGCGACGGCGTTCCGCCGTTCGCCGCTCCCAGCGAACCCACGACGGATATCGGGTCGTGCCACTTCTTCCCACCGTTCGTGGAGACGCGCGCCTTCTCGCCCCCGGAGCCACTCGAGACCCACGCGACCGCCACGGCGTTCCCGGCGGCGCCGACGCTGGCCGACCCGCGCAGCCCGTCGCCGTCGGGCGAGACCGCCGTCGTCTTCCCGATCACGATGCGCGCGAACGTCTTGCCGCCGTTCGTGCTCCGGGCGACGCGCACCTGGCCGGTGTTGGCGTCGACCCACGCGACGTAGACGCGCTTGCCGGACGCCGCGATCGACGGAGAGTCCACCCGGCCCTTCTTCTTGGTCAGCGCGACGGTCTTGCCCCACCCGCCGCCGGTGTTCGCGCGGAAGTACAGGACGCGGGGCGCGGACGGGTCGTAGTTGTCGTAGCTCTGCTGCGTCACCCATGCCGCGTACGTCGAGCCGCCCGACACCGCGAGCGCCGCGCGATCGGCCTGCTTCCCGCCCTGGCTCACCCGGACGGGAGCCGACCACGTCGCTCCCCGGTCGGAGCTCGTTCGCGCGAAGACACCCATGTACGGTCCGTGATCGGTCGCGAACGCGCCTTGCGAGAAGTCGGTCGCCTCGAGCGCGACGAGGTCGCCGTCGGCAGCCCGCGCGAACGACGAACCGCTGCTCCACGCCCACGTGTCGACGGTGCGCTGCGGACCCCACGCCGGAGCCGCCGTCGCCGGCGCAGCGAGGAACGCGGCACCCGCGACGGCGAGCGCCAGCACGATCGCCGACACCGTTGAACGACGTCCCGCGCGCATGAGGCTCACCCTATCGCGGGACGGTGGACGATCAGGTCCGCGGCATCCGAGCCAGCGCGCGCGCTCGCAACAACGCGGCCGGCGGCTCGACCAGCCGGGAGCGTCGGCGGCTCGGCCGTTCGTACGGGTTCAGCCAGATCGCCGCTGCGCCCAGGATCATCTGGAGCGCGAACCACCAGAACCAGATGTCGCTGTGCACCTGCAGGCCACCGAGCGTGCCCTTCCCGACGAACGGCAACAGCAGGATCGGGAAATACACGAGTCCCAGGAGCCGCGTGAAGCCGTGTCCCTGCTGGGCGTACGCGGCGATGCCGGCGACCCAGAACGATGTGAGCGCCACCAGGTACCCGGCGGCGCAGAGCCCTGCCGTCCGCCCTCGGATCCTTGCGGATCGCGTTCGAGCCTCTGCCACGAGGAGATCACCTCAGGGGTTGCTCGGGAAGCATCGAGCCTATCGCGTCGGATAGGCGAAGGCCCGCAAGGAAGGTGAATGTTCGAGAAGAAGACTGACGAACCGCGGAGAGTCGACCGGGGCTCAGTACGCGCCGCGGCCGGTGATGACCGCGGGGACGGTCTTCATGAGCAGCTTGAGGTCCAGACGCAGGGACCAGTCATCGATGTACTCGAGGTCCATGTCGATCCAGGTCTCGAAGTCGACGTCCGACCGTCCGCTGACCTGCCAGATGCACGTGACGCCCGGCTTCACCAGGAGGCGCTGGCGCTCGCGCTCGGTGTAGTCCAGGAACTCCTCAGGCAATGCCGGCCGAGGTCCCACCAAGCTCATGCTCCCCGTCAGCACGTTGAAGAACTGTGGCAACTCGTCGATCGAGAGCCGGCGGATCGCACGGCCAACCGGGGTGATCCTGGGGTCGTCGCGGATCTTGAAGATTGGCCCCTGATGGATGTTCAGCTCCGCGTGCTCGTCACGACGCGCGTGGGCGTCACGGTACATGGAACGGAACTTCATCATTCGGAACGGTTCCCCATCGCGGCCCACCCGTTCCTGGACGTAAAAGACCGGGCCTCGGGATGTGGTCTTGATCAGGAGCGCAACCGCCAGGAAGACGGGGGTCAGCACCACGATCGCCAGGGCGCTCGCCACGATGTCCATCAGGCGCTTGACGGCGACCTGCCACATGTCCGCGTTGATGAGCCCGCGACGAGGAGCTCCGATCTCCTCGGCGACATGAAGTTCGACGACCGCTGATTCCATGGGCGCAAGGTCAAACAGCATTTCATCAGCGGGGTCGAACCTGATCTCCTGATCCATCAGTGCCCACGCCCTGTTCTGGAATACGTACTGCGCCCAAAGCCTAAGGGGGAGGTCTCAGGCCTCACCAGCCAACCAAGTGACGACTTTCGTCAAGTCCCTCTACGCCATCCCACCGATCGGTATCCGAGAGTGTGGCTCCCGAACGGGTGATGTGTCCTCCCCCATACGTACGGATTACCACTAGTTCCTTCGTACTAAACCACTTCCGGGGAGATTCATACTTCAGTGTGCCGCGCAAGAGACTTTAGCGCAGCGCGATCACGAACTCGCGTTCATCGACTCCTCAGGTTGACAGACGTCCCGTTTGACGTCATAGTGACGTCATCTAGATGTTCAGCTGACGTCTGGGAGGTGGCAAGCGATGGGACCACGGATCCGAGAAGAGCTGGGACGGCTCCGGCTGGACGATCTCCTTCGAGAGGCCGACGAACGCTCGAAGCACGATGCGCGGCGCCGATCGACCCGTCGCCCCTCGCCTCGAACCGGCGGGGAGGCATGACGAGATGGATCTGACCCCGTACCTCGACGCCGTCCGAGCCGACCTGGAGGCGGTGTCCGGCTCGGACGAAGCGACGTCCGCGGTCGCCGAGCGTCTGGCCCGCGCCCTGGAGCCGTCGCTGCAGTTGCGGCTGCTGGACGCGCTGGGCCAGGCGGCGCAGGAGTTGAGCGAACAACTGCCCACCGGCCGGGTCGACGTGCGCCTGTCGGGCCGCGACGTCGACCTGGTGGCGGTGTTCGACGAGGCTCCCGCCGAGCCGATCCCTGCGGAAGACGAGGGCGGCACCGCGCGGATCACGCTCCGCCTGCCGGAGAGCACCAAGGCTCGGGTGGAGCGAGCGGCGAGCGGAGAGGCCATCTCGACGAACGCATGGCTCGTCCGCGCGGTCGTGCGCGGCCTGGAGCAGGAACAACACCAACAGCGTCGTCGTCGGGTGGGCAACCGTATCACCGGCCTCGCCCAGAGCTAGCGCATACGAGAGGAAGGAAGGATCACCGTGGAACAGACGTTCGAGACACCCGGCCACCTGCAGCTCGAGCTGCACATCCCCGCCGGCACGATCCGCATCCGAGCCGAGGAGACGGCGCAGACGCACGTCTCCATCACCGGCGAGCGCACGCCCGAGGCCATCCGGATCTCGTTCGACGATGTCGGTCAGGACGGGCATCGTCTGGCGATCGAATACCGGGAGCGCGGCAAGCTGTTCGGGTGGGGCGGCACCGAGATGCGCGTGGACCTGACGGTGCCGATCGGCACCGCCGTGTCGTGCGACACGGGTTCGGCCGACCTCGAGATGAAAGGGCGGATCGGCTCGCTGTCCTTCCGCAGCGGGTCGGGCAACTGCCGCTTCGACGACGTCGACGGCGATGTCAACGTGACGGTGGCAAGCGGCGACCTGGTCGGCGTCGCCGTCGGCGGGGGGCTCTCGTTCCATTCCGCGTCGGGAGATGCGCGCGTCCGTCAGGTCGGTCGCGACGTGGGAGGCAAGAGCGCCTCGGGCGACATGACGCTCGGGAGGGTCGCGGGCTCGGTACGCCTGGCCACCGTCTCGGGCGACGTCGAGATCGGATCCGTGGCAGCGGGTTCGACATCCGTGCGCTCGGTGTCGGGCGACGTCGAGATCGCGGTGGCCCGAGGCACACGGGTGTACCTGGACATCGGCTCGACGTCCGGCGACACCGTGAGCGAGCTGGACATGTCGGACGCGGCGAGCGGTGGCGGCCCTGACCTCGATCTCCAGGTCAGCACGGTGAGCGGAGACATCCGGATCGTCCGCGGGCCGGTGATACCGGCCGCGTCCGGCGATGCGTCCGAGCCCGCCTACGCGGCCGAGGACTCCACTTCGTCCGAGTAGTCCCCCGTTTGCGCCAGCCCGTTCATCCGCGCTCGGTGCGCGAGGGCTCGCTGGCCGTCCTGCACCTTGGCGGGATCGCCGGCCCACGCCTTGAGCGACGGAGCCTGCAACGCGCGACCGTATGAGAACGAGAGTGGCCAGGGATGCGGCGCCGAACGGTTCATCTCGTTGAGATGCACGGTGGAATCGACGTCGGACTGGCCGCCGGACAGGAACACGACGCCCGCGACGTCAGCAGGTACGTGCGCACGAAGGACCCGGAGCGTCGCCTCCGCGACCTCCACGGGACCGGCCTGGGTCGCGGCGCCGGCGCCCGAGAGCACCATGTTGACCTTGAGGAGCGAGCCCGCGAGGTCGACCCGATGCTCGGCGAGCTGCGCGTACAACGAGCGCAGCGTCCGAGCCGTCGCCGACTCGCACGCCTCGATCGAGTGGTCGCCGTCCATCAGGATCTCCGGCTCCACGATCGGGACGATCCCGGCCTCCTGGCAGAGCGCCGCGTAGCGCGCCATCGCGTGCGCGTTCGCGAGGATGGCGAAGTCGGTGGGGATGTCGTCGCCGATGAGGATCGTGGCGCGCCACTTGGCGAACCGCGCGCCGAGCTCGCGGTAGTGCGCGAGCCGCTCACGGAGCCCGTCGAGGCCCTCGGTGACCGTCTCGCCGGGGAACATCGCCAGCGGCTTGGCACCCGTGTCCACCTTGATGCCCGGGATGATCCCCAACGTGGCGAGCAGCTCGGCGAAGGGCGGGCCGTCGGTCGCCGATTGCCGGATCGTCTCGTCGAACAGGATCACGCCGCTGATGTGCTCGGCCAGCCCCGGCGTCGTGAAGAGCATCTGACGGTAGGCGCGCCGGTTGTCCTCCGTCGAGTCGAGGCCGATCGAGTCGAAGCGTTTCTTGATCGTGCCGGTGCTCTCGTCGGCCGCGAGGATGCCCCTGCTCGGTGCGACCAATTGCGCCGCGGTCGCGCGGAGTGCGTCGGTCTCCATCTGATGCCTCCCGTGGTGGGTTCTCTAGGCAGCCTACGAGGGGCGGGCGTGGCTCGACACGAACACCCGGAATTCCGGTGGTGCGCGTCCGCGTGGCGGAACGGACCGCCCGGGCCGCCGAGGATGGAGCCGACTCGCAGGCCGAGCGGGCGCGTCGACGGCGGTTGGACCACCGATCGTCGAGCGCACCGAGCCCGAACCCCTCCCACGCGGCCAGGTGACCGACCAGGCCGGCCGGCGACCACGCTCCCCCGACGATGCCGGTCTTCGTCAGGATCGAGCAGGAAGGTCGTCGATCAGCCGTACGACCTCGCGATGGCCACGCTGCAGATCGCGAGTGACTCCAGTCTGGTTGGATACCTCGCCGACATGCCTCACCCCTGCATTTCGGACAGGGTAGGCCAGCAGGCGCGCCGATCAGTGTGCTTCGGGTCGTCTACGGGCACGTAGCCAGAACGGGATCGCAGAGCCGGACCTCTCTCACTCCGAAGTCGTAACCGCCGCAACAGGTCCCTTGTCCGGCCTGGTACCCCTGCCAGCTGATCTTCAGGCAGTAGGCGCTCGAGTTCGTGGGTGGGTTCGGAACGGCGTAACACTCAGGGGGAGCCTTGTTCGCCTTCCAGACGCCGTCGACCGCCAAGGCCGCGTAGCCGACGATGTCGAACTTGTCGAGCTGTGGACCGTTCATGATCTGACCGGAGTCGTCGTTGACCGGGAAGTACTTGATCCGGTTGAGCGGATCGGGGTCCGAAGCGATCGTTTCGAGCGCCTGTGCCCACGCCGAGCTCGTCCCACCGGTGAGGGAGCACACATACGTTGCCGCAGGGTAGTTCAAGGTGAGCGGCGGCCCGGTCCAGCTCCCGTCGATCCAGCTCTGCAGGTCGTTTGCCCCGCCGGAGTGATCGCAGCTGTCGTTCGATGCGACGTTCCATTGCGACAGGGACATGAATCCGAAGTTCGACGGCGAGAACCGGTCGTTGTCGTACCAGAGGTAGCACGTGGTTCCGATCGCTGAATCCGGCAGGGGGATCGGGCACGGACCTTGCAGCGTCCCGAGGTTCACCACGATCGGGACCGGAGCGTTCGCGCCGCCGGCCGTTCCCCAGACCGCGGTGGCCGTCGCAGCGACGTTGCTGGTGCTGCCGAACCCGAGCACCTGCGCGAAGAAGTTCTGGACGGTCTTCGAATACACGACCGTGACGCGACCCGAGGGACTCACATCACACCCGGTGGATTGGGTGATACCGCCGTTTGACGCGGTGAGCCCCGAGACGTTCATCGTCGCGTTCGTATCCGCGACGGTTTCGGGGATGGCGGTGTCCGAGAGCCGTGAGCATGCTTGGGCCGCGGCGAGCGCCGCGGCGTCAGCTCCGTTGACCATCGCCCGACGTTGGACGAAGAGATTGCCCACGTCGATCGTGAGCACGGCGATCGCCATGATGGCGATCAGGGAGATCGCGAAGATCACCGCGACGGCGCCCCGCTCCCCCTCGGGATCGGAGCGGGCCCTCAGGTAGGTCGACATCACTCGCATCGGAACGTGCCTGACAGCGTCGGGTCCGTCGTGAACGCAGGCATGAACGGGATGTTGATCGTGAATGCATCCTGTACCGACGTCGAGAGTGAGGCGTTCTGGATCGTGACGGTCACCTCTTGCCCGACGGTTTGCGGAGTGCAACCGGTGGACGGCGACAACGTGAACCCCACGAAGCCGGGGGGCAGGGATCCGGAGGATGCGTTCACCATTGCGTCGGAGACCTGCGTCGGGGTTGCGCGGACCGCAGCCGCTCGAGCACCCTCCCGAGTGGCCGCCCGCAGGTTCTGTACCTGCCAGAAATCGATGCCGAACTCGAGAACACCGAAGATGAGCATCACGAGCACGCTGGCGACGATGGCGAACTCGACCGCCGCGGCTCCGCGCTCGCCGTGGATCCGACCGCGCCGGGACCGGGCATGCGCGAGCCGCGTGCCGCCGTCGAGCGGCTCCGCGGATCCCTGGAGCACTGGGGTGCGGTGTGAGCTCGTCATCGGTCCCTAACGGGTAGGTGGAGGCGTGCCACCACGATAGGGTCCGTGGCTTGCAGGGGGTATTCCGAGTTTCCCGGAAGGCGCCTACGTACTTCTACGTACGTGGACATCGCGTGACTCCTTGGTCAGATCCATGCGCGAGGCGCGCCGATGGCGGGCGCGGCGAGGGGTCCTCCCCTTCAACTTCTATCGGCCGGAGCGCGGCGAATCCTGAGCGGTCCGTACACGCGACGTGGGAGAGGAGGCGCGAGAAGCGAGACCCTGGTGCCCGGGGTGGGACTCGAACCCACACGCTCCGAAGAGCAAGCGATTTTAAGTCGCTGTCGTCTGCCAGTTCCGACACCCGGGCGTTCGCGATCCGTCCGACGTTACCGCAGCTCCGCGGCTCCTTCTCGCGCGATCCAGTCGATCGTTCGAGCCAGGCCTTCCTCGAACCCGACGGCCGGGTGGTAGCCGAGCGCATCGCCTGCCGGCGCCGATGTCGCTCCAGCTGTCGGCGTTCCCATACACGGCCGCGGAGGATGCGTAGACGACTCGCTCCACCACGGCATCGCGCGCCGCGACGAGCACGTTGAGCGTGCCGCCGACGTTGACGTCGTTCGACGACACCGGGTCCACGACGCTCCGCGCCACCGACGGGATCGCAGCCTGATGGAACACGACGGCAGCGCCTTCGATCAGGCGGGCGACGGGGTCCGCATCACGCACGTCGCCGAGCACCATCTCGGCGTCCGACCCCGCGTCGTCGAGGTTGACGCCACGACCGGTGGAGAGATCGTCGAACACCCGGACCCGGTCGCCGCGGGCGATCAACGCGTGCACCAGGTTCGAACCGATGAATCCGGCTCCCCCGGTGACAACACTGGTCCGCGTCACACTAGATCCCTTCACCTCGCATCCGACGCCGCGTTCCCATGTAACCGACGCTACCATCGGTCGATGCGAGATCTCGTGACGCTTCCCAAGGCCGAGCTCCACATCCATCTCGAGGGATCGATGCGTGTGGAAACGGTGCGCGACCTGGCCGAACGGCGAGGTGTGCCTCCCCCGTCCGGGCTGGACGCCGACGGCGTCTGGCGGTTCTCCGACCCCGCGCACTTCATCGACCAGTACGGAGCGGTGTGCGACCTGCTGCACGATCTGGACGAGTTCCGCAGGATCGCCTACGAGCTCTGCGAAGACCTGTCGGCGCAGGGCGTGCGCTATGCGGAGGTCGTGTTCTCACCGGCCCAACACGCCGACCGGCTGGGCGACTGGTACGGGCCGATCGAGGCGGTCCTGGACGGGTTCGCCGCGGGCGAGCGGGACACCGGCGTGATCGCGCGGGCGGAGCCGGACGTGATCCGCGACTACGGCCTGGAGCACGCCGAGGAGGTCCTGCAGGTGGCCCTGAAGTTCGTGGGGCGCGGCGTGGTGTCGCTCAACTGCGCGGGCTCCGAGGGACCTCCCATCGCGCCGTACGCCGACATCTTCCGCAGGGCGGTGGAGGGAGGGCTCCATTCCACGCCGCACGCGGGCGAATGGAGCGGGCCGGAGAACGTCTGGGCGACGCTCGAGCACCTGCGGCCCGAGCGCATCGGCCACGGGGTGCGCTCCGTCGACGACCCTCGACTCGTGGATCACCTGGCGGAGCTCCGCATCCCGTTGGAGGTCTGTCCGACGTCCAACGTCGCCACCGGCGCGTGGGCCTCGCTCGCGGATCATCCGTTCCCGCGGCTCCGCGACGCCGGCGTCGTGGTGACGCTCAACTCCGACGACCCGGCGATGTTCGGCTCGTGGATGAGCGACGAATATCGCGTGGCACGTGAGGCGTTCGGCTACGACGATGCGGTGCTCGCCGACATCGCGGCGGCCGGCGTGCGTGCGTCGTTCGCCGACGACGCAGACAAACGGACCATGCTGCGGGACATCGAGACGTGGCTCGCGGACGGATAGCTCGCCTGCGGAGGTTCAGCTACGGCTTCTCGGTGATCGTCACCGAGTCGATGTAGACGGCCTGCTTCGGCGCCTGACCGGTGATGTCTCCCTGCGAGGCCGCCGTCGGGTCCTTGATCGGGAGCTGCTGGATCCTCTGCGCGACCTTGAGACCGCTGCTGATGTTCCCGAAGATCGTGTAGTTCGGGTTGGCGTCGAGCTGATGGCCGTTCGGGCCGGTGATGAGGAAGAACTGGCTGCCGCCGGTGTTTGGTCCCGCGTTCGCCATGGCGAACACCCCCGGCGCGTACTGCTCGCCGCCTCGCAGCTCGTCGGGGATCGAGTACCCCGGACCACCGCTTCCGGTTCCGGTGGGATCGCCGCCCTGCAGGACGTCGATCGAGGTGTCGATGCGGGTGAAGTACTGGCCGTCGAAGAAGTGGTGGTTCGCCAGGAACACGAAGCTGTTCACGGTCTGCGGCGCGGTCTTCGCGTCGAGCTCGATGACGATGGTGCCGCACGAGGTCTCCATGGTGGCGACGTAGGTCTTGGACGTGTCGATCTTCATGGGCGGAGGACCGGCGAACTGCGGCTTGGGCTTGCCCGCGCCCTTCGGCGCCTGCGCGCCGCACGCGACCGCGGTGGGCGCCGGCTGCGGGTCGACGGTGCCGGTCTGGGTTCCCGGTTTGCCTTGCGGCGAAGGGCTCGCGCTGGGACTCCCGGTGGGGCTCACGGTCGGCGACGGGCTCGCCTGCGAGGAGCCGCCGCCGTTGACGATCAACAACCCTGCCGTCACCAGCACGACGACAGCGGCCGCGCCGCCGACGATCCTGAGGGTCCGTTGCCGGCGGCGACGTTGCGCATCTCGCTCCGCTTGCCTTCGGGCAGAGAGCTTCGCCAGGTGTCGATCTCGGGAGCGTTTGGACATCCGAGCGACGAGCCTATCCGATGTCCAAGGATTCGTAGGCGAGGCCGTCCAGGATGTCGGTCTCGCTGACGAGCGCCCGGTCGAACCCGAACCGCCGCATCACGGTCACGAGGATCACGCCGCCCGCGACGATCACGTCCCCACGGCCGGGAGCCATGATCGCAAGCGCGGCGCGCTCCGGCGTCGTCATCCGGACGAGGTCGTCGAGGACGCCTTGCGCGGCTCCGAGCGTGAGCCAGGTCCGGTGGATCGCCTCGGGGTCGTAGCGATCGAGGCCGAGCGCGATCGCCTGGAGCGTCGTGGCGGTCCCGGCCACGGCGATCAACGTCCGCGCGTCGCGGACCGGCACGTGCGCCTCGGCGTCGTCGAGCACCTCGTCGACCGCGATCTCGAGCTGCGCGAGCTCGTCGGCCGGTGGTGGGTCGTGATGCACGAACCGCTCGGTCAGGCGAACGCTGCCCATGCGCATCGAGATCGCACGTTCCGCACGGCCCGGCAGGGCGCCGACGACGAGCTCGGTGGACCCACCGCCGATGTCGAGCACCAGATACGGAGGCGGCGCCGTCGAGGCGTCGAGCCGGTGCGTGCCTCCGAGGAACGACAGGCCCGCCTCTCGCTCACCGCTGATCACCTCGAGCTCGCTCCCGGTGAGCTCGAGGACGGCGGCGGCGAACTCCTCGCGGTTCTCCGCGTCGCGGACGGCGCTCGTGGCCGCGACGCGGATGCGTCCGGCATGGAGCGCCCGAGCACGGCGCGCGTAGCGAGCGAGCACCTCGACCGTTCGCCGGAGGGCCTCGGGGTCGATGCGGCCGGTCCGGTCGACGCCCTGGCCGAGCCGCGTGATGACCATGTCGCGCGCGAGCTCGGTCGGGTCGTCGCCGTCGCGTAGCGCGGGCTCGACCACGAGCAGCCGGATCGAGTTCGTCCCCTGATCGATCGCGGCGACGCGGCCGGGCCGCTCCTCCGGATGGATCGGGCTCGACCTGCTCCGCGACCCAGGGGCCGATCGGATCGACGCCGCCCGCCAGGTGGTAGGCGTAGTGGGCGTGCAGGCACTTGACCCCCTTGCGGGTGCCGCCGACGCCGCCGTCGTCGACGGCCTCGGGCAGCTCGCGGGCTCGATCTTCCGCGTACGCCCGATGGGCGGCGGTCAGCGCGTCGGAGAACGTCGGATCCGAACGTTCGCGCTCGTTGAAGCGGGCGATCGCACCCGCGGCCTCGAGACGCGCGACCGCCTTCACGGCATCGGGACACGTCAGCCAGTACGTGGTCGGGAACGGCGCGCCCGACGCGTCACGAGGCGCGTTGCGGATCACGAGCGGATGCCCTCCGGTGCAGCGCACCACGACCGTGAACGGCGTCGTCGGCTCGCGCCCGAGCTGCTCGCGCACCGCCGCCAGGTCGGACGAGCGGAGCTCGCGGTTGGTCGTTCCCGGGACGGCGCTCATCGGACGCACATCTTGGCAGGACGCGGCCGGCGAACCCGGGCCGTCACGCCGACATACTGTCGCGATGCCGGCCGATCCCGCGTTCGCCGAACTCCGCACGGACCGACTCGGTGATCCGCCGGTTCCGTCCCGAGGACGCGGCCGCGTTCGCCGGGTATCGGGCGGACCCCGACGTGGCCCGCTACCAGAGCTGGGAGGCGTACACGCTCCAAGACGCGCAGTCGTTCGTCGCCGAGATGACAGCGCTCCATCCCGGCATGCCCGGCGGATGGTTCCAGTTCGCCGTCGCGGATCCGTCGACCGACGAGTTGCTCGGCGACGTCGCGCTCCGGGCGGACGACGAGGATGCGTCGCGCGCGGAGCTCGGGTTCACGATGTCGCCGGCCCATCAGGGGAAGGGATACGCGACCGAAGCGGTCACGCGCGTGATCGCCTACGCGTTCGAACGACTGGGAGTCGAGACGGTGTTCGCGATCGCCGACGCGCGCAACGATGCGTCGATCGCGCTCCTCGAACGGATCGGGATGCGGCGCACGCGACGGAGCACGTGCGGTTCAAGGGCGCATGGTGTGACGAACACACCTATGAGTTCCGGGATGAGGAAGGGTGAGCGGCGAGCGCGTTACTTGCGCTTGTGCTCGACGGCGCGCTTGTAGTCGACCAGGTTCTCTTCGCTCGACTTCATGAACTTCTTGAGCATCTGCTCGAACTGCGGATCCGAGCCCCGGCGCTGACGCACGGGCGCGGGATCTTGCAGCGCCTTGATCGAGAGGTCGATCTTGCCGTCTTCCTTGATGGCCTGGACCTTCGCCTGGACGACGTCGCCCTCCCGCAGGTGGTCGTGGACGTCCTTGACGTAGTTCCGGTCGATCTCGGAGATGTGGATGAGGCCGAGCCGGCCGTCCTCGAGCTTGAGGAACGCTCCGTACGGCGTGATGCGTTCGACGGTGCCGTCGATCACCGCCCCTACTTCGATCTCAGCGATGCGAGAACCCCTTTCCTTGCAGGTCGCCCGGCCAACCCGAGCGGCAGGCGGTCAGTGTGCGGGAATCGTTCCCGCACGTCAATGCGGCAGACGGTGTGGGCCGTACGCACCAGGTCTCGGGCGGATCG
The DNA here is from genome assembly GCA_963723855.1 of uncultured Actinomycetes bacterium. Classification (GTDB taxonomy): domain Bacteria; phylum Actinomycetota; class UBA4738; order UBA4738; family HRBIN12; genus JBBQVZ01. The sequence goes on along the minus strand of CAVRSI010000043.1, from coordinate 130,950 downwards.
TGCGGTAGGGTCGCGCCGCGATGGAGTTCAAGGATGTCGTTCGCCGCCGGCGCATGGTCCGCCGGTTCGATCAGCGGCCGGTGCCCACCGATGTGATGGACCGGATCCTCGAGGCCGGGCGCCGCGCGCCGTCGGCCGGTTTCTCCCAGGGCCTGGAGCTCCTCGTGCTGGACACACCCGAGACGATCGCCGAATTCTGGGCGATCACGCGCGATCCCGAGTTCCCGTGGGAGGACGACGAGATCGCGGTCGGCCCGACGGTGCTCGTCCTGCCGCTCCCGGACAAGGCGCGATACATCGAGCGCTACTCGCAGCCGGACAAGATCGCGTTCGGCATGGACGACGAGACGCGCTGGCCGGTCCGCTTCTGGGACATCGACGCGGCGATGTCGTCGATGCTGATGCTGCTGGCGGCGGTCGACGAAGGCCTGGGTGGTTGGTACTTCGGTATCGTCCACGGCGAGCGCGAGCTGCTCGATCGGTTCGGCGTCCCGGCCGACCTGCGCCCGATCGGCATCATCGGGTTCGGCTATCGCGCGGACGACGAGGAACCGCAGGGCTCGTGGACCGAACGGCGTCGCCGCGCGTTCGAGGAGCAGGTCCACCGCAACGGCTGGTGACGCTCACGCCGCGATCGTGACGTCTCCCCTGCCCCACACGAACGCGCCGAGCCCGGCCGCGAACGCTCCACCGACGAGCGCCACGACCCACGCGAAGCCGGCGATCAAGAGCGTGTTCGTCTCGCGTTCCTCGACGGCGCGGAGCGAGCGGCCCACAAGGACCGTGCCTCGGGCGGCTCCTCCTTCATAGGGAACGACCACGATCGCCGCGCGGACGCCGTCCCGTGGTTGCCAGGAGATGACGTCGGTTCCGTTCGCTGCGGCGCTGTCCAACACGCCCTGCGGGGGGACCGGCGTCTCCCCGCCGAGCTGAGCGGTCGACGCCAGCACGCCGCCGCTTGCGTCGAAGACGACGACGAACGGCGCCAGGCTCCGCGCGATATCCACGGTGGCTCCCGTCGCCACGTCTCCCGGCGACGTGCCCGTCGACAACTGTGCCGCGGCATCCTCGGCCATCTGCAACTGGGGATCGTTCGCCGACGATCGGAGCGACTGCTGCACGGCCCCGTACACCACGCCCGCGAACACGGTCGAGACCGCCGCGATCGGCAGCCACAACGCGATGGAACGTCGCACGAACGGATGCATCGCAACCCCTCTCGTCGTCGGAGTCTCTGGATGCTCAAGCGTGACAGGGCGGCGTTGCGGAGATGTGCGCGCGGAGTGACGGATCGATGCTGTTCGCGGATCAACAGTCGGGTGGATCGGGCTTGCCGTGTGCGGGAACGACCACGAACGCGGTCTCTCCCGGCTTGACCATGCCCAGGCACTCACGCGCGATCCGCTCGAGGAACGTCGGGTCGCTCAGCTGCGTGATCTGTGTCTGCAGCGCCTGGTTCTGCCGCTCCAGGACGGTCGCCTGGTTCTGCAGGTCCGTGAGCGCACCCCGTTCATCCATGTAGCCCCGGAGCGGCGCGATCGCGAGCAAGCATCACTGCCAACGCGATGAGCAGCAACGCCACGGCACGCGCGTTCAACCGCATCGACGGCTCCTCGGCGCGCCGTGCGACGTCGACGGGCTGCGCCGGAGCCTGCGCGCTCACGTGCCGATCCCCACGATGGGGTCGGCGCCAGCGTAGCTCGCGTTCTCCCCGAGCTCCTCTTCGATGCGGAGGAGCTGGTTGTACTTCGCGGTGCGCTCCCCACGACTGGGGGCGCCGCTCTTGATCTGTCCGGCGTTGGTCGCCACGACCAGGTCGGCGATCACCGGATCCTCGGTCTCGCCGCTGCGATGCGACACGACGATGCCGTACGCGTTCCACGCCGCGAGCTGGATCACGTCGAGCGTCTCGGTCAGCGAGCCGATCTGGTTCAGCTTGATCAGGATCGCGTTCGCGGAATCCTCGCGGAACCCGCGCTCGAGCCGCTCGGGGTTCGTGACGAACAGGTCGTCTCCCACCAGCTGCACCCGGTCGCCGAGCGCGGCGGTCAGCCGCGCCCAGCCATCCCAGTCGTCTTGCGCCAGACCATCTTCCAGCGACACGATCGGGAACCGGTCGAGCAGGTCGGACCAGAACGCGATCATGTCGTCGGCCGAGCGGTCGGCGCCCTCCAGGCGGTACGTCCCGTCGCCGGACTGGAGCTCCGACATGGCCGGGTCCATGGCGAGCGCCACCTCGCCGCCGGGCTCGAGCCCGGCCGCCGTGATCGCGCTCACCAGGAGCTGCAACGCGTCGGCCGTGGTGTCGATCGCGGGCGCGAACCCGCCTTCGTCGCCGACGGCGGTCGACAGCCCGCGCTCGTGCAGGATCGCCTTCAGGGCGTGGTAGCACTCGACACCCCATCGCAGCGCCTCGGAGAACGAGGCCGCGCCGACGGGCATCACCATGAACTCCTGCGGTTCGAGCGCGTTGTCGGCATGCACGCCGCCGTTGATCACGTTGAACATGGGCGTCGGAAGGATGTGGGCGTTCGGCCCGCCGAGGTAGCGGTAGAGCGGCAGCCCGCTCGAGTCGGCGGCCGCTCGCGCCACCGCGAGCGATACCCCGAGCACGGCGTTCGCGCCCATGGCCGACTTGTCCGCGGTGCCGTCCAGGTCGATCATCGCGCGGTCCACGCCACGCTGATCGAACGCGTCGAGCCCGGCGACCTGTTCGGCGATGGGACCGAGCACGTTCGACACCGCGCCCAGGACGCCCTTGCCCCCGTACCGCGCGTCGTCGCCGTCGCGGAGCTCGAGCGCCTCGTGCTCGCCGGTCGACGCGCCCGACGGGACCGCCGCACGACCGAACGCGCCGTCGTCGAGCGTGACGTCGACCTCGATGGTGGGGTTGCCGCGCGAATCGAGGATCTCGCGAGCGTGAACGCGTTCGATCAGGGACATGGGGGCTCGATGGTACCGGACGCGCTCGTCAGGCCGGGGATTTCACGGCCGAGGACGACGGCCGCACGTACGACCACACGTGGCCGATGGGATCGAATCCCAGCTTGGCGTACAGCTCTTTCGGCCAGTCGTCGTCGAGCGCGTGCAGGAACACCAGGTCGGCTCCGCCGGCGAGCGCCCGATCCGCCGCGTACAGCACGACCGCCCTGCCCAGCCCGCGGTTGCGGAACTCCTCGAGCGTGTTCACGTCCTCGATCTGCGCGATCGAGCCCCGGACGTACAGCTCGCACATCGCCGCGATCTCCGCCGTCCACCCGCGCGCAGAAGAATCGCGCGCCGACGTGCCGCTGCAGCTCGCTTCGGAAATCGGCCAGCGACCGCACCACCTCCTCGCTCGTGGCCCACGGCTCGCGTCGCAGGACGATCTCCAGTGCGGGACGGAGCGTCGCCAGATCGACCTCCTCGGCAGCGACGGACGTGGTGGGTGGATCCTCCGGCCGTCGGAGCGCCATGACCACCAAGCGGTCGCCCCCGTACCCGGCTCGGGCGAGACCGCCCGAGACCGACCTGCCGTACTCGTCGTCGTCGATCCGGATCTCGCGGTGCGTGAGACCCGCGTCCCCGAGCACGCGGTCCGCCTCGGCGGCCAGCGCCGCAGCGTCGGGCAACGGACCGTCGACCGGGTCCACCCAGAGGAAGTTGCTGTCCCAGCGATCGCGGTACCCGTCGTTCAGGTACGCGGTGCCCCACGCGAACGGGACCAACCGCGTGCTGACGCTCGCCACCACCTCGCGCTCGAACGCCAGGGTTCGAACGAGGACATCGTGATCGCGTTCCACCTGCATGAGGAGCCCAGCCTACCGGAGGGTGCGACTAGTCTGTCTCAGACTACGGTCGCCGGATCCGTGTTCGCCCCGCACACCAGGATCACGACCCGCTCGCCGTCCGACGGCCGGTACGCGCCGGTGACGGCTGCCGCGAGGCACGCGGCGCCCCCCGGCTCCGCGATCACGTGGACGTCGCGCCACAGCCGGCGCTGCGCATCGCGGATCGCGTCGTCGGACACCAGCACGACCTGGTCGACCCAGCGAGCGGCCGCGGCGAACGCGATCCCGCCGACCCGGCGGGGGCCGAGCGCGTCGGCGGCGATACCGCCCACCTCCACGTCGACCGGCTCACCGGCCGCCAGCGCCGCGTGCATGGTGGGACACCCCTCCGGCTCGACACCGACCACGCGAACCGCACCCCGGAACCATGAAGCGATCCCCGCGATCAGCCCGCCTCCCCCGATCGCGACCAGGATCGTGTCGGCGTCGGGGACCTGTTCGGTCAGCTCCATCCCGACCGTGCCCCCGCCCGCGACGACCTCCGGCTGATCGAACGGATGCATCGCCAGCGCGCCGGTCTCGGCCTGGCGCGCGGACGCGGCGACCGACGCCTCGTGGTAGTACCCGGGGACCACGTGGACGTCGGCCACCGAGCTCGCGGATCCGGTCGATCTTGGCGGCGGGCGACGTGTCCGGGACGAAGATCTCGGCGCGGTGACCGAGCGTGCGGGCGGCGTACGCGACCGCCAACCCGAAGTTGCCGCCCGAGGCGGCGATCACGCCGGCGTCCGGTACGTCGGACGCGAGCATCTTGTTGAACGCCCCCCGCGGCTTGAACGACCCGGTGTGTTGGAGGAGCTCGAGCTTCAAGGTGAGCGGCACGTCGATCCCGAACGACCCCGCACCGGTCCGTACGACCGGGCGTCGTGCGGATGTGTCCGCGGATGCGGTCACGCGCGATCACGATGTCGGCGCGCTCGACGATGGTCTCGGTCGCGCGATCCGTCGTCATCGGACCTCCCGGAACAGCGCCCGCACGTCGGCCTCGGACATGGCGTCCACATCCAACCCGCGCTCCGCCACGAGGGCGGCGAAGCGTTCGTAGCGTTCGGCGAACCCGCGGATCGTCCGGCGGAGCGCGCTCTCACCGTCGACGCCGAGCTTGCGCGCGACGGCCACCACCGCGAACAGCACGTCGCCGATCTCCTCCTCGGCGTTGTCCGGATCGTCCGACCCGATCGCCACCGCGAGCTCCTCGACCTCGTCGCGGAGCGCGGCCAACGCGCTCTCGGGCGAGCGCCACTCGAACCCCCATCCGGCCGCACGACGCTGCACCTTGCTCGCGCGCGCCAGGGCCGGGAGCGTCGCCGGGATGTCGTCCTCGATCGGCCCGGCGCCGCCCTTCTCCTCGGCCTTGAGCTTCTCCCAGTTCACGAGCACCTCGTCGGATCCGCCGACCTCGAACGTCGCCGAACACGTGCGGGTGACGGTGGATCAGCTTCTCGACCAGACCCTGCGCGACGTCGTCGACGTCCCACCGCCCGTCGTCGGCGGCGATCTGCGCGTGGAACGTGACCTGCAGCAGCAGGTCGCCCAGCTCGTCGCGGATCGCGTCGGAGTCGTCGGCGTCGATCGCCTCGAGCAACTCGTGGGTCTCCTCGAGCAGATGCCGCGCGAGCGTCTGATGCGTCTGCTCGGCATCCCACGGACAACCGCCGGGAGCGCGGAGGCGCGCCTGGATGCGGATCAGATCGAGGAGGCGCTGCCCGCCCTGGCTCGAAGGAACCGGATCGTCGGGGACGTCGGTGAGGCCTTCGCTCACGCGGAGGGGCTCGCGGAGGGTGTCGCCGCGGAAGGGGTGCCGGTCTCGGTGCTGGAGATGTGCATGACCGCCAGCGTGTCCTTGTCGAATCGACCGTACTTCGGATTGATCACCACGACGCCGTTCGTGATCTGGTCGTGCAGCCAGCTGTTGAAGATGGTCGAGGAGCCGCTGTCCAGCAGCTGCTGCTTCACCGACTTGTACGGCTGGACGTCCTTCGTGTTCATGAGGATCACGTGCCAGCCGAACGAGGAATGGACGGGCTTCGAGATCTCGCCAGGCTGCATCTGCATGACCGCATCCGCGAACGGCGGCGTGTACGTGGACGCCACGGCGGAGCCGAGGCTGCCGGAGTTCTGCTTGACGCTCGGATCGATCGAGACCTTCTTCGCCAGATCGAGGAAGTCCTGCTCCGTCGCACCCGGCGCGGTGACCTGCGCGTAGACATCCTGCGCCTCCGCCCTCGTCTTCACCAAGATGTGATCCACCTGCACGGTGGTGTAGTTCGCGAGGCCGGCCTGGTACTGCTGGCGCAGATCGGCGTCGGTGAGCTTGTCCCCGGCGATCGCGCGCTGGACGTCACCGAACAGCAGGATCCGTTTGGCCAGGTCGTTCAGGTCGGTTCGCGTCAGGTGATGCGCGGCCAGCTGCGTGTCCACCGCCTTCTTGCCCAGGCTGGTGTCGAGCTGATCGATGGTCTGTTTCACCTGCGCGTCGGTCACCGTGATATCGTTCGCCGCCGCGTACACGGCGACGAAATGCTCCTGGATCAGGTTCGTGAGCGAGAACCGGGCGCACGCGGCGTCGGCGGTCTCGTTGCCGTCGACGGTTCCGCACGGCTGCTGGTTCAGGCCGGCCAGGAATCCGAAGACGTCCTCCTCGTGGGCGAGCTGGGCGTCGGTGACGTCGGTCGTCCCAAACGTGGCCGCCGGCGTCTCGGCGCTGCCGCACGAGGCGAGCACGAGCAGGGACAGGCCGAGCGCGAGCGCGATGAGCAGGCCGGAGCGAAGGCGGGTTCGGGGAGTCACGAACTTCGAGTCTAACCGAGGTTTCGCCGAACACCGGGTGACGTCTAGACCGGGCGGGCGCCGGCCTCGAGCCCGCCGAGCTCGGGACGTTCGAAGCCCGCGGCCTCGAGGAGGTATCGCTCGACCGACCGCACCAGGTCCACGCCGAACACGCGCTCGGGGACAAGGTTCAGCGTCTGCTTCGCCTCGTGATACGTGGCGCCGTAGACCCGTTCGGTCAGATCGGAGAGGAGCGCGTCGTCGAGCGCGACCGGACGGATGCGGACCTGCTCACGGAACGTGGCGATCTCCTCGACGCCGAGCGCCGCGGCGGTGACGCGGAGCGACGCGACGGCGAACAACGTCTCGACCTCGGGCGGCAACGCGCCGTAGCGGTCGACGGTCTCGTCGCGGACGTGCGTGAGTGCGTCGTGGTCGCCCGCCGTCGAGATCCGGCGGTAGAGGTCCAGGCGGAGCGCCTCCTGGGCCACCCAGCCCGGCGGGATGAACGCCTTCACCGGCAGGTCGATCCGGAGCTCCTTCTCCTCCGGGACCGGCTCTCCCTTCATCTCGGCCACCGACTCCGCCAGGATGCGGCAATACGTGTCGAACCCGACCGACGCGATGTGGCCGTGCTGCTCGGCGCCCAGCAGGTTCCCGGCGCCGCGGATCTCCAGGTCGCGCAGCGCGATCTGGAAGCCGCTCCCGAGCGATTGATGCTTGCTGATCGTCGCGAGCCGCTCGTGCGCCTCCTCGGTCAGCTCGCGCGTCGGCGGGAAGAAGAAGTACCCGAACGCCCGCTCGGTCGAGCGCCCGACGCGTCCGCGCAGCTGATACATCTGCGCGAGCCCGAGCAGGTGCGCGGAGTCGACGACCAGCGTGTTCGCGTTCGGCACGTCGAGGCCGCTCTCGATGATCACGCTGCAGACCAGCACGTCGGCCTCGCGATCCCAGAACTTCATCATCTGCTTCTCGAGGTCTGCCTCGTCCATCTGACCGTGCGCGACGACGACGCGCGCGTCGGGGAGCTGCTCCTGCAGCCACCCGGCCTGCCGGTCGATCGTCGCGACGCGGTTGTGCACCCAGAAGACCTGGCCCTCGCGGAGCAGTTCGCGACGGACCGCCCCGAGCGCCAGCCCCTCGTCGTACGGACCGACGTACGTGAGGACCGGCCGCCGGTCCTCGGGCGGCGTGTCGATCGTCGACATGTCGCGGATGCCGGTGAGCGCCATCTCCAACGTCCGCGGGATCGGCGTCGCGGTCATGGTCAGCACGTCCACGTGCGCGCGCATCTTCTTCAGCCGTTCCTTGTGCGCGACGCCGAACCGCTGCTCCTCGTCCACGACCACGAGCCCCAGGTCCTTGAACGTGACGTCGGGGCTCAGGATGCGATGCGTGCCGATCACCACGTCGACGGCGCCCTTCGCGGCGTCGGCGATGACCTTCTTCTGATCGGCCGCCGACACGAAGCGCGAGAGCATCGCGACCTTCACCGGGAACGGCGCGTACCGCTCGCTGAACGAGATGAAGTGCTGCTCGGCCAGGAGCGTGGTGGGGACGAGCACCGCGACCTGCTTGCCCTCCATCACCGCCTTGAACGCCGCGCGGATCGCGACCTCGGTCTTGCCGAACCCGACGTCGCCGCAGATCAGGCGATCCATCGGCTTGGGCAGCTCCATGTCGTGCTTGACGTCCTCGATCGCGGTCAGCTGATCGCCGGTCTCGTCGTGCGGGAACGCGTCCTCCAGCTCGTGCTGCCACGGCGTGTCGGGGCCGAACGTGTGGCCCTGGACGGACATGCGGACGCTGTAGAGACGGACGAGCTCGCCGGCCATGTCCTTCACGGCGCGCTTGACCTTGGTGGTCGCCTTGACCCAGTCGGAGCCGCCGAGCCGGTGCAGTCGCGGCGCGTCGCCGCCCAGGTAGCGCGCGACCATCCCGACCTGGTCGCTCGGCACGAACAGCCTGTCGCCCTGGGCGTACTCCAGGATCAGGTAGTCGCGCTCCGCGCCGGCGAGCGCACGGTGCGTGATGCCGGTGTATCGGCCGACGCCGTGGATCCGATGGACGGCGAAGTCACCCGGCTCGAGCTCGTCGGCGATCGAGTCGGTGCGCCGGCGCGTGAACCGCGGAGCCGTCCGCGTGTGACGCCGCGAGCCGAAGAAGTCCTCCTCGGTGGCGACCGCCACCTTGGCGGCCGCCGAGACGAAGCCGTTCGCGAGCGGCGCCTCGACGGCATCGACATCGACCGTCGCGCCCACGAACTCACGCACGCGTTCCAGCGAACCGTGACCGCGCGAGGAGACGAACGAGCCGGTAATCGCGGGCGGACAGATCGCCGAGGCGGGCCGCGAGCTCGGCGGGGTTCCCCTGCGCGCTCCCCCAGTCGGTGAGCCCCAGGTCGAGCCCCTGCGTGAACTCCGACAGGTGGACCCGGACATGCTCTCCGAGCGCGTCCGGAAGCGGGTGAAGGATGTGCGGCCCGGGCCAGCCGATCGCCTCGGCCAGCGCCTCGCCCTCCTCGAAGGCCTGGCGCGCCCGGTCCTGCGTCCGTTGCGCCTGCGCCAGCACCACCCATGCGCCGTGCGGCAGCAGCTCCGCGATCGTGGGCATCCGATCGAAGACGAACGGGGCGAGCGTCTCGGCCCCCTCGACGAACAGGCCGTCCGCCATGCGCTGCAGGCCGTCCCGGAAGCGCTCCGTCTGCAGCTGCGCGCGACGTCCGGCGAGCGCGCGGATCTCGTCGTCCGGGATGAGCTCGCGGACGGCCGGCACGAGCACGCGCGCGACCTTCGCCGTGGACAGCTGCGTCGACGATGCGAACTCGCGGAGCGACTCGACCTCCTCGCCCCAGTACTCCAGGCGGACCGGCCGTCGCGCATCGCCGGGGAACACGTCGACCACGCCGCCCCGCACCGCGAACTCGCCTCGATGCTCGACCAGGTCCGCGCGCGCGTACCCGAGGTCGACCAACCGATCGGCGAGCGAGTCGGGAGCGAGGTCGAGGCCGGCCACCAGGTCCAGCGGCGGGATGGCGCCGAGCGTGGGGATCAGGCCCTGCATCGCCGCGAGGGCGGGGGCGACGACGACGAACGCGCCGCTCGCCGCGCGGAGCCGGTGGACGGCGTCGGCGCGCCGAGCCGAGATCTCGGGCGTGGGCCCGATGCCCTCGTACGGGAGCGCCTCCCACGCCGGGAGGAACGCCACGCGGTCCTCGCCCAGATAGGAGGCCGACTCGGCGGCGAGCGCCTCGGCCTCGTGCGGGCCGGGGGCCACGGCCAGGACCGGGACGTCCAGCGCGCGCGCCAGCCCGGCGATGACCGCGTCCTGACCCGCTCCCGCGTGCGCGGCGATCGGCCGGGCGCGCTCCAGCAGGAGCCGCTCGAACGGCTCCGAGCCGATCAGCGCCTCCAGCGCCTCTTCCAGGCTCATCCCACGCTCCATCCGATCGCGTACACGAACCGATCCGGACAACACGAACAGGCCTCGCCGCTCCGCGACGGGGCCATCCGAGGCAGAGTCTACCGACGCCTCGCGCTTCGTGGGTATCGTGCGGCCCGTGCACGGCCATCGCGGACCCATCGTCGCCCCGCCTGCCGGAGGCGTCTCCCGCCGGCAGGTCTTAGTCGCGGCGGCCGTCGGGCTCACGGCGCCCGCGTGGAAGAGCGTCCGGTGGGCGGGAGCCGCGCCGCGCTCCGCGCGGCGCGGCGGTCTGGACGACGACATCCGCATGCTGATGCGGGCCGCGCGCGTCCCCGGGGTCGCCGCCTGCATCGTCACCCCCGGCGGCGTCACGTGGGCCGGCGAGTACGGCCACGCGAACCTCGCGCACGGCAGACCGGCCGCCGTCGACACGATCTTCATGCTCGCCTCGATCTCGAAGACGGTGATGTCCGTCGCCGTGATGCAGGCGGTCGAGGACGGTCTGCTCGACCTCGACGCGGACGTGAACGACGTGGTGCCGTTCCCGGTGCGCAACCCGCGGCACCCGCGGGACCCGATCACGCTACGCCTGCTGCTCACGCACACGTCGAGGATCCGCGACGACTGGCCGACGATCATCCCGTTCTACTCGCACGGCGATTCGACGATCACGCTCGGCGGCTACCTCCGCCGGTACCTCACCCCCGGCGGCGACCTCTACGACCCTCATCGCAGCTACTCGGCGTGGCGGCCGGGCGCCCGCTACGATTACTGCAACCTCGCCGCGGCGCTGGCGGGATTCATGGTCGAGGCGGCGTCGGGCACGCCGTTCGACGAGTGGTGCGACGCCCGGATCTTCGGATCGCTCGAGATGGACCGCACCGACTGGCACCTCGCGGGGCTCGACCGGACGCAGATCGCGATGCCGTACCACTGTAAGGACGGGTCGTTCGTCGCGTAGGGGCAGTACGGCTACCCCGACTACCCGGACGGAGAGCTCCGGACGGATGCTCCGGGACTCGCGAAGCACCTCCGGGCGTTCATGGCGTTCGGTGAGCTCGACGGCGTCCGGATCCTCGAGGCCGAGACCGTCCGCGAGATGCGTCGCGCCCAGTTCCCCGACGTCGCGCACGGGCAGGGCCTGATCTGGTACCGCTTCGCACTGCGGGGGATGCCGCTCATGGGGCACAACGGCGGCGACAGCGGCGTCGCGACGCAGATGTACTTCCGCCCGAGCGACGACGTCGGCGTGATCGTCCTGGCGAACGGCAACTGGTACTGGGACGGACACGCCTGGCCGCTGCAGCGGATCGCGGTCCGCTTGTTCGAGGAAGCCGATCGCGGCTGATCAGTCGACGAGTCCGATGGCGATGAGGTTCCGTCGCTCGATGACGCGTCCGATCAGGTCGGGCTCGCGATCGGTCAGACGCGCGAGATGCGTCAGCAGGAACCCGAGGACCGCGGCCGCATCGACCGCACGCTTGAACGCGGACGGATCCACGCGGGTCGTCCGAGCGGCGAAGTACGCCCCGAGGGCACCCTCAGGGCTCGTCGAACCGGGAGCCCACGGCGAGCCGTACAGCCAGACCGCCAGGTCGAACGCGGCCGGTCCCGCGCCGGACTCCGTCCAATCGAGCCACACGAAGTCGGCGCCTCGGACCAGCACGTTGCCGGGCCACGCGTCGCCGTGCACGAGCGTCCTCGGCTGCGGAGCGACGAAGTCGATGAGCGGTGACGGATCGGCGAGCAGCGAGGCCAGCGGCTCGGGAAGCGCCGCAGCGTTGGCCGAGACGCGTGCCTCGGCCAAGAGATCATCGCGTTCGCGTCCGAAGATGTCGCGGAACCGCTCGTGCTCGATGCCGGTCGCATCTTCGAAGAGCTCGTGCATCCGGGCGAGGCCCCCCAGTGGAGACACGTCCGCGGGCGCGATCGATTCCCCGCCGACGTCCTCCATCAGGATCCAGCCCGGTCCGGCCTCCACGAGCGTCGGGAGACCGACGGGCATCAACGCCACCGCCTCTCCCAACAGGAACGCCTCGCGCGCGATCCCCTCGGGCGACCCCGCCTTGGCGACGAGACCGTTGCCGCGCATGACGCGGGACGAGCCGAACCGCGTGAGGTCCTGAGGCGACGGGCCCAACCGCATCAGCACCTCGGGCGGCAGCGCGATCATCGGCACAGGGTACGTGGCGGGCGGCCCGCGCCCACCGGGCCGTCAGCGCCCGAGGAACCGAACGATCCGTTCGCGGATGCCGTTCGTATCCAGCCCGCGCGCCCGGTCGTGATCCTGTGGCGTGCCGTACTCGCGGAGCACGTCGTGCCCGATGCCGATCGACGCGAACCTCGACGGCCGGTGCGCGAGCGCCGGAGTGACCAGCGGAGCCATCGTGCCCTCCAGGAACGGCGTCACCGTGATGACCTCGGGTGCCGCTGCCGCCTCACGCGCGAGCCCGTCCGCATCGAACGGCGACACGGTCGTCACGTAGAGGACCGTCACGTCCATCCCGTCCACCGCGGCGAGCGTTCGATCGAGCATCGGCCCGACGGCGATCACAGTGGCGTCGGTGCCGCGGCGGATCACGTCGAGTCGGCCGAGCTCGACCGGATGGCTCTCCGCGTTCGCGGCGATGGTGGTCCGCAGGTACGTCGGGTGACCGTCGGCGTACGCGGCGCGGAACAGGCGATCCAGCTCGTCCGGCGTTCCCGGCGCGAGCACCTCCATGCCCGGGAACCGTCAGCATCACCTGCACGTCGCCGGGCGAGTGATGCGTGAACCCCTCGCTCGTGTAGTCGTACGAGCCGCCCACCGACACGAACGTCCCCTCGAGCCCCTGGTACCCGAAGTCGAGCTTGATCTGCTCGAGCGGACGTTCGACGAGGAACGGCGTGATCGTGTGGACGACGGGCAGGAACCCCTCCATCGCGAACCCCGCCGCGACGCCGATCATCGTCTGCTCCATGATCCCGACGTTGACGGCCCGCTCCGGGTGGTCCCGGAGGGCACGCCCGAACTGACCGGTGCTGATCTCGGCGAGCACGACGGCGACGCGGGGATCGTGGTCGAGGAGATCGGCGGCGGTCTCCCCCGCTCGCTCGCGCATCGAGAGGCCGCTCACCACTCGCCCTCCGGGATGTCGGCGACGACGGCCGTTGGCCGGACCTCGTCGCGAGCGGTGAGCGCCGCTTCCAGCGCGGCGTGATCGTGTCCGTCGACGACGCGCGCCGCCCAGCCGAACGACTCGAGCTTGGCGTCCCACGGGCCCATGGGCAGGCTGCTGCTGTGGTTGTCGATCACCAGGAGCGTGAGGTTGGTGAGATGCAGTGCCGGCGCCAGCAGGATGGCCTCCCAGTTCGAGCCCTCATTCAGCTCCGCATCGCCGGTGAGCACCACCACGCGCTGCTCCATGAGGCCCTCGGCGCGGAGCGCGAGCGCGACGCCGACGGACATCGGCAGGCCGTGGCCGAGCGATCCGGTCGAGGCCTCGACGCCCGGCACCAGCGCTCGGTCGGGATGGCTCCCGAGCTTGCCGCCCCAGTCCATGAAGTCGTCGAGCCACTCTGCCGGGAAGAAGCCGAGGTGCGCGAGGATCGCGTAGTAGGCAGCCGGTCCGTGGCCCTTGCTCAAGATGAAACGGTCGCGCTCGGGCCACGCCGGGTTCGACGGGTCGACGTGGAGGACCCGCCCGTACAAGACCGCGAGCGCATCGAGCGTGGACGTGCTGCTCTCGTCGTGTTTCTCGTCGCCCGTGGCGCGGGCCATGAGGCGGCGTATCTGGCCGAGGTCGATGGTTCTCGTGGTGGCCTGCCTCTTCACATCCATCGTCGTTCTCCTATATAGACATCCTCCGATAGAGGCCCTATCCTGTCAAGCGAGATGTCTCGAGATGTTGCCGTAGATGCGAACCGCCTGAAGGCGCTCGGTCACCCCGTGCGCCTCGGCATCGCTCTCGCGCTCGCCAAGCAGCCGGGCACATGCGCGTGCGACTTCGCCGACATCTTCGACGTCAGCCAACCGACCGTCAGCGAGCATCTCCGGGTCTTGCGGAAGGCCGGCATCGTCACGACGAAGCGGCGCGGCACGCAGATCTGCTATTCGCTTGACCGCTCGGCGGTCCGCCAGATCCGCTCGATGCTCGGGGCGCTCGAACCGGCGAGCGGTCGCCGGTCTGCGTAGCGGTCAGTCGCCCTCGTCGACCCCGAACAGCAGCGGCCGTCCCGACGTCTCCCACGACCAATGCCGGAACACGTCGCCGGCCGCCGAATCGAGCGCCTCGAGAAGCTCGGGCGCGGTCAGGATCGTCTCCTCGGCATGTCGTCCACTCGCCGGGCTGTCCGCACCGCTCGTGATCCACGCGACGACGTAACCGTGGAGGATGGCGAGCACGGTCGGCTCCGGCCGTTCGACGAGCCGCCGGAACCCTCGCTCCACGGTCTCGAAGTAGTCACGCTCGGTGCGGTCGAGCCCGGGAAGCGGAACGTCCGGACCGTTCGCCTCACGCCAGCGCGCGAGCTCCACGTACGGCCGCTGTTCGAGGTCGCCGTTCGGTGGATCACCCAGCTCGGGGAGGACGAGGCGCGGCACGACCCGGCCCTCCAGCGCGATGTCGGCGGTCTCCCGCGTCCGCTCGAACTCCGTCGTCACGCAGAGGTCGATGCGCTCGTTCGCCAGTCGCTCACCCAGCCGGCGCGCCTGGGCACGGCCTTCGTCCGTGAGCCCGCCCGGGATCGAGGGATCGCCGTTCAACACGCCGCGGACGTTGAAGACGCTCTGCGCGTGCCGAGCCAGGATGACGCGCTCCATCAGTCGCGGGCGCCGGAGCGGTTGTGCTTGTCCTGCGTCGCGGCGAGGCCGTCCACGATGAGGGAACGGACCGCGTCGGCGGCCGCGTCGATCAGGATCGCGACGTCGGCCTCCTCGCGCTTGGCGAACGGCTGCAGGACGTAGTCGGCGGGGTCCTGCCGGCCGGGCGGGCGGCCGACGCCGACCCGCACCCGGAGGAAGTCCGGCGTCCGCAACGACTGCTGGAGCGACTTCAGGCCGTTGTGCCCCGCGGTCGACCCGCCGATCTTCACCTTCAGCGCGCCGAACGGAAGGTCGATCTCGTCATGCACCGCGATCACATGATCGGGCGTGACGTCGTGCTTCTTCGCGATCGAGGCGTACGACGGTCCGGATTCGTTCATGAACCGGAGCGACTTGGCCAGCCACGCCTTCCGGCCGTCGACCGCGATCTCGGCGCTCTCCACGGGGACGAACCGCGCCTTGCGGAACCGCTCTCCCGCCTCGCTCGCCAACAGGTCGGCCACCATGGCGCCGGCGTTGTGACGGGTCCTGGCGTATCGATCGCCGGGGTTTCCCAGGCCGGCGACGAGCCACTGGTCCATGGACTAGCTCTCGCCGCCCTCCTCGGCAGCGGGCTCGCCCTCTCCCTCCGCGGCGGGTGCTTCCTCGCCCTCCGCGAGCGGCACCTCGGCGGCCTCGGGCACCTCTTCGCCGGGGAGCCCGAGCTCGGCCTCGACGCGGAGCGCCGCAGGCGTGATGACCGACAGCACCGCGTCGTCGGGGTTGGTGAGGATGGTGACGCCCTCGGGGACCACGACGTCGCGCACGTGGATCATGTCGCCGATGTTGAGCTCCGTGATGTCGACCTCGATGTGCTCGGGCACGTCCTGCGGCAGCGACTCGATGTGGAGGTCGCGCAGGTGGTGCTCGACCACGCCGCCCTCCTTGACGCCGGCAGCGTCGCCGACCTCGACGACCGGGACGTCCACGGCGATCTTCTGCGTCCGGGACACGGCCAGGAAGTCCACGTGGATCAGCGTGTTGTGGATGTGGTCGCGCTGGATCTCACGGGGCATGGCCAGGTGCGGCTTGCCGTCGACCACCAGGTCGAGCAGGACGTTCGACCCACCGGCGGAGTGCAGCAGGTGGAACATCTCGCGCGCGTCGACCGAGAGCGCCACCGTCTCCTGCTCGTGACCGTAGAAGACCGCGGGCACGCGGCCGGCCGCGCGGAGCTTGCGGGCCACGCCCTTCCCGTTGTCGTCGCGACGTTCGGCTTCCAGCTTGGCTTCCATGATCGTGTCCTCGAAGGAAAGTCGGGGTTCGGCCGCCTATCGTACCGGCTGACCGGCAGGAACGACCTCCGCGCAGTGCAGGAACGGCCTAGACCTGGTTGTCGCCTCGGAAGATCTCGCTGACCGAGCTGTCGTCGAACACCGCGCGGAGCGCCATGCCGATCAGCGGGGCGATCGACAGCACCGTCAGCTTGTCGAACTGCCGTTCCTCCGGGATCGGAACCGTGTTCGTCACCACGACCTCCCGGATGGGCGATTCCTCGAGCGACTGGCGAGCCTTGCCGGAGAAGATCGCGTGCGTGGCCGCCGCGTAGATCGGACCGGCTCCCTGCGCCTGCAACGCCTCGGCGCCCTTGGCCACGGTGCCGGCGGTGTCGATCATGTCGTCCACGAGCACGCACGGCCGCCCGTCGACCTCACCGACGACCGCCATCTCCTCGATCTTGTGCGCCTCGGTCTTGGACCGACGCTTGTACAGGAACGCCAGGTCCGCGTGCAGGTACTTGCGCAGCACCTCGGCGGTCTTGATGCGGCCGGCGTCGGGCGCCACGATCACCAGGTCGTCACCCGACAGGCCCAGCGTGTTCTCCAGGTAGTCCGACAGGATCGGCAGCGCGGTCAGGTGGTCGAACGGCGCGTCGAAGTACCCCTGGATCTGCCCGGAGTGCAGGTCGACCGAGACGATGCGGTCGGCGCCCGCCACGGTCAGCATGTCGGCGACCAGCTTCGCGCTGATCGGCTCGCGAGAGAGCGCCTTGTGGTCCTGGCGCGAGTAGCCGTAGTACGGGATCACCGCCGTGATGCGCTTGGCCGACGCCCGCTTCATCGCGTCGATCATGATCAGCTGCTCCATGATCGCTTCGTTCACCGGCTCGTAGTGCGTCTGGATGATGAAGCAGTCGGCGCCGCGCACGCTCTCCTTCGCGCGGAAGTAGAGCTCGGTGTTCGCGAACCGCCGGATCTCCGCTTCGCTGACCGGGATCCCCAGGCATTCCGCGATCTCGTTCCCCAGCGCCGGATGGATGGTGCCGGTGAACAGCATCATCCGTTTCTTCGTGATGATCTCCACCGCGCGCCCCCTAGCGTCTCGCCCTTGCGCCGATGCTCCGTGTCCTTGCGCTCGCGGTACCCCTCGACGTTCCGCTGCTCGGACCGCTCCACGGCGAGCGCCCCGTCGGGAACGTCCTTCGTGATGACCGAACCCGCGCCCGTGTTCGCGTCCTTCCCGATCGTGACCGGTGCGATCAACATCGTATCGGAGCCGATGCTCGCCCCATCGCCGATCACGGTCCGGTGCTTCTCATACCCGTCGAAATTGACCGTCACCGTGCCCGCGCCGACGTTCACGTCCTCGCCCAGATCCGCGTCGCCGACGTAGGAGAGGTGCGGGACCTTGGAGCCATGACCGACCGTGGCGTTCTTCAGGTCGACGAAGGCCCCCGCCATGGACCGGTCCTCCAGCACCGTTCCGGGTCGCATCCGCACGAACGGCCCCACGCGAACGTCCTTGCCGATCGTCGAGCCGAGGATCACCGCGAACGTCACCTCGCTCCGGTCGCCCACGCGGGAGTCGACGATCCGCGCGGACGGACCGATCGACGCGCCCTTCGCCGACGACCGTCCCGCCCTCCAGGAACGTCATCGGCCGGATCGACCGTGTCCCGGCCGATCCGGACGTCGACGTCGATGTACGTCGTGTCCGGGTCCACCATCGTGACTCCGTTGTCCAGATGTCCGGCGTTGATCCGCCGGCGGATCACGCGCTCGACGGCGGCCAGCCCGTCGCGCGAGTTCACGCCGAACGTCCCGCCCGTGTCGACGGGGACCACCGACACGCGCTCGCCCTTGTCCATGAGGATCGGGAGCACCTCGTTCAGGTAGTACTCGCCCTTGCGGTTCTCGCGACCCACGGCCGGCAACGCGCGGAACAGGTCGGCGCGACGGAACACCATGATGAGCGGCGAGACCAGGTTGCTGGCGCGGAGCGCGGCGGGCGCGTCGGTGCCCTCCACGATCGCGACCAGCCTTCCCCGTTCGTGCACCACGCGCGCGTAGCCTCCCGGCTCGTCGAGCTCGGTCATGAAGATCGCGGCCGCTCCTTTGGATCGTCGATGCGCCGCGAGCAGTCGCTTCAGATCGTCCGCGGTCACAGGGTCGAAGTCCCCCCCGACCACCAGCACGTCCTGCGCGCGGCCCACCGCCTGCTCCGCGGTCAGCACCGCCTGCCCGGTTCCCAGCTGCTCGGTCTGCTCGACGAAGACCGGCGCGGGCTTCAGTCCCCAGGACGTGACCGCCGCCCGGACGTCGTCGGCGCCGTGCCCGACGACGACCACGATCTTGTTCGGACGGGTGGCCAGCACCCCCTGCAGCACGTGCCACAACGCCGGCCGGCCGCAGATGGGATGCAGGACCTTGGGCGTGGAGGACTTCAGCCGTTTGCCCTTGCCCGCCGCGAGCACCACCGCGGCGAGCGTTCGGGCGTTCTTCGTGGTCTCGGCCAACCGCACGTCCAGAGGTCGAGGGGCGAGGGACTCCATCCTCCTGGATGGGCGTGGGCCTGACAAACCCGCGAGCGGGTCAACGCCACCCGATCCTCAGGCCGAAACCTCGAACACGATGAACCGTGTGAACCCAACGCCGTCGAGTTGGTACGCGTAGCAGCCCGGCCCCCGAACGGAGACCTCCATGGGGACGGTCCGCGATCCCGTCGTGGAGCTCGTCTGCAGCGATGGGGAGCCCGGATCGATCAGGAGCGCATCCTGCACCGGCGTCGTGGGATTCCATGCCAGCTCGATCGGTTCCTCACCGTTCATCTGGCCGCCTCGGATCAGCACCGGACCCTCGTATGACCCATCCACGATCCAGATGTCCTTGATCGCGTACCAGCCGCCGGACGTACGGCTCAGCCCAGTGAGACTCAGGTGGGCGCCTTGCGAAAGGTAGGTGACACCGGCCACCTGAGCGCGGACCGTTCCGGTGAAGCCCGAGCCGGGTCCGGGCGTGATCCTGGTGATCGGGGAGGTCGGGCACGACGCCCCGGCCGCGACCGTCGGAAGAGCGAGCGGTCGCGCGAGAAGTTCCTGCTCGATATCCGACAGGGTGCCGGTCGCCGCGGATCCGCTGGGCGTAACCGTCCTCTGCGCGGCCGGAACCCTCGGCTCAGAACCCGCCGGCGAGAATGCGCGCCATGCGAAGACCGACCCGGTCACCACGACGGCAACCGCGAGCGCCGCGGCAGCGAACGAGACGGTCATCGCCCGCCGCGCCCGTGTCGTCATCTCGCCGGGTGCCGGTCGTTCCGCGCGCACCTCCGCCCGCATGCGACCCAGCTCCGCTCGGAGCTGATCTTCGATCGAGGTCTTGTCCGTCACGGCTCCTCCCACCCTGCAACATCGCGTCTGAGCGTCTGCATCGCTCGGAACACCAGTTGTTTCACCGCGCCCGCCCGGCATCTCATCAGGTCGGCGATCTCCCGCTCCGGGAGGTCTTCGTAGAACCGGAGCACCACGGCCGTCCGCTGTCGCAGCGGAAGTCGGAGGATCGCCTCGCGAAGGACCACGCGATCGCTCGGGTCCGTCTCGGACGCCTCATCCGGCTTGGGCTGCCTCGCCAGATAGCCCCGCTCGATGGCTCTTCGCCGGAAATGCGAATTCGCGAGGTTCACGACCGAGCGACGCAGGTAGCCCCAGAACGCGTCGGGGTCACGGATGTGCACGAAACGCCGGGAGACCCTCACGAACGCCTCTTGCATCAGATCCTCGGCGAGGCGGCGATCCCCCGTGAGGAGATACGCGAGGCCGAGGGCATCATCGGCGTACCGCTCGTAGAGGGCCGTGAACGATCGGTTGAAGACATGGTCCCCGAACGTGCCTCCGGCGCTCCCGCTCCTCATCATCAACACCAGGACGCTCGAGGGTACGGTGTGGTCACGGTTCCGGGGGGAGGAATCGGACCTCCATTTCAGGCTCCAAAGGCCCGCGTCTTGCCGTTAGACGACCCCGGACTGCCCGGCGATTATCCCGCCGGCGGCCCCGACACGACGAAGGACCCCGGAACCGCCTCCGCCAGCCGGTCGGCGTGGCCCATGTGGCTCGCCAAGGCGACGACCGTCGGACCGCTGCCGCTCATGATCGCGCCGAGCGCTCCCGCATCCAGGAACGCGCGCTTCGCCTCCGCGATCTCGGGGTGTCGTCGGGAGACCGGACCCTCGAGATCGTTGTAGAGCGCGTGCCCCAGCAGCTCGACGTTCCCGGTCTCCGCCGACGCGACGAGCGCGCCGGGGTCCGGCCCAACCACGCCGCCATCCTCGTCCCACCACCGGTACGCGTCGGGCGAGCGCGTCGGGAACCCGAACGGCTTGACGGCCCACCACGTCGTCACCACGTGGACGTGAGCGATCCGCTCGCCCCGCCCCTGCATCATCACCGCGCCTCCCGCGAGCATCGCCGGCACATCGGATCCGATGCGCTCGGCGATCGACACCAACGCGGCGCGATCGAAGCCGCACGCCCAGAGGTCGTTCAATGCGAGCAGCGTCGCGGCGGCGTCGGCGCTGCCGCCGCCGAGACCGGCCGCGACCGGGATGCGCTTCGCGATCCGGATCTCCGCGCCGCGGACCGGACCGTCGCATGCCTCGGCCATCGCCAAGGCTGCGACGAGCGACAGGTTCATGCCGCCGGCGTCCAGCCCCTCGGACAGCTCGATCTCCGCGTCGACGATCACGTCGAGCGTCTGCGCGTCCGTGACGGTCAGCTCATCGGCGAGCGAGAGCGGGAGCACCAGGCTCTCCAGGTCGTGGTAGCCGTCGTCGCGGGCGCCGAGCACCCGGAGGAAGACGTTCAACTTGGCCGGAGCCGCCCGGACGACCGATCGGGGAGCCGCCGTCACGGCATCGCCTCGGCGATCCGCGCGAACTCGGCGAGCGAGAGCCGCTCGGCCCGGGCGCGCGGGTCGATGGCCTGTTCCCGGAGGAGGTCGTCCGCGCGCCCGGGGTCCACGCCCAGCCGGACGACCGCGCTCCGCATCGTCTTGCGACGCTCGGCGAACCCGGCGTCGACGACCCGCCAGAGGCGCGCGGGCTCGACGTCGACCGGCGGCGACGCCGACCGCTCCAGTCGCACGACGACCGACGCCACCTTCGGCCGCGGCCAGAACACGGACGGCGGCACGCGGCGGGTCAGCTCGCCGGTCGCTCGATACGCCACGCGGACGCTCACCGGTCCGTAGTGCTCGTCGCCGGGACCCGCCACCAACCGCTCGCCCACCTCGCGCTGCACCAGGATCACCAGGCGTTCGACGGTCGGCGCCTCCTCGAGCACCGCCATGACGACCGGGATCGCGACGTTGTACGGGAGGTTCGCGCAGAGGATCCACGGTTCGCCGTCGAGCTCGTTCGCCCAGTCGATGCGCGTCGCGTCGGCCGCGACGACGTCGACGTTGGCGACGCCGGCCGTCACCTCGCGGAGCGCGGGCAGCAGCGCCCGGTCGAACTCGATCGCCCGGACGCGCGCTCCCGTCTCCGCGAGCGCCAGCGTCAGCGAGCCCATCCCGGCTCCGACCTCCACGACGCGATCGCCCGGACCGGCGCCCGACTCGGCGGCGATCGCCCGGGCGAGGTTCGGATCGATCAGGAAGTGCTGTCCGAGCGCCTTGGACGGCTCGATGCCGTGGCGCTCCGCCAGCTCGCGGATGGCTCCCGCCCCGAGGCCGCGCCGCCCCTCGCCGGTCGAGTCGCTACCAGCTGAGGCGGACGTCGAGGACGCCGCGGCCGAGCGGCGAGAGGACGGAGAACGCCTCGGGCGAGAGGTCGATGATGCGGCCGGGCGAGAAGGGTCCACGGTCATCGATCGTGACGATAACCGTCCGTCCCGGACGCGAGGTCGGTGACCGTCACCCGGGTGCCGAACGGGATCCAAGGGCTCGCGGCCGTGAGCCCCGACCACGGCGGGTCGTACCACGTCGCCTGCCCGCCGGCCTCGTGACCGCCGGGAACGCCGAGCGGGAGCGTGGGGCTCGCCGGGCCCGAGAGCCGCACCTGGTCCACCGGCGGCCGGACGACGCGCTCGCCGGTGACGGTCGTCGACTCCGACCCGACCGTTCACCACCACGACCCGTTCCGTGACGAACGCGAGCCCCGCCATGCCGGACGACACGACGTCGACTCGACCGATCGGGAGCGTGCTCGTCCAGAGGGTCCGCGTGGCGTACGGGATGGAGCGACGGAGCTCGCGCGTCAGGACCTGGACGCGGTCGACGACGACGGTCGAGCCGACGTGAAGGGGGGTGCTGGACGATGGTCGGACGCGGTCATCAACACCGGGAGTGATCCCCATGGCCGAGAGGAGCTCTCCGGTGGTACGAGCGTTGGTGAGCACGTCGTGGACCTTCCCAGCCACGACGACTCGGGCGCTCACCACCGGAGACGTTCCGATGTCGACCGCGGAGGCCGAAGCCTCGGCGAGCTCCGCCGCGATCCTCGCGGCGGGTCCGCTGCTCGCACCTTCCACCGTCCAGACCCCCACATCTGTGGGCACCTGGTTGACCGCGATGTTCTGCAACCCGAACGTCGAACCCGAGCCGGAGCTCGAGCCCGGCGCGCCGGGCGCGGGACTCACCACCACGGTCATGCCGTCGGCGATCGCCGTCGCCAACGGCGGTACCACCCGGTCGCTCCGGTCGAGGGTGATGCCCTCGTTCAGGAGGAGCTCCCGGACGTTCGCCGAGTTCGTGCTGACCGATTCGGCGTGTCCGCCGACGACCAACGTGACATGCGTGCGCGAGGCGACGAACCATGTCGCGCCGACGAGCGTGATGCTCACGGCGAACGTCGTCGCTTGGATCGCCCGATGGATCCGCAACCTGCGGACCCGGGTGGGTCGTACGGCCAACCTTCCTCCACTCGTTCGAGGAAGGCTTCGGGGGGAAGCGACGTGGCCGGACCGAAGCCATCACGTGCACGGACCGCGACCCTAGCAAACCCTCAACCCTCACTGCAATCTTGAGACCGAACACCCGTTCGGTGGATAACTCGGCCGTTCTCGCGCGATCCCGTCCGTTTCCGCGCGTTCGTTACGGCAATCCGACGAACGCGGCGCGCGCGTTCTTCGCCGTCGCTTCGACGATGTCGTCGACGCGCGCGTCGCGAACGCGCGCGATCTCGGCGATCGTCGTCATCACGTTCGCCGGTTCGTTGTCGCGACCGCGCATCGTCTGCGGCGCGAGGAACGGACTGTCGGTTTCGACGAGGATGCGATCGAGCGCGAGCGCCTGCGCCGCCTGACGGAAGTGCTCGTTCTTCGGATACGTGATGTTGCCCGCGAAGCTGACCCAGTAGCCGCGCGCCGCGCACTCGCGCGCGATGACCGCGTCGCCGCTGAAGCAGTGGATGACCACGCGCTCCGCCGATCCCTCATCCAGTACTCGAAGGACGTCGGGCCACGCGTCGCGGACGTGGACCACGAGCGACTTGCCGGTGTCGTTCGACAGCGCGATCTGCGCCTTGAACGCACGCTCCTGGTCCTCCTTCGGCGAATGCATCCGGAAGAAGTCGAGGCCGCACTCCCCCACGGCCAGCACGCGGGGGTCGTGCAGGAGCTCCTCGATGCGAGCGCCCGCGTCCCGGTCGAACGCGCTCGCGTCGTGGGGGTGCATGCCGGCGGTGGCGAACACACCCTCGATGGAATCGGCCAGCTCGAGCGACCGGCGGCTCGTTTCGGGGTCCACGCCCACGCAGATCAGCCGATCGACGCCCGCGGCCTTCGCGGCCTCGACCACACCTGAAGGTTCGCTGTCGATGAGGAACAGGTGGCAGTGGGTGTCCACCGCCCCGCTCTGACCCGGCACTTCAGGGTTCTTGTCGCTCATCGAGCGGCCACGATACCGAGTCTCACCTTGGGGTGAATCGGGGGAGCTTCACGTGAAACACGAAGTTGAGAAGTCTTACCTCCGACTGGAGCGGGAATGGTTGTCGGGCGGGCGGTCGGGATCGTCCCGTTGGGCCTCCGCTTCCGGTGCTCGCCGCTTCGCGGCTCCGCTCCTCAGAGTCGGCCCGCTGGGACGACCCTCCCCGCCTGACTCCTTACTCCGTCTCCAACCTCGGGAAGAGGCTTTCGCCTTTCGTGGTCGCTGTTCCGACCGCGAGTCTTCCCCATTCCGCGGCTTCGGGGAGGCGTTGTTCCTCGATCGGTTCTTCGATGCCGAGTTGGGACCAGAGGACGCTCGCCGCTCGGGGCATGATCGGGTAGATCAGCACCGCGAGGATGCGGAGGGTTTCCGCCGAGGCGTAGAGGATGCTGCCGAGTTCGTCGCGCCGCGACTCGTCCTTGATCTTCCAGGGCTCCTTCTCGACCAGGTAGTGGTTGGCTCGCGCGACGATCTCCCATGTGGCCGCGAGCGCCGGGGAGAGCTCGACGCTCTGCATGTGGCGTCTGGTAGCGGCGCGGCGGCTTCGGCCGTCACCGCGGGCAGGTCGGACTCGGCGCCCGCCGATCGTGAAGGCCGGGCACCGATCCGTCGAAGTGGCTGCCGAGCATCGCGAGGACGCGGCTGGCGAGGTTGCCGAGGCCGTTCGCGAGGTCGGCGTTGTGGCGCTCGACCATCGACTCATAGGAGAAGCTGCCGTCCTGACCGAACTGGATCTCGCGCATGAAGTAGTAGCGGTACGAATCCACGCCGAACACGTCGAGGAGCTCGAACGGGTGGATGCCGGTCGCGTTCGGTCTTGGACATCTTCTTGCCGCCGACCGTGAGGAAGCCGTGGGCCCAGACCTGCGTCGGCGGCTTCGACGTCGCCGGCCATCAGCATCGCCGGCCAGTAGATCGCGTGCTGATCGCAGGATGTCCTTGCCGATCGAGTGGATGTTCGCGGGCCACATCCGCGCGAACCGCTCGGGAGCGTCGGCGTAGCCCGGCGGCGGTGATGTAGTTCGTGCAACGCGTCGAACCAGACGTAGCAGATGTGCTTCGCGATCCCACGGGAGCGGGATGCCCCAGTCGAACGTCGTCCGGCTGATCGAGAAGTCCTGGAGGCCGCCCGGATCGTCGACAGGACCTCGTTCCGGCGGGTCTCCGGCTCGATCGCCTCGGGGTGCGCCTCGTAGTGCTCGAGGAGCGCTCGGCGTAGGCGGAGAGGCGGAAGAAGTAGTTCTCCTCGACCATCCGCTCGACCGGGCGCTCGTGGATCGGGCAGAGCCCGTCGATCAGCTCCTCCTCGGTGTAGTAGGCCTTCGCACGAGACGCAGTAGAGCCCCTCGTACGTCCCCAGGTAGATGTCGTCCCCGCCGTTGTCGTGGACCGCGTTGAGCGAGCTGCTGGACCGCGGCCGTCATGGCGCGGCCTCGGTGGTCCGGATGTAGTCGTCGTACGCGATGTCCAGCCGGGCCCAGACCTCGCGCCATCGCGGCTCCATCGCGTCGACCCACTCCTGCGGCGACATGCCCTGCCTCGGCCGGGCGCGCTGGACGTTCAGGCCGTGCTCGTCGGTCCCGGTGAGGTGGAACACCTCCTCGCCCGCGCAGCCGGTGGATACCGGGCGATCGAAGTCGCTGGCCGACGGTCGTCGTACGCGTGCCCGATATGCGGCACGTCGTTCGGGTAGTGATCGGGGTGGTGATGTAGAAGATCGTCGTGGCCCATGGTCGGGTCATGGTACCGGCCGGGACAGGGAGGAGTCGTCTCGCCTGATGAGCAGCTAGTCTGAGTCAGACTAGCTCGAAGGCTCTCCGACCAAGCGGCGGTAGATCTCGTTGGCCGACGCGCCGTGACGCTTCGCGACCGCCTTGGCCGCGTCGCGGGCACGGGTCCCCTCGGCCATCAACGCCCGCGCCTCCTCGACCAGCTCGTCGGCGTCGGGCGGCGCGGTCGCATCCGCTCCGCCGATCACGACGACGATCTCTCCTTTCAGGGTCGACGCGGCGAGCCCTTCCGGGAGCTCCGACAGCCTTCCGCGCAGGACCTCCTCGTGGAGCTTGGTCAGCTCGCGCGCGACCGCGGCGGGTCGATCGCCGAGCGCGTCGAGCGCCTCGGCCACGGTGGCCTGCACGCGCTTCGGCGACTCGAACAGCACGATGGTCCGCGGATCCGAAGTGAGCGCCTCCAGGCGAGCCCGGCGCTCCCCGGCTTTCCGCGGCAGGAACCCCTCGAACACGAACCGATCGGTCGGCAGCCCACTGATCGCGAGCGCGGCGATCGCCGCCGACGGCCCAGGGACGACGCGGACGTCGATCCCCTCCGCGGCGCACGCGCGCACCAACCGGAACCCCGGGTCGGAGACCGTCGGCATGCCCCCGTCCGTCACGAGCGCCACGGTTGCCCCGTCGCGGAGCCGCCGAAGGACCTCCTCGGTCCGCTCCCGCTCGTTCCCCTCGAAGAACGACAGCAGCGGCCGGTCCACCAGTTGGAGGTGCGCCAGCAGTCGGCCCGTCCGCCGCGTGTCCTCGGCGGCGATCAGGTCGACGGACGCGAGCGTCTCGACCGCCCGAGGCGCCAGGTCGCCCAGGTTGCCGATCGGCGTGCCCACCAGATAGAGGGTGCCCGTCACGACCCGATGGTGGCAGGATGTGCCGTCGCCGGCCACGAGCGTTCAGGCCCCGCAGGAGCATCCATTGGCGAACGATCACAAGGACTACTCGAGCACGCCACTGCCGAAGAAGCTCGGGATCCGAAACGGCTCGCGCGTGTTCCTGGTGAACCCGCCCAACGGCTTCGATCGGCTGCTGACCCCCTTGCCCGACGGCTCGAAGATGCTCACGAAGATCTCGAAGCCGCTCGACGTCGGTGTGCTGTTCGCCGTCGAACAGGCCGAGCTCATCCGATGGTTCGACCGGTTGGCCGCGGCGCTCGACGTCGCCGGACGGCTCTGGGTGGCCTGGCCCAAGAAGGCGTCGAAGGTGCCGACCGACATCGACTTCGGCTTCGCCCAGGGGATCGGCCTGGACGCCGGCCTCGTCGACAACAAGGGCGCGTCCATCACCGACGTGTTCCAGGGTTTGCAGTTCGTCTACCGCGTCAAGGATCGCCCGAAGCGCTGAGCGCTCAACCCCACCGCCAGGCGTCGCTCGCGGCGAGGATGCTCCGGAGATGGTTCACCTCGCCGGCGTGGTACACGTCGTGCTGCGCGATCGTTGAGATGAGCCATCGTGTCTGTCGGAGCTCTCCCCAGTTCGTGAGGCGGGGCGCGGCGAGATCGTCGTCCCGGAGCGCACGAACGTGTTCCACGAATCGTCCGTGGACGTCCTGGAGCCACCCGATCGTCGCCACGAACGGCGCCTCGCCGAACGGCCAGGGTTGGACCTCGGGGTCGCCCCAGGACAGTCGGCCGGCCCCGAACGCGTACTCGTCGTACATGACCTTGCAACTCCCTACGTGGAGGGCGATCGACTCGATCGTTCGGACGCCACCGGCCGGCACGGTCCGCCACATCGAGCCCTCCACGCTCAGCAGGTTCTGCATGAACGACTGACCCTCGTTGGACTCCTCGATCCCCGCGCCCGAGAAGGCCTCGTGCAGGACGTAGACGAGTTCGTCGATCGCGGTCACCGCGGGGCCGGCTTCCGCGCGATCACCCAGTGGAACGTCGCTTCGCCTTCACCCTCTTCGACCTCGGTGCGGGTCTCCGACAGCTCGAGCTCGAAACCGGCCGCGAGCAACGATCGCTCGTTCACGTCGGGTTCGAAGCTGGCGAAGAACATCGGAACCCCGAGCCAGTCCTCCTGCACCTCGTCCTCCGACTGCCCGGCGCCGAGCGAGAGCATGAAGCGACCGCCGGGACGGAGCCACGAGAACACCCGCGCGAACATCGGAGCCTGCTCGGCACGCGGCACGTGGTTGAAGACGTAGAAGGAGACGACCGCATCGAACGCCGCCGCGGGGAACGAGATCGTCGTGAAGTCACCGTGCACGAAGACTCCGCCGGGCAGACGCTCGCGGGCGATCGCCAGCTGCCCCTCCGAGATGTCCACCCCCATGTACGACCGACCGTCCGCCAGGGCCGTGGCAGCCGTTCCCGGCCCGCACCCGAGCTCGAGCACATCGGCACCGGCAGGCAACCGCTGGAGCACCTCGTCGAGGAACCATTCCCGGACGCCGGGCGGGTTCTCTGCAACCCACGTCGCATACCCCCGGTCGATCCGGTCATACCCCTCCTGGACGATCCGTTTGGGATCCATCGCGCATCCATCCTCACCGAGCCGGCGCTTGTAGCCTGACCCGGTGTCCACGGCGCTGCAACGGCTGAACCGTCCGGTGATCGCCATCCTCGCCGTGACCGCCATCGCGGGAGCGCTCCGATTCACGCACCTCTCACGGCCGCCAGAGCTCTTCTTCGACGAGAACTACTACGCCAAAGCGGGTTGCATCCTGATCGGCGACTCCGATCATGTGTGCCGCGTCAACAGCAGCGACGAGCGCTATTGGCGCGAGCACAAGTGGGACGTGGGCTCGTGGGTCCATCCGCCGCTCGGCAAGTGGACGATCGGCCTGGGCGAGAAGCTCTTCGGCGTCACGCCGTTCGGGTGGCGGTTCTCGTCCGCGGTCGCCGGAACGCTCATCGTGACGTTCGTCGCGATCATCGCGCAACTGTTGTTCGGCAGCCCGCTCTGGACGTTCGTGGCGGGACTGTTGCTCGCCGTCGAGAACTTGAACGTCGTGCTGTCGCGCTCGGCGTTGCTCGACATCCATCTGGAGTTCTGGGTGGTCGTGGGATTCCTGTTCCTGCTGTTGGACCGGCGATGGATCGACCGGCGCACGCCGCCGGAGCTCGAGCCCGAGCCGGCACGCGTCCCGGTCGGCGCGCCGAACGACACGCCGGAGATGGAGCTCATGGGGGTCGCTCGCGCGCGCTCGGCGGTTCCGTTCCCGCTCTGGCGTCCGTGGCGCTTCGCGGCCGGCATCGCGCTCGGCGCCTCGTTCTCGGTGAAGTGGTCGGGCGGCATGGCGATCCTGGGCGCGCTGATCCTGTCCGTGGCGTGGGAGACGACCCGGCGCCATCGGGGCGAGGCCTCGCTCGGGCGGGCGCTGGCGCGGGCGATCCGCCAGGAGAGCCTGGGCCTCTTCGTCGCGTTCGTGATCGCGCCGATCGCCGTCTACATGATCGTGTACCTGCCGTGGTTCAACCATTTCGGATGGAGCCTCAAGGACTGGTGGGAGAACCAGACGGCGATGCTCGCGTACCACCGGAGCCTGAAGACCACGGCGCTCGACGTGGCGACCAACACGTACACGCCGACGCACCCGTACTACTCGCGCGCGTGGACATGGCTGTTCATGCTGCGACCGGTCAACTTCTACTCACGCGACTTCGGCTCGGACATCGCGCAGGTGCTCGCCATCGGGAACCCGGCGATCTTCTGGGCCAGCCTGTGGGCGATCCCGTTCGTCGTCGTCATGTGGCGGCGCCGCGGCGACTGGCGCGCGGGATTCATCGTGACCCCGCTGCTCGCGCAGTACCTCCCGTGGTTCCTGGTCACCCGCCCCCAGTTCTTCTTCTACGTCGCGCCGATCATCCCGTTCATGGTGCTGGCGATCACCTACGTGCTGCGCGATCTCGCGAGCGCCACGATCGTCCTCCGCGAGCCCGACGGCGGGACGGTCGAATCCTCCCGCCATCCCTACCTGCCGTTCGTCTGGGGATACGTGCTGGTGGCGGTCGGGCTGTTCCTGTGGTTCTGGCCGGTGCTGACGGGCGATCCGATCTCGCGGACCGCGTGGCAGGCGCGGGTGTGGTTCCGCGGGTGGATCTGATGTGACCGAGGGTCCCTCCGAAGCCCTCACTTGCCGGTAGCCTTGCCCGTCGACATGACTACCAGACAACATGAGTTCATCGCGATGAGCGACGGCGCCCGGCTGGCCGCATCGCTCTACGTCCCGGACGGCGACGGGCCGTGGCCCGCCGTCCTGGAGGCGCTCCCCTACCGCAAGGACGACGACACCGCGGGCTACCAGGTGGAGTACGAGCGGCTGGCCGCAGCCGGCTACGTGGTCTGTCGCGTCGACCTTCGGGGAACAGGCTCCTCGGAAGGCATCGCGGAGGATGAGTATCCGGCCGTCGAGCGCACCGACATGCTGACCGTGATCGACTGGCTGGCGACACAGGCGTGGTCGACCGGGGCCGTCGGCATGTACGGGACGAGCTACTCCGGCTTCAACTCGATCCAGCTCGCCATGGAGCGCCCGCCGGCGCTGAAGGCGATCATCCCGATCTTCGCGACCGACGATCGGTACGCGGACGACGTCCACTACTTCGGCGGCGCGGTGAAGCAGCTCGACCTGGTCGACTACCCGACGTACATGATCGCCATGAACGCGTTGCCTCCGGTGCCGTCGATCTACGGAGATGGGTGGCGCGACGAGTGGGAGCGCCGGGTGCGCGGGACCGAGCCGTGGGTGCTCACGTGGCTCGCGCACCAACGGTTCGACGACTACTGGCGATTCGGATCGCTCCGCCCCGACTACGACCGGATCGAGGCGGCGACCATGATCGTGGCCGGGTGGGCCGACGGCTATCGCAACAACACGTTGCGGACGTTCGAACGGCTTCGGTGTCCGACGCGTTTGGTGATCGGACCGTGGGCCCATGCGTCGACGGACATCTCGCTGCCTGGGCCGAACGTCGACCTGGTTCCCGAGATGATCCGCTGGTGGGATCGCTGGCTGAAGGACGAGGACAACGGCATCGACCGCGAGCCACCGATCGTGCTCTTCGCCCAACGCTCCACACGACCGGGCGCGACCCGTCCGGAGATGCGTGGCGCGTGGCGGTTCGAGCCCACGTGGCCGGCCGAGCGCCTGCGGCCGACGACGCTCGCGCTCTCCCACGCCTCGATCGACGCGCCGTCGGGCGACGGCGGAGACGTGCTGGCGGTCCGCGGCGACGTCGGCTGGACCGCATGGATCTCCTGTGCGGGCCAGCTGCCGTGGGGTCAGCCAGACGACCAACGCCCGGACGAGGCGTTCTCGCTCAGCTACACGTGGCCGGCCCTGGAGCAGGACCTCGAGATGCTGGGTCACGCGCGCCTTACGGTCACGCTCACGTCGTCGGCGCCGATCGCCTACCTCTCCGCGAAGCTCTGCGACGTCTTCCCCGACGGAGCGTCGTCGCTCGTCACCCGGACGCTGCTGAACCTCGCGCATCGGGACTCGCGTGAAGAACCGTCGCCGCTCGAACCGGGGCGGCGGTACGAGGTCACGCTGGAACTCGAGGCGGCGTCGTGGACGTTCGATGCGGGGCACCGGCTCCGACTCGACCTGGCGGGCAGCGACTGGCCGAACGCGTGGACGCCTCCGGAGCCGGTGACGCTCACGATCGACCGGGCCGCGACGACGCTCGAGCTCCCCGTGCTCGACGGTCCGTCCCCCGCGGAGGGCACGCCGTCGTTCGCGCCGCCCCGTCGCGGCGGGAAGGCTGGCGACGCCGTGCCCAACCGCGGACACGGTGGATACGACTGGCGGATCGAGCACGACGTGCCGAGCGGGGAGACGCGCGCCGTCGTCGGCAGCCACGGCGACTACGACGAGAAAGGCGACACCCCCTCGTTCGCGGAGCGGTACGCGGGCATCGTGACGGTCCGACCCGCCGACCCCGGGAACGCGTCGGCACACGGCGAGGCCACGTTCGAGATGCGATGGCCCGAGGCGACGTGTGGCGCGAGCGTGACGCTCGACGTCGAGAGCGATCGCGACGCGTACCGGGTCCAGGTGGACCTCCGCGTGAGCGAGGACGGCGACGAACGCTGGCACCGGACGTGGGATCGAACGATCCCCCGAGACCACCAGTAGCGGGAACCGGCCCCGGACACACGAAACCCCGGCGCGCTGGCCGGGGTAACGGTCTTGATGGGATATCCCGCGTATGAGTCTACCAGTGCGCGCGCATCCTCACGAGAAGCCGGGCAGATGGTGCCGGAACAGGATGAACCCGATGCCCGCAGCGGCGTCCAAGAAGAAGTGCGCGAAGACGAACGGCCACGTCCGTCGGAGCCGCAGGAACGCGACACCGAACAGGATGCCCATCGCGAGGTTGCCCGCGAAGCCGCCCCATCCCTGATACAGGTGGTACGAGCCACGGAGGATGGCGCTGGCCGCCACCGCCGCGAACGGGCTCCACGCCAGTTGCCGCAGGCGCGTGATCAGGTACCCGAGGACGATGACCTCCTCGAGGAGGGCGGCCGCCGCCGCGTTCAGCAACAACACCGGCACGGTCCACCAATGGCCGAGCGGCGGCACCGGCACGACGAACCGGTTCACGCCGAGCGCGACCGCTCCGAGGTAGAACGCCAGACCCCCGAGCCCCACGACGGCGAAGAACGCCGCACCGAGCTTCAGATCGTGGGCCGGCCGGTCCCACGCGAGCCCGATCGACTGCACGCCTTCGCCGCTCCGCTTGAGCAGGTGCACGACCAGCCACACCGGCGCCAGGCTGAACGCGATCCCGACGAGCTGTCGCGCCAGTTCGTTGCTCTGGTTCACCGAGGCGACATGGACGCCTTTGAGCGGGGCCGACAGGAGGCTGAGCACGGCGTAGACGGCGCTCGCCAGGAGCGACAGCGCCAGCACGACCAGGATCTCCTCGCGGATCGTGCGACGGTCGAGACCGGGAGGTGTCGCCGGAGGCTGCATACGCGTCACTGTACGTTCGACCCGCCATGCACCGCTGCCATACAGTGGGTTCGTCATGGATGCGGGCGCGGACGGCACTCGACCGGGGATCGACCTCTCCACGCTCGAGGCCGGCAAGCGCTACCGCGTGGACTGGAGGCACGAGGGCCTCCGCCGGACGTTCAGAACCACGGGGACGTTCCTGTCGATCGAGGTGACCCCGGCGTCGACGCCCGGTGGCGAGCCGACGCGGTGGCTGACGCTCGAGGTGAAGCCCCGGTTCGGCGAGGCCACCGTGCAACGCGTCCACGTCGCGGCGCTCCGATCCATCCGACCGCTCTGACGTGCTCGGGCACTAGACTCACGCCCCACGTCGCTGGGTGGAGGATCGGATGGCGAGGACGGAGACGGCGGACCTGGTGGTGGTCGGCGCCGGGATGGTCGGCGGGTGGGCGTCGTGGTTCGCCGCCGGCAGCGGTGCGGACCGCGTCGTCGTCTTGGAGAAGGACCTGGCCGGACAGGGGGCGTCCAGCCGCGCGGCCGGCGTCGTCCGCGCGCAAGGGGGCACGCCGACCACCGTGGCGCTCGGCCGGTTCTCGATCGACTTCTACCGCTCGCAGCAGGCACGCATCGGTTCCGACTCCGGGTTCCGCGAGCTCGGGTACCTGATCCTCGCGGTGACGCAGCGCGACGTGCGCGACGGGAACGCGCGCGTGGAGATGCAGCGCGCGGCCGGGCTCGACGTGCGGTGGGTCGACGCGGCCGAGGCGTGCACGCTCAACCCGACCCTCACCGTCGAGGGACATCGAGGAGGGAGCTACTGCGCGACGGACGGGGCGATCGATCCTCCGCGGAACGTGCGCGCGTACTCGCTCGCGATGCAGCAGGCGGGTGTGCAGCTGCGCGAGCGGACGCCGTTCCTCGGCCTGCGAACGGCGGCGGCGCGCGGTGGCCGGCGACGCGTCACCGGTGTGGAGACGCCCGACGGCGTGATCAAGACCGAGCACGTGATCCTGACCGGCGGGCCGAGCCTTCGCGCGGTGGGCGCGCTCGTCGGAGCGCGGATCTTCGCCGGCGGCGCGCGGCATCAGGTGGTGGTGACCGAGCCGCATCCGGCGTTCGACGTCGAACGCCAGCCCATGGTCTTCGACGTGGGCGCCGGGATCTACTGGCGCCTGGAGGAGGGCGGGCTGCTCTGGGGCATGTCGAACCCGAAGGAGACACCCGGGCCGGCGCGGGAGGTCGACTGGCCGTACCTGCGACGGATGCAGCGGCGTCTCCACATGCTGGTGCCGGTGACGAAGGATCTGGGCATCCGCAAGGCGTGGTGCGGGACGATCGACTACACGCCCGATCACCTGCCGATCCTGGGACCGGCGATCACCACCGATGGCACGACGATCGACGGAGCCACCGTCGCCTCGCCCGGTGGCCACGGCATGATGTGGGGGCCGGGCGTGGCACGCGTGGCGACGGACCTGGCGCTCGAGGGACGGACCGAGCTGATCGATGTCACGGACCTGGGGATGGACCGGTTCGACGAGCACGGCCGGAGTCCGTTCTACGATCCGATCGCACTGCCGTTCCCGACGAACGCCGACGACGAGTAGGCGCCTCCAACCCTCAGTCGACGAGCGCCGCCATGTAGCGGAACGGCATCCCGTCCGCGCGCGAGCGACCGTTGCACGAGTATCCCGCGCCCGTCCAACACCGGAAGTCCGTGCTCGCGTTCGCGACGACGAGGACGACCCGGCTCACCTGAGCGGATGAGAACGGTACGGCGATGTCGGCGTCGCCGTCGGTGGCGAGCGTCACCGGTTCCAGCCGGATGGCGCCCGACCGCAGGAAGATCGCGAGCCGCGCGGCCGCACCCATCCCGCTCGGCGGTCCGTCGAGGGACAGCCGCAACGACACGTCGCCCGTCGCTGAGGGCTCGAACGAGACGGCGCCGGTCGTCAGGTGGTTCAGCCACACCGTCGACCAGCCCGTCGCGGGCTGTCGGGCGCCGATCCGATGGAGCCCGGAGATCGGTGCCTGCGGGTACGCGCTGCCCTCCTGGTAGAACGCGGCAGGAGCCAGGTTCCATGCGCCGAACGTGGCGAGCGCGCCGGCGAGCGAGCGACTGCTCGAGCCGAGCACCTGCTGGAGGGCTTGTGCGGAGAACAGATCGAGATCGCCCGGCCCGTCGGCGGCGAGCTCCCACACACGTCGGATCAACGTCGCACCGCCGCCCTGCCCGCCTCCGCTCTCCGTCAGGAAGCGCCAGAAGATCCATGCGCCGTACTCGTTCAACCCGCGGCTGCTGTCGACCGGATCCCACGGATGCTCGAGCGCGCTCGAACGGATCCATCGGCGGTTCGCGTCGACGTCGTCGGCGACCTCGTCCTCCATCCAGACGGCGGTGCCCTCGGTGAGCCACGGGTCCTCGCCCGAGTCGTACGCGTACTGCACGGCGTGGAAGAACTCGTGCGCGGCCGTCGCGCGCAGACCGCCGGGACCGGCGCTCGACCCGAGCTGTGCCGTCGAGAAGTCGTCGTCGACGACGATGTAGGCGGAGTAGGTGCGGTACGGGTAGGCATCGTCGTTCGCGTTCGGATCATCGGTGGCGGTGTAGCCGGCCAACCCGGACGCGCCCACATCCGCCAGATAGACGTCGAGCAGACCGTTGGGGCCGTGATCGGCGGAGCTCCCGTCCGACATCGGTGCGCGGAACCCCATGCGGGTGACCTCGACCCGCCAGGCGGTCTCGAACGCCCCAAGGGTCCGGTCCACCTGGTCGGGCAACCCGTCGTGGTTCAGGTCGGTACGCGGCGGGGCGTCGGACGTCGTGCTCACCCAATGCACGCAGACGTGCGGACCGCAGACGTGCTGGCTCGGCACCGAGTAGCCGTGACCCCTCGGATCGGCGTTCCCGTCGGTGGGGCGAAGCGAGATCGGAGAGCCCGGGTTACGTCCCGTCCCGGAGAGCCGGGAGGGGCCAGCCGAGACGTCCCAGGCCGCCCGCGAGCCGGCGGGCACGGAGACCGACAGGAACACCAGCAGCGCGACGGACAGCCGGCGGCCCGCGGCGATGCCGAACGAACGGTCCACCGGTATGCCTCCCGTGGCGGCTGGCGGCGCACCCGGGCATGGTCAGGGGGGTCCCGGGCGTCACCGCGGCCATCGTCGGGCTCGGCGTCGGGCTACGTCAATCGGTCGGAAGACCAGCCGTTCGGCGTAGGACGCAGACCGGATGGAGGGGATGCTCGAGGCGGCGCCGTCTCAGAGCTGCACGTCGACCAGGATGATCTCGGCCGCAGCGGACGGGGCCGCCTGGATGCTGATCAGCGGCTCGTCCCAGATCTCGGCCGCATCGCCCGTGGTCATCCGTTCGCGGTCGACGGTTGCATCGCCCTCGATCACATAGAGGTAGACCCCGCGCCCGCCCCCGAGCGGGTGCTCGACCGCGGCGCCGGGGCTGAGGTGCGAGACGAACACGTGCGCGTCCTGATGCACGAGGACGGCGTCGCCTCCCTCGCCGCTGATCGCTCGGAGCAGCCGATCCGTGCGGTCGGCCGTGGTGAAGACCTTCTGCTCGACACCCGGCGTGAGACCGAGCTCCGCGGGCAGGATCCAGATCTGGATGAACCGCATGGCCTCGGTTCCGCTGGCGTTCTGCTCCGAGTGCCAGGCGCCCGACCCGAGCGTCATCCGCTGGACGGAGCCCGCCGGCAGCGGCCCGGGAGCTCCGCCGACATCGTCCTGGTGGCGGAAGCTCCCCTCCACGACGTACGTCAGCCCTTCGATGTCTCGGTGGGGATGCATCGGCCAGACGGCGCCCGGGATCAGGCGATCGTCGTTGAACACGCGGAGCGTCCCGAAGCTCGTGTACTCCGGATCTCGGTAGCTGTCGAACGAGAAATGCCAGCGCGCACGGAACCAGTCCCCTTCGACGTCGGAGATCTCGTCGTCGCGCCGGATCTTGATCGTCATCGCGCCCGACGGCGTCGTGCTACAGGGTCAGCACGGGGCAGGTGAGCGTTCGCGTGATGCCCTCGATCTCCTGCATCGGCATGACGATCTGCTTCGCCAGTCCGTCGAGATCGTCGGCCTCCACGCGCGCGATCACGTCGTACGGACCCGTGACGCCGTCCGCGTTCACCACGCCACCGAGTCCTTTGATCTGGTCGGTCACCTGCGACGCCTTCCCGACCTCGGTCTGCACGAGGATGTATGCGCTGACCATCTGTACGCCCCCCTCCCCTCGCCGGACTAGGCGTCCGTCTCGTCGCCGGCACCCGACGTGGCGCCGCCGTCGTTCTTGTCGGTGTCGAGCTTCTCCTTCGCCTTGTCGAGCAGCGTTCCGGCCACCGCGCCGGCCTTGTCCACCAGCGGCTTGGTCTTCTCAACCACGGTCCCCGTCACGCCCTTCGCCTTGTCGAGCGCGGAGATGGTGGCGTCGCCGGCCTTGTCCACGAGCGGCTTGGTCTTCTCGACCGCGCTGCCCGTGACGCCCTTCGCCTTGTCGACCGCGCCGCTGGCCGCGATCTTGGCCTTGTCGACCACACCCTTGTTCTGCTCACCCATGGGACGTCCTCCTTCGTTCCTCACTCATCGCCATCCATGGTGGCAGCCCCGGCGGTGAACGTCGAACCGCGGTCACCCGAGGCGCTCGCGGACGCCGGCCAGGCCGCTCTCGACGAACCCGGGCCGATCCGTCTCCATGCCGTACTGCACCTCGTGCCAGGGCATCAACATGAACGCGAACCGGCTGCGCGCGAGGAACCGGTCGTCGGGCGGACCGCCGTACGCGCCGAGCACCCGTTCGCCGACCTCCGGCATCGCGTTGAGCACCCAGGCCAGATCGAACACGGGGTCGCCCACCTCGACGTCTCCCCAGTCGATCACCCCCGCCAGATCCCCGGCATCGTTGATCAAGACGTGCTCCGGGCCGATGTCGCCGTGGGTCAGGGACGTCGCGAACCGGAAGTTGTCGTCGTCATCGAGGAACGCCGCGATCGTCCGCTCCGCGGTCGCGCGTTCCACCGGATCCAGGAGCGGGAGCACGTGGACGCTCAACGCGTCGACCTTTCGCCGGAGACCGTCGCGGACATCCCGCGCGGCGATCGAGCGCATGCCGACGTACTCCGGCGGAGTCATGTGGAGGTCGTAGAGGAACCGACCCAGCCGCTCCGGCCAGATGCCGTCGACGTCCGCGGTCATGGACCGCCCGTCGATCCTCGCGTATCCCATGCACAACGGATCGGTCGACGTGTACTCCGGCGACGGGATG
This sequence comes from uncultured Actinomycetes bacterium, assembly GCA_963723855.1. GTDB lineage: Bacteria > Actinomycetota > UBA4738 > UBA4738 > HRBIN12 > JBBQVZ01. Next base: position 92,988 of record CAVRSI010000043.1, on the reverse strand, counting down.
GCCGACGACACCTCGCGCGCCAGTTCCGGCAGCACGGCGATCTGTTTCGCGAGGCTCTCGATCGCACCGGGCAACCGCGGGAACTGGAACACCCACTCCCCGTTCACCACGTAGGTGAAGCAATCCCAGCCACCGCCGATGGGTTCGAACGTCCGCACGCCGAGCTCCGGCCAGCGGCGCTCGACGAACGCGCGGTGTTCGTTTGCTTCGGTCACGTGATGACCGGTTCGATCTCCTGACCCGGCACACCGGGTTCGGACAGCGCGGGTGTGGACAACGCGAACCATGCCACGACCGCGCCCGCCAGCGCCAGTGAGGAGGCGCCGACGTAGAGCACGACCGTCCCCTCGTGTTGGTACACGAAGCCGCCGATCCCGGCTCCCAGGATCGGTCCGATCCCCAGCATGACCATCTCCCGCATGGAGTTCGCGGTCGAGTAGAGCGCCGGCGGCATGAGGCGGCCGACCACCACGACGCTCGTCGTGAAGATCAACCCGAACGCGACGCCCTCCAACATCGTCAGCAGCGACACGATCGTCGGGTCGTCGATCAGTCCCCACAAGAGGAACCCCGCGGCGTAGATGCAGCACCCGAGCACGTAGACGAGCCGGAGCCCCCTCCGAACCTGCATGCGGGACGAGATCCGCATCACCGGCACCTCGAGGAGTCCCCCGAGTGCCGTGCCGATCCCGATCAGGAACGGCCCGCCGCCCTCGCTCACGATCTTCAACGCGATGAAGTTCCACGCCGCGTTGAAGCCCACCCACACGAGGAGCGAGGCGGCGAGGAACCCCCAGTAGCGCGGCGCCTCTCGGAAGACGGCGCCGACGGTCCCGAGACGACCGTGAGCCTCGACGTCTTTCGGCCGGTCCCGGACGATCGTCGTGCTCCACGCCAGGACGACCAGGCTCGCGACGGCGTAGATGGGCATCGCCCATCCGACGCCGGCCAATTGCAGGATCGCGCCGAACACGAAGCACCCGAGCGCGTATGAGGCGCTCATCCACCCGCGGAGCCGGCCGTAGTCGGCCATGGCCTCGTCGCCGAGGTGCACGAGCGCGATCGAGTCGATGTTCGGGCCGGTCGCCACCCAGAACGCGGCCATGATCACCGCGACGATCGTGATCGCCGCCAGCCCGTCCACCTGGTTCATCGCCACGGCGGCCGCGCCGGCGCCGACCGTCCCGATCTGGAACGCCGTGAGGCGACCGATGCGGGTGTCGGCGAAATGACCCCAGATCGGGTTCCCGATGATCCGCGCGAGCGCGGTGGCCGCGATCACGACGCCGATCTCGTCGGCGGACAGACCCCGCCCTTGCAGGTAGATGGAGAAGAACGGGAAGAACGCAGCGATCACGAACCCGAAGACGACGAACAGGCCATGGACCGCGACTTCGGGTCGAACGATCGGGCGTGCGCGGGACCGTTCGTTCACGCGGCGAGCCCACGCCGATGGCGGACGCCCTTGCTGGCCCGTGCCGCGTCTGCCACCATCCCGCGCATGTCCGGCATGGTAGCGACGCGCGACCAGCACGCGACGACTCCTCGGGAGGTGGCGCGTTGCGCGGTCTGACGGACAAGGCGGTGCTGGTCTCCGGAGGGAGCAGCGGCATCGGGAAGGCGACCGTCCGCCGGTTCCTCGAGGAGGGCAGCCGCGTCATCTTCTGCGGGCACGAGGAGGGCGAGGTCCGAGGGACGACCGCCGAGCTCTCGCCGCTCGGGTCGGTCGACGGCGTCACGTGCGATGTCGGCCGTGAGGACGACGTCGCACGGCTCGTGGAGGCGGCCGAGTCCGTGCTCGGGCCGATCGACGTCCTCATCAACAACGCGGGGATCGCGCGCAGGGACCCGTTCCTCGAGATCGACATGGCGGCCTGGGATCGGATCCTGCGGGTGAACCTGACCGGCATGTTCCTGGTCGCACGAGCGGTGGCGCGCCGGATGGTCCCGCGCCAGACCGGTGTGATCGTGAACATGGCGTCCACCAACGCGCTCGGCGGGGAGGAGGACTTCGCGCATTACAACGCATCGAAGGGCGGCGTCCTCCAGCTCACACGCACGATGGCGGTCGAGCTGGGGCGGCACGGCATCCGCGTGAACTGCCTCTGTCCCGGGTTCATCCGGACGCCTCTGAACGACGCGCTCGGGGACGAGGCGTTCGTCGAGGCCTACGAGCGGGAGCGGATCCCGCTCGGCAGGGCGGGCACCGCCGAGGAGGTCGCGGCGGCCTATGCGTTCCTCGCATCGGACGACGCATCCTTCATCCACGGCGAGGCGCTCGTGATCGACGGGGGTCAGCTCGCGGTCATGTAACCGGGTGCAGCGTCGTCCCCAGTATCGAAGTTGTTGCTTTGAGGGCCCGATGGAACAATGTCGCGCATGCCGAGGATCACGATCATCGGGGCGGGGAGCGTCGAGTTCACGATCGATGTGCTCTCGAACATCCTGTCGTTCGAAGACCTCCCGGACGTATCGGTCGTGCTCCACGACATCGATGAGGCCAGGCTAGAGACGGCGGGAAGGATCGGCGCCCGGATCAACGAGGCGAAGGGCGGCCGCGCCACGATCGAGACCCAGCTGGACCGACGCAAGGCGCTCGACGGTGCCGACTACGCGATCAACGAGATCCAGGTCGGGGGACGCGACGCGTTCCTGATCGACTTCGCGATCCCCAGCCGGTACGGCGTGCGTCAGACGATCGCCGACACGCTGGGGATCGGCGGCATCTCGCGCGGCTTGCGCACGCTGCCGGTGATGATCGACATCGGCAACGACATGGCCGACGTGTGTCCCGACGCGACCTTGCTGAACTTCACGAACCCGATGGCGATGGTCCCGTGGGCCGTCTACGACGGGTCGCGGTTCGATCGCGTCGTCGGCCTCTGTCACTCCGTCTTCTACACGCACGAGTTCATGGCGGAGACGGTCGGCGTGCCCATGGACGAGATCGCGTTCCAGACGTCGGGCTTCAACCATCAGGCGTTCGTCACGCGGTTCGAGCGGGACGGCGAGGATCTCTACCCGGCGTTCGACGACGCGATCGAGGCCGACCCGGAAGGACTGGGCCGGCGTGTCCGGGTCCAGCTCTACAAGGAGCTGGGGTACTTCCCGACCGAGTCGAGCGAGCACTCGGCGGAGTACGTGTCGTGGTTCATGCGGCACGACGACCAGATCGAGCGGTTCCGCATCCCGGTCGACGACTACATCGGACGCACCGAGCACGCGCTGGCGGACTACCGCGAGATCGTCCGCAAGCTCGAGGCGGGCGAGCCCGTGGAAGCCGAACCCGGGAGCGAGCTCGCCTCCGACATCATCCATTCGATCGAGACCGGCACGCCGCGCGCGCTCTACGCGAACGTGAAGAACACCGGCCTGATCCCCGACCTGCCCGACGGCTGCTGCGTCGAGGTCCCGTGCCTGGTGGATCGCGCCGGCGTGCAGCCGACGGCGGTTCCCGCGCGACCCGCGCACCTCACGGCGTTGAACCGCACGTTCCTGAACGTCGTCGAGCTCACGGTCCGCGCCGTCATCGACGGCGACCGCCAGCAGGTCTACCGGGCGGCGATGCTCGACCCGAACGTGGCCGCGACGCTCACGCTCGACCAGGTCCACGACATGGTCGACGAGCTGATCGAGGCGCACGGCGACATGATCCCCGAGGCGATCCGCCGCGGGTCGACGCGCCGCCGCAGCTGAATCTTCACCCGGGCAACCCAGGGAACCGCCGCCACGACGTCACACGGTGGTGACGGCGACGCCGGCGGCGGCGATCTCCGCCAGGGCGTCGGCGGGTGCTCCGGTGTCGGTGATCAGGTCGTGGATGCGCTCGATGCCGCAGATCCGCGCGAACGCCGCGTTCCCGATCTTCGATCCGTCGGTGACCACGATCACCCGGCGCGCGCGCTCGATCAACGCAAGGTTGGTGTGCGCCTCGACCTCGTGGTGGGTGGTGAGGCCGGCCACGGCGGAGATGCCGTCGACGCCCAGGATCGCCAGGTCCAGGTTGATCTCCTGCAGGCTCGCCTCGGCGAGCGGCCCCACCAGCTCGTACGAGGCGCTCCGCGCCACGCCGCCCGTCACGACCAACCGAAGGTTCGGCCTGACGGCGAGCTCGGACGCGATGTTCAGGGCGTTCGTCACGATCGTGAGGTGCTCACGACCGACGAGCGCTCTCGCCACCTCGGTCGTCGTCGTCCCGCCCGTGAGGCCGATCGACGCGCCGTCGGCGACCATATCCGCGACCGCGTTGGCGATGCGGCGTTTCTCGTCCTGATGGCGGCCGCTCTTGTAGCGGAGCGGCAGCTCGTACAGGAGACCCTGCGACACGGCACCTCCGTGGGTCCGCTTGAGCAGGTGGTTCTCCTCGAGCAGCCCGAGATCGCGCCGGATCGTCGCGGCGGATACCCCGAGGCGCCGACAGAGCTCGGTGACGCTGACCGACCCTCCGTCGGAGAGATCCTCCAGGATCACGCTGAACCGATCCGCCTGCCTCATCGGCCAGGAGTATAGGAAGGAGGCAAGCCCTTGCATTGCTCAGATGATCGTTCATGCAATAAAGTCCACTCGAATGAGCGAAATCGTGCGTGAGCTGACGAGCCAGCCGGAGACGTGGCGCCGCGCGGCCGCCGAGGCTCCCGCCGTCGCGACGACCCTCCCCCGATCCGGCGACCGTGTCGCGGCGGTCGGCTGCGGGACCTCGCTCTTCGTGTCGCAGGCCTACGCCGCGCTCCGGGAGGCGGCCGGGGAGGGCGAGACCGACGCGTTCGCCGCCTCGGAGGCCCCCACGCGACGTATCTACGACGTGGTGATGGCGATCTCGCGGAGCGGAACGACGACCGAGGTGGCACGGCTGCTCGAGCGGCCGTGGGAAGGCGCCCGCTCGGTGGCGATCTGCGGCGTCGACGACACGCCGATCGCCAACGAGGCCGACGAACGCATCATCCTCGGCTTCGCCGACGAACGCTCCGTCGTCCAGACGCGGTTCGCGACCGGAGCGCTCGCGCTGCTCCGGGCCGGACTCGGCGAGGACATGGAGCCGGTCGCCCGGGACGGCGAGCGGGCGCTCGCGGCCGACCTGCCGCTCGACGTCGACGCGTTCGACCACTTCGTGTTCCTGGGCCGGGGATGGACCGTCGGCCTGGCGAACGAGGCCGCGCTGAAGATGCGCGAGGCGAGCGGCGCGTGGGCCGAGTCGTACCCGGCCATGGAGTACCGCCACGGTCCCATCAGCGTGGCGGGCACCCGCTCGGCGGTCTGGCCGCTCGGCGACGTCGAGCCCGATCTCCTGCACGACGTCGCGGCGACCGGCGCGACGATCGTCGATCACGGCCTCGGCACGATCGATCCCATGGCCGAGCTCATCCTGGTGCAGCGGACGGCGGTGGCCCTGGCCGAGGCGCGAGGGTTGGATCCGGATCGTCCGCGGCACCTGACGCGTTCGGTGGTGCTCTCGTGAACATCGAGAAGGAGGAGTCATGAAGCGCAGCTGGCGAGTGTCCGTGGTCGTGCTCGTGTTCGCGGTCGTCGCGGCGGCGTGCACCAGCGGAGGCGGGAACGACCAGAACAACGGCAACAGCACCGGGAGCAGCGGGCCGATCAAGCTCACCATGTGGCTCGGCTACACGCCGCCGCCGCCCGTGAACCAATCGTTCGAGTACCTGTCCATCGACCGGATGGTCAAGGCGTTCGAGGCGGACAACCCCGGCATCACGATCGAGCTCCAGTACGTGAACAGCGACAACGCGCTGCAGAAGGCGACGGTCGCGATCCAGGGGAACCAGCAGCCCGACATCTCGTACCAGTACGGAACGAACATGGCGCAGCTCGCCCAGACCCCGAAGATCGTGGACCTCACGGACCGTGTGAATGCCGCGAGCTACAACTGGAGCGACTTCTATCCGGGCGAGCAGGCCGTCGCGACCGTCGACAACCGCGTCCTCGGCGTCCCGGCGCTGGTCGACAACCTGGCGGTCGTCTACAACAAGGACCTGTTCAAGAAGGCCGGTATCCCCGAACCCACGGGCGACTGGACCTGGGACGACCTGCGGGCCGCCGCGAAGGCGATCACCGACCCGGCGAACAAGGTGTTCGGCCTGGTGTTCCCCGTCGACGGCAGCGAGACCACGGTGTGGGAGTACGAGGCCATGCTGTGGGCGGCAGGCGGCGAGATCCTGAACAGCGACAACACGCAAGCGGCCTTCAACTCGGCGGAAGGCGTCCGTGCCCTGACGACGCTCACCGACATCAACCAGGACGGCTCGATGTACCTGGACTTCCAGCCCGATTCCGGCAAGTCCGGGCAGCTGTTCAACTCGGGCAACATCGGCATGATCATCACCGGGCCCTGGGACCTCTCCGGGTTCCCCGACGTGAACTACGGCGTCCAGGTCATGCCGTCGTTCGATCCGGGAGGCAGCCACCAGACGATCGCCGGGCCGGACAACTGGGTGATCTTCGACAACGGGCAGGCGCGAGTCGACGCGGCGTGGAAGTTCCTGAGCTTCATGACGTCGCCCGACCAGGTGCTCCAGGACTCGTTGGACACGAGCCACCTGCCCACCCGCGCGTCGGTCGCCGACATGTCGGCGTTCCAGGCGTTCTTCACCACCTACCCCGGCACGCAGGTGTTCGTGGACAACCTGAAGAACGTCCTGCAGGCGCGACCGTCGATCCCGCAGTACCCGACGCGTCTCGACCGCGCTCGGCCAGGCGATCGTGTCCGCGCTGCAAGGGCAGGCGTCACCACAGGATGCGCTGAACCAAGCGGCGGACCAGGCGAACGGCTTCCTGGCCATCCCCGGATAGCCATGAGGAGCGACGGAAGCACCGGGGCGTGAACGTCCGGCGGATCATCCGGTCCGACCACGTGGTCGGCTGGGCGTTCGCGTTCCCCGCGGTGGCGCTGCTCGTCGCGTTCGGGCTCGTGCCGATCGTGTGGTCGGCCCTGATGTCGTTCCAGAAGACGAACCTGCTGTCGACGCCGGAGTGGATCGGGCTCGCCAACTACCGAGCCCTCCCGAAGGATCCGCTGTTCAAGACGTCGATGGTCCACGCCGTGATCTATGCGGCACTGTTCGTGCCGCTCTCGGTCGGCGGTGGACTGTTCGCGGCCGTCGCCCTGAACCGAAGGATCCGCGGGATCCGCTTCTATCGTCTGGCCGTGTTCGTGCCGGTGGTCGTGTCCACCATCGCGACGTCGATCATGTTCCTCTGGCTCTTCGACCCGAACTTCGGCCTCGCCAACTGGCTGCTCGGCAAGGTCGGCCTTGGACCGTTCGGGTTCTTCACGAGCTCGAGCGGCGCGCTGTACTCGATCATCGTGATGACCGTGTGGGGGTGGATCGGCTTCGACGCCATCATCTACCTGGCGGCGTTGCAAGGGGTGCCCCAGGAGCTCCTCGAAGCGGCCTCGATCGACGGAGCTCGGACGTGGAGCATCTTCCGGAACGTCACGCTGCCGTTGCTCGGGCCGGCGACGCTGTTCCTCGTCGTGTTCTCATCCATCAACGCGCTGCAGGTGTTCGATGAGGTGTTCTTCCTCACGAAGGGCGGACCCGGCACGGCGACGTACGTGCCCGTGCTCTACCTGTACAAGCTCGCGTTCGAACAGGGCATCGCGGGATATGCGGCGGCGATCGCGTACGTCCTGCTCATCGCGATCCTGATCCTCACGGTGATCCAGCTCTGGGTAGGCAAACGGATGGTGTATTACGCGTCATGAGCGCATCCGCCGAACTCCGCGACGACGCGCTCCTCGAGCCCATCGAGGACGTGGGACGAGGCGACCCGGAGGAGCGCCGGTTCCTGTTCAGCCCGTGGCACCTGGTGCTGATCCCGCTGGCGATCGTCATGCTCATCCCGATGATCTGGATGATCATCACGTCCTTCGAGACGCTCAACGAGACCCGGCATTTCCCGCCGATCCTGATCCCGAGCAGCCTCCAGTGGCAGAACTACACCGACGTCCTGCAGCAGGCGCCGTTCGCGCGGTGGTTCATGAACACGCTTATCGTCACCGTGGTCGTCGTCGCGGGCAACCTCTTGTTCTGCAGCCTGGCGGGATACGCGTTCGCGCGGATCAAGTTCTTCGGCCGGGACGTGGTCTTCATCCTGGTGCTCGCCACGTTGATGATCCCGTTCCAGGTCATCATCATCCCGACGTTCATCATCGTGCGGAAGCTCGGTCTCATCGACACGCTCGGAGCGTTGATCGTCCCCAACCTCGCGGGGGCGTTCGGCATCTTCCTGCTAAGGCAGTTCTTCCGTTCCCTGCCCATCGAGCTCGAAGAGGCCGCGCGCATCGACGGCGCGTCGCGCCTGGGCGTGCTGTTCAAGATCGTGCTGCCGCTGTCGGGTCCGGTGCTCGCGACGGTCGCCGTCGTGACGTTCCTCTGGACGTGGAACGACTTCCTCTGGCCGCTCGTCACGCTCTACAGTCCGAACAACATGACGTTGCAGCTCGGACTCACGACGTTCCAGGGTGCCCATTCGACCAACACGCACCTGCTGATGGCGGCGAACGTGATGAGCATCCTGCCGGTCCTGTTCCTGTTCGTGTTCGCGCAGCGGTTCTTCATCCGTGGCATCGCCACCTCGGGACTGAAAGGCTGACATGCCCGGACTGACGCTCGACCACGTCTCCAAGGAGTTCCCCGGCGGGACGGTGGCGGTGAACGACCTGTCGCTCGAGATCGCCGACGGCGAGTTCATGATCTTCGTGGGACCGTCCGGATGCGGGAAGACGACGGCCCTGCGGATGATCGCCGGCCTGGAGAAGATCACGTCCGGCACGATCCGGATCGGCGACCACGTGATCAACGACGACTCGCCGCGCGACCGCGACATCGCGATGGTGTTCCAGAACTACGCGCTCTACCCGCACATGACCGTGTACAAGAACCTCGCGTTCGGCCTGAAGGAACGGAAGATGCCGAAGGACGAGATCGCGATCCGCGTGAACGGCGTGAGCGCCATGCTCGGGATCGACGACCTGCTCAAGCGGCGGCCTGCGCAGCTCTCGGGTGGACAGCGGCAGCGCGTCGCCATGGGACGGGCCCTGGTCCGCGAGCCGAAGGCGTTCCTGATGGACGAGCCGCTGTCCAACCTGGACGCGAAGCTCCGCGTGCAGGTGCGCGGCGACCTGAAGCGCCTGCATCAGCGCCTGGGCATCACGACGATCTACGTCACGCACGACCAGGTCGAGGCGATGACGCTCGGCGAGCGCGTCGCGGTCCTGTCGGACGGCGTGCTCCAGCAGCTCGGCGCCCCGCAGGACGTGTACGACCACCCGACGAACCTGTTCGTCGCCGGCTTCATCGGCAGCCCGCCGATGAACCTGCTCCGCGCGACCGCTGTCGGGGGGGTCGCGACCGCGGGCGACCTGGTAATGCCCGTCCCCGGCGTGCCCGACGGCGACGTCGTCCTCGGGTTGCGGCCGGAGCACCTGCGGCCCGCGGTCGACGGCCAGCCGGGCATGGAGTTCGAGGTGGACGTGGTCGAACCGCTCGGCGACGGCGTGATCGTGCACGGCACGGTGAGCGGCCAGGTCGCCACGAAGCCGTCCGGGATCGAAGACGAGCTCGCTCGGCTGCCCGGCGATCGCGCCGAGATCACGGCGAAGTTCGAGCCATCGCTCACGCCGTCCCCCGGCGACCGGATCCGGTTGGGCCTCGGCGCCCAGCGCGTCCACGTCTTCGACGGCCCGACCGGCGATGCGATCGTCCCGGCCACCGCGTGACAGGATCCCCGGCGACATGACCGAGACCTCGATCGATCGCCTGACGAACCTCCGGCTCAACGACGGCCAGGCCGCGCTCTCCTGGTTCGGCCAGGCGAGCTTCGCGGCGCGCGGCGGCGGGATCGACGGTCCTCCTCGACCCGTTCCTCTCTCCCTACGACGGCCGGCTCCACGAGTCCCCGCTCGCACCGGACGAGTGCGTCGGGATCGACGTGGTGTTCTGCTCCCACGAGCACGTCGACCATATGGACGTCCCCAGCATCGAGCCCATCGCGACCGCCTCTCCCGGCGCGGTGTTCGTCGTACCGTCGCCGATCGTCGACATGGTCACCGAGGCCGGCGTTCCTTCCGACCGAGTGGTCGGGATGCAACCGGGTGGCTCGATGGAGATCGGCGGCCTGACCGTGCGCGCCGTGCCCGCGTGCCACGGGGTGACGATGGACGACGCGTACGGGTTCGGCGAGGACCTGTCCGGGGGACTCGTGCGGTTCCTGGGATTCGTGATCGACCTGGGTGGCGTGCGCATCTATCACGCCGGCGACACGATCCACTTCGACGGCATGGAAGAGACGCTGGCCCCGCTCGGGATCGACGTCGCGCTGCTTCCGATCAACGGGCGGGATGCGGAACGCGAACGGCGAGGCATCGTCGGCAACCTGGATCATCGCGAGGCCGCGTGGCTCGGATCCCGGATCGACGCCGGGCTCCTGGTCCCGATGCACTACGACCTGTTCGCGCGCAACCTCGGGTTCCCGGGCGCGCTCGTCGAGACCGCCGGTCGCGAGTTCCCCGACGTTCCCGTCCTGGTGCCGGCGCGCGACCGGCCGTTCGTCTGCACGACCACGGGGGGACGCGCGTGAGGGCGCTCGTGTACATGGGACCGGGCCGGATGGAGCTCCAGGACGCCCCGGATCCGACGCCGGGGCCCGGCGAGGTCGTGATCGCGTCACGCGCGTCGTCGATCTGCGGGTCGGACCTGCACGGGTTCCGCGAGGCGAGCCCACGACGCATCCCGCCGCTCATCATGGGACACGAGACGGTGGGCGAGATCGCCGAAGTCGGGAAGGGCGTACCCACCGCGCGCCTCGGCGAGCGGGTGGTGCTCAAGCCGATCGTGTCCTGCGGCGCCTGCCGCTGGTGCCGGGAGGGAGCGATCAACCATTGCCCGACCGGACGGCTGGTGGGACGCGACATGACGGGCGGCTTCGCCGAACGGTTCGCCGTTCCGACCACCGCTGCCGTTCGGCTCGACGCGGATCTCTCGGACGAGGTGGCGACGCTCATCGAGCCGTTGGCGAACGCTGTGCACGTCGCGTCCCGGTCCGTCGAGGGCGGCGACCGCGTCTTCGTGATCGGCGCCGGCCCGATCGGCGTGCTCATGGTGAAGGCGGCGTTCCTCTACGGGGCCGGACGCGTGCTGATCACCGACCCCGTCGAGGGTCGGCTCCGGCTGGCCGCGGCACAGGATGCCGAGATCATCACCGGCGAGGACCCGGCACAAGCCGTGATCGACGCGACCGACGGCGAGGGTGCGGACGTCGTCATCGACGCCGCCGGGTACGAGGCCACGTGGGCGCTGGCGCTCCGGGCGGTCCGGACCGGGGGGAGGATCCAAGAGGTCGGCCTGGGCTCTCCGTCCGGCACGGTCGACTTCTTCGCCGTCCTCGGCAAGGAGGCGACCATCACCGGCTCCTACGCGTGGGGCGAGGTCGACTTCGAGAGCGCGGTCGAACTGATGCGTGACGGAGCGATCGACGCGTCCGGATGGATCACGACGATGCCGCTCGCCGACGGTCAACGCGCGTTCCAGGAGCTGGTCGGCGGGGCCGGCCACTTCAAGGTCGTGCTGACGTTCTAGAGGTCCATCGTCCATCAGATGAGTCGGACCGTCGCCTGTTCGCCCAGCACCTCCGCCCGGGACCGGTCCAAACGGCCGGCACCGGGCAGCTCGGCGTTGGCAGTCGCCGCCCCGAGAGCCATCCGCAACGCCTCTCCCCACCCGGTGCCGCGGTCGAGCGCCACGACCAGCCCGGCCAGGAAGGCGTCGCCGCTGCCTACGGGATAGCGGCCCCGCACGTACAGGACGCCTTCGTAGAGCGCGCCGTCCGGCGCGGCCACGACCACGCCGTCCGCCCCGCGCGTCACGATCCCCACGTGCCCGTCGCCACCCGCGAGCTCCCGGAGCTTCTGCGCCGCGGCCAACGCTTCATCGCGGCGCGCGGTCGGCACGCTCCAGCAGCTCCGACGCCTCCGACGCGTTCACCTTGACGACGTCGGGCTGCGCCTCCAACGCCAGACGCAACCGGTCGCCTTCCGCATCCAATGCCACGCGAACACCGGCATCGCGCGCTTCGGCCACCAGCTCTCGATAGGCGGAGTCGTCGATCCCGGCCGGGAGCGATCCGGAGATGGTGAGCCAGGTGGCGTCGCCGAAGAGCGCGGCGGCCGCATGCGCGAGCTCCGGCCACGCCGACGACGGCACCTCCGAGCCATGCTCGTAGAACTCCGTGAGCCCGCCGGTCTCGCGGTCGGCGACCGAGAGCGAGGACCGGTTCTCGCCGTGCGTCCAGACGTAGGAGCCGCGGACGCCCTCCGATGAGAGCGTCTCCTCGAGCCACTTGCCCGTGTGGCCGCGGAACAGCGCCACGGCGCGGACGTCCCCGCCGAGCGCCGCGGCCGCGCGCGCCACGTTCAGCCCCTTGCCCCCGGCCGTCTGCTCGAATCCGATCGGGGCGATGGATATCGCCTCGCACCAGCCGGTCCACCTCGAAGAGCTTGTCGATCGACGGGTTCGCGACCAGACACACGATCACGGCACGGAGCCCCGTTCGATCGTCTCCAGCGCCTCGACCATGGTGGGCTGTGTCGACACGCCGCCGATGCCGCGCGTGGACAGCGCACCGCACGCGTTCCCGATCTCCAGGCACCGCCGCAGCGGCTGCCCGCCGAGGAAGCCGGCGAGGAAGCCCGCGTCGAACGAGTCGCCGGCACCGGTGGAGTCGACGACCTGGGTCGGGATCCCCGCGACGGAGACCGCATCGCCCGCCTGTGCGGCGACCGCACCCTGCCCGGCGGTCTTGACGACGACCGTGCCGGCACCGGACGAGCGCAGCCGCGCGATCGCGTCCTCGACCACCGAGATGCGCGCCATGCTCAGCGCCTCGACCTCGTTCGGCAGGAACACGTCGACCTCGGGAAGCAGGGCCATGAGCCCGTTGTCCCACTGCCCGGACGGATCCCAGTTCGGATCGAGCGACGTCGTCGCCTCTCCGTCCCGCGTCTCTCGGAACAGCGCCGGCAACTCCGGAACGAGCGCCCGCTGCAAGAAGTACGAGCTCACGTGGATGTGTCTCGTGCGGCTCAACACGTCCGTATCGATCATGGACCTGCGCAGATCGCCGATCGTGCCGGCGAACGTCAGCATCGCGCGATCGTCGCGACCGGACAGAACCACCGTGACGCCGGTCGATCGCTCCGGGAGCACGGCCACCGCCGACGTGTCGATCCCGTGCGCCTGCAGTTGATCGCACATGAAGCGCCCGAACATGTCGTCGCCCACGACCCCGGCGAACGCCACACGGAGACCGAGCTTGGCTGCGCCGCACGCGAAGATGGCTCCCGAGCCGCCGACGACGAGGCGCGCCTCGTCGACCAACCGCTCCGCCTGCCCGAAGGCCGGCACCACGTCCCCGCCGCTGAGGACGAGGTCGGGATTGGCATCACCGAGCACCAGGATGTCGAGATCCGACATGGGCGGCAGCGTACCGGGCGAGCGGGCCGGCTGTCGTTCCGCGACGCAACTACCATGACGACGTGCCACGGATCGTGCTCGTGCAGGCCGATATCACCTTCCAGGACGTCGATGCCGTCGTGAACGCGGCGAACACCGCCCTGCGGCCCGGGGGCGGTGTCGACGGCGCGATCACCAGGGCGGCCGGCCCCGATGCGCTCGCCGACCGGGAACGCGTGATCCGCGAGCGCGGCAACCCTCCGCTCCCCACCGGCCAAGCGGTCGCGACCATCGGCGGCGCGCTCGCGGCGCGCTGGATCATCCACACGGCGGGCCCGATCTACTCGGGCAAGCCGGACGATGCGCGGCTGCTGGCGAGCTGCCACACGGCATGCCTGCGGGTCGCCGATGAGCTGGGAGCCAAGACGATCGCCTTCCCCGCCATCTCGACCGGGGTGTACGGGTACCCGATCGACCTGGCCGCGGAGGTCGCGATCGAGGCGGTGCGCACCGCCGACACCGCCGTCGACGAGGTTCGATTCGTGCTGTTCGACGACGACGGCGTGGCGGCGTTCGAACGGGCGCTCGGCTGAGGTCGGGAATATCGACCTCGCTGATAGCATTCGCACCTGCTGATGACGGCCGACCTCTCAACCCCACGCGGAACGTTCGAGCGCCTCGACGAGGTGCAGCTCGTCGACTGCCGCGAGCAGTACGAATGGGATGCGGGACGCGTCGAGGGCGCGATCCATCTGCCCCTGAACGCGATCATGGCCGGGGCAGGATCCGATCTGGACGCGTCCAAGCCGGTGGTGGTGATCTGTCGGAGCGGCAATCGCAGCGAGCTCGCCACCATGATGTTTCAGGCTCGCGGGTTCGAGGCCTACAACCTCGAAGGTGGGATCGAGGCATGGGCGCGCGAGGGCCTGCCCTACTCCGCGCCCGACGGCTCGCCCGGGCCGCGTCGCCTGACGGCCGTCAGGCCGGGGAGCGACGATCCTCCACGTGGTCCGGCCGCCGGGCCGACCACCGCCGGCGCTCGATCTCCTCGCCCCGGTACTCCGTGGTCACGACGTCGTCCACCCCGAGCTCGAGCAGGGCGAGCGGCCGCTCCGTGAACTCGCCGATCGGGGCGTAGGCGGCGGCGATCGTGCCGGCGTCGCCGATGCGCGTCGCCCGCCCGTGCATCGCGAACTCCCCTCCGACGCCGTCGTCGTTGTCCATCATCGAATGCAGTGCGAACCGCGGGTCGCGCTCCAGGTCGGCGACCTTGGGCGAGGTCGTGTACATCCGGACGTAGAGGTGGCCGTCCACGATCCACGGCGTCACGGGATGCACGCGGGGGCCGCCGTCGCCGCGGACGGTCGCCAGGAACGACACCCGCCGGTCGATCCGCTCCCGGCCGAACGACGCCAGCTCCGGGGCCTCCGTCTCGAACGCCTGCCACGTCACCATCGCGCTGGGCCTACCCTACCGTCATGACCGACGTCGATGCCGCCCGTCGCGCGCTCGAAGACGCGCTCGGGCCGGCCGAGGTGCTCTCCGATCCACTCGCGCTGAAGCTCTACGCGCGAGACGCCTCCATGGTCGAAGGAGGATGCGCGCTCGTCGCGTTCCCTCGGTCGACCGAAGGACATCGTCGCGTGCGTCCGGATCGCGGCCGAGCACGGCCTGCCGGTCGTCCCTCGCGGGAGCGGGACCGGTCTCGCCGGCGCCGCCACGCCGATCGGCGACGCGCTCGTGGTCGTCACCGCCAAGATGCACCAGATCCTGGAGGTGCGGACCGACGATCGTCTGGCATGGGTCGAGCCGGGTCTGTTCAACCTGGATCTGTCGACCGCGCTCCGTCCGACCGGGTTCTTCTACGCGCCCGACCCCTCGTCGCAGCAGACGTCGTCCATCGGGGGGAACGCGAACACGAACGCCGGCGGGCCGCACTGCCTGGCGTACGGCGTCACGTCCGCGCACGTGCTGGCGCTGGACGTCGTCATGCCGGACGGAACGGTCGAACGCTTGGGCAGCGAGGGACCCGAGGTTCCGGGCTACGACCTGCGCGGCGTCGTCGTGGGTTCCGAGGGAACCCTCGGGATCGTCGCCCGTGCCTGCGTACGGCTGACGCCGGTCCCGCCCGCGATCCGAACGATGTTGCTCGATTTCATGGACGTCGGCGATTGCGCGGCGACGGTCTCGGACATCATCGCCCGCGGCGTCGTGCCCGCGGCCATCGAGATGATGGACCACGGCATCATCGTTGCCGCCGAGAGCTTCGCGCACGCCGGCTACCCGACCGACGCCGCCGCGATCCTGATCGTCGAGGTCGATGGGCTGCCGTCGGGAGTCCAGGCCCAGACGCGGGAGGTCGAGGCAGCCGCGCACGCGAACCACGTCCGCACCATCCGCGTGGCGGCCGATGACACCGAGCGGGCCCTGTTGTGGAAGGGGCGCAAGTCCGCGTTCGGCGCCGTCGCGCAGATCGCGCCCCACTATCATCTGCACGATTGCGTCGTGCCGCGCACCAAGCTCGTGGAGGTGCTGACGGGTGTCTACGCGATCGCGAAGCACCACGACCTGATCGTCACGAACGTCTTCCATGCCGGCGATGGCAACCTCCATCCGCTGCTCTCGTTCGACCGGCGCGTGCCGGGAACGCTCGAACGCGTGCTGGAGGCGAGCGACCAGATCGTCCGGCTCTGCGTCGATGCGGGCGGCGCACTGAGCGGCGAGCACGGCATCGGCCTGGAGAAACGCGACTTCATGCCGTTGGTGTTCACGGCCGAGGACCTGGCCGCGCAGGCGTGCGTCCGCGACGCGTTCGATCCGGAACACCTGATGAATCCACAGAAGGTGTTGCCTGCCGGCGCCCGGTGCGGCGACTTCGCGATGATGCGCGGCTCGGATGCCGCCGAGGCTGCGGCCGACCTGCCGGAGGGTTCGTGGATCTGATCCACCCGCACGCGAAGCAGGACGTGGAGGACGCCGTGCGGGATGCCGCCACGGCGCGGTCCCGGTTGCTCGTTGTCGGCGGACGGACACACATGGATCGCGGGAACACGACCGACATCGACGCGGAGCTCTGGACCACGATGTTGGACGAGGTCGTGGCGTACGAGCCGGCGGAGATGCTCGCGGTCGTCCACGCGGGGATCCGCGTCGGCGACCTCCAGGCAGTGCTGGCGGAAGGCGGGCAGGAGTGGCCGGTGGACGCGCACCCGGATGCGACCGTCGGCGGTGTGATCGCGGCGGGCGTCTCGTCGTTCCGGCGGCTGCGGCTCGGGCACGTCCGCGACACGGTGGTGGAGCTCGAGCTGGTGCGCGGCGACGGGATGCTCGTGAAGAGCGGAGCCCGCACGGTGAAGAACGTCACGGGCTACGACCTGCATCGCTTGGCCACCGGCTCACTCGGCACGTTGGGCGTGATCGTGCAGGTCGCGTTGAAGCTCCGGCCGCTGCCCCAGGTCCGCCGCACGCTCTCGCTCGAGGGAGACGGGCTCGCGCTCGGCCGCCGGCTGCTCGAGACCGTGCCGCTTCCCTCGGCCGTCATCGCCGAGCCCGGACGCGCGCGTGTGTGGCTCGAGGGCTGGGCCGACGAGGTCGAGGAGCAGACGCTCGCCGCGCGAACGATCGACCCCGCGTTAGCCGTCGACCATCAGCCCTCGCCCTTCGACCCGATGGCGATCGAGGGCGCGACCGTCGTGGAGGCAGCCGTAGTCCCGTCACGGATCGAGGCGCTGGTCGCCGGCCGCAGCGATTGGACGGCGCTCATGGGCGTCGGGCTGGTGTGGTTCGGGCTCCCCGACGGGGCGGAGCCGCTCGACGAGCTCCGGGTGCGCGTCGCCGAGGCCGCGGGCGTGGCGCCGGTCATCCGGGGCGCCGGCGGCCTCGGCGACGGAACCATCGCCGCGCCGACGATCCATCGCCGGCTGAAGGAATCGTTCGACCCGGCCGGCATCATGGCTCCCGGCCGCTTCTGGGGTGGGATCTAGTCCGTCTCAGACCAGTAGACGGAGGCGTTCGCCGGCGGCTTCGAGCGTCTCGAGCTTCTTGCAGAACGCGAACCGCAACAGGTGCTTGCCGTTCGCCGGGTCCGAGAAGAACGACGAGCCGGGGACGGTGGCGACGCCGATCGTCTCGACCAGGCTCGTCGCGGCGGTGACATCGTCGTCGAACCCGAGGTGGGAGATGTCGGCCATCACGTAGTACGCCCCGGCGGGCGGCTGCGCGACGAATCCCGTCTCACCGAGGATGCGCATCATGGTGGCCCGGCGTTCGTCGTACTCGGCCAGGGTCGTCGAGTAGTAAGCGTCGGGAAGGCCGAGCGCCGTGATGCCGGCGATCTGCAGCGGCGCCGCGGCCGCGACCGTCAGGAAGTCGTGCACGGGCCGGATGCCGTCCATCAACGCGGGCGCCGCGACAGCCCAGCCGACGCGCCAGCCGGTCACGGAGTACGTCTTGGAGAGCGCACTGATCGTGACCGTTCGCTCCTCCATCCCGGGGATCGTCGCGATCGGGACGTGTCGCACACCGTCGTACGTGATGTGCTCGTAGATCTCATCGGTGATCGCGATCACGTCGTAGCGCACGCACAGCTCCGCGATCGCAGACAGCTCCTCCCGCGAGAACACCTTGCCGGTCGGGTTGTTCGGCGAGTTCACGACGATCGCTCGCGTGCGGTCGTTGAACGCCGCCCGCAACTCACCTTCGTCGAACGTCCAGTCGGGCGGGCGGAGCGTGACCATGCGAGGTACCGCTCCCGACAGGATCGCATCCGGCCCGTAGTTCTCGTAGTACGGCTCGAAGACGACGACCTCATCGCCGGGATCGAGCAGGCCGAGCATCGCGGCGATCATCGCCTCGGTCGACCCGCAGGTGACGCAGACGTCCGTGTCCGGATCGACCGACATGCCGTAGAGGCGCCCGTACGACGACGCGATCGCCTCCCGGAACGCCGGGACCCCCCACGTCACGGGGTACTGGTTGTGGTCGTCTGCGATCGCGCGGCGCGCGGCCTCCTTCACCTCATCGGGCGCCGCGAAATCGGGGAACCCCTGCCCCAGGTTGATCGCGCCGTGCATGTCGGACAGCCGCGTGAAATCGCGGATCACCGACTCAGTGAACGAGGCGGCCTTGATCGAACGACGGGCGTTCATGGCGTCCATGAGGCGACAGCCTAGCGGCAGGCGACACTACGCGCGGAGCTCGTCGTGCAGCGAGCGGATGAGGAGCAAGGCGGAGGCACGGTTCGTGGCGAGCGGGACGTCGTGGACGTCGCAGACCTTCAGCACCGCCTGGATGTCCGGCTCGTGCGGATGAGCCGTGAGCGGGTCGCGGAAGAAGATGACCCCGTCGATCCTGCCCTCCACGATCCGCGCACCGATCTGGAGGTCGCCGCCCTGCGGGCCGCTCGCCATCGTCTGGACGTCCAGGCCGAGCTCGCTCTTGAGCAGCGAACCGGTGGTGGCGGTCGCGATCAGGTAGAGCGGGCGGAGCTCATCCAGATGTTCGCGCGCGAACCGGAGCAGGTCGTCCTTCTTGCCGTCGTGTGCGATCAGCGCGAGCGTGAACGGATGCGTGGCCACCATCACGGAAGGGTAGTCGGCCGGTGTGAACGGCGTGGGACACGCTCGTTACGGTTGGGAGCTGAGCCGTAACCCACGCGCGGAGCGTGCGACCATAGGGCCGTGGTGATCGACGGCGACCGCGAGGGCACCCCCCTCGGCACAGAGCTGCCCGAAGGGGTGCGGTTCATCGGAGCCGAGCCCGACGCGGTCCCGGGGTGGGATCTGGACGACGCTCCCTCCGACGCCGACCTGTCCTCGTGCGTCGCGTGCGGTCTCTGCCTCCCCCATTGCCCGACGTACCGACTGACCGGCGAGGAGTCGGCGTCGCCGCGCGGGCGGATCGCCGCGATGCGCTCGGTCGCGGAGGGGACCGCGGTGGTCGACGACACGTTCGGGAGCTTCATGGACCTGTGCTTGGTGTGCCGGGCATGTGAGGACGTCTGCCCGTCGCACGTGCCGTTCGGCCGGATGATGGAACGAGCGCGCGTCCAGGTGGAACCGCTCCGCAGCCGCCGCGCGCGGTTCCTCCGCTGGCTCGGCCTCGACGTCACCCTGCCGCATCCCGCCCTCTTGCGGATCGCCACGTTCTTCCAGCCGGTCGCGCGACCGTTCCTGCCGCGCCGGATGCGCGCGCTGGCGCCGCGACACACGTCGCCGTTCGCGCGCCTCCCCCGCGTGACCGAGCCGCCGGCGGGCGTGGACGTCCGAGGAACGGTGGCGCTCCTCTCCGGGTGCGTGCAGGACCGCTGGTTCCACCAGGTGAACCTGGCGACGATCCGCGTGCTCGCCCGAAACGGCTGGCGCGTGACGGTCCCCCGGGCGCAGCGATGCTGCGGAGCGCTGGCGGCGCACAACGGACGGCTGGCCTCGGCCCGCAAGCTCGCCCGACGCAACGCGTCGGCGTTCGCGGACGCGGATCACGTGATCGTGAACGCCTCCGGATGCAGCGCGCACATGACGACGTACGGCGAGCTCGTCGAGGGCACCGCGCTCCCGGTCGACGACCTGATGGAGTTCCTGGCCGATCATGGGTTGGTCGATATCCCCACGACCCCGCTCGCCGACGGACGCGTGGCGTATCACGACGCGTGCCACGCGCTGCGGGCGCTGGGCATCAAGCAGCAACCGCGCGACGTGCTGCGGCAGATCCCCGGCGTCGAGATCTTCGAGATCGCCGACGGCGACCGGTGCTGCGGCGCGGCCGGTCTCTACAACGTGCTCGAGCCCGAGATGTCGGGACAGCTCATGCGGGAGAAGGCCCGCGCGGTACGCGACACCGGGGTCCGCGTGGTGGCCGGCGCGAACCCCGGCTGCACGATGCAGATCGCGGCCGGCCTGCGCGATCTGGGAGCAGACGTCGAGGTCGTCCACCCCGTCGAGCTCCTCGACCGCGCGTACGGACCGGCTCCACGCTGACCCCACCTCATCTGCTGGTACCTTCGCGGCATGACGTACGTCGGCGTGGGACGGCGGTTCGTGGCGATCTTCGTGGACAGCGTCCTGCTGCTCATCATGTCGGGGCCGTTCGCCGAGATCCGCCACGGCGCGGGCTATTGGCGCATCGGGTGGTCGGGACGGCATCTGTTCTGGCCCGGCCTGATCACGATCGTCTACTTCGTGCTCCTCGAAGGACTGGCCGGGGCCACGATCGGCAAGTTCGCGACGGGCATCCGGGTCGTCAACCAGGACGGCACCAAGCTCGAGTGGCCGGCGGCCATCGTCCGGAACGTGGCGCGACTCGTGGACGCGTTCCCCTACGTCCTCCCGTACCTCGTCGGCGCGATCTCGGTCTGGGCATCGCCGAACCAGCAACGGCTCGGCGACCGGTGGGCGAACACCGTCGTCGTGACGAAGGAGTCGATCGCGATCCCGAGCGGCGGCATTCCCGGCCCGTCCGCGGCCGGCGGCTGGGAGCATGTTCCCGCCCCGCCTCCGGTGGACGTCTCCCCGGACGTCGAGGGCATGCCTCCGTTCCCACCGCCTCCAACGAGGCTGCCCCCCGGGGCGCGTTCCTAGGGCGAGGGAACGCCGGCTACCATTGGGTCTGGTCGGCGGCGAGTGCCTCCGTGCCCGTGCAGTCGCCGTCCGCGACCAGGTAGAGCGTGTCCTGCCCGGCCACCTGCTTCACGTAGAAGCACGTGCCCTGCGCGGTGGGCGAGGCCGCGGCCCACGTCTGTCCCGAGGCGTAGACGCTGACCGTTCCCGGTGAGGACGCCGGCCGATCGGCATCCACGTAGGTCCGCCCGTCTCCGGCGCCACCGAGCCCCGCGGCGTCCGCGGGCGTGAACGATCCGCCGTCCGCGTAGATGCGCTCGGCCGCCGCGAGCGAGGTCCGCAGGTCGTTCTCGGTCCGCGAGATCGCGTTGACCATCGGGCGGTTCGCGAAGATCTCGACCATCAGGACGACCGCGCCGAGCCCGATCGTCCCCGCGACCATCCAGAACCCGCGGTTGGACCGGCGCGGCAGCGGCGCGATCGGCTCGAGGTCGAGCTCGCGCTCGTACGCCTCCAGGATGTCATCGTCGTCCGGCACGGCCCCAGCCTACCGGTGCCCCGCGCGAACGGGGTCCTCACCCGCCGAGCACGCGGCCGAGATGCTCCAGGCTCTCCAGGTTGTGTCCCGACAGGAACTCGTCGACCGACGGCATGGCGGCGGCCATCCCCCGCGCGAGCGGCTCGTACCGTGGCGAGCCCTTCAGCGGGTTCACCCAGACGACCCGATGGGCGAGGCGACGCAGACGTGCCATCTGCGCCCGCAGGAGCTCGGGGTCGCCGCGCTCCAAGCCGTCGGAGCAGAGCACGACCACGGCGCCGCGGAGCGCCGCTCGCTGACTCCACCCGTCGAGCAGCGTCTTCAGCGACTCGCCGATCCGGGTTCCGCCCTCCCAGTCGGCGACCTGCGTGCCGATCTCGTGCATCGCGCGATCGGGATCCTTCGTCCGGAGCGTCCGCGTCACGCGGGTGAGCCGCGTCCCGAAGACGAACACCTCCACCCGGCGTCCAGCCGCCATGGCCGCGTAGCCGAACTGCATCAGCGCACGGGCGTACGGCGCCATGGATCCGCTGATGTCCAGGATCAGCACGAGCGGACGCGTCCGGGACTTCCGCGCGCGCATCGCACGATCGAACGGCTCGCCCTGCGTCCGCAGCGATCGCCGGAGCGTTCGCCGGATGTCGAACGAGGAACCCTTCGACGCGGGCTTCGTCCGCCGGGTTCGCTCCACCGGAACGGTCACCGCCAGCCGCCTGATCATGGCCGCGACCCGGGCTCGCTCCTCCTCGGTGAGATCGGGGAACGACTTCTCGCGCAGCACCTCCACGGCGCTCGCCACGATCCTGATCGACGTCTCCTCGTCGTCCTCCGGCTCGTCGTCGCCCGCCGAGCGCCACTTCGCCGCGACCCCGCTGACCGTCACCTCGAGGTCGTCTGGCATCTCGCCCCACTCGACTTGACGTGTGGATCCCGGCCTCGGGAGGTTGAGCTCGATCTGCAACTCGCCCTGGGTCGCGAGGCCCCGGTACCAGTCGGCGAACGCCTCGTCGTACGCCGCGAAGTCCTCCTTGCGACCGATCATGGTCGTGCGCCCCGCCCAGTACAGCGACTCGCGATCCGTGAGACCGATCGCCGCGATCGCGCGCGCGAACGTCAGGATGCGGCCGGTCCCGACCGGGAGCCCGGCGTCGCGGAGCTTGCGCCCGAACGCGACGAGCGGCGGGAGCGGTCCGGGGACGGCGGCTGACATGCACCCATCCAACAGGCGGGGGATGTGAGTCGTCAACGGCAGCGAGGGAGCGACGGATTGGCGCACCTATAGCTAGGCTGCGCGGGTGGACGTCGACCAACACATCGAGCAGCTGCGACGGGATGGCGAGCAACTCGCTGACGTCGCCTCGTCCACCGATCTAGCGGCGCCTGTGCCGACCTGTCCCGAGTGGCAGCTTCGCGACCTGATCCGGCACGTGGGTGGCGTGCATCGCTGGGCGACCGGGTTCGTCTCGGGCGTCGGTGTCCAGGCTCCGGACGGCGACCTCGAGCGGCTGGTGGGCGGTTGGCCGAAGGACGCCGAGCTGGTGGCGTGGTTCCGGAGCGGTCATCGAGCGTTGGTGGAAGCATTGGTGTCGGCTCCAGCGGATCTCGAGGCGTGGACGTTCCTCGACGCGCCGACGCCGCTGGCGTTCTGGGCGCGCCGTCAGGCGCACGAGACGGCGATCCATCGGGTCGACGCCGAGTCCGCGACGGGCGACATCACTGGGTTTCCATCCGGGTTCGCGGCGGACGGCATCGACGAGCTGCTCCTCCGATTCGTGGTGCGGCCGGGCAGAACGCTCCCGCTCGATGAGCCTCGTTCGATGCTCGTGCGCGTCACCGACGGGTCGCGCAGCTGGCGTGTGACGTTCGCGTCGACCGGATTCGATGTCCAGACCGACAGCATGGACGCCGATGCGGAGCTCATCGTGACGGCAGCCGCGTCGGATCTCTACGTCCTCTTGTGGAACCGGCGGGACCCGACGGGACCGGAGCTGGAAGGCCAGCCGGATGTGCTCGGCCTGTGGCGAGAGTCGGTGCGGATCCGATGGACCTGACACGGGTCGCCCGAGCGGCATTCGATCGTTGCTGACTAGTCAGGTATCGTCGACACCGATCACGCGCTAGCGTTCAGCCCCCACCTTCGGCCACCAGCTCCGCGAGGCGCGTGACGACCAACTGCTGGTCCTCGTGGTCCTTCACGACCGCGCCGAGCGTGTCGGCGGCGATCGACGTGTCGAGCCGCTCCGCCCCCAGGAACGCGAGCGCGTTCGCCCAGTCGATCGTCTCGGCGACGCCCGGGAGCTTCGCCAGATCCATCTCACGCAGGCGCAGGACGGCCGCCGCGACGTCGCGCGCCAGCGCGTCGCTCACGTGCGGCGCGCGCACCTTGACGATCTGGATCTCGCGCTCCAGATCCGGGTGATCGATCCAGTGGTACAGGCACCGACGCTTGAGCGCGTCGTGCAGCTCGCGGGTACGGTTCGACGTGACGACGACGGCGGGAGGCGTCTCGGCCGCGACCCGGCCGATCTCAGGGATGGTCACGGCGAACTCCGAGAGCACCTCCAACAGGAACGCCTCGAATTCGTCGTCGGCACGGTCCAGCTCGTCGACCAGCAGCACGGCGCCGGAGCCCTCGCGGATCGCAGCGAGCAACGGCCGCTCCACCAGGAAGTCGGGGCCGAACAGATCCTGGACGTGCGTCTCGGCGTCCGAGGCGTCCATCGCCCGCACGGCGATCAGCTGTCGCGAGTAGTTCCACTCGTAGAGCGCCTGCGAGGCGTCGATCCCCTCGTAGCACTGGAGCCGGATCAGCCTGCGGCCCAACAGGGACGACAGGACCTTGGCCACCTCGGTCTTGCCGACGCCGGCCTCGCCCTCCAGCAGGAGCGGCTTGTCGAGCGAGAGCGAGAGGTGGATCGACGTGGCCAGCCCACGGTCGGCCAGGTACGACTGCGTCCCGAGCGCGGCCTGCAGCTCGTCCACCGAGGCGTACGGAGTCTCACCCATGGGCAGAAGCGTATCCGCCGCACGGCGGATCTGATCACACCTCGAAGCCGGTGGTCGGAGGCGGTGTGCCGCCGGTCGGCGGAGGAGGTGCGCCGCCCGCCGCCTCGCGGAGCGGTCCGAGGGCTGCATCCAGCGCCGCGAGCGATCGCAGCAACCGCGACTCGATGTCTGACCCGCTCGCGTGGGTCGCACCGGAGCTCGCGGCGCGCAGCGCGAGCACCTCGCGAGCGTCGGCGAGCGCGGTGAGCGCGTGGTCCACGACCGCGCGTTGCGTCTGATCGCCCGCGGAGATCTGCGCCGCGCGGAGCTTCTGGTCGGCTTGATCGATCAACGCTTCGGCCGCCTCCGCGGTCGGAGACGGCGCAGAGGCCTCCTGGGCCAACCGGTCGCGTGCGGCCGCGGTGGCGACGTACGCCTCCTGCATCGTGGCCGAAGGCCGACGGCGGCGCAGGATCAACCACGCGGCGATCGCCACGATGATCGCGATCCCCAGCAACCACCACCAGACGGCCGACGTGCCGGTCGAGGCCGAGCCCCCGGGTGCGGCAACCTCGCTCGGCGTCGGTGACTCCGTCAGGGTCGGTGCCTCCGTCAAGGTCGGTTCCGTGGTGGGAGCTTCCGTGGGCTCCTGGGTGGGGGCTTCCGTGGGCTCTGGGTAGGGGCTTCCGTGGGCTTCTGCGTCGGAGCCTCGGTCGGGGCTTCGGTCGGTTCCTGCGTGGGTGCTTCGGTCGGGGCCTCGGTGGGTGCTTCGGTCGGGGCCTCCGATGGCTGTTCGCTGGGGGTCCCCACCACGTCGCTCCGCGTCGGCAACGAGATCGAGCGACTGGGGGAAGGCAACGACGGCACGGAGGCCCCGGACGAGAGGCTCGAGATCGCATCCCCGACCTGGCCGTTGCAGGCGGTCGCGAAGACGAGCGTGATCAGCATCGCCGCGAAGGGTGCCCGTCTCCTCATGGCGTCGACCTTACCCCCCCGCTGGGTGCTGCGCTATGACGGAGATGGGCGGAGCCGCCACCCCACGTTGTGTGAGCCGGTTCGTCATCTGCTCCCGGAGGAGGCGCTCGATCTCCCAGCGCTTCGACGGGATCGTCTGGGCGACCACACGGAGGATCTCGGCCGCATCGGTCAGCTGGACGATCCCCAACACGTCGGGTCCGTCGTGGAGCGCCCCCTGGAACGGCGGAACATCGCGGATCTCATCGAAGAGCTCGGTGAGGATGTCGCGCACCTCATCGACGTCCTGGTCGTACGGCAGCCGCAGGTCGACGATCGCGCGTCCCCACCCGCGGGTCTTGTTGCTCGTCACCAGGATGTTCCCGTTCGGCACGATGTTCAGCGTGCCGTCGAACGCGCGCACGAGCGTGACCCGCAGGGTCAGCGCCTCGACGGTGCCCGCGACCGGGTTCGCCGTCGTCTGCAGCTCCACGGTGTCGCCCACGTCGTACTGGTTCTCCGCCAGGATGAAGAACCCCGACAGCGTGTCACGCACGATCGTCTGCGCGCCGAAGCCCAGCGCGACACCGGCGATCCCCGCGGTGGCGAGCAGCGGTCCGAGGTTCACGCCGATCGAGGAGAGGATCGATCAGGATCACCACGCTCCAGACGACGATCTGGAACGTGCTCAGCAGCAGGTTCGCGACCGTGGCGCGCCGTCGCGCCTGCCGGAGCTTCTCGCGCTCGGTTCCCTCGGCGAGCTCCGCGGCGCGCTCTTCGAGCCGGCGGACGTAGCGCCGCGCGATCAGGTTCACGACCAGGGCAACGAGGAAGATCACCCCGAGCGTGACGCCGACGGTCAGCCACCACTCCGAGCTGAACCGGGCAGGGTCCGACTGTTGCGCGAGAACGAAGAACATGCGCCCATCCAACTAGGCGAGACGGAGCCCGTCAAAGGGCTGCTGCGAAGACGCTCCGTCCGGCGGGTGGAATCGTTCGTTCGACGGGGTCTTGCCTTCAGTGACGGAGCCCCCCTAGCATCCACTGGTGCCCACCAATCCCGAAAAGGAGGGTCGAACAGCGATGAGCGCGCTCCCCCGGAGATCACAGCGACCGGCCTCACACCTGGGCCTCGCTTCGCTGCTGGTGGTGCTGGCCTTGACCGCCATCGGCTGCAGTAGCAACGACAACAACAACTCCCCGTCGCCGACGGTCGCGACCAGCCCAGAGGCCGTCTCCCCGTCCTCCACCAGCCCGCCGGTCACCAGCCCCCCGGCGGCCGCCGACGATCTCTCCGGGACGTGGTCGGGGAAATACGACGGCGCGTTCAACGGGACCTTCACCCTCACCTGGACGCAGTCGAACTCGAAGCTGACGGGAAGCATCAAGCTCTCGACCGACGGGACCCTCAACCTCAACGGGGTCGTCGACGGGAACTCGATCCAGTTCGGCACCGTCGGCTCGACGGCGATCACGTACTCGGGCACGGTCTCCGGCGACTCCATGTCGGGCACCTACCAGGTCGGCGGTGCAGCCGGGGGCAACTGGAGCGCCACGAAGGACTCCTGACCGGCCCGCCGTCAGGAGAGGCGTCAGGGGTGCCCGCAACCGGTGGACATGCTTATCCGAGCAGCGCCGCCCACCGATCTCGACCCGCGACACACCGTGTCACTCCCAGGTACGCGTTCTCGGTGTCTTCGTTGCGGCGATGCGGCGATCGAAGCTCGTTGAGGTACTCGGCGAGGTCGCCGAGGTCCCATGCGAGTCGATAGAAGTCCATGGCGACCCGGTCGATCGCATGGCCGGTCGTGGTCGTGTAGGTGCGCGCCTCGTCTCCATCGCCGTCCACGACCATCCAGAGATCTCGCTCAGGGGGCGCCAGCCCCACCGTGTCCCAGTCGACGAGCACGTGGCGCTCACCGGTCAAGATCACGTTGGCGGCATGCGGCTCGCCGTGCGTGACGACCCACTCGCTCCCGCGCCCCGCGACGTCGGCGGCGAGACGGTCCGCGAGCGCGAGAAGCTCGGTCACGTCGTCCGCATGGGCGGCCAACTGCTGCCGTGCCTGTTCGGAGAACGGCCCGCCCGACCACGGCTCGTCGAGGTCGGCGAGCCCTGCCTCGATGTGACGACGACCGGGGACTTCCAGACCGATCTCGCGCGCGGACGTCACCGCGGGTGTCGCTCGATGGAGGACGGCGAGCATCGCGAGGACAGCGGCGCGTGTGGCGGAGTCCTCATAGTGGCCGAACCGGCCGGCGCGTCCATCCACGAACGCGAACAGCGCGATCGCATGGCGCTCACCGACTCGCCGTACGGTCTCGCCGCGATCGGTGCGGGTCGGGGCGACCACGAAGCCCAGGCCCATGTCGTGGAGTGCACCGGCCGTGTCGAACGCACGTCGAAGCCCGGCGAACACCGCGTCTCGCGAGTCGCCGAGCCACGGCTTCTGGTCCAGGTCGTCGACGGTCACGAATCGACGCGTTCCCTCGACGTCGTGGACGACCCAGTGGTAGCTGCCACCTCCGACGGCGGAATGATCGGCCGTCGCGACTTCGACGCCCCAATCGCCGGCGAGTGCACCGACCAGGTCGCCGACCTCGAACCCTTCCGGCATGGCCCTCATCGCTCAAGCCTAAGGCGTGAGATCCGACGAACCCGATCTAGACCCTCGGTGCCCGCGCCGCGAGCGCGATATACGTCTGGAGCGGTCGGCGGAGGCATCCGGTGATTCCGCCAGCTCCACTTCTCCTAGGTTCCAGCGCCCACGAGCTCGTCCAGCAGCAGCTTGATCCGAGCAGCGATCTCGTCGCGTATCGGCCGGACTTCGTCGACCGACTTGCCCGCCGGGTCCGGGAGGTCCCAGTCCAGATACCGCTTGCCGGGGAACACGGGGCAGGCATCTCCACAACCCATCGTCACGACGACATCGGCCGCTTCGACGACCTCCGTCGTCAGGGGCTTGGGAAACTCCTTCGAGATGTCGACGCCGAGCTCGTCCATCGAGGTGACGACCGCCGGGTTGATCTCGCTGGCGGGGGTGCTGCCAGCCGATCGAACGTGGACCCTGCCCTCCGCGAAGTGGTCGAGAAGAGCCGCCGCCATCTGGCTCCGTCCGGCGTTGTGAACGCAAACGAAGAGGACCTCGGGTACGTCCTTCACGATCTGTCCCCCGGCTTGCGCGGCCGCCCGGAGCCTTTCTCGCGCGAACCGCTCCGCCAAGACGGCAACATGCGACTGGACGGGCGCATCCCTCCATCTCGAGGCCGAATCAAGCAGTACGTCTGAGACGGTCTCGGGCGAGAAGACACCCTCGAACTCAACGCTCAACCTCCTGACGGCGTTCGTTCCTTCCATGTCTGCCCCTCGATCGGCAGTCACCGTATCGATGCAAGGTGTCGGGTCGGTGAACGTCCGGGGAACGGCTTGGCGCGAGACCGCCGGGCAACGATCGCCCGGCGGTCTCGCCCGACTCCTAGCAGCAACCGGACGGGCAGCCATCCTCCGGGCAACAGGGATCGTTCACGTGGGCACCTCCTCTCGTTGTTCGACACATCGATGATCATCGATACGTTGACAGAAAGTATCGACCGCCGTCAATATGAGGCGATGAAGCTCATCCAGGCGATCGATGCCGAGTGCTGTCCGCAGCTGCTCGCCGAAGCTCTCGACGAGGGGGAGGCCGAGCGGCTCGCCGCTGCTCTACGGGTGCTGGCGGACCCGGCTCGCCTTCGGCTGCTGAGCCTCCTCGGAGCTCACCCGAACGGCGAGGCGTGCGTCTGCGAACTCACAGGGCCGATCGGACTCTCACAACCCACCGTGAGTCATCACTTGAAGGTCCTCACCGACGCCGGTTTGATCGGTCGTGAGAAGCGTGGCCGATGGGTCTACTTCTGGGTGCTCCCTCAGCCGTTGGAGCTTCTGCGTGGGGCGCTTGCCGCTCCCGCCGGAACGGTCGCACTCATCTGATCGTGTCGTTCGGCGCACATGCCGCGACATCGACGAAGTCCCGACGCTAGGACAGGCCGGCAAGCACTTCCCGGAGCTGCGGCACGGTTGCCACGTGACCGGCGAGGACGATCTCGCCGTCGATCACGAGGGCCGGCGTGGTCAGGATCCCCATCGCCGCTATCTCCATCGGGTCGTGGACCTCCTCGACGGTCGCGTCGGCCCCGGAGAGCTGCACGGCCTCCCTCGCGTTGCCGGTGAGCGTGGCGCATCGCGCACATCCCGAACCGAACACGCGGATCTGTATCGTCATCTGTGTCCTCCTCATCCGAGTACGGCGTTGAACAGGTAACCGACGAACACGATCCCGAGGCCGACGACGCCGACGAACGCCGCGATCAGCTTCGGCTTGAGCACGCGACGGAGCAGGACCATCTCCGGAAGAGACAGGGCGACGACGGCCATCATGAATGCGAGCAACGTCCCCATCCCCAGCCCTTTCGCGTGGAGCACCTCCACCAGGGGCAACACGCCCGCGGCGTTGGAGTACAGCGGGATCCCGAGCAGCACGGCGACGGGCACGGCGAACGGGTTCCCGCGCCCCGCGTAGGTCTCGAAGAAGCTCGTCGGCACCCATCCATGGATCAGGGCGCCGAGGGCGATCCCGATCAGGAGGTACGGCAGTACCTTCCGGACGATCGTGCCGACCTCCTCACGGCCGAGCGCGACGCGGTCACGCCAGGTGAGCCGCACACCCGAGCGCAGAGCGGCACCCACCTTGGTGTCGAACACGAAGGGTTCGACCCATCGCTCGACATGCATCCGTCCCAGGACGAACCCGGCGATGACCGCGATCGTCAACCCGGCGGTGACGTACAGGAGGGCGATGCGCCATCCGAAGAGCGAGAACAGCATCCCGAGCGCGATCTCGTTCACGAGCGGGCTCGCGATCAGGAACGAGAGCGTCACCCCGATCGGAACGCCGGCTGCCACGAACCCCATGAACGCCGGTACCGCGCTGCAGGAGCAGAACGGGGTGGCGACACCGAGCCCGGCAGCGACCACGTTCGCGAGCCCCTCGCGCTTGCCGCCCAGCAGCGACCGCGTCCGCTCGAGGCTCATGAACGAGCGCAGGACGGTGACGACGAAGATGATGCCCGACAACAAGAGCAGGATCTTCGTCGTGTCGAACACGAAGAAGTGGATCGTCTCGCCGAGTCGCCCATCGCGCGCGAGACCGGATGCCCCGTAGACCAGCCAGTCCCAGAACGGGCCGTTCACGCGGTACAGCAAGAACCAGAGCGCTGCGGCGCCGGCGATCCACGCCATGAGTGGCCGGTCGATCGTTGAGCGTCGTTCGGCCACCGTGCTGCTCACGGCGGCGCTCCGGTGTATGCGGCGAGCTCCGCACGAAGCTCCTCGAAGACCCCCGGCACGATCCGGTAGTCGATACGGCGACCGTTCTTCTCGCCGGTGACGAGACCTGCCTCTCGCAGGATGCGCACGTGGTACGAGAGCAGGTTGGGGGCCATCCCGAAGTCGTCCTGCATCTCGCACAGGCAGCGGGTGCCCTGACCCAGGCGCTCGAGGATCGCCAGGCGAGCGGGTTCTCCCAGCGCGGCGAAGCGGCGAGCCCGCATCGCCGGTGATCGTTCAAGGATCGTTGAACGGTTCATGCCTCAAGTGTCGACGCGAGGGCATGGGCACCGATGGGCCACACGACCCGGATCAGAGGGGACGTACATGGAGGCCGGACTCGGTCGGGCTCTCGCCCGGGAGGCCCTGAGCGGGAATGCCGGAGGGCCGGAAGAGGTTAGCCTCTTCATGTATACCCCCCCAGGTATACTGAGGGGACGATCGGAAAGGACATCTGGATGGCGACGGTTGATCTGACGGCTGACACGTTCGAGGAGACGGTCTCCGGTGACGGGATCGTGCTGGTCGACTTCTGGGCCGAGTGGTGCGGCCCCTGCAAGCAATTCGGGCCGATCTTCGAGGAGGCATCCCTGCTGCACCCGGACGTGGTCTTCGGCAAGGTGGACACGGAGGCGGAGCAGGGACTCGCGGCCGGGTTCCAGATCCGCTCGATCCCGACGTTGATGGCGTTCCGCGAGGGGGTGCTCGTGTTCCAACAGGCCGGAGCGCTTCCGGGTTCTGCGCTTGACCAGCTCATCCACGCTGTCGGCGAGCTCGATATGGCCGACGTGCACCGACAGGTCGCCGAGGACGAACACACCCGGTCGACGGGGGCCGCCTCGTGAGCGCGGCGAGAGCGGCGTCTGCGGGAGCCACGTCGGGGCTCGACCCCGCCGACGTTGCGTCGACCATACGTCGGCTGCGGCGGGCCGAGGGGCAGATCGCCGGGGTGATCCGCATGTTGGAGGAAGGTCGGGACTGCCGGGATGTCGTGGTGCAGGTGGCAGCGGTCTCTCGGGCGTTGGACAAGGCGGGCTTCGCCATCATCGCGTCCGGGTTGCGCGACTGCCTCGCGGATCCGAACTCGGACCGCAGCATCGACGAGTTGGAGCGGTTGTTCCTATCCCTGGCGTAGCGGCTCGACGATCCGGAGGTCGACGTGTGTAGAGCGGTGACGTGTCGGAGATGCGGTCGCCCGACCTGGAAGGGATGCGGTGCGCATGTGGATCAGGTCCTTCGAGGCGTCCCCCTCGCTGAACGGTGCCCCGGCCACGCCGCGAACACGACGAAGGTCAAGCGCAAGTCCTGGTTCTCGCGCTCGTGAACCCCGGTGCCCGTGCCGCGGGTTCCCCGGTCAACCCTTGGCGGCAAGGACGCGGTACACGACGAACGCGATGCCTGAGCCGATGAGGAACCAGCCGAACGCGTGACGCAGCCGGGTCCCGGTGACTCGCTGCGCCAACCGACCGCTCGCGATGCTGGTCGGTATCGCTCCGAGGGCGAAGGCGCCGGCCACGGCCCAGTCGATATGGCCGAGCGCCCAATGCGTGGCGAGCGTCGGAACGGCCAGTGCGGCGATGACCAACAGGCTCGTGCCGGCCGCTTCGCGCATCCGAAGCCCGAAGATCAACAGGTACATCGGCACGAGCAAGAAGCCTCCCCCGTTGGCGAGCAATCCGGTGAACAGCCCGACGCCCGCGGACGCCGCAGCCAGCAGGAGGCGGTTCTTGCGCCGAACGGTGCCCGCCGATCGGGTGGACTGTTCGATCGGGCGGAGTACGCGCTGTCCGACGACGATCAGGACGAGTCCGGAGGCGATGAGCAGGATCGGGCCTCCGATCAGCTCCGACAGCAAGGCCCCGATCACGGCGGCAGGCAACGCGCCCACGAGCGTCCACGCCGCTGCTCGCGGCCTGGCCTCCCCTCCTCGGACGTAGGGTCCCGCCGCGCCGAGGGCGGCGGGGATGGTCGCGGGGAGCGGCGAGGCAACGGCGAGGAGCCCCGGTACCCCGAGGACCGCGAGCAACGGCGTCGCGATCGAGGAGCCGCCGACCCCGAACAGCCCTGTGAGGGTGCCGATCGCAGCTCCCGCGACGACGAAGACCGGCCATGGTGCCATCTGGCCGACATCGTAGGCACCAACCTCGAGATCGAGGGACACAGCGCGTAGGCTCGTGGCTCGTGCAGCCCTCCCCCAACTCACCTGACGACCACGATCGCGTCGTCGCATGGGTGCTCCTGCTGGTTCAGCTCGGCCTTCTGGCCGCGATCTTCCTGCTGCCGTCGGGCCATGCGTGGACGGCGCCCGCCTGGCTCGAGACCTTGGCGCGCGTGCTCGAGATCGCCGGCATCGTCGTGCTCGGCGTCGGTCTGTTGAACCTCGGGCGATCCGCGACGGCGCTCCCGACCCCGGTGCGGGGCGGGGAGCTCCGCTCCACCGGGCTGTACCGGTACGTGCGTCACCCGATCTACGTCGGTGTGATGGCGCTCGCCGTCGGATCCGCGATCGTGTCGGGGAGCCTCGCGATCGCAGCTGCCACCCTAGCCCTGGTGGTGTGGCTCGTGCTCAAGGCTCGCTGGGAAGAGGGGCGACTCGAGATGCGCTATCCCGCGTACGCGGCCTACGCTGCCCGGACCCCGCGCTTCATCCCGCGGCCGAGACGGCGCTCGAGCTGATCGATAGGGAACCAGCTCACCGCCGGGACGCGATCCAGGTTCGACTATGAGGACTGCTGGTTGGTGTCGGCCTTTCCTGCTGCGGCCCACTCCGGCGAAGGCACGATGTCGTTCTCGATCGAGCAGAAGTGAACCATCACCCACTCCTCGACCGCGTCGTTCAGGACATCTTCGTACGTGCGCCCGGTGAGGTCCGCGATGGTGTGCAGCAACTGCTGGAATCGCTCGAAGGCTGCCGTCCTCCCTTCGGGCCCCATCTCGCGCCAGTCGCTCTCCTGCTCGAGAGCGGCCTTGCAGAGTTCGACCAGCTCGGTCTGCGCTGTCATGTCACAAACACCCCTATCCACGCGGACGATCACCCGCGAGGGCTCGCCCCACGACGTCTGCATACTCGTGAACAGACCATCTCGCTCATCGGGGGCGCTGAGGAGGGTCACAGGACCCCACTCGAGCGGGTCGCTCGGCTCGGTCTTCTTCCCGACTCCGAGGTCCCGATCACACGGGTCCGAACGGCCCCGGTGGGCCGGGTCGCTCACCGTCACCCTGGAAGTGCGAGGCACTCGCTCCGTTTCGCGTCGGCGCGGGAGGGAGGGTGACATGAAGATCGAGTACGTCCACGCATCGAAGTACGGCAACGGGGCGATGGTCGCCGAGGAGTTCAGGAACCACATGGCGACTCGAGGGGTCGGCGTCACGGTCCATCACATCCAGGACGTGACGCCGAAGGCGTTGCCGCCGGCCGACCTGTATGTGTTCAGCTCGCCCGGACGCTTCGGAAAGCCCATCCGCGGCATGCAGCGTTTCCTGAGGGAACTCCAGCTTCCCGCCGGCACGAGGTACGCGCTCCTGACGACCGAGATGGCGCCGAAACCGGACAGGAAGACCGGACGGATGCCGACGGAAGAGGAGATCTGCACGTACCAGAAGGTCCGTCCCATCATGAACGAGTTGCTGGAGAGCAAGGGCTTGGTCAAGGTGGCCGAGGACAGGGTCTACGTCACCGCGATCCACGGGCCGCTGGAAGACGGATGGCAGCGAACGGTGGAAGCTTTCGCGGCCCGGATCCTCTCACCGAGGAGCGAGCAGCACCGCAACGGGCTCGCCGTAGTCCCGGTCGCTCCCCATCGATGGTCCCACGGCCGTCGGGCCCTAGGGCACCTCCGATGCAGGCCAACGACGTCTTACGTTGGCTCCGGAGGTGTGAGTCATGGACACATCACGCGCAGCTATGACCGTTCGACAGGCTGCCTTCATCGGCGTGGGCGCCATGGTGGGTGCCGGGATCTTCGCGCTGCTGGGCGCCGCAGGGGAGGTCGCGGGAGCAGCGGTCTGGCTCTCGTTCCTGATCGCCGGGACGATCGCCCTGTTCCAGGGCTACTCATTCGCCAAGCTCGGGTCGCGATTCCCGTCGGCCTCCGGGTTGATCGAGTACCTGTCCCGCGGTTTCGGTGAGGGGCACTTCACGGGGATGACGTCCTGGCTCGTCTTCGCCTCGAACATGATCGTCACGGCGTTGGTGGCCGTCTCCTTCGGCAACTATGCGAGCTCGATGTTCACCGACAACGACCCCGCCTGGTCGAAGGTGTTCGCCGTGCTGATCGTGCTGGGGATGGGAACGCTGAACGTCGTCGGTTCCGGCGCCGTGGCCAAGGCGCAGGCCGTCATCGTTCGCGTGGTGGTCGGGATCCTGGTCTTCTTCGCGATCGTCACGCTCGCCAACGTGAACTGGTCGCTGCTGGCCCCATCCGGGTACCCGAGTGTGCGAGAGATAGTCTCGAGCGTGGCGCTCACGTTCTTCGCGTTCCTCGGGTTCGGCGTCATCACCTTCACCGCGAAGGACCTCAAGGATCCGTCGCGCCAGCTGCCGAGGGCGATGTACATCGCATTGGCGATCGCGACGGTCGTCTACGTCGGGGTCTCGCTGGGTGTGTTCGGCACGTTGACGGTGAAAGAGGTCATCGCATCGGGCGGGACCGCGCTCGCGGTCGCCGCGAAGCCCACGCTCGGGCAGCTCGGGTTCTGGCTCATGGGGGTCACCGCGCTGTTCGCCACGGCCGGCGCAACGAACTCAGGGATCTACCCGGCCTCCGGACTCTGCAGGGACCTCGCCGACAAAGGACAGTTCCCGCCGGTGCTCGGCAGGAGCTGCGGCCGGGTGCCCGTCGCCATCGGTGTCATGATCGTCGGCACCGTCTTCCTGACGGTATCGTTCGATCTCTCCGCGATCGCGTCGATCGGAAGCGCCGTGGCACTGCTCGTCTTCACCCTGGTCACGATCGGTCACCTCCGGGTGCGTGGCGACACGGGGGCTCGGATGTCGCTGCTGATCCTGGCCCTGCTGACGTCGGCCACCACGCTCGTGGTCTTCGCGACCACGACCCTTGCGGAGGAACCGGCCGCGACGGCGGCGTTGCTCGCCGTGATCGGGTTGTCGGTGGTGCTCGACCTCATCTGGAAGCGGATCGCGCGGCGGCGTGCCGATCGGGATCGACACACCGATGAGCACGACCTCTTCGCTGAGCACCGCGGATCGGTCAGCTCGGCCTCTGCTGCCTAGCGACATCGGTGCGCGCTGCTGGTCCCGAACTCGGTGGGACGAAGGGCCCGCTCGCTCCAAGAGAGCGGGTATCAGGATGGGATCGAGGACAGAAGCGGTCCGAGGCCGGCGTTCCGGCCCCGGCAGATGCTGGAGGGAGGCATCCCATGTCGCAACAAGAGACACAGTCCTCGGTGCGACCAGTCGTTGTGCCAGATGCCCGCGTGACGCAGGACATCGGCCCCGCGCCGACCGCACCGGTCGGCTTCGGATGGGCGACGTTCGCAGGCGTGCTGTTCATGGTCGCCGGATTCTGGAACTTCTTCGCGGGATGGGCGGCGCTGGTGCGCAAGGAGTACTTCTCCGAGGCCTCGCTGCTGTACCACAACCTGCAGGTCGTGGGTTGGGTGTGGCTCGGCCTCGGGGTGATCCAGGTGCTGGCGAGCTACCTGATCTTCGCCCGTAAGGTGAGCGGTCAGGTGCTGGGCGTCGTGTTGGCGTCCCTGTCGATGCTCGTGTGGTTCTTCACGATCGGCGCCTACCCGATGTGGGCCATGATGATCGTGGCGCTCAACGCCCTCATCATCTACGGCTTGACCGCGCACAGCGAGGTCTACCGGTAGGGCGTTCGATCGATGCGTCTTCCCCGACCCTTGCGGGTCGGGGAAGACGTTTCGCCGTGTCTATCCCAAGAGGTCGTCGAGCGAACGCTTCGGCTTCTCAGCCTTCGACAACAGATCGTCGAGCGACTGAGACGGCTCTCCCCCGGATCCCTTCAACACATCGTCGAGCGTGGGCCCGTCCAGGTCGCCGGCGGCGACCATGAGGTCATCGAGGTTCGAGCCGGGATCGCCTTTCAATCGGATCCGCAACGCGGCCAAGACGGCCGCGTGCGGCTCCGACAGTCCCGTCGACACCTTGATCTCGGTCAGAGCCTCCTCGGCGCGCGCCAGGAGTCGTTCGTCGTCCCGGCGCTCACCGTCGCTCTCCTTGTCCGTCGCCATGGCGGTTCCTCGTCCGTTCGAGCCACTTCGACCCACGCTACCACCGGCCGTCGGCAGCCTCGGTGCATCAGAGGCTGCAGTGAGGTCGCCAGTGAACGGTCGCGGTCGGATAGGGAACGTGGAGCCAGACCGAGAAGTGGTACCGGGCCCAGGAGTCGGCGTTCAGGGTCCCGTGCGCTCGCCAGTACTTGTTCGCGACGGCCGACCAGACGCGCACGTATCCGACCCAGTCGTGCGCGGACGACGTGTCCCAGTTGTCGACCCGCAGATAGCCGGTGACATGGTCGAGGTTCGAACTGGGCGGACCGCCGACATGGACCTGTTGCGCCCGACACGTGATCGTGGCGCCTCTATGCGTGGCGTGGGCCGGGTATCGCATCCCCATCGACCCTGCGATGAGGATGGCCGCCACCAGGCCAACCCCCACTCGTTTCATCGGAGCCCCCTTTCTCCCCTCTCCTGAACTGAGGCGGAACGCTAACCCATCCCGCGTGACGTTGTGAAGGTCGATCGCCGACGTTTCAGCGGGTCGCGGCGAAGCCGGTAGGCTCCCCGAGATGGCCGACTGGACGACGATCGCGTCGCTGGCGACCGCGGGAGGCACGCTCGTGCTGGCGGTCGCCACGTTCGCGGCCGTCCGCTCCTCGAACCGCTCGGCCCGGCTCGCCGAGTACTCGATGAAGATCGGGATCCGGCCGTTGCTCATGCCGTCCCGGCTCGAGGACGTCCAACAGAAGATCATGTGGGGCGACGAGCACTGGGCGCTGCTCGAGGGGTCCGGGGCGCACGTCCAGATCTCAGACGGCAACGTCTACCTGGCGATGTCGGTCCGCAACGCGGGCTCCGGCATCGGCGTGATCCAGGGGTGGCACCTGGGGCTCCACGCGCTGGGCGAGGATCATCCGCACGCCGAGCCCGACGAGTTCCGCCCGCAGTTGCGCGACCTGTACGTGCCGGGTGGAGACGTCGGCTTCTGGCAGGCGGCGATCCGCGACCGCGACGACCCAGAGTACGTCCCCCTCGTCGAGACCGTGATGGCGCGGCGCATCTTCGGGGTCGAGTTGCTGTACACCGACCACGAAGGCGACCAGCGCACGATCACGAACTTCGTCCTCGCACCCCGTGGTGACGACAAGTGGATGTGCTCCGCGGTCAGGCATTGGAACCTGGATCGGCCGGACCCGCGATGAACCTGCCCCGGAGCCGTCCAGTGGTCGGTTAGTCGATGACCGTGATGCAGGCGCCGACGAGGGTCGCGGTCTGTGCCGATCGAAGGACGATGTAGCTGACGTTGTCGGGTTTGGCGGCGGCGAGCTCGTCGAAGACGGCTTCGACCCGCCGCTGGTTCTCGTCCGCCGCCCCGGCCGACGTCGTCGCGTACCGGGTGACCAACCGCTTCCCCATGAACGACCTTTCTCCTGGGCTCTGGGGTATCCGGATCGCGACCGTATCGCGGTCCGGCGCACGGTCACGGCCTGACGTCGCCGGGTGCACGGTCGCGCCCGAAGACCGAGCTCTCGATCACCCAGAACAGCGCGAAGAGGATGAACGCGATGGCGCCCACGCTGGGAGCGATCGCCGCGAGCACGGTGGCACCCACGTAGATCCATGGTCCCAAGACGAACGTCTTCGAGATGCCTCGGACGGTGCGTTCATCGGCGTCTTCGCGAAGCAATCGCCGCCGCTTGGCCGCGTAGAACCAGATCGCGTTGAACATCACGGCCGTGAGGGTAAGCGTGATCCCGTAGGTGACGGTCGCGGCCCGGGCCCCGGGACCGTTGATGTTCTCGGCAACCAGCCCGGTGGGGAACGGGATGAATGCCACGACCAACAGGAAGCCCACCGTGAGCATGAGGAACGTCCGGTCGGCGCGCGCGATCTGGTTCATCACCGTGTGGTGGTTCACCCAGATGATCCCGATCGTGAGGAAGCTCACGATGTACGCGATGTACGAGGGCCATCCGCACAGCAGGTGCTTCGCCAGGGCGACATCGCCACTGCACGAACGCACGTACGTGTCGACGTTGAGGATGAGCAGCGTTGCCGCGATCGCGAAGACGCCGTCCGAGAACGTCTCGAGCCGCCCGGTCTCCACGGTCCACGAGGCTACCGCGAAGCGTCACGATCCATGGCTTACTTCATGAAGATGACGGAACGAGCGTCGCGGCCGGCACGGCCGGCCGCCGGAAGGAGACGTCGATGAAGGACAAGCCCGCCCCCCCTCTGATGCCGAGCGAGGTCTCGAGCAGGGTCGGATTCTTCGATCGGTTCGCGGGACTCGCCGCCAGTCTCGCCAGCCGCGCGCCGTTCTTCGCGTTCTGTCTGCTGCTGGTCGTCGCGTGGCTGGTGCAAGGCGTGATCCTCATCTTGTCCAAGGGCAGCGCCCACGCGTTCCTGAGCGCCCAGTACCAACTGGAGATCAACACCACGACGACGATCATCACCTTCCTGATGGTCGCGCTCCTGCAGAACAGCCAGACCCGGACCGATCAAGCGACACAACACAAGCTGAACGCCATAGCGGATGGCCTGGCCGATCTCATGGAGCACCTTGCCGCGCAGTCTCCGGACTCCTCGCTCCAGAACGACATGAAGGAACTGCGTGCCGCGATCGGCCTCGAGTCGAGAGAGGGCACGTCCCGGAACGCGAACTGACCGACGAGACGCGACCGAAGGAGAGATACGCCATGTCCACTCAGCCCGACACGGCTCCGAAGAAGAGCAACGCGTACGAGATGTTCATCCTCGTGCTCACGATCCTCTCGCTGGTGGTCATGGTGGCGTTGCTCCTGCCCCTGAACGACGCGACCATCCGCCTGCTCACCGTCTACGACAACATGATCTGCGTCGTCTTCTTGGGCGACTTCGCCATGAACCTGGCGAGATCGAGCCCGAAACGGAACTACTTCATCGGTCGGCGTGGCTGGCTGGACCTGCTCGGTTCGATCCCGGCGCTGGGGTTCTTCAAGTTCACGGCCCTCCTGCGGCTGGCGCGACTGAGCCGCCTGACGCGCATCACGCGACTGCTCCGAGGGGACAACAAGAAAGCACTGGTGCAGGACGTCGTCACCCATCGCGGCCAATACGCGGCCTTCATCACCGTCCTGGCCGCGTTCATCGTCCTCACCGTCTCGAGCGTGTTCGTGCTCCAGTTCGAGAGTCGGTCGCCCGACGCGAACATCAAGACGGGCGGCGGCGCGTTGTGGTGGGGCGTCGTCACGATCACCACGGTCGGGTACGGAGACGAGTACCCGGTGACCCTGCTCGGCCGGATCACCGCCGTGCTCGTCATGTTCGCAGGCGTGGGGATCATCGGAGCACTCGCGAGCATCCTGGCGAGCATCCTCGTGCCTCCGCCGCAGACCCAGCAGGAACGAGACGACGATGCGTCCGCCGCTCGAACGCTGCAGGACGAGCTCGTCGGGATCAAGCAGGAGTTGGCCGCGCTCCGGCGGTCGTTGGCCGTCGGTGGCACGGATCCACCTCCGTCGTAACCACTAGGCTCGGAGCGCCATGGACCAGGACCAGCTGATCACGCGGCCCGTGCTGACGACGCCCCGGGCGGCGGCGGTGGCCGGGATCGTCTTCTCCCTGCTCCTCGGGCTGGCGCTGGTGTTGATCAGACTATCGACACCAGGTGACGTGGGGCAGAGCCTGGTCTGGCTGAACGATCCGGAGAAACGGAACGCCGTCAACGTCGCGGTCAACGTCGTCCCGTTCGCCGGGATCGCGTTCCTCTGGTTCATCGGCGTGATCCGCGATCGCATCGGCGCACACGAAGACCGGTTCTTCGCGACCGTGTTCCTGGGCAGCGGCCTCCTCTTCGTCGCCATGTTGTTCGTTGCCTGCGCGGACGCGGGCGGACTGATCCAGGCGTCGACCCGTCCGGCATTGCTACAACAGCCACAGGCGTGGCTGGTCAACGCGCGGATCTCGGCACTGTTGCTGAACGTCTACGCCATGAGGATGGCCGGGGTGTTCATGATCTCGGTCGCGACCATCTCGCTCCGCACGCACGTCATGCCTCGATGGCTCGCGTTCGCAGGATACGCGTGCGCGGTGGTGCTCCTGATCAGCGTCGGCCTCACCCCGTGGGTTCAGCTGCTGTTCCCCATGTGGATCGCGCTGCTCAGCGTCCACATCCTGTGGCGACCGTGGGTGGCCGGCGACGGAGCAAGGCCCGGGGTTACGTCCTAGACTCGACCGACCCACCGTGGTCGGCGAGATGACCGGCCAGAAGGCGGCGACGCCGGATGGAACAGGTTCCGTATTCGCCGACGGATTACGTCGCGTTGTTCTTCGACCTGTTCGAGACGAGTTCGGACGCGGTGTACATCACACGGGTGACCGACGGTGTGGTGCTCGACGCGAACGACTCGGCCCTCTCCCTGTTCGGCTACACGCGCACCGAGGCGATCGGTCACAGCACCCAGGAGCTGGGCCTCTGGGCGAACCCGATCGACCGGCAGGCGTTCCTCGACGCCATGAAGCGGGAGGGGCGACTCCGCCGCTACGCCGTCCGGTTCCGAACGAAGTGGAGCGAGGAATTCACCTTGGAGCTCTCCGCCACTCCGGCGCAGATGCGTGGCGAGGACGTGATCCTCGGGGTCGGGGTCCTCGCCACATCGGCTCATCGATCAGAGGAGGGCGCCGAGGCCTTTGCCGAAGAGTGAAACGCCGATCACGAGCATCAGCACAGCCATCACCGTCGTGTTGTTCGCCGACAGCCACGCTTTCGCACTATCGAGCGTCGGCTGCGCCTTGGCGCCGAGGAACAGGTAGCCCAGCGTCGGGATGGCGACGGTGCACGCGCCGATGAGCGTGAAGACCGCGACGGCGATCGTGGTATCCGAGGAGCTCAGATCGGCCTGCGAGATCGTCACCGCGGACCCCGCGATCAGGAGCAGGTTCTTGGGGTTCACCGCCGAGAGCAGGAAGCCGAGACCGACTGCGGCCGCGGGCTTCATGGCGTCGATCTTCGACATCCAGGCGGGCATCGTCGCTTCCTGACCGGGCTTGGGGCGTTTCCGCCACTGGCCGAGCGCGGCCACCATCAGGAGCAGGCCCAGGGCGAGCTTGACCCACGACACCGTGTCCGACGGCTGGCCGCCGGTCGACAGGTCTTGCGTCGACGCGATCCCGATGAGCACGGTCATCGCCACGACGATCCCGACGATCCATCCGAACAAGAACGCGAGGTTGTTCTGGCGAGCTCGTTCGCTGAACAGCATCAGGATCACCGCGATGACGGGGATGGGACTGATCGCCACCCCCCACCGCCAACGGCAGGAACTCCCCGATCATCTGACCCATCGCGGCCCCGCGCTGCTCTCGGATCGACGGCATACTCATCGACCGCTCGCATCCTATTGAGTCACATGCGGGGCCGCCTCTTCGACCGGAGGTCCCTCGCGGAACGAGTCGTTCGACCCGACGCGAACCAGCGTCATTGGATGAGCATGGCCCCTAAGGGGGTGATGGTGATGCAGACAGACCTCAAAGGCATGGTGCGAGCCGCCGACACGACCCGGCTCGAGCCGCACGCGGAACCGAGGGGATCGCGCTACCTGTTCGCAGGCATCGTCGTCGCGAGCATCTGGGCGGCGGTGGCGGTCGCGAGCATCTGGTCGCCCGACATGATCACCGGTTCGGAGCACGAGCACATCCCGATCGCAGCGTTCACCGATTGGCTGTATGCGGCGATCGCGACGGGGCTGGTGCTCATGGCCTTCAGCCGGAGGACGCTCGACGCCGGCAGATCGTTGTGGATGGGCTTCACGATCGCGATCGCCGGCATCTGGGCGGTCGTGGCGCTCGCGAGCATCTACGCGCCGAGCATGGTGACGGGCGCGGATCCGACGACGATCCCGATCGCGGCGTTCGCCGCTCCGGTCGCGGGCGTCGTGGCGACGGCCTTCGCATCGGTGTTCGTCGCGGGCAGCCCCGGTCGATAGACGCGTCCGCGTGCTCATCGGCGGCCGACCGGCCGCCACGGGCTTCATCAGCCGACGCCTGACCCCACCTCCTGCTGGATCCCCGCGGGGAGCGCCGGCGTGAACCCGAGGAGCGGCGTGCGTGCGGCCGCGACGTCCACGCCGGTGACGAGGGGGATCGCGGCCTGACGGGTGACGTCCACCGAGATGAGGTTCGACGGCCCGGTGCATCCGTCCGTCGATACGAGCAGCGTGTGTCGGTCCAGCCAGCCGACGACCCTCGACGGCGCATCCGCGAGCGGCTGCGGCGGGTCACCGCGTCGGAACACCATGGCTCGCGAGTCCTCGCACGCCGCCCCGACGGTCATCGCGATCAACTGACCGTCGCGACGAGGCTGGGTGTCGATCGACGAGATCCGGTCCCCTGCGTCCCCGTGCCACCACCCCTGGTTGACCGTCGGGTTCCGCAGGTCGAGCGCGTGGAGGAGCGGCGCGTCGTCGGCGTGGACCGCTGCATACAGGAGCGTGCCGCCGTCGGCG
Source organism: uncultured Actinomycetes bacterium (assembly GCA_963723855.1). GTDB lineage: Bacteria > Actinomycetota > UBA4738 > UBA4738 > HRBIN12 > JBBQVZ01. Next base: position 49,439 of record CAVRSI010000043.1, on the reverse strand, counting down.
GTGAAGGCGAGCGCGCCGAAGGTGGTGCCCCCGACCGCATAGACGAGACGCACCGGATCCTCGCCCACGTTCGACGAGAGCCAGATCTCCTGCCGTTCTCCGGTGTCGACGACGAACGCGATCGCGAGCCCTGATGGGTGGTAGATGACGTTGAGGTAGTGGACGCCGTGGATCGGCGTGATGTCGTCGTGCCGCTGCGTGCCCGGGTAGATCTTGCGCAGGCGCGTGCCGCTGGGAGAGACGTAGACGACGGCCTCGCCGATCGGATGCCCCCACGACGTCACCGCGGGTGACGTCGACGACCCGGCTCGCAGCTGCCGTCCGTCGATCGACGCGATCTGGAGGTCGCTCAAGAGCGCGCGATCTCCCCTCGGGTTCCACGTGAACGGCCCGGGGGCCGGCGCGGGGAAGAGACAGGTCGCGTCGCCGCTTCGCGGATCAAGCGCCCACGCGTTCCCACCCGCGACGAAAGCCACCGTGTGGGCTCGAACGTCGGCTCCCGTCGGACACCCCGCGGGGAGCGCTAGCCCGTTCGCGAGGGTCGTGGCGATCGTCGAGGGAGACCGATGGTGGGTTCCGGGGGTCGATGGGCTCGCTCGCTGCGACGACGATCCCGTGCACGCAGCCAGAACGACCAACATGCCTGCCATCAGCAGCGCGGTCGCGGCGCGCGCGTTCCTGGCACTCCTGGACAAGGGCCGCCTCCCTGGCCCACCAGCCTACCGGGACGGCTACTGGGCCGGTTCGACGGGCTTGAGCAGGCGGAACGTGATGAAGGCCGGTTCTCGGCTCAGCCTGGCGAAGTCCTCGGGGAACTCCTCGGCCATGCTCGGATCGGGAGCGGGTTCCACGATCCGCTCGATGAGGAACCCCGCGTCCGCGAACTCGTCGCAGGTCTTCGAGAGCGGCTGACGCCAGTAGCGGACGTGCCAGCTCCCCCGCCACACCTCCTCGATGCGCTCCTGCGCGAAGTAGCTGCCGCCCAACCGGAGCCAGTCCGTCGTCGGGTGATGGGTCGAGACGACGAGCCGACCTCCCGGCCGGAGCACGCGATTCAGCTCTGCCAGCGCCGCCGTGCGATCGAGGACGTGATGGATGACGAGGGCCGACAACGCCGCGTCGAAGCTCTCGTCGGCGAGCCCATCGAACGGTGTCGCGAGATCGTGCACGTGGAGGTCGACGCCGGCGCCCAGGCGCTCGCGCGCGAGACGAACCATCTCCGGGCTCTCGTCGATCCCAACGACGACGGCGCCGCGCGCCAGGAGCTCCTCCGCGTACAGGCCGGGGCCGCACCCGGCATCGAGCACCCGCTTGCCCCGAACATCTCCGAGCAGATCCAGGACCGCGGGACGATCGTAGAGCGCGTTGTAGGCGCTGCCGGCCGCATGCTGCTCGTAGTCCTCAGCGAACGCGTCGTACAGGGGAGGATCAACAGGTGAACCCACGATGAGCATTATGCAGGAGGCCGCGTCGACCGGTAGGCCTCGATCGGCCTACCCCTCGAGGTCGTACTCGAACATCACCTGAGGTGCACCGTCCGTACGGCCGCCCGTCGTGCGATACAGACCCATCGCGGCCTCGTTGTCCTCATCCGTCAGGACCCACATGGCCACGCACCCACGTTCCCGGCCGACCCGCTTCAGCTCTTCGATGAGGGCGCGAGCCACACCCCGTCGCCGCGCGTCTTCCACGACGCCGATCTCGTTCAGGAAGAGCTCGGGTCGCTTGTCGGGGTGGAAGACCTCGACCGCCGAGACGAACCCCGCCGGCTGGTCGTCCACGTACCCGAGCAGCAGGTGGTGCCGCTCGTCGAGCAGGAACCGACGCGTCTCGTCGGAGAGGACCTCGTAGTCGAACGCTTCTTCGAACCGAGCGACCTCGAACTCGTCGCCGGAGCTCGCTCGCCGGACCCGGACCCCTTCATCGGTTGTCACCGTGCGAGCGTAGCGAGTGTCCGCCCTGATGCCTTCGCTCAGCGGCGATCGCTACTGCATGTTCGTGACGATGGTGCCGTCGTCGAGGACGAGCGTTGCGGGGATACGATGGAGGATCGGCCGGCCCGCGAGCAACGCCCAGGTCGACATGATCTCGGCCTCCCCGCAACTCGGGGCCCACGTCGTCGCCTGCGCGACGCCGGTGCGTGACGGTCGGCCGGTGCGCGGGTCGATCAGATGATGGAGGTCCGGCCCCCACGCGCGTCGCGTCACCGATGACGTCGCGAGCGATCCGTGGAGGAGCCGGAACCGCAACAGCTCCGCGGTGGGATCGTGCGGATCCTCGAGCGCGATCTCCAGACCCGGCTCATCGACCTCGCCCGCGATGCGCAGATCGCCCCCCGCCTCCACGAGCACCCACGGCACCGCATGCAACACCAACTCGGCGGCGACGTCGACCGTCCACCCCTTGGCGATCCCCCCGAAGTCGAGCGCGACATCCGGCGGCATACGGACCATGTTCCCTACGAGCTCGACGTCCGCCCATCGACCGCACGGCGTCGCGGTTCGGAGCACGTCGCGCGCGACGGCGATCACATCGTCGAAGTCACGGTCGTACCCGGCGGCGGCGAGCGCGGGCAGGACGGTCGGATCGAAGAGCCCGCCGGTCCGTCGCGATCCGTCGAGGGCGGCTCGCAAGAGCGACGAGAACTCGTCCGATATCCGCGTCCACGACCCGGATCGTCTGTTCACACCTGAGAGTTCGCTCGTCTCGAGGAACCTGCTGAACCGCTCCTCGTACGCCCGGAACGTCGACTCCACGCCCCGGATCGCCTCGACCGTCGCAGCCCCGTCGACCCGAGCGCTGGTCACGACGCCGATGGTCGTACCCATGGCCCGGAAGGTGTGCCGTTGGACCGACACCGCTTCGTCGACGAGCGCCATGCCAGCCGAGTCTCCCGTCAGACGCCCGGAGGTGGTGGTGCCGAACCGCCGGTGGTCGCGACCGCGGGAGTGGTCGCCGGAGCGGTGGTCGTGCCGCCCTTGCCCGTCGTCACGACGACGGCGCCGGAGCCTCCGGCCGCGCCTTGCTTGATCACGACGTGACTGCCGGTGGGTACCACCACGAGCTGCGGGCCCGCGGACACTGCCGGCCGTGGAACCGCCTGGATGACCGCCCACGGCAACGCGAACGCGATCGCGCCGCCGACCCAGGCGATGACCTTCACGGTTCGCTTGCTCAGCTTGCGCTTCTTCGGGATGGCGGCCGGCGCGCCCCGCGGGGGTCGATCAATTGTCACCGGTCTCGCCTCCCTGGGCCGGGGAGACCGGCGCGGCAGGAACCGTCGAGGTCTGCACGATCTGGATCGGGCCCGGCGCCGGATGGGAAAGCGACACCTCGCGAGCGACGACGCCCGACATCAATGCCACCACGAGGCTGCCAGCGATGATCATCGCCGATCGCTTGTCCATGTGAGGTCTCCTCGCCACGAGCGTACGCAGGAAGGGTCACTGCTTCGAGCGACGCCCGGCCCCCTATCACCGGGTCCTTCGGCGCCCGACCCCGAACGGGCTCCGGCGTATACCTGAGTGAGGAACGACGATCGGAGATCGTGGTGACCGGACGAGCCTGCCCGCGCCTGGCGGGTGTGGTGTTGGTGGTGGCCTTCGTAGCTACCTCATGCACGAAAGCGAGCCCCGGCTCTTCGCCGTCGCCTTCTGCCGGTGCTCGTGACTTGGCAGCCGTGACCGCCACCGTCAACCGGTACTTCGGCTCGGCGATCCCTTCCAGCGATTGGGCGGAGATCGCCCGGACCTCGACCGGCCAACTCCAGGACCAGGCCAGATGGCTCGCCGCGCAAGGCATCGCCCCTTCGGCCGGGACCGCGGGGCTCGACATCCAAACGCTCCGCGTGATCTCCATCACCGGAGCCGAAGCGCTCGTCGCGTTCGACGCGACGCGAACGGTCGGCGACCGACGCGTCACCTACGGCGGCCCGGTGAAGCTCATCAAGCAGAACGGACGTTGGAACGTCGCCGACTACACGCGGGACGGCAGGAGCGTCGCCGCCTCGGTCTTCACGCATGCCACGGGCGTGGCCCATCAGGGCGGGGTCATCGTCCAGATCGTGGGCGTGCAGCTCGAAGCAGGTCACGTGGACGTGTGGGTACGGATCCACAACACCACCTCGGCGCAGCTCGTGTGGGACCGACCCATCGTGATCGTGAACGACAAAGGCATGCAGCTGGGACGCGGCGCTTTGTTCGTCTCCTCCGCCGACACGTCGGAGGGCTTCGAGTTGATGCCGGGGGTTTCTGTGTTCGGCGACTTCGTCGTGGACAACGTGACGCTCCCGCTGTCGACCACCGCGTTCACGCTCTTGGCCGGTGCGACGAACACCGACACGCATCAGACGATCGATCTCAGCGTGCCGGTGCGCCTGTGAAACCGAGGATGCGATGACGACGTGGCTGATCCTTCGGGCCGCGGGGATCGGTGCGTATCTGGTGCTGTTCCTGTCGGTGGTGTGGGGATTGGTAGGAACCACCTCGGTCGTCGGCAAGCGCGTCTCCAAGGTCACGGCGACCAACGTCCACCACTACCTGGGGATCGCGATGCTTCCCCTGCTGGCGCTCCATCTCGGCGGCCTCCTCATCGACAAGTTCCGGCCGTTCGGCGTGCTCGACATCGTCGCGCCGCTCCACAGCACGTTCCGTCCGGTGGCGGTGGCGTTCGGCATCGTCGCGATGTATCTGTGCGTCGTCGTCCTGCTCACGACGTGGGCGAAGAAACGTATCGGAACCACGTGGTGGCGTCGGTTCCATCTCGCCTCCGTCCCGGCGTTCACCGTCGCGATGGTGCACGGGGTCTGGACGGGCACCGACTCCGTCCAGCCGTTGGTGTGGTGGATGTACATGGTCACCGGCGCGCTCGTTCTGTTCCTGGTCCTGGTGCGCGGGCTCACCGCGAGGGAACGCCCGGCGAAGCGGGCTCCGAGGGAACGGACGATCCCGGTGGTTCCCGACGCCGATGAACCGGTCGAGCACATCCCCGGCAAGGTCCCCGCGACGGTCTGATCGCCCTCCCGGGGTCAGGTCACTTCCGACGAACGGCTTCGAGCCGGAGGGCGAGCGCCGGGCAGGCCGTGATCGCGCGCCGGATGTCCGGGTCGTACCTCGGGTCGACGGGGACATCCTCGATGATGGGGTATCCCCAATCATCGAGTCGGATCATGTCGGGAAGCAGCTCGGCACAGATGCCGTGACCGGTACAGGCGATCGGGTCGACGCGGATGCGGGACGGGCCGGTCATGCCGCCCGCCGGATGTCGGGGAGCGGAAGGACCGTGGGCCTCGAGGCGCCGGCGCAGCGACGACCGAGGCCATGTGCGTGCGCGTCCGTCGCGAACGTCTTCAGCGCGCTGCGCATGAACCGAACCGCCCCGTCCGGGTAGCGGCAGGCTCCCCGGCCCTCCACGTCTCCCGCCCAACGCGTCAGCCGGGCGAGGACATCACCCTCCACCCGACCGAGCCGAAGCCCTTCGGTCGCACCAGCGATGGCGGCGAGGCCATGGACGCACGGGCCGCACTGCCCGGCCGTCTGATCGGCGAGCCACCGCATCACGGCGGCCGTCTCGTGGATCCCGCACGCCGACGCCGGCAGGACGACCACCGCGGCGCACCCGACGATCCCGCCGACCGCGGCCATCCCCTGTCGGTCGAGCGTGGCGCGCTCCACCTGTTCGGGCGTGAGCCACGTCCCCGCATACCCACCGACGAGCACCGCGCCGATCTCCTCGGTCCCGCCGCCGGCGGCGCGGAGCACGTCCGCCAGCCGATGGCCGGTCGGCACCTCGTAGATACCGGGGCGGGACACCGTGCCGCCCAACGACACCAACATCGTGCCGGGCGAGTCGGTATGACCGAGCTCGCGGAACCACTCGGGCCCTCTCTGGCGGATCAGCGCCAGGTGCGCGAGCGTTTCGATGTTCTGGACGAGCGTCGGCCTGCCGCCCACCCCCCGCTCGAACGGGCGCGCGGTACCGGAGGGGGGATCGCCTTGCCGTGGTCGATCAGGTTGATGAGGGCGCGCTCCTCTCCCGCCAGGTAGCGCGGCGGCACGTCGACCACGCGAACGCGCGGCGTCCACGGCTCGGTCTCGTACCGCTCCTGGAGGGCGCGCGCGATCGCTTCCCGGGCGTGGCCCGCGCCGACCTTCACGCCCACGATCACCTGGTCCGCGCCCACGGCTGCCGCCGCGAGGAACGCGCCATCCAGCACCAGATGCGGAGCCCTCGACATCAGGAGCGCATCCTTGGAACTGGCAGGCTCGCCTTCGCTCCCGTTGGCGAGGACGATCGGTGTGCGACGGCCCGATGCGACCGCGTGCATCTTGACGGCAGTGGGGAAACCGGCGCCCCCACGACCGTGCAGCCCCGCAGCCTCGACGACGTCGATCAGCTTCTCGTCCTTGCTTCGCCCCGTGGGCGGAGGTGCCGCGAACCGCGACCGGTGCGCGGCGAGGGTCCCCCAGCCGTTCGCGGGAGCCAGCTCGGCGGAGAGGCGATCGCTGCGGATCGTACCGGCGGGCGGTGGTGGTGGAAGGTCCTTCACGATCACTCCCCGGTCGAGACGGCTTGGATCAGGATCTGCGCCGAGGTCGAGCCACCCGACGAGATCTGCAGGGCCAGCGTGAGCGCGATCCGATCGCCGTGCCCATCCGACAGGGTCGCGGCGATGTTCCCGCCGTCCAGTCCGGTCACCGGTCCCTGGTACGGCGCGGCCCCCTTCGGAGGCGTCAGCGTCACGGAGCCGTCGGTCATCGAGATCCCCTGGCCCTCCTGCCGGCCGTTCAGCACGACGCGGATGTCGAGGGGTTGCGCGTCCTGCGTCTGGATCTGGATCACGACCCGTGCGAGACCGTTCGCAAGCGGATGCAGCTGGGTGGTCCCCTGCCCCGACGTCGTGGACGGCAAGACGATCGGCGCCGGCGCGGCCGCGCGGCGGCGGGGCTTCCGCGACGACGGTCGCGGTATGCGGGAGCAACGACTTCGGCGTGCCGGCCCGGACCGCCCACCCGGGCTGCAGTGGACCGGCGACGAACCAGGCGCCGAGGAAGACGGGGACGGAAAGGGCGCCGAACGCCATGGTGATGCGCGTCGGCGTCCAGCTCGGCCACCCGACGGCGACGCGCCAGATCGTGGCGACCGCGACGGCCCCGACGGAGACGACGACGAGGGCGAGCATCCACAGCTGCTTCGAGTCGCTCCCGATGCCGAGCCCGTGGAACACGGCGACCGCCCACAGCCCGTATGCCATCCAATGGACGGCGCGCCACGTGCGATAGCCGAGGCGGCCCCGCAGCAGGCTGGTCACGATCACCGCGATCAACAGGTCGAACGCGACGGCCCCGAGACCCAGCCAGAGCGGACGGTACGCCGAACGGAACGGCACGACCGTGTCGATCCACCGGATCGGCGCGAACCCGTCCACCACCACGGTGACGATGTGGATCACGATGAACACGACCGCGAGCAGCGAGACGTTGCGATGGATGCGCTGCAGCACGAACCGCGGCGTCGCGGGCGGCGACCACCGGACGACGTTCAGGATGCCGAGGACCGTGACCGTCGTCAGCAGCAGGAGGGAGACTGCCCCGGTCCCGCGCGCCAGGTACCAGATCGCTTGCGAGGACGTCACGGCGATCACGCAACCGCCCGTTCCGGCCAGCCGCCGACCCTCGTGATGGCACCGTCGGGCCGAACGAGCCGTGCGGGGAGCCCGTGCGAGGCGAGCCAGGCAGGTGCGTCCTCACCGAGCACGATCGCGGCGGTCGACGCCGTGTTCGCGTCGACGCAGGAGCCCGCGGTCACCGAAACCGTCCGCCACACCTCGCGGGCGGGGAGACCGGTGCGCGGGTCGATGATGTGATGCACGGGCCGGCCGCCACGCGCCCATCGCCGAACCGTCGTGCTCGACGTCGCCAGTCCCCCGGAGAAGATGCCGACCGTTTCGCCGGGCTCCGGGTCGCCGTGATGGTCGTCGGCGATCCCGACCAGCCAGCCGCCCTCCGGCACGCCGCCCGCCACCGCGATGTCCCCACCCAAGCTGACGAGCACCCCGCCGCCGACAACGTCGGCAGCACGTGCGGCGGCGCGGTCGGCGGCGAGCGCCTTCGCGGTCGAACCCAGGTCCAGCGTGACGCCACGCGGCGCTCGGATCTGCGAGCGCCCGTAGCGGATCTCGACGAGGCGCCACGCGGGTGCGACCAGCCACGACGCCTCGGCGGGAAGCGCGGGACCGTCCGACGGGATCTCGGCGAAGTCTCGGTCGTAGCCGATCCGGAGCATCGATCCGCCAACCGTGGGATCCACCAAACCTCCGGTGACCGAGGCGGCCCGGAGCGCGACCTCGACAGCTTCCACGAGGAGCCGGTCGACCGTCGTCCATGCGCCGCCGGCGTCGTTCACGCGAGAAACGTCCGAATCCGCTCGGAAGCGGCTGCACGTGCGATCGATGTCGTCCACCTCGGAGCCCACGGCGAGCACGGCTGCGTCGAGGTCATCCGGGTCGGCAACCACCACGGCCGTGGTCCCGAGGGCGGGGAACGACGTCGAGGCGGGATCGGACATCTACGAACCGCCGGACGTGACCGGTGGCGCTTGGATGGGCTGCGAGATCGGCGGCGCGACGGGCGCAAGTGCCCCGCCACCTCCCGTCGGCGGCAACGCCACGCGCTGACCGGTCGACGACCCGCGAGCCGACGTCGTGCCGGACGATGATGTGGTTCCGGCCGCGCTGGCGTGGCCCGCGAAACCGAGGGCGGCCACGGCCGACAGGGCGGCGGTCAGCGTGAGCGAGACCGCAACGGTGACCCGCGTCACCCTCGATACCGACCGCATCCCGCGGTCGCGTACCTGAACCCGCCGCCGGGTCGACGAAGACCCTTTCCGGCTCGTGCGCATGTCACTCATGCGTCACAGCCTAGGGAGAGGACCTTTGCGTCTGATTGGAAACGCCTTAGAGGACGATTAGAAAAGCAGATCGGGGGACGGTTCCTCGGATGTCGGACACCGAAGGCGCGCAGAGCCGTTACCCCACCTTCGGAGGGGGATCATTGGGAGGCAACCCCTAGGAAACAGCCCACAGCATGTGCTGAACCAAATGCTTGAGAACCCTGCCGGCTGCGCTTCAGCTGCGCCGTCGCCCGGCCGGGCGCTCCATCAAGCCGAGACCCATCCGAGCCGACACCCTTTGGAGACGCCGGTTCCACACCGGCTTCTTGGAGATGGGAAACGGCATGAAAGGCGATCGGCTGACCGGGACTACGAGGGCCGTCACGTTGGCCCTGGGCTGCCTCGCCCTGGTCGCGGCTGTCGCGTATGTCGACTACAGATCGAGTGCTTACGTCGCGTTCTCGATCTTCTACGTCGTGCCGATCGCGTTCGCGGCCTGGTACGGGAGCCGTTGGATCGGGGTCATGACGGCGGTCGCGAGCGGACTGGGCGGGTTCGCGGCAGATGTCTGGGTTCCGAGCGCGCATCACCTGTTCGCATGGGTGAACCTCGGGCTCCGTCTCGTGCTCTTCCTGTTGGTCGCCATGATGATCTCGCGGATCAAGGAAACGAGGGAGCGGGAACAGCGGTTGGCCGAACTCGAGCGCGAGACCATGCAGCGGCTCCAGGAATTGAATGACATGAAGGACGAGCTCATGCGCTCGGTCATCGTCGGTGCGCGCGAACCGCTCGGCGACATCTACGCGCGGATCGTCACGCTCGGGTTCGACCTGCCGACGCTGTCTGTGAGCGAGACCCGCGTCGTGCTGGGCGAGATCGCCGACGCGAGCCGTCGCCTGTCCACGTTGGTGAACAACCTCATTCCGGCTGACAACGCCGCTCTCCCCGCGAACAGACCCGCCGAGGTCCCGACCTCCTCGATGTCCTGAGCCTGCCAGTGTGCGCTCACACTACGGAGCGCAACGACGTCCCAGGTTCCGGTCAGCCTGCCAGCGTCTCCTCGAGCGCCCGGCGAACCAGCACCTTCGCGAGCTCGCGGCGGTATTCGGCGCTGCCGAACGAGTCCGACGGCGGGCTGACGCCCTCGTCGGCGTGTGCGGCTGCTGCCGCCGGGTCCGCCCCACCGTTCAGGGCCTCCTCGACGCCCGTCGCCCGGATCGGCGTCTCGCCCATGTTGGTCAGCGCGACATGGGCACCGCCGTTCTGCTGGACCGCCGCCACGCCGACGAGCGCCCAGTCCTGCGCCCGGCGATGGAACTTGATGTAGCTCCAGCCGGCCGAACGGGTCGCGGGCACGCGAACCTCCGTCAGCACTTCGTTCTCCGCCAGGTCCGCGGTGAACAGCCCCTTGAAGAAGTCCGCCGCTGCGACGGTTCGCGTCGCGCCGCCGGCGCCCGCGATCGACAGCTGCGCGCCGAGCGCCACCAGCACCGCCGGCATGTCGGACGCCGGGTCCGCGTGGGCGACCGAGCCGCCGATCGTCCCCATGTGTCGGACCTGCGGGTCGCCGATCTCACCGGCCGTGTGCGCGACGATCGGACACAGCTCCTGCAGCACCTCGCTGTTCGCCACGTCGTGATGCCGGGTCAGCGCGCCGATCACCACGGAGTCGCCGTCCGCCCGGATGCCGGACAGGTCCGAGACCCGTCCGATATCGACGAGCATCGCCGGGCGGGCCAGCCGAAGGCGCATCAACGGCAGCAACGAGTGCCCGCCGGCCAGGATCTTCGCGTCCTCGTTGGACGAGAGCAGCTCGATGGCGTGGTCGACGGACTCCGCCCGTGCGTACTCGAACGCCGCGGGGATCATGCGCCACCTCCCTGTGCGTCGCGGATCGCTCGCCAGACACGCTCGGGCGACGCGGGCTTCCCGATATCGGTGACGCCCAGGTGGCTCACCGCATCCACCACCGCGTTGATGACGGCGGGCGGCGACGCGATCGTTCCCGCCTCGCCGATCCCCTTCACGCCGAGCGGATTCGTGGTGCTCGGCGTCATCGTCCGATCGAGCGTCATGGTCGGGATCTCGGTCGCACCGGGGATCAGGTACTGCGTCATCGAGCTGGTCGAGAGGTTCCCGCTCTCGTCGTAGATCGCCTCTTCGTAGAGCGCCTCGGCGATCCCCTGCGCGACGCCGCCGTGGACCTGACCTTCGACGATCATCGGGTTGATGACCGTGCCGCAGTCGTCGACCGCGACGTAGCGAAGGATGTCGGTCGCGCCGGTCTGCGTGTCGACCTCGACCACGCAGATGTGCGTGCCCGACGGCCACGTGAAGTTCGGCGGGTCGTAGACGGCCGTGGCATCCAGGTTCGGCTCGGTCCCGGCCGGCAGGTCGTGCGCGTGCCACGCGGACAGCGCCAGCTCCGGGATCGTCCGCGCCTTGTCGGGAGCGCCCTTCACGCGGAACGCGTTGTCGGCGTACTCCAGGTCGTCCTCGGACACCTCCAACTCGTGCGCCGCGATCGTGCGCGCCTTCTCCTTGATCTTCTCCATGGCGAAGTGCAGCGCGACGCCACCGACGGAGAGCGAACGCGAGCCGTACGTGTCCATGCCCGAGCGGCGTGACCTGCGTGTCGCCGTGCAGGACCGTGATGTCGTCGGGCGTCACGCCCAGACCGTCGGCCACGATCTGCGACCACGTGGTCTCGTGTCCCTGGCCGTGCGGCGACGTGCCGGTCGCGACCACGACCTTGCCGGTGGGCAGGCAGCGGATCGTCGCCGCGTCCCAGCCGCCGGCCGCGTACCGCAACGCGCCCAGGATGTTCGAGGGCGCCAGCCCGCACATCTCGATGTACGTCGAGAGCCCGATGCCGATCTGGCGGACGTCGCCGCTGTCGCGGCGCGACCGCTGCTCCTTGCGGAACTGCTGGTAGTCCGCAAGCTCCAGCGCCCGGTCGAGCGCGGGCTCGTAGTTGCCCGAGTCGACGTTCAGGCCGCAGATGAACGTCGTCGCCTCGCTGAACGGCGGGTGGAAGTTCATCCGCCGGACCTCGGCGGGGTCCTTGCCGATCTTCCGCGCGTACGCATCGACCAACCGCTCCAGGACGTAGGTCGCCTCGGGACGGCCGGCCCCGCGATACGCGTCCGTCGGGGTCGCGTTCGTCAGGACGCCCCGGAACTCGAACCAGTACGCCTCGGGGTTGTAGGGGCCCATGTAGACCCAGCCGCCCAGCTCCGGGATACCCGGCGTGAGCAGCTGGTAGTACGCGCCCATGTCCGCGATCTCCACGAACTTCAGCCCCAGGATCTTCCCGTCCGGGGTGCCGGCGAGCGTGCAGTCGTGCGTCACGCCTCGGCCGTGGATCGTGGCGATGTAGTTCTCGCTCCGCTCCTCGATCCACTTGACGGGCCGGCCGGTCACCCGAGCCAGCACGAGCGCCAACGCCTCCTCGGCGTAGACGTTCAGCTTGGACCCGAAGCCACCGCCCACGTCCGGTGCGATCACACGGAGCTTCTCCTCGGGGATCCCGCAGACGCCGGAGAGCGTCACCTTCGCGATGTGCGGGATCTGCGTGGCGCTCCACAACGTGAACTCGCCCATCGACGGGATCGACGAGGCGAGGCAGCCGCGGGGCTCGATCGCGTTGGGGATGAGCCGGGGCTGGTGGTAGTGCTCCTGCACCACGACGGGTGCCGACTCGAAGATGCCCTGATCGCCGGCGCCGCCGTGGCTCCAGTGGACGGTGACGTTGGAGCCGAGCTCCTCGTGGATCAACGGCGCGCCGTCGGCCATCGCGTCTTCCATCGTGTTGACCGCCGGGAGCTCGGTGACGTCGACCGTGACGTGCTCGGCCGCGTCGAGCGCCTGTTCGCGCGTCTCCGCCACGACCACGGCGACCGCGTCGCCGTGGAAGCGGATCTTGTCCTTCGTGAGCGGGTAGTGCACGGGGATCTTGATGTCCTCGGTGATGGGCCAGACGAACGGCAACGCCCCGACCTCCAGGTCGGCCGCCGTGTAGACGCCGACGACGCCGGGCATCGACTTCGCCGCGGACGTGTCGATCGAGTTGACCGTTGCGTGGACGTACGGCGGGCGCACCATCGCCATCCACACCATGCCGGGAAGGACGTGGTTGTCGATGAAGTTGGCCTGGCCGGTGACGAGCTCGGGATCCTCTTTGCGGAGGACCTCCGCCCCGATGTACAGCTCCGTGGTCGCCATGGTGATCCTCCTCAGGCCTTCGCGCCGCTCATGGACCCGGCGGCGTCGAGGATCGACTTCACGATGTTCTGGTAGCCGGTGCAGCGGCAGAGGTTGCCCTCCAAGGACTCGCGAACGTCCTCTTCCGTCGGGGTCGGGTTCTCCTTCAGGTAGCTCGCCGCGGCCAGGAGCATGCCCGGCGTGCAGAAGCCGCACTGCAAGCCGTGGTTGCGGTGGAACGCTTCCTGGAGCGGGTGCAGATCGCCGTTCGAGGCGAGGCCCTCGATCGTGGTCACCGAGCGCCCGTCGGCCTGGGCGGCGAGCAGCGTGCAGGACTTCACCGACTCACCGTCGAGGAGCACGGTGCAGCTGCCGCACGACGACGTGTCGCATCCCACGTTGGTGCCGGTCAGCCCGAGGGTCTCTCGGAGGAAGTACACGAGCAGCGTGCGAGGTTCCACATCGGCTTCGCGTGGCATCCCGTTCACGGAGACGGCGACATGCGTCACGGCGAGCCCTCCTTTCGAACAGGGATCGGTCGGGGTGCTTCGATAGCGCGGGAGTGTAGTCCTGTCACTCCGAACGCGCGAGCCGGGACGACCGCTACCAGCTGTGGTGACTCGGCGGCCATCGCGGCCGCACCCGTGCACGTCGTGCCGGTGCCGTAGAGAGGCAGGGCCATCGCCCCGAGCTTCACCCAGTAGCACGTGCCCGAGGGAGCGAGCACCGCGGCGGCCCACGCCGCCGAGCTGGACGCGATGCTGACCACCGTCACCGACGTCGACGGGCCTGTGGTGTAGGTGAGCGTCGGGTCCAGCAGCGACAGCTGATCGGGCCCGACCGTCCCGAATCCGTTGGAGGCCTGGTACGCGGCCGACGCCGCCGACTCCGCGATCCGGGCGTTCGACCTTGGCCTGGACGTCCTGCGAACGGTCGACCTGTTGCACGACGGAGGCCTGTGCCTTCGGCGACCTCCTTGCCGCTCTGCCCCACGAACTGGAGGTAGCCGACGATCAGCGCGAGCACCGCGACGACCACGACCCCCGCGATCACGATCATGCGGGCGTCCAGCTGCGGTCCGCGGGCGGGCTTCCCCAGGTTGAAGGAGTCCATCAGGGAACCATCGACCGGGATCGGAGGCCTCTTGAACGCATGGCCGTTCGGGCCTCGCCCCTTCGCGAGGACTCCCGTACCATCGAGCTGTGAGCGAGATCGGCGACGTGCTCCAGGCGATCGAATCCCTGTCCGCGAAGGGCGAGCGGATGGCGCTCGCGACGATCGTCGCCGTGCGCGGCTCGACCTATCGACGGCCGGGAGCGCGACTGTTGGTCCCGGAGGACGGCGCCCCGATCGGCAACATCTCGGGCGGCTGCCTGGAGGGCGACGTCACCGACATGGCGAAGATCGTCATGGAGGAGGGCCGTGCCCGCCTCGCGGGATGGGACCTCACGGCGGACGACGACGAGGTCTGGGGTCTCGGCCTCGGCTGCAACGGCGCGATCGAGGTGTTCATCGAGCCCGCGGACCGCGCGGCCGAGGTGGCCAGGCGCCCTCCGGATGGCGTTGGAGGAAGAGCGGCCGATCAGCGTGGTGACGGTCCTCGAGTCGCCCCGTGACGACGTGGCCTCGGGTTCGCGGATCGTCGTCAAGCCCGATGGTTCGAGCGAGGGAACGCTGGGAGATCCGGCCGTCGACACCGCCGCCGTCCAGGCGGCGAAGGAGCAACTCGCCGCGCAGCGGTCCGAGATCCGCCCGTTGCCGGGCGACGTCCGGGCGTTCGTCGAGGTGCTCGAGCCCCCGCTCCGCCTCTTGATCTGCGGCGCCGGTCACGACGCGGTTCCTCTGGTGAAGGCCGCGGCGGTCCTCGGTTGGAACCCGATCGTCGTCGACGACCGCCCCGGGTTCCTGAACCGGGAGCGGTATCCGGAAGCGGCGGGGTTCGTCCAGATCGAGGAGCCCGACGATGCAGCCAAGGTCGCGACCACCGACGAGCGGACGTTCGTGGTCGTGATGACCCACAACTTCCTCCGCGACAAGGCGTACCTTCGGTCGTTCCTGGCCTCGCCGGTCGCCTACATCGGGATGCTCGGTCCCGCCGCTCGTACCCAACGCCTGTTGATGGAGTTGGCCGAGGAGGGGGTCGAGATCACCGATGAGGACCGGGCGCGCATCCACGGCCCGGCCGGGCTCGACCTGGGGAGCGAAGGTCCGGAAGAGATCGCCGGCTCGATCCTGTCCGAGATCGTCGCCGTACGGCGAGGACGCAACGGCGGGTTCCTCAAGGAGCGTCCGGGCCCGATCCACGATCGGCCGCATCCGGGCGCCGAGGCGCGGTAGCGCCACCGGCATCGCTCCCGAACCGCTGCCAGAGCCAGAGCACCACGAGCACGGCGAGGGCTCCCACCCACACGTGGTACGACGATCGTGTCGGCCGCTTGGAACCACACCCACCATCGGCTCTGGGGTCCGCGGCCGGTGAGATCGACCCCGGCGATCAACGAGCCGTAGCCGACGCCGGCCACGACCCACACGATGACGCCGACGACGACGACGATGCCCAGCACGCGTATGAGCCCGAACCGCTCGCGCCGAGCGCCGCGCACCAGGCCTCCGTAGCGCTCCCAGGCCGCCTCGAACCCCGCATCGCCAGGCGGATATGAGGCCATGGGGTCGGCGTCCGAGCCCAGGTCCAGGTCGTAGATGGCCACGCCGTCCGCATCTCGGATGAGTGCATAGCGGCCGCTCTGCTCGACGATCTCGGCTCCGTCGTCCCCCGCGCGCCGGTCCATCGAGGCATCCTAGCCCTCGCATCGGAGTGAACCGCTCCCCCGGACGCTTCGTACTACGCGACAACGGGTTGCCGGTTGCAGCCGGTCATGCGATAAACGCACCATCGTCCGCTCCCCGGACGACCCACCCGAGAAGGGAGATCCACCGATGCTGCCGTCGAGCTTCGAGTACCACCGGCCGCAGACGCTCGATGAGGCCCTCAGCCTCCTCGCCTCTCACGGCGAAGACGCCAAGGTCCTCGCGGGAGGCCAGAGCCTGATCCCCATGATGAAGCTCCGGTTCGCATCGCCGGCGCATCTGATCGACGTCAACCGCCTCCCGGGTCTCGACGGCATCGAAGAGCGCGACGGGACCCTGCGGATCGGGGCGCTCGTCCGCCACAACCATCTGGCGGCATCGGACGTGATCGCCCGCTACCCCACCATCGCCTCGGCCGCACCGCAGATCGCCGATCCCATCGTCCGGAACCTCGGAACGATCGGTGGGTCGCTCTCGCACGCGGACCCGTCCGGGGACCTGGGCTCCGTGATGCTCGCGCTCGGCGCGAGCGTGGTGCTCAAGAGCTCCACCGGTGAGCGCGAGGTCCCGATCCGCGACTTCCTGGTCGACGCGTTCCAGACCTCGATCGCGCCCGGCGAGATGCTCACCGAGATCCACGTGCCGCAGCCGGGCGCCCGTTCGGGCGGTTCCTACCTGAAACTCGAACGCAAGGTGGGCGACTACGCGACGGTCGCGGCCGCCGTGTACCTGGAGCTCGCGAACGGATCGATCGGCAAGGCCGGCATCGGCCTGACGTCGGTCGGCCTCATCAACATCAAGGCGACCGCGGCGGAGGAATCGCTCGCGGGGGCGGCGCCCGGCGAGGCCGCGTTCGCCGAGGCGGGCCGGCTGGCGGCAGAAGCATCGAACCCCGTGAGCGACGTCCGGGGTTCGGCGGACTACAAGCGACACATGGTCGACGTGTACGTGCGGCGCGGCCTGGCCAGCGCCTTCGAGACCGCCGGCGCGGCCTGAGCCCGAGAGGAGACCGAACGATGGAAGTCACGGTCAACGTCAACGGAGCGGAGCGGACGGCGGACGTCGAACCGCGCCAGCTCCTGGTTCACCTCATCCGCGAAGACTTCGCGCTCACGGGCACCCACATCGGGTGCGACACGACCAGCTGCGGCGCATGCACCGTGCTGTTGGACGGCGTGCCGGTGAAGTCGTGCACCCTGTTCGGCGTGCAGGCCGACGGCCGCTCGATCACCACGGTCGAAGGGCTCGCGACCGCCGCCGGCCTCGACCCGATCCAAGCGGCGTTCAAGGAAGAGCACGGCCTCCAGTGTGGGTTCTGCACACCGGGCATGATGCTCGTCGGCTCCGCGCTCATCACGGACAACCCCGACCCGACCGACGACGACGTGCGGTGGGCGATCTCGGGACAGATCTGCCGGTGCACCGGCTACATGAACATCGTGAAGGCGATCCAGGCCGCGGCCCGGGCGAAGGCTGCGGCCTCCGTACCCGCCAACGCCTGAGCGGAAGGAGCCCGACGAAGATGGCAGCCACCGAAGAGATCCGCGGCATCGGTCACAGCGTTCGCCGCGTCGAGGACGACCGGTTCATCCGCGGGGCGGGCAACTACATCGACGACATCCACCTCCCCGGGATGCTCCACATGGCGATCCTGCGGAGCCCATACGCGCACGCGAACCTGAAGAGCGTCGACGGCTCGAGGGCGCAGGCGCTCGACGGCGTGATCGCCGTCGTCACGGGCGAGCTGATGGCGCAGCACAACTTGGCGTGGATGCCCACCCTGTCGGGCGACACGCAGGCGGTCCTCGCGACCGACAAGGTGCGGTTCCAGGGACAGGAGGTCGCCGCGGTGATCGCGACCGACCCCTACATCGCGGTAGACGCGTTGGAGCTGATCGACGTCGACTACGAGCCGCTCGACCCCGTCACCACGCCGCAACAGGCCCTGCAGTCGGACGCGCCGGTGATCCGCACCGACAAGGAAGGCCAGGCCAACAACCACATCTACGACTGGGAGACGGGCGACAAGGCGGCGACCGACGCGGCGTTCGCCGCGGCCGACAAGGTCGTCTCGCTCGACACGTTCTACCCGCGATGCCACCCGTCGCCGCTGGAGACGTGCGGCTGCATCGCCGACGTGAGCCCGGCCACGGGCCAGGTGACGATCTACATGACGTCGCAGGCCCCCCACGCGATCCGGACGGTGTTCGCGTTGGTGGCGGGCCTTCCCGAGGAGAAGATCCGGATCGTGTCGCCGGACATCGGCGGCGGCTTCGGGAACAAGGTGCCGGTCTACCCCGGATACGTGGTGGCCACGGCCGCGTCGCTCCTGCTGGGCCACCCGGTCAAGTGGATCGAGGACCGGTCGGAGAACCTGATCTCGACCGGGTTCGCGCGCGACTACCACATGCACGGGGAGCTCGCGCTGAAGAGCGACGGGACGATGCTCGGTCTGCGAGCGTCGCTCCTTGCCGACGAGGGTGCGTTCTACGCGGACGCGCAGCCCTCGAAGTTCAAGGTCGGCCTGTTCCACATCGTGAGCGGGTCCTACGACCTTCCCGCGACCCACGTCACGGCCGAGGGCGCGTACACGAACAAGGCGCCCGGAGGCGTCGCCTACCGATGCTCGTTCCGCGTGACCGAGGCGTCGTACCTGATCGAGCGATTGGTCTCGAACGCCGCATACGAGCTCGGGATGGACCCGGTCGAGCTCCGGAAGAAGAACTTCATCCAGAAGGACCAGTTCCCGTACACGTCGTCGACGGGGTTCGTCTACGACAGCGGCGACTACGAGGGCGCCATGGACAAGGCGCTCGAGATGATCGGCTACGACGACCTCCGCAAGGAGCAGGCGGAGGCGCGCGCCCAGGGCAAGCTGTACGGCATCGGCGTCGCGTCGTTCACCGAGGTCGTGGGCGCGGGTCCCGCGAAGGACTACGACATCATCGGCATCAAGATGAACGACGGAGCCGAGCTTCGCGTCCATCCGACCGGCAAGGCGATCCTCAAGCTCAGCTGCCAGACGCAGGGGCAGGGCCACGAGACGACGTTCGCGCAGATCGTCGCCGGCGAGCTCGGCATCCAGCCCGAGGACATCAAGGTCATGCACGGCGACACGGACAACACGCCGTACGGGTTGGGGACGTACGCGTCGCGCTCGACGCCGACGTCCGGGGCGGCGACGGCCATGGTCGCTCGCCGCGTCCGCGAGAAGGCGATGAAGCTCGCCGCGCACCTGCTCGAGGTCGCCGAGGAGGACATCGAGTACGAGGCCGGGCAGTTCTCCGTGAAGGGCGCGCCCGATCAGGTCAAGTCGATCCAGGACGTCGCGTTCGCGGCGTACACCAACTTCCCGGAAGGGATGGAGGCCGGCCTGGAAGGTGTCTACTACTACAACCCGCCGAACCTGACGTTCCCGTTCGGAACGTACGTCGTCTCGGTCGAGGTCGACCCCGACACCGGCGTGTGGAAGGTGCGACGGATGATCGCCGTCGACGACTGCGGCGTCCGCATCAACCCGATGATCGTCGAGGGCCAGATCCAGGGCGGGCTCACGGAAGGGTTCGCGATCGCCGCCATGGAGCTGATCACGTTCGACGAGGTCGGGAACGCGATCGGCACGAACTTCATGGACTACCTGATCCCGACCGCATGGGAGACGCCGAAGTTCGAGCTCGGCGAGACCGTCACGCCGTCGCCGCACCACCCGATCGGCGCCAAGGGCGTCGGCGAATCGGCGACGGTCGGCTCGCCGGCCGCGTACGTCAACGCCGTGATCGACGCGCTGTGGCCGTCCGGTGTGAAGAACATCGACATGCCGGTCACGTCCGCGAAGGTCTGGGAGGCGTTGGAGAAGGCGAAGGCCGGCGTCTCGTCGTGAAGCCCGACGTCCTCCGGCTCGCGGCGGAGCTCTCCGGGCGAGGGGAGCCGTTCGTGCTGGCGACCGTCGTGTGGCGGCGCGCGCCGTCGTCCGGCAAGGAGGGCGCGACCGCGCTCATCACGCCGGACCGCACGGTGCGCGGCTGGCTGGGCGGGGCGTGCGCCGAGCCGACGGTCGTTCGCGAGGCGCTG
The DNA here is from genome assembly GCA_963723855.1 of uncultured Actinomycetes bacterium. Classification (GTDB taxonomy): domain Bacteria; phylum Actinomycetota; class UBA4738; order UBA4738; family HRBIN12; genus JBBQVZ01. Next base: position 29,468 of record CAVRSI010000043.1, on the reverse strand, counting down.
AGGGCGCTCGAGGAGGGCTCGCCGCGCCTGCTGTTCCTGGGTCCCCCCGAGGAGCTCGAAGGTCGCGCGCGCGACGGTGTCGTCACCGTGCCCATCGCGTGCCAGAGCGAAGGCGCACTGGAGGTCTACGTGGAACCCGTCCTGCCGCAACCGCAGATCGTCGCGATCGGTCGCTCCCCCGCCGCGGGAGCGCTCGCGGCGCTGGCGACCGGGCTCGGCTGGCGGAGCGTCCTGGTCGAGGACAGCGCCGACCTCGGAGCCGACGTCGACGAACGTTCGTACGTGGTCGTCGCCACGCAGGGTCACTTCGACGAGGAGGCGCTGGAGCACGCGCTCGCGACGCCGGCCGGCTACGTCGGCCTGGTCGCGTCCCGCAAGCGGGCCGACGCGGTGCTCGGCTATCTCCGCGACCGCGGGGTTTCGGAGGAGGCTCTGGCGCGCGTGCACGCACCCGCGGGATTGGATCTGGGTCACGTGGCGACCGATGAGATCGCCGTTGCGATCCTGGCCGAGATCGTGCAGCTCCGCGCCGCCGGCGCGCTGGAGACGGGAGCGGTCATCGAGACGCCCGCGCGTCACGAGGAGATCGACCCGGTCTGCGGGATGACCGTCGACGTGGCCGACGCCCGCTACCGCACCGTCCACGACGGCCGCACGTACTACTTCTGCTCCGCCGGCTGCCTCGAGTCCTTCGAGTCGGACCCGGCGCGCTACGCGACCGTCGCTCCGTGACGCCGACCCGATAGGCTGACCGACATGCTGATCGAGAACGAGTTCACCGTCGCCGCGCCCACCGACTTCCTCTGGAACTACCTCCTCGACGTCGAGAAGATCGCTCCCTGCATGCCGGGCGCCGAGTTGACCGAGGTCGTCGACGACAAGAACTGGAAGGGCAAGCTCAACGCCAAGTTCGGACCGGTGAGCATGGCGTTCGCCGGGACCGTCACGATCGAGAGCCGCGACGACGCGGCGCATCGCGTGGTGCTGTCCGCCAAGGGCATGGAGCAGAAGGGCAAGGGCGCCGCGAACGCCAAGGTGACGTCGTGGCTCGAACCTGGTCCCGGCGACGGCGTGACCACCGTGAAGATGGAAGCCGATATCACGCTCACGGGCGCGGCCGCGCAGCTGTCCCGAGGACTGCTCCCCGAGATCTCGAAGAAGCTCACGCAGACGTTCGCGGATTGCCTGCAGGAGTCGATGGCCGCCGAGCAGACGACCCGCGAGGGCGAGGCGGCCGAGGCCGGTGCGGCAGCGGCGGCGGCGGCGCCGGCCAGGCCGCCCGTGGTCGCGAAGCCCGTCGGCGGGATCCGGCTGGGCATCGCGGCGATCTGGTCGATCATCGCGAACTTCTTCCGCAAGCTCTTCGGGCTGAAGCCCAAGTCATAGTCCCGTGATCTCGGGCGTCGTGCTCGCGGCCGGCACCGGATCGCGGTTCGGCGGGACGAAGCAGGTCGTCGTCGTGGACGGGAAACCGCTCGCCCAACACGCGATCGATGCTTTGGCCGAAGCCGGCGTGGATGAGATCGTCGTCGTCACCGGCCACGATGCGGTTGCGGTGGCGTCGGCACTGGCCCTGCCGCACGATGCGCGGATCGTCTGGAACAAGGCCTACCGGGACGGACAGGCGACATCGCTCGCCGCGGCCCTGCACTCGCTCGACGACGACAGCGAGGCGGCCGTGATCCTGATGGCCGACCAGCCAGGCGTCACGCCGGACGTGATCCGGTCGCTCATCTCGGGGTTCCGCGCCACGCGGAAGCAGGTGGTCCGAGCGATGTACGAGGACGGTCCCGGTCCGTCCCTGCTGTCGCGCGAGATCTACGCGGAGGCCGGCCATCTGCACGGCGACGTCGGAGCCCGCATCCTGATCGCCTCGCACCCCGAGTGGGTCGAGGAGGTCGCCGTGGACGGACCGGCGCCTCGCGACGTCGACACACCGGATGACCTCGCATGACCCTCGCTAGGACTCGGGATCGGAACACCTCGCCCGCAGGTCGATCGGTTCACGGGATCAGACTGAACGTCTGCTCGTACTCCGCACCTCCGTTGAACGCCCTCACGCTCATGGATCCGCCGGCGTTCTCGTAGAGCCCTGTGCCACCGGTCACGGCGAAGACCGTGTCGCTCGTGTCGGAGAAGGGCCCCTCGACCGTGATCTGTCCGCCCTCCAGTGAGGTCGTCCACCAGCACTCCCACGTGCCGGCCTTCGGGCTCTCTCGAACGCATTGACCCTGGTTCGTGCCCGCCCTCGCGGTGTCTGTTCCGTCGTAGACATCGTTGTGGAACGTCAAGATGTCGCCGGTCGAGTCACCCTTCTTGCCGACGTCGATGACCTTGTCGTGATCGGAGTGCTCGAACACCGTGATCGTGACCGGAGCCGTGAGGCCCAGACGACGCCGACGCCGCGCCGAACACGAACGCTCCTGCGGTGCAACGCCCAGCACGGCTCCGAACGTCGCGAACGTCCTGGCCATCCGACCTCGCCCCTTCATGGCCGGTCGACCCAGACCCGTGGTACATGCCCCGGTCCATGCGCCATCGGCGCGGGCCACGCTGGCGCGACCCGAGAGCCGCCGGTGGCGCGGCCGAGGCCGAATCCCGCGAGGAGCCCCACGACCAAGACGGCCACGAGGATCGCGATGCGGAGTCGTTCCACGGTCGTCGACCCATGAACGCCGGATCCCCTGCTCGATCGCCTCCATGTCCTCACCCCCTTGGGATCGCCTCCGCGACCCGGTTGCGACGACGCTAGGCGGCGCGCGCTCAGGGGGAATCGGGGATGAACCCTACGTATGAGTCGGCACGCTGCTGCTAATCGGGCCCAGGCGCCGGGTCGGCGGGTCGCATGACCCGTTGCAGCTCTCGCCGAGACCCAACACCCATCTTGTGGTAGATGCGCGAGAGGTTCGCCTCCACCGTCTTCACACTCACGAACAGAGCGTCCGCGACCTCCCGATTCGTGAGCCCTTCCACCACGAGCTCGGCGATCTGTCGCTCAGTGGGAGTGAGCTCGCCCGGTGCGGCAGGTCCGCCGACACGCGACAGCTCGGATCGAGCCCGCTCCGCCCACAGTGGAGCGCCGAGAGACCCGAAGATACGAAGGGCTTGGTCCAAGCTGGAGCGCGCGACGCGCTTCTGCTTGGCCCTCCGTTCCACCTGTCCTTTCACCATCAGGGTCCGACCGAGCTCGAACGGCTGCTGCGCGTCGCCGTGCTCGACGAGTGCCCGCTCGAGTTCGGCGCGCGCTCCGACGATGTCGCCACTCGCGGCCATGAGGAGCCCACGGCACCGAGCCGACGCCGCTAGCGCCCACGAACGACCGAGGGCCCGACCCTGCTCCGTCAACCGGTCGAGCAGCAACCCCGCCTCATCCAGCCGGCCGAGCGAGATCAAGGCCTCGATAGCGTCCGGGATGCAAGGGATGATGCCGGGCTCGGCCGACCCCATCAGGTCGAGGTACCGCACGACCGGCTCCAGATGCTCAAGCGCTTGCTCATGCTCCGTGAGCGAAAGCGAGAGGAATCCCAGCACCGCGCGGTTCCAGTTGGCGTTGAAGGTGTCGTCGTTGGACAGCGCAAGATGAACCCCTTCCGTCGCCCAGCTCCGGGCGACGTCAACCTGTCCAAGATAGGCCGCGGCGAGCGCCTGGTTGAAGAGGACGACGTGACGCTGCGTCGCTGTCTGACCCGATTCGACAACGGTCTCCATCGCCTCGGCCGCATAGGCCTCGGCGACGTGCCACCTACCGGCCCGGCATTCGAGCTCTGCCAGGTAGCACAAGACCTCCTGGCGGACGGTGAACATCGCGTGGCGCTCGTACTCGGCGAGCTCGTGCTCAAGCGTCGTCCTGGCTTCGTCGAGCTGCCCCGCCCACATCTGCTGGAGGCCGATGACGGAACGTGGGGTGGTGTAGACCGACGCTTCGGTCCACGATCCCCCCTTCATCCCGATGTCCTGGAGGTCGAGAGCCTGGGACATCGCGTCGTCCGCCGGTCTGCCTGAAAGGAACTCCACCATCCCGAACGTCGAGAGGGCGTCGGCCTTGGTCGCGGGGTCGATGACCCTGTCCGCTTGATCGATCGATCGTCGCGCGTGGTCCGAGGCCGCGGCAAGATCGCCCTGGTAGATGTCGACCCACGCGAGGTCCAGGTGGATCCCGGCCAGGAGCTCGGGGTCGTCGCCCGCCTCGAGCAGCGCTCGCTCGAGGGGGTCACGAACGCCGCGTTCGAGGTTCATCCAGCTCATCGACGAGAGTCGGAACAGGAGTTCCGCTCGCCCAGGACCGGGAGGCGAGGAGGCGGCTGCCTCTTCGAGCAGGGTGATCGCGCGCGGCGCGTCGCCGGCATCGAAGTGATATTCGGCGGCGTCCATGCTTCGTCGTCTGAGCCCCTCCTCGTCCTCCAGGGGTGTGAGCTGCCGAGCGAGCTCGCCCAATCCGGCGGCGGCGTCGGGGGCTCCCCGTGCGCGAGCGTGCCGAGCCGCGTCTTCGAGCGCCTCCGCCACGTCCGCGTCCGGACCTGTGGTCGACAAGGCGAGATGGCGAGCCCGCTCCTCGATGTCGAGGACCAGCTCCGCCAACCGGCCGTGAAGGCGGCGCTTCGTCTGTGGTGTGGCCGCGGCGTAGACCGTCGATCCGAGGAGCGGGTGCGTGAACCGGATCGATCCCCCTTCTCGACGGATGACGCTCGCGGCCTCCGCCGCCCCGAGACCGGCCGAAGCTTGGTCCTTGCGTCCAGCCACCGCGAGGACGAGATCCTCCGTCGGCCGAGCCGTCGCGGCGACCGTGAGGAGCGGCTGGACAGAGGAAGTCGGAAGCGCTGCGAGGCGAGCTCCGAGCAACTGCTGAAGGTCTTCCGGTACGGGCAGACGTTCTCGCGGATCCGGGCGGGCGCCTTGGCGCTCCAGGCCCCGAGCGATCTCCAGAGCGTAGAACGGGTTCCCGCCGGAGACCTCATGGAGTTGGGCAACGAGTGGTCGGGGGAGCGCCGATCCGAGGTGATCTCGAAGGAGAGCACCGAGTTCCTTCTTGGCTATCGGCCCCACCGTCACGCGCCGCACCATCACCCGATCGAGGGCCTGCGACAGCTCGACCGCGATGTGCAGACCGGTCCGTGCGGTGGCGAGGATGCCGACCCGCTCATCCTTCAGACGGCGAACGGCGAACCCCAGCACGCGAGCCGACGACGGATCGATCCATTGGACGTCGTCGATGGCGAGGATGAGCGGAGCCGACGCCGCGAGGACCCTGAGCACTCCGAGCGCCGCCATCGAAACCGCGTGCTGATCCGGCGGAGGGCCATCGGCCTCGGCCCGCACCAGCGCGATCCCCAGGGCTCGCCGCTGGGGAGCCGGTATGTCGCCCGCCACCGCCTCGAACACGTGCTCGAGGAGATCTCCGAGAGCTGAGTAGGAGAACGTCGTCTCGGACTCGACCGGGCGCGTGGAGAGCACGACGATCCCTGATCCTCGCGCCGCCCCGACAGCCTCTAACCACAGAGCCGTCTTGCCGATCCCCGCCTCACCTCCGAAGAGGAGCGCACACGGGCCCGCGGGGACGGACTCGATGAATCGCGCGACCTCGGCGAGCTCATCGTCTCGACCGAAGAGGTTGCCGGCCATTCCAGGCATGTGCTCCTTGTCTCCTGGGGGGACGCCCGATGGTACGCATGATGGCCTGGCAGGGGAAACGGAACCGCTGCAACGCTCGCGTGAACGTGATCTAGGGTTCGCGGCGCGAGCGGACCATCGTTCGTTCGTTGGGCGGCTGGAAGCCGAACTTCGCGTAGAGCCCGTGGGCGTCTCGCGTGCCCAGGAACCACATGAGGTCTCGATGCTCGGGGAACTCCACGGCCTCGCGGACCAGCTCGACGCCGACGCCGCGGCCTCGGTGGGACGGGATCACGAAGACGTCGCCGAGCCACGCCATGTTCGATCCGTCCGACATCACGCGGCAGAACGCGATCAACGGATCGCCGTCGTACGCGGCGACCACGCGCGTCGACTCCCGCACCAGCCGCTCGATCGTCTCTCGCGAGCGACCGCGCACCCAGTAGGCCTCCTCGGACAGGAACCGGTGGACCGCGTCGATGTCCACGCGCGCGCGATCGTCGTCGAGCTCCAGCCCCGTCCGGGAGTTCGCGTCGCATCAGCAGGTCAGCCCGAGACGTCGATGTTGGAGCGCGGGCAGCACCTGACGGACGCGCCGGAGCTCGGTCATGTCGAGATCGGCGAACCAGACCCCGTCCCCCTCATCCGGTGCGCGCACCAACACACGACCCCACGGGTCTACGGCCATCGAGTTGCCGTAGGAACGCCGGCCCTTCTCCGGATCGCCGAACGTTCCCCACTGCGCGGGCGCCACCACGAAGCACTGGTTCTCGATCGCGCGCGCGCGGAGCAGGACCTCCCAATGGTCCTTCCCCGTCTCGTGCTGGAACTGCGCCGGCACGAACAACACCTCCGCGCCCATGACCATCAGCCCCCGGTACAGCTCGGGGAACCGGACGTCGTAGCAGATCGACAGGCCGAGCCGAGCGACATCGGTCTCGTGCGTCACCAGCTGGTCGCCGGCGGTGAACGTCGCCGACTCGCGGAACGGCGGCTGCCCTGGAAGATCCACGTCGTAGAGGTGGATCTTCCGGTACGTCGCCACCAGCTCACCGTCGCGATCGAGCAGGACGGACGTCGCGTACCGGTGGTCATCGGAGGACTCGATCACGCTGCCGCCGAGCACCCACATCCCGCGCGCACGGGCGATCGCCGCGAGCCGGTCGGTGGTCGAACCGGGAACCGGTTCCGCAGCCGCGGCTCGGCCCGCTGCAGAGCCGAGGTACGTGAAGACCTCCGGCAACGCGGCCAGGTCCGCGTCGCCATCGGCGGCTTCCTCCAACAACCGTTCCGCGAGCGCGACGTTGGCGTCGACGTCTTCGCCGGAGCGCATCTGACAGAGGGCGACACGCATGGGGGGAAGTCTAAGGGCCCCGGAGGCGAGAGCGGATGGTCAACTCAGATGGAGCGAGGGCCGTTCGATCCCACTTCCTTCGCAGGACGGATCCCGCTCTCGGTCATCGGGTTGGGCTTCGGCCCCACGCCCGGTGCCGAGGTGTCCACCTCGTCGACCCGGTGCGACATGCGGTCCTTCATCGAGGACGACCAGGCCTTGATCTGCTCGTACCGCTCTCGGCCGGCCTTCGTGCCGAACACGTACGCGACGCCTCCGACGAGGACCATGCGGAGCAACCCTCCGCGAGGCTTCGCGGTGACCTTCGTCTTGCGCTCCGACGCGCGGTTCAGCGCGTCGAGCACGTCGTGCTGCCGCTCTCGTTCGCGATCGAGCTGCGACCGCGTCATGCGCAGCTCCGTCCGCAGGCGATCGTTCTCCTCATCCAGGCGGTCCACACGTTTCGCGTCGCGCATCGAACGCCAGTGGGACGACATCCTGCCGATCGTCTTGCTCGAACCGGTATCCATCGCGATCTCCCCCTTCGTCGACGACATCCCTCCGACGGGGACGCGCATCAGAGGTATCTCCAACGCGGGCAGGAGCGAAACCTCAGCCGAGGGCCGCGCGGATCGAGTCGAGCGAGGCGGGGTTCTCCAGGCTGGAAAGATCCCCGGGATCCTCCCCGATGGCGGTGGCCCGGATCGCGCGGCGGACGATCTTGGCGCTCCGCGTCTTGGGGAGCTCGTCGACGAAGAGCACCTTCGAGGGCGCGAACGACTTGCCGAGCTGATCCGCCACCACCGAACGAAGCTCTGCGGCAAGCGCATCGGTCCGTTCGACGCCGGGCTTCACCACGACGAAGCACCAGATCGTCTCGCCCTTGACCTCGTGCGGGACGCCGACCGCGGCGGACTCGGCGACGGCGGGGTGCGACGACAGCGCGCTCTCGACCTCCGCGGGCCCGAGCCGCTTGCCGGCGATGCTGAGCGTGTCGTCGGATCGTCCGTGAAGGAACCAGAAGCCGTCGTCGTCGATGCTCGCCCAGTCGCCGTGCACCCAGACCCCGGGGAACCTTCGCCAATAGGTCTCCAGGTAGCGCTCGTCGTCGCCCCAGACGCCGCGCGTCATGGCGGGCCACGGCTGTTTGCACACGAGCTCCCCCACCTCGCCGGCCGGGACCGGTTTCCCGTCGGGTCCCCAGACGTCGATGTCCATCCCCAGCGCGGGCCCGCGCAACGTGCAGGACTTCAGCTCGGTGATCGGCAGCGGTGAGAGGAAACACGCGCCGACCTCGGTGCCGCCCGACAGGTTGATGACCGGGCACCTGCCCCCGCCGACCTCCTCCAGCAGCCATCGGTAGGGCTCGGGGTTCCACGGCTCACCGGTTGACGCCAGGATCCGCAGGGACGTGAGGTCGTGCGCGCGAACGGGTTCGACGCCGCCGGGGATCAGCGCGCGGATCAACGTCGGCGAGACGCCCAGGGTCGTGACGCCGTGGCGCTCGACCGTCTCCCACAGCCGATCCGGACCCGGGAAGTTCGGCGCACCTTCGGTGAGCACCACGGTCGCGCCCAGGGCGAGCGCGCCGACGATCTCCCACGGCCCCATGATCCACCCCAGGTCCGTGACCCAATGCAGCACGTCACCGGGACGGATGTCGACCTGGTACGCGACCTCCTCCGCGATCTTCACCAGGAAGCCCGCGTGCACATGCAGCACGCCCTTCGGCGTTCCGGTCGTGCCGCTGGTGTATCCGATGAAGAGCGGGTGCTCGCTGTCGAGCGGTTCCGTGTCGAAGCGTGCGGGCTGCGACGCGACGAGCTCCTCCCACCGGACGTCCCGCCACTCGTTCCGCGGCGACGCGTCGTCCCCGAGCCGGGACCACACCAGGACGTGCGCGACGCTCACGACGTCGTTCGCCGCGCGATCCGCGATCGCCTTCATCGGCACCGGACGGCCGCGCCGCACCGTGCCGTCCGCGGTGATCAGCACCTTCGCGCCGGCGTCCGCAAGGCGCGCGGCGACCGCCTCGGGACCGAACCCACTGAAGATCGGGACCCAGATCGCGCCCAGCTTGGAGCACGCCATGACCGCGGCCACGGTCTCGATCGCCATCGGCATGAAGATGCCCACCGCATCGCGTTCCCCCACCCCGAGCGACCGCAGCCCGTGCGCCAGCCGGTCCGTCAGCTCACGGAGCTCTCGGTAGGTGACCCGGCGGACGTCGCCGTCCTCGGCTTCCCACACGACCGCGACCGCCTCGGGGGTTCGATCGGCCCAGACGTCCACGCACTGATGCGCCACGTTGGTCTTCCCACCCGTGAACCACGTCGCCCACTCGACGCCTCGGGACGTATCGAGGACCTGGTCGTACGGCGTCAGGAACGAGATCCCCAGGTCACGGACCACGGCGTCCCAGAACCACACGATGTCGCCGACGGATCGCGCCACCAGCTCTTCGTACGTCTCGATCTGGTGGGCACGCATGAACCGGGTCACGTTCGCGCGTTCCACGTACTCGGGCGACGGGGTCCACACGACGTCCTGCACGCCGACACGGTATAACCGTGGGGATGGAGCCGCGAGTCGGGGTAGTGGGGATCGGCTGGTCCGGCTTCTCCCCCACCACCTCCGGCGTCTCGTACAAGGAGCTGATGTTCGAGGCCGCGCGGACCGCCTACGCGGACGCCGGCATCGACGCCCGCACGGAGATCGACTCGTTCGTCTGCGCGTCCGAGGACTTCGAAGAGGGGACGAGCATCTTCGACGAGTACGTCCCGGACCAGCTCGGCGCGGTCCAACGACCGGTGCAGACCGTCGCCTCCGACGGGCTCTTCGCGATCGCGACCGCGGTCATGCTGATCCGTTCGGGGATCGCCAGGATGGTGGCGGTCGAGGCCCACTCGAAGGCGTCCGACGTGGTCTCGCACGGCCGGATCGAGCGCTTCGCGCTCGATCCGGTGCTCAACCGGCCGCTGGACGTGCCGGCGCTCGCCGTCGCCGGGTTGGAGATGCGCCGCTACCTCTACGAGAGCGGCCGAACGGCGGGCGAGTGCGCCGAGGTCGCGACCCGGAACCGCGGGCACGCAGCGACGAACCCCCGCGCCGCGTACGCGGACCTCTCAGACCCCACCGTGCTGTTCGACCCGCTGACCAGCGAGCAGACGGCGCGGAGCACGGACGGCTGCGTGGTGACCGTGCTGGCCACCGAGGATCGAGGCCACCACGCATCGGTCTGGGTGGACGGCGTCGGATGGAGCCAGGACGCGCCCAGCCTGGAGAGCCGGAACTGGGGCGAGGCCGTGGCGGCGCGTCGCGCGGGCGAGATGGCGTACCGCCAAGCGGACGTCACGCCCGGCGACGTGGACACCGCGGAGGTCGACGACACGTTCGCGTACAAGCAGTTGCAGCACCTGGACGCGCTCGGGCTGCAGGGCCTCGACCCGGCGCGGGTGAACCGTTCGGGAGGCGCGCTCGGGGAAGGACATCTCCACGAGGCGAACGGCCTCGCGCGGTTCCTCGCCTGCGTCGAGCAGCTCCGAGCCGGCGACGCCCGGATCGGCGTCGTGCAGTCGTGGCGGGGCGTGCCGAGCTCGTCGGCGGCGACCGCGGTGCTGCGGGGAGCCGGGTAGATGTTGGGGGACGCGGACCTCGTCTACTTCTTCGTCAGCGACATGGATAGGGCGGTCGCGTTCTACCGCGACGTGTTGGAGCTCGAGCTCGGCTATCGCTTCGGCGAGGAGTGGGCACAGCTCGGTGCCGGACCGATCCAGGTCGGACTGCACGGGGCCGGCTCGGGCCCGGTCCGCCCGGGCGGGACCCTCGCGTTCACCGTCGCGGACCTCGACGCGGCCAAGGTCAAGCTCGCGGCGCGCGACGTGGAGGTCGGGCACGAGGGCGGTGGCGAAGGATTGGGTCCGCGCTTCGTTGAGTTCAACGACCCCGACGGCAACGTGCTCGCGCTGTTCGAGTACGAGGAGCATGCATGACCGGGCGTCGCGTCGCGGTGATCGGCGCCGGCATGACGAAGTTCGTGCGGCGCGCGCAGGAGACCGGCAAGGAGCTGTCGTGGCAGGCCGCGAGCGCCGCGCTGCAGTCGTGCGAGCTCACGCTCGCCGACGTCGACATCGTCTGCAGCGGATCGGCGCCCGACGCGTTCGACGGCGTGCACCGCAAGGGCGACTACCTGGCCGACGGCTGCGGAGCGGTCGGCAAGCCGTACATCCGGACCTACGTCGGCGGCGGCACCGGCGTGTTCGCGCCGATCCAGGGCTGGTACACGGTCGCGTCCGGCATGGCCGACGTCGCGCTCGTGATCTGCGAGGAGAAGATGTCGTCGTGCCAGCCGCATCCGCAGGGCGCGTTCCTGACGATCTTCGACAACATCATCGAACGCCCGCTCGGCCCGAACCTGCTCTGGATCTTCGCGCTCGAGATGAACCGCTACATGCAGCGGTACGGACTGGACAAGCGCGACATCGCGGCTGTGGCGGTGAAGAACAAGCGGAACGCTGCCGATCACCCAGCCGCGTTGCTCGGACAGGCCGACATCACGATCGAGGACGTTCTCGCGAGCGAGGTCCTGGCGTGGCCGGTCCAGCGCCTCGACGTCTCGCCCATCAGCGACGGGGCCGTCGCGATCGTGATGGCGAGCGAGGACGCCGCGCGACGCCTGACGGACAAGCCCGTGTGGGTCGACGGCGTCGGCTGGAACCTCGACACCACCTACTGGACGAACCGCGACCTCTCCTACCCGGAGTACGTCGAGAACGCCGCGCGCATGGCCTACGAGATGGCCGGCATCGCCGAGCCGCGCAAGCAGATCCACATCGCCGAGCCGTACGACCCGTTCGACTACAAGGAGCTGCACCACCTCGAGGGGCTGCTGCTGTTCGACAAGGGGAAGGCGCCGGAGGCCGCGCGCGACGGCGTCACGGCGCGCGACGGCGACCTCCCGTGCTGCCCGTCGGGCGGATTGCTCGGCGTCGGCAACCCGATCGCCGCCGCCGGGCTGATGAAGATCGCCGAGCTCTTCTGGCAGCTGCGCGGCGAGGCCGGAGCCCGCCAGGTGCCCGGCACGCCGGAACGTGGAGTGGCGCAGGCCTGGGGAGACCTCATGCAGGTCGGCACGGTCGTTGTCATGGCGGCCGACGGGGCCGGCTCGGCTGTCGCGCGGCGGGGTGGCGGCGGCGGCCCCGCTCCGCTTGCCCAGCCATCCCATGCCCCGCTCCGCGGGGCCGCCACCTCCTCCATGCCTTCGACCTTGCCCCCAAGCCATCCCTTGTCGGATGCGGACTTCCACTCCGCGGTGGGCTCCGTCGACGACGCGCTCGACATCTCATTCGAGTGGGACGCCGGTGAGGCGATGGGCGCGTTCCTCGAAGGCCTGCGAGATGAACGGATCGTCGCGACGCATTGCGTGGCGTGCGAGCGGACGCTCGTGCCGCCGCGGAAGTTCTGCGAGCGATGCTTCCGGCCGACGGATCGCTGGGAGGAGGTCGAGGCGACGGGGCTCGTCGAGACGTTCTCGATCTGCCACGTGTCGTGGGACATGCACCCCGTGGACCCGCCGGAGCTGCCTGCGGTGATCCGGCTGGACGGCGCGAGCAGCGGCGGGTTCCTCCACAAGCTCGGCGAGGTGGCACCGGACGACGTGCGGATCGGGATGGCGGTCGAGGCGGTGTGGCGGCCGCTCGAGGAGCGGACGGGCTCCATCTTGGACATCGCGTACTTCCGGCCACGAGGTGATGCGTAGTGGCACGAACCGTTCATGGTGAGTTGCCGGTCGCGTTCCACTACACGCCGGGCGTGGGGAACACCGCGTTCTTCGAGGCGTTGCGCGACCGGGGCGTGCTCCTCGGATCGCGATGCGAGGCGTGCAGCGTGACGTACCTCCCCGCGCGGATCTTCTGCGAGCGCTGCTTCGCGGAGCTCGCCGCCGACACGGAGTGCGGTCCCGGAGGAACCCTCGAGTCGTTCACGACGGGCTACGTCGGCATCGACGGCGAACCGCTCGACGAGCCAGAGACGATCGGCCTCGTCAAGCTCGACGGCGCCGACACCGTCCTGATGCATCGCCTGCTCGGCAGCGGCCCGTGGCAGATCGGCGCGCAGATCGAGGCCGTCGTCTCGGCGGAGCGAACGGGATCCATCCTGGACATCGAGGGCTTCCGGCAAGCATGAACTTCGACCTAACCTCGGAGCAGGAGGCGTTCCGCGGCGTCGTCCGGGAGTTCGCCGAAGACGTCGTCAAGCCGCGGTCTGCCGAGGCCGACCGCGAGGAGAAGCTCCCGCTCGACGTGGTGAAGCAGATGGGCGACCTCGGGTTGTTCGGCCTGCCGTTCCCCGAGGCATACGGAGGATCCGACGCCGACGCCGTCACGGTCTGTCTCGCGCTCGAGGAGCTCGGCCGGGTCGACCAGTCGATCGCGATCACGTTGTCGGCGGCGATCGGGCTCGCGGGCAATCTGCTGAACCGGTTCGGCACCGACGAGCAGAAGGAGCGCTGGCTCGCGCCGCTCGCGCGAGGCGAGGCGTTGGGCGGATTCGGGCTGACCGAGCCCGGCGCCGGCTCCGACGCGGCCGAGGTCCACACGACGGGTCGCTTCGAGAACGGCGACTGGGTCGTCGACGGTTCGAAGGCGTTCATCACGAACTCCGGAACCGCGATCTCCACGTTCAACATCGTCGCCGCGGCGACCGAGCCGGCGGGCGGGCCGCACGGCATCTCGACGATCGTCGTGCCGACGGACACGCCCGGGTTCGAGGCCGCCCCGTCCTACCGCAAGCTCGGTTGGCGGGCGAGCGACACGCACGAGCTGGTGTTCCGGGACTGCCGCGTCCCGCAGGACAACCTGCTGGGCCAGCGAGGGCGAGGGTTCTCGCAATGCCTCGCGGTCCTCGCGGACGGACGGATCGGGGTCGCCGCGCTGTCCGTCGGTCTGGCGCAGGGCTGCCTCGACGAGAGCGTCACGTACGCGCTTCAGCGAGAGGCCTTCGGCAAGCAGATCGGCGGGCACCAGGCGATCCAGTTCAAGATCGCCGACATGCGCGCGAGGGCCGAGGCGGCGCGCCTGCTCACGTACCGCGCGGCGTGGCTGAAGGATCAGGGGCGTGACTACGTGGCGGCCGCGTCGCTCGCGAAGCTCGCGGCGAGCGAGGCGGCGGTCGACAACGCGCGAGAGGCGGTTCAGATCCACGGCGGGTACGGCTTCATCGAGGACTTCCCCGTCGCGCGCTTCTATCGGGACGCGAAGGTCCTGGAGATCGGGGAAGGCACCAGCGAGATCCACCGATTGATCATCGCGCGCGACCTGGGCATGCCGGAGACGTTCTAGGCGTGCCGGCCGGACGGTACGCCGTCCTCGGCGACGACGGCGTGCGCGTCGGCACCGAGGAGTTCCGCTGCGCGCCCGGTCCGATGGGATGGCGCTACTTCTCCGACATCCAGACGACCGATCCGGCCCCGCACGTGGAGACGTTCGACGTGGTCGTCGACGCCGACTGGCGTCCGGTCCGGATCCGCGTCGACACCGGCGAGCACCGGATCCTGCTCGAGCCGCACGGCGGTGCGCTCACGGGCGCTCGCGACGGCGTCACGGTCGAGCTCCCGTGGGAGCCCGACCGTCATCTGGACTACTTCACGCCCGCCACCAACCTGATCACGACGCGACGCCTGACGGACACGACCGAGATCGACGTCGTCTACCTGGCGCCCGTCACGTTGGAGCCGACGCTCGAGCGGCAGCGGTACGAGCTGATCGGCCACGAAGAGGTGGAGACCGCCGTGGGGAGGTTCGCCGCCGTCCGGTGGCGGTTCACGTCGCTCCCCGATGGCTGGACGTCCGACCTGTGGGTCGCGGGAGACGTGGTCGTCCGCTACGACCGCCTGTTCGAGCTGGAGTGGTACGACCCGGGGGCCAGCGGCCCCCGGGTCGTGGACTAGCGCGACGCGTCGTTACTTGACCTTGTGCGCCTCGACCTCGATCTCGAGGACGACCTTCTTGCTCACCAGGAACCCGCCGGTCTCGACCGCCATGTTCCAGTTGACGCCCCAGTCCTCGCGGTCGATCGTCACCGAAGCGGTCGCGGCCAGCATCGGCGTCTCCCCGTCCATGCCGGGGCCCGTCCCCAGGTACTCGCCCGTGAGCGTGACCGGCTTCGTGACGTCCTTGATCGTCAGGTCGCCGTCGAGCTCGAAGCTCGTGCCGCCGGTCGGACGCACGGCCGTGCTCCTGAACGTGATCAGCGGGTACTCCTCGACCAGGAGGAAGTCCCCGCTCTTGAGGTGGTCGTCGCGCTTGCCGGTGTCGGTCTGGATGCTCGCGGTCTTGATCTCGACGTTCACCGACGAGTCCTCGGGGCGCTCGGCCACCTCGATGGTGCCCGAGAAGTCCGTGAACCGGCCCGCGGACCCTCGTCAGCATGTGCCGGGCGACGAATCCCACGGTCGTGTGGAAGACGTCCAGCTCGTACGCGCCGGGGACCGGCAAGGTCAGGTCCTCGACCTCTCTGATGGCCTGCGACATGTGCTCCTCCTTCGTGCTCGGGTCATCACCCCTGTGACGACCGCTACACAGGCACTAACGCGGGAATAGTAGCTCAGTATTCCGGAGTTACTGAAGATATCAGCGTCAGCCGCCGATGGTCCTATCGAGCGGCAGGCGCGAACCGTAGGATGAGGCCCACATGCGACCGGAGAACGAACACGATGCGGGGATCTGCGAGCACTTCCAGCGTGCCGCGGATCTGCTCGGGAAGCGCTGGAGCACCCTGATCGTGAGCGCCATGCTGGCGGGGGCGACCCGGTTCTCCGACATCCGCGATGCCGTCGCGCCCATCTCGGACACCCTGCTGTCCGAGCGGCTGAAGCAGCTGGAGATCGATGGGATCGTCCGTCGCGACGTCACGCCGTCGACCCCGGTCCTGATCGAGTACCACCTCACCGAGGAGGGCCGGGACCTCGAAACCGTGATCGAGGAGCTCCGCAGATGGGCCGAGCGCTGGGCCGACGCGCCGGTCGCGCCCTGACGGATCCCCGTCCCGCTACTCCTCCACGGCCTCGTCGGCGATCTGGAGCGCCGCGGTCGATGATCTCGAACCCCTCCGACAGCTGTTCCTCGGTGATCGGAAGCGGCGGGTTCGTCATCAGCGTCCACCAGTGCGTCAACGTGTAGAGACCGTTGTCGAGCAGGAACCGATTGACGCTCGCCATGACGTCGTTCGTCACGTTGAACGGCGACATCGGCTCCATCGTCTCGCGGTTCTTCACCAGGTCGAGCGCTCCGAACAACCCGATGTTGCGGACCGCGCCGACCGACGGATGCTTGTCCTTCAGCTCCTGGTGATGCCGAGCCATCACGTCGCCCATCTTCCGCGTGTGCTCGATCAGCTCGTCCTCTTCGTACACGGCGATCGTTGCGAGCGCCGCCGCCACGCGAGATCGGGTGCGTGTTGTACGTCAGGCCGCCCCAGAAGACGTTCTGCTCGAAATGCTCGGCGATCTCGGGGCGCATGCCGAGCGCTCCGAGCGGGGCGTAGGACGACGTGAGGCCCTTGGCGCACGTGATGACGTCTGGCACCACGTCCCAGTGGTTCACCGCGAACCATTCGCCGGTCCGCCCGAATCCGCACATGACCTCGTCGCTCACCATGAGGATCCCGTACTTCGTGCAGAGCTCGCGGACCCCTTGCAGGTAGCCATCGGGCGGGATGAGGATCCCGTTCGTCCCCGTGACGGTCTCCAGGAAGAACGCGGCGATCGTGCCGGGTCCTTCGAGCTGGATCGTCTCGTCAGCAGCGCGAGCGCCGTCTCGGCGTCGTCCTGCGGCCGCTGCGGACCGTGATACGGGTCGAGGACGTGCACGACCCCCGACATCGCGGGTTCGTTCGCCCATCGCCGCGGATCGCCCGTGAGCGTCATCGCACCCGACGTCGCACCGTGGTACGAGCGGTACCGAGCCATGACCTTGTGTCGTCCGGTGAACAGGCGGGCGATCTTGATGGCGTTCTCGTTCGCCTCGGCGCCGCCGAGCGTGTAGAAGGACTTCTCGATATCTCCGGGCAGGAGCTCGGCCATCTTCTGGCCGAGCAGGGCTCGCTCCTCGTACGCCATGAACGGCGTGATGTAGGCCAGCCGTTCGGCCTGCCGATGCATCGCGTCGGTCACGCGGCGGTCGCCGTGGCCGATGTTCACGCCCATCAGCTGGCTGTTGAAGTCGATGTAGCGCTTGCCGTCCACGCTCCAGAAGTAGATGCCCTCCGCCCGCTCGATCGCGATCGGCGAGGCCTTCGACTGCGCCTGCCAGTCGTAGAGCGTGTACCGCTTGGAGAGCTCGACGATCTCTTCGGCCGTGAGCTTGCCCATCTGGATCACTCCTTCATCCCTTGACGACCGCGCCGCCCTTCATCACGAACCCGATGTCCTCCAGGACCGAGATGTCCTCGAGCGGATCTCCGGGCACGGCGACCAGGTCGGCGAACTTCCCGGGAGCGATCGAGCCCACCCGGTCCTGCCAGCCCATCAGCTCGGACGCGACCACGGTCGCGCTCCGGATCGCCTCCATCGGCGTCATGCCGTGGCGCACCATGTACGCGAACTGTCTCCCGACCCACCGCGTGCGGGTAGACGCCGCTGTCGGTCCCGTAGGCGATCGCGACGCCGGCCTTCACCGCCTTCTCGAACCCGTCGCGCTGCGCGCCGGTCGTCTCCTCGTTCTTGCGGATCACGTCGGGCGACCACCCACCGCGCGCGCCCTCCTCGGCGATCCAGTCGCCGTTGTAGATGTCGGCGACCAGGTACGTGCCACGCGACGCCATCAGGTCGATGGCCTCGTCGTCCATCAGCGAGCCGTGCTCGATCGAACGGACGCCCGCCCGCACGGCGCGCTTGATCCCCTCGGCGCCGTGCGCGTGCGCCGCCACGTGTGTGCCGTAGAGCGCGGCCTCCTCGACCGCGGCGCGGATCTCGTCCTCGCTGAACTCCGGAGCGGCGGGCGTCGTGCCCTCCGTGAGCACGGCGCCGGTCGCGATCACCTTGATGAAGTCGGCGCCGCCGCCGAGGATCCGCCGCACCCGTTGGCGAACCTCGTCCACGGAGTTCGCCACACCGAAGCGCAGGTCGATCGGCACCACGGCGTCGACATCGGGTGCGAGCCCGGTGACGTCGCCGCCACCGCCCGAGACCGTCACGAACGGGCCGGCGCACATCATCCGGGGACCGGGCGTGTCGCCCGCATCGATCGCGTCGCGCAGCGCGCAGTCGACGAACGCCCGGAACGTGCCCACGTCGCGGACGGTGGTGAACCCGGCCTCGACCGTCGCGCGTGCGTTGCGGACGCCGCTCATCGCCTCCTGCGCCGCCGTCCGCATGACCAGGGCCGCGTACCCGAGCCCGGTCTCCATCTCACCGACCATGTGCGCGTGCATGTCCATCAGACCCGGCAGCACGGTGTGCCCGGAGAGATCGATCGTGGCCGACGACGTCTCCGCCGGCATGTCCGACACCACATCCGCGATGCGGTCGCCCTCGACGACGATCACCCGATCGCGCGCGACCTCCTGACGGTCGACGTCGATCAGCCGGCCGGCATGGATCAGCGTGCGTTCGCTCATCGGGGCATCGCGTCGAGCATATCCATCAGACGCGGTCCGTGAAGAACACGGCGCGAGCGGGAGGTCGCAGACAGTGCTCCGCCGTCATGGAGGCGTTGTAGCTGCCGACGTTGATCGCCGCGACGATGTCACCTTCCACGACGTCGGGGAACGGCAGCGCCTCCGCGAACAGGTCGTCACCCTCGTTGATGTGACCGCTGATCGTCACGGCCCGGGCGGCGGGCGCGTCGGCCGCCCGGCAGAGCACCAGATCGAGCGGCGAGTGGTAGATGAAGTGCTCCCCCATCGCGTTCCAGCCGACGTCCAAGCCCACGAACCGCACGCCGTCCCGGTCCTCGACGGTGACGACCTCGGCGAGGTTGATCGCGCATTCCTTGACCAGGAAGTCTCCGGGTTCCGTGCCGATCGCGACGCCCAGCGGTCCGAGGTGCGCGGCCAGGATCGACGCCCATCGGTCCAGGTCGAGCGGACCATCGCCGGCGCCTTGCGGCACACCGAGCCCTCCCCCGGTGTTCACCTCGGCGATGGGACATCCCTCGCCCTGCAGCATCCGCACCATCTCCGCCACGCGACGAAGGACCTCCTCGATCTCCGGCAGCCCGTCGTCGAGGTAGCCGTCCCCGACGTGGAGATGGACGGTGTCGATCGTGAGGTCGTGCCGACGAGCGACGGTGAGCGCCTCCGGCAGCTGCTCCCGGAAGATCCCGAACTTGGTCGGCCGCGGGCCCGAGTAGAGCGTGCCGCCACCGCCGGCGAAGCCGGCGCCGCCGCGCGGGTTGACGCGGACGCCGATGGTGCGCCCGCGCGCTCGGCGGCCCACGCGATCGATCTGCGTCACCAGGTCGACGTTCAGATGGACGTCGGGGTGGGCGAGGATCACATCGAGGTCGCGATCGGACAGGTTCGTGCCGGTGTAGCTGATCTCGTCCTCGCGCCACCCGTGCTCGAGCGCCCACTCCACCTCACCCGGCGAGCACACATCCATGCCCACGCTCTCGGGCGTCCCCGGCCGACCCAGCCCGCGGACGAACCGCAGGAGCTCGGGCTCGTGTTGCGCCTTCAGGGCGAGACGGACCCGGCCGTCCAGCCCCGCGCGATCGAACGCCGAACGGAGCGCGCGGGCCTGTTCGGCGACGCGCACGAGATCGTGGGCGTAGAGCGGCGTGCCGTGCTCGCGGGCGAGAGCCTCGGCGTCACGGCCGGCGACGAACAGGCGACCGCCCCGGACGTCGAGTCCGGGGCGGGTCCACCACGTGCGTGACCGGTCCTTCGCCTCCGACATGGAGGCTCAGGGTACCGGGAGTTGCCTCAGGCCTCGACGGCTGCCGCCGGCACGTCGGCTGCGGGCACCGGACCTGCGGACAGGATCTCCCGCGAGGTGAGGACCGAACCGACCACCGCGATGACGCCGCCCAAGAACGAGATCACGAGCCCCGTTCCCGCGGCGGTCGTGAAGACCGCTGCCGGCACGCCGACCGCGTCGCCGACCCGGCTGAAACCGACGAGCGACATGATCAGCAGGAACGCCGAACAGACCGCGCCGAGCACGCCGGTGATCCGGCGGAGCTGCGAGTCTTGCAGCAGGACGTACGCACCGCCGAACGCGAATGCTCCGAACGCCGCGGCCATCGCCACGGTGCCGGTCCAATCGTGGGTCCCGCTCAGCGTCACGGTCGCGGTGCCGCTTGCCGAGCGGGTACGAGAACTTGAACCAGCCCACGATGACGCCGAGGAACCCGATCACGCCGCCGACGGCCACGCCGACGCCTGCGTATGAGATCTTGCCAGCCTTCATGGTCCCTCCTGGGGATCCGGGGTATAGGTCTGTTGTCGGCACGCGAGGGCCCGGACCTTGAACGCTGCTTCACGACCGATCGCAGGATCGGTCAGACCAGGTTCGATCAGTGGTAGACGTAGACCGGCGTTCCGATCGGGTCCTGATCGAACATCCACAGGGCGATCCAGTACGGGATCCGGACACATCCGTGACTGGCGGCGTAGTTGGGGACGTCGGTCCACCCATGGATGGCCCGCTCCCCGTCGAAGAAGCTCGGGTAGTACAGCTGCTTCGGGCTGAAACCCGCGAGCTTCGAGTAGATGTGGAAGGACCCGTCGCGCGTGGGCGTCGAGGGCTTGCCGGTCGAGACGTGGATGATGGCCTCCACGTCGCCGTCACGAACCACGGCGAGCACCTGGCGCGTCTGATCGACCTCGATGTGGACGCCGTCCTCCCGATGCCGCGGCACGAAGAGCTTGGGCGTGCCCAGGGCGCGCCACGTCGCCGCATCGACCGTCTGGGTGCGCGCCATCCCCTGCACCTTGTGGAAGGCCATCACGGCGTCGGCGGTCCGGTAGTCGAAGACGTCGTCGACACCGACCAGGTGGTAGTGCAGTTGGACGAGCCGACGCTCCAAGAGGTTGACGTACATGCCGTGCGCGCCCAGCGCGAGGTCGGGCTGCACGGTGACGGACGGCGGGGTCGCCGCGCGTCCGGGCAGCAGATCCGATGCATCCAACGATGCACGCGCCCGATAGCTGCCGGCCCGCGACACGAAGAACGTCGTCGTGAATCGCCCGTTCGCATCCATCGCCGCTCGCTTGGTCGCCACGACATCGGCCGCGGTGCTGGAGATCGACCGTGACGCGCTGGCCCTCGCGGACGGGCTTGAACGTCCCGCGAACCGTGACGGTGTCGAACAACCGGACCGCACCCGAGGTCAGCGTCATGAGCGGCCGGACGCCCACCGACACCGAGGTGCTGTCCGCGCCGAGGGACGAGGCGTGGGCGACGAGGTTCGCCTCCGGGCGAACGTCCGCCGAGAACCGTCCGTCCGACCCCGTCGTCCCGGAGGCGAGCTCGACCCCGGCGGCGTCGAGGATGCTCACCTGCTGGCCGGCCACCGGCGGATCCACCGTCGCGACGAACGTCACGCTCTCGTGGAACGCCACGTTCTTCGACGACGCCGTCAAGGTGAGGGCCGCGGTGGTGCGCGCCGAGGCCGCGGTCGACAGCGCGACCACGATCGCGAACGACGCAAGCACGGCAGTGGCTTTGAGGCGGGCGGACATGTCGCAACATCGTACGAGACGTGCGGCCGATCGGAGACGCGGCGCTAGAAGAAGGTCGCGACGGCGCCGATCACACGGTCGTCGTCGTCGAGGACCGGGATGGCGCGCCACTTGTCGAACGCCGTGCAGGGGTGGCTCAGCCCGCACCTGACCCGGTCGCCCACGTCGATCGTCAGCCCGGCGTCGACCCGGGCGTACGCATGTTGGTCGTTGAGCTCGACGATCGTCAGCAGTCCCTCCGCCTCGCGGGTGTCGCCCTCGGGGGAGCGCACGATCTGCGGCATCGGGAGGTCGATGTCGAACGGCACGTCGCGCTTGCCGAACCCGAGGAGGGCGAGAGCCGCCTCCGGCCGGGACAGCACCGAGCCCCAGAGCTCCATCGCCGGGTGGAACCCACGCTCGCCGTCACGCGCGGGCAGCGGTGAGACCCGTTCGTAGATCCCCGAGTCGTGGGTCAGGTAGCAACCGGAGCGAAGGACCACGCGGACGTCGGCGTCTCCCGGCCACGGGCCACGCAGGCGGTCGACCACCAGATCGAAGAACGCGCTGCCGCCGGCCGAGCAGACGATCCGTTCGTCGCCGTCGAAGGTCCCCGCATCGATCATGGTCCGTGTGAGCTCGCTGAGGCGATCCAGGTACGACAGGACGAGCGCCAGGCACTCGGGCGACCGATCGTGACAGATGGTCCCCTCGTATCCGGCGACGCCCGCCAGGTGCAGGACGTCGGAAGCTGCCACGCGCCCGGCGACGTGCACCGCCTCCGGGATGGTGCGGCACCCCGTCCGGCCGCCGTCGAACCCCAACTCGACCAACACCGGCAGCGGGCTGCGGGGTCGGCGCGCTCGCAGGTGCCCCTCGAGGATGTCCACGCCGCGATCGGAATCGACGTAGCAGATGAGCTCGAACGCGGGATCGGCCAGCTGCTCGGCGACCCACGCGATCGACACGGGGTCGACGAGCTCGTTCGCGAGCAGCACGCGGGGGACGCCCGATGCACGCATGACGCGAGCCTGATCGACCGTCGCCGCTGTGATGCCCCACGCACCGGCCTCGAGCTGGCGATCCCAAAGCTGCGGAGCCATGGTGGTCTTGCCGTGCGGCGCGATGTCCACGCCCCAGGCCCGGCAGTACTCGGCCATCAGCGAGAGGTTGTGGGCCAGCGCGCGCTCGCGGAGCACCATCACGGGTGTCGGAAGATCGGAGAGCGAACCATCCGCGGCCGGCGACGTCGTCGAGGGGCACCGGCCCCTCGACGGCCGGGAAGCCCTTCGTGCCCACGTCGATCCGCGGAGTGTCGATGCGGGCGAGCGTAGCAGCGGGTTCCTGGTGGAGGTGAGGGGATTCGAACCCCTGACCTCTGCCGTGCGAGGGCAGCGCTCTACCGGGCTGAGCTACACCCCCAGGAAGTGGTCAGCCTAGCAAAGGGCCCCGACGAGCCGGGCTACGCGCCGGCCATGTCGCCGGCGGGGCGGACGACCACGTGCACCCGATCGCCCTCACCGACCGAACCGAGCCCGTTGAACGTGGGGCGGGCCCATCCGCTCATGCCGTCGACGACGTACCGGGGCACTGCGGTGACCGGCGTCTTGACCCGTGCCGGCTGCCGCGCGGCGCGCGCCGTCTCGTGTGGCTGGGCCCCTTCGCGATGCTTGATCGTGAGCAAGAGCCACACGTACAGAAGGAGGAGTCCGCCGAAGATGCCGGTCAGCACCCACGCCGCGTGCAGCGGCGGGACCAGGCCGATGAGGAACGTCAGACCGATGGACTCGAGCAAGAACACGAGCACCTTGCGGCGTCGTTCACGCACCCTCGCCCGTCTGCGCTCCGTCACACCCACGAACCGTGCGCCTTTGCGGGGGGTGACGATCCACCGCCCCTCGCTGCCTTGCGCCTCTGCGTGTGCCAAGAGCTCCATCCTGCGTTCGAAATCTTCGACGCTGTGTTCGGTCCGCTGCCGCCGACGGTCCGTCGGGAGCAGGAACGCTACCCACATGATGCCCAACGCCGCGAGGAGTAGCCAATCCACGCGCCAGCCTCCTGCCTGTCGACCCCCGGTTCGAACACAACATCTAGGCTGGAACAGCACGGTAGCAGCGACATATGGGGTGGGGAAGCACATCGATGTGATTTCCACATCGTTCGGCCTCAGAAGCCCGGCTCGGCCATCCGGGCCGCATGCGACGCCATATCCGATGAGAGGATGGGCAAGATGGATCATCGACGGATAGCCATGGTCGTCGTCCCGTTCCTGCTCGCCGCGTGCACCGCTGCGCAGGCGACGACGGGCCGCGGCACGCCCGCGCCTCCCACACCGTCGCCGTCGCCGGCGTTCGTCGGGTCGGTCAGGTGGATCGACGATCAGCTCAGGGACGAGCTCATCGGCCGGAACTGGCACCCCGGATGTCCCGTCCCGATCCGCGATCTCCGTCTGGTGACCGTGAGCTACTGGACGTTCGGCGGGCGGGTGAAACAGGGCCCGCTCATCATCAACGAGACGGTGGCCGACGACGTCCTGTCGGTGTTCCATCGATTGTTCGATGCAGGGTTCCCCATCCAGAAGATCGCCCTTGCCGCGAAGTGGCGCCCGCCTCGCCCGTCCGACTGGTACAGCACCATGAACGTCAGCGCGTCGTTCAGCTGCCGTCCGGTCACGGGTCAAACGAGCGGTTTCTCGGAACACGCGTACGGATGGGCGATCGACATCAACCCGACGCAGAACCCCTACGTGACGGGCGACGGTCAGGTGTTGCGCAAGGCGTGCCTGCCGTACGTCGACCGCTCACAGCAGCTACCGGGCATGATCCACCCGCACGACGTTGTCGTGCGCGCGTTCACCGGGATCGGGTGGGGATGGGGCGGCGACTGGCACTCGCTCAAGGACTACATGCACTTCTCGCTGACGGGACGGTGAGTCCCGGCTCCGCTCCCGGAACGCCTACGGCTTCGCGGCATCCTGGCTGCCGCGCGACGCATCCCGCGTCGAGATCACGGCGTACCCCAGCCACAGCAGCAGCGGCGTCAGCCCGATGACGGTGAGGGTCGCGAGCGCGACCAGCACCAGCAGGAGCGCCGGGAGGCTCAGCATCCAGTCGTTGAACGTCCCCAACATGCCCGCATCGTATCCCAACTGACCGCTCAGTCCGCCCGGTAGTCGCCGCTCTTGCCACCCGACTTCGCCAGGAGCCGCAGGCCGTCGATGTGCGCGGCGCGGTCGAACTCCTTCGTCGTGTCGTAGAGGCTCAAGGCGGCGACGGCGGCGGCGGTGAGCGCCTCCATCTCCGCGCCGGTGCGATCCTTGGCCCGAACCGTCACCTGGACGCGGACGGTCCCCGCGCCCTCATCGGGCTCGAGGACGACCTCCGCGCCGGTCACGGAGATCGGGTGGCAGAACGGCAGGAGGTCGGGCGTGCGTTTGACCCCCATCAGGCCGGCGATGCGGGCGGCCTCGATCGGCTTGCCCTTGCGGGTTCCGGCGACCAGATGCGCGCACGCCTCGGGGGTCGTCGTCAAGATGCACTCGGCGGTCGCCTCCCGATCCGTGATCTGCTTCCCCCCGACCTCGACGATCCGCGCCGGCTCGTTCACGCTCAGTCCTCCGAGGAGCGGAACACGATCACGCGGACTTCCGAGCCAGCTTCGGCGACGGCGGTTCCGACCGGCACCATCGCCAGACCGTTCGCCTTGACGACCGTCGAGATGAGGTTCGAGCCTCGAGAGCCGGTGGGTGTCGCGATCCAGCCGTCGTCGCTGCGCTCCAGACGGACGCGAGCGAACTGCAGCTTCCCCCTCGGGCCTGCGACGTCCTCCGACAGCGTGGCGGTCACCTCCGGGCGGAAGAGCTGCGTGCGACCCATCATCTTGAGGATGGCCGGGCGCACGAAGATCTCGTAGCTCACGAACACGCTCACCGGATTGCCCGGCAGGCCGAAGTAGGGTTTGCCCTCGATGTGCCCGAACCCTTGCGGCATGCCGGGCTGCATCGCGACCTTGTAGAACTCCACGTCACCGCGACGGAAGAACGCGGCCTTCACCACGTCGCGTTCGCCGACCGAGACGCCCCCCGACGAGATGAACGCGTCGGCCTGGATCAGGTAGCTGAGCACGGTCTCCTTCAGCGCGTCGACGTCGTCCTTCACGATGCCGGCCAGCACCGGCTGGGCGCCGACATCGCGGAGAGCCGAGAAGATCATGTACGCGTTCGAGTCGCGGACCTGCCCGAACTCCGGTGTCTCGGTCGGCGGGATCAGCTCGTCGCCGGTGGACAGGACGATCACGCGGGGTCGGGGGTGGACGCTCGGGTGCGGGAACCCCGCGGTCGCGAGCAGCCCCATCTCCGGCGGCCCCAGGCGCTTGCCCGCCGGCACCAGGACCTGCCCGGCTCGAACATCCTCACCGGAGGGACGGATGTGCTGGCCGGCCGGCGGACCGTCGAAGATCGTCGCCATCTCCCCACCGGGCTCGGCGTTCTCGATCGGCACGATGGTGTCGGCGCCGGCCGGGATGGGGGCCCCCGTCGCGATGCGGACCGCCTCTCCCCCGCCGACCACTGCATCGGGTCGGCGCCCGATCCGGGCGCTGCCCACGATCTTCAGCTCGATGGGGGACGCCGGCGACGCGCCGCGAACGTCGGAGGAGCGGACGGCGAAGCCATCCATGGCCGACGACGCGAACTCGGGTAGATCCCGATCGGCGGTCACGTCCTCGGCGATCACGCAGCCGAACGCCTCGGTCAGCGGCAGGTTCAAGGGAGCCAACGGATGGATCTGCGACAGGACGTTCCGCCGCGCATCCTCTACGGAGAGCAGCCCGGCGACGTCGTCGTGATCGTGGACGTGGCGACGTTCGGCCATGGCCGCAGTCTATCGAGTGGTCTCGGGAAGGCGGGAGGAGGCCTCAGCGGAGCCGGGCGTCGCCGAGCAGGTCCTGCAGGTACCGGCGGAAGTCGTTCCCGATGTCGTCGCGTTCCAGGGCGAATTCGACCGTGGCCTTGAGGTAGTCGAGCTTGTTGCCGACGTCGTATCGCCCGCGATCGAACCTGTAGGCGTAGAACGCCTGCTCGTTCGCGAGCTGGTTGATCGCGTCGGTGAGCTGGATCTCGCCGCCCGCTCCCGGCTCGGTATCTCTGAGCGCGTCGAAGATGTCGTGCGTGAGCACGTACCGGCCGATCGCCGCCAGGTTGGATGGGGCGTCCTCCGGCGACGGCTTCTCGACGATCGATAGGACGCGGGCGAGGTTGTCCTCGACCCATTCCGGCTTGACGCATCCGTAGAACTGGATCTCCTCGGGCAGCACCTCTTGGACGGCGATGACGCTCCTGCCGTATCGCTCGTGGACGCGGAGCATCTCCGGGAGCAGCGGCATGGAGTGGTGGATCAGGTCGTCGCCGAGCAACACGGCGAAGGGCTCGCCGTTCATGTGGTCCTCGGCGACCGAGACCGCGTGCCCCAGGCCCAACGGATCCTTCTGGCGGATGTAGTGGATGGACGCCATGTCGCTGATCGCCTGCACCTGCTTCAGCTCGTCGAACTTGCCCTTCGATTCGAGGAAGTGCTCGAGCTCGAACGAACGATCGAAATGGTCCTCGAGCGAACGGTTGCCACGTCCGGTGACGATCAGGATATCGGTCAGCCCCGCGCCCACCGCTTCTTCCACCACGTACTGGATCGACGGTTTGTCGACGACCGGGAGCATCGCCTTCTGCTGCGCCTTCGTCGCCGGCAGGAAGCGCGTTCCGAGACCGGCCGCGGGGATGACGGCCTTCCTGACCGGCATGAAGCTTCCTTCCGTCGTCGTGAGGCTGGGATCGGGGGAAGTCACGAGTGTAGATGCCTTTCTACGCATCGGCCAAGGAGCCAGAGACGGCCGGCCGTCATCCGTCCTCTCGCCACGCGGGCCGTTCGAACGGATCGACGGGTTCGATCTCCCCGGGGGCCGATCGCTCGGACCGAGCGTCGTCGTCGATGGTCGCCGCCTCGAGCGGACCGACCAACAGGTCCAACTCGGGCCGCCGTCTCGCTTCTCGCCCGGATCCTCGCATCGCCGACCTCCTTGGATCGCCCCCCGGGTGGCGCTCCGCGCATGACGGCGCGCCGTGATCGTCAGGTGGTCACCGTAGCTCCTACGGGCCATGCGAACATCGGCTGGAAGGCTAGTCCGAAGGTCGATATCGACATGCGTCGAACGACCTATGCCGGAGCGCGCGGCGAGGTCCCGAGGCGCGTTCGAACCCTCCGCTAGACTCGACGCGTCATGCCGACCTACGAGTACCGGTGCCGCGATTGCGGACACACGTTCGACGTCGTCCAGGCGATGATCGACGACCCGCTCACGGTCTGCCCGGTCTGCGGCGGCGAGCTCCGCAAGGTGTTCGCGCCCCCGGCCATCTCGTTCAAGGGATCGGGCTTCTACGCCACCGATCACGGGAAGAAGTCGAAGTCGTCGGGCGAGAAGAAGGGTCGAGAAGTCGGGCGAGAAGCCGGCGGCCTCGACGGAGTCCTCGGACTCCAAGGGCGACAAGAAGGACAAGAAGGACTCGTCGAAGCCCGCTGAGAAGGCGACCGCGTCGAGCTCGTCGGGATCGTCCTCGACGTCGAGCTCGGACGGGAAGAAGGGATCGTGACGGAGGCCGAGATCGGGGTGTTCGGAGGGTCGGGCTTCTATGCGTTCCTGGAGTCGACCGAGGCCGTCGACGTGGACACGCCGTACGGCAAACCGTCGGCGCCGCCCGTGATCGGTGACGTCGGAGGCCGCAGGGTGGCGTTCATCCCGAGGCACGGCCTGAAGCACGAGTTCCCTCCTCACCGCGTCCCGTACCAGGCCAACGTCTGGGCCATGAAGGAGCTCGGCGTCTCGCGTGTGCTCGGCCCGAACGCATGCGGCTCGCTCCAGCCCACCGTGAAGCCCGGCGACTTCGTGATCTGCGACCAGATGGTCGATCGCACGAGCGACCGGCCGAACACGTTCTACGACGGTCCGGACACCACGCACATCTCGTTCGCGGACCCGTATTGCCCGACGATGCGCGAGGTCGCGATCTCGCGCGGGCGCGAACTGTCCATCCCGCTCCACGATCGGGGGACCGTCGTGGTGATCGAGGGCCCTCGGTTCTCGACCCGGGCGGAGTCGGCGTGGTTCGCGTCGGCCGGCTGGGAGGTCATCAACATGACCCAGTACCCCGAGGCGGTGCTCGCACGCGAGCTGGAGCTCTGCTACGCGAACATCTCATTGATCACGGACTACGACGTCGGCGTCGAGGGCGTGCCGCCGGTGACGCACGAGGAGGTCGTGCGGGTGTTCACCGAGAACAACGAGCGGCTCCGCGACCTGCTCTTCGCGATGATCCCCGCGCTGCCGGTCGAACGCGACTGTCCGTGCGCGACGGCGCTCACCGGCGCTCGGTTCGAGGTGTAGCGATGCCCGGCGAACCGGTGCTCGTCCGCATCGAGCTCACGTTCAAGACCGAGGAGGACGCTCACGCGCTCGGGGAGCGCATCGAGGAGTCCGTTCGGTTGATCGTCGGCCGCGAGGCGCTGGAGGAGTTCCGCGTGCGGACCCTTCCTCTTTCACAGAGGAAAGGTCCGCGTCCGGTCGAGTGACCGCCGGAACCGGCCCGAGGACGTGACGCGGGTCACGGCATGGGTCGGCGCGCGGTGCGAGCCTACGGGCCGTGTTCCGACGCCGCTGGCCGCTCGCCTCGAAGGTGTTGATGGCGTCCGCCGTCGTGCTCGGCGCCCTCGCGTTCGTCATGGTCCGTGGCTACCAGGACCGGGTGGAGGCGCTGCACCCGGCCGTGGGGCCACCCGTGGACATCGTCACGGCTGAACCGATCTCGCTCGGGGAACGA
>CAVRSI010000042.1:0-16437 GCA_963723855.1 uncultured Actinomycetes bacterium | reverse complement strand
CGACGACGATGCCACCGACGAGGACGGTTCGCCGGCGCCGGGCACGCTTCAGATCGTCGTGGCCGAGCCCGCGGAGCAGCAGAGCACCGACGCCTGGGCCGGGTCCGAGGAGCAGCTGTTCGTGCAGGAGCTTCACCGGCTCCACGCGGAGGACTGATCCACCGCGTCGTGCGCTGCTAGTCCAGCAGCTTCAGCAGCTCCCGTGAGATCACCAGCCGCTGGATCTGGTTCGTCCCCTCGTAGATCTGCGTGATCTTCGCGTCGCGCATGAACCGTTCGGCCGGATACTCGCGGACGTAGCCGTAGCCGCCCAGGATCTGAACCGCGTCCGTCGTCACGGCCATCGCCGCATCCGAGGCGAAGCACTTCGCGACGCTCGAATGGAACGGCATGCGTGGATCGTCGGCATCGCAGGCGGACAGCGCACGGTACGTGAGCACCCGCGCCGCCTCCACCTTCATGGCCATATCGGCGAGCATGAACTTGATCCCCTCGAAGTCCACGATCCGCTCCCCGAACTGCCGCCGCTCGCTCCCGTAGGAGAGCGCCAGGTCCAGCGCTCCTTGCGCGATGCCGACGGCCTGGGCCGCGATCACCGGTCGCGAATGATCGAGCGTCCGCATCGCGATCGAGAACCCCTCGCCCTCCTGGCCGACCATCCGGTCCGAGGGTATCCGGCACCCGTCCAGGATCACCTCGCGTGTGGGCGAGCCTTTGATGCCCATCTTCTTCTCCGGCTTGCCGAACGACACGCCGGGGTCGTCGCGCATCACCAGGAACGCCGAGACGCCCTTGGCGCGGAGCGCCGGATCCCGGGTCGCGAAAACCAGGTACGCGTGCGATACTCCGGCCCCCGTGATGAAACGCTTGGTTCCGTTCAGCACGAACTCACCGCCGTCGGCCTCGTACCGCGTGGTCATCGCCGCCGCGTCGGAGCCCGCCCCCGCCTCCGTGAGGGCATACGACATCAGGATGTCGCCGCGACAGATGCCTTGCGTCATCGATCGTCGTTGCTCGTCGGTGCCGGCCAGCATGAGAGGGATGACGCCGAGCTTCGAGACGATGGGTGTGAGCGACACCCCGGCGGAGACGCGGGACAGCTCCTCGACGAAGACACCGAACGCGAGCGCACCACCGCCCGAGCCGCCGTCGGCCTCCGGGTAGCCGACGCTCATCAGCTCGTTCTCGACGAGCACCTGATAGACATCCTCCGGGCCACTCGTCGGTCTCGTCGATCTCGGCGGCGCGAGGCTCGATCTTCTCCTCGGCGATCCGCCGGACGAGGCGACGGAACTCCTCCAGTTCCTCCGGCAGCTCGTACCGTCGATCGTCCATGACTAGTCTGTTCCAGACTACATCCGACGGACGACCAGCGCGTCGCCCTGTCCCCCGCCGCCGCAGAGCGCCGCCGCACCCACGTCGACACCGCGACGACGCATCTCCATGGCGAGGGTCAGCACCAGGCGAGCGCCGCTCGCGCCGATCGGGTGACCGAGCGCGATCGCTCCCCCGTTCACGTTGACGATGTCGTCGCCGATCCCGAGCATCCGCGACGCGTGGATCGCCACCGCGGCGAACGCCTCGTTGATCTCGACGAGGCCGAGGTCGCCGACGTCCAGCCCGGCGCGCTTCAGGGCCGCCTCGATCGCGAGCGCGGGCACCGTCTGCAGGGACGAGTAGGCCCCGGCCGCCATGCCGTAGGCCTCGATGGACGCGATCGGCCGAAGCCCCAGCCGCGCGGCCGCCTCTTCGCTGGCGACGACGACGGCCGCCGCGCCGTCGGAGATCTGCGACGCGTTGCCCGCGGTGACCGTCCCGTCCGCGGTGAACGCCGGCCGCAGCGCGGCCAACGACTCCAGGCTCGTGTCGGGCCTGATCCCCTCGTCCCGATCGAAGAGCACCGGATCGCCCCTGCGCTGCGGCACCTCGACCGGCACGACCTCCTCGGCCAGCCGCCCGGCGTCCCACGCCTCGATCGCCCGCCGGTGCGAGCGCTCCGACCACACGTCCTGGTCCGCGCGCTCGAGCCCGAGCTCCCGACTGACGATGTCGGTCCCCTCACCCATGTGGTGGTCGTGGAAGCTCGACCACAAGCCGTCGTGGATCATCGAGTCGACGAGCGCCGCATCGCCCAAGCGCGATCCGTCTCGCGCCTTCGGGACCAGGTACGGCGCGTTGGTCATGGACTCCATACCGCCCGCCACGGCGATCTCGAGCTCGCCCGCGCGGATCATCTGGTCGGCCATGGCGATCGCGGAGAGCCCCGACAGGCAGACCTTGTTCACGGTGATCGCCGGGATCTCCTTGGGGATACCCGCATCGACCGCCGCCTGACGAGCGGTGATCTGGCCGGTGCCCGCCTGGATCACGTGCCCCATGATCACGTACTCGACCTGTTCCGGCGAGACTCCCGAGCGCGCCAAGCGCTGCGCGGATGGCGATCGCTCCGAGGTCGACGGCATCGAACCCCGCCAGCGAACCGCGGAACCTCCCGATCGGCGTCCGGGCCCCGGCGACGATGACCGACCGCGTCATGGGTCGAGTCTACCGTCGCGGCTAGTTGCGGTTGGCGAGCGCCTTCTCGATGACGGTGCCGATCTCATCACGGACCAGCTCGTCGCGTTCGATCAACGCGTCGCGGAGCGCGGCGTGGACGTCGCGGTTCTCCTCGAGCACCTCGCGCACGCGCGCACGCTGTGCCTCCAGGATGTCCTCCACGCGTTGCTTCCCGTCGCCGTCGCCCAGGACCTTGGCGACCAGGTTCGTCTGGCTGATGGCACCTTGCGAGATCGCCTCGTAGCTGATCAGCGAGCCGGCCATGCCGAACGAGCCGACCATCTGCGCGGCCAGCCCCGTCGCGTACGCGAGGTCGGAGGCCGGACCGGTCCCGCTCTCGCCGAGACAGAGCTCCTCGGCCACGAGACCGCCCAGGGCGATCGCGATGCCGGACTCGACCTCCGTGCGCGTGCGCGTGAAGTGCTCCTCCTCGTCCCCGTGCGCGAGCAGGCCGAGCGAATCGCGCCGCTTGATGATCGACAGCACCTCCAGGCGACGGCCCTTGCCCAGGAAGTAGGCAACGGTCGCATGGCCCGCCTCGTGCGTCGCGACGGCGGCCCGGTCGATGTCGGTGTAGACGACCGGCTGCTTGATGCCGATCTCATCGGTCAGCTTGGCCTCGTAGACGTCGTCGAGCGTCATCGACTTGCGGCCGTCACGCAGCGCGATCAACAACGACTCGTCGAAGAGGTGCTCGAGCATGACCGGCGTGTAGCCGAACGTGTCGTGCGACAGCCGGGCGCGCACCGACGGGTCGTCCATCTCGGGCTCGTGCGCCTTGCGCTCCATGAAGAACTCGATCAGATCGAGCCTGCCCTGCTTGCTGGGCACGTCGAAGTAGAGGCGCCGGTCGAACCGCCCGGGCCGCAGCAGGGCGGGATCGAGCGTGTCCGCGCGGTTGGTGGCCGCGATCAACAGGATGTTGTTGTACGCGGGCTTGCCGGCCTTGAGCCGGCGCTCCGGCGGCAGGTACGTGTTGATCCACGCCACCATCCGGCTGCGCATGCGCTCGAGCCGTGGTGGCTGGTCGAACGACTGCATCTGGACAAGGAGCTCGTTCACCATGCCGCCGGTGCCGCTCGAGATCGCGTTCGACACCGTGCGCGAGAGGCCGTCCATCAGGTTGCCGGGGGCGGGCGACATGCCGAGGCCGTCGCGCGCCCCACCGATCGCATCGATCTCCTCGATGAAGCCGATCGCGCCCCCTTCCTTGCGCGCCGCCTTCCGCAGAGCCTTGAAGAAGGAACGGATCCGTGACGCGGTTCCGCCGAACCACATCGATTGCGTCGCCGACGCCGACATGAACAGGAACGGCACGCCGGCCTGCTTGGCCATCGCCTTCGCGAGGTAGGTCTTGCCGGTGCCCGGGGGTCCCTCGAAGAGGATGCCGCGCCGCGGTGTGCCGCCCAGCTCCTCCCGGAACGTCGCGTACCCCAGGAACACGTCGAGCGTGCGCAGGACCTCGTCGACCTGCGTGTCGAGGCCGCTGATCTCGGTCAGTCCCACCTCGACCTGTTCCGGGTGGATCATCAGGTGCGGCGAACGACCCGAGAGCATCGGCATCAAGGTCGCGACGCCGAGAAGGATGACCAAGAGGAACAACGGGAGGTAGACACCCCAGTCGCTCGGCAAGCTCGGGAACTGGATCGGGTTGTCCGTGGCGAGCCGGTAGAAGAGGTAGGCATCGATCGCGGCGACGAAGGCCAGCAGTCGCACGACCTTGCGCCGCCTGGTCCGTTCGCGCTGGCGGAAGACGTCGGCGCGCCCTCGCTTGAGGAGCAGCGAGCCCTCCAGGTGCGCCGCTACCGAGGCCTTCTGCGTCTCGTTCACGTGTCCCCACCCCTCGTCCTCGCGTCGGCGGATGCGAGGTAGGTCGCCCAAGCTACACCCAAGGACGTCGCCCGGAAATCGGCCCTTCGGCCCCCAACGGGGGACCGAAGGACCAGCGGCGTATGGAGGCTCCGGACCGAGTACGCGATACCGTGCGCGAACCGGAGCCGCTAGGGTGTCCGGACCAGCGACGGAGGGGTCGAAGGCACGTGGCTCGCACCAAGCGATCGCCAGTCAGCGTCCAGGACCGCAAGGTCATCGGAGGCCTGCTCCGCGACATCCGCCGCTCGGCGGGCTACCGGTCGGTCGAGTCCGCCGCGGCCACGAAAGGCTGCCCCGCGTCCCGCCAGACGATCTACGCGTACGAACGAGGCGGGCTCGTGCCCTCGCTCCCCCAGTTCCTGGAGTTGGTGGAGTTCTTCGTCCTGGATGCGCCGATGCCGGATTCGCCGGGGGCCAAGTCCCGGGCCGACCTCCGCGCGCACGGCGTGTCGGCGGTCACGCGAGCCCTGACGTTACCCGCGTACCACGTGACCGAGGCGATGGACCTGGTCGCCCGGATGCAGCCAGAGCACGGAGGCAAGTCATGAGCTCGATCACCGCCATCGACCACGTGGGCATCGCCGTCTTCGACCTGGAGGCCGCGGTCGACCACTACCAGCGGACGCTCGGCGTGAGGCCGATCCTTCGCGAACGCGTCGCCGACCAAGGCGTCGAGGAGGTGTTGTTCGCGGCCGGCGGGTCCTACATCCAGCTGCTCGGCGCGCTGGCGCCCGACACCCCGGTCGGCCGGTTCCTCACGACGAATGGACCCGGCATCCACCACGTCGCGTATCGCGTGACCGACATCGTGTCGACGCTCGATCAGCTGCGGCGCGAGCAGATCCGGCTGATCGACGAGATCCCGCGAGCTGGTTCCCGCAACACGCTCATCGCGTTCGTCCACCCGAAGTCCATGGGCGGCGTCCTGGTCGAGCTCGTCCAGGAGGGCTAAGTCTCGGGGCGATCCTTCAGGCCGGAAGTTGGAGCCTGGACGAGGACGGCGACGTTGCCCTCCGGGAGCTCTCCGTCGCCCATCAGCTGGTGGACGTGCCCGACCTGGTCGTACGGGTAGGTCGCCCCGAGCGTCGTGCGGACCGTGCCGTCGATCACCATCTGGTTGAACGCCGTGGCCTGCTCGTCGTTGAACAGGTGCGACCCCTGGTAGCGCTTCTGCATGTACCAGAGGTAGCGCACGTCGATCACGGTGTCGTAGCCGGTGGTCCCCGCGCAGATCACGATCATGCCGCCGCGATCGCACACGAAGTTGGACGTGGGGATCGTGTCCTGCGCCGGATGCTCGAACACGATCTGCGGGCTCTTGCGCTCGCCGAGCACGTCCCAGATCGCCTTGCCGAACGCCTTCGCGCCGTCGAACCAGGTCTTCCACTCCGGCGAGTCCCACGCCGGCGGGACCCCCCAGTGCGTTGAACCGCTTCCGGTTGATGTAGCCCTCCGCGCCGAGCGTCTTGCAGTACTCGCCCTTCTCGTCGCTGCCGACGACGGCGACCGCGCGGCCGCCGGCGTTCACGACGAGCTGGATCGCGAGCGAGCCGAGGCCGCCGGAACCGCCCCACACCAGGACCACGTCGCCCGGCTCGACGACGTTCGGCGGCCAGCCGAAGAGCATCCGGTAGGCCGTGCTGCCGGTGAGCGTCGGCGCCGCCGCCTCCTCCCATGTGAGGAAGTCCGGCTTTAGGCAGGCACTGGTGCGCCTGCACCTTGGTGAACTGCGCGAACGAGCCCCAGCACGTGTCGTAGCCCCAGACGCGGAACGAGTCCGCGAGGCCCGGGTCGCGCCCCGCCATCACCTTCGGGTCCTCCGGATCCCACTGACCGGCGTGCACGACGACGTGGTCGCCGACCTTCACGTTGGTCACGTCTGCGCCGACCGCGTACACGATGCCGCTCGCGTCGGAGCCGACGATGTGGAAGTCCGTCGGCTCGCCCCACCGCGCCTGCGTCTTGGTGACGTCGACCGGCACACCCCTTGCGGCCCAGACGTTGTTGAAGTTCACGCCGCCGGCCATGACCATCACGAGCGCGTCGAGCGGACCCAGCTCGGGGACGTCGATCACCTCGTCCTGGATCGCCTGCTCCGGCTCGCCGAACCGGTCGGGTCGCACGACCTGCGCGTGCATCTTGGCCGGCACCTCACCGACCGGCGGCAGCTCGCCGATCTCGTACAGCTCCTTGCCCATGCGGTATCACCCTTCGCCTCGCTCGACGGTCGGGTGAACCCTACAAGGGGCGGCCGGCGGGCTACAGGTCGGGCCGGTCGGGCGAGCCGTCGGGAGCGGGCGGTAACGTCGAGCCTCCGCCGAAGCCGCCGCCCGTGAAGCCCGTTGGACCCATGACGCTGCCTCCCTTGCGCGGACGGAACGAGGAGTTCATGTCGTCCACGGTGAATGCGCCGGACGCCTCGCCGGTGGTCGCGTAGCGGTAGAGCGCGGCGTTGAAGACGCCCGAACACGCCGTCGCGATCGCCATGAGGCCCCCGATCGTGACGAACAGCAGCGGCACGCCCACGACCGGGACGGCCACCGTGATCAGCACGCCCACGGCCACGACCGGGATCGACAGCAGGAAGAACGCCAGCCCGATCGTCGCCTGCCCGATGAACTGCTCACCCCAGCGCTGGCGGAAGATCGACGCCGACCGCTTGATCGACTCGCCCACGCCCACCGGTTCGAACAACAGCACCGGCACGACGAAGTACGTCAGCACGGTCCACGCGATCCCGACGATGCCCAGCAGGATGCGGCCGACGATCCCGGAGCGCTCCTGGATCGTCCGCAGGATCATGCCGACGGTCGCGGTGACGAGCGCCCACACGAAGATCTTGCCGATGTGCTGCCGCGCGAGCGCGAGCCCGTCGGAGATCTTCGCGTCCTCGCCCTGCAGACGCTTCATGGCGGTGCCGATCACCGCCGCGTTGAAGAAGATCGTGACGAACGCGAGCGCCACGTACATCACGAAGCCCAGGACGTAGATGCCGGGGTTGGGCGACTGGCCCTGGGCGGGCAGGCCGATCCCCCACATCCCGAGACCGAACACCGCCATGACGATCAACGAGCAGAAGAAGGAGATGACCGGAAGGATCAGGAGCTCGCGATCCTCCTTGACGACCCCCCAGCTGGCCTTCGCAAGCCGGAACCCTCGTGAAACCGAACCCATCGGATGCCTCCCGTTCGAGTTGCGCACTTCCCGGAAGGTATTCGACACCAGGAGGGGCGCGGGTACAGCCCTATCCGGGGATGATCTGCGTGACGTATCCGGGCGCGACCTGGGCGACCGGGCAGACCTCGGCGCGGGCGCACCAGCCGCAGTAGACGCCGGGTGTGAGCTCCGGCTCGCGGCCGTTCCACAGGGCGGCCGCCGCCCGGGCGGCGGCGATGACGCGATCGGCCGCGTGCTGCAGCGCGACCTCACCGACGTCCTCCGCCTGCCATTCGCCGCTCTCGAGGAACAACGACGCCACTCGGTAGGGCGGGACCCCGAACCGGAGCGTCAGCAGCAACGCGTAGTAGCGGAGATCCTCCGGGTATTCGGGGTAGGCGTTGCCCGTCTTCAGGTCGATCGCCAATCGCGTCGCTCGCGTCGGCTCCAAGCGGTCCGGCGCGCCGAGCACCAGGTCGATCCGGCCCGACAGGATGAGCGCGCCGCCGAGGAGCTCCGCCTTCACCGGCATCTCCGAGATCGGCGTCAGCTCACGGCGCAGCTCCTTCAGCGGGGGGAACGACCCCTGGAACATCGTGATCCGCCGGGTCACCTCCATGAGCACGCCGTCGCGGTCGGGGGCAGCCAGGCCGCGCCAGTACTCGGCGAACCGCTCCTCGCGCTCGACCAGCCTGTCGGCGGCGATCTCGGCGATCTCGGACGCATCCAGGCCGTCGCGCGCGCCCACCTCGACCTCCACCGCCCGGTGCAACAGCACGCCTGCGGCGCTCTTCGGCGAATGCTCGAACGGCGGCGACTCTCCGGAGATCGCCGACGCGAACTTGCCCTCGCAGCGCCCGTGATCGGTGAGCTTCTCCTTGCCGAGCCACAGCGTGTCGGTGAGCTCGAGCTCGCGGACCGCCTCCTCGATCCGGTCGCGCAAGCGCTGCGCGAGGTCGGCGGGGAACGTGGGGCGCGGGTCGGTGCCGATCAGCTGCTCGAGGGTGCGCCGCTGCGGGTCGGTGAGCTCCACCACTGCATGCTAGAGATAAGAACCGACATGGCCGAGACCCCCGACGAGATCCTGCGCGCGCTGGCCGACCCCGAGCGGCTGACGATCGCGGGCGCCCTGGCGCAGCGGTCGCGGACCGCGTCGGCGCTGGCGACGGACCTCGAGCTGGAACTGGCCCGGGTTCGCAAGCACCTGAACCGCCTCACGACGACCGGAGTGGTCCGGCTGGAGCCCGACCGCCGCACCTACCGCCTCGACCCCGAGACGCTCCGATGGGCCGCCGAGCAGGTGGGACCTCCCCGCGATGCCGGCTTGGCGCTCGGCGCCGCGAACGACGACGAGGAGACCGTCCTCCGCACGTTCTTCCGCGACGGGCGCCTGACCGAGATCCCGGCGAAAGAGGCGAAGCGACGGATCGTCCTGGAGCGGATCGCGATCGAGTTCGAGCCGGGCGTTCGCTACGACGAGCGCGAGGTGAACGCGATCGTCGGGCGCTTCTTCAACGACTACGCGTCGATCCGCCGCTACCTGGTCGACGGCGGGTTCCTCTCCCGAGAGCACGGCCAGTACTGGCGGGTCGGCGGTCGGATGGACCTGTAGCCGCCAGCCGAACGCCCGTTCGGTAGGGGGTCGACGGTTGACACCGCCGGTGCTACGTTCCGGGGACCGCGACGCGGCCCCCTTCCCCTTTCCCTGCAGGTCGTGCCGCCGCGTCCCGATAACGGAAGACATGGACATGCGACGGAACCGGAGGATCCGCGGCGTCGTCACCGCTGTCGCGGGTGGCGCGCTGGCGCTATCCCTGCTCGCGACGACCCCGGCCTCCGCCGCACTGCCACGCACGACGACGCCCCCCGCTCCCGGACCATGCGCCTTGGCTCGGTCGGCCGGCGAGGCCATCCAGGACTTCTCCATCAGGATCATCACGTGCGCGGCCGACAAGTGGCCGGTTGACGGTGGGGCCGACAAAGCGATCTGCATCGCGCGCCGCGAGAGCGGGCTCATCCCGACGGCCAGCTCCCCGACCGGCATGTACGTCGGGCTCTTCCAGCACAGCGCCGCCGACTGGCCCAACCGCTACGCGCGGTGGACCCGGCCGGTCTGGCAACTCAAGGAGAACCCCTACAACGGCCGCACGAACGCCATCGTCACGATGCGTATGGCCAACGCCCAGGGCTGGGGCGCATGGGCCGGCGTCGGCTGCTG
Source organism: uncultured Actinomycetes bacterium (assembly GCA_963723855.1). GTDB lineage: Bacteria > Actinomycetota > UBA4738 > UBA4738 > HRBIN12 > JBBQVZ01. The sequence continues at coordinate 6,635 of CAVRSI010000042.1, read as the reverse complement.
AGCCCGGTCCTCCGCAACCGCTGAAAGCTAGACTCGGCGGATGGTGACCAAGGACAAGGGCGGTCCCCCCGGGACCGACGGCATCGAGATCGAGCACGTCCCGACGGTGGAGGAGCGGATCGAGGAGCTCCGCCGGAAGAAGAAGGCGGCGCTCACACCCGGCGGGCCCGGATCGACGAAGAAGCAGCACGACGGCGGCAAGCTGACCGCGCGCGAACGCCTGGACACGCTGATGGACAAGGGTTCGTTCGTCGAGACCGATCCCTTCGCGATCCATCGCGCGCACGATTTCGGGATGGACAAGAAGCGCCCGCCCGGAGACGGCGTGATCACCGGATTCGGCACGATCGACGGGCGCAAGGTGTTCGTCGCCTCACAGGACTTCGGCGTCTTCGGCGGCTCCATGGGCGAGGTCATGGCGCAGAAGGTGTGCAAGGTGATGGACCTCGCGGTGCAGACCGGCGCTCCCTTCATCCAGATCAACGACTCGGGCGGCGCGCGGATCCAGGAGGGCGCCGCCTCGCTCGCCGGATACGGGTTCATCTTCGAACGGAACGTGCGCGCGAGCGGCGTCATCCCACAGATCAGCGTGATCATGGGACCGTGCGCCGGCGGCGCCGTCTACTCACCGGCCATCACGGACTTCACGTTCATGGTCAAGGAAACGTCGCACATGTTCATCACCGGTCCCGACGTGATCAAGACCGTCACGGGCGAGGAGGTGACGTTCGAGGAACTGGGCGGCGCCATGACGCACGCGAGCATCTCGGGGGTGGCGTCGTTCATCGGCGAGGACGACGAGGACGTGCTGCTGCGGGTCCGCTACCTCCTGTCGTTCCTGCCGTCGAACAACCTGGAGGATCCACCGGCCTACGCCAACACCGACGACCCCGATCGACTGGACGACGGACTCACGCACATCGTGCCCGACAGCGCGAAGCAGCCCTACGACATGCACGAGGTGATCCGCCACGTCGTGGACGACGGCGAGTTCCTGGAGATCTTCCCGTTCTGGGCGATGAACATCGTGATCGGGCTCGCGCGATTGGACGGCCGGTCGGTCGGCATCATCGCGAACCAGCCGAAGGTGCTGGGCGGCACGCTCGACATCGACGCGAGCGAGAAGGCGTCGCGGTTCGTCCGCTTCTGCGACGCCTTCAACATCCCGATCGTCACGTTCGTGGACGTTCCGGGGTTCCTGCCGGGCAAGGAGCAGGAGTACGGCGGCATCATCCGTCACGGTGCGAAACTGCTGTACTCGTTCGCCGAGGCGACGGTGCCCCGCATGACGGTGATCACGCGGAAGGCCTACGGCGGCGCGTACGTGGTCATGAACTCCAAGCACCTCCGCGCCGACGTGTCGTTCGCATGGCCGACGGCAGAGATCGCGGTCATGGGAGCGGAGGGCGCGGTGAGCATCGTGTTCCGCAGGGAGATCGACAAGGCGACGGATCCGGCCGCGAAGCGCGCCGAACTGATCGATGAGTACAAGCGGAAGTTCTCCACGCCGTACGCCGCGGCGGAGCGAGGGTTCATCGACGACGTGATCGAGCCGGCCGAGACGCGCAGGCGGCTCATCCAGTCCCTGCGCATGCTCTCCACCAAGCGCGAGAGCATCCCGGCCCGCAAGCACGGGAACATCCCACTCTGACGATGGACGCCGAGCGGAGGTTCGACCTGCCCGACGGGCTCACGCCCGAGGAGGAGCGCGCGATCCTCACCGCGCTCGAGCGGTACTTCCTGCAGGAGAGTCCGAAGCCGGCTCCCTGGGTGCTCCAGGGCCGGATCGACGCGACCGGCCTGGGCGCGCTGCAGGCGCGGAAGCTCTCGAGGGAGCCGTGGGTGATCCGGGCGCCGTTCGCGCGGCGGGGCGTGGCGCCCGTGCTCGGCCGCGGCGACGTCCGCTAGATGGACGGGACCACCTCCTCGCACTGTCCGAACTGCCTGGCCGAGTATCGCGAGGGGTTCGATGCCTGTGCCGATTGCGGGATCGCCCTCGTTCCGGGGCCGGCGCCGGTCACCGAGGAGCATGCGCCGGATCCGACGAAGGGACATCGCCACCCGACCCACGATCGGGATGAGCGACCCGTCCTCCTCTGTAGCCTCCCCCAGCTGCAGGCGCAGCTCCTGGTCGGCAAGCTGCAGGCAGAGGGGTTGGTGGCATCGGCCGACGAGCCGGCGCTCGGACTCGTCTACGGGGGAGCGTTGCCCGACGCCCGCATGATCCGCGTGTGGGTGTTGGAGTCGCAGGCCGAGAAGGCCCAGAAGATCGCCCGGCGGGCGCTGTCCGGCGACGACGCGATCTGATGGCCGCCACGAAGACGCCCGGGAGCGCCACGCTCGCCGACGCAACCGAGGCGTTCGCCGCGGAAGGGTGTTCGTCGCCACACACGTGGGGCAACGACGCCGGCGACACGTACGGGCGTCACGACCATAGCTACCACAAGGTGCTCTTCTGCCTGGCGGGCTCGATCGTGTTCCACACCGACGACGGGGACATCGAGCTGCGCGCAGGCGATCGGCTGGACCTGGAACCGGGCACGGCACACGCGGCGACCGTCGGTCCCGGTGGGTGCCGATGCGTCGAGGCCTCCAGGTGAAGGTCGCGTTCCACATCGATCAACTGTGGTTCAAGGCGCCGGGCGGCATCGGGACGTACGTCACGCAGCTGGGTCCGGCGCTCACGAGCGAAGACCCGGCGCTCGAGCTGGTGCCGTTCCGGTCGTCCTTCCCCGCGGATCACGGGGTCGACTCGTTCGGCTCGCACGACGCCGTCGTCCTGCCGTGGAGGATCCGCAGGCTCTATCCGTCGTGGGATCTCCTCGGTCGACCGGCGCTCCCGGCATCGCTTGCCGATGCCGACATCGTGCACGCGACGAACCCCGCCGCGGTGCCGCCGGTCCACGACGATCAACGGCTCGTCGTGACGGTCCACGACCTGGCGTTCCAACGGTTCCCGGAGCTGTTCCCGCACGATTGGCGGTGGCTGTATCGGGCGGGGCTGCGCGCCGTGGCGAAGCGCGCCGTCGCGATCCTGGTCCCGTCGCAGAGCACCGCCGACGACCTGACGGCGTCCACGTCGATCCCGGCGTCGCGTGTGCACGTCACGCCGCTCGCGCCGTCGCTCGTCTCAAGCGACCAGGACCCGGCCGAAACGAGCGCGCGGCTCGGCGTGACGCCACCCTACGTGTTGTCGGTGGGGACGCTCGAGCCGAGGAAGAACCTCGTGCGACTGGTGCGGGCGTACCGACAGGTCGCACCCGACGTCCCGCACGCGCTGGTGCTGGCGGGCGCTCCCGGCTGGCGGTCGGAGGCGCTCGATGCGGAGCTCGCGCGGCCCGGTCCGGGGACGATCGTTCGAACCGGGACCGTGACCGCCGGCGACCTCGACGTTCTCTACCGGGGTGCCGACGTGTTCGCGTATCCGTCGCTCTACGAAGGCTTCGGCCTTCCGGTGCTGGAGGCCATGTCGCGTGGGGTGCCGACGCTCGCTTCGGACACGTCGTCGCTCCCCCAGGTCGCCGGCGACGCCGCGCTCTTGGTCGACCCGACGGACGTCTCGGAGATCGCGGAGGGACTCGCCCGCCTGTTGACCGAGCCGGCGTTCGCCGACGATCTTCGGCAGCGCGGGCTGCAGCGCGCCGCGACGTTCACGTGGGCGGCGACCGCCCGCGCTACGCTCGACGTCTACCGGCACGTGACGGGAGCCTCGTCGTGAAGGTCTCGCTGATCTCGACCGTGAAGGACGCCTCGGCGCACGTCGAGGAGTTCGTCGGCTCGGTCGCCGCGCAGACACGGCAGCCGGACGAGGTGATCGTGGTCGACGGCGGCTCGACGGACGGGACGCCCGCGCTGTTGCGTCGCGCGGGCGGCGACGCGTTCACCGTGATCGAGGAGCGAAACGCCAACATCGCCCGCGGCCGGAACCTGGCGCTGGCGGCCGCGGCGCACGACGTGATCGCGGTGACCGACGCCGATTGCGTGCTCGATGCGCAGTGGCTCGAACGGATCCTGGAGCCGATCGAGGCGGGAGCCGACGTGTCCATGGGCTTCTACGTCCCGATCACCGATGGGTTCCTCCAGACGTGCCTGGCGTCGGTGAACCTCCCGCTCGACGCGACGGAGGTCGACCCCGGGCGATTCATGCCGAGCGCGCGCTCCGTCGCGTTCCGGCGCGGGTCGATCGAAGCCGCCGGCGGCTATCCGGAGTGGCTCTCGATCGGCGAGGACATGTGGGTGAACCGCCGCTGGCGGGAGCTGGGCCTGGACATGCGGTTCGCGCCCGAGGCGGTGGTCCGGTGGCGCCTCCGCCCGTCGCTCCGCGCGACGTGGACGCAGTACTTCCGGTACGCGCGAGGCGACGCGCAGGCGGGGATGTTCCCCGAACGGCACGCGCTCCGGTTCGGCGTGTACGGCGGCGCAGCCGCGGCGCTCGGCTCGCACAAGCGATGGCCCAAGGTGGCGGCCGCCGCGGGTGCCGTCGCATACGCGCGCCGGCCGGTCCGCAGGGCCTGGCGCCGCATGTCGGACCCACGCGAACGCGCCGCCGCCGCGATCGTCGTCCCCGCGATGATGGGGTTCATCGACACCGCCAAGATGGCGGGGTACGCGGCGGGGCTGGTCGACCGCGGACGACGCGGCGTCTGACCTCCGGTCACCGGGGACGCCTGCCCAACCGGCCGTTCGGAAGGCTAGGCTCCGCGACATGCGCCGAACCACGACCCTGATCCTCGCGCTCGCACTCGTCGCGGCCGGCATCATCGCGTCGCCGGGATCGACCGCCGCGGCCCGCGGCGGCGACACGATCCGGCTGAACGTGATGACGTTCAACATCCGCGAGGGCGGCGTCCACGGGCAGTTCTCGAAGGTGGTCGAGGCCATCACGGCGGCGGGCGCCGACGTCGTGGGGCTCCAGGAGCCGTTCGGCCGGACGCGGAAGCTGGCGCGGGCGCTCGGCTGGTACGCGGCGCCGCGCCTCCACACGATCTCGCGCTTCCCGATCCTTCAGCCCGCGGGGAGCCACGGCTTCTGGGGCTGGCTGCTGGTCGCCCCGGGCAAGGTCGTGACGATCGCGAACATCCACAACCCGTCGTATCCCTACACCGTCGACATGATGCGGTTGGGCACGGCCACGAAGGCCGAGATCCTGCAGATCGAGCGCCACGTCCGTCTCCGGTGGATGCGGCCGTTCCTCGATTCGCTCGCCCCCCAGCTCGCCGCCGGAGACCCCGTCTTCTTCACGGGCGACTTCAACGCCCCGTCGTGGCGCGACTGGACCCCCCGGGTGGTGAACGCGCTCGGCTGGCAGCCGACCACGCTCCGGTACCGGGCGCCGCGGTTCTCGGTCCGCTGGCCGACCTCCGTGGTGATGGAGAAGGCGGGATTCCGCGATTCGTTCCGGGAGGTGCACCCCGACGCGGTCACCGACCCCGGCTTCACGTGGACGTCGGGCCATCCGGGCATCTCACCGTGGGACGTGTTCGACCGGATCGACTTCGTGTGGGCTGCCGGTTCCTCCCAGACGCTGTCGAGCCGCGTCGTCGGCGACGACGACCCGATGTCGGACATCGTGGTCGAGCCCTGGCCGTCGGATCACCGCGCGGTCGTGAGCACGTTCAGGGTGGAGCCGGCCGATGCGCCGACGTTCGTCGCGCCGCTCGACGTGCGCGTGCCGATCGGGCAGCCCGTGCGCGGCGCCTTCCATGCCGCCCCCGATCCCACACGGGAGGTGGGCATCTGGGCACAGGACGCGAACCCCGCGACGGACGACCCGATCGTCTCCGCGCCGGCCGGCGACGGCACGTCCGATGGGAGGTTCGAGCTTGCGACGTCCGGTCTCGCGCCGGGGATCTACACGCTCGCGCTCGTCGAGAGCGACGGGATGCTGTCCCGTTCGGCGTTCGCGGTGGTCGACCGCACCGCGCCGGCCACGATCTCCGTCGGGCAACGACGGTACGCGGTCGGTGAGCCGATCGTGGTGTCGTGGACGAACGCGCCGGGGAACCGCTACGACTGGCTGGACCTCACCGCGGCAGACGTCACACCGACCACCGGCCGCATCTGGCTCTGGCGCTACATCGACGCGAGGATCTTCGGGTCGGCGCCGTTCAAGGCCGAGGCGACGGGCAACTGGCCGCTCCCGCCCGGCCGCTACCGGGTGTCGCTCTGCGTGGACGACGGCTACGACTGCCTGGCATCGACCGACACGTTCCGCGTCGTCGGATGACGGCGCGCTAGGCGTCCTCCGACGCCTCCGTGCCGTACAGCACGATGATCACGAAGAGCGCGAACGCGAGCACGTGGACGACGGTGCACCACAGGCAGATCGCGCGGATCACGAACAGCTCCGCGTACACGAGCCACAGGACGAACGCCATGCCGGCCACCGCGCCCGCGAGCCGCGCGGTCCGGATCCAAGGGACGGCCGAACGCCACGCCCAAGGCGAACAGAGCGCCATCATCGCCAGGAACCATCCGAGACCGAGCAGCGCGACCGGTACGCCGAACAGCTCCGACTGGGCGCTCGTCGTGACGCGCTCGCAGTTGACGACGCCGGTGGACGCGCACGCCAGGACGTCCGGCGACGTGAAATGCGCGATCGTGAGTACACGGCGACCGCCGTCCCCGCGATCGTG
>CAVRSI010000041.1:0-11296 GCA_963723855.1 uncultured Actinomycetes bacterium | reverse complement strand
AGACGCTGAGCCGCCCAGTTCCTCCAGGAACTCCCGGGTCGCGTCCGACGAAGGTCGGTTTCCCTTGCGTTCGAAGAGCGCGAGGGCCTCTCTGGCGACCTGCTCGGCATCCGCGACCTTCCCGGCCATCCGAAGGACCCTGGCGAGGTCCATCCTCGCGTTGCCCTGGCCCTCCGGCCAGTCGGCTTCGTCGAGCGATCGTACGGCCTCGTGGGCGAGTAACTCGGCCTCGCCGAGTTCGCCGCGTGATGAGAGGACCATCGCTTGCGCCGATCGTCCGACCACCTGTGAAGACAGGTCGTCATCCGCGGCGACGCTTCGAGCGATCGCGGTGAATACCTGGGCTTCATCGAACCGACCGAGTTCGCAAAGAACGCGGGCCAGGTCCGCCGCGGCCGTCGAGCGGATCGACTCCTGACCCATCTCCTCGAGGATCCCGTAGCCCCTTCGGTAGGCGCGCTCCGCCGCGATCGGATCGTCGGCCCTCATCTCCAGGTCGCCGAGGGCCCCCTCGTAGATCGCGACCATCAACCGCGCGCCGAGCGCCTCGGCGATCTCGATGGCGCGCCCGGCGTGACGCCGGCCTTCGTCGAACGAGCCTTCGCGGCTTTCGAATGACCCACGGACGGCGAGGGCGGCGGCCTCGAGCAGACGGGAGCGGGGGAGGTCCTCGAGCAACCCGTCGAGCGTGCGATAACCCTCCTCCGGCGTGGCTGAACCGTTGTTCTGCGAGAACAACAGGACCTTCAGGGCATCGGACAGAAGTTGATCATCGTCGCACGACCGCGCATGCGCCACGGCTCGGCGTGCTTCGCGCTCGGCGCGGTCGAATCGACACGGCATGAACTCGAGGAACGCGAGGTTCGTCAAGGCCGTCGCCATGCCCTCCTCGTTCCCGAGCTCCTCGAATTGGCGGATCGCTTCCTCGAGTTCGACGCGGAACGCATCCGTGGACAGGCTGTGAGGCGCGATCTCTGTCTGCAGCTCCGAACGGGCGATGCGAGAGAGCCACTCGAGCGACCTGTCACCGGAGGCAGCCGCGACCTCAACCGCCTCGTCAACCGCCGCGAATGCCGGACGGGCGTCGTCGGACTCGAGGAGCGCCAAGCCGAGGTGATAGAGATTCGTTGCGCGGTCGGTGCCGCTTGGTGGGCCGACGGCCACGGCTCGGCGCAGGAGGTTCACGCCGGCGGGGTAATCGCCCCGGCCCGAAGCCCGACGCCCCGCCGTCGCGAGGCGGGCAGCCGCCCTCCGGCCGATCTCGTCGGAACGCTCGTCTTTCGGGGCGAGTTGCGTCCGGTACGTGTGGGCTTGCTCCAAGTGGTAGCCGACGATCTCTTCCTGCTCGACGACCGCTTCTCCTCCCACCTGCTCCAACCAGTCCGCGGCGCGCTCGTGCAACTCGGCGCGTCGGGTCTTCGGGGTCGCGTCGTACGCTGAGTCGCGGATCAGCAGGTGGCGGAAGCGGAACGCATCCTCGCCCGGCAACGTCGATCGCTCGGGGTGGATCAACTCCTTGCGAACGAGCGACATCAGATCCGAGGGCACCCGCTGGCGGGCGGCCTCGGGCACGAGTTCCCTCACGACGCCGACGAAGAAGTCCCTCCCGATGACCGCCGCCGCCTCCAGCACCGTGCGCTCCTCGAGCGTGAGGTGATCCAGGCGAGCGGCGAGCAGCGCATGGATCGAGGGAGGAACGGTAACGGTGGATAGACTCGCCGGTCACGCGCCACCCCTCGTCCCCGCGGATGATGAGACCCTCGTCGATCAACATCGCGAGCGTCTCCTCCACGAATAGCGGATTCCCTTCGGCCTTCTCGATGATCCCCTCAGCGAGCTCGGCAGGCAGCTCGGCCGCGCCGAGGAAGTTCGCGACGAGAACGCCGGACTGTTCCTCGGTGAGCGGTTCGAGCGACACCGTCGCCGCGTTCAGCTTCCCGCCACCCCATGCCGGCCGGACGTCGAGAAGGTCGGAGCGCGCCATGCACAAGAGCAGCATCGGCGATCCTCGCGACCAGTCGGCGATATGTTCGACGAGATCCAGGAACGTGCGCTCGCCCCAGTGGATGTCATCGAACACGAGCACGAGCGGGCGTTCACGCGCCGTCGCCTCGAAGAACCGGCGGATCGCCCAGAACGTCTCCTCGCCCGCCGCCGATTCGGTCACCCCCATCAGTTGCGACACGTGACGGCACACGAGCTCCTGGTGCTCGTCGCCTTCCAGGACCGAGCACACCTTCGCCTCGACGACGCCGGGCAAGTCGAAGTCCGCCAGCCCGGCCGCCTGCTTGATCGCCTCGACGACCGGAAAGTACGTGATGCCCTCGCCGTAGGGGAGGCAACGACCGCGCAGGATGGTCGCCTGTCCCTCCGCCCCAGAGATGAACTCCTCCACCAATCGCGACTTCCCCACTCCTGCGGAGCCCAAGATGGTGAAGAGCTGGCATGACACGTCCTCGACCGCAGCCGCGAACGCCTGACCGAGTTGGGAGAGCTGCCGCTCGCGACCGACCATCGGTGAGTCGAGGTTCCGGGGCGGCGAGACGACGTCTCGCACGCTGAGGAGCTTCCACGCCGGAACCCGCTCCTCCTTCCCCTTCAGCTCCAACGGCTCGACAGCTTCTGCGTCGACCGAGTCGCGCACGAGCCGATAGGTCGCGTCGCCGAGCAGGATCTCGCCTGGTGAGGCGTGCTGCTCGAGCCGCGCGGCGATGTTGATGGCGTCCCCCGTCACGAGCGCCTGGCCGGTCATCGGGTCTCCGGCCACGACCTCTCCCGTGTTCACGCCGATCCGGACTTGGAGCGCGACCCCGCGGTCCCGTTCGAGCTCCTTGTTCAACACAGCCAGGCCATCGCGCATGTCGACCGCGGCGCGCGAGCGCGCGGAGGGCGTCGTCCTCGTGGAGCTTCGGGATCCCGAACACCGCCATCACGGCATCGCCGATGTACTTCTCGACCGTTCCCCGTGGCGCTCGATCGCCTCGCGCATCGCGTCGAAGTATCGTGTCTGGACGTCGCGGAGCGACTCGGGGTCGAGTCGCTCGCCGAGCGCCGTCGAACCGGTCACGTCGCAGAACACGACCGTGACCGTCTTTCGGACCTCGGGCGCATGTGTGACAGGGGCGAGCGGCGACGAGCAAGCTGGACAGAACGCGAAGTCATCCGGACTCTCCCGGCCGCAGCTCGGACAGGTCAGCATGAACCCGAGCGTAGGCTCTGCGCGCTTGCGGCGCCATGGGGGCTCAGGGTCCCGCAGAACTGGGGCCGCTCGGCCATCACGAGGCGTTCGACCGTCAGCATGCTGACGCCAGGAGGTGGAACGCATGTCGACAACCGAAGTCACCGAACGAGAGATGCTGATCGATCGGGCCCTGCCGCGGTTCGACTTCACGCGGGTGGAGCACGAGGTCGTCGAGGCCGATCAGGAGGCAACGTACGCGGCCGTCCGCCGCCTGGACTTCCTGAAGGTGCACTCGCCGTTGATGGACGCGGCGATGTGGGTCCGAGGCGTGCCGGACAAGGTCGCGCGAGCGACGGGCCGTCGTACCGAACCCCCGAAGGAGCTGCCGAGCCTGACGTTCGACGGGATGGTCGACGGCGAGCGCGGGTTGCCGGGTTGGCTGAAGCTCGGGGAGGATCCGCCGCGAGAGATCGCCTTCGGTGCGATCGGGAAGTTCTGGCAGATGAACATCACCTGGCTGGACCCCGTGCCCGAGACGCTGGAGTCGTTCACGGCGTTCGACGACTCGGACTGGGGCAAGATCGCCGCGAACTTCTCGGTGCGACCGTACGGAGGCGGAAGGTCGCTGGTGAGCTACGAAGCTCGCACCGCGATGACCGACGAACCATCGCGGGCCAAGTTCGGCCGGTACTGGACCGTCGTGAGCCCGTTCGTCGGCGTCATCATGCGAGCGACGTTGCGCACGGTGAAGGAGGACGCGGAGGCCTGAGTAGTCCCGAGCTTTACGCGACGGCAGCGGTCTTGCGACGCGGGCGTTCGAAGCGCCCGAAGAACGCGATGAGTCCGAGCAGGATCAGCCCCGGGACGACGAGCCAGAGAGGACGCTCCAGCCACCACCGAAGCGTGCTGTCGGTTTCGTGACCGAAGCCCAGCGGCCACAACACGAGCACCGCCAGCAGGTAGGCCGTCATGTGCCAGAGGAACAACGTCATGATCACGCTGTTCACGGCGATCGTGAACGTCCACGGGCGCCGGTGCTGGAGCCACCGAGTCAGGGATGGCCGGAGCAGCATGACCGCGCCGATCGACCACACGCCTCCGAGCAGGAAGCAGAGCGTCGGCGGGTAGGCGTTCGACACGGCCTCGACGTCGGTGCCGAGCAGGCTCTTCGGGTAGGCGCCGATCCCGGGGAACCATGTGAAACGGACGTGGCCGAAGAGCTTCCACATCGGCGGGTTCGTCAGCAGGATCAGCCCGGCGATGCCCGCGACGACCATGGCCCAGAACGCCGTGCGGGGCCAGCGCGGCATGCTCCCGTCGCCGTAGGCGTGACCCAGCTGATGCGGGAACAGCAGCACGAACGCGACGTTGGCCCATCGCGCGAGCGGATGACCGCCCATGAACCCGACCCAATCGGCCACGATCGCGCCGAGGACCATCGCCGCCGGAACCCATAGCCCGAACCGTCGGTGAAGGCGCGATCGTCCACGGTGAGATGCAGACGACCACGGCGTAGACGAGGAGGAACCAGAGCGGTCCGAACGGGATCGTCGCCCCCGGCGGCAGCATCCCGCGAAGCAGTCGCGTGTCTCCCCACAGCGGGCGGTCCCGCCGTCGCGCCGATGTCGGCCATGTGCAGCGTTACCTGCACGATGGTCCATACACCCAGGAACACGAGCGACGGGCGGAGCAATCGCTCGAGCCGGCTCTGGATGAACGCCCCGGTGCTCTCGCCCCGCTCCCGGTAGGCATCGAACGCGACGAGGTTCGAGAATCCACCGACGAAGAAGAAGATCGGCATCACCTGGAGGAACCAGGTCGCCAGCCAGAGCCACGACGTGAGGCCGATCGCGCTCGTCGAGCGGATGGAGCCGTGGTCCCAATGGAGCATCTCGATCGTCCAGTGGCCGATCACCACGGCGAGGATGCTGACGGCCCGCAGGAAGTCGACGTATCGGTCCCGCGTCGCGGGCGTTCGGTCGGCCAGCTCTCCCAGGCTCGCCGTCATGGACCCAGTTGACGCGCATCGGCGCGCCGGGTCAAGCGGTCTCGGTAGACGGCCCTCTTTCGGGTCGAGATCGCGTAGGCGTACGCCACGAGCGCCACGGCGACCAGGACGTGCCAGAGGGCATGCCATTGGAGCAGGCTGTCCGGCCGGCAGAATGGCGAGCCCGTCCGGCCCAGGAGGAACGCGACACCGCCGATCGCGATCGCGGTGAGGCCCACCCCACGGGCCACGGTCGAACCTCGAGGAGCCGAGCCGCGCCGCTCACCGGAAACCGTGGCCGCCTCACCGACGACCGCGCCCGCCGCAAGGGTGCCGGCGAACGGGTCGGAAGCCCCGTGGATCGCGGCGAGGCCCACGCCCACCGCGACGAGACCGAGCGCGTATGCCTGGATCTCGACGATCGGCGCCATCCTCGGTTGCGTCCGAGGGCGTGGATGGCGACGAAGAGCAAGACGGCCATGATGGCGGCGTCGTGTGCCCACTGCGCCCATGAAGGATCGGGACCGTGCCGCGCGAAACTCCCGACGGCGTTCGCGGATACGGCGATCGCGAGCACCGTGAGCGTGGTGCGCGTGATGCGATCGCCTCGGAACGCGAGGGTCAGGATCCAGACCGTCGCGACCAGGAACGCCAGACTCGACAGCGTGTTCGCCGGTTGACCGAGGAAGCCCGAGACGATGCGTTCGCAGTCCATGGGTGCTTTTCCCATCATCCCAGGCGGGGTGTGTCCATCGGTGAGGCGTGACCTTCCCACCCAGCCCTCGATCACGGCGATGTCGATCGCGACGACGACGCCGTCGGGCGGATCGAGCCGGTACTGCGGGTACGTGTCCACGAGCGCATCCAGCGCGGCGCGCCGCTCGGCATCGTCGTCGACCACGCGTGCCGTTCCCGAGCAGCGAACCCACCAGAGCCGCTCCCAATCTTCCTCGTAGCCGTCGACCACGAACTCCACGGCCGGGTTCGCCTCGAAGTTCCGGATCCGCTTCAGGTCGGCCGAACGCTTCGGCTTGTGGTCGACGGCCCAGTAGGCGACCCGAGCATCCTCCGTGTTCGCCCAGGACGAAGACGAACGGGACGACGTGCGGCCGGTTCGACGGCGTCACGGTCGCCATCCGCCCCACCCGCGCCGTTCGCACGCGTGCCCACGCCTCGTCGATGTCCATCACGCCCATCCGCGGGTAACCGTATCCCGCCGTAAGGTGGTTGCGACGGGCGTAGCGATCGCGGAGGGATGATCGATGACCAGGTTCGGACTGCAGCTCCCGAGTTTCACGTTCCCCGACGTCCCCAACGACGAGCTGTTCGACCGCATCATCGAGATCGCGCAGGCCGCCGAGAGCTCGGGGTTCGATTCCTTCTGGGTGATGGACCACTACCACCAGATCGGGAACGTCGGGCCGCCGTCGGACCCGATGCTCGAGGCGTACACGCTCCTCAGCGCCGTGGCCGCGCGCACGTCCCGCGTCATGCTCGGTGCCATGGTGACGGGCGTGACGTACCGCAACCCGGCGTTCCTGGCCAAGGTCGTCACGACGCTCGACGTCGTCTCGTCGGGACGGGCCATCCTGGGCATCGGCGCGGCGTGGAACGAGGAGGAATCCCGCTCGTATGGCTACGACTGGCCCTCGACGGCCGAGCGGTTCGAACGGCTGGAGGACGCGCTGCAGATCTGCCGCGCGATGTTCACGCAGCCGCGGTCGACGTTCCAGGGGAAGCGTCACCAAGTCGACGGCGCGTACAACGTCCCTCAGCCGGTGCAGCCCGGCGGGCCGAAGATCCTGATCGGCGGCGGCGGCGAGAAGAAGACGCTCCGGCTCGTGGCCCAGTACGCCGACATGTGGAACGGCTTCGGCGATCCCACCGCGATCCGGCACAAGGTCGAGGTCCTGTCCGGCCACTGCCGCGACATCGGCCGCGATCCCGCGGAGATCGTGAAGACGCGCCTCGGGACGCTGGTCGTCACCGCGACCAAGGAGGAGGGCGACGCGCGTCGCGAGGCGTTCAAGCGGCTACGTGGCATCGATGACGCGATGCTGCCGTCGATGCTGACGTGTGGAACCGCCGACGAGATCGGTGACGCCGTGCAGCCGTTCTTCGATGCCGGCCTCGACGGGCTGATCTTCAACATGCCCGCGGGATCGACGCCGGAGATGGTCGAGCTGGCAGGCACGGCGTTGACCGAACGCTTCGGAACCTGATCGGTGGACGTGAGGAAGAAAACGTTGTGTCGGCGTCCGGCGAGGAGTAACGTAAACACTTCGATTTCAGGCCGCCAGGATGAAAGGGGGAGCCGCATGACGATCGCTCGTTACACGATCTGCTTCATCTCGACGCTCTCCCCGAGGGTGGCGGCCTAGCCGGTCCGTACTCGCAACATGGACCTCGCAGGCCGCCCATCCGGGCGGCCTTTCGCATCTCCACAGGCGCGAAGGCCTCGGCGCCGAACCCCAACGCGAAAGGCTCGTGGATGAATCGTATCTATGGACGCATCATCAGCTTCGTGGACGGTCGCATCACCGACGTGCGCATCCCCGCTCAGGGCGGGGAGGAGGGAACGGTCCGCCATGGACCCCGAAGAGCGATACCTAGAGGCGGTGACAGCCGCGGAGGCGGAAGCCTCCCGCGTCCTGGTCACCCTGCTCTTCACCGACATCGTCGGGTCGACCGAACGCGCCGCGGAGCTGGGTGACCGAGCCTGGATGAGGCTGGTCGAGGCGCATCACGCCACGGTGCGCGAGCTCTTCACCAGGTTCGAAGGGTGCGAGGTGGACTGCGCGGGAGACGGCTTCTTCGTCACGTTCCCTACGGCGTCGAGCGCGATCGGCTGTGGTGATGCGATCACCACATCGGTGCGCCCTCTGGGTCTCGAGGTCCGGGCCGGGCTCCACACCGGCGAGTGCGAGCACCGCGGTGGACGGTTCAGAGGGATCGCCGTGCACACGGCGGCCCGTCTAGCCAGGCTCGCACAGCCGGGGGAGGTCCTGGTCACGGCCACCGTGCGCGACGTGGTGGCCGGGTCGGGGATCCGCTTCGAGGACCGAGGTTCTCGGACCCTGAAAGGGGTGCCCGGGCTGTGGCAGTTGTACGCCGTGGTAGGTCGGCAGCCGCTCGCCCCACCGGTCGTCGAGAGCGAGCGGAAAGATGGCCCGCGCCCCAGGTCCGGATGGCGCGCCGGCCCGAGGACCGCCGCGTACTCCGGGATGAGAACCGTCCGGAACGGATGAACCCCCGCCTTCGGCGGGGGTTCATCCTTGTCGCGTGAAGGCGCGCGAGCTCCACGTCGACGACGTGCCCGCTGCAGCGATGATCTCGTCGATCTGGTGCGACGACAGCGAGACGGGGAGCCGTAGCATCCAGTCCTTCACGCCGCGCGGGCTCCCGACGTGCACGTCGGCAGGCTCCTCGTCGATGGTCCACTCGTCGGCGAGGATGGCGAGAACACCGCGAACCTCGATCGGTCGGCTGACGACGGACGACAGGAACTCGGATACATGGTGCGCGTCGCGCGCCGCCCTTGACAGGAAGTTCGTCGGATGACCGTTGTGCCGGACCGATCGCGCACCGACCCACACCTTGCCCGTCAGGTCTTTCGCGCTGAGCGTGAACGTCCCGGCCGGGCCCACCACGACGTGGTCGATGTTCGCGCCACGCTCGCCCACCGGCATGTCGCGGAAGACGTGCCACTCCTCGGGAAGCCTGCCGATGACGGGTCCCACGGAACGCTCGCTCGAGCGCTGGCGCGATGCGTGCTCGTGCATGAGATGCCGGATGAGCAGCGGGAGGACGATGCCCAACGCACGAGGACGCCGGAGCCTGACGTCCTCAACCTCTGATGCCATGGGAACGATATCGGCGAAGGCCTTACCTTCCCTTAACCATGGAGCGGGTAACCCTTAGGCCGGCCCGTGTTCAGCTAGCGGTTCGTGGTGAAGACTGACCCCACCGTCGATACGCATGGAACGTCGGGTGCCCGGTCGCCGAACGAGGCGATCGGGCATCTCGTCGTCCATCGACCCGACCTGCCTGTCCGACTACGGTAGCGGCATGCACCCGCGTGCTCGGATGACGACCGTGGCCGCGTGCGTCCTCCTGGTGGCCGTGGCCTGCTCGGGCCGCGCGCCGGGAACGACCGCACCATCTTCCGGTCGCTCCACCGCTCCGTCTCCCTCGGCGTCGGAGCCGGCTCGACTGGTCATGCAGGTGAAACCAGCTCCCTTTCGGCTCGTCGCTCCGGTCCAGCGTGAGGTCGCGGTTCAGGACGGCCGCACCGTGTACCTCGCGGGCGGGCTGGACTCCTCGGACGTCTCCGCGTCCGGCGTCTTCGCGCTGAACCCGGCGACAGGCCGGCTCACGTCGCTCGGCCTG
The DNA here is from genome assembly GCA_963723855.1 of uncultured Actinomycetes bacterium. Classification (GTDB taxonomy): domain Bacteria; phylum Actinomycetota; class UBA4738; order UBA4738; family HRBIN12; genus JBBQVZ01. The sequence continues at coordinate 1,739 of CAVRSI010000041.1, read as the reverse complement.
ATGATCGACGCGTTCCACGACGGCGCGGGCGCCATGATCGGCGGGAAGCTCTTCGTCTTCGGCGGCGGCACGGTGTCCGGCACCGATGTCGTGCAGGCGTTCGATCCGGCCACGCAAGCTTCCGCGGTCGTCGGGCACCTCCCCGTTTCGCTCTCCGATCTTTCCGCCGTGACGGTCGGAGACACCACGTACCTCGTCGGCGGCTACGACGGCCGTGCACCCCGGCGCGAGATCTACGCCACCGCCGACGGGACGACGTTCCGGATCGTGGGTCGCCTGCCGAAAGGGCTGCGGTATCCCGCCGTCACCGCCGCCGGAACGATCATCGTGATCGCCGGCGGCCAGGCGGCGAACGGTCCGGTCGATACCGTGACCACGTTCGACACCTCGAACGGAACCATCTCGTCGCTCAGCACGCTTCCCGCTCCGGTCACTGAGGCGTCGGCCGTCACGATCGCGGGTGTCGTCTACGTGATCGGCGGACGCGATGCATCGGGCAACGCCGTGTCTGCCGTCGTGTCGATCGACCCGGCCACAGGAGCCATCGGTCGCGGGGATCCGCTCCGGCAACCGGTCGCGGACGCCGGAGCGGTGTCCGGACCAGACGGCGCGCTCCTGATCGGCGGCTCGCGGAGCAGCGCGGTCGACCAGGTACTGAGGGCGACGCTCGGGGCCGATCTGCCGAAGACGGGTTCGCACGCACCGTCCCCGACGACGACCTCCAACGAAGCGCTCGTGCGGCCGTTCGCCGGGCTGTTCCTGATCGCCGACCGCGGGAACAACCGGCTCCTCGTGATGAACGCCCGCAAGCACATCGTCTGGCGATACCCCGCTCCCGACCTGCCGGCGCCCTCGACACCGCTGTACTTCCCCGACGACGCGTTCTGGGTCCATCGGGGACACGCGATCTTGGTGAACGAGGAGGAGAACAACAGTCTCATCGAGATCGCGTATCCGAGCGGGCGCGTCCTGTGGACGTACGGACACCCCCGCGTGAGCGGCTCGTCGCCCGGATTCCTCCACCAGCCCGACGACCTCTATCCCTATCCGGGCGGCGGTCTGGCGGTCTCCGACGCGAAGAACTGCCGGATCCAGTTCTTCGACGCCGCCGGGGACCCGACCCGGCAGATCGGGACGACCGGCGTCTGCGTCCACGGATTGCCCGACACCGTGGGCTATCCGAACGGCGACACCCCGCTCCCGAACGGTCACCTATTGCTGTCGGAGACCTACGGCGGCTGGGTCGACGAGGTCACCGCCGACGGACACGTGGTCTGGTCGCGCCAGATCCCGGGCGTCAGCCTCCCGTCGGACCCCCAGCGTCTGGGCGACGGTTCCTACCTCGTGGCTAGCTACGTCTCGCCCGGGGCGGTCGTTCGGTTCGACCGGAGCGGCAAGGTTCTGTGGACGTATCGGCCCATCTCCGGCCCCGGCGTCCTCGACCATCCGAGCCTCGCAGTCCCGTTCCCGAACGGGCTCGTCGCGATCAACGACGACTACAACCACCGCGTCGTGCTCGTCGATCCGAAGACGGATCGCATCGTCTGGCAATACGGCACGGGAGTGGCCGGGGCAGGGGCCGGACAGCTGTCGTATCCGGACGGGGTCGACCTGCTGTTGCCGGGAGGCGTGATCCCTCTGCACGTCGACTTCGACGCACCGACCGTGCACATGGGAAGGCCGTGAGACCTGCCCGCACGCCTGGCCGTCGTTGACGCGGCGTAGGTTGACGCGGAAGT
>CAVRSI010000040.1:0-4260 GCA_963723855.1 uncultured Actinomycetes bacterium | reverse complement strand
GGGTCTGGGCGGCCTCGTCGGTTATCAAGCATGGGTCGGCAAGACGATCCACAAGATCATCGAGGACTGCGAGAACGGCAAGGTGGAGCGCACGCTCGACAAGCTGAAGAGCGAGGTCGACGTCCGCTGGCGCCCGCAGGAGTTCCCGTCCACCGCCGTCTCGGAGACGTGGAAGCGCCTGGCCAAGGACCGGATGCTGCCGAACTGGTTCGGTCGGTTCGGCGAGTTCCCGGCGACCGGTACCGAGCGCGGGTTCGAGTTCGCGTACGACGGGGCGACGTTGAACGGCTACATCGACCGGATCGGACCCGACCCGCTCGGGTTCGGGACGCGCATCACCGACTACAAGACCGGCGGCACGTACAACATGCCCAAGGCGAACGAGAGCCTGCAGCTCGGCATCTACTACCTGGCCGCGCAGGAGGCCGAGGACCTGAAGGAGGTCGGCGCGATCACCGGCGTCGAGCTCGCCTACCTGAAGGGCCACTACAAGACCGGCGCCATCGAGATGCGCGAATGGGAGGTCGGCTCCGGCGAACGCGAGGCCGAGTACCAGCAGCGGATGCGCGAGCGGCTCTCCTGGCTGATCGCCGAGCTCCGCCGTCTCGACGCGGAGGAGCGCTACCGGCCGAACTCGCAGGCCGACTGCTTCTTCTGCGACTTCAAGACGCTCTGCTCGCTCTATCCGCAGGGCGCTCCGTTGTTCTCGACGGACGGTGGATCGTGACGGATCGGCGTCTACCCACCGGAGATCGTGGCCGTCATGGGTGGCCGAGAGCCGACCGAGGAGCAGTGGCGTGCCATCTCGTGGCCGCTGGAACCGTTCGTGCTCGTCGCCGGCGCGGGTTCGGGCAAGACGTCCGTGATGGCCGCCCGCGTGGTGTACCTGGCGCTCGCCGCCACCGGCCGTATCGAGGCGGTCGACGACGCGCAGGGTGTGTTGCCGGGCAACGTGCTCTGCCTGACGTTCACGAACAAGGCGACGGAGAACCTGCAGCACCGGATCCGCCGCGCGCTCGCCGAGCTGGATCTGGCGGAGGGCGAAGAACCCGAGATCATGAACTACCACGGGTTCGCGGCGAAGCTGTTGGACCGATACGGGATGCTCGCCGGCATCGAACCCGATCAGCGGGTGCTCTCCCCCGCGCAGCGCACCGAGCTGTGCGCGCGCGTCATGGACCTGATGACGTTCGAGCACGTGAAGACCGAGACCCAAGGCGGCGTGATCGACAACATCTTGCTGCTCGACGACCAAGCATCGAACCATCGCCGGACGCCCGACGAGATCATCGCGTTCAACGAGGAGCGACTGAAGCAGTTGCAGGAGCACCGCTCCGACCGCGCGTACCACGCCGCGCTGGAGCGGATCGAGCTGGCCAGAGGCGCGGCGATCTTCCGGCAGTTGAAGCGCGACCTCGGCGCGATCGACTTCGGCGACCAGATCTCGCTGGCGCTCAAGGTGGTCGAGGAGCATCCGCAGGTGGCCGCCGAGTACCGGCAGCGGTTCGGCGCGGTGTTGCTCGACGAGTACCAGGACACGGACGTCGCCCAGGCGAAGTTGATCGCCGGCGTCTTCGGCGGCGGGCATCCCGTGACCGCCGTGGGCGACCCCGACCAGAACATCTACGCGTGGCGCGGGGCGAGCCTGTTCAACCTGCTGGATTTCCCGCAGCAGTTCGCTCGCGCGGACGGCACGCCCTCGACGCAGCTCCCGCTCTACACGAACTTCCGCTCGGGCGCGTGGATCCTGGAAGCGGCGGACGTGGTGATCTCGAAGCTCCCCGAGCAGCAGAGGCCGGATCCCGACAAGCAGCTGGTGCCCTGGATCGAGAACAAGACCGGCGAGGTGCACGTCGCGCGGATCTCCGACGAGTGGAAGGAGGCGGAGTGGATCGCCGAGCACATCCTCGACCTGCACGACAACGGCAACAAGTGGTCGGACGTCGCGGTGCTCTGCCGGTCGAGCCGGCTGTTCTTCTCGTTGCAGCAAGCGTTCGCGGAGCATGAGATACCGGTGGAGATCCTCGGGCTGGCCGGGCTCCTGCGCCTGCCCGAGATCGTCGAGGTGCTCGCCTACGCGCGCGCCGTGAGCGATCCGCTCGCGAGCGTGGCCCTCGCGAAGATCCTGCTCGGCCCGCGATACCGCGTCGGCTACAAGGACCTGGCGCGCGTCGCGGCGCTCGCCAAGACGAAGAGCTACGCGCTGCGACTGGTCGATGAGGAGGAGGGCGAGGCGACGCCGTTCCTGTTCGCCGAGGCGCTCGAGCACCTGGTCGAGGTGGAACGATTGTCCGACGACGGGAAAGCGCGCCTCGAAGAGTTCCGTGCGGAGCTGGCGGACCTACGGGTCGAAGCGCGCAAACCCGTCGGTGAGTTCCTGGGCGAGGTCGTGCGGCGCACGGGCATCCTGGCGGAGCTGGACGCCCACACGGATCAGGTCGCGGCGACCGCCGCTAAGCGCAACCTCGCGGCGTTCATGGACCAGGTGCACGCGTTCGAACCGGTCGAAGGTGAGCTGACGCTCCGCGCGTTCCTCGACTATGTGGACACGGTGGAGCGCATGGACAAGCAGGAGTGGTCGCCGGTGCAGCCGTCGGCGGAGGACTCCGTGAAGGTCATGACGATCCACGCCGCGAAAGGGCTCGAGTTCGACAACGTGTTCGTTCCCGGCATGGCGAAGGGATTGCTCCCGAGCACCCGCATCCAGCACAACCCGGCGGAGCGCGGCAAGTCCATGGACTTCGAGCTCCGCGGAGACGCGAAGATCCTCCCGAAGTTCGACGGCGTGCTCTCGCATTTCAAGCAGGACCTGCAGGCGCAGGAGGAATACGAGGAGCGCCGCACTGCGTACGTCGCCATGACGCGCGCGCGCCGCCGGCTCTTCTGTACCGGCGCGCATTGGTACGGCGAGAACATCAACGCGAAGGAGGGCGGCAAGTTCCTCAAAGAGCTCGCGGAGTGGGTACAGGCCGAACGCCACGGGACGTTCGATCCCGGTGCCGACATCGACGAGGAGACGAACCCGCTCCTCGGCTATCGGGAGCGGTTCGTGAAGGACTGGCCCGAAGCGGCGCGGCCCGACGACACCGACGATGTCTTCCCCGAGGGGTGGCGACGATCGGCGGTCGACGCCGTCGCCGTCGGCGGCGTGCAACCGACCCTGCTCGACCCCTTGAGCCCGGAGGAGCGCGAGCTGTTCGAGGAGCTCGCGGCAGAGCGGCGGCACCACGCCGGGTTCCTGCGGGAACGCGAAGGCTCCGACGCGACCAACGGCTCGGGCGGTCCTGTGGCGCGACGGACCGTGTCGGTCGGCGGCGTGATCGATTACGCGCGCTGCCCGAAGCGCTTCTACTGGACGGCGGTTCGCCCGCTCCCCCGGTTCAGCGGCCCGGCCGCGCGCATCGGCACCGAGGTGCACCGGTGGATCGAACGGCGGGCGAGCGGCCAAGCGGTGCTGCTCGAGGTGGACGAAGCGCCCGATCTCACGAGCGAGGAGCTCGCCGGCGAGCCCGGCAAGGTCGAGCGGCTCCGTGAGGCGTTCCTGGGGAGCCGGTTCGCGGACGTGACCCCGCTCCATGCAGAGCGGCCGTTCCTCCTCCGGCTCGAGGGCTTCACGGTGGGCGGGCGGATCGACGCCGTCTACGGCGACCACGACGGGCCGTGGGAGGTCGTGGACTGGAAGACGGGTCGCCGTCCCGCCGACGACGACCCGCTCGCCGCGCTGCAGCTCGACCTGTACGGCCTGGCCTGCGTCGAGATCTGGGGCAAGCGCCCCGAGGACGTCACGCTCACCTACCTCTACCTCTCGAGCGGGGACGAGGTCTCCCACCCCATGGAGGAGCCCGACGCCGTGAGGGCTCGGGTGACGGAGGCCTTACGTTCGATCGACGCCGGGGCGTTCCACGCGACCCCGGGGCCGCAATGCACGTACTGCGACTTCCGGGCGTTCTGCCCGGAGGGGAAATCGTGGTTGGCGGAGCGGCGCGATCCGGCGACCGCGAGCGCCGACGCCGCTACGTCGTGAGCCGCTCGATCTGCGCTTCGAACGTCCGGTAGCCCGCCGCGGGATCGAACCCGCCCTCGGTCACCCCCGGCACGAATCGGACGGCCAGGCCGGCCTCGGCCGGGACGCGGGTCTGCGCCACGGCACGGAACCATTCGAGATCGCCCGGCTGGATCAGGACCGCGCCGGCCGTCCCCATCCGGCGGTACGACGCGTCGTCGATCACGACCGGCGTTCGGCGGAAGACCTTCTGGAGC
>CAVRSI010000039.1:0-8775 GCA_963723855.1 uncultured Actinomycetes bacterium | reverse complement strand
CGCGAGCCCGAAGTGCTCGAAATAGGGGCGCGTCTTCGCCCGCGCGTCGTTCCGCGACACGCCCCGGTTCTGCAAAGCGATCATCGCGTTGTCCAGCGCGGTTCGCCACGGCAGCAGCAGGTCGCGTTGGGGCATCATCGCGCAGCGCCCGAGCCGGCCGGTCGCGCCGGTCTCGCCCTCGACGTTGATGACACCGCCGTCGGGTTCGAGCAACCCGGCCGTCAGCTGCAGGAGCGTGGATTTGCCGCCGCCGCTCGGGCCGACGATGCCGATCCGGGCGTGTCGCTCGATCTCGAACGTCACGTCCTCGAGCGCGAGCACCTCGCCGAACGCCTTGCGGACCCCCGTGAACGCGATCCCGATGTCCTGGTTGTCGGGGTTGGGGGCGGGCGTCGGGCTCGTGTCGATCGGTGCGCGACCTCCCACGGGCCCCCCTGCTTGGTATCTGATATCTCAGGCATCACATCGCGAAGGGCGCGACCGTACATCGGTGGATGCGACGCGGTCAAGGCTGCGCGGCTACGACGGCGAGAGGTCGGGCCACCGCTCTAGCGTGTACGCCATGTCCCAGAACGACCGCTCGAGCCGGGAGCTCGTTGCGAAGATCCGGCCGATGTCGTCGTGCCGGGCGTCGGTGGAGACCTCCTCGGAGACGAGCGCGTCGAAGTCCCGACGCATCGCATCGACCATCTCGACGTTCGACGGAAGGCAGAAGTAGGCGATCCATCCGCCGTAGGCGGGGTGGTCGAGATCGGTGCGTTCCCGCAGATCGGCAGCGATCTCGACGTAGCTCCACGCGCAGGGGAGGAGCGACGCCATGATCTCGAGCGGACCGCCGCGCAGCGCGAGTGAGTGCATGTAGCTCGTGTACGCGACGTTGGCCGGGGCCATCGTGAGCGAGCCTCCGTGGTCCGCCGCTCCCATGTCGGTCACGCGTGCGAGCAGCGCCCGGTTGCTCGGAAGCTCCGCGTCCAGGACCTGGTTCAGGTCCGTCGTGAAGTAACGGAGCTCGGCCTCGGTGCGCGACTTCGCCGCGCCCATCGCCAGACAGCGCGCGTACTCCTCGAGGTAGAAGTTGTCCTGTTCGAGGAAGAAGCGGAACTTCTCCAGGGGCAACGTCCCCGCCGCGAGCTCCGTGATGAACGGGTGCTCGTGCAGCGCCTGCCAGATCGGATCGCAGATGGCACGGAACCCGTCCGATGCCGATGGGATGGCGCTCATCGCGCGAAGTCTACGCGCGGATACCTCCACCTCGCCGGGACGAGGACCACCTATCCTGAGGCCGTGACGACATCGGTGCTCGTCCTCGGCGCTGGTTTCGGTGGGCTGGAACTGTCGACCCGGCTGTCGGAGGAGCTCGGCGATCAGGTCGACGTCACGCTGATCGATCGGGCCGACTCGTTCGTGTTCGGTTTCTCCAAGCTCGACCTGATGTTCGGCAAGCAGGCGCCCGAGGCCGTCCGGCTTCATTACGGCGACCTCACGAGGCCACACGTCCGGTTCCGTCAGGAAACGATCACCGCGATCGATCCGGCCCGGCGGCAGGTGGTGACGGATCTCGACAGCTACGAGGCCGACATCCTGGTCGTCGCGCTGGGGGCCGACTACGACTTCGACGCGACCCCGGGCCTCGTCGAAGCCGGCAACGAGTTCTATTCAGTGCCGGGCGCCGAGACCGTTCGCGACCTGCTTCCGTCATTCACGGCGGGCGCGGCGATCATCGGTGTGTGCGGAGCCCCGTTCAAGTGCCCGCCGGCGCCGAGCGAGGCGGCGTTCCTGCTGGACGAGTTCTTGCGCGCGAACGGCGCGCGCAACGACGTCTCGATCCAGGTCGTGATCCCGTTCGGCACGCCGATCCCTCCGTCGCCGGCAACGTCCGACGCGATACTCGCGGCGTTCGCCGAACGCGACATCGCATTCGTGCCCGATCGCCGCGTGGCCTCGCTCGACAGCGACACGAGCGAGGCGATCCTCGACGACGGTCGCCGCCTGCCGTTCGACCTGTTCCTGGGCATCCCGGTGCACCGGGTGCCCGCCGTCGTCGAGAACGCCGGTCTGACGGAGGACGGCTGGATCCCGGTCGACCAGCACACGTTGGCCACCCGGTTCCCCGCCGTGTACGCGGTCGGGGACGTCACGAGCGTGGGAACGCCCAAGGCCGGCGTGTTCGCGGAGCGCCAGGCGAGCGTGGTGGCCGAGCACCTGATCGCGCGGATCCGCCGCGCGAGCGAGCCACCGGGATACGACGGCACCGGCACGTGCTACGTCGAGTTCGGCGATCACGAGGTCGGACGCATCGACGTGGACTTCTACTCGACCCCGGGCCACCCGACCGGGACGTTCGTCACGCCGTCGGTGGAGACCGCGGCGGAGAAGGCCGACTTCGCGGCCAGCCGGCGGGCACGCTGGTTCGGAGGCTGAGCGCGCCGCTAGGGTAGGTGGGCTCAGCCACGACAGCGAGGAGGTTCCTATGGCCGAGAGCGCGAAGCAGGCATGGGGTGAGGTCGGAGAGAAGTTCTCGTCGTGGGGGCGACGTGTGGCCGACCGCTATCACCAGTCGGGATCAACGGAGACAGCCGACGCGGACGAGGCGGAGCGCGAGCTGAAGCGCGCGATGAAGGAACTCTTCGACGAGCTCTCGCGCGGAGTGACGGCCGTCGGCGCGACGTTCAAAGACGACGAGGCCAAGCAGGATCTGTCCGAGGCCGTGAACGCGCTCGGCGACGCCATCACCGCAACGGTCAACGAGGCCACGGAGGCGATCCGCTCGAAGGGCGGCTCCTCGACCCCTCCGCCTCCGCCTCCTCCACCGACCCCGCCCGGCGACGGCTGACCACCGCTAGGTCGACCGCAGCTCCTCGACCCATGCTCGGAGCCGGGGGAGATGCTCCGCGTAGTGCTCCGGGCCGGTCTTGGCGATCCACCACGCCGCGTCCGTAGACGGCTGCCGGAGCTCGAGCAATGCCTGTCGCATCCGCGACCGGGCGGCGGCCGCCTGTGCCTTGACCGTCGAGAGCGGGACGTCGCGCATGGCTTCGAGCGATAGGCGGTTCACGTCGTCGACATCGATCTCCTCTCGACGATATGAGCCGGCCGCGATCTGTTCCAGCAGCACGCCCCCCTCCGCGAGCCAGGCGCCGATGTGCGCGAGCAGGTCTTTCGCCGACCAGCCCTCCTGGTAGTACCCGGGTCGCACCACCTGCTCGGGCGTGAGTTGATCGATCAGCGAGCGGAGCTCCTGCCAACCACGCTCTTCGGCTGCCAGGACCGCGGACTGATCCGCGATGCCTGTGATGGGTCCGGTGTCAGCCATCGCCCTCCGATCGACTGCGCCAGCATAGGCTCCTCGCGAGCGATCTTCCGCCGGGCGCGGCCGCTAGCATCCGAAGGATGTCCGATCGAGGCTCGGTTGCGGGGCCCCTCCGCGTGTCGCGTTCGATCGTGATCCCGGAGCGGGAGCTCAAGTGGCGGTTCAGCCGATCCTCCGGCCCCGGCGGTCAGTCGGTGAACACGGCCGACTCACGCGTGGAGCTGACCCTGGATATCGCGGCGACGACCGCGCTCGGGCCCGTGCAACGGGCCCGAGCGCTGGAACGCCTGGCCGACCGCCTGGTCGATGGAGCGCTCACGGTTTCCGCCCAAGAGGAGCGTTCGCAGCTCCGCAACCGCGAGATCGCTCGCAAGCGGCTCGCTGACATCCTGGCCGCCGCCGTCGCGCCGCCGCCCCCCCGCCGGCGCCCGACGCGGGCAACACGCGCGTCGACGGAGCGGCGGCTCGCCGAGAAACGCCGCCGCGCGAAGATCAAGCGGCTCCGCCGTCCCGACGACGACGGATGAACGCACCTACCAGTCCTCGGGCAGGTCCTTCTCGGCGTTCAACTCGCGTGCGCGTCGCTTGATCCAGCGTTTGGCCTCGGCCTTGTCGTTCGCCCGTCCGTAGGACTGGATGGCATCCTTCAGGTCCTCGCGGTTGCGGATCGGGAACGACCCGTCCGGGAGCGCTTTGCCCTGATCGGCCAGCTTGCGGCGCTCCGCCGTGTCGAGATCAGCCATGTCGACCTCCTCGCGCTCGGTCTCGACCCGGGGCATACCCACCCCTCAGGATCCGAATCATGGGGAACCTCATCCCACTGCGGCGCCGTCCAGGAACGGACTTCTACCCCCGGAAGGGAGCACGCCATGAACGTGTCTCGCAGGTACCCGGCCCGTCTCGTCCTGACGCTCGCCGCCGCCGCCCTGGTCCTGGTGATCGGAGCGGCCGCCGCCTTCGGCCAGGGCTCCGGCCCGTCAGGTCACGCCTCAGGTGGAGGGGGGGTCTCCGGCAGCTCCGGTTCGATGGGCGTTGCCGTGCCCGGAACCGTGACGGTCGGAAGGCCGGATGTCGCCGTGAGCTCCGGCATCGCCGCTCCCGCGTGGTGCTGCGGGTCCACGGGATCCGTTCCCGGTTTGACGACCTACGGGCAGGCGAACATGGACGGCCAGGGTCAGACCGCGCGCGATGCTGCCATCGCCGCCGCCGTGAAGGATGCCACCGCGCAGGCCACGGTCGCCGCGGACGCCGCCGGGATCACGCTCGGCCCGATCATCGACATGCAGGTCTCGGCGATGCCCTCCTACTACCCGATGCCGATGGCGGGAACGACGTCTGGAACGGGCACGGGAACGTCAGGATCGTCGCCCGGATCGGCGGGGACCGGCGGTATGGAGCCCGCTCCCGTTCAGTACTTCGGTTCCGTGAGCGTGACGATGACCTGGTCCCTCGGCTGAGAGGAGCCGCGGTTTCGCGATCGAGCCTGCTCAGTGACGCGGCTTGAGCTTCGTCTCGAGGTGCTCGGCGATGCTGGTCCATCCCGCCTCGTGGCCGGGGACGACTAGGTCCTCCTGACGCCGTCGACGACGATCCCCCAAGGCTAGCCCAGGCACGTGCCTTTGACGGGGTCCGTGCCGTACCGGAGGTCGCACAGGCCGACGGTCTCGAGTTGCGTCGTTCCGATGCCCACACCTCCTCCGACCCACGTCAGGCGAACGCAGGTCTCGCTCTTGGCCCCGATCGCGAGCCCGCCGCACGACTTGGCGTTCTGGTCGACGCTGACGATCGTCATCCGCGCGAACCCCACGATGTACCAGCGCTTCGCCGTCGTCTTCGTGGGATCGTTGATGGGGAACGAGCGGGTCTGGCCGACTATCGAGGCCATGGCCTGGTTCCAGTCCTTGCCCTTGAGCCCGCTGATCTGACAGACGTAGTCCGGGATCTTGAACACGTACTGCGAATAGCCGACGCTCCCGGTGATCTCGCCGCTCAGGAGGTTCGCTCCGCCACCGCCGTTGCAGCCCTGGTCGCTCGGCTGACCCCACCCCGCCAGGTTCAGGAACCCGAAGTCCCCGTTCCCGTTCTGGTTGTTGTCGAACAGGTAGTAGCAGTCGGTGCCGGGCGTGGCGTTGATGGAGCAGGTCTTGAACGCGTCCGGAGGCCCGAGGTTGACCGCGATCGGGAACGGGCCGGCGGGACCCCACGACGCCGTCGCTTCTGTGGAGACGGCGTGGTGGTCGGACAAGCCCAGGATCGGCGCGAAGTAGAGCGGTTGCTGGGTGGTGTACCTGACGGTGACGTGGCCCGCCGTCCCGCCGCACGCTGGGCTGGCCGCGATGGAGTCGAGCGAGTACCCGGCGGCCTTGGAACCGGGGGAGTCGCCCTCGAACTGGTGGTTGGCCGCCGCCGTGGCCGCGACCAAGCCCGTGCCCTTCGAGCATTCCATCGCTGCCGCGAGTGCCGCGGCGTCCGCTCCGTTCACCATCTCGCGCCGCCGGTACAGGAGGCCGCCCACATCCAAGGTGAGGGCTACGGCTGCCATCAGAACGACGAGCGTGATCGCCACCACGACCGCGACGATCCCTTCCTCTCGGGGTCTCATATCTCACACCTGAACTGTGCGGACACGATCGGCGTCAAGTGGATGTCAGGGAGCAAGGGGATCGTTATGACGATGCCCTTCCCGCCGTTCATCAGTGCGGTGTTGAACGTCGCGGTCGTGTCGACGGTGGTGTCCTGTCCGGGGCATGCGGTCACGGTCACCTGACCGGACGGAACGATGCCGGTTGAGGCGTCGGCGACCTTCTGCTGGACCTGGGCGACGGTGGCACCCACCGCGGAGATCCTCGCTCCTTCACGCACGGCGCCGCGGATGGTCTGGAGCTGCATGAACGCGATCCCGAACCCGAGGATCGCGAAGATGATCATGAAGAGCACGGGCGCGATGAGCGCGAACTCAACCGCCGATGCGCCTCGCTGTCCACGGAGGGCCCTCATCTCCCGCCCCCCATGGTTGTGGCGCCGAACGTCTCGTTGTAGAGCAGTTCCAGCGCGTCGTTGAAGTCGTAGTGGACGCCTTCTTCTGCGTTCGCGTTCGCGTCGTTCCGTCTCGCCGCGATGGCGGCATAGGAGACGCCTGCCTGGGAGAGACGGAGCCCTTTCTGGGCCAGGACGTCCAGGCGCTCCAGCGTGACCGCTTGCTTGTCAAGGCGTTCCAGCGTGGCGGTCGCCTTCACCTTGGAGTTCATATACCTACCCATGCCGAGCTCCTCTCTTCCTGCGCGAGGTACGCGGAGGGCTCAGCCGGTGCACGACGATCCGCCGCAACTCGGCGTCCATGCGGAGCGGGTCGGGCAGAGCCCGCCCCGACAATCGGATGCGCAGCGCCTCGTTGGGGTCGTTGACGGGTCTTCGGATCGGGATGTCATCCCCGAGCGTTGCCATCGGCGGTCCCTCCTCGGTCTCCGGCGATGTCCCCCGACGCATCCGCGTCGTCGCTCGTGCAGCCACCGTAGCGACCGACCACCCGCTCGACCTATGGGCCTGTCGGCCATTTCGGGGTCACGAATGTCTAGGGTTCCCTAGGCCGTTTGCCAGCACCCGAATGTCGGCTCGGGTGTCGAAGTCGGTCAGCGAACGTCGAAGCGGGATGGAGCGAGGCGACGCGGGGTCCAGCTCGCGCTGAGGAGCCGGCCCATGGCGTCGATCGATACGGCGAGGTCCAGCGTTCCCCGTTGGGCGACGACCCCGAACGTCATGCTCGAGCCGTCGCCGGCGATCGCAGCGAGGAGACGGCCTTGGCCGAACAACGTCCGCACCAGGACGAGATCCCGTTCGAGCGAGGTCCGGTCCACGAGACCGGCGAGCGGAGGCAGATCCGCGTCGGTCCCGTTCGCCGAGGCGACGAGCATCTCAGCTGTTACCTGAAGCCGGGGATCCGGTTCCGGCACCGACGTCAGCTCGAACCATTGCACCTTCGGCACGGCTTGCGGGTCCAGCGTGATCTCCACCTTCACGCGGCCGCGCCCGGGCTCACCTTCGAGCCACCACGCCGCATGGAGCGGCGTGTCGGATGTCGGCGCTTCGTCCGAGCGGCGCAACACGCCATGCGTCTCGCGCAGCCGTTCGATCGCGGCACGCCGATGTGCCATCGGCTCGTCCATGTCGACGTTCATCGAGAACGTGGCCGCAGCGAGGTCGTCGTCCCATGACCCGAGCAACCGTTCGACGGCATCCCGTGCGGCCTCGAGGGCCGGCGCGGACCTGAGGCGCCGGACGGAGGCAGCGTCCGCGCGGACGAGCGCGGAGAGCATCTGTTCGCCGATCTTCAGCGCGGGGAAATACGTCCGGTTCCCGAGCACGACGACCCCGAGCCCCGATGCCGGATGCCAGCGCATGTGCGACCCGAACCCCGGATACCCGCCGCTGTGACCCACGACCGTCCCCAGCTCCAGTTCCGATCGCACAACGTCCCGAAGCCGTAACCGGTCACGACCGCGGTCGGTGGTTCGGCGATCGACGTCCACGTGAGCTCCGGCGCGATCGAACGATGCACCTGCTGCATCTCGAGGCGCGACGCCCGCGAGAGGGGGTGGTCGTCCGCCTCGGCGTGTGCGGAGAACGCGCGCCCGAAGCCGTCGACCCATCGGGCCAGGTCGCGCACCGAGCTGAAGAGGCCGCCCATCGACGCGAACGCCCCATAGCCTGCGAATGGTTCCTCGACGAACGCATCGTCGCGCCGGACGTACCCGATCGCGAGTCGCTCGGCGGGGACCTCGGCCGCGTCGTAGACGGTGAAGCCCATGCCCAGCGGTTCGAGCAGTCGTGACCGTACGACGTCGCGATACTCCTGCCCCGCGACGTTGGTGATGACGCGTCCGAGGATCGCGTACCCGAGGTTCGAGTACTCGAACTCGGTGCCGGGCATCCACGCGAACGACTGGCCCCCTTCGAGGAACGCGGTGAACCGCTCGAGGTCGAGGTCCTGCTGGCGGTCGCCCCACGGGTCGTCGCCCGGGAACCCCGCGGACATCGACAGGAGGTGCCGAAGGGTGATCGCCGGCGCTCCCGGATGGGAGGGGCGCTGCCCCTGCAGTTCGGGGACATGGTCCGCGGCCGCGTCGTCGAGACGGAGATATCCTTCGTCGCGGAGCAGGAGCACCGTGGCTGCCGTGAAGCTCTTGGTCATCGAGGCGATGCGGAACACGGTGTCGGCGGTCGGGCGAGCGTCCCGTCCAACCGTCGCGGTTCCGACGCCCCGCGTATGGACGAGCGCGCCGTCGACGATCACGCCGTACGCGACGCCGGGCACGGGCTCCTTGGCGACGAACCCGTCGACGAGCCGATCCACCTCCGCCAGCGCGCCGTCGATCGCCACGCGCCGGACTATAGCGGGGCCCTCCTTACCGGCGGACGCGAACGTTCCCTCGTTCCACGACGAAGTCCGCCTGAGCGATCGACGTCGT
>CAVRSI010000038.1:0-87800 GCA_963723855.1 uncultured Actinomycetes bacterium | reverse complement strand
CCCTACGACAGGATCTCGAGGCTGTCGCGAAGCAGGTTGGCGCCGCTGATGAACGCGGTCACGGCGAGCAGCGTCCGGCCGATCCACGTCGCGATCGGTGAACGCCACGCTGCGATGGTGCTCGGTGCCGAGCGACGCACGAACAGGACCAGCATGGCGATCAGCAGCACGAGGATGCCGACGATGTTCGCCGCCACCAATGGCAGGAGTCCGGCGACCCACGTCCAGCCCCGGCGCATGGCCGAGCCGTCGCGGAGCATCCGCTCCGCGAGCCACGGCATCGCCGCGCCGTAGGCAACGGCGATCCCCACGAACATCGCGACGGCGAGTGGCAGCGGTGAGAGCGCTCGGAAGTCGATCCCGTCGGGACTGATGAGGCCCGCGCCACCGACGAGACCGACGTACGCCGTCATCACGACCACGCGCCACCGATCCGGGATCCAGCCGCGGACGATCAGGTAGAACAGGCCGCCGAGGATCCCGAGGCCGGCCGTCACGCCCAGGAGGAACAGCGTCTCGGTGGAGAGCACGCCGATGGTGAATCCGTCGTCGGTTCGCGCACCTCGCAGCGCGGGATCCGACGTCAACCGGAGCAGAAGCATCGCGAGGCGCCCGCCCACTCCGCCGATCAGCAGGCCGGTGAGGAATCCCGCTGAGACGCCCGAGGCGAGCGTCGCCCCGGGCGAAGAGAGATCCTTCCACGTGAGCCGCTGCATCGCGGAACCTTCGCGCAAGTCGTCTCGAAGAACAAATCGGGATGCCCCACACCCAAGCCAAAGTAGGAGGGTGCTATGCCGCCGGGTTCGCGCTCGGCGTCACCGGGTTCGACCAGTAGCGCGACCGTCGGGGCAGCAAGGTCAGTCGACCATCCATTCCATCGCCCAATGGCGATCGAGGAGATCCGCCTTGAGGAATGGGTCGTCCGCCACGAATCGTTCGGCCTCTGAAGCGGAATCCGACTCGAACGTGATCAGACCGCCCGACCTGTCCACCAAGGGTCCACCGAGGTATCCGCGCAGCCCGAGTGCATTCCAATAGGCGACATGGTCAGGCACAACTGATCGGATGCGATCCGGCGCATCCTTCATCAAGTAGAAGAACAGGAAGCGCATCGATCCTCCTCTGGAAGTCGACGACCTCTCTCCCTCAGCACTTCAAGCTGGGGCTTGCTCAGAGCTGCATGTCGTACTCACGGCGGCGGTAGAGCATGAGGGCCAACATCGCGGCGACCGACAAGGCGCAGTAACCGCCGCATTGCGCGCTCGTGGTGACGTCGAACCAGACCAAGCAGAGGAACGGGATCACGGGAACGAGCATCGCCGCCCCCATCTCTGAACAGCTCCTCCACCCGTGGCCGCGGTGCCGCATCCAGGCGATCATCGGCACGGTCATGCTCACCGCCACGACGATCAGAACTGCCGTCGGTTGGCGGACGAGCGCCTCGTCGAACGTCATCCCGATCACGGTGAGGAAGACGGCGAGGCCGACGAACATGCCGATCGCCATCGCCACGATCATCTCCGCGAAGTGCCGCCAGAAGCCGGATCTGCCCCCTTCATGATCGACGTGAGCAGCCGTCACAACGTCGGCACTGGCCTCCTTGCTCGGATCGTCGCCGGAAGGGCGACCTTCGGCGAGAGCATGGGTGTGGGCCATGACGCCACCTCCTCCCGTTTCGCTCTTCGCGATTCCTACGCTCGGGGTTGCGCGGCTGACAGGGTCCAAGGTCCCTCCGAAGATGGGACCGCAGCTGTGGCCGAGGTTCGCCGGACGTCCCGCCGGCAGGTACCACTGCCAACGCCTAGGCTCCAACCGTGTCGTTGATCGAGGATTACGCGTTGATCGGGGACCTGCAGACCGCGGCGCTCGTGAGTCGCGAGGGATCGATCGACTGGTGCTGTTTCCCGCGGTTCGATTCGGGCGCGTGCTTCGCCTCGCATCCTCGGTTCGCCGGACAACGGCCGGTGGCTCCTCGCACCCGCGACCGACGTGCGCTCGACGTCCCGGCGCTACCGACACGACACGCTCGTGCTGGAGACCGTGCTACGAGACCGACCGAGGGGCGGTGCGCGCGATCGACTTCATGCCGCCACGGGGACACGCCCCCGACATCGTGCGGATCGTCGAAGGTCTCTCGGGGCTACGTTCCGATGCGGTTCGAGCTGGTGATCCGTTCGACCACGGACGCATCGTCCCGTGGGTACGACGCATGGACGACGCGCTCGTTGCCGTAGCCGGGCCGGATGCGCTCTGCCTGTGGTCGCCGATCGACACGCACGGCGAGGACATGACGACGGTGGCGGAGTTCACGCTGGCCGAGGGCGAGCGCCTGGCGTTCGTGCTGACGTGGTTCCCGTCGCATGAGCCCCTGCCGGACGCCGGTCGACGCCGAGCGTGCGCTCGCCGAGACCGAGGGGTACTGGCTGGATTGGGCCGGCGACGCTGCACGAGCGCCGGCGACTACCACGAGGAGATCAACGAGTCCCTGGTGGTGTTGAAGGCGATGACGTACGCGCCGACCGGGGGCATCGTGGCGGCGCCGACCACGTCGCTCCCGGAGGCGCTCGGTGGTGAACGGAACTGGGACTACCGGTTCTGCTGGCTGCGCGACGCGACGCTGACGCTGCTCGCGATGCTCAAGGCCGGATCCCGCGGTGAGGCCGAAACGTGGAGCCAGTGGTTGCTTGCGCGCCGTCGCCGGGGACCCCGCGGACATCCAGGTGATGTACGGGCTCGGCGGGGAGCGTCGCCTGGACGAGCTCGAGCTGGACTGGCTGCCGGGCTACGAGGGCTCGACGCCGGTCCGGATCGGGAACGCGGCATCGACGCAGCTCCAGCTGGACGTCTACGGCGAGATCCTCGACGCGCATCTATCAGCCGCGGCTCCAGGGCGCTCCGCCGGATGCGAACGTCTGGTCGTTGATGTTGAAGCTGCTCGGATGGCTCGAGGACGGGTGGCGGCAGCAGGACACCAGCATCTGGGAGGTCCGAGGCCCGCTCCGGGACTTCACCCACTCGAAAGTGATGGCGTGGGTCGCCTTCGATCGCGCCGTCCGGTCCCATGACGAGTTCGGGTTGCGACGGCCCCGTCGACCGATGGCGGGCGCTCCGCCAGGCGATCGCCGACGACGTCCTGGCGAAGTCGTGGAGCGACCGGAAGCAGGCGTTCGCGCAGTCGTACGGCTCCGACGACCTGGACGCGAGCATCCTGCTGATGCCCCACCTCGGGTTCCTGCCGGCCACCGACGAACGGTTCCGCTCGACCGTCGACGCGATCCGTCGCGAGCTCGTGGTGGACGGGCTCCTGCTCCGCTACCGCACCCGCGAGGACGGGGCCGTGGACGGCCTCCCGCCGGGCGAGGGGGTGTTCCTCGCCGTGCTCGTTCTGGCTCGCTGACGTCCTGGCGATGCAGGGTCAGGTCGACGAAGCACGCGAGCTGTTCGAGCGTCTGCTGGACCTCCGCAACGACGTCGGTCTGCTGTCGGAGGAATACGACCCTCGAGCCGGACGCATGTTGGGCAACTTCCCCCAGGCGTTCACGCATCTCGCGATCATCAACACGGCGTTCGTCCTTCGCGAGGGACGCAGCCTCCGTTCACCGGCGATTCGATGAGTCTCGTTAGACTTCCCGGACCTCCGTCAGACAGGTCCGGAGGGCTTGGAGGAGAGGGTCATGACGGAGCGCGCAGCCGATACGGGGATCCAGTCGTCCCACCTGCATGTCGACCCGGAGGACGAGGTGCTGTGGGAGGTCGTTCGTCCCCGCAGTGTCTCGCTCGAGCAATCGGACCGGTTCCAAGGTTACGTCGCCGAGATATTCGGAGCGTTCGGATGGATTCGACACGCCCAGCACGAGCCGCACGCCGGAGCGCTTCCTGAAGGCGCTGCTCGACTCGACCGACGGATACGAGGGCGACCCCAAGCTGCTCACCGCATTCCCCACGGAGTACCGCGGCGGTCCCGACTGTCGGATCAGCCAGATCATCGAAGGACCCATCTCGTTCTTCGCATTGTGTGAACATCACGCGCTGCCGTTCCACGGCGTGGCGCACGTCGGGTACGTCGCCCACGAACATCATCGGGATCTCGAAGCTGACGAGGCTGGTTCGGTTCTTCGCTCGGCGCTTCACCGTGCGGCAGATCGGACAACAGGTCGCCGACGTGCTCGTGGAGCTGATGCAGCCGCACGGGGTCGCCGTTCACCTGGAAGCCGTCCATCTCTGTACACAGATGCGCGGGGTCCGCGAGGAGGGGTCGAGCACCTGGACGTCCTTCTGGCGCGGAACCTATGAGGAGGATCCCGAACTGCGTCGCTCCTTCCTTCAGGCCGTGACGCGTCCCAGGTGAGTCACACCGGGATCGAGGAGCGATGATCCCGCTGGAGCTGTTCTTCGAGGAGGAAGGTTCGCCCTCCTACGATCTCCCGGAGGGTCTGGAACGACGCTACGGTCGGCGACTGGGGTTCGAAGGCCGCGTCGGTATGCGAACTTCGTTTCCTCCCTGGATGGGGTCGTTGCGCTCGAAGGGGTGAACAACTCCAGCCAGATGATCAGCGGCACGAGCGAGGCCGACCGTTTCGTCATGGGTCTGCTCCGCGCATGCGCCGGATCCGTGTTGATCGGGGCGGGCACCCTGCGAGCCGCGCCGGATTCGCTGTGGACACCGGCGTACATCTATCCCGACGCGGCAACCGAGTTCGCGGAACTCCGGAGACGTCTCGGTCGCGAGGACGATCCTCGATTGGTCGTGCTCACCGCACGCGGAGACCTCGACCCCGGCCATCGGGCGCTCGAGGCCGGGGCTCTGGTCCTCACGACGAGTCTCGGCGCCACCGCGCCTGGGGGATCGACTTCCGGCGAATTCGACCGTCGTGGCGCTGGGCGACGGTCGACCATCAACATGGCCGATGTGATCGCCGCCATCCGGAGCGAGGGACATGAGGTCGTCCTGTCGGAGGGTGGCCCCACCGTGATCGGCGGCCTGCTCGAAGCCGGACTCCTCGACGAGCTCTTCCTCACCCTGTCCCCGATCCTCGCCGGTCGATCCGATGCCGGCGGGCGGCCCGGCCTCGTCGAGGGATCGAGCTCTTGCCCTCTCGGTCACTGTCTGCAGACCTGCTCAGCGTTCGCAGGCGTGGATCCGATCTCTTCCTGCGGCACGCCATCCCCAACTGACTCGGAGGATCTCGCGAACAGGTAGCCAGGCTCCCGCGGATGCGCGAAACTCCGCACCATGTTGCGGCCCTCGATCTTCGACTTCGCCGGCGGAGAGCCCGCCTTCCTGGCGCTCGCGACCGCGCATCACCAGCGCTGTCTCGACGATCCGGTGCTGAGTCACCCCTTCTCCCACCCCGGCAACCCGGAGCACATCCAGCGGCTGGCCGATTACTGGGCCGAGGTGTTCGGCGGCCCGACGCGCTACTCGGGGTCGTTCGGCGGTCACTCGGCGATGCTCGCCATCCACGCGGGCCAGGGAGCCGACGCGGATCTGGGGACGCGCTTCGTCGCCTGCTTCGTGCAGGCGGCCGACGACGCCGGTCTTCCCGACGACCCGGACCTCCGCGCCGCATTCGGGCGCCTACATGGAGTGGGCGGTCGCCGAGGTCCTCTCCATCTCGCCACCGGGCGAAGAGCTCCGGCCGGCCTGCCGGTGCCCCGCTGGGGCTGGAACGGTCTGGAGTAGTAGGGCGATGGCGTACGACGAGGAGCTCGCGGAACGGGTCCGGGCGGCACTCGACGACGTCAAGGGCGTGGCCGAGATCAAGATGTTCGGCGGCCTGTGTTTCACCGTCGGCGGGAACATGGCCGTCGGCGTGAGCCACGACGACCTCTTGGTGCGGCTGTCGCCCGACGACGGGGACGCCGCGCTCACCGAACCCGGCGTGCGACTGATGGAGATCGGCTCGCGGACGTCACGGGGCTTCCTCTCGGTGGCGCCCGAGGCGACCAGGACCGACAGGAAGCTGCACGTGTGGGTCGACCGTGGGGTGGCGTTCGCGTCGTCGCTCCCGCCGAAGAAGCCGAAGCCGAAGAAGCCCAAGACATCGTCGCGCTGAACCAGCGCTGAGACCGACGCCCCGAGCCCTATCCTTGGTGTGCACTTCCCCTTCGGCCAGGAGCCCCTCGTCACCTCACTCAACCCGCATCGGCGTCCCGACATGAGGCTGCTCGGGATCGTTGCCATCCTGATCCTCGCCGGCTGCAGCTCGGCGAACGTCGAGCCTCACGCGGTTGGCGTATCCCCGATGCTCGCGAGCGTCGACGTCGGCACCCGCTCACCGGAGCTCGCTCAGGCGTGTCCCCGATGCCGACGTGCCGGATCGCTCGCTCACGCCGGGGCGCCGGTTCCCGGTCGTCGCGGCGCAGGTCTGCGTCCCCGGGTACGCGAGCACCGTCCGGCACGTCACGGACGCCGAGAAGGCGCGGGTGTACGCGCGCTACGGGATCGCCTGGGTGCCCTACCAGCATGAGATCGACCACCTGATCTCCCTCGAGCTCGGAGGGTCGAACGCGATCCGGAACCTCTGGCCGGAGCCGTACGCAGGCCGCTGGGGCGCTCGCACGAAGGATGTCCTGGAGAACCGGATGCACGCGCTGGTCTGCTCGGGCCAGCTGTCGCTCGCGGCCGCCCAGCACCAGGAGGCGACGGACTGGGTGGCCGCGTATCGGCGCTACGTCGGATCGCGACCGGGCGGCGGCGGCGGCGGCGGTACCCCGACCGATCCCGGCGGCTTCTATGCGTCGAGCTACCCGACGGCCTCCACGATCTACTGTGCCGACGACCCGGCGTGGCACGACCTGTCACCGACGTACCTGGTGCACTTCGCCACGTACCAGGCGGCGATCCACCGGTTCCCCGGCTACCACCTGCATCAGCCCTGTTGACTACGCGGCCGGCTTCTCCCAGACCGACACGTGCTGGCGGCTCTCGCTCGTGAACGGCTCCCGCTCCCATCCGCTCCAGCGCTCGCGAAGCCGCATCCCGGCGAGCTCCGCCATCAGGTCGTACTCGGAGGGCCACGCGTACCGGAAGGGCATCGAGACGCGCTCGAGCGTGTCGCCGACGATCTCGAGGTGATGGGAGATGAGGCCCTGGTTCGCGACGTCGTACTCGTCGATCCCCCAGGAGCGCTCGCTCCCGTGGAAGACGTGGAAGGTCTCGCCGGGCGGGAGCCGTTGGAGGTCGGGGATCATGACCTCGATGACGAAGCATCCACCGGGCTCGAGGTGCGCCGCCGCGTTGCGGAAGCACGCGACCTGCGCCGCCTGCCTCGTCAGGTTCATGATCGTGTTGTAGACCAGGTACACGACCGAGAACGACCCGTCCACGGTGGTCGTCGCGACATCTCCGATCGTCACACCGATGTCCCGACCACCCGGCTTCACCCGCAGCCTCGCGACCATGGCTTCCGACATGTCGATCCCGTGCACCGGCACGCCGCGCTGCGCGAGCGGGAGCGCGATACGGCCGGTCCCGATCGCGAACTCGAGCGCGCGTCCACCTCCGGCCAGTTCCGCGAGGAACTCGACGGCAGGTTCGACGGTCTCGGCGGCGAACATCTCCGCGTCGTCCTCGTCGTACGTCGCAGCTACGCGTTCGTCGAAATAGCCGTCGTCATGCACGGCGGGAACCT
This sequence comes from uncultured Actinomycetes bacterium, assembly GCA_963723855.1. Lineage (GTDB taxonomy): Bacteria > Actinomycetota > UBA4738 > UBA4738 > HRBIN12 > JBBQVZ01. The sequence continues at coordinate 80,166 of CAVRSI010000038.1, read as the reverse complement.
ATCGCACCATGCGAGGGGTGTCCGGGACTTGCGCGTTGAAGCGCCCCCAACGCGGTTCGTGCGACGCCGCGGTGGGTAGAGACAGCTCGACCATCAACGTTTCGAGTCGAAGGAGGATGCGATGGGAGTCATTGGAACGATCGTGGGGTTCGGCGCGGGCTACGCCCTAGGAGCGAACCGGAGCGCCGCCCCCATCAAACGTGCGGAGGGGAAGGTCCGCGACGCGGTCGCGCAACGCCTGCCCGTGCAGATGCGATCCATCAGGTCACCGCAGTCGCGACATGTACGTGACGTGATGACGGCCATGCCACAGACGGTCTCGCTCGAGACGCCCATCGCGGACGCCGCCCGGATGATGGCGGACCAGGGTATCGGCGACGTGATCGTCGTCGAGCAGGGAACGGATGTGGTTGTCGGGATCGTGACGGACCGCGACATCGCGATCCGAGCGGTCGCGGAGGGTATGGGGCCGTCCACCAGGGTCGGCGACATCTTCAGCCGCGACCTCGTCGCGCTGTCGCCGACGTCTACCGTTCGTGACGCCCTCGATCTGATGAGGGACCTCAACGTGCGGCGGCTCCCGGTGGTCGAGCACGACCTCGCACTCGGCATCGTATCCCTCGGGGACCTCTCGAGCGAAGCCGACGCGGGGCCGGCGCTGGCCGACATCAGCGCTGCGAAGTCCGATCGGTGAACCGGGTGGTTTCAGCCGTGAGAGAGGGGGGAACACTCCCTCACGGAAGGGAGTGATCAGGATGAGGACGCTGGCAGTCCCAGGCCGCGATAGCAAGCGGGTCCGGGCGGCTGAAGTTGCGTTCGGTCGCCTGCACACCTCCGGCTCCGTGACCACGGTGCCTCGCCGCTATGGGGCGTTCGAGCCCGAGGTGAGGACGTGTGTCAGATGCGGCCAGCACGTTGCGTTCCGGATCGATCCGATGGGATCGTGGGCCGAATGCACGGCCTGCGGACACCTGAACTAGATCCCGCCGGCGGTCAAGAGACGTCCCTGACGATCCGAGGGGCCGGGCCTTGCGTCCTGGCTCCTCGGATCGTCTTCTTCCACCCGGTCAGTCGCCTCCCTCGTCACCCGCCCCTGCACTCGTCTCGACGGCTGCAGCGAGCGCTTGGATGGCTTCGTCGAGCCGCTGCGCGTCCTCGGAGGAGATCTCCCCATGCTCCAGACCCTTGTCCACCTTGTCCTGCAGCCTGCCGAGCGAATCGAGGACCTTCCCGGGGTCGCCCTCACTGAGCGTCCGGGCGATCTCATCCAACCCGTGCTGGAGGTCCCTGGCGAGATGGTCGTCCGCTGCTCCCGAAGAGCCCAGCTCCTGAACGAGACCGGCCAGGGAAGCCGCCGCGCTCTCCACCGAACCTGTCGCGGGTGGGGAAGACGGGGACCGGGGAGAGGGACTGGGCGACGGAGAGGCGGCCGGCGACGGAGATCGATGCTTGGCCGGCGTCCTCGCACGGACCGCGGGGTCGGCGCCGCCGAAGATCGCGTTGAGGAGCAGCAGCAGGATGACCCCGGCGACCAATCCGGCCACCAAGAGGAGGGGTGACGACGATCGCGGAGGCCGTCGCGGCGGCAGCGCTGGCCGAACGGGTGGCGGGACCACCGGCAGGACGTCGGTGGCGGCCACCGGCGTCATCGGTTGCGTGGGAACGTCTCCGACGTCGGACGCGGCCGGCAGAGCGATCGATCCCAACGAACGCCGGAGTGCATCGGCGCTCTCCGGTCGATCCTCCGGGTCCTTCGCCATCAACCGGTCGATCGTCCAGGCGAGCGCTGCGGGGACCTGTGGGACGAGCGCGTCGGCGCGCTCCGGCTCCGTGTGGACGTGCTGGTACGCGAGGGTCGCCGGATCGCCGCCTTCGAACGGTGGGCGGCCCGTCGCCATCTCGAACATCACGCAGCCCAGCGAGTAGAGGTCGGCTCGCGCATCGACCGGATCCCCCGTCACCTGTTCCGGCGAGACGTACGGCGCCGAGCCGAACACCTCGCCCGCGCGCGTCACCTTCACGTCGCTCGCGACGCTCGCGATCCCGAAGTCCCCGATCTTCACCGCTCCCGACGTCGTGAGGAACACGTTCGACGGCTTCATGTCGCGATGCACGATCCCGTTCGCGTGCACCGCCGCGAGTCCCGAGCAGATCCCGCTCGCGATCGAGATCACGCGCGCAGGCTCCAGCCGTCCGCCGCTGTCCACCAGGTCCCGGAGCGTCATGCCCTCGACGAGCTCCATGATCAGGAACGGCCGTCCGTCGTCGACGACGATGTCGAACACGGTGACGACGTGCGGGTCGTTCACCCGCGCGAGGGCGCGCGCCTCGCGAGCGAATCGAGCCTTCGCGGTCGCGTCCTCCATGGCGGACGACGGCAACCGCTTGACCGCGACCTCGCGGCGCAGTTGGAGGTCCGTCGCGACGAACACCTCCGCCATCCCGCTCGCGCCGAGCGAGCGATCGAGTCGGTAGCGGCGGGCGACGACCTCGTTCGTGTCGACCGATCCACGGTCGGCCCGAGAGGGGGGCTCCATCCCCGCAGGCTACCCGCCCCGACCGCCCGCGAACCATGCGTTCGCGCCCACCTGCGCGGATGGGCGCGGGGACCTCGAACGCCGTGAAACGAGAGCGCCAGAACGGATACCCTGAGCTCACGAGGAAGGAGGCGCGATGACGCACGGCGCGATCGAGTGGATCGAGTTCCATTGCGAGCAGGGCGGATCGGAGGAGCTGGGCCGGTTCTACGAAGCGGCCTTCGGTTGGAAGATCCAGACGGACCCGAACATGCCCGACTACGCCATGTTCACCGACACCAGCGGCACCGTGGCCGGCGGCTTCACGACGTCGCACCCGAAGGGCGGATCCCCCAAGGTGTACATCACGGTCGACTCGGCCGATGCCGCGCTCGAGTCCGTCGTCAAGGCCGGCGGCACGAGCAAGGAGCCTCGCACGCTGATCAGCGAGGAGATCGGCTACTGGGCGATGTTCGTCGACCCCGCGGGCAACGAGATCGGTCTGTTCGAGAAGACGCAGGTCTGAGCGCCGCTTCCCGGGTCCGGGTCAGGCACCGCTCGGACACGGGAAGAACGTCTTCCCGTCCAGGTTGACGTCGAACTTGACGCCCGCGAACCCGTAGCTCTGGTCGTAGATGACGCTGCAATAGGTGGCGAACGACTTCTTGTGCGTGCACATCTGCCCGGGGTCGCAGACGTAGTGATCCGCCCCGTACTCGGCCTCGCCGACCCATTTCCCGGTCGGCTGGTTCGCGGTGACGTCGGTGGTGAAGTCGTCCCAGCCGCATGGGGTCGGACCGGCGAGGTCGGTGCAGGTGATGCCGACGTTCGATCCTCCCGCGACCTGTGAGGCGAAGCACTCGCTGTAGACGTAGCACTCCTCCACGACCGCGCCGTCGCTGTAGTCGCGTCCCCACCAGCTGAGGATGCCGGTGTTCTTCCAGAGCACCGTCATCCCGTTCCGATGGATCTCGTTGTCGAGCCAGGCCAGGAGGTTCTGCGCGTCGCCCGGCGTGAGGTTGAAGCCGCTCGTCGACGCGGGCTCGAAGCTGTCGATGTCGTCCAGCTCGACGGCGTCGAACCCCTTCTGCGCGCACATGGCGATCCGTGCGTCGAGCATCGGCTTGAGGGCATCGAGCTGGCGGAAGTCGACCCATCGCTCCTGCGGATAGCCGTAGTAGACGTTCCCGAGCGTCTCGGCCGGGAACCCTCCTCCGTACTGCGTCGCGGTCCCGTCCGGGCGGTAGTCCTCCCACGCGAGATCCAGGTAACAGATGACCTTCGGGTGGGACAGCGTCGCCGCCCGCCACGCCGTGTGGATCTGATCGATCTCGGCGGCGGTCGTGAGGAAGCCGTCGATGTCGTAGATGTCGACGGCGCCGGAGCCCGTGCGTTCCAGGGGCGTCACACGACCGATCTGCCAGTCCCAGCGCATCGGGTGGCCGGTGCTGTCGAGATGCGGGGGATACCAACATGCGCCGGACGGTGGCGCCATGCAGGGTTCGGGCGCCGGCATGGGAACGACCTGCCAGTGGAACGAGGTCGTGGTCGCCCCCGCCGAGTTGGAGGTACGCACCGTCACGTGGTGTGGTCCGACGCCGAGCGTCCCGGTGTAGAAGCGGAAGTTGGATGACAGCTTCTCCCACGGTCCGCCGTCGATCCGGGAGGAGAGATGGGGCTTCCCGTCGGCCGCGTCGAAGTGCGGCGGATCGACCTGGAAGTACTCCTCGGTCGAGGCGGTGCGGTCCTCGGGCGTCCCGTTGACGAACTCGGTCGTCGGCGCGCGGCCGGCGAACCTCCCCACGGACGCGGTCGTCGTGGCGGTGACCGAGGCGCGCACGACGCGGAACGAGAAGGTCGCGGGATCGGTCTCCACGACCTCGGTCGCGGTCTCCGTCAACCGCAAGCGCTTCCCGACGTCCGCGTGGCCGACGATGTACCGGTTCGCAGCGAACGGCGTCGCGGTCGTGTCGGACGCCGTCACGCAGTTCCCTCCGCGTGGAGCGCATGCCTGCCAGTCGTACGCCACCTGGAAGCTGAGGATGCGGTCACCGGATGGGAGATGAGGAGGCGCCCACGAGAGGCCCTTCGCTTCGACCACGCCGCCGTCCGCCAGATCGCCCGTGATCTTCAGCGTGCCGTGGCTCACCGGCGGCCGGATGGGTCGAGCGCCGGCCGTCTCCGCGACGACCGCGCCTGCCGGTGTTCCCGGAACGAGGCTCGCTACGAGGAGGACGAACGCCACCGCTCCCGCCGACACCAGGCCCGGGCCGGTTCGCCTTCGGTGATCTCGCTCGACCATGGCGCAGTCTATTCCGACGGAGGGTGCGGACGTTTCCGGGATCGGTTCCACGGCTTCCAGGTCAGAGGTAGCGCGCCACCGACATCGCGAGCACCGCGAACAGGAGGAACCCCAGACCCACGCGCGCGGCCATCTTCAGGCGCCCCTGCATCGCCCCGATCTGTGCGGCGACCTCCGGCGTGGGCGGCGCGCCCGACGCCGCCACCTCTGCTCCGAGCGCGAGCATGCGCCGCACGGTCGGTCGCGTGATCGACCCACCGATCCCGAGCGCGACCAGCGCCGCCACCATCCCGATCGTGAGCGTCCCGCCGAACCGCGACGAGAGCCAGTCGCCGAAGCTCGGGAACAGGTGCCAGTCGTGCCAGTAGAGGAACAGTCCGCCCGCCACGGTGACCGCGCCCAGCCCGATGATGCGGTCCACGAGCCGGCGCTTGCCGAGGAGCTCTCCCATGAGGGGCGCGCCGGCCGGCGCGATCGATTCCGCGGCCGGCGCGAGGAACGCCGTAAGCAGGAACACCGACCCCACCCACAGCACGCCCGCCGTGATGTGCACGATCCGGAACACCAACATGTACGCACTATCCGCGAGCATCGAACCTCCTCCGAGAGCGTCAGCCCGTAGTCTGCCCGTTCTTCCGGCCCCGCGTGTCCGTTGGCTGACGGTTCCGGGTGGTCTCGGTGGCGCCTTGTGTCAGGAGGCTGACTCAGGAGGCTGACGTCAGGCCGTGCCGACCCTGCCCGGAGCCGTCAGTCGGCTGACGCCAGGGCGACGATCACGCCGGATCAGGACGCGGGGACCTTCTTGTTCGGGTCGATGAACGGGATCGAAGCGGTCACGCCCACGCGCGAGCCGTCGTCCGCCTGCACGTCCAGACGTGCGCCGGGCGCGGCCAGCGAGATCGGCACCCACACGTATCCGATGTTCTTCTCCAGGCGCGGCGACCAGCACGCGTCGGTGACGTGCCCGACGACCGAGCCCCCATGCGACACCGGCCAATGCTGCGTCGGCTGGTCGACGGGCCCGCCCTCGATCTCGATGCCGACCAGCTTGCGCGACACCCCATCGCGCCGGATGCGCTCGAGCGCGTCCTTGCCGATGTAGTCGGCGTCCTGCGCTTCGACCAGGCGCTCCAGACCAGTCACCTCGAACGGGTTCGTCTCGAGCCCGAAGTCCGAGCCCCAGTCGAAGATGCCGGCCTCCATGCGGCGGATGTCCGACGACGGCGTGACCCGGATGCCGTGCGGCGTGCCCGCGTCCAGGATGCGCTCCCACAGGTCGTCGCCACGGCTCGGGTCGCGCAGGTAGATCTCGTAGCCCACGACCGCCGTCCAGCCGGTCCGGCTGATCACGACGGGGATGCCGTCCAGGTCGGCCTCGTCGCACCAGTAGTACTTCATGTCCAGGATCCAGTCGCCGAACAGGTCGCGCATGGTGTCCTTCGCCTTCGGGCCCTGCACCTGCACCGGGTAGACCTCGGGGTGCCCGACGTGCACGTCCAGACCGGAGTTCACGGCGACCCCCATCGCGTAGAGACCGGCGTCCGAGTCGGCCAGCGCGAGCCACCACCGGTTCTCCTCGACGCGGAGCAGCACGGGGTCGTTCACGATGCCGCCGTCGGGAGCGGTGATCAACATGTACTTGCCCTGCTTCACCGCACACGTCGTGAGGTCGCGACACGTCAGCAGGTTCGTGAAGGCGCTCGCATCGGGGCCCGTGATCTCGACGATGCGTTCGACGCTGACGTCCCAGAGCGTCACGTCGTTCACGAGCGCCCAGTACTCCTCGACGGGATCGCCGTACGTGTTCGGGTGGTACATGTGCTGATAGATGTCGTACGCGGAGCATCCGGCGCGCAGCGTCGCCTCGAAGTACGGCGAGCGGCGATACCACGGTCCCCAGTTGAGCGTCGTGTGCTCGGGCAGCGGCATGACGGTCCCCCTCCGGTCGGTCGCCGGAGTCTAGCGGCGACCATCCGCCGGACGTGACCCGCTCATGTCAGACGGCAACGGAAGGGCTAGCGTCTTCCACGACGGGAGGAGCGCCGTGAAGCTGACGATGCTCGGGTCGGGCGTGCGGGCTCCGTTCGTGCTGCGGGGGCTCGCGGCCGGTCAGGACGACCTCGGGCTGGACGAGGTCGTGCTGCACGACACCGATCCCGAGCGACTGGAGCTGATGACGGCGCTCGGCGGGCACCTGTGTGCGGAGTGGGGCGTGGGGTTCACGGTCCGTGGCGAAACCGACGCGCGCGCGGCCGTCGCCGATGCGCGGTTCGTCTTCTCGGCGATCCGGCCGGGACAGGAGGCGGCACGCGCCGTCGACGAGGAGGTGCCGCTCAAGCACGGCGTGCTCGGGCAGGAGACGACGGGCCCCGGCGGGTTCGCGATGGCCCTTCGGACGATCCCCGCCATGCTCGTGTATGCGCGGCTGATCGAAGAGGTGGCGCCCAACGCGCTGCTCGTGAACTTCACGAACCCGGTCGGGATCGTGATGCAGGCGCTGCACGACCATTCGAGCGTGCGCGCGGTGGGGATCTGCGACGGTCCCATCTCGATGCAGCGGAGCGTCGCGGAGTTCCTGGGCCTGCCGCGCGAACGCGTGCACGCCGACTACTTCGGGCTGAACCACTGTGGGTGGATCCACCGCGTGCTGGTGGACGGGCGGGACCGTCTGCCCGAGCTGCTCGAGCGGTTCGAGGAGCTCCAAGCCGCCGACGAGCAGTGGCGGCTGTTCGACCCTCGCCTCGTGCGCGCCATCGGGATGCTTCCGATGGAGTACCTCTACTTCTATTACTACCGGGATCAGGCGGTCGCGCACATCCGCGGCTCGGGCAGCTCCCGTGGCCGGCAACTGCAGATGCTCAACGACGCCCTGTGGCCGGTGCTGCGGACGTGCGTGGACGCGAGCGATCTCCCCGGCGCGCGCGCGGCGTGGGCACGCGCGATGAGCGAGCGCGACGCGACGTACTTCGCGCGCGAGCGCGGCGAGAGCTCCGCGGGCGGGCCCGCCGACGTGGCCGAGCCCGTCGACGTGGCCGACGACGTGTTCGCGGGCGAGGGCTACGAAGGCGTCGCGACCGCGGTGATGACCGCCGCCGTGCAGCGCCGGAAGGTTCCGTTGATCCTGAACGTTCCGAACCGTGGGGCGATCGGGGGCCTGCGTGACGATGATGTGGTCGAGGTGACGTGCATGGCCGACGAACACGGGGCGCATCCGATCGCGCAGGGCGCGATGCCCGAGGCGGCGCTGGCGTTGGTCGGCCAGGTCAAGCTCTACGAGCGCCTCACCGTCACGGCGGCGGTCGAGGGCTCGTACGACGCGGCGCTCGGCGCCCTGCTCGCGCATCCGCTCGTGGCGTCGTACCCCGCGGCGAAGGCCATCCTCGACGGGTACGTCGACGATCTCTCGGGGCTCCTGCCGCCGCTCGGTTCGGGGAGCGACCTCTCGTGAAGCGCAGGCTCCTCTTCGCCCTGATCGCGTCCGCCATCGTCGCGACGGGATGCACGATCACCATCGGGCATCCGCCGTCGGCGAGCGGGAGCCCCGCGACCGGCAACCAGCCCGTCGCCTCGCCCTCCCCTCACGCGACCGGCATCCCGGGCGCTCCCGGCCGGATCGCGGTGTTAGCCGAGGACGGAACGCTCACCGCGTTCGCTGCCGACGGATCGGACGCGGTCGTCCTCGCTCGTTCGGTCCCGGACCAGACGCTCATCCGACAGCCGGCATGGTCGCCGGACGGCTCCCGTGTCGCCTGGGTGGCGATGGCGGCCGACGGGACGTCCGCCGACGTCATGACCGCTGCTCCCGACGGCACGCGATCCACGGATGTCCCCGTCGGGGCCGTGCCGTTCTACCTGTCGTGGGATCCGACGTCTTCCCGGATCGGATACCTCGGGAACTCGCCGTCGGTCGGCATCGAGCTCGGACTGGTGAACGTGGCCACGAGCGCGTACGCCCCGGTCGACTCCGGCAGTCCCTTCTACATGTCCTGGTCCCCGACGGGGAAGCAACTCCTGGTGCACGTGGGGACGGACCGGCTCGACCGGCTCGCGCTCGACGGCTCGCACACCAGCCTCGACGACCAACCGGGAACGTTCACCGCGCCGGTCTGGACCGCGGACGGACGGACCTTCATCTACTCGTCGGCGGGCGGGTCCGGTCAACGGCTCGTGGCCTACGACGTCGCTACGCAACGGCGCGAGGTGCTCGTGCGGTTCAAGGGAGCGATCGCGTTCGTCGTGAGTCCCGACGGGAGACGCGTCGCGTTCCAGACCTTCCACGGTCAGACGCTCGCGACGCCGCTCTCGGTGGTCGATCGGAAGACCGGGGCGATCGACCGCGTGGCGAACGAGTACTCGCCCGCCTTCTTCTGGAGCCCCGACGGCACGAAGCTCCTGTCCCTGCTCCCGGAGGTGACGCCCGGGCGCATCTGGTTCCGATGGGGCGTGTGGGAGGACGGCTCGTCGTTCAGCACCGGACGCTTCGTCCCCAGCCTCGTGTTCAGCCGCGACTACCTCCAGTTCTTCGAGCAGTACGCGCAGAGCATGCGTCTGTGGTCCCCCGACGGCAGCGCGTTCGTCTACGCGGGGGAGGAGGAGTCGGGAGGCCTGGGCATCTGGATCCAGCCGGCCACGCCGGACGCAGCGCCCATCCGCCTGGCCGACGGCGTGGTCGCGTCCTGGTCGCCCGCCTAGCGGGGGCGCGTTCGGGGGATGGTGGTCAGGCCAGCTGACGCAAGCCGGCCGTGGGTAGGAGCTTCAGTCGCGCAGGGCCTCGAACGCGCCCAAGGTGTAGGTCAACCGTTCCGAAACCGTCGTCGCGAGCCATCGGTGGAGCGCCGCGGCCAGCTCCGGTTCGGCACGCCTCCATCCGCTCGATCGACTCGCGTGAAAGCCGCAGGACCACGCTCGCCGTCTCGGCCACCACGTCGGCGGTGCGGGGAACGCCCGTGTACAACGCGATCTCGCCGACCACGACGCCCGGCAACACCGTGCGTAGTCGTATCCGCGTTCCCGTCGTGCGTCACCATCTCGACCTGCAGCCGGCCCGACTCCAGCAGGAACACGTCGTCGGGTGGCTCGTCTTGACGGATCAACACGGTTCCGGCCGCCAGCGACTCGCGCGAGACGTAGGCGCTCAGGCCGGCTGGCATACCGGCAGGTGCCGCGCTCGGTCCGGCCGGTGCGACAGAGCTACCGAGCAGTCCATCCTCGCAGACCTGCAATCCGCGATCGAGGTCGGGTTCGAACCGCACCACCCCGTCGCTCGGGATCACGCCTCCTCGCGACAAACGTGTCAAGACACCGTCGGGCACACCCGTGAACACCAGCTCGAACTCGTTCGCCTGCGCGAGCTGCGCCACCTTGCGGAACGACATCACGGCCGAGGAGTCAACGCCAGTCACACGTCGCAGGTCGACCAGCAGGTACCGCAATGATCCGCCCTCCACCCGCTTGCGGATCCGCTCGAGCAGTCCGGTCGCCGTCCCGAAGAACACGTATCCGCTCACGCGCAGGATCTGGACGCGACGGCCGGACGCTTGCAGCGCCTCGCGCTCGGCGGGCGGCCGGTCGACGTTGCTGTGATACGTCGGCCCGAACGCCACCTCGTGGACCAGCTCGGTCCGGCCGTAGTTGATCGCGAACAACACGACCGCGAGCACGAGGCCTATCACGACGCCGGGGAGGAACCCTTTGGCGATGACCCCCGTGAGGATCACCAGGACGACGACGTACTCGAGCTTCGGCAGCGTCCGGCGCTTGTCCCAGACCCACTCGACGATGAACGAGAGGCCGAGGAAGACCAGCACGCCTCCGACGATCATCCGTGGGATGAGTTCGATGACGCCGGCACCGAACACGACGGCGGCGAGCGGGACCAGCGTGGCGACCAGTCCGGCGGCCCGCGCATCGACGCTCATGCGCTCCGCGAGGGCGGTCAGGCTGAGCGCGTGGTAACCGGGGATGCCGCCGAGCGCCCCCGAGACGACGTTGAGGAATCCGGCGTCGCGAAGCTCCCGGTTCGTGTCGAGGTCCCGGTGCAGCACGACCTCGCTCCCGCTGATGTTGAACAAGATGGCGATGACGGCTACGAGCACGGCGGTGGCGATCGCGGCGGCTTGCCCGATCACGGCCGACCAGTCGGCGCCGCCGAGTGCGCGGAACGTCCACGGTTGCCAGAGCCGGGCCGATTCGAACGGCCCGAGGAGCCATCCACCGCCCTTCGCGGTATCGATCGAGGAGCCCGTGACGACCATGCCGATCGCGAACACCACGAGACCGATCCCGAGCACGACCGGGATGACGAGTGGCTTCTTCACGAGCCGGACGGCGAACAGCAAGATCAAGCCGAACGCGAGCGCGGTCAGCGAGTGTTTGAGCACCTCCGAGTAGAGCATGAGCCCGATGGTGCGAAGGTGGACCTCGATCCCCGACGCGACGTAGATGCCGCCCTTGAAGAGGAGCCATCCGGTGCCGGCGAGGAATCCGCCGACGACCGGGTACGGCACGAACCGGACCAGGTTGCCGAGCCGGAACGTCCCGAGCGCCGAGGAAGACGATGCCGCACAGGACCGTCACGACCAACGTCGCGGCGATGACGGTGAGGAAGACGTCGGGTTTCTCGTAGTCCTTCAAGCCGGCCGCCTGGGCGACCTTCGCGATGTCCGCGGCCTTGGCCGCCGTGGTCGACGCCACGACCGCGAGCACCGCCGCCGCCGCGTCCTGCACGCTGCCCACCACGCCTCGGCGACCCGCCCTCCACGCCAGGATCCCGAGCGTCAGCGCGGCCGCCACCAGGTACAGGCCGATGCCGTCGGCCAGGCGACTGACGAGGAGGCCGCCGAACACGAAGGCGGCGAACGCGATCGCGAGGACCGCCTCGACGGCCCCGATGATCACGCCCGCCGCGAGCGAGGCGAACATCCCCGCGGATCGTCGCTGCTCGGACCATTGCTCCTCCCCAGTTCTAGTCGAAGAGGGCCATGACGGCCCTCTGCGTATCGGTCAGTCGCTCCGACAACGTCGTGGCCAGCCATCGGTGCAGCGCCGCGGCGAGCGCCGGATCGGTCGGCCTCCATCCGCTCGATCGACGCACGGCTGAGCCGCAGCACCACGCTCGGCGTCTCGGCCACCACGTCCGCCGTGCGCGACACGCCGGAGTACATCGCGATCTCGCCGACCACGACGCCCGGACGCACCGTGCGCAATCGCATCCGCGTGCCCTCCTGCGTCACCATCTCCACGCGGAGCCGGCCCGACTCCAGCACGAACACGTCGCCGGGCGGCTCGTCCTGGCGGATCAGCACGGCTCCCTCCTCGAGCGCCACGCGCTCGAGGTAGGCGCGAAGGCCCGGCGGCATCCCGTCGAGCGCGTCGCCCTGATCGTCCGAGACGCCGCTCGGCCTGGCCCTCCGCAAGGATGACGTCCTCGCACCGCTGGAGGCCGTGATCCAGATCCTGCTCGAACCGGACGACCCCTTCGGAGGTGACCACGCCGCCTCGTTCGAGCTGCCGGCGCACCGGATCCGAGGCGCCCGCGAGCACGAGCTCGAACCCGTTCGTCTCCGCCAGGTTGATCACCTTGACGAAGGACATCACCGCCGAGGCGTCCACGCCCGTCACCTGCCGGAGGTCCATCAGCAGGCATCGCGGAGGTGCCGTCTCCACCCGCTCGTGGATCCGCTCGAGCAGGCCGCTGGCCGATCCGAAGAACACGAACCCGCGCACGCGCAGGATCTGCACCCGCTCGCCCATCGTCCGCAAGGCGGCTCGTTCGGTGGGCGGGCGGTCGACGTTGCTGCGGAGGACGTCGCCGAACGCGACCTCGTGCACCAGTTCGATCCGCCCGTAGCTGACCGCGAACAGGACGACGGCCATGATCAAGCCGATCACCACGCCGGGGAGGAACCCCTTGACGATGATCCCCGCCAGGATCACCAGGACGACGACGTACTCGACCTTCGGGAGCGTCCTCCGCTTGTCCCAAACCCAATCGACGATGAACGACAGCGCCGAGGAAGACCAGCACGCCCCCGACGATCACGCGCGGGATCAGCTCGATCATGGCCGCGCCGAACACGAGGGCGGCGAGCGGGACGAGCGCAGCGATGAGTCCCGCGGCCCGCGCGTTGACGTTCATGCGCTCCGCGAGGGCCGTCATGCTCAGCGAGTGATACCCCGGGACACCGCCGAACGCGCCGGAGACGACGTTGAGGAGACCGGCGTTGCGGAGCTCTTCATCCGTGTCGAGGTCGCGGCGCAGCACGAGCTCGGTGCCACTGACGTTGAACAGGACCCCGATCACGGCGACGAGCATCACGGTGGCGATGCCTGCGGCCTGCCCGAGCACCGCCCACCAGTCGGCAGTCGGTGAGGGCGCGGTAGGTCCACGGCTGGAAGAGCCAACCGGATCGGTACGGTCCGACCATCCAGAGGCCCGTTCGCGCATCGTCGATCGAGGAGCCGGTCACGAGCATGCCGATCGCGAACAGCGCGAGCCCGGCCGCGAGCACGATCGGGATGACCAGCGGCGCCTTCACCAGCCGGACGGCGAGGAACATGATCACGCCGAACACGAGGGCGGGGAGCCAGTGCGTGAGCGTCTCCCGCTCCGCCATGGATCCGAACGTGCCGAGGTGCACCTCCACGCCCGAGGCGACGTACAGGCCGCCCTTCAGGAGGAGCCATCCGGTACCGGCGAGGAAGCCGCCGACGACCGGATACGGGACGAACCGGATCAGGTTGCCGCGCTTGAACGTGCCCATCACCAGGAACGTGATGCCCGTCAGGATCGTCACGACCATGGTCGCCGCGACGACGGTGACGAAGGCCCGGTTGGAGCTCCCGAACGTGTGCTGCGCGGTGGTCGTGGCGACGATGGCGAGCACGGCGACCACCGCGGCTTGCACGCCGCCCACCACGCCGCGAGAGCCCGACCTCCACGCGAGGATCGCGAGCGAGATCGCGGCTGCCACCAGGAACAGGCCGATGCCGTCCGGCAGGAACTGCGCCAGGTAGCCGCCGTACACCAGAGCGGCGAACGAGATCGCGAGGACGACCTCGACGACGCCGATCAACACGCCGGCGGTGACCGAGGCCAGCACCCGCTCGGATCGTCGCACCTCGGCCAAGAACGGCCCCCTTCTGGTCCGGGTGCGACCCTACGCTGGCGTCGGTCTACTCCGCCACTCGCCGGAGACCGTGGAGTGGTAGCACCCCAGCGGTTCCGGGTGATTCCCCGGGTCGGATCCACCGGGCTTCGCCCTTGGCCCGGCGTGGCCGGGGTGCGACCATGCCCCCATGGTGGATCGGACCGACGGAGCTGAGGCCATGCCGGCCGCGCGCCGCAGGCGTTTGATCCTGCTGGCGCGCGTCATCACCGGGTTCACGATCGTGTCGACCGCCGCCGGCCTGTGGCTCTCCACCGTCGACCGGGAGCCCACCGATATGGGGCTCTTGCTGGCCTTCGCATTGTTCCCGTTCGTCGGGTACCTGATGGCGACCCGTCGCCCGGACAACTCGCTCAGCTGGCTCATGCTCGGGATCGGGGCGGCGATCGGGCTCGGCGCCTTCCTCGGGTCGTACGGCGGCTACGCCGTGCACGGGGGCGTCGGCGGTCGCGAGGCCGGGCTCATCGCGGTGTCGTTGAACAATCCGATGTGGGTGCCGGTCGTGGCGCTGCCCGTGACGTTCCTGCTCCTGCTGTTCCCGGACGGACATCTCCCGTCTCCGCGGTGGCGATGGTTCGCACGGATCGTTGCCGCCAGCCTGGTGGTCGTCTTCCTGACCATCGTGCTGACCCCCGGGAAGTTCGGCGCAGATGTCGCCGCCTTCGCGGACTATCGGAACCCGCTCGGCATCGAGTCGCTGCGCCCCGTGCTCACGGTCGCGGTCGCGAGCCTCGCCATCCTCCCCATCGGGGTGATCGGATCGCTCGTCGCGCTGGTGCAGCGGTACCGCCGATCCGCAGGGATCGAGCGGCTCCAGCTGCGATGGCTGGTGACCGCGGCGTCGATCGTGGCGATCCTGTACACCGTCGCTCTCCTGATCGGGTTCACCGGCGCGTGGGCCGCGAACGATCAACCGGCCTGGATGACGCTCCTCCAGAACATCGCCGTCTTCTCCTTCGGTTTGATCCCCATCGCGATCGGCGTATCGGTGCTGCGATACCACCTGTTCGACATCGACGTCGTGATCAACCGCGCGCTGCTGGTCGGCGCGCTCGCGGTCTTCATCACCGTCGTGTACGTCGCGATCGTCGTCGGCGTGGGTGCGCTGGTCGGGAGCCGCGCGGATCCGATCCTGTCGGCCGCGGCGGCTGCGATCGTCGCGCTGGCGTTCCAGCCGGTTCGCAGGCGTGCCCAGCGGTTCGCCGACCGGCTGGTCTACGGGGAACGCGCCGCCCCGTACGAGGTGCTGTCGGAGTTCTCCGAGCGGCTCGGCAACGCGTACGCGAACGAGGACCTGCTGCCGCGGATGGCGCGCGCGCTCGCCGGAGGCACCGGAGCGGTCCGCGCCGACGTGTGGGTCCGCATCGGGGACCAGCTCGTCT
This sequence comes from uncultured Actinomycetes bacterium, assembly GCA_963723855.1. Classification (GTDB taxonomy): domain Bacteria; phylum Actinomycetota; class UBA4738; order UBA4738; family HRBIN12; genus JBBQVZ01. The sequence continues at coordinate 64,799 of CAVRSI010000038.1, read as the reverse complement.
CCGAGGGCCGGTGGCCGCAGGACGCCGAGGCGCTCCCGCCGATCGCCGCGACCGACGACGACGCCGGCGAGGTGTCCGCGACCGAGATGCGCGAGCCGATCCGGCACCAGGGCGAGCTGCTCGGTGCGCTGTCGATCGTGAAGCGGCCCGGGGAGTCGATCACTCCCACGGAGGACAAGCTCGTCCGCGACCTGGCAGGGCAAGCTGGGCTGGTGATGCGGAACGTCGCGTTGACCGAGCAGCTGATGGACCATATCGAACAGCTCCGCGCGTCGCGCCAACGGCTCGTGCACGCGCAGGACGAGGAGCGGCGCAAGCTCGAACGGAACCTGCACGACGGCGCGCAGCAGCAGTTGGTCGCCCTGTCCGTGAAGCTCCGACTCGCCGAAGGGCTCGTCGACCGCGACTCCGAGAAGACGAAGTCGATGCTCGCCGACCTCCAGACGGAGACGACGCAGGCGATCGAGGACCTCCGCGACCTCGCCCGCGGGATCTACCCGCCGCTCCTCGCGGACAAGGGATTGGTCGCGGCGCTGGAGGCGCAGGCGCGCAAGGGTTCGGTCGCCACATCGGTGGAGGCGGAGAACGTCGCGCGGTACCCGCAGCAGGTGGAGGCGGCGGTCTACTTCTGCGCGCTCGAGGCGCTCAACAACGTGGCGAAGTACTCGGGAGCGAGCGGCGCCCAGGTGCGACTGGCGCAGACGAACGGCGATCTCACGTTCGAGGTCTCCGACGACGGCGCGGGCTTCGACAGCGCCCGGACGAGCTACGGAACGGGCCTGCGAGGGATGGCGGACCGGGTCGAGGCGATCGGCGGCGTGCTCGAGATCCGGTCGGCACCGGGCGAAGGCACGTCGGTCACCGGCCGGATCCCCGCGGTCGCGTTCCATCCTGAACCGGACTAGCGTTGCCCGCATGGTCATCCAGGTCGGATCCGTCGCCCCCGCGGTCGACGGCGTGGCGATCAGCGGTCCGCATGCACTCGTCTTCTACAAGGCGACGTGCTCGACGACACAGCTGGCCGGGCCACCGCTGTCACGTCTGGGCGACGCATACCCGGGAGCCGTCGCGGGCGTGGGCCAGGATCCAGCCGAGGACCTCGCGGCGTTCGCCGCTACGTACGGGTGGCGGTTCCCGCAGGTCCCGGACCTGGCGCCGTACACGGCCTCCGACGGATACGGCATCGTGTCGGCGCCGACCGTGGTCGTGGTCGACGGGGAGGGCCGCGTCGCCGACGTCGTCGAGTCGTGGGACCGGGAGGGCGTGAACCGGGTGTCCTCGACCCTGGCGGGCCTGCTGCATGCGGAGCCGGTCGTCGTCTCGGAGGCCGACGACGGCCTCCCCGGGTTCAAACCCGGTTGAACGACCCGCAACGTGCCGTCCGTGTGACGGCCGGACATACCGCGACCTAGCGGCGGGAGAGGGGAATGCGTATCCTCACGCTGACCTGAGGGGGAGGACGCGCATGCGCATGTCGGTCAAGGTGGTGGCGCTCTGTTCGGCGATGGTTGTGTTCGGCGTCGCGTGCACGAGCGGTGGCGGGAGCGCCAACAGCAGCAGTCCGACCTCGGGCGGCCACCTGATCCTGGGGAGCACGTCGAACATCGACACCCTGAACCCGTTCGTGACGTTCCAGCAGAACTCGTACGCGGCGTTCGAGTACATCTACCCGCAGCTGGTGCAGTACAACTCGCAGACGTTCGAGCTCACGCCCGACTTCGCCCAGTCGTGGGAGACCTCTACCGACGGCCTCACGTGGACGTTCCACACCGTGCCGAACGCGAAATGGTCCGACGGCCAGCCGCTGACCGCGAACGATGCGGCGTGGACGATGAACACCATCCTCAAGTACGGCGACGGGCCGGCCGGCAACCTGATCGGGTCGCTCGGTTTCGTGAAGACGGTCGAGGCAACGGACGACAATACCCTCGTCGTCACGTACTCCACCGCGGTCGCGAACACCCTCCCCCAGCTCCAGGCGATCTCGATCCTCCCGCAACACGTGTGGGAGCAGTACGCGACGGGCGACGGGAAGGGCCTGCGTACGTTCCCCAACGTGCCGACCGAAGGCCAGCCGCTCGTGAGCGGTGGCCCGTTCGAGATCGCCGAGTACAAGAAGGACGAGGTCACGATCTTCCAGGCGAATCCGAACTTCTACGGGCCCAAGCCGGCGATCGATGGGTTCGGCCTGCAGTACTTCTCGAACGACGACGCCATGGTGGCGGCGTTGCAGAGCGGGCAGATCCAGGCGGCGATCAACGTGCCGCCGACCGCGATGGCGACGCTGAAGCAGAACCCGGACATCACCGCATACAACGGGCAAGGGTTGCAGTTGCGCGACTTCATCATCAACTCGAGCCCCCACAAGACGACCAATCTCGAGCTGCTGCAACCCGACGTGCGCATGGCCATGGAGTACGCGATCGACCGGAACGCGATCGCGCAGACGGCCTGGCTCGGATACGCGAAGCCGGGGGCCTCGATCGTGCCTCCGGGGGCCGGAGTCTGGAGCGACCCGCAGGTCCAACCGCTGCCGTTCGACATCGTCAAGGCGAACGCCATCCTCGATGCGGCCGGCTACACGCGGGGGCCCGACGGGATCCGTGTCGCGAACGGCCATCCGATGACCTACACGGTGCTGTTCGCGGCGGACGAGTCGGGCGCGGGCGACGCCGCGTTCCGGATCATCCAGAACGGGTTCCAGCAGATCGGGATCGACGTCACGCAGCGGAAGATGGACAACGACGCCGTCAACACCGCGATCTTGGGCGACAACAACACGTACAACACGTTCGACCTGGCGATGTGGGACTGGTATCCGTGCTGTCCCGTCCCCGACTTCATCCTGTCGGTGCTCCAGTGCTCGCAGTTCGGGGGTTGGAGCGACACGGGTTACTGCAACAAGACGTACGACAAGATGTACGACGCGCAGCAGGTCGCGCTCGACCAGTCCAACCGCGTGAAGATCGTCTACGCGATGCAGCAGATGATCGACAAGGATCGGCCCTATATCGTCCTCAGCTACGACGATCAACTGAACGCCTGGTCCAACGACTGGACCGGGTTCGTCGAGTCCTCGCTCGGGCTGTTCAGCAACCTGTCCAAGGAGAGCTTCACCCAGGTCCACCACGTGTAGACGCACCGAGCGGGAGGAGACGACTTGCACCGCGCCGAGTACGTCGTCAAGCGACTCGCGTTCGCGGTGATGACGGTGTTCGTCGCGATCACGATCAACTTCGTGCTGTTCCGAGCGCTCCCCGGCAACGCGGTCGCGGACCTGGCCCGTGCTCCTCACGCGTCCCCACAGCTCCGGGCGGCGCTCACGCACGAGTTCGGCCTGGACAAGCCGCTGTGGACGCAATACGTCCTGTACCTCGACCAGCTCGTGTTCCACGCGAACATGGGGGTCTCGTTCGCCGATTCCCAGCCGGTCACGTCGGAGCTGACCGACAAGCTGAAGAACACGATCCCGATGGTGATGATCGGCACCTTCCTCGCGATCGCGATCGGCATCGTGACCGGCTTCCTGTCCGCGTGGCGGCGGAGCGGCATCGTGGACAAGGTCAGCACGAACGCGGCGATCGTCTTCTATGCCCTTCCGACGCAGTTCATCGGGATGATGTTGATCCTGCTGTTCGCGGGAACCCTGCCGACGGCCGGCATGCGGAACGAGGTCAACAACTTCTTCTCGCCGGGGGACACCCTGTCGAACCTGAAGGACATCGGGCTGCACATGCTGCTGCCCGCGTTCACGCTGGCGCTCACCCTGTTCGGCGAGTACACGCTGATCGTGCGCTCGTCGATGCTGGAGACGCTCGGCGAGGACTACGTGTTGACCGCACGCGCGAAAGGACTGCCGCAGCGGAGGATCGTCGTCTCGCACGCGCTGCGGAACGCGATGCTGCCCATCGTCACGCTCGTGGCGTTGTCGCTGGGGTTCATCGTCGCCGGCGCGATCCTGGTCGAGATCATCTTCTCCTGGCCGGGGATCGGTCAGGCGATCTACGCGGCGGTCTCCAAGCGCGACTACCCGATGCTGCAGGGCGCGTTCCTGATCCTCACGGTGTCGGTCGTGTTCTTCAACTTCATCGCCGATCTCATCTACTTCAAGCTGGACCCGAGGATCACCGAATGAAGACCGTCGATCCGGCGCTCGCCGAGGACACGGCGTTGGAGGCGCGGCCGTCGAAGGGCGGCAACCCCGTCCTCCAGGTCCTGCGCGAGCGCCGGTCCGCGTTGCTCGGGCTGTTCATCGTGGGGTTCTTCGTCGCGATGGCGATCTTCGGCCCGGCCCTGGCCCCGTACAGCCCGACGCGGCAATCGGGTCCCGGTCTACGCGCCGCCCTCGGCGCAACACTGGCTCGGCACCGACGACAGCGGGGTCGACGTGTTGAGCGAGCTGATGTACGGAGGCCGGACGTCGATGATCGTCGGGTTCGCGGCCGCGCTCGTGGCGATGCTCGTCGGCGGCGGCATCGGACTGCTCGCCGGCTACCGCGGCGGCGGGACCGACGTGGCGCTGATGCGGATCACCGACTACTTCCTGGTCATCCCCGACCTGGTGCTGATGATCGTCGTCGCGACCGTGTTCGGTCCGAGCCTGTCGCACGTGATCCTGGTGATCGGTCTGCTCTTGTGGACCACGACGGCGCGCATCGTGCGTGCCCAGGTGAAGAGCATCCGCGAGCGCGTCTATGTGAAGCGGGCGCGATCGCTCGGCGCGAGCCATCGGCGGATCGTCGCGCAACACGTCCTGCCCCAGGTGGCGCCGCTGCTGATCGCGACGACGGTCCTCACGATCGCGTACGCGATCTTCGACGAGTCGGCGCTGGCCTTCCTCGGCGTCGGCGTGCCCGGCATCTCGTGGGGGACGATGCTCGAGCACGCCTTCGAACGCACGGCGATGACCCAGGGCGCGTGGTGGGCGTTCGTGCCTCCCGGTCTCTCGATCGGACTTGTCGTCATCGGCTGTTACCTGATGGGTCAGGCGATCGAGGACGCGCTCAACCCGCGCCTGCGCGTCGCGCACCTGTCCATCCACAGCTGGCGCTTCCGTGCCACCGCCCCGACGAGGGCCGAGGCACCCAGCCCGTGAGCCTGCTGTCGGTGCGGGATCTCCAGGTCTGGTTCGACCTGCCGCACGGCGGCCGGCTCCATGCGGTGCAGGGGGTGCGCTTCGACCTAGAGGAGGGCGAACGGCTCGGCTTGGTCGGTGAGTCCGGGTGCGGCAAGACGACGGCGCTGCTGGCCCTGATGGGGCTCCTGCCGCCGAACGCGGAGGTCGCCGGGAGCGTCTCGGTCAACGGGACCGACATCCTGGCGGGCGGGGAGGATTCGATGCGTCCGTACCGGTGGACCGACATCGCGATGATCTTCCAGGGGGCGATGAACGCGCTCAACCCGGTCAGGACGATCGGTTCGCAGATCGTCGAACCGATGGAGTTCCACGGGACCGCGAGCGGCGCCGCAGCCAAGAAGCAAGCCGGCGACCTCCTCCAGCTGGTCGGGATCCCCGCGTCCGGAGCGGCGCGGTACCCGCATGAGTTCTCCGGAGGCATGCGTCAGCGTGCGGCGATCGCGATGGCCCTGGCGTGCAACCCCAAGGTGCTGCTGGCCGATGAGCCCACCACGGCGTTGGACGTGATGGTGCAGGCGCAGATCCTCCAGCTGCTGGAGTCGCTCACGGTCGACCTGGGTCTCGCGCTGATCCTGGTCACGCACGACCTGCCGCTCGTCACGCAGGTCTGTGAGCGCGCGGTGGTGATGTACGCGGGCCGTGTCGCCGAAGCCGGTCCGGTCGACACGCTCTTCCACGACCCCCGGCATCCGTACACACGGCTGCTGTTCGAGGCCACGCCCGACCTGACCGGCGACGTCGACGTCGTGTCGATCCCCGGGGCACCGCCACGCCTCGATCGCCCGATCGTCGGCTGTCCGTTCGAGCCTCGTTGCGACCGTGCCTTCGATCGCTGCAAGGTCGAGGCGCCCGAGCTGATCTCCGTGGCCCGGTCGCATGAGGCCGCCTGCCATCTGAACGACACCGATGCAGTGGACGGTCCCGTGCCCGAGGCGGAGCGGGCAGGATGAGCGACGCCACGGTCGCCGCACCCGCGTCCGCGCCGGATCGCGCGGGTGGCGCGCTGCTCGACGTTCGCGATCTGGTCGTCCGATACTCCGTGCGACGCACCATGTCGGACGCGGTGCGCCGGGTGCCGCGCGCGTGGGTGCGGGCCGTCGACGGCGTCTCACTCTCGGTCCGAGCCGGCGAGATGCTCGCCGTCGTGGGGGAGTCCGGCTGCGGGAAGACGTCGACGGCCCAGGCGATCCTGCGGATGGTCGAGCCGACGTCCGGCACGATCGAAGTGGACGGGCGGGACATCACCGGCCTGACCGGCGCGGACCTTCGCGCCGTCCGCCGCTCGATGCAGATGGTCTACCAGGACCCCTACGAGTCGCTCGACCCCCGGTTCCGGGTTCGGCGAGCGGTCGAGGAGCCCATGGTGATCCACGGCATCGGCGGCTCGAGGCGGGAGCGCGAGCAGTTGGTCGTCGAGGCGCTCGAGCGGGTGGAGCTGTCTCCGGCGGATCTGTTCATCGACCGGTATCCGCACGAGCTCTCGGGCGGCCAGCGGCAACGTGTGGCGATCGCCGCGAGCTTGGTGCTCGAGCCGAAGCTGCTGCTCGCCGACGAGCCGGTGTCCATGCTCGACGTGTCGGTGCGCGCGGGGATCCTGACGCTGCTCGACCGGCTGCGCCGCGACGGCGACATGGGGATCCTGATGATCACGCACGACCTGTCGACCGCCGCGCACTTCGCCGACCGCATCGCGGTGATGTACCTGGGACGGATCGTCGAGGAAGGCGCTGCGCGCGAGGTCGTCCGCGATCCCGAGCATCCCTACACGAAGGCGTTGATGTCAGTGGTGCCCAAGCGCGATCCACGCGATCGCACCGAGCCCCGGATCCTGCTGGGTGAGACCCCGAACCCGATCGACATCCCCGCCGGCTGCCGGTTCCACCCCCGCTGCCCGCTGGCGGAAGACCGCTGCACGTTGACGGACCCTCAGCTCCACAAGGTGGGCAACGCGATGGGCGAGCCGCACCGGGCAGCCTGCATCCTCGTGTGATCCAGCTCGGAGGGTGCCGGAGCGCCGGGTCCGGGCTACCCTCACATCCCGACCTTCCGGAGACCACGTGATCACGGACGACGACCAACCGCTGCCGTTCTCGCCGATGGCACTCGACGTTCACCGGGCGACCGGCGACGTGGTCGGGAGATCGGCCGAGCTCCAGTCGATCGCCCAGGAGCTCGCGACGGCCGGCGCCGGCCGGCTCGTCGGTCTCACCGTGGAGGGTGAGCCCGGGATCGGCAAGACGCGGCTGCTCGTCGCCGCGGCCGAGCGGGCGACGGCCGACGGCTTCACCGCGATCGCCGTCACGGCCGACGAGGAGCTCCGCGGCCCGTTCCTGGTCGCCCGCTCGATCCTCGGTTCGCCCGAGGCCTTCAGTGCGGCCGGCCCCCAGGCCGCCGAGGCGATCGCCCGATGCCTGGACTCGATGTCGGGCCAGGACGACCCCGGGCTCGCCACGCTCGCTCCCGACAGCCGGCTGCTCCGGACGTTCGATCTGGGCGCGGTCGCGTTCCGTGCCCTCGCCGCCGAGCGGCCGCTCGCGATCCTCGTCGACGACCTCCAGTGGTCGGACGAGGACAGCCTCCGTCTGTTGCGCTACGTGATCCGAACCGACGGCGCGAGCCCGATCTTCCTGATGTTCGCGATCCGTCCCGAGGAGTTCGCGGTCGTCAACGAGGCCGTGAACCTGGTCGCCGACATGGGCCGCATGGGCGTCGTCCGCCGCCTGAAGCTCGAACGCTTCTCGCCGGCGGCGACGCGCGAGTTCCTGGCGCAGGTGCTCGGCGGTCCGGTCGACGCGTCCGGCGCGGCGGTCATGCACGCGCAGGCCGAAGGCGTCCCGTTCATCGTCGAGGAGATGGCGTTCACCTACCGCGAGAACGGGATGATCCAGGAGATCGACGGTGTCTGGACGCTGGCCGGCAACGCCGAGCGGCTGGTGCCGTCCGCGGTGAAGACGCTGATCTCGCGGCGGGCGACGAAGCTGCCCGAGCCGACGAAGGCGTTGCTGGCCGTCGCGGCGATCCTGGGCAGGCGGTTCAGCCTGAAGGACCTGCGGGAGATCCAGCTCCGCGTGGACGGGTCGGCGCCCGAGCCGGAGGAGCTCGCCGAGACCCTGGCGCCGGCCGTCACGGCGGGGCTGTTGATCGAGCACGAGGAGGCCTCGGCCGCCGACTACAGCTTCCAGCACGAGCAGGTCCGCGAGTTCGCGGCCGCGACGCTCACGTCGGCCGCGCGCCGGGCGATCCATGCGGCGATCGTCGCGCTGCTGATGTCCGGCGAGCCCTCGGCCGCCAGCCTGCCCCTGATCGCCCGTCACGCGAAGTCGGCGGGGGACGGGGCCGTGTGCGTCCGGTTCTCGGTCGAGGCGAGCCGGAACGCGCTCGCCGCCAACGCGCCGGAGGAGGTCTTGCGCGTGGTCGAGCTGGCGCTGCCATCGGCCTCGACGCCGGAGCAGCGCGTGGGGCTCCTCGACGCGCGTGACCGGGCGCTCGACATGCTGCGGCGGCCGGGGGACCGGATGCAGGGGCTCGCCGAGCTGGCCGCGCTGGCCGAGGCGCTCGGCGACACGCGCCTGGGGATCGACGTGCGGCTGCGCCGAGCGGCGGCCATGCGGACCGCCGAGGAACACGATCGCGCGGCAGAGCTCGCGCGCGAGGTGCGGGATATGGCCGTGGAGCGGGGCGACCGCGAGGGCGAGCTCGCCGCCTGCATGGAGCTCGGTCAGGACGTCATGCATGCGACGGCGGGCGAGTCCTACACCCCGGCGGCGAAAGAGGTCGACCTGGATGCGTGCGACGAGGCGTTCCGTCGCGCGAAGGAGCTGGCGCACGAGCTCGGCGACGTGGGCGCCGAGGCGGCCGCCAGCCGTGAGCTCGGGGTCATCCAGCTCGGCCGGGTTCGCGCCTGGTTCATCGAGCAGCTCGAGCTCGGCCTGCACCTGCCGCTCGTGCAACGAGTGGCGGCGGGCGAGGTCCTGGAGGACATCATGCCGGAGCTGCCGATCGCGCCGGTGTTCATGGAGACGTTCGGGCTCCTCCACCATGCGCTCGAGCTCTTCGACCAGCTCGGGGACCGGCGCGGCGCGATGTCCACGATCATCGCGCTCGCCTACCTGAACTGGGCTGCCGACATCCACTTCGGTACGAGCGCGGCCCGGCACATCGAGGAGATCCGCCGGCTCACCTCCCGGATGAAGGCGTTCACGAACGAGAGCGAGCGCGCGGCGTTCGAGGCGCAGATGCTTTACGGCTCGCACGTGTTCGGGCGTGCGAAGGTGATCCCCGACCTGGCGCTCGCGAAGGGGCGGGAGGCCCACCGGTACGCGAAGGAGATCGGCGATCCGAACCTCGAGTTCCTGGCTGCCGGAGGGACCGCGATGGCCGTCCTCGACCTCGGCGATGTCGACGAGGCACGGGCATGGATCGATCGCGCCGCCATGGTCGCCACCGAGCATCCGAGTCCGCTCCGCGCGCGCCGGCTGGAGACCTGGAGGGGGATCGCGGATGGAGCGGCGGGCGATGCCGCAGGTTTGCGCACACATCTGGAGCGTGCCGTGCAGCAGGCGACCGACTCGGGCCTGCCCGCCGCACGATGCGAGGCGCTCGCTCGCCTCGCGATCGAGTCCGCGCGGCTGGGGGTGCGGCTCGGCGACGAGGAGCTGATGGCGTTGGCCGACCGGTCGGCGATGGAGGCGTCGGAGCTGTCCGCGACGCTCCCCGGCCACTCCCCGTGGGGCGCGCAGGCCGACGCAGCGCGGGCGAGCGTCGCACTCGCCCGCGGCCAGGCCGAGGAAGCGATGACGTTCGCACGCGGCGCGGCGGGCGCGCTCCAGGCCGCGATGCACGAGGACCTGCACCTCGAGGTCCTGCTGCCGTGCGCGCGGGTCCTGATGGAGACCGGCGCTCCCGAGTGGGAGGAGGGCGTGCGCCCGTACGTCCAGGTCTCGCTCGCCATGGTCGCGCAGCGCACGATCGACGAGGACGTGCGGGTCCGCTGGCTCCGGGGACCGCTCGGCAGCGAGATGGTCGCGCTCGCCGGGCCCATCGACGCGATCACGGCGTCCGGCGGCGACGGCGGTGCGCCCGCCGACGGCGATTCGCTGCTGCTGCAGAGCCTCGTCCAGGGCAAGACGAACGCCGAGATCGCCGGCGAGCTCGGGATCGACGAGCCGGCCGTCGAGCGACGGCTCGGTCAGCTCTTCGCGTCGATCGGCGCGTCGTCGCGCGCGGACGCCACCGCGTTCGCGTTCCGGGAGCGGGTCCTGTGAACGCGCGGGTGCACCGATGACGCTCCGGCCGCGGGTGGACCGGCACCGGTGCGTCGGCGCCGGGACGTGCATCACGATCGCGCCCACCGCGTTCGACTGGTACAAGGGCGACTTCGCGAAGGCCGGCGTGGTGGATGCGGCGAGCGTCGACGACGAGGTGCTGCGGGAGGCCGCGCTGGCCTGTCCGACCGGTGCGATCACGATCGAGGACGTCGAGGAGCTGCTGCCGTGGCAGCTCCGCGGCAAGGAGGGCCCCCGTCGCGTCGAGAAGACGTTCATGTTCACCGACATCGAGAGCTCGACCAACCTGGTCGACGCGCTCGGCGACGAGGTCTGGCAGGGCGTGCTTCGGTGGCACAACGAAGCGCTGCGGTCGCTGTTCGCCGAGCACAAGGGCGAGGAGGTCGTCTCTACAGGCGACGGGTTCTTCGTGGGGTTCGACTCCCCGGATGAGGCGCTCGCGTGCGCCGTCGCGATCCAGCGCCGGCTAACCGAGCACCGGCGCTCGGCGGGCTTCGCGCCGAAGGTGCGGATCGGGCTGCACGCGTCGGGCGCCACGCAGGTCGGGCGGGACTTCTCGGGCAAGGGCGTTCACGAAGCCGCGCGGATCGCCGCGCTCGCGGACGGCGACCAGATCGTGGCGAGCCGGGCCACCGCCGCGGACGGCCGCTATCCCATCTCGGAGCCACGGACCGTGACCCTGCGGGGCACGTCCGAGCCGATCGAGATCGTGACGGTCGACTGGGAGTGAGCGGCGAGTACGACCTGGTGGTGATCGGCGGCGGTCCCGCCGGAGAGCGGGGCGCCGCGCAGGCCGCCTATTTCGGCAAGCGCGTCGCGATCGTCGAACGGCAACCCGAGCCCGGGGGCGCCGCCGTCCACACGGGCACGCTGCCCTCCAAGACGCTGCGCGAGACCGCGCTGTTCCTGTCGGGCTACCGACAGCGGCAGCTCGACGGCGTGTTGGTCGACCTTGATCCGGAGCTCACGGTCACGAGGCTCCTCGATCGCAAGGACGCGGTCCGCCACCTGGAGGTCGATCGGATCCACACGAACCTGGAACGGCACGGGATCGATCTGCTGCGGGGCGAGGGACGGCTCGTGGATGCGCATACCGTCGAGGTGACGTCGTCGGACGGCGTGATGCAGGTCCACGCCGCGGTGGTCCTGATCGCGACCGGGTCGTCTCCGTACCGCCCGCCCGGCATCCCCTACGGCGACGACGACGTCCACGACGCCGACGGGATCCTTCGCATCCATCGGCTCCCGCGGTCGATGGCGGTGATCGGCGGCGGCGTCATCGGTTGCGAGTACGCGTGCATGTTCGCGGCGCTCGGCGTGCAGGTGCATCTGATCGACCCGCGCCCCGGCCTGCTCCCGTTCCTCGATCTCGAGATGGGCGAGCGGCTCGCGGACGCGATGCGGGCGCTCGGTGTCACCCTCCACCTGGAGCGGACGTTCGAGCACGTCGTGCGTGGAGCCGATGGACTCGACGTGCACGCTCTCGACGGGCGAGCCGCTCGTGGTGGAGACGGTGATGGTGGCGGCCGGCCGTCAGGGCAACACCGATGGCCTCGGGCTCGCCTCGATCGGGGTCGAGGTGGACGCGCGAGGAAACGTCAAGGTCGACGAGGACTTCCGCACCGCGGTCCCGAGCATCTACGCGGCCGGTGACGTCGTCGGCTTCCCCGCGCTCGCGAGCGTCTCCATGGAGCAGGGCCGGGTCGCGGTGTGCCACGCGTTCGGGTTCACGTACAAACGGCAGGTGTCCGACGTCCTGCCGTACGGCGTGTACACGATCCCGGAGGTGAGCTGCGTCGGCCTGAGTGAGGAGGAGGCGGCGCGCCGGGGGCTCGACGTGGTGGCGGGGCGAGCCTTCTACCGCGACAACGTCCGCGGACAGATCATGAACGACCGCGACGGCATGGTGAAGCTCGTGTTCGACCGTTGGTCGCGCCGGCTGATCGGCTGCCACTGCATCGGCGAACGCGCGTCCGAGCTCGTGCACGTGGGGCAGGCGATCATCGTGTTGAACGGCACGGTCGAGACGTTCATCGAGATGGTCTTCAACCACCCGACGCTCGGCGAGACCTTCAAGTACGCCGCGTACGACGCGCTCGCCCAGCTCGGCCCGGCCTAGACTCGCGGCATGCGGGTCTGCCCCAGCTGCGGCGCCGAGAGCCCCGACGAAGCTCGCTTCTGCATGGCGTGCGCCTCGCCGCTGGCCGAGCCGGCACGGAGCCACGAGGTCCGCAAGTCCGTCACCGTCGTCTTCTGTGATGTCACCGGCTCGACGGCGCTTGGCGAACTGCTCGACCCGGAGGCCCTCCGGCGCGTGATGACTCGCTACTTCGACACCATGAAGATCGCGATCGAGCATCACGGCGGCACCGTGGAGAAGTTCATCGGGGATGCGGTGATGGCAGTGTTCGGGATCCCTCATGTGCACGAGGACGACGCTCTGCGCGCGGCCAGGGCTGCGGTGGAGATGCGAGAGGGGTTGCTCGACCTCAACAAGGAGCTGGAGCGCGATCACGGCGTCACGCTCGCCTCGAGGATCGGCGTGAACACCGGCGAGGTCGTCGCGGGCGATCCAACGACCGGGCAAGCGCTCGTGACCGGGGATGCCGTCAACACCGCAGCCCGCTTGGAGCAGGCGGCCGCTCCTGGCGAGATCCTGATCGGTGAAGAGACCTATCGCCTGACACGCGACGCGGTCAGGGCGGAGCCGGCGGATCCGATCGCGGCGAAAGGGAAGGCGGAGCCGATCTCCGCGTATCGACTCGAGGACGTCACGGCCGGTGCCGTCGGACACACCCGCCGACTGGACGCGCCGATGGTCGGTCGTGACCGCGAGTTGGCGCTGCTCGGACAAGCGTTCGAGCGCGTAACGACGGATCGCGCCTGTCAGCTCTTCACGATCGTGGGAACGGCAGGTGCCGGAAAGACGCGGCTGGTGGAGGAGTTCGCCGCCCAGGTCGATGCGGACGCGACCGTCCTCCGTGGACGATGCCTCGCCTACGGCGAAGGCATCACGTTCTGGCCGGTCGTCGAGCTCGTGGGTCAAGCGGCCGGGCTCTCGATCCTGGACCATCCCGGGGACGCGCAGAGGAAACTGCTCGACGTGATCGGGCCGGGAGAGCGCTCGGAGCGTGTCGCCGACCTCGTGGCGTGCCTCGTCGGCCTCTCGGAGACGCAAGCGCCTGTCGAGGAATCGTTCTGGGCGCTGCGGCGATTCCTCGAGATCCTGGCCGCCGATCGACCGCTCCTCCTGCTCCTCGACGATCTCCAGTGGGCCGAGTCGACGTTCCTCGATCTCGTGGAGCACGTCGCCGAGTGGTCCCGGGACGCCCCGATCCTGGTCCTCGCGCAGGCGCGGCCCGAGCTTCGAGATGACCGGCCCGGCTGGGGTGGCGGCGTCGCGAACGCGACCTCGATCCTGTTGGAGCCGTTGACGCGAGCCGAGACGGTGGAGCTCGTCGCCGATCTGATCGGTGACTCGGAGGTCGCCGGCGAGGTGTCGGCGCGCGTGGCCGAGGCCGCCGAAGGCAACCCCCTGTTCGTCGAAGAGATGGTCGCGATGCTGATCGACGATGGGTATCTCGTGCGAGAGGACCACCGATGGATCGCTGCCGGTGATCTGTCGGAAGTGAAGGTGCCACCCACGGTCCATGCATTGATCGCGGCCCGGCTCGACCGATTGGCCCCGATCGAGCGCGTGGTACTGGAGTGCGCCGCGATCATCGGAAAGGTGTTCGCAGGCTCCTCGATCAGATCCCTCGTGAGCGACGAGCAATCCGGCAAGGTCAACGACGGGATCAGGGCCCTCCTTCGGAAGGACCTGATCCGCCCGGATCGTGGAGACCTCGGCGAAGAAGACTCGTATCGGTTCCGGCATCTGCTGGTCCGGGATGCCGTGTATGACGCGATACCGAAGGAACTCCGCGCAGCGTTGCACGAGGGGTTCGCGGGTTGGCTCGGGCGCGAAGCCCGGTCAGCTGGGGAGCTGGATGAGTTCGTGGGCTATCACCTCGAGCAGTCGTACCGGTACCGGGAAGAGCTCGGTCCCGTCGACGACGCCGGACGCGCGATCGCCGCCCGTGCGGGCACGCATCTACTCGCGGCCGGAGAGCGTGCGCTGGGACGGGGCGACGTCGCGGCAGCCGAACGGCTCCTGCGCCGCGCGATGGAGCTGCTGCCCGCCGACGACCCCCGCGCCCTCTCGGCGCTGCCGTCCCTCGGACAGGCGCTGTATTACGGCGGTCAGCTCGAACGAGCGCTCGAGTTCCTCGAGGGAGCGTCCGTCCGGGCGGCGGATGCAGGCGCCGACACGGTGGTCGCGCGCGTCGCGATCCAACGAACCTTGCTGCTGAACCACCTCGACCCGGAGTTCGCGATGCGGCCGGCATTGGCGGAGGTCGAGAGCCGGATGGCGCCGCTCGCCGCCGAGGGCGATGACCTGGGTTTAGCCGAGGGGTGGGCGGTCGTAGGCGCGTTCCGATTCTGGCTCGGCGACGGTGCAGGGTCCCTGGAAGCTCTCGAACGTGCGCACGTGCATGCCGAGCGCGCCGGATCCGAGCGGCTCATGCGGATCACGTCCAACGAATTGCTCGGCCCATTCGTCTGGGGACCGGTTCCCGCTGATGAGGTGGTGACGAGGGCGAGCGAGCTCATCGCGGAGATCGAGACGCTGGGGAGCTCCTCGTACGAGCTCAGTCAGTCGCTCGCGGTCGCTCATGCGATGCGGGGTGAGACCGACCTCGCGGACGAGAGGTTCTCGATCTCCGTGACGCGCGCCCGTGAGCTCGGAGAGCGTCTGCATCTCGCGGCGGCTCATGCATACCTCGAGGCCGGGCTATTGCTCGAGCGCTACGCGGAGACGGAGCGGGTAGCGAGGGAAGGCATCGAGCAGCTTCGTGACATGGGAGAGCGTGGGTACCTCTCCACTTCGTTGATCTATCTCGCCGACGCGATCGTGTCGCAGGGTCGGCCCGACGAAGCAGAGACGACGCTGAGGGAAGCCGAGGAGCAGGCGGCCGTGGACGACGCCGTGACGGTGATCGGGATCCGACGTATCCGCGCGAAGATCATGCGACGGCAGGGACGCCTCGACGAAGCCGAGCCGTACGCGCGGGAGGCGATCGCGGCCGGGGAAACGACCGACTACCTCTATGAGAAAGGTGCTTCGCATCAGGAGTTGGGCGAGATCCTGATCGCGAAGGATGAACGCGACGAAGGACTCGAGCATCTTCATATCGCTCTGGATCTCTTCGAACGCAAGGGTGTGCTGGTCCGTCTGCACACACTCAGCGCTCGCATCGCCGAGGTCGAAGCCCGGTAACCGGAAGGCGTGTCGGGCGGATCCCCAGCGATCGCGTCGGCCAGGTCCCGCCGTCGGGTTCGAGCGGGACCGTCTAGCATCCGAGCATGACGTTCAAACAGATCACCGCGTTGATCGGTCTCGCCCTCGCGCTCTTCAGCGCCTACAAGGCCCTCCAGCGGGTGAGGCAGGAGTTCGCGCAACAGCCGTCGCTCGAAGCCTGACGGACGTTCGCCCGTGGATCCGGCCGAGGAGGAGCTCCCACCCGGCGGGATCGAGGTGGGGGAGGACCCGCCGTGGGACGCGTGGCACCCGGTCGAGGTCACGGAGCGGCTCGCCGGCGTCGACGTCCCGTGGTGCGTGGCGGCGGGGTGGGCGCTCGACCTCTTCCGCGGCGAGACGACGCGGGAGCACGAGGATCTTGAGATCGCGGTGCCGATCGGGCGCTTCGATGCGATCCGTGCGGCGCTGGACGGGTTCGCGTTCGACGTCGTCGGCTCGGGACACCGGTGGCCGCTCGAGAGCACGGCGTTCGACGTCATGCACCAGACGTGGGTCCGCGAGCCGGACACCGGCGTCTACCGGCTCGACGTCTTCCGCGAGCCACACGACGGCGATGTGTGGATCTGCCGCCGTGACGAGCGCATCCGTCTGCCGTACGAGCGGATCATCGGGACGACCGCCGACGGCGTCCCGTACCTGGTGCCGGAGATCGTGCTGCTCTTCAAGGCGAAGCACTCCCGCCCGAAGGACGACGCGGACTTCGCAGGCATCCTGCCGCTCTTGAGCCTGCAACGACGGGCGTGGCTGGCGGACGCGCTGGCGAGCGTCCATCCCGGGCACCGCTGGCTCGACGCCTTGGCGTAGAGCCTCGGACCGGTTCGAAACCCGACGCGTTTCGTCACGGGCGACTACGCTTTCCGTCGATGGCACGAGGGAATCGGCTCTTCTCGATCCGGCCGGGCATCACGCTCAAGGGCCGGAGGTTCATGGGGATCCGCGGGTGGGCCGGCAAGCCGACCCACCCGCCCCTGACGGACATCCCGATCGCCAGCTACGTGCTGGTCGCGGCGATGGACGTCGTCTCCTACGTGGCCGCGCGCGGCAACCCGTCCGGGCAGCCGGGCGCGGTCGCGCACGACTTCTTCGTCGCGGGCACGATCGTCCTGATCGCAGGCGGCCTCGTCTCGCTGGCGACCGCCACCACCGGCTTCTGGGACTGGTGGAAGGGGCAGGCGCGCCGCAAGACCGGACCGCTGGGTCAGGCCCATCACACACAGGTCTGGCGGACCGCGAACTGGCACATGGCCGTGATGGTCACGGTCACGCTGATCGTCGCCGTCGACATCGCGCTGCGGCTGGTGCAGTTCGACCGACACGCCGCGCAGCTGCCGACGATGATCCTCTCGGTACTGGCGGGCGGACTCGTGGCGTACGGCGCGACCTACGGCGGCTCGCTGGTGTTCGACTACCAGTTCAACGTCATGTCGCTCGGCAAGGACAGCACGGTCTGGGACGAGACCGAGGTCGATCAGCTGCCGGGGAAGAAGCCGACGCCTCCCGCGTAGCGAGGAGCTGGCAGACCGGTCGACACAGGAACGCAACGTCGACCGGCGTCCTCCTTCAAGCCGCTCGGACCCGCCGGCCGTATGCCCTCCGGAACGACGATCATCCTCGGGAGGAACGATGACGAACAGACGTGTGGCGTGGATCGGACCGATGTTCGTGGCGGCGGCGCTGCTCCTGGCGGCCTGCGCGAACGACTCGACCACGAGCGGGAGCGGCAACACAGGCAGCACCGGCAGCACCGCGTCCAGTGGTGGAACGACCATCTCGACGGCGACCGTGTCGGGTGTGGGGAAGGTGCTGGTCGACGGGAACGGGATGACGCTCTACACGTTGGGTACCGAGTCGTCCGGAACGATCAAGTGCACCGGTTCCTGCGCACAGAGCTGGCCCCCGGTGCTCCTGACGGGCGGCGAGACCGCGGCGACGGCGGGATCCGGCGTCGATGCGAGCAAGCTCGGCACGATCGATCGGCCCGACGGCGGCACCCAGGTGACGTACGCCGGGATGCCGCTCTACCTCTGGGTCGGCGACACGGCTCCGGGCCAGGCGACGGGTCAGGGCGTGGCCGGCTTCTCGGTCGCGTCTGCTGCGGGTGCCGCGGCGACTTCCGGCTCGAGCGGGGGCGGCGGCTACCACTACTGATCGCGAGCGTATCCTCTAGCGGCCGAGCGTCCCGCCGGGCTCGGTCGGAGGGGTCTCGCCGTGATCGTCGACGCGCACAGCCACATCCTGAGCCTCGCCGAGGACCCGGAGCTCACCCTGGAGTACGGTCGTGAGGGGTCGCTCTGCATCTACCGGAGCATGGGGCTGCTTCCGTCGCACCGGATGCCGACCGAGGACGAGTGGGAGGCGAGCGGCTACACGCGCAAGGGCTGGCCGGTGATCGGGCCGTCAGAGTCGCTGCGCGATCACCCGGGCTTCGACAAGGTCGTCGTCCTCGCGATCTCGCCGCAGATGGCTCGATGGCCGGTTGATCGGCACCGTCGACACCACCGGCGCGCTCGGGCTCGGCGAGCCGATGCACCCCGATCGCTGCAACGACTACGTGGCGGCGGTCGTGCGAGCCGACCCCGAGCGGTTCATCGGCTTCGCCTCGGTGAACCCTGCGTACGGAGGCGTCGGCCCGGCTGTCGAGGAGCTGGGACGCGCGGTGACGGAGCTCGGGCTGGCGGGCGTGAAGCTCTACCCGATGTACCAGCACTGGGCGGCGAACGATCCCGATCTGGCGTTCCCTCTCTATCAGGCGGCGCAGGACCTGGGGATCCCCGTGATGATCCACCAGGCCGGCTCGACGCGGATCGACGCGAAGCTGGAGCTCGGCCGTCCGGCGATGCTCGACGACATCGGCCGCGAGTTCCGCGACCTGCGCGTGATCGTCGCGCACTGCGGGCTCCCGTGGGTCGACGAGGCGTTGTTCCTGCTCACGAAGCATCCGAACTTCTACACGGAGCTCTCGTACCTGATCGCGACCCTCACGCGCCGCGACCTCTTCCTGCTGCTCTCGCGGTGCGAACCGATGTTCGTCCCGCTCGAGAAGCTGTTCTTCGGCACCGACTATCCGGGGTTCCTCTACGACCCGGTGAAGCTCCTCGACAAGCTCCGCACCGTGAACGAGGAGGCGCCGCTCGTGCACCTGCCCGAGATCCCGCAAGCCAAGATCGACGGCATCATGGGCGACAATTTCGCGCGGATGCTGGGGCTGCTCCCCGACTGAATCGTCCGGCCCAGGTCACGCCTCGCGAGCCTGCCATGCCTCGCGCAACCGGATCCGCGGACCGATCCGGAGCACCGAGCCCGAGTAGATGCGTCCGGCCAGCTGCACCATGCCGTAGATCGTGACGACCATCAGCGCCACCGACAGCACGATCTGCCACACCGGGACCCCGCCCACCGCCATGCGGACGGTCATCACCATCGGGGCCGTCGGGGGGAACAACGAGCCGAAGACCGCCGCGACGCCGTCGGGCGACTGCGCAGCCTGAAGCGCGAAGATGTACCCGACGAGCAGGATCGCCGTGATCGGGACCTGGATGCTCTGCGCCTCCTCCTGACGCGAGACCAGCGAGCCGGCTGCCGCGTACAGCACCGCGTAGAACGCGTACGCCAGGATGAACCAGAACAGGATCCACCCGATCGTGCTCGGCGTCGTTGTCGGGGCCACGGTGTTCCCCGACAGCTTCAGCGCTACCAGCGCGGACGCCGCCACCAGCGTGAACTGTGCCAATCCGACCAGCCCGATCCCGACGATCTTGCCGGTCAAGAGCTCCGTCGGCCGGAGCCGGGAGAGCAGCACCTCGACCACACGGCTGGACTTCTCCTCGATGGCGCCGACCAGCACGAAGCCCCCGTAGAAGGCGATGGCGGTGAACAGCAGCGCCAATCCCACCACGGCCAGCGCGACCCGCGCGTCGCGCTCCTTCGAAGCGGGCTCCAGGCTCCGGGACGGCAGGGCGGGGGGTTGCAGCAGCGTCTGCGCCTGATCCGCGGTGAGACCGAGCTCGCTCACCATCTGCCGCTGCGTCGCGACGGTCACCGCCGAGGCGACGATGGTCCGCAGCTGGTCGTCGACGTCCGCGTTCCACACGAGCTGCCCCTCGTCCACCAGCAGCACCGACACGTCGTCCGAGCGGAGGGCCGCCCGCCCGGCGGCCTCGTCGGCGAATCCCCGCGTCTCCACGGTGACACCGAGCTGCTCGCCGGAGGCGCGAAGGAGCGCGGGGAGCTGCGGGGAGCTCCGGCCGACCAATCCGACGGTCCTCGTCGGTTCCACGCCTCCGCCGTACATCTCGGGCACCACGATGATGGCGACCACGATCAGGATGGAGATGAGCGTGGAGATCCGGAACGCGGTCGTGCGGGCGCGCTGGTCCCACTCGCGCCGAGCCACCAGCCCCACGCGCCTCCAACCGCCGCTCATGCGTCACCTCCTTCCGATACGGCCTCGAGGAACAGGTCGGTCAGCGACGGCGGCTCGAAGCTGAACGCCGTGACCTCGCCGGCCCGGCGCGCGTCGGCCAGGATCTCGTCCAGGTCGACGCCGGTGTCGACCAGGACGCGCGTCCGGCCGTCCCGCTTGCTCGTGACGGCGCCGGTCGGCAGCGTCGGTACCCACGGCTGGCCGTTCACGCTGACCTCGAGCGAACGGTAGGGCGAGGCGGCCTTCAGCTCCTCGACCACGCCGGCCTGCACGATGTGCCCGTGGTCGATGATCACGACGTCCTGGCACACGTCCTCGACCAGGTCGAGCTGGTGGCTGGAGAACACGACGGCCATGCCCATGGCGGCGGTCTGCACCAGCAGCTCGGCGAGGGATCCGACCCCCAGGGGATCCAGCCCGCTGAACGGCTCGTCGAGCACCGCGAGCTCCGGGTCATGCACGATCGCCGCGGCCAGCTGCACCCGCTGCTGGTTGCCGTGGGAGAGCTCCTCGAGCCGCGCGCCCGCCCGTTCGGCCAGGCCGAGGCGTTCGAGCCACCCGGTTGCCGCCTCGCTCGCCGCCGCTCCGCTCAACCCCGACAGCTCGGCCAGGTAGGTGAGTTGCGCACCGACCTTCATCTTGGGATAGAGCCCGCGTTCCTCCGGCATGTAGCCGAACCGGGCCCGCTCCGTAGGCCCGACCGGCTTGCCCCTCCACCGGACCTCGCCGCGATCGGGCCGCACGAGGCCGAAGATGGCTCGCATCGTGGTGGTCTTGCCGGCGCCGTTCGGACCGAGGAACCCGAGGATCCGGCCCGGGGCGACGTCGAACGAGACCCCGTCCAGGGCCACGAGGTCCCCGTAACGCTTCGTCAGATCGCGGATCTCAAGCATCGCCGAGCCTCAGATCTCTCTGTGTGTAGCCTGCCTCGGTCTGCCTCGATGGCGGAAGGCTCCATCGTCCCGGCCGCAAAGGGCCGTTCGACCGAGGTACGGCCGGGACCCTGATAGCATCCGCCGACGAGCGATGCTCGATCCTGCAGAGGGAGCGCGTCCCATGATCAGTAACGACGACTCACCTCTGACCGATACCGAAGTGCATTACCTCCGCTCAGAGCATGTAGGCGACGAGTTCAAGATCCATGTTGGTCACTGCGGCTCGCCGGGATCCTCCCCGCGACCGGTGTTGTACCTCGGCGACCCCAGTCTCCAGTTCGGTACCGCGGTAGAGATGGTCCGGCTCCTGAACATCTTCGAGCGCCTTCCCTCGATGCTCGTTGTCGGCATCGGATATCGCACGGCGAACAACGATGAGATCCTCGATCTGCGATCTTCGCGACTTCACCCCGACCGTCGACCCACGCTATGCGGACGACGACCCGGCCACGATGGCCGGCGCCGGCCGCTTCCTTGCGTTCATCCGGGATGAGCTCAAGCCTTGGGTGAGGGCGGGGTACGACGTCGATCCGGATGACGCGATGTTCTTCGGGTATTCGCTCGGTGGGTTGTTCGCGACGTATGTCCTCCTGAACGAACCCGCCACGTTCCGGCGCTTCGGCATCGGCAGCCCCTCGTATTGGTGGGACTCAGGCTTGGTGTTCGACCATGAGGCGGCATACGCGCGCACGCATGTCGACCTTCCGGCGAAGGTGTACCTGTCTGTTGGCGGGTATGAGAACCCGGCGGGCAGCAAGCGCCTCCGCGAACAGCTCGACGCCGATGCGCGAGCCAAAGCCGAAGCCGAGGACGAGGCGGAACCTCCGAGCGACAGGGTGGCCGATGTCGAGCGGATGGTCGAACTGTTGCGTGGTCGTGTGTATCCGAGTCTCGAGATCGATCACGAAGTCCTCCCTGGCGAATACCACGAGACCGGACCGGCGCTGAGCCTGTCACGGTCGTTGCGATACGTGTTCGATGCGCCCCGCTGAAAAGGCCCTGCGCTCACACGACCGGCGGGACCTGCGCGTTGTATCCGTATGCGGGCTCGATCGGCGTGTCGTACCAGCGCTGGTAGAAGTCGATGACGTACGGTTCGACGAGCGGCCCGAGCGCGGCCCACCGCCGCACGTGCTCCGGCAGGCGGTACATCCTGCGGTGCACCGCTTCCGCGAACCGAGCCTTCACGGCGTCCTCATCGACCACGGTGACCCGCTTGCCTTCCATCAGGACGCGCCCGTGCACCATGACCGTGTCGATGTCGGAGGAGTCGGCACGGTCGATCACGACGTCGAGGAACGGCTCTGCGTCGTAGCGCCCCGGCGGGAACAGGATCCGTTCCTTCTCGACGATCAACAGGTCGGCGTAGCGACCGGGCTCGAGCGATCCCAGACGATCCTCCAACCCGAGCGCCCGCGCGCCGTTCGCCGCCGCGGCGCGGAACACGGCCTCGCTGTCCAGCCGCTGCCGCTCGAACGTCCGCGGGAACCGCTGCAGGTAGCACGCGAGGCGGAGCTCCTGGAAGAAGTCCTCGCGATCGGAGAACGAGATCCCGTCCGTGCCGAACGCGATCCGGCCACCGGTGTCCATGATGTCGCGCACGCGGCAGATCCCGCTGGAGAGGCGCAGGTTCGACCCCGGGTTGTTCGAGGCCACCGCGCCCGACTCCGCGAAGATCGCCAGCTCCTCGTCCGTGACCCAGACGAAGTGCTCGAGCACGGTCTGCGTCGTGAGCACGCCGATGTCGACGAGGCGCCGGAGCGCCGGCTTCCCGTAGCGCTCCAGGTTGTAGAGCATCTCCGAGCGAGTCTCCAGGACGTGCGTGATCATGCCGGTCGCGTGCTCGTCCGCCACGCGGCGGCAGCGTCGGTACAGCTCGTCGGAGCACGCCGGCGTCCAGTCCGGCGCGGTGACGATGCGGATCCGGTCGCTTCGGCCGTGCCAGTCCGCCGAGAGCCGCTCGAAGGCCCCCATCACGTCCTCGACCGGCCACGCGTAGCCCATGGGGGAGCGGCGCACCTCGTCGGCGAGGTCGGTGGGCAACCGTGACAGGAACCGCTCGTTCGGCTCGTGCACGTAGATGTTCTCGTCGCGGCTGACCAGCCCGAACGCCGTGCGTATCCCGACGTCCTCGTAGGCCTGCAACGCCGGCCGGCATCCGAAGTCGGTCATCCCCGGACGGCCGTAGTACATGTCGACGGTCGCGGTCTGCCCGCCCTTGATCGCGTTGACCAGGCCCCAGAGCACGCCCGCGTACAGGTCGTCCTCCTCGACGTCGCCGACGCCGCCCTGCATGAAGACGTTCGCACGCTCGAAGATGAACTGGTACAGGCCGGGCCCGATCGCGAGCTCCGAGTGGTAGTGCGCGTTGACGAAGCCCGGCAGCACGAAGTGCGCGCCGGAGCCGAGCACCCGGTCGAACGGTCCCCGCTCCTCGAGCTCCGCGCGCGGGCCGGCGGCGACGATCGCCGGCCCCTCGACGATGAGCGCGCCGTCCGGGATCAGCGTCCGGTCGCCGAGCGCGACGACCGGGTCGCCGAGGACGAGCGTGCGCACGCGCGCCTCCTACGTGGGAACGACCATGCGCTCGAGCACGGCCTGGAACGCGACGTTCGCCTCGTGCAGCACCTTGGGCTCGTCGATCGTCGTGAACGCGTGATCGCGGTACAGGATCTTGCCGTCCACGATCGTCGTGTTCACCGCGCTCCCGTTCGCCGCGAAGACGAGGTGCGAGTAGATGTGGGCCTTCGACTCCGGGTAGAGCGGCGTGAACATCTGGTTCGCCAGGTCGATCACGATGACGTCGGCCTTCTTGCCGACGCCGACCTCTCCGGTCTCGTGCTGAAGCGCCGCGGAGCCGTTGCGCGTCGCCATCCGCACGACGTCCGGCGCCTGCTGCAGGCTCGGGTCCACGCGGCTGGCGCGGTGCATCAACGACGCGAACTTCATCACCTCGAACATGTCCAGGCTGTTGTTGCACTCGGCGGCGTCGTGCCCGAGCCCGACGTTCAGCCCGGCCGCGAGCATCTCGGGCACCCGCGCGATGCCGTTGCCGAGCTTCGCGTTGGACGACGGGTTGTGCGAGATCTGCGTCCCGGTCTCGCGCATGAGCGCGATCTCGACGTCGGAGAGCCAGACGCAGTGCGCCGCGATACACCGGTCGAAGAGGATGCCGCAGTCGTAGGCCACCTCCGTCGGGCGACGGCCGAACCGCTGCTTGGAGTTCTCCACCTCGGTGAGCGATTCGTTCAGGTGGATGTGGATGCCGGTGTTGAGGTCGTCCGCGAGCGCGCGGGTCTCCTTCAACAATCCCTCCGAGGCGAGCGGCAGCCATTCGATGCCGATGTAGACCTCGATGCGTCCGTTCGCCGCGCCGTTCGACTGCTCGTACGCGAGCTTGTTGTCGTCGAGCGTGTCCAGGTCGTGCTCGTCGTCGGCCACGTCGTTGGACAAGACGGCGCGGATCCCGATCTCTTCGGCGGCCTTCGCCAGCCCGCCGAGCTGCCGGTACATGTCGTTCACCGTGGTGACACCGCACTTGATGGACTCGCTGTAGCTCGCGAGCGCCGCCCAGTAGGCCTCCTCCGGGTTGAGCGCGCGGATCATCGGGTACCAGCAGGTGTCCAGGTACTCCCAGAGCGGCAGGTGGTCGCTCCAGCCCTTGCCGACGGCGGTGTGGTAGTGCAGGTCAACCAGTCCCGGCATCACCGCCTTGTCGGTGGCGTCGATCACGGTCGCGCCGCTCTCGTCGGTCCGTCCCGCGACGTCGGCCGTGGTGCCGACGTCCGTGATGCGGTCGTCCTCGATCACCACGGTCCCGCCGAAGATCACGTCGTCGGCGTCGTTCATGGTGACGACGGTGCCGTTCTTGATGATGATCCGGTCGCTCATCGTGCGTCCCCCCTTCGCTATCGCGAGATCCCTTGCCCGGACTGCGGCACCGCCGCGGTGAGGTCCACCCAGACGGACTTCGAGTGCAGGTACGGCTCCAGCGCTTCCTCGCCGAGCTCCTTGCCGAACCCGGAGTGCTTGCGCCCGCCGAACGGGACGGACACGTCGAACATCCCGTACGTGTTGATCCACACGGTCCCCGCGTCCAGCCGGTCGGCCACGCGGAGCGCCTTGTTCACGTCGGACGTCCAGATCCCGGACGCCAGGCCGTAGTCGTTCGCGTTCGCGAGCGTCAGCAGCTCGTCCTCGTCGGCGAACGGGATCACCGACAGCACCGGACCGAAGATCTCCTCCTGGGCCACCTTCATGTCGTTGCGCACGTGCCGGAGCACGGTGGGCTCCAGGAAGAACCCGCCCTCGAACCCCTGCACCGAGGCATCGCCGCCGCCGACGGCGACCTCGGCGCCCTGCTCGCGCGCGGAGTCGACGTAGCCGCGCACACGCGTGCGGTGCGCCGCGGAGATCAGCGGCCCCATCTGCGTCTCGGGGTCCAGGCCCGAGCCGAGGCGGATCGTTCCCGCCTGCGCGGCGACCCGATCGGCCAGCTCGTCGGCCACCGGCGCCTCGACGAACAGGCGTGAGCCGGCGACGCAGGCCTGCCCCTGGTTGAAGAAGATCCCCCCGAACGCCCCGCCCGCGGCGGCATCGAGGTCGGCGTCGGCGAACACGATGTTCGGGCTCTTCCCGCCGAGTTCGAGCGTGACGCGCTTCAACCCGTCGACGGCGGTCCGCATGATCTCCTTGCCGGTGGCGGTCTGTCCGGTGAACGCGACCTTCCGCACGCCCGGATGCCGCACGAGCGCGGCGCCGACGTCGGGCCCGCCGATCACCACGTTCACGACCCCGGGCGGGAACCCGGCCTCGTCCACCAGCTGCATCAGGCGCAGCGTGGACAGGGGAGCGAGCTCCGACGGCTTGATCACGATCGTGCAGCCCGCCGCGAGCGCCGGGCCGAGCTTGTAGCCGACCTCGAGCAGCGGGAAGTTCCACGGGGTGATCGCCGCGACCACGCCGACCGGTTCGCGCTTCGCGACGGTGAACATCCCGGGGATCGAGTTCGGCAGGACCTTGCCCTCGATCTTGGTGGTCCACCCGGCGTAGTAGCGCAGCAGCTCGATCGTGAGCGCGATGTCGACGGCCTGCGCCTCCCACATCGGCTTGCCGTTGTCGAGCACTTCCAGCGTCGCGAACTCGTCCTTGTTCGCCTCGAGCAGATCGGCGAGGTGCCACATCAGTCGCGCGCGTTGCGTGGGCGGTGTGAAGCGCCATACGTCGAACGCGCGCGCGGCCGCGGTCACCGCGGCGCCGACCTCGCGCTCGGTCGCGAGCGGCGCCTCGGCGAGCGTCCGCCCGGTCGCCGGGTTCACCGTGGCGAGGCTCCCCTCGGTCTCCACGAACGCCCCGTCGATGTAGAGGCGGAGCGGTTCGCCCAGGAAGCCGACCGGCGGCTCCGTGATCGTCGATGCCATGCGTTCCTCCTTCGAAGGGGTGGTCAGGCGAGCTCGAGCACCTGACGGCCGAGCACCGCGCGCTTGCGCAGCGCGCCGAGCGCGTCGTCGATGCCCTCCATCGGGTACCGGCCGGCGATCGGGACGGTCATCGCGCCTGCCGCGGACAGGCTCATCGCGTCCTGCAGGTCCAGCCGCGTCGCCGCGACGGTCGATATCAGCGACGTCTCGGGCAGGATGAACTCGATCGGGTGGATGTCGATCGACTGGTCGGTGTAGCCGGTCGACACGAACCGGCCGCCTTTCGCCAGGGACCGGATGCCGGCGGTCATCGTCTGCGTGGTCCCCACCAGCTCGAAGAACACGTCGGTGCCCCGGCCCCCCGTCAGCGCCCGGATCCGGTCGGCCACCGTGTCGTAGCCGTCGGCGGTGTCGACCAGGATGCCGTCGGATGCTCCGTGATCGGCGGCGAGCGACAGCTTGTCCTCGGAGTCGCCGATCGCGATCACGCGCGCGCCGGCATGTGCCGCGGCCTGGACCACCAGGATCCCGACGCCGCCGATCCCGTCGACGACCGCCGTGTCGCCCAGCCGAAGGCCCGACAGCTTGGTCGCGTGCATGGCCGTCATGCCGGCGCATGTGAGGACCGCCGCGGTCGCGAGGTCGACGCCGTCGGGGATCGGCACGGCGTTCTGCTCGGGGACCACCACGTACTCCGCGTCGCCGCCGTCGCGGTTGAAGCCGAGCTGGTCGGGCTCGTTGTCGCAGATGTTCGTGCGACCTTTCAGGCATTGCTCGCACCGGCCGCAGAAGATCTTGTTGTAGATCGCGACCGGCGTCCCCGAAGCGAGCGACGCGCCGTCGCCCGCCGCCTCGACGATCCCCGCCGCCTCGTGGCCGAGCGTCATCGGATACGGGTCCGGCTTGATCATGCCGTCGAGGATGTGCAGGTCGGTCCCGCACACGCCGGCGGCGTGGACACGCACGAGCACCTCGCCCGGCCCGGGCGCGAGGTCGTCGATCTCGTCCACACGGAGCGAGAGATCGTCGTGGATCCGCACGGCACGCATCTAGGGGGTTCCTCCTTCGTCGGGGAGACCGGCCGGCCGGGGGTTCCCGTAGGCCATATCCCAGAACTCCGCTTCATATCGGGTCGAACGTTCGAAGATCGGCGAGAGCGCCGCGATCCTGGTCCGGTCGGCGGGATCGACGAGCCGGTCGAGCAGCGCGGTGGTCTCCGCGACCAGGCGGTCGTACGCGTCGTTGCCGAACATCGCGATCCAGTCCGCGTAGATCGGATCGGCGGGCGGGTTCGCCGTGAGCGGCCGCGCGAGCTCGCCGTAGCTCCACTGACACGGCAGCACGGCGGTGAGCCCGTCGGCGCAATCGCCCAGCAGGCAGGTCGAGAGCAGGTGGCGGGTGTAGGCGTACGTGGTCGGCAGCATCGTCCCGCGGCCGTCGGCGGTCGCCTCGTCTCCGCCGAGCCGTTCGAGGAACGCCAGGTTCGCCGGGATCTCGGTCTCGACGATCTGCGACTGGAACCGCGAGAGCGTGGTGATCGCATCCCGGTCCGGCGCCTTGGCCACGATGAGCCCGATCGCGCGGGCGTATCCCTCCAGATACAGGACGTTCTGTATGAAGTAACGGCGGAACGTCTCGTGGGGGAGCGACCCGTCCGCGATCGCGCGCACCATCGGATGCGTGACCGCCGCGGCCCACGCATCCGCCCCCGCTTCGTGCAGGATCGCCGACACACGCGCGGGCGCCTGCGACATGGCTCGCGCTCCATCAGACATGCGGTGCCCCGGACAGTCCGACCTCGTCCGCCGTCGCGGGCGTCGGCGTGCCCGCCAGCTGGTCGCCCAGCACGCTCTCGATGTGCGCGCGCATCAGCCGTTCGGCCTCGTCGGCCCGGCGCCCCATGATCGCCTCGACGATGACGGCGTGCTCCTCGACCGACGCTTCCACCCGGCCGGGGATGCCCTCGGTGAGCTTGCCGATCCGGGTCAGGTGGGCGCGGAGGTTGTCGATCAACGCGCGGATCCGCCGGTTCGTGACCTGGTCGTAGATGATCTGGTCGAAACGCCCGAGGAGGGCCGCGAGCTCGGTCAGCTCGCCGGCATCGCGGAGCTCTCGGCTGCGCGCGATGACCTCGAAGAGCTCCGCGCGCGCCTCCTCGGACGCGTCGAGGGCCACGCCGCGGACCGCGGCGCCCTCCAGGATGCTCCGGAGCTCGTAGATCTCCTCCAGGTCGCGCGGCGAGTAGCCGCTCACCACCGCACCTTTGAACGACGTCGCCTCGACCAGCCCTTCCTGCTCGAGCCGGGCGAGCGCCTCGCGGATCGGCGTCTTGCTCACGCCGAGCTGTTGGGCGATCGCCGCCTCGCGCAGCGGCTCGCCGGGATGCAGCCGCAGATCGATGATCGCCTCGCGGATCTCCTCGCACACCCAATCGGTCACCTTGCGCCGGTCGTGCTGCCCGGTGAACACCTGGTCGGCCTGCGCGGTATCGAGCGGCTCGTTATCCATCGCGTTCCCCTGTCTCCTCGGGTTCCTCCACGAGCTCGACGAGCACCCCGCCCGTCGCCGACGGGTGCAGGAACGCGATCCGCGTCCCCATGCCTCCCGGCCGCGCCTCGCGGTCGATCAACGACACGCCGCGTGCGTCCAGGTCGGCGAGCGCGGCGTCGATCGTGTCGACCGCGAACGCCACGTGATGCAACCCCGGTCCGCGCCGGTCCAGGAACCGCTGCACCGACCCGTCGCCCTCGGCCTCCAACGTCTGCACGTACGCGCCGCCCGCCGGATACATCCGCTCGAGGAAGCCGGGTCCGTGCTCCGCGTGCGCGGGCGCGCCGAGGAACATCGTCATCGCGTCTTCGCACACCGGGTCGTCCCCGTGGGCGATCGCGACGTGGTGCAGCGAGGTGACGTGCCAGCTCATCGCCGCACCCCTCCTCCGACGACATCGGCGAAGCACCCGGCGAACGCCTCGACGGTGTCCATGCGGTTCGCGCCGAGCGGGAACACGTGGACGGAGTTCGCGCCGGCGTCGATCGCCGCCGCGATCCGGCCGCGCGCGTGCGCCGCGTCGCCGGCCAGCGCCACCGACCGCACGAAGTCGTCCGGGAGCAGCCGGGCCGCCTCCTCCGCCTCCTGGAACTCCCCGCCCGCGTAGCGTGCGCGGACCTCGTCGACGAGCGTGGCGGGCACACCGGCCAGCTCGCAGATCGCCGGCGCCGTCTGCGGGAACCACGCGGCGATCGAGCGCGCCGACGCCATCGCGGCATGCTCGTCGTCGCCGATCGCGCCGTAGGCGAACACCGCGACGTGCGGGCGCGTCCTCCCGGCCTTCGCCGCTCCTCGGTCGACGTGCTCAAGGGCCCACGCGAGCGCTTCGGGGAACAGGCCGACGAGGAGGATCACCCCGTCCGCGACCTCGCCCGCGAGCTCGAGCGTCTTCGGTCCGCTCGCCGAGATGTAGACGGGGATATCCGCCCGCGCGGCGAAGCGCAGGTGAGCGTCGTGCAACGAGAACGCCCGGTCCTCGACCGACACGTTCGCTCCCGACCAGAGCTCGCGGATCGCCGCGATCGAGGTTCGGAGGGAGGTGAGCGGGCTGGGCTTCATCCCGAGCGCGAGCAGCGGCCGGTCGCCCGCGCCGATCCCCAGGACCATCCGTCCGCCCGAGATCTCGTCCACGGTCGCGGCGGCGGCCGCGGTGATGGCGGGATGCCTCGTGAGCGGGTTCGTGACGGCCGTGCCCAGACGCAACCGAGGCGAGGCCTTCGCCGCGAGCGTCAGGTACGCGTAGGAGTTGCGGGCGTGCAGGGACGAATCCGTGAGCCACAGGTGTTCGAAGCCGAGCGCGTCGATCCGTTCGACCATGCCCTCGAACTCCGCGGGCGGGTAGGCACCCTGGAGCACGACGCCCGACAGCGGGCCGCTCATGCCGACAGCTCCTCGAAGCGCGCCACCGTGCGAGCGAGCGCACGCACGCCGTTCCCGATGGGCGCGGTGTCGATCCACTCCTGCGGCGTGTGCTCGCCCGAGCCCGTCGTGATACCGATCGCGATCGCGGGGATCCCTCTCGCGTGCGCGGCGTTCGCGTCGGTGCTGGTCGCGGCCGGCCGGACCTCGATCCCGGCCTCGCGCAGCGCGTCGCCGGCCGCTCGCACCAGGGGATGCGACGGGTCCAGGCGCCCCGCCGGCCGGTCGCCGAGCACCGTTCGCTCGACGCGGAGCGGTTCGTCGATCCGCGCGACGATCGCGTCGACGTCGTGCGCGAGCGCGGCGAGCGTCCGGGGATCGTCGGCCCGCAGGTCCAGCTCGAACCACGCTTCGCGGGCACGCATGTTGATGCCCTCGCCGCCGCCGATCCGTCCGGCGTTCACGGACGTGCCGTCGATCGGCGACATGGACGCGATCTCCGAGACGAGGCCGGCCACCGCGTGGATGGCGCTGGGAGCCTCCGGCGCCTCCCAGGCGTGGCCTCCCGGGCCCGTCACCGTGATGCGGCGACGGACCGAACCGACGCCGACGGCCGAGACCCGTCCGAGGTAGTTGCCCTCCACCGCGATGAACGCTCCGACGGGCTCCGGAGGGGCGTCGAGCGCGGCCGA
This sequence comes from uncultured Actinomycetes bacterium, assembly GCA_963723855.1. Taxonomy (GTDB): domain Bacteria; phylum Actinomycetota; class UBA4738; order UBA4738; family HRBIN12; genus JBBQVZ01. The sequence goes on along the minus strand of CAVRSI010000038.1, from coordinate 33,636 downwards.
TACGCCGCACAGGTTCCCGAGGCCCTCCTCGCCGACCGACGCGAGCAGCCAGACCGGCCTCCCCGCTCCACCGAGCAGGCCGGCCGCGGCCGAGAGGGACGCGACCCCGACGGCGTCGTCCCCGACGCCCGGTCCGCAGAGCCGAGGACCATCCGAACGCGTCCGGTGCGACATGCCCGGGCCGAACACCGTGTCGATATGCGCGCACAGGATCACGGCCGTCCCGTCGCCCCGGCGCGCGCGGGCCCACACGTTCCCGGTCTCGTCCACGCGCACGTCGCGCAGCCCATCGGCGTCCCACCACGACCGAACCAACGCCGCGCGGTTGGCCTCGAACCCCGTCGGAGCCGGCAGCTCCGCGAGCTCGATCGTGCGCCGCAGCACGACGTCCGCCACCGTTCCGCTCCTCACGGCGCGATCGCCACCCCAGCGGACACGAGCTCGTCGACCGCGTCTGCACTCAGTCCGACATCCGTCAGGACCTCGCGGGTATGCGCGCCGAGCGCGGGCGCGGGCGACGGATACGGGAACGGCGCGCGATCGAACCGAACCGGGACGCCGACCACGCGATAGTCGCCCGCATCCGGATGGTGGAGCGTCTGGACGGCGCCGAGCGCCGCGGTCTGCGCGTCCGCGAAGACCCGATCGATGTCGCGCACCTCCGCCGCCGGCACGCCCTCGGCGGCGAGCAGCTCGAGCCAGTGCGCGCTCGGCTCCCGCCCGAGCACCGACTCGAACGCGTGGGTCAGCTCGTCGCGGTTCCGCACGCGGGACGCGTTGTCCACGAACCGGGGATCGTCGATGAGCGCGTCGGCGCCCAGGACCTTGCAGCACCGGACCCACAGTTCCTCGGAGCCGGCGCCCGCGAGCACGATCCATCCGTCGGCCGTGCGGAAGCCGCCGTACGGAGCGAACGTCGGCGAGTGCGTTCCGAGCAGCCCGGGCACCTCGCCGGAGACGAACGTGCTCGCCGCCAGCGTCCCGAGGCTCGTGAGGGCGAACTCCAGCAACGAGGAGGACACCTGCCGTCCCACGCCGGTCCGCAGCCGCTCGAGATGTGCGGCCAGGAGCCCGAACGCGCAGCTGATGCCGGCGCCCACGTCGAGCACCGGCGCGCCGACCTTGACCGGTCCCGACGCCTCGCTCCCCGTCACGCTCATCACGCCGCTCTCGGCCTGAAGGATCAGGTCGAACCCGCCGCGCGACGCGTGGGGACCCACGTCGCCGTAGCCGGAGATCGATCCGTACACGATCGACGGGTACCGGGCGTGGACCTGCTCCCAGTCCAGGCCGTACGGCGCGAGGCTCCCGGGCCGCGCGTTCTCCACGACGAAGTCCGCCGAGGCGAGCAGCCGATCGACGGCGTCGGCGGCCGACGGCGATCGGAAGTCGATCGCGACGCTCCGCTTGCCCGAGTTGAGCGACAGGAACAGCACCGATTGGTCGCCGAGCCGTTCGGTTCCCTGGACCCGGTAGGGATCGCCGGCCGGCGGGACCTCCAGCTTGATCGACGTCGGCGCCGAGCGCCGCGAGGAGCGCGGTCGCCTGCGAGCCGGCGACGAACCGCGTCAGGTCGAGCACCCGGAGGCCGTCGAGCGGCGCTACCACGGGTCCGGCTCCCGGAACTCGCCGAACACGCCGCGGAACGCGTCCGACAGCTCGCCGAGCGTCGCACCCACGCGCGCGGCGTCCACGAGCACGGGCATGACGTTTCGCCCTTCGCGCGCCGCCGCGTCGACGGCCGCGATCGCGTCGGAGCACGCGGCACCGTCGCGCGCACGGACCCGGGCCGCGGTGCGCGCGACCTGCCGCTCGACGACGCCGGGGTCGAGGACGAACGCCTCGGGAAGCTCGACCGGAGCCTCGTCGGGATCGGCGTGCACGTTCACCCCGACGCGCGGCCGCGTGCCGTCGCCGACGGCCCGTTCGATCCGATAGGCGGACTCGGCGATCCATCGCTGCGGGACGCCGCGCTCGATCGCGGCGACCGCGCCGCCGAGCGCGTCGATCTCGTCGAGCACGTCGTTCGCCCGCGCCTCGAGCTCGTCGGTGAGGTGCTCGACGAAGTACGAGCCGGCGAGCGGGTCGGCGGTGCGCGGGACGCCGGACTCGAGCGCGACGATCTGCTGGGTGCGCAGCGACAGCGTCACGGCCTCCTCCGACGGGATCTGGAACGCCTCGTCGTAGCCCATGACGTGGATCGACTGCGCGCCGCCGAGCACCGCGCCCAGGCATTGCACGGTGGACCGGATGAGGTTGTTCAGCGGTTGCTGCGCCGTGAGCGTGGTGCCGGAGTTCCCGGAGAAGAACCGGAGCCGGCCGGAGTTCGCGTCCTTCGCGCCGAAGCGCTCGGTCGCGATCCGGTACCACATGCGCCGTGCGGCGCGGAGCTTCGCCACCTCCTCGAACAGATCCATGGTGGTGGCGAAGTGGAAGGAGAGCCGTGGGGCGAACGTGTCGAACGCGAGCCCGCGCGCGATCAGCGCCTCCGAGTACGCGATCGCGGACGCCAACGTGAGCGCGAGCTCCTGGATCGCGTCGCATCCGGCCTCGCGCGCGTGGTAGCCGGTGATCGAGATCGGGTTGAACCGTGGGAGGTTCTGCGACGCGAACTCGATCACGTCGCACGACAGCCGCATCGAGGGCTCGGGCGGGAAGACGTACGTCTTGCGGGCGAGGAACTCCTTCAGGATGTCGTTCTGCAGCGTGCCGGCGAGGCGCTCGGGCGCCACCCCCTGCCGCTCGGCCGCCACCAGGTACATCGCCAGGATGATCGGGGCGGTCGCGTTGATCGTGAAGTTGACGGAGACCTCGTCGAGCGGCAGCCCGGCGAACAGGTCCGCCATGTCGTCGGCCGTGTCGATCGCGACGCCGACCCGCCCGACCTCGGCCAGGGCGGTCGGGTGACCCGAGTCGTAGCCGAGCTGCGTCGGCAGGTCGAAGGCGACGGAGAGCGCCGTCTGGCCGCGGTCGAGCAGGAACCGGAATCGCTCGTTCGCCTCCTCGGGCGATCCGAACCCCGCGAACTGCCGCATCGTCCACAGCTGCCCGCGGTACATCGACGGGTAGGGTCCGCGCGTGAACGGCGGTTCCCCCGGCGCGCCGAGGCGATCGGCGAGCCCGCTCGGCGACGTCGGCGGCCGTGTACGTCTCGCGCACCGGGATGCCGGCATCGGTGGTGACCTCGCGGACGTGGGGCCGCTCACGATCCGACCCGCTCCCGGGACCCGGCTGCGGCGAGGATCCCGTTCACGACGTCGCGAAGATCCGTGCCGGCCGGATAGACCGCCGCCACGCCGATCTCGAGGAGGGTCGCCACGTCGGCGGCGGGGATGGTGCCGCCGAGGACGACCGGTGTGTCCAGGCCGAGCTCGGCGCGACGTGTGATGAGCTCGCGGACCAACGGGAGGTGGGCGCCGGACAGCATCGAGATCCCGATCGCGTCGACGTCGTCGTCGATCGCCGCCTGCAGGATCTCGTCGACGCTCCGGCGGATGCCGAGGTAGATGACCTCGGCGCCGGCGTCGCGCAGCGCCATCGCGATGACCTTGATCCCACGGTCGTGCCCGTCGAGACCGGGCTTCGCCAGCAGCACGCGCGCCGGGCTCACACCAGCACCCCGGCGACCATGACCGGACGCCCGTCCAGCTCGAGCGTCGCGTCCTTCATCACGCAGTCCAGGTGCGCGATCGCGTCGACGGTGCCGCCGTACGCGATCGAGTTGCCGAGCGCGATGTGCGCGGTGCCGAGCGCCGATTCGGTCTCCATCGCCACGCCGCACACGCGTCCCGACGGGTTGAACGCCATCGAGACCTCGGCCAGGTTCGACATCCGGTCGTCGTCGCACCGGGCGAGCATCTCTTCCAGCCGGCCCGCTTCGTCGCCCTCCACGCCGACCATCGCGCCGTCGGCGATGTGGAGCACGACCGGCGACGGCAGCGGCCCTTCGCCCATGAACAGCAGGTCGGCGTCGACCACCACGACCCCGGAGCTCGAGGACTCGACCGGCGCCGTGCCCGCCTCGATGTCGGGCGGGGCCATGTACGCGCCGTCCTCGCGCGCGAGACCGTGGAGCACGCGTCCCGGCCGGCCCTCGACCGATCCACGCAGGTCGGTGCCGGCCGGTGTGGTCAGTCGGAACCTCGACGCCGCAGCCCCACGCGTCGCCGATGCGCTCGGCGTCGCCACGGATCCGGTCGAAGTCCACCGCGAGCGGACCGTCGTCGCGGAACGTCTCGAGCCGGACGCCCGGCATCGCGAGGTACCGGACGCCGATCGCCGTCGCCTCCCTGCGGGCGGCGCTCGACCCGATGAACAGGCTCGTGAGCTCGATCACCGCGCCGGCTCCGCGCATCTGAGCCGCCACATCGTTCGGCGGCTCCGCACCGGGAAGCGCGGGGACCGGCATCGTCGAGACCACGGGCACGCCTCGACGATGCTCGATCCCCGCGACCAACCCTGCGACCACGGCGGGGTCGGTCCCCTCGTCGGTCAGCAGGACGACCTGTTCGCCCTCACGCACGGCCAGACAGCGGTCGAGCACGTTGGCGAACCCGACCTCACCCTGCATCCGGCTTCATGCCCCTTCCCCGGACGTCAGCGCGAGCGCGGCGAACACCGCGTAGACCTTCGTCGCTTCTTCGATGTCCGCGACGGTGAGGTGCTCGTCGGGGCAGTACACGGGAGGTCCGCCGGGCCCGAAGATCACCGTCGGCACCTTCGATGCCGAAGCTCGCCGTGTCGCCGAGCCAGTTCTCGACGACGAGCGGCGGTTCCTCGCCCCCGCGCACCTCGCGAACGGCATCCCGCATGAGCCGGACGACCTCGTCGCCCGGATCGGCCAGGTAGCCCGACTTCACGTCGGCGAGCTCGACGTCGGCCTCGAAGCGGGGGTCGGCCTCCGCCGCGACCGCCAGGCAGCGATCGATCTCCGCGCGGACCTCCTCGATCGTCACGCCAGGCTGCGGCCGGCAGTCCACGCGGATCACGCACTCGTCCGGGATCATCGAGGGGCCGCCGGGTGCGAGACCGCCGTAGATGCGGCCCGGCACCACGTAGGTCTCCGCACCGAACAGGTCCACGACCCACGGCTCCAGATCGGGCTCGTACTTCGACGCGTCCAGCGCCAGGACCGCCTGCGCCGCCAGCACGTTCGCGTTGATCGCCTGCGGCTTGTGGCACGTGTGCGCCGAGCGACCGCGGGTCGTGACGTCGAAGTAGTACCGACCGCGATGCCCCAGGCACACCTGGTTGTCGGTGAGCTCGCCGAGCACGCAGAGGTCGGCCGGATGCGTGTCGAAGTACGCGATCGATCCCAGCTGATCGCCCATGTGGTCGGAGACGGCCGCCATGGCCAGCCGGCCGTGAGCCGGCAGGCCCGACGCGCGAACGGCTTCGATCGCGACGATCTGACAGGCGAGCGCCGCCTTCATGTCCATCACGCCGTGGCCGTACACCGCCCCGTCGATCAGCGCTCCCGAGAACGGCTCGGTCACGCTCCACCCGTGGGACACCGGCTTCGTGTCCATGTGGCCGGTGAGGACCACCGTCGGGCCGTCTCCGAGCGAGACGTGCCCGACGGCGTTGGGGCGGTCCTCCACCACCGGTTGCAGCTCCACGTCGTCGAACGCGGACTCGCGCATCACCGACGCGAGGAACGCAGCCAGGTCGCCCTCCTCGCCGAGGACGCTCGGGATGCGGCAGACCTCCTGCACGAGGTCCACCGCCCGCCCGAGGTCGAGCGCGCGCAGCACGCTCTCCGCGACGAACGTCGATCCGGTCCCTACATCCACCTCGGCTCCCCTTCGGTCCCTCCGGCTCCGCTCACGTGCAGCTGTACGGCATGTACTGATCGGTCGCGATCGCGCTCGCGTCGGGCGTGCCGGTGATGAGCTGGTTCGTCTGCATCCAGTCGCCGTAGCTCTGCCAGTTCGCGACGTCGATGCAGCCCGTCTTCGTGCCGGAGGCCGGCGTCAGCAGGGTCAGCGTGTACGGCACGCTCTCGTCCAGGAACTTCGGGTCGTACTGGGTTGCCTTCTTCATGATCTCCGTCGCGCCGGTGGGGTCGGCGATGGCGCCGTCGGTCCCCTTGACGAGCGCCGCGACGAACCGGGTCACGGCGTCCGCGTACGCGGCGTCGGACTGCAGCCGGTCCGAGTTCGCGGCCACCACGAGCTCGGCGTAGCTCGGCACGCCCAACTGGTCCGCCGGGAAGACGGTCGGCTTCTTCCCGGTCTCCTGCTCGATCTGGATCGCTTCGACGTTGCGGTAGCCGCCGATGATCGCGTCGACCTTGTCGGACAGGATCGAGGGCACCAGGTTGAAGCCGACGTTGACCTTCGTGACGTCGCCGGCGGTGAGGCCGGCCGTCTTCAGCATCGTCGTGTAGAACGCGTCGTCGCTCGGGATACCCGTCACGCCCACGGACTTGCCGCTGATCTGGTCGAGCGACGTCACCGTCTGGCTGGGGCTGACGATCATCGAGTTCAGCGGCACCGGGACCACGGTGGCGACCGCCATGACCGGCAGATCGTTCTGCTGGCCGTAGAACATCTCGGGTTGGTACGTGATCGACAGGTCCACCTTGTTGAGGCCGACGAGCTTGATCGGGTCGGCGGCGTTGGACGGAGACCGCAGGTCGATCGTCAGGCCCGCGTCGCTGAAGTACCCCTTGTCCTGGGCGTAGTACAGGCCCACGTGGTCCGGGTTCGGCACCCAGTCGAGCTCCACGGTGAGCGACGCGGGCGCCGGGGCGGCGCTGCCCGTCGCGCCCGTCGTCGCCGTCGAGGCCGACGGCGACGAGTTCCCGCTGTTGTCCGACGAGTTGCTGCACGCCGCGGCGACGATGGCGACGAACGCCAGCGCGGCGACGGCGGAGAACCGTCTTGCGATTCTCGACCCATCTGCTCCCGTCCTTTCTCGCTCCGGCTCGCGGGGCTGTCCACGCGGCCGTCCCTCCCCAGCTCCGACGCCACATGGCCCCTACATCCCTGCCCCCTTCGGCGCCCACGGAACGAAGATCCGCTCCAGGAGCGACACCAGTCCGAACAGCGCCATCGCGATCAGCGTCAGGATCAAGATCGCGGCGAAGATCCGCGCGGTCTGGAGGTTCGGCGTGGCCTGCAGGATCACGTATCCGAGGCCCGCGCTCGCACCCGCCCACTCGCCGAAGATGGCGCCGATCGCCGCGAACGTGGCCGCGATCCGCATGCCCGAGAAGATCGACGGGAGCGCGCCGGGGAACTCGACCCGTCGGAAGATCGCCCAGCGGTTCGCGTCGAGCGTCTTCATCATCCGGAGGAAGTCGTCGTCCACCTGGCGGAGCCCGTCGAGGCCGTTCACGACGATGGGGAAGAAGCAGATCAGCGCGACGATCACGAGCTTGGGCAGGATCCCGTAGCCGAAGAGGATCACCAGGATCGGGGCCAGCACGACGATGGGGATCGTCTGCGACCCGATCAGCAGCGGGTACACGGCCCGCCGGAGCGGGGTGAACATGTGCAGCACGATCGCCAGCCCCACGCCGGCGACCGCGGCGATCAGGAACCCGATCAGCACCTCGCGGAGCGTCACCCACGTGGCGGGAGCCAGGTACGGCCCCCAATCGTTCTTGAGCGAGATGGCGATCTGGGACGGCGACGGCAACAGGTACTTCGGGACGTGGAACACCCAGATGGCGAACTCCCAGATCCCGAGCATGATCAGGGAGAAGAGGACCGCGAGGCCGTACGCCCGCCAGAACCGAGCCCACCCGGAGCGCTTGCGCGCGGGAGCGCGGTCGGGGATCGTCGCGGCGTCCGCCGACGGCTGGGGAGGAGCCTCGGTGTTCATTCGAGCGCCTCGAGCGCCGCTTCCTTGAGCGACACGAAGTCCGGGCTCGTCACGATCTCGCGCCGGGAGCGGCCGGCCGTCTGCAGGTCCGAGTCGATCACCTTCACCACGCGCCCCGGCCGCGCCGACATCACGACGACGGTGCGGCTGAGCACGAGCGCCTCCTCCACGTCGTGCGTGACGAGCAGCACCGTGCGCGGGACGTCGCTCAGCGCGCGCAACAGCCACTCCTGCATCTGCGCGCGCGTGATCGAGTCCAGCGCGCCGAACGGCTCGTCGAGCAGCAGGACGTCCTTCTCGGCCATGAGCGTCCGCAGGAAGCTGACCCGCTGCCGCATGCCGCCGGAGAGCTTGGCCGGAAGCACGTCCTCGAACTCCGCCAGACCGAAGTGCTCGAAGTACGGGCGCGTCTTCGCGCGCGCCTCGTTCCGCGACGACGCCGCGGTTCTGCAGCGCGATCATCGCGTTGTCCAACGCGGTCCGCCACGGCAGCAGCAGGTCGCGTTGGGGCATCATCGCGCAGCGCGCGAGCCGGCCGGTCGCGCTCGGTCTCGCCCTCGACGTTGATGACGCCGCCGTCGGGCTCGAGCAACCCGGCCGTCAGCTGGAGCAGGGTCGATTTCCCGCCGCCGCTCGGGCCGACGATCCCGATCCGGGCGTGTCGCTCGATCTCGAACGTCACGTCCTCGAGCGCGAGCACCTCGCCGAACGCCTTGCGGACCCGCGTGAACGCGATCCCGATGTCCTGGTTGTCGGGGTTGGGGGCGGGCGTCGGGCTCGTGTCGATCGGTGCGCGACCTCCCACGGACCCCCCTGCTTGGTATCTGATATCTCAGGCATCACATCGCGAAGGGCGCGACCGTACATCGGTGGACGCGACGCGGTCAAGGCAGCCGTGGCGGCTACGGTTCGGCGAGAGGTCGGGCCACCGCTCGAGCGTGTACGCCATGTCCCAGAACGACCGCTCGAGCCGGGAGCTCGTGGCGAAGATCCGGCCGATGTCGTCGCGCCGGGCGTCGGTGGTGACCTCCTCGGCGACGAGCGCGTCGAAGTCCCGACGCATCGCATCGACCATCTCGACGTTCGACGGAAGGCTGAAGTAGGCGATCCATCCGCCGTAGGCGGGGTGTTCGAGATCGGTGCGTTCCCGCAGATCGGCAGCGATCTCGACGTAGCTCCACGCGCAGGGGAGGAGCGACGCCATGATCTCGAGCGGACCGCCGCGCAGCGCGAGCGAGTGCATGTAGCTCGTGTACGCGACGTTGGCCGGGGCCATCGCGAGCGAGCCTCCGCGGTCCGCCGCTCCCATCTCGATCACCCGTTCGAGCAACGCCCGGTTGCTCGGAAGCTCCGCGTCCAGGACCTGGTTCAGATCGGTCGTGAAGTAGCGGAGCTCGGCCTCGGTGCGCGACTTCGCCGCGCCCATCGCCAGACAGCGCGCGTACTCCTCCAGGTAGAAGTTGTCCTGTTCGAGGAAGAAGCGGAACTTCTCGAGCGGCAACGTTCCCGCCGCGAGCTCCGTGATGAACGGGTGCTCGTGCAGCGCACGCCAGATCGGATCACAGATGGCACGGAACCCGTCCGAGGCCGATGGGATGGCGCTCATCGCGCGCAGTCTACGCGTGGCGTCAGCCCGCTCGTCGACGACTCTTCGTGAGTCAGAACTATCCTGGGGCGATGTCGACATCCGTGCTCGTCCTCGGAGCCGGCTTCGGTGGGCTGGAACTGTCGACCCGGCTGTCGGAGGAGCTCGGCGATCAGGTCGACGTCACGCTGATCGACCGGGCCGATTCGTTCGTGTTCGGTTTCTCGAAGCTCGACGTGATGTTCGGCAAGCGGACGCCCGAGGCCGTCCGGCTGCACTACCGCGACCTCACGAGGCCACACGTCCGGTTCCGTCAGGAAACGATCACCGCGATCGATCCCGCCCGGCGGCAGGTGGTGACGGATCTCGACAGCTACGAGGCCGACGTCCTGGTCATCGCGCTGGGGGCCGACTACGACTTCGACGCGACCCCGGGCTCGTCGAAGCCGGCAACGAGTTCTACTCGGTCGCGGGCGCCGAGGTCGTTCGCGGGACTGCTCCCGCATTCGTGGTGGGCGCGGCGATCGTCGGCGTGTGCGGAGCGCCGTTCAAGTGCCCGCCGGCGCCGAGCGAGGCGGCGTTCCTGCTGGACGAGTTCCTCGTGCGACCGGCGCGCGCGACGACGTCTCGATCCAGGTCGTGATCCCGTTCGGAACGCCGATCCCTCCGTCGCCGGCAACGTCCGACGCGATCCTCGCGGCGTTCGCCGAACGCGACATCGTGTTCGTGCCCGATCGCCGAGTGGCCTCGCTCGACACCGCCACGAGCGAGGCGATCCTCGACGACGGCCGCCGCCTGCCGTTCGACCTGTTCCTGGGCATCCCGGTTCACCGGGCGCCCGCCGTCGTCGAGGACGCCGGTCTGACGGAGAACGGCTGGATCCCGGTCGACCCGCGAACGTTGGCCACCCGGTTCCCCGGGGTCTACGCGGTCGGGGACGTCACGAGCGTGGGGACGCCCAAGGCCGGCGTGTTCGCTGAGCGGCAGGCGAGCGTGGTGGCCGACCACCTGATCGCGCGGATCCGCGGTGCGAGCGCGCCACCGGGATACGACGGCACCGGCACCTGCTACGTCGAGTTCGGCGATCACGAGGTCGGACGCGTCGACGTGGACTTCTACTCGACCCCCGGCCACCCGACCGGCACGTTCGTCGCGCCGTCGGTAGAGATGGCGGCGGAGAAGGCCGACTTCGCTGCCAGCCGGCGAGCTCGCTGGTTCGGAGGCTGAGCGGGCTTCAACGGCTCGAACCCGCGTACTCCTGCGTCTCCACGACTTCCATGACCTGCGCGCGCGGGTCAAGGATGAGTGTGCCCTGCACCCGATCCCATACCGCCCGAAGCGATGCGAGCACGGCCTCGGCCTCGGACTCGGTGTCGAACTCGAGATCGAGCATGACGGAGTTCGGATCGTCCTTGGCGCGGAAGATACGGTGCCGACGGACGCCGGATCCGTGGCGATCGGCGGGATCGGCGTCGAACGCACCCTTCCAGGCCTCGTAGTCCGCAACGGGATGCTCGATCCGTACGACGATCATGCCGACCTCCTCGGGGCTAGTTCGATACAGTAAATCTGTATCGAATACGGTGGTACTGTAGCCGAGTGCCGAGATCTGTCAAGCCCCGCCGGAGCTACGAATCGCCCCGGCGCACGGAGCAGGCGCGTGCGACCCGCGTCGCCGTCCTCGATGCGGCACGGGACCTGTTCGTGGAGCGGGGGTTCGTCGCCTCGACCATCCAGGCGATCGCGGATCGGGCGGGCGTCTCGCCGGAGACCGTGTACGCGACGTTCCGGAGCAAGCGGTCGCTCCTGTCCGCGGTGGTCGACGTCTCGATCGCCGGCGACGACGAGCCCGTGCCGCTCCTACAGCGTGCGTGGGTCCAGAGGATGCGCGACGAGCCCGACCCGCAGCGCCGGTTGCGGATCCTCACGAGGAACGGACGGATCATCCTCGAACGCATCGGTCCGATCTACGAGGTGTTGCACGGCGCCGCCGCTTCCGATCCGCGGATCGCCGAGCTGGGGGAGCGATACTCGTCGCAACGCTTCGCCGGCCAGCGCGAACTGGTCCGGATCCTGGCCGGCGGGGGAGCCCTTCGGATAGGCCTGTCTATGGACGTCGCCGCGAACATGCTCTTCGCGATCGGGAGCCCCGAGACCTTCCGGCTCCTCACCGTCGACCGGGGCTGGTCCCCGGAACGGTTCGAACGCTGGTACACCGAGACCATGTCCGAGCTCCTGCTCGGCGGTCGCTGACGCGCGCTAGGGTGGGTCCACGGACGACTTCGAGGAGGTTCGGATGACCGAGAACGCGAAGCAGGCATGGGGTGAGGTCGGAGAGAAGTTCTCCTCGTGGGGACGACGCGTGGCCGACCGGTACCACCAGTCGGGATCAACCGAGACTGCCGACGCGGACGAGGCGGAGCGCGAACTGAAGCGCGCGATGAAGGACCTCTTCGACGAGCTCTCGCGCGGGTAACGGCCGTCGGAGCGACGTTCAAAGATGACGAGGCCAAGCGGGAGTTGTCCGAGGCCGTGAACGCGCTCGGCGACGCCATCACCGCGACGGTCAATGAGGCCACCGCGGCGATCCGCTCGAAGGGCGGCTCCTCGACCCCGCCGCCTCCTCCACCGCCCCCGCCCAGCGACGGCTGAGACCGCTAGGTCGACCGCAACTCCGCGACCCAGGCTCGGAGCCGCGGAAGATGCTCCGCGTAGTGCTCCGGGCCCGCTTTGGAGATCCACCACGCGGCGTCCGGGGACGGCTCGCGGAGCCCGAGCAACGCCCCTCGCATCCGCGCTCGGGCAGCGGTCGCCTGCGCCTTGACCGTCGGGAACGGGATGTCACGCATGGCGTCGAGCGACAGCCGGTTCACGTCGTCGACATCGATGTCCTCCCGGCGATACGAACCGGCAGCGATCCGTTCGAGCAGCACACCCGCCTCGGCGAGCCAGGCGCCGACGTGCGCGAGCAGATCCTTCGCCGACCAGCCCTCCTGGTAGTACCCGGGTCGTATCACCTGTTCGGGGGTGAGTTGATCGATCAGCGAGCGGATCTCGCTCCAGGCGGTCTCCTCCGCGGCCAGGACCGCGGTCTGATCCGCCATGCCCGTCATGGGTCCGCCGGTGTCGGCCATCGCCCCTCCGATCGACTCGCGTCAGCATAGGCTCCTCGCGAGCGACCTTCCGCCGGGTCCGGCCGCTAGCATCCGAAGGATGTCTGATCGCGGCTCAGTTGCGGGGCCGCTCCGCGTATCGCGTTCGATCGTGATCCCGGAGCGGGAGCTCAAGTGGCGGTTCAGCCGATCCTCTGGACCCGGCGGTCAGTCGGTCAACACGGCCGACTCACGGGTGGAGTTGACCCTGGATGTCGCGACGACGACCGCGCTCGGGCCCGTGCAACGGGCCCGAGCGCTGGAACGCCTGGCCGACCGCCTGGTCGATGGGACGCTCACGGTCTCCGCACAAGAGGAGCGTGCGCAACTCCGCAATCGCGAGATCGCCCGTAAGCGGCTGGCCGACATATTGGCCGCCGCCGTCGCGCCGCCACCGCCCCGCCGCCGCCCCACGCGGGCAACGCGGGCTTCGACGGAACGGCGGCTCGCCGAGAAGCGTCGCCGCGCGAAGATCAAGCGGCTCCGTCGTCCCGACGACGACGATTGAACGCACCTACCAGTCTTCGGGCAGGTCCTTCTCGGCGTTCAACTCGCGCGCGCGACGTTTGATCCATCGTTTGGCCTCGGCCTTGTCGTTCGCCCGTCCGTAGGACCGGATCGCATCCATCAAGTCCTCGCGATCGCGGATCGGGAACGACCCATCGGGGAGCGCCTTGCCCTCATCGGCTAGCTTGCGGCGCTCCGCCGTGTCGAGATCAGCCATGTCGACCTCCCGTGCTCGGTCTCGACCCGGGCATACCCACCCTTCGGGATCCGAATCATGGGAACCTCACCCCCCTTCGGGGCCGTCCAGGAACGGACTTCTACCCCCGGAAGGGAGCACGCCATGAACGCGTCTCGTAGGTACCCGGCCCGTCTCGTCCTGACGCTCGCCGCCGCCGCCCTGGTCCTGGTGATCGGAGCGGCCGCCGCGTTCGGCCAGGGTTCCGGCCCGTCAGGTCACGCCTCCGGCGGAGGAGTGGTATCCGGCAGCTCCGGTTCGATGGGTGTCGCGGTGCCCGGAACCGTGACGGTCGGGAGACCGGACGTCGCCGTGAGCTCCGGCATCGCCGCTCCCGCGTGGTGTTGTGGATCGACGGGATCCGTTCCCGGTTTGACGACCTACGGGCAGGCGAACATGGACGGCCAAGGTCAGACCGCTCGCGACGCTGCCATCGCGGCCGCCGTGAAGGATGCGACCGCACAGGCGACGGTCGCCGCGGGTGCCGCCGGTATCACGCTCGGCCCCATCATCGACATGCAGGTCTCGGCGATGCCCTCCTACTACCCGATGCCGATGGCGGGAGCGACGTCAGGAACGGGCACGGGCACATCGGGATCGTCACCCGGATCGTCGGGCACCGGCGGATGGAGCCCGCTCCGGTTCAGTACTTCGGCTCCGTAAGCGTGACGATGACCTGGTCCCTCGGCTGAGACGAGCCGCGGGTCCGCGACTGAGCCTTGCTCAGTGACGCGGCTTGAGCCTCGTCTCGAGATGCTCGGCGATGCTGCTCCATCCCGCCTCGTGACCGGGCACCAGGTGCGGCGGGAGCTGGACGTGGTCGATCGTCATGAGCGTCTGATCTTCGCCGTGAGGCTCGAACGTGATCGTGACCACGCTGTCGACGCCGCCCTCGTGTCGCCACGTGAAGCTGAGGAGCCGGGGACGTTCGAGCGTCACGTACTCGCCGGAGATGTGGACGTCGCCCGCGGTATCGCCCATCACGATGGTGAGCTTGCCGCCGATCCGGGGATCGCACGCGATGATCGTGGCGCGCGTGTCCGGTGACGGGCACATGAACTCGGCGAGCGCGGTCTGATCGAGCCACTCGTCGTACACCGCTTCGGGGGCGCGGGCATCACGCGCGTGACGACCGCCCCTCGTGCGGCGCTCACGAAGGACGCCGTTCGCGCTCGAGGCGCTTCGCGAGCGCGTCGGCCCTCGTGGACCAGAAGGCCGTCTGTTCGCCGATCCAGTGCTCCGCCTGGCGCAGACCCTCGGGACGGATCGATAACCAATGTTCCCGGCCGCGCACGTCGCGCCGGATGAGGCCTGCGGACTCGAGCACCGCGACGTGGCGCGACACGCCGGCGAACGTCATCGGCAGTGGGTCTGCCAGGTCGCTGATGCGTGCGTCTCCCGCCTGCAGCGCGACGAGCAGCGCGCGGCGGGTGGGATCCGCGAGCGCCGCGTACGTGCGGTCCAGGGTCCGGGAACGTTCAACCATCGTGTTGACCTTTCCTCGCTCGCGGTGATATTACACAACACTGTTGAACGTTGCCCTCCATGGAGGTGGAAGATGACCGACCACCCGATCGTGTCGCGCGACGAGTGGCTGTCCGCGCGGACGTCGTTGTTGGCGAAGGAGAAGGAGTTCACGCGACTGCGGGACGAGCTGAGTCGCCAGCGGCGCGAGCTGCCGTGGGTGCTGGTCGACGCCCCGTACCTATTCGAGACACCGGACGGCGAAAGCACGCTGGCCGAGCTCTTCGACGGCCGGAGCCAGCTCGCGTCTACCACTTCATGTTCGAGTCCCGAGTGGGACGAGGGGTGCCCGCATTGCTCGTTCTGGGCCGACAACTTCGACGGGATCGACGTGCACCTGCACCATCGCGACGTGACGTTCCTCGCCGTCTCGCGCGCGCCGCTCGCGAAGATCGAGCGCGTTCAAGGAGCGGATGGGGTGGCGCTTCACGTGGGTCTCGTCGTTCGGGAGCGAGTTCAACTTCGACTACCACGTGTCGTTCACGCCGGAGGAGCGCGAGAGCGGGACGGCCTTCTACAACTACGTCCGAGACGAACCCCGGTCCCGCCGACCGCGAGGGTGTAGCGTCTTCTATCAAGGACGACGGCCGGCTCCGTCTTCCACACCTATTCGTGCTACGCGCGCGGGATCGACATCCTCAATGGTGCCTACAACTTCCTCGACCTGATGCCGAGGGTCGTGACGAGGACGCGCTCACCCGACTCGCAGGCATGGGTCCGACACCACGACCGGTACGACTAGCTCCTCCGGACGTCGTGGACGACGATCGCCAGGACTAGCCAAGGCACGTGCCCTTGACGGGGTCCGTGCCGTACTGGAGGTCGCACAGGCCGACGGTCTCGAGTTGCGTCGTCCCGATGCCCACGCCGCCTCCGACCCACGTCAGGTGAACGCACGTCTCGCTCTTGGCCGTCGATCGCGAGGCCGCTGCACGACTTGGCGTTCTGGTCGACGCTGACGATGGTCATCCGCGCGAATCCCACGATGTACCAGCGCTTCGCCGTCGTCTTCGTGGGATCGTTGATGGGGAACGAGCGAGTCTGGCCCACCATCGAGGCCAACGCCTGGTTCCAGTCCTTACCCTTGAGCCCGCTGATCTGACAGACGTAGTCCGGGATCTTGAACACGTACTGCGAATAGCCAACGGTCCCGGTGATCTCGCCGCTCAGCAGGTTCGCTCCGCCACCGCCGTTGCAGCCCTGGTCGCTCGGCTGTCCCCATCGCGCCAGGTTCAGGAACCCGAAGTCCCCGTTCCCGTTCTGGTTGTTGTCGAACAGGTAGTAGCAGTCGGTTCCGGGCGTGGCGTTGATGGAGCAGGTCTTGAACGCGTCCGGCGGCCCGAGATTGACCGCGATCGGGAACGGGCCGGCGGGACCCCACGACGCGGTCGCCTCGGTGGTGACCGCGTGGTGATCCGACAACCCCAGGACCGGCGCGAAGTAGAGCGGTTGCTGGGTGGTGTACTGACGGTGATGTGGCCCGCCGTCCCGCCGCACGCCGGGCTGGCCGCGATGGAGTCGAGCGAGTATCCGGAGGCCTTGGAACCGGGGGAGTCGCCCTCGAACTCGTGGTTGGCCGCCGCCGTTGCCGCCACCAACCCGTTGCCCTTCGAGCATTCCATCGCCGCCGCAAGTGCCGCGGCGTCCGCTCCGTTCACCATCTCGCGTCGCCGGTAGAGGAGCCCGCCCACGTCCAGGGTGAGAGCCACGGCCCCCATCAAGACGACGAGACTGATCGCCACCACGATCGCAACGACGCCCTCCTCGCGCTCTCATATCTCACACCTGAACTGTGCGGAGACGATCGGCGTCAGGTGGATATCCGGGAGCAACGGGATCGTCACGACGATGCCCTTGCCGCCGTTCATCTGTGCGGTGTTGAACGTCGCGGTCGTGTCGACCGTGGTGTCCTGTCCGGGGCATGGCGGTCACGGTCACTTGCCCGGCACGGAACGATGCCGGTTGAGGCGTCGGCGACCTTCTGCTGGACCTGGGCGACGGTGGCGCCCACCGGCGGAGATCCTCGCGCCTTCACGCACGGCGCCGCGGATGGTCTGGAGCTGCATGAACGCGATCCCGAACCCGAGGATCGCGAAGATGATCATGAAGAGCACGGGCGCGATGAGTGCGAACTCCACCGCCGACGCACCTCGCTGTCCACGGAGCGTTCTCATCTCCGCCCCTCCATGGTTGCGGCGCCGAACGTCTCGTCGTAGAGCAGTTCGAGCGCGTCGTTGAAGTCGTAGTGGACGCCGTCTTCAGCGTTCGCGTTCGCGTCGTTCCGTCTCGCCGCGATGGCGGCATATGTGACGCCGGCCTGCGAGAGACGGAGCCCTTTCTGGGCCAGGATGTCCAGGCGTTCCAGCGTGACCGCTTGCCTGTCAAGGCGTTCCAGCGTGGCGGTCGCCTTCACCTTGGCGTTCATATACCTACCCATGCCGAACTCCCCTCTTCTCGTGCGAGGTACGCGGAGGGTTCAGCCGGTGCAGGACGACCGTCGCAACTCGGCGTCCATAGCAGAGCGGCTCGGGCAGAGCCCGCCCCGACAACCGGATGCGCAGCGCCTCGTTAGGGTCGTTGACGGATCTTCGGATCGGGATGTCATCCCCGAGCGTTGCCATCGGCGGTCTCCTCCTCGGTATCCGGCGATGTCCCCCGACGCATGTGCGTCGTCGCTCGTGAAGCCAACGTAGCGACCGACCACCCACCCAACCTATGGGCCTGTCGGCCATTTCGGGGTCACGAATGTCTAGGGTTCCCTAGGCCGTTTGCCAGCGCCTGAAGGTCGACATCGGTGTCGATGTCCACAGGTCAGCGGACGTCGAAGCGGGACGGGGTGACGGGACGCGGAGTCCACCTGGCGCTGAGGAGCCGGCCCATGGCGTCGATCGACACGGCGAGGTCCAACGTTCCGCGTTGGGCGACGACCCCGAACGTCATGCTCGAGCCGCCGCCGGCGATCGGAGCGCTCAGACGGCCCTGGCCGAACAACGTCCGCACCAGGACGAGGTCCCGTTCGAGCGAGGTGCGATCGACGATATCGGCGAGCGGGGCAGCTCGCGTCGGCTCCCGTTCGCCGAGGAGACGAGCGCTTCCGCTGTTGCCGGAAGTCGAGCATCGGGTTCCGGCACCGACGTCAGCTCGAGCCATTGCACCTTCGGCACGGGTTGCGGGTCCAGCGTGATCTCCACCTTCACGCGGCCGCGCCCGGGCTCACCTTCGAGCCACCACGCCGCGTGGAACGGCGTGTCGGATGCCGGCGCCTCGTCGGAGCGGCGCAACGCGCCATGCGTCTCGCGCAGCCGTTCGATCGCGGCACGCCGATGTTCCATCGGCTCGTCCATGTCGACGTTCATCGAGAACGTGGCCGCGGCGAGGTCGTCGTCCCATGACCCGAGCAACCGTTCGACCGCGTCCCGCGCGGCCTCGAGCGCCGGCGCGGGCCTGAGCCGGCGGATCGGAGCAGCGTCCGCGCGGACGAGCGCGGAGAGCATCTGTTCGCCGATCTTCAGCGCGGGGAAGTACGTCCGGTTCCCCAGCACGACGACGCCGAGCCCCGATGCGGGATGCCAGCGCATGTGCGACCCGAACCCCGGATAGCCGCCGCTGTGGCCCACGACCGTCCCCAGCTCCAGATCCGATCGCACGAACGTTCCGAAGCCGTAACCGGTCACGACCGCGGTCGGTGGTTCGGCGATCGACGTCCACGTGAGCTCCGGCGCGATCGAACGATGCACCTGCTGCATCTCGAGGCGCGACGCACGCGAGAGCGGATGGTCGTCCGCCTCGGCGCTTGCGGAGAACGCGCGCGCGAAGCCGTCGACCCATCGGGCCAGGTCGCGCACCGAGCTGAAGAGGCCGCCCATCGACGCGAACGCCCCGTAGCCGGCGAACGGTTCCTCGACGAACGCATCGTCGCGCCGGACGTACCCGATCGCGAGTCGCTCGGCGGGGACCTCGGCCGCGTCGTAGACGGTGAAGCCCATGCCCAGCGGTTCGAGCAGTCGTGACCGTACGACGTCGCGATACTCCTGCCCCGCGACGTTGGTGATGACGCGTCCGAGGATCGCGTACCCGAGGTTCGAGTACTCGAACTCGGTGCCGGGCATCCACGCGAACGACTGGCCCCCCTCGAGGAACGCGGTGAACCGCTCGAGGTCGAGGTCCTGCTGGCGATCGCCCCACGGGTCGTCGCCCGGGAACCCCGCGGACATCGACAGGAGGTGCCGAAGGGTGATCGCCGGCGCTCCCGGATGGGAGGGGCGCTGCCCCTGCAGTTCGGGGACATGGTCCGCGGCCGCGTCGTCGAGACGGAGATGTCCTTCGTCGCGGAGCAGGAGCACCGTGGCTGCCGTGAAGCTCTTGGTCATCGAGGCGATGCGGAACACGGTGTCGGCGGTCGGGCGAGCGTCCCGTCCAACCGTCGCGGTTCCGACGCCCCGCGTATGGACGAGCGCGCCGTCGACGATCACGCCGTACGCGACGCCGGGCACGGGCTCCTTGGCGACGAACCCGTCGACGAGCCGATCCACCTCCGCCAGCGCGCCGTCGATCGCCACGCGCCGGACTATAGCGGGGCCCTCCTTACCGGCGGACGCGAACGTTCCCTCGTTCCACGACGAAGTCCGCCTGAGCGATCGACGTCGTTACTTCTGTCGGCCGAGGCGTGCGAGCAGGCCGATCGCGATCCCCACGCCGGCGCCGGCCGCGAGTGCGAACGGCGACGCCGTCAGGACCCGGCCGCCCTCCTCGACGGTGACGTTCGGCGAGACGACGACGCCCACGAACGCCCGCGGGCCGATCCGCGCTCCGCCGGATGCGATGACGGTCTGCGCGCCGCCGTTCTCGATCGAGACGTCGCCGTTCGCGACCAGCGGCCCACACCCGCCGTTGCGGATCGTGACGCTGCCGTTGGCGAGCACGGGGCCCGCCCCACCATTGAGGATCGAGAAGTTGCCCTCTGCGGCGACCAAGCCCGCGCCCGAGCCGGTCAGATGCACGTCGCGCGCCTTCACGACTCCGACGACCGATCGGTTCACGTTCGCGTCTGACGGGAATTCCACGGCAGCTGCGAACCCACCACCCGCTTCATCCATGTCGACCTCCGAGATCGGCTTACGACGCCAACGTCATACCGTCGCCCAGCCCGCGACCACGGGATGGTCGACCGCGACGACACCGACCGACGCCGCGCCGCCGGGCGCGCCCAGTCCGCTCACCGCGTCGGTGAAGAACTCGGCGTTGATGGGCGTGAACTGCTTCCATTCGGGTGGGACGTCGTCCTCGTAGAAGATCGCGGTCACGGGACAGACCGGTTCGCACGCGGCGCAGTCCACGCACTCGTCCGGTTGGATGTACAGCATCCGTGGTCCTTCGTAGATGCAATCGACCGGGCATTCGTCCACGCACGCGCGGTCCTTCACGTCGATGCAGGGCTCAGCGATGGTGTAGGTCACGGTCGGGCCTCCTTCGTCCTTCCCATCATGTCGCCGGAACGTATCACCGGCAAACCTCTCGGACGGGACTGTATAGGCTGACTCGGTCGGGTCCGTGGAGCGCATCCGGGAGGAGCCGCCCATGAGCTACATCGCCGCCGAGGAACGCTACGACCGGATGGTGTACCGCTTCTGCGGCCGGAGCGGGCTGGCCCTTCCGGCGCTCGCGCTCGGGTTGTGGCACAACTTCGGGGACGCCACCCCGGGTGAAACCCAGCGCGCGATCCTGCGCACCGCGTTCGACCTCGGGATCACGCACTTCGACCTGGCGAACAACTACGGACCGCCGTACGGGTCCGCCGAGAAGAACTTCGGCAAGATCCTCAAGAAGGACTTCGCCGCGTACCGGGACGAGCTGCTCATCTCGACGAAGGCCGGGTGGGACATGTGGCCCGGCCCCTACGGCCAAGGCGGTGGTTCGCGCAAGTACCTGCTCGCGAGCCTCGACCAGAGCCTGGAGCGCATGGGACTCGACTACGTCGACATCTTCTACTCGCATCGCTTCGACCCGGACTCGCCCCTCGAGGAGACGATGGGCGCGCTCGCCACGGCGGTGCATCAGGGCAAGGCGCTGTACGCCGGGATCTCGTCGTACTCGCCGGGTATGACGCGGGAGGCGGCGCGCATCATGCGCGAGCTCCAGGTGCCCCTGCTGATCCACCAGCCCTCCTACAACATGCTGAATCGCTGGATCGAGGAGGAGCTGCTCGATGCCCTGGTCGAGGAGGGGATGGGCTGCATCGCGTTCTCGCCACTCGCGCAGGGCGTCCTGACCGACAAGTACCTCGATGGAGTGCCGGAGGACTCGCGTATCAACCGGCCGGGCGGCGACTCGCTGCAGCCGTCGCATCTCCGCGACGAAAACATCGAACGCGTTCGCGCGCTGAACGAGATCGCGAAGGCGCGGGGGCAGACCCTCGCGCAGATGGCGCTCGCGTGGGCGCTCCGGGATCCGCGGGTGACGTCCGCGCTGATCGGCGCGAGCCGTCCGGAGCAGGTGAGCGAGAACGTGGCCGCGCTGGACAACCTGGAGTTCGCGCCCGAGGAGCTGACCGCGATCGAGGGCCAGGCGCAGGAGGGTGGCGTCAACCTGTGGGCTCGGCCCTCGCACGACGAGCGACCGTAGGCGCACGCCTCGGGTCGCCGTAGGCTGCGGCCATGGTCGTCTGCCCGAGCTGTGGTGGTGAGAACCCGGACAACGCGAAGTTCTGCCTGCACTGCGCGAGCCCGATCGTGGAAGCGGAGCCACGACGGAAGGAGCGGAAGTACGCGACCGCCCTCTTCGCCGACCTCGTCGGGTCAACGTCGCTCGCCGAACGCGAGGATCCCGAGGTGGTCCAGTCCGTGGTCGGCCGGACGTTCGACCGGCTGTCCGAGGAGATCCGGCGCTACGAGGGGTTCCTGGAGAAGTTCATGGGCGATGCCGTGCTGGCCGTGTTCGGCGTGCCGCGCGCGCACGAAGACGACGCGGAGCGCGCCGTGCGCACCGCGATCGAGATGCAGGCGGTCCTGTCTGAGCTGAACCACGGGTTCGCCTCCGAGGGCAAGCCGCAGCTGGCGATGCGGATCGGTGTGGAGGCCGGCGAGGTGCTGGTCGATCAGGAACGAGCGAGCGGTCCTCGCGATCGCATGCTTACGGGCGACGCGGTGAACACGGCCGCGCGCTTGCAGGGAGCCGCGGAGCCGGGGCGCATCGTGGTCGGCCCGGCCGTCTACGCCGCAACGAAGGACGTGATCATGTACCGCGAGCTCCCGCCGCTCGACCTCAAGGGGAAGGCCGAGTCCGTGATCGCGTGGGAGGCGCTGCGTATCAAGGCGCAGCATCGTGGCGAACGACCGAGCCTCGGGATGGAGGCGCGGATGGTCGGCCGCGACGAAGAGCTCGCCGTGTTGAAGCAGACGCTGCGCCGCGTGCAGACGGAAGGGCGACCGGCGCTGGTGACGGTCGTGGGTCCGGCAGGGGTCGGGAAGTCGCGACTGGTCCACGAGCTGGAGCGCTATGTGGAGGGCTTGCCGGAGTTCGTCTACTGGCGCCGTGGGCGTTGCCTCGCGTACGGGAACACGTCGTACTCGGGGCTGGCCGACGCCATCAAGGCGCAGTGCGAGATCCTGGACGACGATCCGGCCGACGTTGCGACGAACAAAGCCACCGCCGTGGTCCGCGAGCTGTTCGGCGACGACGATCTCGCGCCCCACATCCGCGCCCTCGTGGGTGCCGGCGAGGAACGATCGTTCAGCCGCGACGATCTCTTCGATGCGTGGCGCCGCTTCCTGGAGCGGTTGGCGGCGCGCTACCCGCTCGTCGTCATGCTCGAGGACGTGCACTGGGCGGACGAGGGACTCCTCGATTTCGTCGAGTACGCCGCCGATCTCGCGCAAGGTCCGATCATGCTGCTCACGCTCGCCCGCCCGGAGCTCTTCGAGACGCGGGCGGGGTGGGGCGGTGGGAAACGCAATGCCGCCTCCATCTACCTCGATCCGCTCTCGTCCGACGAGGGCGGTGCGATGCTGGCGGATCTGCTCGGCTCCGATCTCTCCGGCGGACGTGCGCGACCTGATCGTCGAGCGCAGCGAGGGCAACCCGCTGTACGTGGAGGAGATCGTCCGCATGCTGATCGACGGCGGCGTCCTTCGAGCGACCGAGGCGTCTCGATGGGAGGTCGCGCGACCCGTCGCGGACGTCGAGGTGCCGCGATCGATCCAAGGGCTGATCGCCGCCAGGCTCGACGGGCTTCCCGGATGACGAGAAGACGTTCCTGCAGGACGCGGCCGTGGTGGGCCGGGTCTTCTGGACCGGGGCGGTCGCCACGCTCGCCGGGATGGATCGCGCGGTGTCTCGCGACGCCCTCGCCCGGCTGCGCGTCAAGGAGCTGGTGCTCCCGCACGAGCCCTCGAGCTTCTCCGACGAGCAGGAGTTCGCGTTCCGCCACAACCTGATCCGCGATGGCGCGTACGACTCGCTGCCGAAGGCGCTCCGTGCGGAGAAGCATGCGCGGGTGGGCCGGTGGGCGCAGGAGCGGGCGGGCGACCGCGCCGAGGAGATCGCGGAGCTCATCGCCACCCACTACCTCGAGGCACGCCGGTACCTGGATGAGCTCGGCGTCACCGGCGGGGAGCGTGCGTCGATCGACGAGGAGGGGTACCGATGGGCCTGCGCCGCCGGCGACCGCACCGCGGCGCTCTGGCAGCGCGCGGAGGCGGTGCATTGGTACCGCGATGCGCTTGCATCGTCGGAGGCGGTCGGAGCGACGACGGCCGATCGCGCGTCGCTCGCACGGCGGCTGACGGCGGTCGGTCTGGCCACCGAATCGGCCGGCAGCAACGCGGACGCCGCCCGTCTCGCCCTCGATCTCTACACGTCGCTCGGCGACGAGCCGAACGCCGGATGGGCGCAGGCGCAGCTCTCGTTCGCGCTCTTCCGGCTGGGGAGGGATGAGGAGGCGCACACCGAGGCCCTCGCGGCCATCGCGCGACTCGAGCCCCTCGGGGAGAGCGAGGCGCTCGCCGTCGCGCTGCAGACGCTCTCGCAGTACCTGGTTCGGCGCGGCCGCGACGAGGAGGGAGAGCCGATCGTCAGGCGTGCGCTCGCCATGGCTGAGCGCGTCGATGCGCCCGTGGTCGTCGCCGACGCGACGCAGACGCTGGCGATGACGCTGTCACAGCAGGGTCGAACCGAGGAAGCCATGGAGACGATCGAGGAGGCGTACCGCCTGGCGAAGCAGGTGGGCGATGTGGCGGTGCTGCTGCGCGTGTACAACAACTACCCCTCGATCGTGTCGGGGTTCGGGTCCGATCATCGGCGGGCGATCGAGGTGCTCCGGGAGGGGATCGAACTGGCCGAGCGAGCCGGCGCGGTCGGCAACCTCGCGTGGCTGATGGGAACGCTTTCCGACAGCACCGTGGAGCTGGGCGACCTGGAGGAGACGGAGCGGACGGAACGACGTGCCCTCGCGCTCGCCGAGGAGTCGGGCGACGAACCGCTCCGGGGGATCAGGATGAACGGGCTCGCCTGGGTCGTCTTCCAGCGGGGGAGGGTCGAGGAGGCCGAGGAGCTCCAGCGCGGGGCCATCGAGATCCTGGGAACGAACCGAGAGCCGCAGGCCGACGTGTACGTCTTCGTGACCGAGGGAGCGATCGCGCTCGCGCGGGGTCGCGTGGAGGAGGCGCTCGAGCACCTCCGGCGCGGGGTCGAGCTGTCGCGCGGGTACACGGTCGACCAGGCGCCGCTGCTCTTCTACGAGCTGGTCCGGCTGCTCCTCCGAACGGGCGATCGCACCGAAGCCGAGGGATACCGTGATCTGTCCGGGAGCGGCCGGGCCCCCGCGACGAACGCGTACGCCCACGCGATCGAAGGACTCCTGGAGGTTGAGCCGGAGGGATCGATCGATCGCCTGCGGGCCGCGGCGAACGAGTTCGAGCGGCTGGGGCTCCGCATCATGCAGGCGCGCGTGCTCGCCGACCTGGGCGAGGCGCTCGCCGGGACCGGGCAGGATCCTCGGGCGGTGCTGGAGCAGGCGCGTGACCTGCTCGTCGCGTGCGACGCCGTGATCTACCTGCCCGAGGTCGAGGCGCTGCTCGCGAGCACCACCGCCGGGCGGTAGACAGACCGTGGCACGGCCGGCGCCGCCGTTCGAGCAGCTCGACTTCCTCTACACACCCAGCCGCGACGTGGCCGCCGACATGGGGTACTTCACCGATGTGCTCGGGGGCCACATCCTCTTCGCGATCGAGGCGATGGGCACGCGGGTCGCGGCGATCGAGCTGACCTCCGGTCCACCCGTCGTCCTGCTCACCGATCACGTGTCGGGGGACCGCGCGATCCTGGTGTACCGGGTGGCGGATCTCATGGCGACGCTCGCGCAACAGGAGGCCGCGGGCTGGGTCCGCGAGCGCACCTTCGACATCCCGCATGGGCCGTGTTGTTCGTTCGTCACGCCGGGAGGGCATCGCGTTGCGCTGTATCAGCTCACGCGGCCGGAGGCCGCCGGGCACTTCGACGGCCGCCGCGACTTCTGACCGTCACGTGAGCCAGGCCGCGAGCCGCTGCGCCTCGTCGTCGACCTCCCGTCGCGCGGCTCGCGGCAACGGCTCGAACGGCGACGCGACGACCCGACCGCCCTGGTGCTTCCACGTGCCCGCGACCTGTCCATCCACCAGGAAGCTGGGGGACGAGTGGGGGGTCTTGATGTCGAACAGCATCGGTCGGAACCGTTCCGGCAGGATCTGCGTCCGGCGCGCGTGCACGAGCAGCGTGGCGTCCCACGTCGGAAGGAACCGCACGGGCGCGGGGGCGTCGGCGGCCGGGAGCGTCGCTCGCGGAAGATCGAACAGCTCTCCACCGCGCTCGTCGCGGAACCGCCGCAACGGCATCCCCTCCAGCGCGGGCGCGAGCGTCGTCACCGAGATCCCAGCCCAGCTCGCGATGTCCTTCCGCGATGCCGGACCGAATCCGCCGAGGTAGCGCCGGACGAGCAGTTCGAGCCCTTCGTCGAGCGTCGCGTCGGGCGCGCTCCTCATCCAGTCCTCCGCGACGGCATACAGGTCGGCCGAACGCCGCTCCCAGGTCCCCGACGGGGGAACGCGCAGGAGGTTGAGCCACCCGCCGACGCCGTTCCATACCGTCGACGTCACGCCGAGCTCCGCGACCAGGTCCTTCCGCCGGCGAGGCCCATCGGCCAGCAGCGAACGAGCGCGTCGCGCGACGGCCGCCACCTCGCGCTCGGAGATCTGGTGTCGGGTCGCGCCCAGCCACCACGTGCGACTGTCTTGGCGGATGCCCGCCGCGAGCGGCCAGTAGTCGCGAGCCGTGACCAGGTGGATCGTGCCGCGCATCAGTGTTCCCTGGACGATCGTTCGCCGCTCGAGCGTCTTCGTCAGCTGCGGGCGTTCGAAGCCTTCGAGCCGTGTCCACAACCCGATGTAGGACGACGGCGCGTACTGCGATTGCACCCCGCCCATCCGCTCGATCGCCCTCGTGAGCGGCGTGCGCGCGCGTTCCAGCAGCATCTGCCGAGCCAACAGGGCACGGTTCAGCTCGCGTTCGGTCAGGGTCCGCTCGGTCACCGCCGGAGTCTACGGTCGGGCGCTGGTCACGTCGTCCGGCGGTAGTCGATCGCCCACCGCTCGACCCACGTGGTGTTGTCCGGCGAGGACTCCCAGCGCCAGTGGAACGCGTCGGGCTCGATGTCGCTGAAGACCATGCGCTTGAAGAGCCGATCCTCATCGACGGGATCCGGTGTGGCGAAGATCGTGCCTTCCTCCGTGTGTGTTCCGACGAAGTGCCAGTAGCTCCCGTTCGAGTCGACCCACGTCTGCTGCCACGAGTCGGCCTGGGGGTCGTGGACGGAGACGCTCATGCCCGACCAGGGCTCCGGCGGGCCGGCTTCGAACCGCTCGACGATGACGGCGCCGTCCAGCTCGCGCGTGATGGTGTTGGAACCGCCGCCGCCCTCCCACGTCGCGGTCCACGTGCCGAGCCAGAAGTCGAGCGCGTCGGGTCCCATGCGCCGAAGCGTAGGGCGGCCGTCTCCGAAGAGCTTGCGGTAACGTGCGCCCTTCCAGGGAGCTCGCCAGGAGCTGAGGAGCGGGTTCGGCAACGGCGGATGTGGGTAGGGTCGCCGGATGAAGGTCCGTCGTCGCGCTCGGCTCGATCCGTCGCAGATCCAGGATCGTCGCGGCATGTCCGGCGGCACCGGTCTGGCCGTCGGCGGCGGAGGCCTCGGCCTCATCGTGGCGATCGTGTTCGTCGTCATCAGCGCCCTCGGTGGGGGGAACACGAACTCGGTCCTGCAGGACCTCTCCGGCGTCACGGTCGGCAACGGTTCGTCCTCGGCCGACCTGAGCCACTGCCAGACGGGCGCCGATGCGCAGAACAGCGAGGATTGCCGGATCGTCGCGTACGTCAACAGCATCCAGGACTACTGGAGCGGGACGGTCCGGCACTACCGGGATGCGCCGACCGTGTTCTTCACCGGCCAGACCTCAAGCGCGTGCGGCCAGGCGACCACGGACTCCGGCCCGTTCTATTGCCCATCGGACGGCAACGTCTACATCGACCTCGGGTTCTTCCAGGAGCTGACGGACCGGTTCGGTGCGAAGGGAGGCCCGCTCGCCGAGGCGTACGTCCTGGCGCATGAGTACGGTCATCACGTCCAGGACCTCCTCGGACTGTTCGCCCGGGGAGGCACGAGCGGTCAGGGACCCCAGGGCGGATCGGTCCGGACCGAGCTGCAGGCGGACTGCTACGCGGGAGTCTGGGCGGCGAACGCCGTGCAGACGGGGTTCATCACGAACATCACTGACCAAGACGTTGCCGACGCGCTCGATGCCGCCGCCGCAGTGGGGGACGACCGGATCCAGCGCGAGACCCAGGGCCGGGTGAACCGCGAGACGTGGACGCACGGTTCGTCCGCCGAGCGGCAACGGTGGTTCCGGACGGGCTTCACGTCGGGGGATCCGAGCGCCTGTGACACGTTCAGCGGTTCGGTGTGAGGCCGCCGTTCAGCTGAGACCGTTGCTCTTGCGGACCCGCTCCACCGTCCACCGCATGGTCTCCACGAACGATTCCCGCGCCTCGGGGACGGAGAGCTTCGCGAGCGTGATGTCGGGGTAGTCCGGCTTGTCCAGCTTGAATCCCGTGATGCCACCGAGCCGGCGCCGGAGCGTCTCCTCCTGCTCCGCGATCCTGAACGGGTTGATCCGACGGAGCGTCTTCAGCTGCACGGCCACCCGGCCGCCCTTGGAGAAGAGCGCGAAGAGCTCGACGTCGTTCACCATGCCGGGGATCACGGACACGAACGCCGCGCCCGACGTGTTCGGCGGCTGGTGCGTGGACCGCAGACGCATCGACGACGTCGCGTCGATCAACATCCGCGTGGTCGTGGCAGCTTGCTCGCCGTGCGTCTCGCCGACGGTGGTGACCAGCTCTTCGATCCATCCGGGCTCGGTCATCACCCCCACCATAGCGGGAACCCGGGGCCGCCGGTGAGTCGCTCCTCGCGATCGCTCCGGATCGCCATTTTTCGGAACCTCCCGCCCATCCTGGCTCTAGACTCGTCGACGATGACCGTAGAGACGATCGAGGAGGGCGTGTACGACGTCGCGTCGTTCGCGGAGGAGCTCGCCGCAGCGCCCCACAACCTCTCGGTCGGCACGTCCCGATCGTTCGAGAACGACCGGATCCGCGTGTGGGAGGTCCGGCTGGCGCCGGGTGAGCGGACGCCGTTCCACGCGCATACGGTTCGGTACTTCTGGACATGCGTCGATGGCGGCGTCGGTCGACAGCGCTACGCGGACGGGACGATGAAGCTCCTGCGATACGCCGTCGGGGACACGGTCTACTCGGAGCACTCGCCCGAGGCGCCGATGCTCCACGACCTCGAGAACGTCGGCGAGACACTGCTCCGGTTCGTCACCGTCGAGCTCCTCGGATAGCGCGTCGCGCGCCGTCATGGCACGATAGATCCCTCCGCATCGCCGGCCGAACGAAGGAGACATCCATGGGGTTCACGGTCGCGAAGTTCCTCGACGTCGCCGACGGAGTCCAGGAGGGCCAGTTCATGGTCGGCTCTCGCAGCGAGGTATCGTCGCTCGACGATCTCGACCCGATCTACCAGCAACTGCTCGACGAGCCGGTCACGGCGATCCTGGCCGTGCAGGGCGGCGACGGCCGTACCAACCTCACGCCGGTCTGGTTCGGCCACTCGTCGGACAAGGTGCTCCTGAACTTCGCGGAGCATCGCAAGAAGACCGGGTGGGTCCGGGCTCATCCGCAGCTCACGCTCATGCTCCTGAATCCCGCGAACCCGTACCACTGGGTCAGCCTGAAGGTGACCGTCGAGAAGGAGATCAAGGAGGATGACCCCAACGAAGGTCACCTCGCGACCGAGACGATCGACGCCGCGTGGACGAAGTACACGGGTGCCGATCCACCGTACGGTCTGCGCGATCCCTCGATCGACGAGCGCCGCGTGCTGTTCATCTGCCGGATCGACCGCGTCGCGACGTTCGGCCGGCCGTAGGCGGGCGCTCGCGCCATCCGCCGTGCGGTCGCGATGAGCACGTGGCCGCGGGTCGGCGTCGTGGGTGGATTCCTCGGCGGGCTCACCGCCGCGCTCGTGCTGCGCGACCTCGGGTGTGAGGTCGACGTCTGGGAGCGATCCACCGCCGAGCTCGAGAGCCGCGGCGCCGGGATCGTCGTGCTCGACGAGACGCTCCGCTATCTCCGCGAGCGCACGTCGATCCACGACGACGACGTCACGATCGCCACGTCGACCCTGCGGTATCTCGACCGCGGCGGCTCGGTGGTGCACGAGCGTCCACAGCCCTACCGCTATTCAGGCTGGCACACGATCTACCGCGCGCTGCTCGGCGCGTTGGATCCCGCGTGTTACCACCTCGGCGCGGAGGTGTCGGCATCCGAGCCCGAGGGTGAGGCGGTGCGTGTGTCCCTCGATGGCGGCGCCGCCGCACGGGTGGATCTGCTCGTGTGTGCGGACGGGATCGGGTCGTCGGCGCGTCGACGACTGCTGCCCCGCGTATCGGCCGCCTATGCCGGGTACGCGGCCTGGCGCGGCACGGTCGCCGAAGAGCGGATGGACGACGACACGCTCGCCGCGCTCGCCGATGCGCTCGTCTACCAGGTCATGCCCGAGAGCCACATCCTCGTCTACCCGATCCCCGACGTGGACGGTGCCACCGCGCCGGGACGGCGGCTGCTGAACTTCGTGTGGTATCGGAACTACCCCGGCGCGGCGCTCGACCGATTGATGACCGACCGGGAGGGCGTGCGCCGGGACACGACGCTCCCGCCGGGAACCGTCGATCCGGTCCACATCGCAGAGATGCGGGCGTTCGCGACGTCGCGCCTCGCTCCACCGCTCGCGGCCGTGGTCCTCGGCGCGGACGAACCGTTCGTGCAAGCGGTGTTCGACATCGACGTGCCGCAGATGGCGTTCGGCCGCACCTGTCTGATCGGGGACGCGGCGTTCGCGCTCCGGCCGCATATCGCGGCGGGGACGGCGAAGGCCGCGGCCGACGGGTGGGCACTCGCGGAGGCCCTGGACGCGGTCGGCGGCGACGTTCCGGCGGCGCTCGAGCGCTGGGAGGCCCGGCAGCTCATGGTCGGGCGTGACGCGCTCCAGCGCTCCCGGCGCAACGGAGACCGCTCGCAGCGTTCCGGACGTGGCGGCCGGAGGACCCGGAGCTCAACTTCGGCTTGCTAGGCCCACTGCCGTGATCGGCGGGGAGATGTCAGGCGCTTCATAGACGATCTGCCCCACGAACTCGGCGAGTTGCCCGAGGTTCCGCGTCTCGAACACCGCCTGGCACCGATCCTCGTACGCAACCATCATCGAGTCTGACGTGTTCCAGTCCTGCCGGGGCTCAGGGTTCAACCAGTAGACCTTGCGGGCGCGCTCCGTGATCATGCGGAACGCGTCGAGCCCCGGGTCGCGATAGTTGTTGCGCGCATCGCCGGTGACGATCACGGTCGCGCGCGGATCGAGGTCGGCGTAGCCGTACACGTGCCAGAACCGCCGGAACACGTTGCCGTAGTCGCTGTGGCCGTCGCCCGATATGACCTTCGTCCCGTAGAGGAGGTTCCGCGGAGCGAGCTCATGACCGCTCCGATCCATGAGCTCGGTAACCTCGTCGACCCCGTCGACGAACGCGAACAGCCGGATCCGAGAGAACTCGTCGCTCACGGCATGAAGCAGCGACATGGTGAACCGCGACGAACTCGGACACCGAGCCGGAGATGTCACAGAGCAGGTATAGAGTCCGGCTTCGATGCCCCGAGCGAGTGCCGGAACGCCGGGTCGAGCGGCACGCCGCCGGCGGACAACGAGCCAGCCGGAGCGTACGGCGGACGTCCAACCGCCCCCGACGACGGTAGCGCCCCGGGTCGCCGGGCGATACGCGCGGCGAGCTTCTGTGCAGGATCATCGCCTCCCGCATCCGTCGAAGCTCGGTGGGGGAGGCCCCGAGGAAGTCGATGTCCTCGATCGGCAGCTCCCCGAGGCCCTGCATCGAGTCGTGTTCCTGTCGGCGTTCGACGAGCTGTCGCCGGATCGCGTGTGCGATCAGCTCTCGGAACCACTCCATCCGCAGCAGGTGCTCGTCGCGGAGGAGCCGCTCGTCGAGCCGCGAGAGGTTCTCGGATCCGGCTCGCTCCAGGAGCATGGCGCGCCGCAGCAGCTCGGAGAGCTCGAGCTGGCGCATCACCCGGTACAGGTAGTAGCGCTCGGACAACGTCGAGCCGCCTTCCATACCTCCGAACAAGCTCACCGCCTGTTGCGCGAGGATCCGCAGCACGCTCTCATCCTCCGAGCGCAGCGCCTGGAGCAGCATCTCGAGGAACTCGGTCGAGGGCGCCTCGCCGGCGTCGACCTCGGCGAACGCACCCGGCCCGGGCCCATCCCCCTGCCGGTCGAGCGTGGTCTCGGCCTCGAGCGGATCGTGGCGGACCGCGAACCACGCTTCGAACAGTGCATCGAATGCTGCGCGGTGCTCGGCCCGCTTCACGAGCGTGGTGGCGAGCGTCGCCTTCAGGATCGATCGATCGAGCACGTCGACGTAGGCGATCGCGTCGGCGCAGTCGAGCGTCTCCACCATCGAGACCGGGACGCCGGCGTCGCGGAGGCGATGGGCGAATGGATCAACGCGGTCGCGATCGAGCCCGGTGGGTCGTCGAGGTTCACCTGCATGTCGGTTGCCCCGCCATCTTCGCGCCGATATCCTCCCCGGTCACCGCACAGACGTTTGGGATACGAACGAGGCTATCGCGGATGGACTTCCGACCGACAGCTCCACCTCCCGGCCGCCTCGTGCGGCTCGGCCTCATCCTGGACACG
Source organism: uncultured Actinomycetes bacterium (assembly GCA_963723855.1). Taxonomy (GTDB): domain Bacteria; phylum Actinomycetota; class UBA4738; order UBA4738; family HRBIN12; genus JBBQVZ01. The sequence continues at coordinate 1,456 of CAVRSI010000038.1, read as the reverse complement.
CGCAACGATTGGTCGGGCCTATCCGAGGTCGCGCGGATGTGCGACGGCGCGGGCTTCGACGCACTGTGGGTGGAAGACGGATTCGTATCCGAGGACGATGTGCCCCGCAAGGAGGCCTGGACCGTGTTGTCCATAATTCAGCGCCGCGACGTGCGGCGCGCTCGGTTGGGTGCGATCGTGAACCCGGCCTTCCGCCCGCCCGCCGTTTTCGCGGGGATGTCTCGCACGCTCGACGACGCACTTGGCGGCTGGAGCTCTCCTCACCGCGGGGTCGAACCTCGCCGAGCATCTCGCGCTCGGGCTGGACTTCCCCGACGAGGATGCAGCGTGGCGTCGGGCGGAGGGCTACGCCGCGATCGTCCGTGACCTGCCGCGACCGCCGACCCTCGCGATCGTCGGCAGCACAGCGGTGGCGTTCGACGTTGCCGCGCGCATCGCCGACGACGTGGTCCTCCCGCCGTCGGACCCCGGCAGTGTGGCGCAAGCTGTCCGCCTGCTCCATCAAGCATGCGAGCGGAACGAGCGGGACGTGGCTGCCATCGGCATCGCGATGAAGGCCCCCGTATCGATCGGGCGCCGCGACCGCGGAGGCGAGTGCGCGAGCGGAGGCGGACCCGAGCTTCCGCGAGCTCGGCCCCGTCCGCGAGGTCGGCATCTTCGGCACGCTGGAGCAGTGCCAGGAACGAGTGATCGAACTCGCGCACGCCGGTATCTCCGATCTGCGATGCGCCGTCCCGAACGCCCCCGACATGCCGGACGTCCTGGCTCAGCTCACCGCGATCGCGATCGGGACCGTCGATGTGCTGACGCCCGGTTCGCCGAGGTCGAAGTCGCCCGAGCCGCCGGTGGGGTGGGGCGGCCGCGCCTAGGTCAGCGCGAGGTCCGACGTGATCTGCTCGGACGTCTCCTGCACGAGCGGCAGGAACTCCTCCATGATCCGCTCGATGCTGACGCGGAACGCATGTGAGCAGACGGTGAGTGCGGCCTCGGTTCGGCCGCGCGGCGATCGGATCGGTACGGCGATCGACCGCACGCCCTCCTCGACCTCCTGGTCGACGAGCGTCCATCCGTCGCGTCGCGTCTGCTCGATGATCCGGCGGAGCTCCGTCTCGTCCGTAACGGTGCGCTCGCTGAGCGGCTCGAGCCGCACGATCTTGAAGTAGTCGTCGAGTCGTTCGTCGGAGAGGTTCGCCAGGAGCACGCGCCCCATGGCGGTCGCGTACGCGGGCAGTCGCGAGCCGATGCCCAGGTTCATGCTCATGATCCGATCGCTGCCTACCCGCGCGACGAACACGATCTCTGTGCCGTCCAGGACCGACGCCGACGTCGTTTCGCGGACCGTCTCGGCGAGCCGTTCCAGTTGCGGCCGTGCGACCTCCCAGACCGGCAGCGACGAAAGGTAGGAGTAGCCGAGCTCGAGGACGAGCGGTCCCAAAGAGAAGAGCCGTCCGTCGCT
>CAVRSI010000037.1:0-5690 GCA_963723855.1 uncultured Actinomycetes bacterium | reverse complement strand
CGAGGTGCGCGCGCTCGCGGAGCGCTGGCGAGACCTCACCGAACGCACGATCGCCGGCTTCACCGGCGGCGACCCCGGCATCACCGAGAGCCTCAGCCGCATGTACCGGGAGGAAGGGCCGGAGAAAGCCTCCCGCGGCACCTTCGACGCCGACCTGCTGGAGTACGTGACCCTCGCGCAGCTCGCCGCTGACTGAAGGGTGTCAAGTCTCCAGGATGAGTCGCAGGTCGTCGCCCAGGATCGCTGCCAGTCGCTGCGCTTCCTCTTCGACCGCCTCCTGGGGACGCTGCCGCTCGTCCAGCCAGGTAACGGCGATGTCGTTCCTCTCGTTCTTCGTGCCCTTCTTCACCGCCCAGGTCCCGCGCACGACGCCGCCGACGATCACCGGGTTCGCCTTGCGGGTCATGGCTTCGCGGATGGGCCGGTGGGGTGACGTGGCTGTCCTTCGTGCCTGGTCCCATCACCCACTGGTCGTGCCCGGGGAGGAAGCGCACGGCGTTCGAGGGGCGTGCGGCGGTAAGGGACTCGGCGTCTTCGGCCACGACGTACGCCGTGGTGCCTTCGACGTCGACGGCGACCAAGCGGTCGGCCAAGTTGGAAAGCCAACGATCGAGCCGCTTGCGGCCCGCGCTCAGGTTGTCGCCGAGCCAGTGGTGGACGTGATCGAACGTCGCCGGCCCGTACGTCCGCAGGTATGCCGTGATCGCTCGTGGACCGGCGTCCTCGAGGTCGGGGATGCCCTTCCACCTCGGGTTGCCGTCGAGGCGCTGGAACGTGCGCTGCCCGTCGCGGAGCGGCCCGAGGCTCATGTCCCCCTGCCAGGTGAGCGCCTTGATCAGCGTGACCGACCCTTCGTCGAAGACGGGCTTCAGGTGCCGGTAGGCGCGATGCTTCGTCAGCGCCTCACCCAGCTCGGCGGATCGTCAGCGGGCCGTCCTGCAGTGCGTCGCGGACGGCGGCGCGGAAGTCGGGCCAGTCCGCCGGGCGCAGCCGGTAGTACTCGACCCAGCTCGGCAGCTCCCACTGCCGGCCCGCCGCCCTGAGCGCGAGGTAGACGCCACCCTCCTCGGGTGAGAGGTAGTGCATCGCGCCGCGGAACGCGAAGGCGTTGATCACCTCACCGTCCGCCAGCGCCTGCGCGAGCTCGCCGGGTCGCGACGCCGTGCGTCGGGTGCGTACCGCCAGCTCGGCCAGCGACTCGTCCATCGACAGGACCGCGCCGAGCCGACGCACGACGTCAGCCACTGAGTCGGACCCGACCGGATCGAGGAGGTGGCGCTCCATCCGCCAGCCCAGCGCGTCGGCCCACGTGATCGAAGCCGTAGGGTGAGTGCCCATCCACGCAGCATCCCACCGACCAGCAGCACCACGGGATGCGTGTACCTGGCTCTGCTTCTCTGAGCCACGTCACTCAAGAGGACTTCGGCGATTCGTCTAGGCTCGGCCGTCGAGTTGAACGGATTCCCGCAGAGGGAGAACGCGCGATGGGGAAGAAGACACGCAAGGGCATCACGGCGAAAGAGCCGCCCGTGCCGACGGACACCCACGCCGAGATCGAGGACTGGTTGACCAGGCTCGTGATGCCGGAGATGCAACCCATCGTGAAGCGGCTGGACGGATCGATCCGCGAGACGATCCCGGGGCTCCAGTACGCCATCAAGTGGAAGCAGGCGTACTACGGGTTACCGGACCTCGGGTGGATCATCGAGATCGCCCCTTACACCGTCTCCGTGAATGTCTCCTTCCTCGGCGGCGCGGACTTCGACCCTCCTCCCCCGCTTGGAACGACGGAATCGGAGCCGTTACGTCAAGCTGACGACGCTGGAGGAGGCGCAGGGACCGGAGATGCACGGATGGATTCGAACAAGCCGGGCGCGTGCCGGGTTGGGGATGACCTCAGCTGCCGTAAAGCGGCGAGGGTAGGGCGGATATGCAAGCATCAGAGGTTCCGCATGCGGTGGCTGCGGCCACGTCGACCGCTTCATCGCTTGACCTGACGGTCGACGACGCGATCGTTCTCCACGACTCGAACAAGCTCGCCCTGCGACTGCTGCCCTGTGACGTCCTTGCCCGGGTCGCACCGGTGGCGCACCAGGTCGCGCGGTTCGAAGTCGACCTCGCTCTCCGGCTCTCCGGAACCGAGAGCCCAGTGGCTGCTCTGGAGCCTCGAGTGGAGCCGCGCGTCTACGAGCATGACGGCTTCGTGATCACGCTGTGGACGTACTACGAACCTCTGTCCTCTCAGGGTCTCACCAGCCGACTACGCCAACGCGCTCGAGCGGCTGCATGCCGGCATGCGGACGATCGATATCACGGCGCCGCACTTCACGGATCGAGTCGCGGAAGCGCAACAGCTCGTTGCGAGCCGCGACCTCACTCCGGCGCTCGCCGACGCGGACCGGGAGCTTCTCAGCGACGCGTTGCGAATCCTGAGACGAGCGACCAGCGAACGCGGCGCTGAGGAGCAGCTGCTGCACGGCGAGCCGCATCCGGGCAACGTGCTCCACACGAAGAACGGGCCACTGTTCATCGACCTCGAAACCTGTTGTCGCGGGCCGGTCGAATTCGACCTCGCCCATGTGCCCGAAGAGGTCAGCGAGCGCTATCCGGTCGTCGATCAACAACTGCTCGCCGAGTGCCGGGGCCTCGTCCTTGCGATGGTCGCAGCGTGGCGCTAGGACCCGGGCGACCGATTCCCGGACGGGCAACGAGCTGCGCGAGAGCTCCTCAACGCCCTACGCGAGGGTCCACCGTACCCGGCGCTCGACGCCGTGATGCGCACCGATCACGTGTAGGTTCATCGCGGCAACGGGTTCGGGCCGGTGGCCGTGACCAGCCGCTGCGGCACCCAGTCGTCGACGTGCTTGAAGCCCTCGAAGCGCCCTTCCTCGTCCTCGACGACATCGAAGAAGGAGCGCCGGTAGAACTTCACGTGGGTGAAGTCCTCGAACAGCACGTAGACCGGCTCGACCTCGGGACTCTGGAACTGCTGACCGGTCAGCGCGGCCCGATGCATCCGCGAGAAGTCGTCGAAGTCCTCACCGACGACGACACCGAGGTGCTCGAGCCCCATCCGGTAGACGCGCTGGTGAACGGGCGGGATGAGCTCGATGCGCGAGACCGGAGCCCCGTCGAGGACCTCGAGCGGCTCGGCGAGCACGATCAAGGAGATCGGACGCCCGTTCCAGACGTTCTCGCGGTTCGACTTCGCATGGCGCTCGAGAAGCGTCCGCTGGTGGACGTACAGGTCCCAATCGGCGACACGGACGGCGAGGTGGCTGAGCGGGTAGGGTGCGATGTCGATGCCGCGGGCAACGAGACGCTCGCGCTGCATCGCCGCGAACGCTCGATAGTCCCCGATGATCTCCGCGATCGGATCCGCCATCGTTGGAACGCCTCCTCCCGGCGCATCCTACGTGAGCGGCCAACGCCGACCGGTCGAGACGGACGGAAGGATGACGGACCTGTACCCGAGGATCGAGTCCGCACCGGCACGGGATGCTCGACGTCGGAGACGGCAACCGCATGTATTGGGAGACGTGCGGCGACCCGCTCGGCAAGCCTGTCGTGGTGCTCCACGGGGGTCCGGGGTCCGGGTGCACGACCTGGCACCCGCGGTTCTTCGACCCCGCCGCGTATCGCGTCGTGCTCTTCGATCAGCGAGGGTGCGGACGGAGCACGCCGCACGCCTCCCAGCCCGACATCGATCTCGCGAGCAACACGACACCACACCTCATCGCGGACATCGAGCGTCTCCGTGAGCATCTGGACATCGAGCGATGGCTCGTCTGGGGAGGTTCCTGGGGCAGCACGTTGGCGCTGGCGTACGCCGAGTCCCACCCGGCACGGGTGACGGAGATGATCCTGTGGGGCATCACCACCGGAAGGCGCGTCGAGGCCGACTGGCTCTTCCGCGGCGGCGTATCGCCGTTGTTCCCCGAACAGTGGGCGAACCTCCGTGCCGCGCTTCCGGCCGGCGAACGCGATGGCGACATCGTCGAGGCGTACTCGGCGATGCTGCACGACCGGGATCCGGACGTCCGTCGACGCGCGGCGGTGGCGTGGTGCATGTGGGAGTCCGCCACACCCGACTGGCCCCCGAACCCCACGCGGCTCGCGACACGCTACGAGGACCCCGACTTCGCGCTCGCGTTCGCCCGTCTGGTGACGCATTACGTGCGCCACGATGACTTCCTCGAGGATGGGATCCTGCTCCGCGACGCCCACCTCCTGGCCGACATCCCGGGGGTGCTCGTGAACGGGCGGTTCGACCTGCAGGCGCCGGTCGCGAACGCGTGGGAGCTCGCCGCGCGTGGCCACAGGCGGAGCTCGTCATCGTCGACGACGCGGGCCACAGCCCTGACGACCCCGGGATGACGGACGCGCTGATCCGCGCATCCGATCGGTTCGCGCGCGCGTGTCCTTAGTCGGGACTGAACAGCCATTTCAGGACCGAAGCACTAGCTGACGTGGCTGGAGAGGCATGCCGAGCCGTCCCAGTTCCTCGGGGGACAGTCCTTTGACAGCCACCATGTGCTCGAGCACTCGCTCGCTGATCCGCCGCAGCTCCTCGAGCTGCTCAACGTCGAGTTGGTCGAAGAAGTGCGTGCGCACACCCTCCACGTGCACCGGGGCGGCAGCCTCGAGCGCGGAGAAGCCCTCGTCGGTCAGGACGGCGAAGGCTCCCCGGCGGTCCGTCTCACAGGCCTCGCGCCGGATCCAGCCGAGCGACTCCAGCCGGGCGATGGAGTGGGACAGTCGGCTGCGCGAGGACTGGGACAGGTCGGCCAGGTCGCTCATCCGCAGCCGCCGCTCGGGGACCTCCGCCAGGCGCGCCACGACCTCGTAGTAGTGGCTGGGAACCTCCGTCTGCTCGTCGAGCTCCTGTTCCAGCTGATCCAACAGCAGCTTCGTGGCCATCACGAACGTCCGCCAGGTCCGCTGCTCGTCCTCGCTCAACCACCGGGTTCCGGCCATACCCCCAGCCTACCGGAGTTTCGCCGGTTAGTTGACATTTCAATCAGATCCGGTGATGATGCCGCCTCGATAGTTGAAGCCTCAACTAGTGGAAGGAAGGAGAGACCATGAGACTGACGACCACCGCGCAGGTCTCCGTCGACGGAGTGATGCAGGGGCCCGGCGGGCCGGACGAGGACGAACGCGGCGTATTCGAGCGCGGCGGATGGGCTCACTTCGACGACGAAGCCGGGACTGCCATGGACGAGATCTACCGGCGCGCCGACACGTTCCTGTTCGGCCGACGCACCTACGAGGTCTTCGCCGACTCTTGGGGAACGTGGGACGATCCGGGCGACAGCCCGATCTGGACGGCGTTGCACACGCGGCCCAAGTACGTGGCATCGACCACACCCTTCGAACCGCAGTGGGCGAACACGACCGTCCTCTCCGGTGACGTCGCGGCGATCGGAGAGCTGAAGGCCCAGCCGGGAGGCGAGCTGCAGGTGCACGGCAGCGGCGCCCTGTTCCGGTGGTTGCTCGAGAACCACCTCGTCGACGAGATGAACCTGTTCACCTTCCCCGTGATCGTCGGCCAGGGCACACGGCTGTTCCCCGACGCCGGCCCGGACGCAGCACTTGAACTGGTGGGATCGCGGTCCACTCCCAGCGGGGTGATCATCCAGGCCTATCGGCTTGGCGGGCGCCCGCGGTATGCAACAGCCACGGCCGAC
>CAVRSI010000036.1:0-4176 GCA_963723855.1 uncultured Actinomycetes bacterium | reverse complement strand
GATCTCCGGGACCCCGTCCGGGTCGCCGTCCGGGTACGCGGTCTCGCCGAACACGGACAGATCGACATCCCCGAGCGAACGCAGATAGGTGGTGGAGAACACCGCCGAGAACTCCCTCGCGTCCAGCAGGTCCTGTTCGATCGCGCTCACCGGGACGTAGGGTCCGATGTTCTGCCGATACCGGTAGTCGCGGAGGGAGGCGGCGACGTCGTCGATCGAGGCTCCGTTCACACGGAGCACGCCCTCGTGGAGGTAGATCTCGGACGGCACCACGCTCTGCACGGTCGTGACCAGCTCGCCGCCGAACCGCCGATCGACGTCCTGGCCGAGCTGGACCGGGTCCAGGCGCACCCCGTCCATGTCGTCGGGCAGCGGGCACTGGCCGTGGTCGGCCGTCACGATCAGCACGTAATCGTTCGGGTAGAGCTCATCCAGCGTGGAGACCACGCGTCCGAGCTGCGTGTCGACCTCCTCGAGGACGAGTCCCTCCCAGTCCGACTTCATGTTGTAGATGTGACCGGTGTAGTCAGGTGCTTTGTAGTTGATGTACAGCAGGTCCGTGACGCCGCTCTGCCCGATGGGCTCGCTGCGCAGCGTCGCTTCGATCAGGTCGCCCTGGTACTTCACGACCGGCGGCGCGCAGCACGGGGTCTGCCGCCCACGTGGGTCGAAGCTCGGATCCCATCCCGGCGACGTGAACGACTGGATGTGCGCGTCGTACACGTCCAGCCCGGGGACGGTCGACGGCATCCGGAAGTGATCGGGGTTGTGCGGTGCCCACCCGCCGATGCCGTTCTCCTTGTACGCACCTTCGTTCCAGTACACGCCGACGGGGAGCTGGTCGCCGGTCCGCGTCGGACCACCGCGGCCGATCATCCCCATGTGCCAGACCTGGTACCCGATCTCGCCCACCCACGCCCGGTTGCCGGTCTCGTCGCTCCATAGGTCGGCGAGCGTCGGGATCAAGAGGTCTCCGGGGTTGGCGTGCCCCGCGTCGCCGTAGGCCTTACGGACCTTGCTGCCGTCGCGGATGTTGTGGCCGGTGATGCCGTGTCGGTCGGGATACGTGCCGGTGCCGATGGTAGCGTGCGCGCACGCGGTCACCGCGGGGAAGGAACCGGTGATCGCGTTCCGGTAGTTGACGCCCTGGCCCATCAGGCGCTTGAGGTTCGGCCAGCTGTCGGGCCAGTGCCGCAGCACGTTCCATCCGCCGCCGTCGATCACGAACGTCACGATCACCTTGGGGGGAGGTGTGTCGGTGGCGACCCCGGGCAGGGCCGCTCCCTCGCGATCCGCCGGCCAGCTGGCGGATCCCATCAGGGCGGCCGTGGTCGGGGCAAGGTCGGCGAGCGTGACGCGCGTGGTGTCGTCCGCCGGATCGAGGCGTCCCGGTGCGTGCACGACCAGCGGCACGCGCTCCAGGTACATCCACACCGACGCATGGCTGGTGGCCCGATAGAACCGGACCAGGTCGCGCGATTCCGGGGGGTAGTTCGAGCTGTTGTACGGCGCGAGCACCAGTTGGAGCTCGCCCGACCGTCCGGGGTGATACGCGCGCCGGATCAGCTCCATGTACTCGGCTCCCAAGTCGTTGGCCATCGCGTCCTGGATCCGGACCGGATCGGGGAGGGTGAGCGAACGCGTCGCGCGGCCGAGCGCACCGCCGACGAAGAGCCACGCGAACCCGCCGAGGCCCGCAAGCGTGAGGAACCGGCGGCGACCCGGGTCGGCCGGATCCTCCGAAGACGCGGGCCGCGTTCGCCATACGAGCGCGACCATCCCGATCACGAAGCAGATGAGGCCGGAGACCAGCGCGAGCTGGGTGCTGCCGAGCGCGGCCACGATGAACGCGACGGCGCCGCCGAGCAGCGCGAAGAGGATCAGCGAACGAGGTGTCGGTCGGGGCACGTCGATATCCATTCTCCCAGAGGTGCGGGTTCAGGTGGTCGACCTAAGATGGCCCGGTGACGCGGACATGACCATGACGCCGCGAGAACGGGTGCTGGCGGCGGTGAGCCACGAAGAGCCCGACCGCGTGCCCATCGTGCTCGGCGTGAGCAACGCCACCGGTATCAAGATGAAGCCGTATCGCGAGCTGAAGCAGCTGCTCGGTATCGATGCCGTCGACGAGTGCCTCTACCGGTGGCCGGAGCTGGGTACGGCGGCGGTCGACGAGGAAACGCTGGTTCGCCTCCGGTCAGATGTCCGAGGGGTCCTCGACCTCGAACCGGCGTGGGTGCTCGAGCAGAACGCCATGCGCCCGCCGCACGCCGACTACATCAACTCGTGGGGTTCGGGCGCGACCGAGATCCGTCCCGGCGAATGGTTCCCGATGGTGTGCCCGATGGCGTCCGCGACGACCCTCGAGGAGATCGAGGACTACCCCTGGCCGGACATGGACGATCCAACCCGCGTCTCGCACGTGGCGGCGGAAGCCGCGCGTCTGGCCGCCGAGAACCGTTACGCGATCATGGCCACGCCGTGGCTGCTCTTCCCACTCGAGCGAGCCTTCGCGATGCAGGGTATGGACACGTTCCTGATGAATCTCGCCCTGTACCCAGACTTCGCCGAGGCCTTGTTGTGGAGGATCCAGGAGCGGTGCAAGGCGTTGATGGGTCATTTCCTCGAAGCCCTGGGCGACAACGTGGACATCATCAAGATCGGCGACGATCTCGGGACCCAGGAGAGCTTGCTGATGTCACCGGCCATGTACCGCGCGGTCCTCAAGCCCATCCACGCGGACTACATCCGGTCCATCCGGGCACGGACGTCGGCCAAGATCTTCTTCCATACCGACGGCGACGTGTTCCCGTTGATCGACGATCTCGTCGAGATGGGGGTCGACATCCTCAACCCGATCCAAACCTCCGCCGGGAAGATGTCCAACCTGGAAGAGCTGAAGGCGCGGTGGGGCGACCGGCTGACGTTCTGCGGGGGCGTCGACACCCACCGGATCCTGCCGAGCGGGACCCCCGACGAGGTGCGGGCGGAGGTTCGGCGAGTGATCGAGATCCTCGCCCCCGGCGGCGGCTACCTGGCCAGTTCCGTCCACACCGTGATGGACGATGTGCCGGCCGAGAACATCCTCGCGATGGTGGACGCGGTCGAGGAGTACGGGGCGTATCCGATCGTTCAAGGAGGATCGGTGTGACCGATCGAGAGGAGCTCCTCGACGAGCTGTACGGCTTCGTGCTCTCCGGCGATGTCGACCGGGCGGTGGCGGCGACGCGGGAGGGTCTGCGCGGCGACATCCAGCCGACCGTCCTGCTCTTCGAGGCCATGATCCCGGCGCTGGAGGAGGTGGGTCGGCGCTACGAGACCGGCGAGGTGTTCCTCCCCGAGATGCTGATCGCGGCCAACGCCATGCAGGGAGCCATGACGATCATCCGTCCCTTGATCGCCGCCGCCGGTGTCGAGACGATCGGGCGGTTCGTCATGGGTACCGTGGCGGGTGACATCCACGACGTCGGGAAGAAGCTCTGCGACGTGATGTTGGAGGGCGCCGGATTCGAGGTGATCGACCTCGGCATCAACGTGCCGGGTGAGCGGTTCGTCGATGCGATCCGCGAGATGCATCCGGACGTCGTGGGCATGAGCGCGTTCTTGACGACCACCGCGCTGGAGTTCTCGCGGAACGTCGAACTGATCCAGGAAGCGGGACTGCGCGATCAGGTGAAGATCCTGATCGGCGGAGCACCGGTCGATCAGGCGATGGTCGATCGCGTCGGCGCCGACGGCTTCGCACCCGACGCCAGCTCCGCGGTCCGGCTGACCAAGTCGGTGATGGGTCTGTCGTAGCCCGGGTCAGGTGCGTTTGCGTTCGAGGTCGAGGAACGGCATCGGGACGACGACGGCGGCCACCTTGCCACGCTCGCCCTCCACGCTCCACTCGACCGAGAGTCTCGTGCCGATCGCTTCGAACCGCTTGTCCACCGAACCGAACCCGACCATCTTCTTGATCGTCGGGCCCCACGTGATGCTGGTGGCTCGCCCCACCTGCTTGCCTTCCTTGTAGACCGGCACGGGGTCGCGGTGCACGAGCGGAGAGACCGCCGGCGCCAGGTCGTGCTTGGCGAACAGGCCTTCGATGCCCGCCCACTCGAGCTCGAGGCCGACCAGGCGGCGCGCCGGTCCGCCGGACGCCTGCTCCGCGAGCAGTGCGCGCTTCCCGTTGAA
>CAVRSI010000035.1:0-6268 GCA_963723855.1 uncultured Actinomycetes bacterium | reverse complement strand
TCACCGGCATCGTCGAACTTGTCGCTCACTACGATCCGCCAAACGCCCGGTCGTCTCTGGCTGATGCCGCAGCGGCTCATGGCTCATCCTCATCCGAAACCTCGATGGTCGGCGGGAGCACGGTGGCCTTGGCCTCGATGGTCGGCGCCTCAATCACGCGGGTGAGCTGCTGGGTTAGCCGCAGGATCTCCATCGACAGCTCGTCCGCCGTTGGCTCCGAGGCTGCCTCCCCGGCGACCCACGTCAGCTGTGGCGCGGGGGCCTCCGGCGGGAGCTCGAGGACGTCGTGCTGGCTGATGCCGGTCGGTACCTTGAAGAACCACACGACGGGCCGACGCAGCGCCCACGCGACCGCGATCAGATCCCGCACCGCCCAGTCCCGGCCACCCTTCTCGGCTTGGCTCACTGCCTGCGGCAGCCATGGCTTGCCGTGGACCCAGGCGATCTGCTCACCTAGCTCACGCTGGGTGAGGCCGGCCTCTTCCCGCGCTTCTTTCACGTTCATCCCGATCAGCTCTTCGATCTGCATGAAGCCATCCTGGCATCGACCGGGGGACGATCTCCAGGATCGAGCGCGGCCAGCTCCGGCCGAGCGTCCCGCACCTGATCGCGCTCGGCCGTGCCCTCGGGCTCCGGGACCTGGTCGAGGTGCTCGGGAGGTTCTACCCGTGACCGAGCCGTTCCTCCTGTCGGTGCGCGAATTCGCCGCCGCCGAAGGGCTCGGCCGCGACCTGACCTACCGCCTCGTCGCCGAAGGCCGTATCCGCGCGGTGAAGGTCGGCCGAACGATCAGGATCCCGCGGACCGAGATTACCGACTTCCCCGCTCGAGAGACCAACGGGAGGGAGGTGGTCTGCGATTGAGGCGACCAGGTAGCAAAACGCCCCTCGGATGGTCCGAGAGGCGCTCACGGTATCAGGCAAAGAAAGGATACATCCGATGGGCGATCCGATTCGATGAGATCGAGGACCGGCTGAACAACCCGCCGGTGAACTGGGATACCACAAGGCAAGCTCAAGGACGACCCCACCGCGTACCGCGAGCGGCGCGTCGTCGGAGTGGTCGAGGAGCGAGCGACGCTCGTCGGTATGAACGAGAAGGACTACGAGCTGCTCGTCGATCAAGCTCCGGGACGCCACGCGCGTGGCGGTGCGGTGCTGGGCGACGGTCCTGAAGTCCAAGGTCGCGCACTACGACCCGCGCCCCGGGGACGCGATCGGGATCGAATACACGGGCTCGAAGCCGAACTCGGACCCGAAGCTCGCCGACATCGAGCTGTACGAGGTGAACGTTCAGAAGCCTCCCGGCAGGCCGGTGGCGGTTCCTCAGACACCTCAAGACGCCCCGAAGATGCGCCCGCGGCTCGGAAGGACGCCGGGCCTGTCGGACGAGGCGCCGCCGATCGAGGACGACGACCCCGGAGTGTGGCCGGAGTGTGCTGAGGCCGCCTCATGACGAACGCGACGCTCGAGCAGGTGGGGGTATCCGCGCCCCCACCTGCTCTCGTCTGGGCGGCGCGTCTGTTCGTGCTCGGCGTCAACGTGATCCCGAATCGGCTCCGACAAGAAGCCCCTCGGCGCATGGAAGCACTGGCAGGACGAGCGGCAGGTGGATCTTCCCCATCCCACCGACGACGAGTATCTCCTTGCGCGGTTCGAACGCGACGTGAACCTCGCAGCCGTCACCGGCGCGGTGTCCGAGATCGTGGTGCTCGACGCCGACTCCCGGCCGGCATGGGACGCGCTCGTCGACGTCTGCGGCGGCAGGGTCCCGACGACCGTGATCGCGAATACCGCGAAGGGCCGGCACGTCTGGTTCCGTCACCCCGGCGGCGAGATCAGGAACACGGTGCGGCTGGGGAAGGTGCCGCTCGACGTCCGCGGCGATGGCGGCTACGTCGTCTGCCCGCCGAGCGTCCATCCGTCCGGGAGGCCGTACACGTGGGGCCGCTCGCCGCTCGAGTGCTGGCCGCCGGCACCGATGCCGGAGCCGCTGCTCGAGCTCCTGCGGCCGCGCGGATCGGATCCGGACCGTGTAACGGTGCGTTACACGATGTCGCTCGGGAACAACTGCCGGTACGCGGGGGCCGCGCTCAAGAAACGAGACCGACGCGGTGCGATCCTCCATCGTAGGGACGCGCAACGACACGTTGAACCGCGCCACCTATGCGCTCGCGCGGTTCGTTGCATCCGGGGAGCTCCGCGCCGGCGACGTCGCTCACGCGCTGGTGGACGCGGCGATGGCCGCCGGGCTATCCGAGCAGGAGGCTCGGTGCACGATCGCGTCGGCCCTTTCGGCCAGGGGTGCGACGTGATGGACGAGCTCGACGTCGTGATCGCCGACCTCGAGGCCAAGCGCAGGGAACAGGCCCCTTCGCTCGGCAGCTGGCGGGTGCCCTTCGACGCCCGTGGGTACGCCGAACTCCAGCCGCCGCGTCCGGCCCCCGAGCTCCTGAGACGCTCGGACGGCTCGGCGCTGCTCTACGCGGGTCACGTGAACGAGGTCCACGGCGTCCCGGAGGCAGGGAAGGGGTTCATCGTGGCCGTGGCCGTCGCCGAGGTGCTCGCCGCCGATCGGGCGCTGTACCTCGACTTCGACCAGGACCCCGAGGGCGTCGTCGAGCGAGCCCTCGCCGCGGGCGCGGAACCCGAGCACCTGGAGCGGCTCGATCTGCACCCGATCACGGAGCCGCTCCCGATCCGGATCGAGGGCGGATCCGCTACTTGACGACCGAATCCGACGAGATCCTCGAGGGGCTCACGGACTCCGCGGCGCTCGTCGTCCTCGACGGCGTGAACGCGGGGCTGTCCATGCACGGGATGTCGGCGAAGGACGAGCGGGACTACGCCGACTTCACGCGGTTGTTCGCGTTCCGGTTCAAGCGGGCCGGCGCGACCGTGGTGCTCGTGGACCACGTCACGAAGTCCGCGGAAGGCCGCGGGGTGTTCGCGTTCGGCACGATCCACAAGTCCGCGGTGCTCGACGGCGCCAGCTACGCGGTCCAGGTGATCGACCAGCCGTCACCGGGGCGCGTCGGCAAGCTCTCGCTCGAGGTGGCGAAGGATCGTCGTGGTGGCGTCCGCGCTGCCGCGGTGAGGACGGCGAAGGGGAAGGACCTGGCCGCGGAGGTCGTGATCGACGACACGGGCGACGCGACGTCGATCGCCGTGAACCGGCCCACGAGCGAGGGTAGCTGGCGGCCGACGTCCTACATGCAGAAGGTCTCGATCTGCCTGGAGTCCCAGTCCGAACCCGTGTCACAGAACCGCGTAGAGGATGAGGTACCCGGCAACGCGAAGTACGTGCGTGATGCCCTCGCGTACCTCGTCGAGGACGGATACGTCGTCCGCACGGACGGTCCGAGGCGGTCTCGCCTCCACGCCTCCGTTCGGCCATATCGGGAGGTGGAAGCATGACTGCGTCCGACTGCGTCCGACTGCGTCTCGGACGCACTCGACACCGACTGCGTCCGTGCGTCCCCCTCTATAGGGGACGCACTCAGACGGACGCGGTCGCGGGCCTCGTTCTTGATGGATTCGCGGACGCACTCACAGACGCACTGGCGTGGTGAGAAGCGAGGGGTATCCGTGATGTTGGCCACGCGACGTCGCTCGCTGGAAGGGAAGGGCATGTCTGGAACCGGACGCGCCGCCGCGAATCGGCCACCCGGAGCGGAGGGCTGACTGATGGGCCGTAGCTGCATCGTCTGCTCCCGGTCCGATCGTGACGACCTCGAGCGGCGTTTGGTGGCCGGCGAACCGGTCGCGGCCGTCGCCCGCTCGGTCGATATCGCTCGCTCGTCGCTGCGGCGTCACGCCGAGGCGCACCTGCCGGCCGAGCTCGCGGGGCTGCGGGACGCGGGGAAGCGGATCTCCACCGCACGGGCGACCGACCGTCTGGAGGACCTGTACGCGAGAGCTCGCGCCGTCCTGGAGCACGCGGAGGCCGAAGGACGCCATCCGATCGCGCTGCAGGCCGTGCGGGAGCTCCGGGGATCGTCGAGCTGATCGCCAAGCTGAGCGGGGAGCTGGATTCCAAGCCCGACGTTGTGGTGAACATCACGTCGAGCTCGGAGTGGGTCGCGGTGCAGACGGTGATCCTGACGGCGCTCGACCCGTACCCGGACGCGCGGCTGGCCGTCGCCGAGGCGCTCGCACCGCTGGGGGCCGCATGAACGTGCTCGCGTCCGCCTTGCTCCGCGGTGTCGATCCGGTCGCGCTCGCCGCCGACCTGGACCTCGACCTCGACGACTGGCAGGCCGACGTCCTGCGCTCCGACGGCGACCTGCTCGTGAACGGTGCCCGCCAGACCGGCAAGTCGACCGTCTCGGCGTTGAAGGTGCTGCACCGTGCGCTCTACATCCCCGGGAGCCTGTGCTTGCTCGTCGCGCCAGCGCATCGGCAGTCGATCGAGACGTTCCGCGTCGTCGTGCAGCTCTACAAAGGCCTCGGCAAGCTCGATCGCGGCGGAGGCGCTCAACACGATGTCGCTCGGCCTGGAGAACGGCTCGATGACCCTAGCGTTGCCGGGGTCCGAGTCCACGCTCCGCGGCTTCGGCGCCGTCTCGCTGATCGTGATCGACGAGGCCGCCCGCGTCCCGGACGCGCTGTATCACTCGGTCCGGCCGATGCTCGCCGTCTCCCGAGGCTCGATGGTCGCGATCTCGACGCCGAACGGCAGGCGCGGGTTGGTGGTACGACGCATGGCAGTCGGAGGCATCGTGGTCGCGGCACACCGTGCGGGCATCAGAGTGCGCCCGGATCTGGCCGAGTTCCTCGAGGAGCAGCGGCGGTCGATGCCGCCGTGGATGTTCGAGCAGGAGTTCATGGGCGTGTTCGGCGAAAGCGATCTGCAGGCGTTCTCCTCCGAGGACATCAAAGCGGCGTTCGATGAGGAGGAGGTGCAGGCGTGGGAGTCTGTTCACGTAGGGCTCGACGTGGGCCAGCAGAAGGACCCGACCGCGATCGTCGTCGCAGAGATGACGCGTCGCAAGCGCGACGACGGTAACGGGAGCGAGAGCGTATTCCTCGTCCGCGATCTGACGCGCCTGCGCCTCGGCACCCCGTACCCGGAGGTCGTCGCGTCCGTGGTGGGCGTCGTCGGCCGCGTGAACGCGAGGATCGGCGAGGACGGGGGCTCGTCGCCGACGCCGTGGTTGTGCGTGGATGCGACGGGCGTCGGTCAGCCGGTGTGCGACGAGCTCCGCAAGGCCCTCGCCGGACAGGACGTCCACATGAGCGAGGCCGTGTTCATGGCTGGCGATCCGACGAAGCTCAACGTGAGCCCGGGGATGCGTCGCTTCAGCGTGTCGAAGATGGGCCTCGTCGCGCGGCTGCAGACGTTGCTCGCTTGGCGTCGGATCCGATTGCCGAGGACGCCGATGGCGCTCGCGCTCGCGGACGAGCTCCGCGACTTCGAGATCCGCCCCGCGGGGACCAACGACATCGCGGGTGCGTTCCGGGTCGGAGCGCACGACGACCTCGTGACGGCTCTAGGCCTGGCGACGCTCGAGCCGCCGCGAAGCGTGTACGAGGATCGCGGCTTGGTGGTCCTCGATGTCGGTGGCAGGTGGTAGGGCAAACGAGAGAAGGAGGAACAGACGGCGGGAATTCTCGCGACATACGCAGACACGCTCGAGGCCGAAGCTGTCGCCCTTCAACGATGAGGGACGCCGGCTCCGGAAGTCCGCGACGGCTGTATCCGTTTCGGATACCACACTCCGCTACGGCGAGAAGGCGAGACGGTTGGCGTTCCTGCTCTGCGATCTCGACGTCGATCCCGAGATCCAGCGAGCGCTGAAGTTCCTGGCGAGCCGCAAACGGAGGGGCGTCGCGGCTCATGCCGCCCCGGCGAATCTGCCGCCGCCCGTCGAGCCAAGGCATCACCTTGTGATGGGCCACGGAGGATCCGCACGGGTTACCCTCGAGCAGCAGTGGTCATGATCCGCAAGTGACCTAGGCCGCCACGGCCAGGATGTTCGAATGCAAGCTCTGTCGTGCGGAGGTTCACGACCAGCTGGTACTTCTGGCCCATCATCCGACCCCGATCCACGACACGTTCGATGAGGTAACCGCGCCTCGGATCCACTGCATCGGGTCGATGTGCCCGGACGGATCGTCGGGCGCGCGTAGGGTCAGCGAACCGACCAGCCGCGACCTGGATCTGATGTGACACCTCCGAGAGCACCGCTTCTGCCTCCTCCAACTGCCTCAGAACGTGCTCGAGTGCTGAAACCGGTGCCCCGCCACCTGCTCATCAGCCTGCGCCC
>CAVRSI010000034.1:0-20670 GCA_963723855.1 uncultured Actinomycetes bacterium | reverse complement strand
CGCGGCACCCTTCGCAGCCGGGCGCTCCGCACGGGGCGGACGGTACCCGATCGGAGGCCCTCGGACGATCAGCAGGAAGAGCGTCGAGAGACCGGTCGTCACGTAGATTGCGAACATCCACGGGCGGGACGAATCGGTCCCCGCGAACACGCCGTGCGCGAGGGCGAGCGCGAAAATCGGGATCGCGAACAGGCTGATCGCCCGCCAGAGCTTGGTTCCCAGCCGCTTGCGGATCCACGAGGTCACCAGCACCAGCACCATCCCGTACATCGCGAGCACGCCGAACGTCACCGCGAGCGTCCGGTAGCCGGCCCGCAACGGGATCAGGAGGTCGAGCGGGCCGAACGGCATGAACCTGTCGACCAGCAGTCCCCCCAGGTGGATCACGAGCAGGGCGAGACCGGCGCTCGCCATGACGCCGTGGAACAGGCTCGATGTTGGCTTCGACACGCGCTTGGTCACGAGCGAGGTCGTCGAGATCAGGCCCCAGTCGACCGCGAGCCAGAGCGCGATGTAGGACCCGATGCGGCCGCGCGCAGGATGATCCAGGTGTTCACGCGGCCACCTCCGAGGTCGCGAAATTCATGACGAGGCTCCCGTCGACGGTGGCGATGGCTCCCGACAGCGTGTCGAGCGCCGTGGGCCCAGTCAGGATCGCCCATGTGGCGAGCGTCTCCGCCTCGGCGCACGTGGGCGCCCAGACGGTCGCCTGCAACGCGGCGGCGTCCGACGGCGCCCCGGTCCGCGGGTCGATCACGTGGTGCAGCCCCGGCCCCCAAGCACGGCGGGTCGTCGACGACGACGCGAGCGCGCCGCTCTTGAGCCGGACACGTCAACCTCTTCGGTCGCGTCCCACGGATCCTCGATCGCACGTCGACCCCGACGCAGTCCCCGGCGATGCGCAGATCCCCGCCGGCGCTGACGAGCGCCCAGGGCACGCCCGAGCGCGCCGCGGCCTCGGCCGCCAGGTCGGCCGTCCATCCCTTCGCCACGCCGCCGAGGTCCAGCCCGACCCCAGCCGGAAGCCGAAGCCCTCCGGGGCGCATGTCGATCTCGGCCCACCGGCCGCACGGCTGTGGTGGGTGCAAGACGCCTCTCGCACCGGCGAGCACCTCGTCGTAGTCGCGGTCGTAACCGGCGGCGATGATCGCGTGCAGCACGGTCGGGTCGAAGAGCCCTTCGGTGCGTTCCGCCTGACGGAGCGAGAACCTCACGAGCCGCTCAACCCGGCGCTCACGTTCGTCCATCGGCCGGCGTTCGCGTTCACCGACGTGAGCTCGCTGTCGCCCCGGAACCGCGAGAACCGCTGCTCCTCGCGAGCGAAGATGTCCGTGACCCGCTCGAACGCGCCCTTGACGACGCGCTCAGGGAGCGTTGCAGGGAGCACGGTCCTGATCTCCGTCCCCATCGCCCTGAACGTGGTGCTGGCGAGCTCGCTCATGGGTGCGACCCTCCGGTGGTGACGGGCGCCGGAGCCGGCGCCGAACCTGTCGTGCTCCCGCCACCCGTGTACACGACGTGCACCGGGGCGGGCTTCGCCTGGCCGACGATCACCACCTTCTTGATGATGCGACGGACGATGATCTTCCTCGGAGCCTTCGCCGCGGTCTGGCCGGCGGCCGCCGGGTTCGGAGCCGCTCCCAGGACCCCGAGGGCCGAGATGAACGCCGTGCCCGCCGCGGTCCACGCGGCCGCGCGGACCGCTCGCTTGGACCACCGTTGCTTCTTCGGACGCTCCTTGTCAGTCATCGCCGCCACCACCACCGTGGCCTTCGTCTCCCTCGTATCCGTCATCCGAACCCTCGTAGCCGCCCGCCGTCGTGGTTGCCGCGGCGGTGTAGGTCGTAGGAGCGGGCATGACCACGGTGCGGGCGGGGGGCGTGGGTGCCTGCCGGTGGACCACGATCTTCTTCGTGTGCGTCCGTACGAGCGGCTTGACGTGCGCGTGCTTGTTCCGGGGGGTGGCGGAGCTGACCGTCGGTCCGGTGAGACCGCGCGAGAACGCCATCCCGCCGAGCGTGAGCACCGCCACCAACCCTGCTGCCATGAACACCGCGGACCGCTTGTTCATCGTGCTCCTCCTTCTCGAGTGACCTTGGACCACCGTAGGTGGAGCGGTGCAAGCGAAGGGACAACCATGGGTTAAGCAGCCGATAAGCCTGCGCCGTAGGCTTTCCCCATGCCGTTGCTCGATGTGGCTCCTCGTTCGTACGACGAGTACGTCGCCGCGGGTGGTGGACGCGGCCTGGACGTGGCGCTCGGGGCGAGCCCGGACGCGGTGATCGACGAGGTGGCGAAGAGCGGACTCCGGGGCCGCGGAGGCGCCGGGTTCCCGACGGGTGAGAAGTGGCGATCGATCCGAGGAACCGGCACGGGCGCGCGGTTCGCCGTGTGCAACGGCGCTGAGGGCGAGCCGGCGACGTTCAAGGATCGGACCCTGCTCCGAACCAACCCGTATCAGATCCTGGAAGGGCTCGCGATCGCCGCCCACGCGGTCGGCGCCGAGCGGGCCTACATCTGCGTGAAACGGTCGTTCGCCGAGGAGACGCAGGCCCTGACCACCGCGATCGACGAGATGCAGCGGGCCGACGCGCTCGGTCCGACGCCGATCGACCTGATCCTCGGTCCCGATCTGTACCTCTTCGGCGAGGAGACCGGGCTCGAGGAGGTCATCGAGGGGCGCCTGCCGCTCCCGCGGATCGCCCGGCCCTTCATGTTCGGGCTCTTCGCGCAACCCCCGAACGACAACCCGACGCTCGTGAACAACGTGGAGACGCTGGCGAACGTCGCGCACATCATGGCTGACGGCCCCGACTGGCTCCGTTCGAGCGGCACAGACGACTCACCGGGAACGATGGTCTTCACCGTCTGTGGCGATGTGCGCCGGGAGGGCGTGTTCGAGCTGCCGCTCGGGACGCCGCTCCGCCATCTGGTGGAGGACCGCGCGGGAGGGCCGGTGGAAGGGCGGAGCCTGAAGGCCATCTTCCCCGGCGCATCGAACACCGTCCTCGCGCCCAGCGAGCTCGACGTGCCGATGGACTTCGACTCGATGCGCGCGGTCGGATCCGGACTGGGCTCGGCGGGCTTCGCCGTCTTCGACGATTCGGCGTGCATGGTGCGAGCAGCGCGGCTCTATTCGCGGTTCCTGTACGTGGAGTCCTGCGGCCAGTGCCCGGCCTGCAAGTTCGGCACCGGAGAGGTCACCCGGATCCTCGAGAAGGTCGAGGCGGAGGGCGCGTCGGACCGGGACGTGGAGGCCCTCCTGGTGCGGGCGCGCGGATCGACCGACGGCCAGAAGTGCGCGCTCCCGACGGGCGAGAGCCTGCTGATGCAGAGCGTGGCGCAGGTGTTCGCGGAGGAGTTCCGTCGCCATGTCGACGGCGCGTGTCCCTTCCCCCGCGAGCTCGCGTTCCACCTGATCTCCGACTGGGACGCGGAGGCCGGCAGGTTCCGCTACGACGATGCGTACGCGAACAAGCGCTCCGACTGGACGTTCGACGCCTGACCGAGACCCACGCTGGCGTCACTCCGCTCGATCGAGCACCACGACCCCGTCCTCGTCGCTGAAGAGCATGTCTCCGGGGCGGAACGTGACACCGCCGAACGTCACCGGCACATCGATCTCGCCCAGACCCTGCTTGCCGGAGGGCCGGGGCGTCGACCCGATGGCCGTGATGCCCAGGTCGAGCTCGCGGAGGGCGGCGACGTCGCGGACGCACCCGTTGACGACGAGGCCCGCCCAGCCGCCGTCTCGCGCCAGGCTCGCCACGATCTCACCGACGAGGGCCACGCGAAGGGAGCCGGATCCGTCGACGACGAGGACGCCGCCGGCACCCGGGTCGGACAGCCGTCGCCGCACCAACACGTTGTCTTCCTGACAGCGGACGGTGCTGATCGGCCCCTCGAACGCCCGCCGGCCACCGAACTGCCGGAACGCGGTCGCGCAGACCGCGGCACGGTCGCCGTGATCGTCGACAACGTCCGATGTGGCCGTCATGGCGTCGGACGCTAGCAGTCGGGTCACCGGCGCGACCCCGTACCATCCAGGGAGGCACGACACGGATGGGAGACCGCATGACGCCGGAAGACCCCGAACGGCTCGACCCGGACCTCGATCCCGAGGACGATCCGGGTGAGGACCTGGAGGTGATGATCGAGCTCGCCGACCATGCGTTCGGTGCCGAATCGTTCGGTGTCACGGCCGAGGAACAGCTTCGCGGCGAGACGCTTGACCAGCGTCTGGCGGAGGAGCGATCCGATGGCTCAGCCGAGGGATCATCGAGATCGCGATCGAGGACTTCGACGCCCCCGATACCGAACCCCAGATGGTAGGAGAGGCGGTCATCGACCGCGACCCGCTCGTATCAGCCGGAAACGGCGGCGATGTCGATCCGGGATCGCGCGCCCGGCGCCGTCGACCACGAGGACGACTACGTCGAGCCGGACGAGTGAGCGGTCACATCCGCGGATACATGTAGCCGAACCCCTCGACCGCCTTCGCCTTCGTCGACGTGGCATAGAAGCGCTGGCGTGGGATCTCGACCCGCTGCGAGCAATGCCCGCATGCGAACGCGCCCTGCCACCGAGCGGGGACCGCCTGCTGGTACCCGCACCCCGGACAGCCTTCGAAGATGATCTCCGCGAAACACGCGAAGCACGCGTACTTCACGGCATCGTCGCCGACCGGGTTCGGCATCATGCAGTCGGGGCACGTGAGGTAGGCCATGTCCCCTGAAGGGTCGTCACCCGGGCGGCCGAACTGGATACCTCGATTCAGGGAACCTCGGATCCGAGTCGCCTCGAGGAGCGCCGGATCGATCGATCCGGGCGCGCTGCCCACGACGGTCACGTGGCCGAGCTTCCGGCCGGGTCGCGGCTCCTTGCCGTAGAGATGGAGGTGGGCGCCCTGCACCGCCAGCGACCGCGGCGACGTCGGGAACGGTGCCGATCAGGTTCACCATGGCGCACGAGCCGCGTGAGACCGTCGAGCCGAGCGGCATCCCGGTCACGGCGCGGAGATGGTTCTCGAACTGACTCGTCTCCGCCCCCTCGATCGTCCAGTGCCCGGAGTTGTGCACGCGGGGCGCCATCTCGTTCCCGAGCAGCCGGTCCCCCACCTGGAACAGCTCGATCGCCATGACGCCCACGTACTCCAGCCGATCCATCACGGCTCGGGCCCGCGACTCCGCCTGGGCCTGGAGCCCGGGCGCCAGATCAGGTGCAGGGGCGACCGACAGGCGGAGTATCCCCTCCCGATGGTGGTTCTCGACGAGCGGATAGAAGGCGACCGAGCCGTCGCGACCGCGGGCGCCGATGATCGAGAGCTCCCGGTCGAACCGGACGAGCTCGCTCGAGGATCGACGGCACCTCGCCGATCGCGCGCCACGCGTCCTCGGCGAGCACGGCGTCATGGATCACCGCCTGCCCCTTCCCGTCGTAGCCCAGCCGGCGCGACTTCAGGACCGCCGGGGTCCCCACCCGTCCCACCGCGGCGCGGAGCTCCTCCGGCGTCGCCACCGCTTCGTGCGCGGCGGTCGGCAGCCCGACGTCGTCGAAGAGCTCCTTCTCCCGCACCCGATCCTGGGCGGTCTCGAGCGCCTCGGGCAGGCGGGAACACGGGAGCGAGCTCCACCAGGAACCGAGCCGCTTCCACGGGGACGTTCTCGAACTCGTACGTGACGACGTCGGCACCGTCGGCCAGGAGCGCGAGCGCCTGCCGATCGTCGTAGGCGCTGACGATGCTCGGGGCAACCTGTGACGCCGGCGAATCCCGGGCCGGATCGAGCGTGGTGCACCGGATGTCCAGCGGGTACCCCGCGAGAGCGAGCATGCGACCGAGCTGGCCCCCGCCCACGATCCCGACGCGCATGCGCGACTACCGGTCGTCGGGATCGGGATGCGACAGGACGTTCTTGGTCTGCGTCGCCCGGAACCGCTTCAGACGATCGCGGACCCCGTCGTCTTCCAGCGCGACGATCTCCGCTGCCAGCAGTGCGGCGTTGACCGCACCGGCCCGGCCGATCGCGAGCGTGCCGACGGGCACGCCGGCCGGCATCTGGACGATCGAGAGCAAGGAGTCCATGCCCTTCAACGCCTTCGATTCGATCGGAACGCCGAGCACCGGCAGCTCGGTCTTGGCGGCGGTCATGCCGGGAAGATGCGCGGCTCCACCGGCGCCCGCGATGATCACCTTCAACCCTCGCTCCGCGGCGGTGGACGCGTACTCGAAGAGCAGGTCCGGCGTGCGGTGCGCCGACACCACGCGGGTCTCGTAGCGGACGTCGAGGTCTTCGAGCGTCTCGACCGTGACCCGCATGGTCTCCCAGTCGGAACGCGATCCCATGATGACGCCCACCTGCGGCTCGCCCACGCGGTGGAGTCTAGCTGCGGGGCGCTAGACGAAGAACTCCGTGGGCGGGTCCTCCATGGTGAGGACGTCGCGCTCGATCGACCAATCGCTCACGTCCGACTCCGCCTTGCCGTCGAAGACGAGCTCGACGAGCGACTTGCCGAACACGCTGGCGAACTTGAACGCGTGCGCCGCGCCCTGTCCGATCGCCGCGCGCTCGTGACCCGGCACCAGGTCGATCACGAAGTCCCGGTCGGGCGTCATCGTGTAGAGGCACGATCGCTGCAGGAGATACGGTCCGAACCCGCCGGGCAGGTGTTCCTGCATGAACCCGTCGAGCGCGTCCGAATACGCCGGGTCGGGATCGAACGAACGCGTATCGCCGGTGACCTCGCGCCCGCCGACGTCGCGCCCGATCTTCGCGCCCGCCTCCCCGAACGCGGGGAAGCCGTAGAAGGAGGGATCGCCCATCCAGATCCAGATGGGGAACCGTTCGGGATCGAACGCATCCAGGTCGCGCGACGCGTAGTAGTGCACCTGCTCCTGCGTGACCGTCAGGTTGATCGGGCGCCAGAGCTGCTCGAGGATCTCGTTCGTCCACGCGTCGGCGGTCACGATCAGACGGTCGGCGCGGTACGTCTCGCCGCCGGCGATCAGCTCGTAGCCACCACCCTCCTCGCGCACGGACGTCACGCGCGCGTTCGTCCACCAGCGTCGCGCCGAGCTCGCGGGCCACCCGGCGGTGCGCCGCGTTCGCCGTCGCCGCCGCCGCGATGCCCGACGCCTCCTGATACATCACGCGGACGTCGTCGTCGAGATGCCATTGCGGCCAACGGCGCATGGCCCCGGCGGCATCCATCCATTCGTAGGGAACCCCGACCTCGTCGAGCGACCGCTCGTAGTCCGCCGCGTGATGCATCGCGTCCGGCGGGTACAGGTCGATGCCGCCGGTCTTCACGACCAATCGGTCGCCGGAGGTCTGTTCCACGTCGGCCCATGCGGCGTAGGCGTCCTGCGCGAACCGCACGTACGCCGGCGTGTGGTAGCTGAGGCGGATGATCCGCGAGTGATCCTGCGACGCGCCGCGTTCGTGTCCGAGCTCGAACCGCTCGAGGCCGAGCACGCCCGCGCCGGCGCGTTTCGCCGCCCAGTACGCGGCGCCCGAGCCGATGCCGCCGAGCCCGACGACGGCGACGTCGAACCCGCGCCGCACGCTCACGCCGGTCAGACCTCGGTCTCGGAGTGCTCGCGGTACTCGTAGGCCGACATGGCCTTGCCGGTCGCCGACCTCCACTCGCGCTCCTCGGCGGGGAGCTTGCCCATGACCTTCGCCATGGCGCGGACGTGGCCCTGCACGGAACCGCAGCACGATCCGATGTAGTCGATGCCGGCGTCACGCGCCTGCCGCGCGAAGTCGCCCATCTCCTTGCGGGACAGCTGCAGCGGATCGAGCTCGTACGGGAAGTTGCCCGTGGCCGTGAAATCCGGCTGCTCGGCCGTCGTGCGGTACGCGACCGGCTGCGCCGCCACGTGCCCGCCCACCGCTCCTCGCATCTCGATCGCGATGGGCAGCATCTGCTCCGGCCCGTTGAGACAGTTGACGCCGACGATGTCGGCCCCGGCGTCCGCGAGCTTGCGCGCGCAATCGGCCGGTGAGTCACCCTCGTACGACGCCGGCACCGGCTGCTCGAAGCACATCGTGGCCATCACCGGCAGCCCGGTCGCCTTGGCGCGTTCGACGAACAGGATCGCCTCGCCGACGAACGAGAACGTCTCGCCGATCCAGAAGTCGACGCCGCCGGCGTCGATCTGGTCCTGGAGCTGCCGATCGAACAACGCCCGCACGTGGTCCGCGCTCGCGGGGTCCGCGGGATCGTAGGCCCACGTGAGACAGAGGTTGCCCGCGACGAGCGCGTCTCCTTCGGCGGCGACCTGTCGCGCGATCTGCACGGCGTTGCGGTTGATGTCGTCGACCTTGCCCTCCAGGCCGACGGTCGCGAGCTTGTCGTCGCTGGCGTAGAACGTCATGGTCTGCAGCACGTCCACCCCCGCGCGCAGGAACTCGCGGTGCAGCTGCATCAGGGCGTCCGGATGCTCGATCACGACCTCGGGCGTGAACGGGCCCGCCTGCACGTACCCGCGCTTCTCCAGCTCCAGCAGGTAGCCGCCGTCGCCCAGGACGGGGCCGTCCGCGAGCCGTTCCAGGATGCCGTTCGGCATGTCGATGCACCGTCCCTTCGGAGATGTCGTTCGGTCAGGGAGTGTAGTGACGCGGCACGTCCGGGCAGGTGCGGACGGCGTGACCTCAGGTCAGATGAGCACGCCACGCGGTCGGCACCTTCCGCGTGAACCGGATGTCGCCTGCCCCGCGCCAGCGCCCCAACTCCTCGATCGCTCGCCGAACGGCCGCGCCCGCATCGGCGGGCGCACCCTCCTCGGCATAGACCGCGTTCACATGCAGGACCCCCGTCGCACGATCGAACCGGGGATCGATCCGCCCGATCAGCCGGTCGCCGTGCAGGATCGGCAGCACGAAATAGCCGAACTCCCGCTTGGCCTTCGGCACGTAGATCTCCAGCCGGAACCGGAAGCCGAACAGTTGCTCGGTGTGATCTCGATCCGACACCAGGTCGTCGAACGGCGACAGGAGCGTCGTGCGTGCCCGGAACGGGCGGTCCAGCAGGTCGGCGTGGACGTACCACGGCCCGTTCAGGTCGCCGACGCGTACGGGGACCGCCACGCCCTCTCGCACCAACGTTTCGAGCGCGCGCTCCCACCCGGCGGGCCGGCCGTCGAACGTCCGGGCGATCTGATTCGGCGTGCCCACGCCGCGTGCCAGCAGATGAGCCTCGACGACCCGGCGTGCCAGCGCCGTCTTGGACAACCGAGGTTGATCGACGGGCACGCATCGCTCGGCCAGGTCCCAGAGCCGCTGCTGCCCGTCCCGGCCGGCGATCATCACCTCCCCCCGCGCCCACAGGAGCTCGAGCATCATCGCCGTGCTCTTCCCGTCGTCGTTCCATCCACCGGTCTGCCAGCCCTCGACGGCGCGATCTTCGAGCTCCCTCGTTCGAAGCGGACCACGGCGGCGAAGCTCGCGGAGCACGTAGCGGCGGAACGCCGCGTTCGCGTCCATCCAGTCACGCCAGTACGAGCGCCTGAGGTCGCTCGGCGTACGGCCACCCGCGAACCGCCGCATCGACTCGCGATGGATCGCGAAGTCCTCGACGTGGACGATGTGCGCCCGGTATTCGAACAGCGAATGCTCGTCCCAGAGCATGCGCTCGAGATCCGCGACGCGGAACCGCGCGCCCAGCCGGCTCCAGAGCACGAGGTGCTCCGTGCGCGCGATCGCGCTCGTCGGGTCCACCTGGACCTCGCCGAGACCGCGCACGACCTCTTCGATCGTCCGCGGCCGGGGCGCGGACAGGAGTTGCGCGACGACGGAGAGACGTCGCGCGCGTTCGATCGTCAACCGCAGGGGAGCCGGGCTCACGCGTCCGGGCCGTCGTCCTTGTTCTTGCGCTCGCCGGTACCGTTCGACCATGCCGGGCTTGTCGTCCTTCGGAGGTCGCGGATCGGCCTCCGCCGTGAGTCCGTCCTCGACCACGGTGTAGCGCTTGCCGTACTCCTGGATCGCCGCCTGCACCACGGCGGCTACCGGCAGGGCGAGGAACGCCGTGAGGATGCCGCCGATCGCTCCACCGATCAAGGCCGCCGCGAACGCCACCGCCGGATGCAGCTGCATCGTCCTCGCGGTCAGGCGGGGACTCAGCCAGTAGTTCTCGATCTGCTGATAGATCAACACGTACGCGAGAGCGGCGATCCCGGCCCCCAACGATGAGAGGAGCGCGACGAACACCGGCGCCGCACCCGCGATGTACGTGCCCACGATGGGGATGAACTCGGCGACCAGCCCTTCGAAGATCGCGAGCGGTGCGGCGAAGGGAACGCTGAACACCCGCAGCGTGATGTACATGCCGGTGCCGTTGATCACGGCGAGGAGCAGGCGCGAGTAGAAGTAGCCGCCCGTCTTCTCGATCGCCTGATCCCAGACGAACAGCACGTGTGATTGCTGTTTCGGAGGCAGGGCGCTGCAGATGATCCGCCGCAACTTCGGCCCCTCGGCGACGATGTAGAACGTGAACAGGGCGATCGTCGCCCATCGGAAGAGCCCACCGAGGATGGACGCGGCGATGCCGAAGACGTTCCCGGCAAGGCTCGCCGCCGATCCCACCAGTTCCTGTGCGTGCTGCTCGATCTGATTGGTCAGGTTGTCGGCGGAGATGTGCCAGCCGAGTCGATTGGCGAACCGCACGAACGTGCGAACCATGTCGGGAGCCGCCGCGATCAACTGTTTCGTGCCCGAGATCACCGCCGGGATCACGAGCGCCACCAGGATGACGCACGCGATGAAGACCGCCAGGAAGATCAACCCGGTGGCGCTGCCGCGACGCCACCCGCGCGATGCCAGCCAGTTGACCGCGGGCTCGATCGCGAACGAGAGGAAGAACGCGGTGAACAGGATCCCGATCACGCTCGACAACTTCGAGGTGAGATCCGTGATGAGCATCACGCCCCAGATCCCCGCGATGAGGACCAGGACGCCGCGGATCGTCACCTGTCGAAGGAACCACGGCATCCACGGCGGCGCCGACGCCTTGCCGCTCTCGGTCGCCGGATCCGTCGCTTCCGGTCCGTCCACGCGTTCGCCTACCCGCCGGTGATCGCGTCCGCGAACGACGCGAAGTTGTCGACGTACCGCTGCGCGTCGGCGTCGCTCATGACGATCGACGTGGTCCAGCTCTCCCACTTCGAGCCGGGCGACTTGAAGACACCTCGGTTCAGCTGCCAGAGCCATGCCAGCTGCGGCACCCGGTCGTCGATCTCCCAGAGGTCTCGGTACTCGTGGATCGGCGTGGAGCGCCAGTCGATCGAACCCTTCGCGCCGAGGCGCTTCATGCTCGCCGGGCAGCCGACGCTCGGCGATGACGTCCTCACACCCGGCGAGTATCGCGTTGATCCGTTCGAGCTCGGCGTACGCATCCCGGGTCAACACCTCGGTCAGGTTCACCTTCGACGCCGCCAGCGTGAGCGGGTTTCCGTTGAACGTGCCGACCTGATCCAGCTCTCCCCGGATCACCATGCCCATGGCCTCGTCGGTGCCGCCGATGGCGCCGCACGGCAGGCCGCCGCCGATCGCCTTCGCCAGGCACACCAGATCGGGCACCACGCCGAACGCCTCGACGGCCCCGCCCCACGCGAGCGTGCACCCGGTCTTGACCTCGTCGAAGGCGAGGTACGCGCCGTGCCGATGGCAGATGTCCTTCAACGTCTGGAGGTAGCCGGGATCGGGCAGCACCAGGCCGCAGTTGGTCATGGCGGGCTCCACGATCATGCCGGCGATCTGCTCTGGGTGCTCGACGAACGCGCGCTCGGCGGCGTCCGCGTCGTTGAACGGCACCGCGACCACCAGGTCGACGAACTCCTCGGGCAGGCCGAGCGTCTGCGGGACCGACGCGGGGTGCTCGCGCGGACCCGCCTCGCTCTCCGGTGGGAACACCGACACCATCAGCGAATCGTGGTGCCCGTGATAGGTCCCCTCGATCTTCAGGATCAGCTTGCGACCGGTCAGCGCGCGCATGATGCGGACCGCGTCGAGCGTGGACTCGGTCCCCGAATTGCCGAAGCGCCAGTACGGCAGCTGGAACCGCTCCGCGAGCTGGTCGGCGACGATCAGCCCGTCCTCGGTCGGCTGGGCGAAATGCGTTCCCAACGCCACCCGCTCCCGCACGGCCTCCACGATCTTCGGGTGCGCGTGACCCATGACCATGACGCCGTAGCCGTTGTGGTAGTCGACGTACTCGTTCTCGTCGATGTCCCAGACGTGCGAGCCCTTGCCGCGCCGGACGTAGATCGGATGGGGCGGCCAGGACTGCCACGACGAGCTCACGCCTCCCGGCAGGCGCCGCGTTGGCCTCATCGCGATACGCGAGGCTCCCACGATGCTTCTCGTCGAGCGCCGCGGTCTCGACCTTCAGGAGCCGTTCGATCAGCTCCATGTCGATCTGCACGACGTCGCGTCGGGTCTCGGTCGACACCGATCACACCTCCGAGACGGCCATCAGATCGTCGAGGATCGCCGGGAACGAGCCGAGGATGAGGGACAGGTGGCCCTCGTCGTCGGAGAGCCGGGCCTTGGCTCCCGCGACGTGCGCGGCGAGCCACTCCCCGTGCGCGAACGGCACCATGCGATCCTGCGCGCCCTGCCATACGGTGACGGGCACGCGTGATCGTCCGCCACGTCGAACCCCCACGGGCGCACGAACGCCATGTCGTCGTCGAACCACCCCGCAGATGCCGGTCGAGATCGGACTCGTGCAACATCGCCATCGCGTGCTCGGCGAACTCGCTCCGGTGAGCGCCCGCGACGTCGACGGGCGACACCAGGCCACCGAGGGCCTCCGAGAGGTCGGACGCCGTGGCGCTCCGGAGCTTCTCGGCATCGACTCAGGAGGAACTCCTCCAGCGCTTCCGCGCCCTCGACGGCCGCGCCCAGCTCCTCGATGTTCTCCTGCGCCATCCCGGCCAGGAAGTCGAGCCCGTCCGCGTCGAACGGCCCGACGCCGGCGGTCGTGGCGCACGCGATGACCCGGTCCGGAAGCAGCGCCGCGCATGCGAGCGCATGCGGCCCCCCGCCCGACTGCCCGGTGGTGTAGAAGCGATCCGCCCCCAGATGATCGGCGACGCGCGCGGTGTCCGCCGCGCAATCGGCGACGGAACGGCCGAGGTGGCGCGTGGACCCCGCATATCCGGGTCGGGTGTACGTCACGAGCCGGAGCCCGCGCTCCGCGCCCGCCTCCACGTACGGGCGGAACGGCCGCCCCGTGGACGGCGTGCCGTGGTGCGCGACCAGGACGACCCCGTCCTCCGGCCCGGCGACGCGCACGTCGAGCGAGCGGCCGCCACCCACGTCCAGCGAGAACTCCGTGACGTTCATGACGCCGTAGCCTACGCCGACTCCGTCGCGGCGGGTCACGCCGTGAGGGCGGCGGCGAGCTCCTCGAAGTTGTCCACGTACCGCCCGGCGTCCTCGTCGGTGTGGAACACCGAGGTCGTCCAGGTCTCCTGCTTGGCCCAAGGCGACTTGAAGACGCCGCGGTTCTGCTGGAAGAGCCAGGCGATGTACGTGATCCGCTCGTCGATCCCCATGGCGTCGCGGTATTCGCGGACCGGCGTCGCGCTGTAGATGACCGAGCCCTTCGCGCCCAAGCCCGACACGTACGCCGGCAGGCGGTACTTCTCGATCACCGACGTGCAGCCGTCGGCGAGGACCTTGTGGATCGCGTTGAACCGATCGTATGCGTCACGCGTCAGAACCTCGGTGAGCGTCGCCTTGGTCGCCGCCATGGTCAGCGGGTTGCCGTTGAACGTGCCGGCCATGTCGTACTCATCGTCCAGGACCGGCCGGTACAGCTCGCGGGTGGCGCCGATCGCGCCGCAAGGCAGGCCGCCGCCGATCGCCTTCGCCACGCAGACGATGTCGGGCGTCACGCCGAACGCTTCGACCGCGCCGCCGAACGCGATCGTCGCGCCGGTCTTCACCTCGTCGAACGCCAGGTAGGCGCCGTGCGCGTGCGCCAGGTCCTTCAGTCCCTGGAGGTAGCCCGGGTCCGGCAGGATCACGCCGCAGTTCATCATGGCCGGCTCGACGATCATGCCGGCGACCTTGCCGTCGTTCTCCTCGAACGCGCGGGCCGCCTCGGTCAGGTCGTTGAACGGCACGATGCGGACCAGATCCGCCATCGCCTTCGGGATGCCGAGCGCCTGGGGCACCGTGTTCGGGTGCTCCCGCGGTCCGATCTTCGCCGGGTTGGGACCGACGGAGAACATCAGCGAATCGTGGTGGCCGTGATACGTGCCCTCGATCTTCACGATCATCTCGCGGCCCGTGTTCGCGCGCATGAGCCGGGTGGCCTCGAGCGTGGCCTCGGTGCCGGAGTTGCAGAACCGCCAGAGCGGCAGCCCGAACCGTTCGACCAGGCTGTCGCCGACCGCGTCGAGGTCCTTCGTCGGCTGCGCGAAATGCGTGCCGAGCGCGACCTGTCGCTGGACCGCTTCGACGATCTTCGGATGCGCATGGCCGGCGACCATGGCGCCGTAGCCCAGGTGGAAGTCGAGGTACTCGTTGCCGTCGATGTCCCAGAGCCGGTTGCCCAGTCCGTGATCGATGTAGATCGCGTGCGGCGGCGCGGCCTGCCAGCTGGAGGCGACACCTCCGGCGATCGTGCGCTCGGCAACCTCGCGATACGCGATCGATGCGCGGTGCTTGGGCTCGAGCTTCGCTTCCTCCTGCTCGATCAGCGTGTCTATCCGATCGAGGTCGATGTCGATCGTCTCGTTGACGACCATGGGGTTCCGCCTCCTCGCGACGAACCGCCGCTCCCCGCGGGACCACCCGCGAGCTGTGATTGAACGGCGGTTCAAACCTGAGCGGATGATACCCCAGCGCCCCGGCGCCTGGGAAGCTCCGGCACGCCGTTGGTATCGTGAAGACGCACGTGGTGGCCGTAGCTCAAGTGGTTAGAGCGCCAGGTTGTGGTCCTGGAGGCTGGGGGTTCAAGTCCCCTCGGTCACCCCATCCGATCGGTCCGATGGCAGTTGCTAGACTGCGCCGGGCCTCTAGCTCAATCTGGCAGAGCAACGGACTCTTAATCCGCAGGTTCGGGGTTCGAATCCCCGGGGGCCCACGGTTTGACCAGCGCTTCCTCGCTGGCCGCCCAGGATCGCGGTGGCGAATCGGTGGCGAATCGTTCTGCGAGCTACGCCGTGACCGTCTCGATCACGAGCTCGATGTCGGCGTCGTCGTCCAGCACCGAGCCGATCAGCGCCAACCGACTCCGCGCTCCACGCGGAGACGTCTCCGGGTCGAGCGCGGAGTCGGACGCCGGGCGGACCTAGGTTTCCCGGCGCGGGTGTCGAATCTTGGTGGTGCCCCGTTCGTCGTAGAGGTGATTTAGGTAGATCTGGACCGACGGAGAGGGTGCCTCTCGCCTCTACCCCCTGCCCTCGGTCTTGGGCGCAGGCGTCAACCGTGGACGCAAACTCTGTTGACTGCCCGCGACACAAACACGACGGCACTGTCGTTCCAGGAGGGTGTGATCCCTCCCATCATCACGACAGCTTCTTCAGCTCCCGCTGGATCCGGTCCTCCGTGTAGACATTGCCGCGGTAGACGGCGTAGGCGTTCATCGCGACCGCCACGCCCCACCCCACGATCGGGAAGATCGGCCAGAAGAACCCTTGCGGGTAGGGCTCGCCCGCGTTCGTCATCGCCCAGATCACGACCAGGAGCGCGTTGACGGCCAGGTACAAGATCAGGTGGCCCTTGAAGTCGTTCTTGGCCTTGATCCGCTTGATCGCTAGTTGGCGTTTCTCCTCGGGAGTGCGCGGGCACAACAACATGGTCTTGGAGTCTCGTAGTCATCGCATATCCACCTCCTCCAACCAATCGTGCCAGTGGCTCTCGGGGCGAGGGAGTGGCGTTCGGCCTTGCTCGGATGGGACTTGGGCTGGCCAAGGCGGCGCTCGCGTTCGACAGCGTGCACAGCGTCAAGCTACAACCGCGGTGACGGATTCGATCGCCTGGACGCGATCGGGCCCACATCACGTGCCGTACTTCAGCACATCTTGATGCTCCCGGACCACGAGCGTGCCCGCCGAATCGGCGACTTGTTCAGCGATCCCAAAGACCCAGGCGTTCGCGCAACTCCTGATCGACCTCGAGGAGTCAACTCACTCGCGGGCGGTCGTGCTGGGCGTGCTTCGAGAGCGGGAGTTGCGCGGCGAGTCCTGAAGGAAGTGCACAGATCGCAGCATGACCAGGAAGACCTAGGACCAAGGTGGGTTGTATGGGCTCCACCCGCCACATTAGCGTCCTAACTGCCTGGCGATGCGCACATTCTGCGCTTCCCCCTAGCCGTCGGGCGGGGACGAATGGAGGGAGAAGCAGCGAGTTCTTGGCCACTTGCAAGGCATGTGGGCAGCCGGTGCGTGAGGACCACACCCACGTGATGCTCGTGCCCGTAGGACGCGTCCAAAGTTGGCAACTCGTCCAACCGGTCGCTGCAAATGACGCGTCTCCTACGCTTGGGGCCTTCTCGAATCAGTTCCAGTGGGTGATCTGACTTGGGGGTGCATGTTGGTTTTGCGCTGGGTCTCCCGCTAGGCATTGCTAAAGCATCGCTGGTCGTCGCAGGGAACGCATCCGTCGACTCTAGTTGACGAACCTTAGCCGTCGACCTGAAGTTTCCGAGGCAAGTCACATCATCGCCGGTGAACGGGGAAAGCATTTCTCGGTACCCTCGCGGGCGCTGAGGAACCGCCGGTAAGCGCAACAGATGGCGGTCGCGACAGAGCGCCAGATCGATCCTCGCTGGCTCAGGATGCATCTGCCGCGCGACACCGGTACCTCTCATCGACGCGCACCCCTCGGCCGCCGGAAACGGCCGACCGTTGCGGCCGGGGTGTGGCGCGTGGACGCATCCTTCCCTTCGCTTGGCCCTTTCAACCGTTGATCACAAAGTATCTCGGGCTGCTACGCGGGACCATCGCGGAACTCGACCGACACGCGCTCCCTCGGATCAGCCTCCTCTTCTTGGGCTTGCAAGCGCATCGCGCGGTCGTCCTCCGGGCGGTGAGGCGGCGGGATCAAGGAACGGGGCCACAAGCCCTTTCGCAGGACAACGTTGAGCTCGGCGGCGAGCACGGTGATCTGTGCGCCGAGGTACAGCCATGACAACAATCCGATCACCACGGCGAAGACGCCGTAAACGTCGCTTGCCCCTGAGATCCGCCTGCCCACGATGTAGCCGCCGAGCGCCTGGAGCCCCGTCCAGAGCACACCTGCGAGTGTGGCACCCGGCCACACATCGCGTCTTGAGACCTGCGCCGCCGTCAGCACCCTGAAGACGATCATCATCGTCCCGACGTTGAGGACCGCGGCGACAGACCAACCGATCACGGCAGCTGGAACCGAGCTCATCGCGGTTGAGATCCCGGCCGTCAGCGCCGCGACGAGGACCGCCGCTCCCAACGCGACGAGGACGACGGCCCCTCGGATCAGGCGAGGGATCGATCGACGCCCGTTCCCGTCGCGGGACGTCCCAGATGTCGTCCAGCGCGGATTCCACGGACGCGAGGACTCCCATGCCGGCCCAGAGGGCTCCCGCGATCCCGACGGTGAGCGCGAACATGCTCCCGTTGATGGAGTGGATACCGCCACGGATCTGGGTTCCGATGATCGGAAGATTCACCAACATCGAATCGACGATGCGGTTCTGGAGTTGCTCGTTGCCATGGAGGATGTAGGACGTCACGGTCACCGCCACGAGCATCAGGGGGAACAGGGAGAAGAACGCGTAGTACGCGATGAGCGCTGCTAATCCCCCGGCCCGGTCATCCGCGAACTTCCGGATCACCGCAGCAGGAAGCGCGAGCCCTGGATGCCGCTGCTGCGCCGCATCGGCTCGAAACGCCAGCCGTCGGAGCCGTCCCATCGCCATCGTCAACGAACCGAAGTGTGTGCGGTTCCCGCTCCCATACCTGTAGCTTGCTTTGCCCGTTGGTAGTCCGTTCGCTCCATCGATCGGAGTTCGGCAACGACGGTTTCAAGCATCGGAAGGCCGTGTTCCGCTTCGCTCAGGAACCCGGTCAAGCTCCGGAACTCGTCAACCGGATACAGCGCATCGATCAAGGTCTCCGGCTCGGCGCCCGGGAGATTCAGTTCGCGCATCAAGGAGGCGCGGCCTTCGGGACCTAGGTCGACGAGCCGGTCTCTCCAGTCACGGTCGAGCAGGAAGCCGCCTTCGCGATCCATGGTTTGTAGGTAACCGGCTCTTCAGAGGGATAAACCAATCGCTTCTCAGGGGGTGGGATGGACCGAGCTCGTTCTCGAGATCGGGGATAGGTGCTACCCGGGTCGAGCCCGGCCACCTTGTGGGCACCAGGTTGAGGCAAAGCCTGCGGCCTTGACGGATTACCAGGAGCAGGGCGACCAGAGGCTCGTATCCCGCGTAGTGCTGCCCTGGGCGGTCCTCGATCCTTGGGAGTCGTTAGCATCCGTCCCCTCCCGACGGTTCGGCCAGATCGATCCAAACGTCCCGCCCTCGCAGGCTCGCCCGTCGGATCCGCGCAGCCATCGGGTCGAGGTTTCAACGCCGCGCAGGACGGGCATGCCAGGAGTAGGAATCCGGTGGGACGCGACGCCATCGAGATAAGGGGAGGGAGAGCAACATGCAACTCGGAACTCGCATGAAGATGAGCCAGGTGTCCGATCGCTGGCAGTCGGTGCGCAACGCCAAACGCGTTGACCGTCTCGACGAGGAGAATGGCCGTCTGCGCACGGAGTTGCGGATAACGAGATCTGAGCTCGAGCGCGAACGGGAGCGGGAGCGGAGCAGAGCGTGCTCGACGCTTTGAACCGTGCGTCCGAGCGTAAAACCAAGGTCACGGCGAAGCCTCGAAGCGGCCTGCTGCGGTTGATCGTGGTGGGAGGAGCCGCCTACGTCTTCGGCACCAAGGCAGGACGTGAGCGCTACGATCAGATCAGCGCGTGGGCCGTCTCGACCAAGCGTCGGCTCACCGCGAGGTCGCAGGGACTCGTGGACCTATCAGATGCCGGGGCCATTCCCCAGCGGGATGCGCTGACGAAGAGCGACGTTCGCTCGGCTGTTTCCAACAGTTAGTCGAAACCTGCGACATCCGCTCCCCCGTGGCAGTTCCCTCCTCGTCGCAGAAGCCTTCATGCGGGTCGCGGAGTCAATGCCCAGTTTCCTACCCAGTTCTCGGCTTTGGCTTGTGCTCGCAACAGGAGCAATACCGCTGGAGTCGACCCTTGATGCCATTCGGGATCAACCTTCACCTCACCTTCACCTCAACTGACGCTCACCGCAGCTCTCGACGAACCCAGGAGGAGATCCACAGGGTTGCCCGTTCGCATCCAGCCGGTCGCGCAGCTTTCCTTATTTCTCGTTCCCCCGCGGGGACCCTCTTGTTGGTGGTCTGTCGTGGTGGGTACGGGGGAGGCCGCAGAGGGACCTACGCGCGTCCCGGCAACTCCGAAGCCGCTTAACTATCCGCCTAGGCGCAACGAACCGAGGAAAGGAGTGCTCATGGCTGAGAAGTCCTTCCCCGTCCTCATGCCGAGCGAGGTCTCAAGCAGGATCGGTTTCTTCGACAAGTTCGCGGGACTGGCCGCCAGGCTTGCCAGCCGCGCCCCGTTCTTCGCGTTCTGCTTGCTGCTCGTCATCATCTGGCTGGTGCAGGGTGTCAGCCTCATCGTGTCTAAGGGGAACCTCAACGCGTTCCTGGACTCGCAATACCAATTGGAGATCAACACCACGACGACGATCGTCACGTTCCTCATGGTCGCGCTCTTGCAGAACAGCCAAACCCGAACCGATCAAGCGACGCAGCACAAACTGAACGCGATCGCAGACGGCCTCGCTGATCTCATGGAGCATCTGGCCGCGCAGTCACCGGATTCCTCGCTCGACGACGACATGAAGGAACTGCGGGCTGCGATCGGCCTTGAGACGAAGGAGAGCACCTCAGGCAACGCAAGATGACACGATCCGGCCGGCGCTCCACGCACCCGGTTTGCGACGTGCTGGACAAGGGAACGATGGAAGCAGCGAGAAGGGAGATGCGTGATGGCGGGGACATCGAAGCAGGTCAAGGGCAAAGCGAACAAGGTCGCGGGGTCGGCCAAGAAGGCGGTCGGAAAAGCGACGAAGGATCGGAGCCTTCAGGCGAAAGGCTCAGCACAGAAGGCCAAGGGCACCGTTCAGGATGTTGCCGGTAAGGTCGAGCGGAAGGTCCGTGGCTCAGGAAAGAGCTAGCGGGGTGCGCGAGCCGCTTCCTAGCTAAGTTCCAAAACCTATCGAGGTGGGGCCTCGGCGGCGAGGCGATGCCGTCGGCAACGTTCATCGGTGTGCGCCATGACGACCAATTGGCACAAGATACGCGTCCCTGGGTGACGGAGGGTGCAGCCATGTCCCTCGACAGGGCTGATATAGGAGACGATGCGCGCCCCCCTAGGCCGAAACCATCCACCCCTCGGTCACTTCGCCCTTGTGCGCCGCGAAGGCCGCCAGCACTTCATCCTTCTCACGCGGTGGGACCCCGAAGTGATCGAGCGTGCGTCCCAGCTCCGCCGCCACTTCATCGAACTCCTCGGGGTGATGTGGAGGTCGCGATGGGCCTCTTCCAGCCCGAGAGACGTCAGAGAGGTATCGGCGCAGGTCGCGACCTACTTTAGG
>CAVRSI010000033.1:0-49070 GCA_963723855.1 uncultured Actinomycetes bacterium | reverse complement strand
GACTACATGCACTTCTCGCTGACGGGACGTTGAGCCCCGGCTCCGCTCCTGGAGGACGCCTACGGCTTCGCGGGATCCTGGCTGCCGCGCGACGCATCCCGTGTCGAGATCACGGCGTACCCCAGCCACAGCAGCAGCGGCGTCAGCCCGATGACGGTGAGGGTCGCGAGCGCCACGAGCACCTGCAGGATCGCCGGGAGGCTCAGCATCCAGTCGCTGTACGTCCCCAACATGCCCGCATCGTATCCCAACTGACCACTCAGTCCGCTCGGTAGTCTCCGCTCTTGCCGCCCGACTTCGCCAGGAGGCGCAGACCGTCGATGTGCGCGGCGCGGTCGAACTCCTTCGTGGTGTCGTAGAGGCTCAGGGCCGCGACGGCCGCGGCCGTGAGCGCCTCCATCTCCGCCCCGGTACGGTCCTTGGCGCGAACGGTGACCTGGATCCGGATGGTCCCCGCGCGCTCGTCGGGCTCGAGGACGACCTCCGCGCCGGTCACCGCGATCGGATGGCAGAACGGCAGCAGGTCGGGCGTGCGTTTGACCCCCATCAGGCCGGCGATCCGGGCGGCTTCGATCGGCTTGCCCTTGCGCGTTCCCGCGATCAGATGTGCGCACGCCTCGGGGGTCGTCGTCAGGATGCACTCGGCGGTCGCCTCGCGATCCGTGATCTGCTTCTCCCCCGACCTCGACGATCCGCGCCACCTCGCTCACGCTCAGTCCTCCGAGGAGCGGAACACGATCACGCGAACCTCGGAGCCGGCTTCGGCGACGGCGGTCCCGACCGGCACCATCGCCAGACCGTTCGCCTTCACGACCGTCGAGATGAGGTTCGAGCCTCGAGAGCCGGTTGGCGTCGCGATCCAGCCGTCGTCGCTGCGCTCCAGACGCACGCGGGCGAACTGCAGCTTGCCCCTCGGACCGGCGACGTCCTCCGAGAGCGTGGCGGTCACCTCCGGGCGGAACAGCTGCGTACGACCCATCATCTTGAGGATGGCCGGACGAACGAAGATCTCGTAGCTCACGAAGACGCTCACCGGATTGCCCGGCAGGCCGAAGTAGGGCTTGCCCTCGATGTGCCCGAACCCTTGCGGCATGCCGGGCTGCATCGCCACCTTGTAGAACTCCACGTCGCCACGACGGAAGAACGCGGCCTTCACGACGTCGCGTTCGCCGACCGAGACACCCGCCCGACGAGATGAACGCGTCGGCCTGGATCAGGTAGCTGAGCACGGTCTCCTTCAGCGCGTCGACGTCGTCCTTCACGATGCCGGCCAGCACCGGCTGGGCGCCGACATCGCGGAGAGCCGAGAAGATCATGTAGGCGTTCGAGTCGCGGACCTGCCCGAACTCCGGTGTTTCGGTCGGCGGGATCAGCTCGTCGCCGGTGGACAGGACGATCACGCGGGGTCGGGGGTGCACGCTGGGGTGCGGGAACCCTGCGTTCGCGAGCAGCCCCATCTCCGGCGGCCCCAGGCGCTTGCCCGCCGGCACCAGGACCTGCCCGGCACGCACGTCCTCACCGGAGGGACGGATGTGCTGGCCAGCGGGCGGACCGTCGAAGATCGTCGCCATCTCCCCACCGGGCTCGGCGTTCTCGATCGGCACGATGGTGTCGGCGCCGGCCGGGATCGGGGCCCCTGTCGCGATACGGACCGCCTCTCCCCCGCCGACCACGGCATCGGGTCTGCGCCCGATCCGGGCGCTGCCGACGATCTTCAGCTCGACGGGGGACGCGGGCGACGCGCCGCGAACGTCGGAGGAGCGGACGGCGAACCCGTCCATGGCCGACGACGCGAACTCGGGAAGATCCCGATCGGCGGTCACGTCCTCGGCGATCACGCACCCGAACGCCTCCGTCAGCGGCAGGTTCAAGGGAGCCAATGGATGGATCTGCGACAGGACGTTCCGTCCGCGCCTCCTCCACGGAGAGCAGCCCGGCGACGTCGTCGTGATCGTGGACGTGGCGACGTTCGGCCATGGCGGCAGTCTACCGAGTGGTCTCGGGAAGGCGGGGGGAGGCCTCAGCGGAGCCTGTCGTCGCCGAGCAGGTCCTGCAGGTACCGGCGGAAGTCGTCTCCGATGTCGTCGCGTTCCAGGGCGAACTCGACCGTGGCCTTGAGGTAGTCGAGCTTGTTGCCGACGTCGTATCGTCCGCGATCGAACCTGTAGGCGTAGAACGCCTGCTCGTTCGCGAGCTGGTTGATCGCGTCGGTCAGCTGGATCTCGCCGCCCGCTCCCGGCTCGGTATCTCGGAGCGCGTCGAAGATGTCGTGCGTGAGCACGTACCGGCCGATCGCCGCCAGGTTGGATGGGGCGTCCTCCGGCGACGGCTTCTCGACGATCGACAGGACGCGGGCGAGGTTCTCCTCGACCCATTCCGGCTTGACGCATCCGTAGAACTGGATCTCCTCGGGCAGCACCTCTTGGACGGCGATGACGCTCCTGCCGTATCGCTCGTGGACGCGGAGCATCTCCGGCAGCAGCGGCATGGAGTGGTGGATCAGGTCGTCGCCGAGCAACACGGCGAACGGCTCGCCGTTCATGTGGTCCTCGGCGACCGAGACCGCGTGCCCCAGGCCCAACGGATCCTTCTGGCGGATGTAGTGGATGGACGCCATGTCGCTGATCGCCTGCACCTGCTTCAGCTCGTCGAACTTGCCCTTCGATTCGAGGAAGTGCTCGAGCTCGAACGAACGATCGAAATGGTCCTCGAGCGAACGGTTGCCACGTCCGGTGACGATCAGGATGTCGGTCAGCCCCGCGCCCACCGCTTCTTCCACCACGTACTGGATCGACGGTTTGTCGACGACCGGGAGCATCGCCTTCTGCTGCGCCTTCGTCGCCGGCAGGAAGCGCGTTCCGAGACCGGCCGCGGGGATGACGGCCTTCCTGACCGGCATGAAGCTTCCTTCCGTCGTCGTGAGGCTGGGATCGGGGGAAGTCACGAGTGTAGATGCCTTTCTACGCATCGGCCAAGGAGCCAGAGACGGCCGGCCGTCATCCGTCCTCTCGCCACGCGGGCCGTTCGAACGGATCGACGGGTTCGATCTCCCCGGGGGCCGATCGCTCGGACCGAGCGTCGTCGTCGATGGTCGCCGCCTCGAGCGGACCGACCAACAGGTCCAACTCGGGCCGCCGTCTCGCTTCTCGCCCGGATCCTCGCATCGCCGACCTCCTTGGATCGCCCCCCGGGTGGCGCTCCGCGCATGACGGCGCGCCGTGATCGTCAGGTGGTCACCGTAGCTCCTACGGGCCATGCGAACATCGGCTGGAAGGCTAGTCCGAAGGTCGATATCGACATGCGTCGAACGACCTATGCCGGAGCGCGCGGCGAGGTCCCGAGGCGCGTTCGAACCCTCCGCTAGACTCGACGCGTCATGCCGACCTACGAGTACCGGTGCCGCGATTGCGGACACACGTTCGACGTCGTCCAGGCGATGATCGACGACCCGCTCACGGTCTGCCCGGTCTGCGGCGGCGAGCTCCGCAAGGTGTTCGCGCCCCCGGCCATCTCGTTCAAGGGATCGGGCTTCTACGCCACCGATCACGGGAAGAAGTCGAAGTCGTCGGGCGAGAAGAAGGGCGAGAAGTCGGGCGAGAAGCCGGCGGCCTCGACGGAGTCCTCGGACTCCAAGGGCGACAAGAAGGACAAGAAGGACTCGTCGAAGCCCGCTGAGAAGGCGACCGCGTCGAGCTCGTCGGGATCGTCCTCGACGTCGAGCTCGGACGGGAAGAAGGGATCGTGACGGAGGCCGAGATCGGGGTGTTCGGAGGGTCGGGCTTCTATGCGTTCCTGGAGTCGACCGAGGCCGTCGACGTGGACACGCCGTACGGCAAACCGTCGGCGCCGCCCGTGATCGGTGACGTCGGAGGCCGCAGGGTGGCGTTCATCCCGAGGCACGGCCTGAAGCACGAGTTCCCTCCTCACCGCGTCCCGTACCAGGCCAACGTCTGGGCCATGAAGGAGCTCGGCGTCTCGCGTGTGCTCGGCCCGAACGCATGCGGCTCGCTCCAGCCCACCGTGAAGCCGGGCGACTTCGTGATCTGCGACCAGATGGTCGATCGCACGAGCGACCGGCCGAACACGTTCTACGACGGTCCGGACACCACGCACATCTCGTTCGCGGACCCGTATTGCCCGACGATGCGCGAGGTCGCGATCTCGCGCGGGCGCGAACTGTCCATCCCGCTCCACGATCGGGGGACCGTCGTGGTGATCGAGGGCCCTCGCTTCTCGACCCGGGCGGAGTCGGCGTGGTTCGCGTCGGCCGGCTGGGAGGTCATCAAC
Source organism: uncultured Actinomycetes bacterium (assembly GCA_963723855.1). GTDB lineage: Bacteria > Actinomycetota > UBA4738 > UBA4738 > HRBIN12 > JBBQVZ01. The sequence continues at coordinate 44,783 of CAVRSI010000033.1, read as the reverse complement.
ATGACGCAGTACCCGGAGGCGGTGCTCGCACGCGAGCTGGAGCTCTGCTACGCGAACATCTCATTGATCACGGACTACGACGTCGGCGTCGAGGGTGTGCCGCCGGTGACGCACGAGGAGGTCGTGCGGGTGTTCACCGAGAACAACGAGCGGCTCCGCGACCTGCTCTTCGCGATGATCCCCGCGCTGCCGGTCGAACGCGACTGTCCGTGCGCGACGGCGCTCACCGGCGCTCGGTTCGAGGTGTAGCGATGCCCGGCGAACCGGTGCTCGTCCGCATCGAGCTCACGTTCAAGACCGAGGACGACGCTCACGCGCTCGGGGAGCGGATCGAGGAGTCCGTTCGGTTGATCGTCGGCCGCGAGGCGCTGGAGGAGTTCCGCGTGCGGACCCTTCCTCTTTCACAGAGGAAGGGTCCGCGTCCGGTCGAGTGACCGCCGGAACCGGCCCGAGGACGTGACGCGGGTCACGGCATGGGTCGGCGCGCGGTGCGAGCCTACGGGCCGTGTTCCGACGCCGCTGGCCGCTCGCCTCGAAGGTGTTGATGACGTCCGCCGTCGTGCTCGGCGCCCTCGCGTTCGTCATGGTCCGTGGCTACCAGGACCGGGTGGAGGCGCTGCACCCCGCCGTGGGGCCACCGGTGGACATCGTCACGGCTGCAACCGATCTCGCTCGGGGAACGACGTTATCGGGCGAGATGCTCCACGCGGCGACCGTTCCGGAGGACTTCGCTCCCCCCGGTGCGGTGCGCGACGCCGAGACGGTCGTCGGGCGCGTCCTCACGGCGGACATCGATGCCGGCGAGATCCTCACCCGATCGAGGTTGGCCGGGGCTGCGGTCGGGCCGGTGGCGGCGCTCGTCCCTGAGGGGCTGCGAGCCGTGGTCGTTCCGAGCGGCGCTCCGGCGGGGACGATCCGTGCGGGTGACCGCGTCGAGGTGTACGCCACGTACGGTGGGGGACGGCCGCACACGGAGCTCGTCGCGTCGGGCCTCGAGGTCGTGCGCATCCTCGCCGGAGGCACATCGAGCGGGAGCGGGGCCGCCGGCATGTCCACGGGAGATCCCGGGGTCGCGCTCGTCCTCCTCGTCGATGCAGACGCGGCCCCGCTCCTCGCCTACGCGCGCGCGTTCGGCCAGCTGCAGGTCGCGATCCTCGGGCCCGCGCCCTCGCCCGCCGCTTGACACCGGAACAACACATCCGGGTCTATGTTTCGCTCTGGGCAGGCCGATAGCATTGCGCGACCTTCCACCGGAAAGGATCTCCCGTGACCGTCCTGCAGGCGATCATCCTCGGCCTGACGCAAGGGGCAACCGAGTTCGCTCCCGTGTCCAGCTCCGGCCACCTGATCCTTGTGCCGTGGCTCTTCAACTGGTCGATCGTGAACGACCCCGCGCTCAACAAGACGTTCGACGTCGCGCTGCACGTCGGGACGCTGGTCGGAGCCGTCGTGTATTTCCGCAACGATCTCTGGCACTACCTGAAGGCATGGTTCCGACTCCATCCGCTCGCGCGCGATGAACACGCCCGATGAACGCCTCGCGTGGGCGCTCGTGATCGGGACGATCCCCGGAGCGATCGCCGGAGTGCTCCTCGAATCCACGATCGAGACCACGTTGGGGCAGCCGTGGCTGATGGCGATCATGTTGGCGGTCGGCGGGGTCCTGTTGTGGTGGGTGGACGCGCGGTCCCGGCTCGATCGCGGCATGGATTCGATCGGACCGCGCACCGGACTGGGCCTGGGCATCCTGCAGGCTCTGGCGCTGCAGCCGGGCGTGTCGAGATCGGGGATCACCATGACCGGCGCTCGATGGATCGGGCTGGACCGCGAGACCTCCGCGCGGTTCTCGTTCCTGCTGGCGATCCCGATCATCGCCGGCGCGGGGCTCGCGAAGGGCGCCGACCTGGTGCAGAACGGGTTCCAGGGCTACGCGAGCGAATTCCTTTGGGGGTTCGTCTCCTCCGCGATCAGCGGGTTCGTGGTGATCTGGTTCCTGCTCGGCTACCTGCGTCGTCACAGCTTCAAGGCGTTCATGTGGTACCGGCTCGCGGTGGCGGGACTCATCGTCGTGCTCATCGTGAGCGGCGCCCGTTCGGCGACGATCTAGTCGACGGGGCCTAGACGCCGGCGAGCGTCATCTCGCCGATCAGGATCGACGGCGTGCCGACCGACGAGAAGAACCGGAGGTCGCTCCCGACGCCCGTGATGCCCGCGAGCATGTCCGGCAGCGTCGACGCGACCGTCATCTCGCGCAGCGGCTCGCCCAGCGCCCCGCCGGAGATCCGCAGGCCCGTCGCACCCACGGAGAACTCGCCGCTGATCGGGTTCGCTCCGGAGTGCACGCCGCTCACATCCTGGATCAGCACGCCCCCCTCGGCCGTGGCGAGCAGCTCGTCGAACGACAGCTCCCCGGCTTCGAGGTAGAAGTTCGAGGTCCCCACGCCGGGCGTGCTCTTGTACCCGCCGCGCTTCGCGTTCCCGGTGGAGGCGGTTCCACCGCCGGTACGCGCCGCGGTGTACGTGTTGTGCAGGAAGCCGTTCAGGGCTCCGCGGGTGAACAGCTCGGTCCGGCCCGTCGGCACCCCCTCGTCGTCGAACGGTGAGGCCGCAGGACCGATCGTGATGGTGCCGTCGTCGACCAGCGTGAACAGCTCCGAGCCCACCTGCTGGCCGACCATCGTCGCGAACAGCGAACGCTGCTTCAGCACTGCCTCGGCGGAGAGCGCCCCGGCCAAGACGCCCAGGAACGACATGGCGGCGAACTGGTCGAGGACGATCGGGACCTTCGCCGTCTGCGGCTTCGTGGCGCCCAGCATGCGCACGGCGCGCTGCACCGCTTCGTCGGCGATCGCCTCCCACCCCAGCTCGTCGACGCCTCGGCCGATCGTGAACGAGAAGCCGGTCTGCGTCTCGTCGCCCTCCACGGCGAGGGAGACCGCCACGCACCAGGCGTCGGTCCGCGCGTACTCGGCCCGCACGCCGTTGGTCGACGCGATCGCGACGCGCGAGACGGCGTCGCCGATCTGCGCCGCGTCGATCTTCGTGGCGCGCGGGTCGATGGAGATCGCCCGTCGCTCCAGATCCAGCGCCAGCGCGACCTTGCGGTCGGTGGGGATGTTGGCCTGGTCCTCGCGGTACAGGGCCGGGATCGGCTCGGCGGGAAGCGGCGACGGAAGCAGGTTGAACCCGTCGGGCTCGGCGAGCGCCGCGTTCTCCCGCGCGCGCCGTACCGTGTCGCGCACCTCGTCCGGCGTGGGGTCCGCCGCGTACGCGTAGCCGAGCCGCCCGTCCGCGATCAGCCGGACGCCGACGCCGCGCGATTCCGCGAACGTGAGCCCCTCGATCTCGCCGCGGAGCGCGCTCGCCTCGGTGTGGCGCGACTCCTCGGCGTACGCCTCGACGGCCTCGTCGCCGGTCGCGGCGTCGACCGCGGCAGCGCACAGCTCGTGCAGGTCAGGCACCGGTGCCTCCGACCGTGAGCCGCGAGATCCGGAGCGTCGGCGAGCCGCTCCCCACGGGCGCGGCCTGACCGTCCTTGCCGCACACGCCTTCCCACGTGTCGAAGTCGTCGGCCACCGCGTCGACCGCGCTCATGACCTCGATCGCCCGCCCGATCAGGTTCGCGCCGCGCACGGGGGTCGTCACCGTGCCGTCCTCGATCAAGAAGCCTTCGGCGACGCCGAACACGAAGTCGCCCGTGGCGGGGTTCGTCTGGCCGCCGCCGAGCGATGTCACGTAGACGCCGTTCGCGGTGGACGACAGGATGTCGTCGGCGTTCGACGTGCCGTTCAAGATGTTCGTGTTCGTCATCCGCGGGATCGGCGGCGACGCGTACGACTGCCGGCGGCCGTTGCCGGTCGGCGGCAGCCCGTCCTTGTCGGCGTGCATCCGGTCGTAGAGCAGACCCTGCAGCACGCCCTTCTCGAACAACGACGTGCGTTGCGACGGGGTCGCTTCGTCGTCGAACGCGTAGGAGCCCCAGCCGTTCGGGATCGTGGCGTCGTCCACGCCGTCGATCAGCTCGGACGCGCACCGCTGGCCGATCAGCCCGCGGTAGACGCTCGCCTCCTTGTCGATCGCGTCGGACTCGAGCGGATGGCCGACGGCCTCGTGGAACAGCACGCCGCCCATCCCGGGCGCGAGCACGACCGTCATCTCCCCGGCAGGCGCCGGGATCGAATCCAGCATGGTGACGGCCCGGCGGGCGGCGACCTCCGCCGTCGCGTTCGGCGGATGACGATCGACGAACTCGACCCCGCTGCATGCGGCCGGACCGTGGAACCCGGTCTGGATGTTCCCGTCGCGCGCGGCGACCACCTGCGCCACCAGTCGGATCCGCGGGCGCGACTCCTCGACCCACAGGCCGTCCGACGTCGCGATCAGCACGTGCTGGAGCGAATCGCCGTAGACGCCGACCACCTGCGTGACCTCCGGGCTGAACGAACGCGCCGCGTCGTCGACCGCTCGGAGCCACGCCACCTTGTCGGCCGCCGGGACCCGCTCGGCCGGACGCTCGACGGGGTTCACGGCCGATCCGACGATCGTGCGGAGATCCACCACGGCGCCCGGCTCGCCCTCGCGGAGCGCGGCGCTCGCGGCCTCGGCCGCGGCGAGCAACGCATCGCGATCCAACCGGTTGGAGTAGGCATAGCCGTACGACGTCCCGACGCACACCCGGACGCCGGCGCCGCGATCGAGGCCCGTGGTGAGCTCCTCGACCTTGCCGTCGTCCAGACGGATCGACGTGGACGTCTTCTCCTCGACGAACAGCTCGGCGAACGAACCGCCGCGGCGACGTGCGGCGCGCAAGACCTCTTCGACGAGCTCTCGGTCGAGCATGGGACCGTCAGGCTACAACGCGCGTCGGTTGACGCCGGCAGCCACGGAGGCCGCGCGGTGACGCTGGGTTAGAGTTCGAGCGTTCGAAGGGAGCACGGGTGCGTTCCAACCTCATCGTGGCATCGGCGGCGTTGATCCTGATGGCGGCCTGCGGCGGGAACGACCCCGAGTCGCTCGGGCCCCCTCCCGAGGCGTTGCCGACCGGCAACGTGTCGCCCGCGTCGCCGACACCCGCCGTCACGGGAGCCACGGGGGCCACGGGCGTGACCGGGGCCTCGGGCGCGACCGGCACGCCACTCCCGACCTCGTCTCCCGGATTCACGGGGTCGGTCGACACGGGGAGCGCGAGCCTCGCGATCTCCGGAGCCATGCACATCTCGGAGGATGCCCTCCCCCTCGCGGGTCCGACGATCTACTCGCCGCCCCCCGGCCAGTTCGCGCTCGGGTGGCACACGGACACCGTGGCGTTAGTGCTGAGCGGGAGGTCGTTCGTCGGCAACCACCCGACGTCGGCGACCCTTCGGCTGACGTTCTCCATCCCATCGGGTGCGGGAACCGCATCGTTCGCGTCCGAGGACGGACGATGCGACGTGATCGTGACGACGGCGGAGGTGGCGACGTTCGAGGGCACGTTCTCGTGCACCGGCATCACCGACGAGGACGGCTCGATCGTCGTCAACGCTCAAGGCACGTTCAGCGCCACGGGGTAGCCGACGGACCGCAGCGGCACGTCGCGCACCGGCACCGACCTCGCGTGGCTCGGGGGGTCGACGCTCGTCGTCCTCGCCGTGCTGCTCGCGCCGTTCATCCGGCACGGGTATCGGTTCGGCCTCGGCCCCGACATCCCCGTCTACCTGTGGTGGACACGGGTGGGCGCGTCGCAAGGGCTGTCGCTCGTCGGTGAGCGGCCCGGCAGCCCCGCGCTCTTGGCGGTCCTGGCCGGCGCGACGCACCTACCCGTGTCGGCAGTCACCGCCGCCTTCGAGGCGGCGTTCGGGGCGGCGATCGGCGCGGGGACGGCCGTGCTCGTCCGTGCCGCGGGCGCCGTGGCCGGCGAACGGCGCGGAACACGCGCCGCATGGGTGCTCGCCGGGCTCCTCACCGGGGTGTTCACGGTGCATCTCGCCGCGGGCTACCTGGCGAACCTCGCGTTCGCCGCGCCGTTCATCGCGGCCGCGGTGTGCCTGGCCGTCGGCACGCGGCGAGGCGTCGTGGCAGCCGCGCTCGCGTTGGGCGGCGGCGGCCTCGCACATCCGCAGTTCTTCCTGATCGGCGCGCTCGTCCTTGCGGCGGTTGCCGTGTGGTCGTTCGCTCGACACGAGCGGGGGTGGCAGAGCGATGCGGGACGGGTGGCGATCGCGACCGTGGCGAGCGGCGCCGTCGTGGGTGGCGGGCTGCTCGCGATGACGTTCGGGCCCGCGCGACTCGCGGTGGACACGTCGAAGGACGGCTTCCTCCGTCGCGCGGGCATGAGCGACACAGTCCGTCACGCGTACCTCGAACGCACGCTCCATCGCTGGACGCGATACGTGCAATGGCTCGCGTTGCCGCTGGCGGCGCTCGGGCTGATGCGGACGAGCGGGTTCGCCCGGCGGGTGCTCGCGGCGTGGACCGGGCTCGTGGTGCTCGGCGCCCCCGTCGGCGTGCTCACCGGTTGGTTCCCCGCCGACCGGCTGATCACGTTCGGATTCTCCATCCCGGCGCTCGCGGGCGTCGGCGTGGTCGCCGTCTGGCTCTGGCTGGAGCGCCGGGTCTGGCTCGCCACGCTCGTCGCCGTCGCACTCATCGGGGTGATGGCGTCGGGAGCCCTGATCGCATGGAGCCGGCAGGAGCCGTTCATCTCCCCGCTCGAGGTCGAGCGAGCGACCACGGCCGCCCGCATCGCCGACACACTGCCGCCCGGCGCGCCGCTCGTGTTCATCGTGGACGACACCGACACGACCGTGTCGTTCCTGGCGACCCGTGCCGCGAACGTGCTCCGCGCCGCGATGCCGCCGGATCGCGCGGACGACGTCTACATCTACGTGGGCACCCCCGAGAACTTCCTCGCCGGGGTGCCCACCGTCCGCGGCAGCGATGAGTACGACGCGATGTCCCGTCTGTACCTCGAGGACATCCCGAAGGACCCGGAGCTGTCCGCCGTCGGGTTCGTCCTCGCGCCGTTCAACCGGACGCCGGACGCAACATCGAGCGCCGACCTCTTCCGGTGGTCGCGCGGGGTGTACGCGACGATCCACGGTCCATCGACGTTGGGCGCCGCGCGCGACCCGCTCGACCCGTCGTCGCCGGCACAGATCGCGCTCGGAGCGTTCGTCCTCCTCGTGCTGACGGGCATCGTGGGGTACGGCTGGGCGCGATGGTCCGGTCTCGACGTGCCGGCCGCGGCCGGCGTCGCTCCCGCGATCGGCGTGGCCACGCTCGCGATCGGCGGCGTCGCGCTGGAGCCGCTCGGCCTACCGCTCTCCGGAAGCTGGGGCCCGTCGGTCGTCGTGCTGCTCGCGGGAGGGCTCGGGTACCTCCTGCTCATCCTGCAGGGCAAGCCCTCCGCGCCATCGCCTCCATCCATCGAGGAGCAGCCAGCCGAGTAAGGCGATCACGACCGGCGTGATCACGTAGTGACCGACGAGCACGTTCGTGTCGTAGGCCCTGGGGAACCGGCCGGGCTCCGCGGTCCACTGCGACACCCCCAAGGCGACGGACGTCCCCAGGAGCACCAGGCGCGGGACGCGCGGCACCAGCCACACGAGCGGCAACGCCCACACGACGTACCACGGCAGGAGGATCGGACCCAGCAGCATCAGGAACAGCAGCGACCAGCCCCACGACGCCCCGAGCTCGAACAGCGGCGACGCGTTCGTCCGAGGTCCGCTGCGCCGAACGCCAGACCTCGCGGACCAGGATCACCACGACCGCCAGGAGCGCCGCGGCGAACGCGACCCGCGCGACGACGCCGAGCGTGTCGCCGGAGACCGCGTCGAGGAACCGGCGGAAGAAGCGCGACGGCGCCAGCCAACCCTCGTGACCGGCGAGCTCGAACATGCCGAGCGACGGATCGTGCAGGTTCAGGAACGGGGCGGCGAACACCAGCCCGATCGCGGCGGCCAGCCCCGCATGCGTGAGGAGCGTGCGGACGCGGCGGCCCGCCGGGGCGCGCGCGACGCACCAGACGACCAGCAGCAGGAGCGGGAGCCCGGCGACGACCTTGACGAGCGTGCCCAGCGTGAGCGCGGCGACGGCCGGCAGACTCGGCGGCCGGCCAGCACCAGGGCGAACGCGCCGGCCACCGCGAGCGCCACCAGCAGGTCGTTGTGCCCGCTCGCCACCGATTGGAACAGCACGACCGGGTTCATCCCGAACGCCGCGACCGCGAACGCCGCGCGCGCCGGCCACACCCGGCGGACGGTCGTGGCGATCAGCGCGATCGTGCCGAGGCTCGCGCAGAGCGCCGTCCACCGGAACACCTCGACCTGCGCGTGGATCGAGTGGACGACCCTGACGACGACCGACGCGAACCCCGTGAACAGCGGTCCGTAGACGGCCGGCGTCGCGAGCCATTTCGGCCCCACCAGGATCGAGACGGCGTCGCCCGGGAAGTCGATCGGGGTCTGCACGTACGGGTTCGCGTGGTGGAGGCCGGCGATGGTGCCGTACGCGATGTAGGAGTAGACGTCGCGCGACACGAGCAGCGGCAACGTGATGACGAGCACGTTCGCGCCGACGGCGAGCAGCACCGCGGTTCGGAGCGAGATCGTCCCGCGCCACGCCTCGCGGATCACGAAGACGAACGCCACCGCCGACGCGATCACGGCCGCGACGGACGCCGAGACGAGCGCCGACCCGTGAAGATCGCCGAGCCCGATCTGGTCCGCCACCCAGCGGAACGGCCCGCCGGGCTCGACGCCCGGCGGGAGCACGGGATGCAGCGGGGACCCGGGAACGGAGGCGACGAGCGCCGTGGCGCCGACGGCGATCACGAAGCCGGCGATCGCGAGCGTCGACGATCGTGCGGAGCGCTCCACGAGGCCCGAAGGTATCACCGACGTTCGGCCTAGGGACCGGCGCGGGCATCGGTGCGATACTCATCCGACCGGGTGCCCCAGCCCACGTCGACAGGCGGAAGCTCCGACATCCTTCGTGGCACAAGGCCGAAGGCCCGCGGTTCCCGCGGGCTTTCGTGCATCTCCGGCGCCGTTTGTCGCTCGCCCATCGGCGCCCCACACTGGCCGCTGTGGACGATCGCGCGATGCTCCAGCGGGACGGCAAGGTCAACCGTCAGGTGGCGGACATCGCGGACGAGTTCCGCAGAGGGTTCGAGACGGTGAACCAGATCGACCGTCCGGCGGTCTCCATCTTCGGTTCCGCCCGAACGCCCGCAACCGACGCGTCGTACGAGCTCGCCGTCGCCACCGGCCGGACGTTCGCCGAGCGAGGGTGGGCGGTCGTCACGGGCGGTGGGCCCGGCATCATGGAGGCCGCGAACCGCGGCTGCCGCGAAGCCGGCGGGCTCTCGGTGGGGTTCAACATCCGGCTGCCGCACGAGCAGGGCGACAACGGCTACCTCGACGTCGCGCTCGAGTTCTCGCACTTCTACGCGCGCAAGACGATGTTCGTGAAGGCGGCGGAGGGCTTCGTGGTGTTCCCCGGCGGCTTCGGCACGCTGGACGAGCTCTACGAATCGCTGACGCTGATCCAGACCGGCGTCATCCGCCACTTCCCGGTCGTGCTGTTCGGCAGCGACCACTGGGCGCCGCAGCTGACGTGGTGGCGCGGCGACCTGCTCACCGACGGCCTGATCGCTGCCGGACGACCTCCGGTTGGTCTCCGTGACCGACGACCCCGAGGAGGCGGTGCGGACGGTGATCGCCTGCTACGAGCGCACGTGCGACCACGCGATCGAGGAGATCGTCGGCGAGTGACGGGGGTCGAGGCCGACTTCCTCCAGGACGGCGCGCAGTCGGCCGCCGACGTGGCGGACCGCCTGGTCGCGTTCATCGCGGAGGCCTCGGCCACGATCGACATCGCGATCTACGACTTCGATGCGCGCGAGGGCGCGACCGCGCGGATCGCGGACGCGCTCGAGGCGGCGAAGGCGCGCGGCGTCGGGATCCGGGTCGCGTTCAACCAGGGACGCGATGCCGAGGCCACGCACAACCCACCGATGGTCTGCGACCCGGAGGTGATCGACGGTCTCGAGGTCCCGACCCGAGGGGTGCACGATCAGGGCGCGCTGATGCATCACAAGTACGCGGTACGCGACGCCGCGGATGTGTGGACCGGCTCCACGAACTGGACGGACGACGCCTTCTCCCGCGAGGAGAACGTGATCGTCCGCGTCTCGTCGCCCGATGTCGCCCGTGCGTACACGCGGAACTTCGAACAGCTCTGGGCGAAGGGGCGCCTGGAGTCGAGCGGCGGCGAGGGATCGCCTGCCACGCTCGGTCGCGGCGTCGAGGTGCGACCGGTGTTCTCTCCTCATGGCCCGTCGCTCGCCCACCTCGCCGCGGAGCGCATCGCCTCCGCGGACCATCGCGTGCGGATCCTCTCCCCCGTGATCACGTCCGGGGCGGTGCTCGGCACGCTCGCGGAGCTCGCGGGGCGAGCCTCGTTCGATCTCGTGGGCGCGTACGACGCGACCCAGATGCGCGAGGTGGCCGGCCAATGGCAGGCCTGGCCGCCGAACCACTGGAAGATCGCCGCGTGGGACGCGATACGCCCGCGGCTGTCGGGCAAGGTCACGACGCCGTGGAGCGCCGCGGGCGGTGTGCACGACTTCATGCATGCCAAGGTCGTCGTCGCCGACGGCGAGGTGCTGACCGGGAGCTACAACCTGTCGCACGGGGGCGAGGAGAACGCCGAGAACGTGCTGCACATCCGCAGCGGCGCGCTCGCCGAGCGGTTCGGAGCGTTCGTCGAGCGCGTGGCCTGCCCGGTACGCGACGGAGGGCGAGGCGGCGGCGGTTTCCTCGACGGATCCTGCGGTCTAAGCGCGGCCCGCGGCCGCCACGGCCAGGGGCTTGACCTCGAACGAGAGCATCAGCTTGCGCAACAGGGAGTTCAGACGCTTCTGCTCGGCCGAACTGAGGACCGATACGACGGCGAACTCGTTGTGCGCAGCCTCGTTCACGGCCTCGTCGATCCTCCGCAGCCCTTCGGGGGTGAGCCGGACGATCAAGGCGCGCCGGTCGTCGGGGTCGGGCTCGCGGGCGATCAAACCGGCGCTCTCCAACCGATCGAGCCGGTTCGTCATGGCACCCGAGGATAGGAGGAGCTCGTCGCCGAGCTCGCCCGGGGACATCGTGAAGTCGTCGTTGTGCTGCCGGAGCGTGATGAGCACCTTGAACTCGCCCTTGTTCAGATCGAACGCCTCGACGGCGTGCTCCAGCATGGTCTCGAACCGCTTGTTCAGCTTGCAGATCCGGTCGACGGCTCCTTCGACCTCCGGATCGAGGCGCGGGAAGATCCTGCACGCACGCTCCACGAACTCGTCGATCGAATCCTTCGTCCCCATCGCCGGTCGCTCCTTTCGATAGCAAGAAACTTCATGTCGGATTTCTTGACATCAAGCTACACGTCAAGTATCTTCACGTCAAGCTATCACGCGCCAGGCGAAAGCGGAAGGAGGTGAGCGCGAGATGGTCCAGACCCCCCAATTCCGAACGGACGAGCGGCGGCTCCGCGAGCACGAGCTCCGCCGGGCGACCGAGGTCGTCCGTCGCGAGCGACCCGCGTCCGCGACCCGCACGGGACGCATGGCGGCCGGGGCGTTGCGGGCGCTGTCCGCGGCGCTCACTCGCGCGGCGAACGCGCTCGATACGCCCTCCGACGGGCTCGAGCGAGACGTCCGGATGATCGACCGGGTCTGACCGACGGTCGTTCGGAGCCGGAAGGGCCCGGACCGAGCCCGTGGTGCCCACGGTGCGCCACACCCCCGCACCCGGGTTCGGTCCGGGTTCCACGTTCCTGCCGATACAGTGATAGACGTGAGACGCACGCTCGCGGCCCTGTTCGCGCTCGTCGCCGTCTCGTGCTCGATCGCGTCGGGCGCCACCCCGTCGCAGCCTCCTCCCCAGTCGCCTCCCGACCCCGCGACGGCGGGATGTCCGGTGTCCGGCGAGCTCGAACCCCCACGGGCGTTGATGCTGTTCCGCAACGACGGCTGCGTGCCGCCCGAACATCTGCTCGGCTTCCGATGCGCCCCGGACGAACCCGTCGTGATCGAGACCGGTGCGGGGACGCGGGAGGCCGAGCGCTTCATCGGCGAACGATGGGCGACGCCGATGGACGCGCTTCCGACGAACGCGTTCCCGCTCGGCGACGGCGGTGACATGCAGGTGTTCGGCGTCCCGGGCGACCCGAAGACGCTCTACGTCGCGCGCGGCGACACCGTGGAACGATGGCTGCGGCTCCCCCGCCTGGGAGCGAGCGATCCACCGACGGCCTTCGTGATCGGAGACTCCATCGCCGACGGCGCCGAGCCATGGATCGTCGCGGCGCTCCCCGGCTGGTCGCTCGGGTTCGACGCCGTCATCGGACGAGGGACCAACTCCGCGATCGCCCAGGCCGAGGCCCAGGCGGCGGCGCGGCCCGACGTGGTCGTGATCGAGCTCGGAACGAACGACGCGGACCCCGCCGCGTTCCGGGCGAACGGCGCCACGATGCTCGACGCGCTGAAGCACATCCCATTGGTCGTGTGGCAGACCACGCACGGACCGCTCGAGAACGTCCCCGGCGTGAACATCCACATCCACGGGCTCGTCTCGCAGTACCCGAACGCCGTCGTCGCCGATTGGGACACGTTCGTGGGCGACGACGAGCTCTCCTCGGACGGCGTGCATCCGGCGCCGGGCCACGAGGACCTGATGGCGAACCTCATCGCGCCGATCCTCACCAAGTGGCTCGAGGTGGCCAACGGCGGGGGCGCGTCGTCGTGCGCCTCGCAAGCCGAGACCGCCGCCGGCGTGGTCTGACGGATCAGCCCGCAGGCGCGGGGGTCTCGGGCGCTTCGAACGTCTCGTCGGCGCCGCGTGAGCGGGATCGCACGAGGATGGCCGCGGTCGCGGCCAGGACGATCAGTCCCCCGACGATCGTGAGCGCCGTGAGCGACTCGCCGAGCAGCACCCACGCCGCGATCGAGCTGACGACCGGCATGCATTGCGTGATCAATGAGCCCAGCCACGCCTCGACGTGCCGGTGGGACCAGGCGAGCAGCACGTGGCCGATCGCACCTGCACCGAGCGCCACCACCCAGATCCACAGCCAATCCATCGCGGTGGGCGGGAGGGCGAGACCCTCCCCGGACACCAGGGCGAGCACGGTCATCAGGATCGCAGCGACCACCATGACGCTCGTCATGTACTCGAGCGCTCCGACGCTGGCGCGGGCGCGTTTGGAGAAGAGCCAGTACGTGGTCCACGTGAACACGCTGGCGAACGCGAACAGGTCCCCCCACACATCGAACGCCGGCGTGCCGGCGGACCCGATCGCGACCAGGGCCACGCCCATGAACGAGATCGCGACGAACACCAGATCCCGTCGCCCCACGCGTTCGCCGAACCAACGGGCGGCCCCGATCATGATGAAGACCGGAGCGAGCGCGCCGATGATCGTGGCGTCCGCGACGCTGGTGAGCCGGAACGCCAGGAAGCTGCACGCGACGTCGGCGGTGAAGATCACGCCGCCGAGCGCGCACGTCCGGAGCGTCGCCCACGTCAGCCTCCGCCCCGTCGCCGCGAAGAACACGGCGAAGATCAGGACGCCCACCCACAGGCGGTACGCGGCGAACGTGAGCACCGGCATGGTGGTCTGTTTCAGGATGAGCGGAACCAGCCCCCACACGACCGTCGTGACGGACACGGCGAGGATGCCGGCGGTCCGCCGGGTTTCCTCGCTGCGGGCGACCGGTTCCGTCATCCCACCGACGCTACCAACGCGACGCGCGTAGGCTGCCGCCGTGACGCACCGCTTGCTGCTCGATGTCTCCAGCCTGGGGTACCGGTCGTATTTCGCGCTCCGCGACGTCGTGCACGCGCCGGACGGCTCCTCGGTGGGAGCGGTCATGGGCTACATGGACATGGTCACCCGGTTGATCGTGAGCCGCCGGCCCGACGAGGTCGTCCACGTGTACGACCACGACTGGCGTCCGACGGTGCGGACGGAGCTCTATCCGGGCTATAAGGCCAACCGCCCGGACGAGCCCGAGGACCTCACCGTGCAGTTCGCGTTACTGCGCCGCGTGCTGGACCTGACGGGGATGAAGCAGGCCCAGGCGCCCACGTGGGAGGCCGAGGACGCGATCGGCGCGTTGTGCGTCGACGCGACCGACGAGGACCGGTTCGAGATGGTCTCCGGCGACCGCGACCTGATCCAGTTGGTGCGGGACCCCTGCGTCCGGCTGCTGTTCACGGTGCGGGGTGTCTCGGAGCTGCTGGAGCTCGACGAGGCGACGGTGCTGGCCAAGTACGGCGTGCCGGCATCGCGGTACGCGGAGTTCGCGATCCTGCGCGGCGATCCGTCCGACGAGCTGCCGGGGGTGAAGGGGGTCGGCGAGAAGACCGCCCGCGCGCTGATCCAGACGTATCGCATCGCTCGACGAGTTGCTCGCCGACGCCGCGACCGACGCGCCGAAGCCGGGGCCACTCAAGGGGAAGCCCGCGCTGCGCGCCCGGCTCCGCGATTCGCAGGAGTACCTCGACGCCATGCGCAAACTGGTCCCGATAGAGGTCGGGTGCCCGGTCGAGGTCTGGGCCGGAACGCGCGACGACGCCGCGCTCCGCTCCCTCGCCGATGCGCACGGCCTTCGAGGCTCAAGCGTCCGGCTGCTGGCAGCCTTGGACAGCGTCCCCGCTTCCTGACCTCAGACGGGGTGGTCGATCGACCGGGCCGCGTTCCCGAGATAGAGGCGGGCGACCTCGGGATCGTGGAGCAGATCGCCTGCCGCGCCGGCGATCCGAACGACCCCCGACTCCATGACCGCGCCTCGGTCGGCGATCGACAATCCGGACCGAGCGTTCTGTTCCACGAGCACGATGGTGGCCCCCTGGCGGTTCAGCTCTCCGATGGTGGCGAAGACCGCGCGCCGGGCCTTGGGGTCGAGCCCCATCGACGGCTCGTCCATCAGCACCACGTGCGGGTCGAGCATCATCGCGCGAGCGATCTCGACGACCTTCTGCTCCCCACCAGAGAGCGAGCCTGCACGCGCGTGTCGTCGTTCCCGCACGACCGGGAACCGCTCGGCGATCTCCTCGATCTTCGTTCGAACGGCCTCGCGACCCGAGAGCGTGTAGCCACCCATCAACACGTTGTCCCACACCGTCATCAGAGGGAACAAGCTCCGCTCCTGGGGAACGTGCACCACGCCCCGGTCGAGCACGGCGCGCGGGGTTCGTCCAGAGATCACCTCGCCGTCGAGTCGGATCACGCCACGCGTCGGCTGCAGCAACGCGCTGACGACCTTCAGCACGGTTGACTTCCCGGCGCCGTTCGGACCGATGACGCAGGTGATCGTTCCCGTCGCCACTTCGAGGTTGACTCCGCGCAGGATGTCGCCCTGTCCGTACCCGGCGACCACATCTTCGATCGAAAGGCCGGCCATCAGTCCCCCAGGTACGCCGAGAGCACGACGGGGTTCTCCCTGATCTCGGCGGCGGATCCCTCGGCGATCTTCACGCCGTGATCCAGCACGACGATCGGATCGCACAGACGCATGACGAGGTTCATGTCGTGCTCCACGACCAGGAACGTCAGGCCCTCGCGGTTCAGGTCGCGGATGTGACGTTCCATCTCCTCGATCATGACCGGGTTCACGCCGGAGGCGGGCTCGTCGAGCAGCACGAGCCGGGGGCGACCCATCAACACCGTGGCGAACTCGAGCAGCTTGCGTTGACCGAAGGACAGTTCCGACGCTCGATGCCGGCCGTGCGACGACAACCCGAAACGCTCCAGGATCTCGTTCGCCGTGTCCAGATCGTCCTCGCTGATCTGCCTGCGGCCCATCGCGCCCAGCGGTTGTTGCACCGCCACGACGAGGTTCTCGATCAGGGTGAGCTTGGGGAACACGCGTGTTTGCTGGAAGGTGCGCGAGAGGCCGGACCGGTACAGGCGGGAGGGATCGGGACGGCGAACGTCGTGCCCGTCGAAGCGGACCGTCCCGGAGTCGGCGCGCAGGTACCCGGTGACCACGTTGAACACCGTCGTCTTGCCGGAGCCGTTCGGTCCGATCAGCCCGGTCACGGTCCCCGGCCGAACGCTGAACGAACATCCGTCGACGGCGACGACGCCTCCGAAATGCTTCCGGAGGTCCTGCACCTGCAGGAGCGGCGGGGTATCGGTCATCGCGACGCTCACGCGCCCGCCTCCTGATGGAGCGACCGACCCGATCCGTCGCCGCCGACGACGCCGCTCGAGCGGCCGGGACGCGAACGCGCGATCCGATCGCCGATGGACGGGATGATCCCGCGAGGGAGCACGAGCATGACCACGAGGAACACGGAGGCGTACCCGACCAGGTAGAGCTGGCTCGCCCCCAGCCGGTACGCCAGGTACTGCTGCGCCGGAACCAGGATGGCCGCTCCGAGCGCCGGTCCCCACAGCGTGCCCTTCCCGCCCAGATACACCATCAGCACGGTGCCGATCGTGATCAAGGGGTCGATCGCGAACTGCGGGTAGATGAAGGTGAGGTAGTACGCCCATACCCCGCCGATCATCGCCGTGAGGCCGACGCTGATGGCGAACGTGATGAGCTTGGCGGGTTCCGTCCTCACTCCGACGCCACGGGCGCGATCCTCGTCGTCCCGGATCGCGAACAGCATGAGCCCGAGCTTGCTGCTCCGCACGTACCAACACCCCAGCATCGACGCGCCGAACAACGCCAGCATCGCCAGGTAGAAGGGACGTTCGTACGTCTCGACCGGGAACGGGGGCACCGCCATCCCGATCCCCTGCGACCCGTTGGTCAACCCATGCAGGTTGAACGCCAGCTGTTGCACGACGAACAGGAACGTCAACGTGACGATCGCGAACGTGGATCCGCGGGTCCGGAAGGCGACCCACGCGATCGGGATCGATACGAGGGCGGCGCCGACCCCGACGAGGGGCAGGACCAGGAACGGCACGTATCCGTTCCCGATCCCCCCGTGCTGGAACGCGATGGCGATCGCGTACGCACCGATGCCGAAGAAGGCGACGTGACCGAGCGACACGTACCCGGAGTACCCACCGAGGAGGTTCCACGCGGTGGCGAGACCCGCGTACATCAACGTGAAGATCGCGATGTTCACGATCCAGTTCGCGGGCACGAGGAACGGGAAGGCGACGAGCGCGACGAAGACGACCACGGCGATCACCAGTCCGGCAGGGCGGAACCGGCTCACATCGCTCCTCGCTCCGTGACGCCGAACAACCCCTGGGGGCGCACGACGAGGATGACGATCAGGACGATGAAGAACGCGAACGAGGACCAGGTCGGCGAGATGGTCGTCGCGAGGACCGCCTCGGTGACGCCCATGAACAGGGCGGCGATGACCGCGCCCCCGATGCTTCCCAAACCCCCGAGCACGACGATGGCCAACAGGCGCGAGATCAGGTCGTAGTGGCTCCCCGGGTTGAACGGGAAGATCATCCCGTACACGGCGCCCGCCGCGGCGGCCGTCGCCACGCTGAGCCCGAACCCGAGGGCCGCGATCTGCCTGCCGTCGATGCCGAGGAGGGCCGCGGAGACCGGGTTCTGAACGGTCGCGCGGATCGCCCGCCCGAACCGCGTGCGCGAGAGGATCAGATACAGGATCGCGAGCATGGCCATCGAGATCGCGAACGCGAACACCCGAACCTCGGACACGTGGTAGCCGCCGATCCTCCACGACGTGTTCGCGTAGGTCGTGATCGTGGAGCGGTAGTTCGTGTGATAGAAGATGCTCAGGGTGCCCTCGATCGCCAAGGCCACCGCCCACGTGACCAGCAGCGACAACTCCTCACGCTCGTCCGACCGGAGCGGTCTGATGAACGCCAGCTGGACCGTCACCCCCAGCGCGAACACGAGCGGGGTCAGCAGCAGGATCGACAGGAACGGGTCGATGTGGAACACGGAGAACGCGGTGTAGCTGAGGTAGGCACCCAGGATGATCATGGCGCCCTGCGCCACGTTGATGACGCGCATGATGCCGAACGCGAGCGTCAGCCCGCTCGCCATCAGCGCGTAGACACCGCCGGTGAAGAGCCCGAGGATGCATGCCTGAACGATCAGGCGCACGCGCGGTACCTCCCCTCAACGTGTCGGCCGACCGCGCGGCCGCGACGAGCGAACGAGCTTATCCGCCCCAGGGCGGCTTCGGGTACACCGGGTCGTGGAGGGCGATGTCGGGCGGGTAGACCGGCAGCAACTTCCCGCCGATCCACTCGACGAGCATGTCGCTCCCCTGGGGGGACCCGTACTGATCCCAGCTCAGGTCGCCCTCGAGCGTCGGCCAGCTTCCGGAGTGGAGCGTGTCGATGATCGTCTGGTTGTCGATCGACCCGGTCTTGTTCGCCACCGCCTCGATGAGCTGACCGACCGAGTACGCCTCGGCGGAGGTCGAGTCGATGCCGAACGCATCGCCCCCGTACTTCGCCGTGTAGGCCGCCACGAACGCGGGGTTGCCGTTCGCCGTCGAGTTCGGGAACCAGTCGCCGCAGCTGAAGATCCCCTCGGTGTTGTCGGCTCCCACCTTGTCCGGGAACTCCGTGGGCGAGTTGGCGCCGTTCGCGAAGAAGAGGAACTTCGGGTTGAAGTTCGCCTGCACCATGGCCTTCACCTGTGCGTAGGCATCCTCGGACTGCGTGCCGGCGACCACCATGTCCGGGTTCGCCTTGGCGACCTTCTCGATGATCGGGGTGAGGTCGGTCGTCTCCGGTGGATAGATCTCCTTGTACACCGTCTGGATCCCCGCGGCCTCGAACTGCGCCTGCATCGCATCGGCGATCGGTGAAGCGAAAGGATCATCGAGCGATGGGTACGCGGCCGTCTTCGGTCGCTGCTCTGGCGGCAGCGACAGGATGAAGTCGACGAACGGCTGGCCGCACCCGACCACCGGCGCCGGCTGCACGAAGAAGACGTTGGGGAGCTTCGCGTCGAACATGGCCGGGCCGCCACCGGCAGGCTCCACGAAGGCGTAGTGGTAGCGCTGCGCGACGGTCGCCGCGGGAACGCTCAACAACGTGGAGAAGGGACCGAACACCAGGTCGACGTTGTCCTTGGAGATCAGGTTCTGATAGTTGGTGACGACCTGATCGGGGCTGCTCGCGTCGTCGACGATCTTCAGTTTCACCTGCCTGCCGAGGATGCCGCCGTTCGCGTTGACCTGGTCGGCCCAGAGCTCGTAGCCCTTCTTCGCCGCGTTGCCCGGGTCGGAGAAGTCGCCCGACAGCGAGAGCGAGATCCCGATGTCGATCGGCTCGGTCGAGGCAGATCCGGTCGGCGTCGCGCTGCCGCCGCCGTTGCTGCTGGAACACCCGGCGACGACGAGCCCCACGGCCACCGTCGCCAACGCCGTCCTGAACCTCCCCTGACCCATGGACGTTCCTTTCGGTCGTCGTGCGATCCCGATGCGATCCCGATGCTGATCGGGTGCAATCGTTTGCAGGATTCTAGGCAGACCCCCTCTCCCTGTCAAACGACCTTGAAACCGTCGCTGACCAGGTCAAACGGTGGTGGCGGTCGACCCTCGGACGACGAGCTCCGGCGCGAGCATGATCGTCTCGCGGCGGGCCTCGGGATCCTCGATGTGGGACAGCAGCATCCGCGACTGCCCGAAGTCCGAGCGCATGTTCGTCGACGCGGACGGTCGTCAGCGGAGGCCGGAGCCGATCGACGAACGGCATGTCGTTGAAGCCGACGAGGGAGAAGTCGGCCGGGCAGGACAGACCGAGCGACGCCGCCACGTCGAGCGCCCCGAGGGCGATGAGATCGTTGGCAGCGACGATCGCGCTCGGCCGTGCCGGACCGGTCAACAATCCCTCGGCAACCGCACGACCGCCCTCGACCGTGAACGACGGTGCCTCGATCGTCGGCCCCGGCTCGACCCCCAACGAACGGACCGCCGCTTCGAATCCCGCCGCGCGCCGAGCGCCCGTCGACGTCGTCGCGGGACCCGCGATATGCCCGATGATCCGATGGCCCAGGGCGTGGAGGTGGTCGACCGCGAGCGCCATGCCGGCCTGGTCGTCCGGGATGACGGCCGACACTCCGCCCCGGTCGATCGTGCGGTTGACCAGCACGAATGGAAGCCCGGTGCGTGATCAACTCCTCGATGACGTCGTCCCGGCGACGAGCCGTCGCCAGCAGCAACCCATCGACCTGACGCTCGAGCATGAGCGTCTGGTGCAGGCGTTCCTTCCCGGGGTCGTTGTCGGTGTCGGCGAGCACGAGCGTGTATCCCGCCTGGGACAGTCCATCCCCGGCGCCGCGAACCATCGGCGGGAAGAACGGGTTCGTGATGTCGGGTACGAGCATCCCGATCGTGAACGACCGGCTCGTCTTGAGCCCGCGCGCCACCCGGTTCACCCGATACCCGAGGGCATCGGCGGCCTCGCGCACGCGCTCCATGGTCTGCGGGCTCACCATGGATGCCGTTCGATCGTTGAGCGCCCGCGAGGCGGTCCCGGTGTGCACACCCGCCGCCTTCGCCACATCCTTCAGGCTGGGTCGGCGCATGACGGGATTCTACCGACAGGTCGGGAGCCGAACCCTTCGAGCGCAATCGTTTGCGACCGGGCGCCGCCTCGTCATCGTTCGCCCCTGGATGCCTGCCGCGCGAGCTCGTCCAGCGGAGAGAGCCCGTCGTCGACCTCGACGAGCTCGGGCTCGAGGGTCATGCCGGACGCCCGCGCTTCGAGCAGGATCAGCGACGCGAAGTCCCGATCGCCGAACCCGTCTTCGATCAGATCCCGCAGGAGGCTTTGAACGGTCGTCGTGACCGGCAGCGGAACCCCCAGCCGCTCCCCGGCGTCGAGACCGAGCGCCAGGTCCTTCGACAGCAGATGACCGGTGAACGTCGGCGTGAAATCGAGCTCGACGAAGGCGGGGGTCTTGTATCGGGTGAACACGGATCCCATCACGCTGTCGTTGATGAACGACAGCAGATCCGATCGGCTCACCCCTCCACGTTCCGCCAACACCGTGATCTCGGAGAGCGCGGCGGCGACGATGCCCAAGAGGAGGTTGTGACAGATCTTCACGAGCCGCGCGACCTCCCCCTCACCCACGTAGGTGACGGACCTGCCAAGGACCTCCAGGTATGGCAGCGCGAGATCGAACCCGCTCGGTGGACCCGACGCAACGATGCTCAGTCTCCCGGCTCGTGCCACCTTCGGGTTCCCGCTCACCGGTGCCGCGAGCATCTGCGATCCGGCAGCCTCCGCCCGGCGCCGGACCTCTTGGGCTCCTTCGACCGAAACGGTCGAGCAATCGACGAGCAAGCCGGGGGATCGCCCCGCGCGAGAGAGCACACCGTCTTCTCCCGCGATCACCGCGAGCAGATCGTCGGAGGACGACACCATCGAGATGACGATGTCGCGATCCGCGAGGTCGGCCGGCGTGTCGACGACCCTCGCGCCGAGCGCCTCGAGCGGCTCCGCCTTGGATCGTGTCCGGTTGTAGACGGAGACGTCGCAGCCGGCGCGGATGAGCCGTTCGACGAGCGCCGCTCCCATGCGACCGACGCCGATCCACCCGAGGGTCTTCGCATAGGCGTCTGTGGGAATCGGACACGCACACCTCCAGGTGCAAACGATTGCAGCGCGCAAAGAAGCTGTCAACTTCCGGGCGCCCGGCGCAAAGGCGTCCCGCGCGAGAAGATGGCGCCGGCCGCGGCGCCGGTATCCGTGATGGCGCGACGCGCGGACGCCGTCGGGCGAGCGGTTGATCGAGGGGATGGGAGGTTCGGAACCATGGAGTATCGAACGCTCGGCACCACCGGGGTCCGCGTGAGCACGCATTGCCTCGGAACGATGATGTTCGGCCCGTGGGGCAACGACGACGCAGGGGATTGCGCCCGCATCGTCCATCGTGCCATCGACGGTGGCATCAACTTCGTGGACACCGCGGACATCTATTCGGCGGGACGCTCCGAGGAGATCGTGGGCCTCGCCCTGAAGGGCTCGATCCGCGACGACGTCGTCCTCGCGACCAAGTTCCACAACCCGATGGGCCCCGGAGAGAACCAGCGCGGGAACTCCCGCCTGTGGATCATGCGCGCGGTCGAGGACAGCCTGCGCCGCCTCGACACCGATCACATCGACCTCTATCAGGTGCATCGACCCGAAGGTGCGACCGCCGTTGAGGAGACGCTCTCGGCACTCACCGACCTGCAGCGCGAGGGGAAGATCCGGTACTTCGGCTCGTCCACCTTCCCGGGATGGCAGCTGGTGGAGGCGCAGTGGACGGCCGAACGGCGAGGGTTGTCGGGCTTCCGAACGGAGCAACCTCCGTATTCGATCTTCGTGCGTCACATCGAACACGACGTGCTCCCCGTGGCGCAGGAGCTCGGCATGGGTGTGCTGGTGTGGAGCCCGCTCGCACGCGGCTGGCTCACCGGGCGATACCGCCGGGAGAGCTTCGACGAGTCGCCCGACGCACGGGCCGCGCGCGGGAAGGACCGAGGGCCGTACATCGCGGCGCAGTTCGACCTCTCACGACCGGAGATCCAGCGGAAGCTCGATCTGGTCGAGACGCTGTCCAAGATCGCGGCCGACGCCGGCGTCTCCATGGCGCACATGGCGGTCGCCTTCACGCTCGCCCATCCCGCGGTGACGTCGGCGATCATCGGTCCCCGGAGGGTCGAGCAACTCGATGACCTGCTGGCAGGTGCCGACGTGCGTCTGGACGACGCTGCGCTCGATGCGATCGACGAGGTCGTGCCGCCCGGAACGCTCGTGGACGAGAACGACCGAGGCTTCACCCCGTGGTGGTTCGAGCCGGCAGCACGCCGGCGCGCTGGCCGCCGCGGGTACCCTGGAGCAGGTCGGGGCGCTGATCCCCGGCCGGCGGACGGAAGGACGCGACGCGACGTGACGCAGGACGAGCACAAGCTCCCGCCCCCGCGTCCCGACTGTCCACATTGCGGATCGCCGAAGACCCAGCCGTTCACGCACGCGGGACCCGGCGCACGGGTGAACATGAAGTGCACGAACTGCGGTCACCTGTTCCACGCGAAGATCGTCCGTTCCTGAGCCGGATGGCCGTTGACCGCGGGAGCACGCGGGTGTAGAGTCTCCGCCTACCCCCGGACAGCGGTCGCCCCACACGGAAGGCAACAGACATGGCGGACGAAGAGGGCACGCGCTCGCTCATCGATGAGCGACCCGACGTCGTCGTTCGCATCCCCGAAGCCGAGGAGCGTCGGCAAGCCCCGCCGATCGTCATCCCGGACCGGCAGGTCCCCTGGATCGAGCGCAGGGAGGCGCCCTGGGTCGTCCTGGCCGCCAGCGTCGCGCTGATCGCGCTGCTGCTGTTCGTTCCATCGCAGACGGTCGACGTGACCGCCAGCTCCGGTGGGAGGCACAGGCGGGACGACAACGGTCCAGCCGAGCTGGACCGCGCTCGCGATCCCGGTCCCCCAGAGCGATCGGACCCTGACGGTGAACGTGGACGGCAGCGTCGACGCTGCTGCAGGCCGCCGCGTTCGGGTTCGGCGCCGCCGCCCCCTACCTCGGGAACGTGGCGACGGCGGACGGGCCGACCGTGCAGCAGGTCTTCAGCCCTCAGGCGTTCTCCATCTCGTCGCCGACGGGTGCCACCGTCGTCGCGTTCATGCCCTATCAAGCGAACGGCGCGCCGAGCGTCGACCCGGGCGAGCAGCTGACGTTCGTCGGAACGGTGATGCCGGTCCCGAGCGACTTCTCCGCGATGGTGGGATCGGAGGCGGCCTCGGTCGCCTCCGCTTCGGGTGTCTACGTGAGCGTGGTGCCGGAGACGCTCGCGACGACCGTGACCCCTCCCTAGACGGTTCGGATCCGAACCGCGGAGGTGTGAAGAACCTCCGAGTCTGGGAACACCGCCGTGCTGAGGAGGTGGTCGCATGACGACGACCTATGGCACATCCAGCGGTTCCGCCACCGCGATCGGTGCCCGGATCGCGTTGACCCTGGTCGGCGCGGCAGGGCTCATCGTCGGGGCGTTCATGGATTGGACGCGATCGATCCCGGGCACGAAGCTCGACGTGCAAGCGTTCTGGACCACGGACTTCCAGTCGACCGAGACGTTCGTCCGCACCGCGGGCTTCGCGATGATCGTGGTGGGTCTCGTAGCGGTCGTCGGTCTCGCGATGGGGACCGGCTGGCTGACCAGGCTCGCCGGCGCGGTCGCGGTGGTCGGGTTCGTGCTGTTCGCGATCGAGGTCTACCGCTCGCCGGCCGACGACATGATCGAGGTCGGAGCATGGCTCGTGCTCGCGGGAGGCATCGTGACCCTCGTCGCGGGCTTCGTGGGCCCGCGCCCCGTCGTCACCCCGCCCGCGAACACCGTCGTCGTGGACGAGTAGCTCGACCGACGACTCGCACGCCCCTCCGTGCGAGGGAGCGGCCGCGGCGCCCGGGCATACACTGCCCACCGTGCCGCGGCCGTTCCGCATCGGTGTGCAGCTCCCGGAGGTCGAACGCGACGTGCGCTGGCCCGAGTACGCCGCCATGGCCGTCGCGGCCGAGGAGGTGGGGTTCGACTCGATCTGGGTCGGCGATCACCTGCTGTATCGGGGACGACGGACGGCCCGAGCGCGGCCCGTGGGAAGCCTGGACGCTCCTGGCGGGGCTCGCGGCGGTGACCCGGCGCGTGACGCTCGGTCCGCTGGTCGCGTGCGTCGGCTTCCACCCCCCGGCGATGCTGGCCAAGATGGCCGCGACGGTCGACGAGGTGAGCGGCGGGCGCCTCGTCGTCGCGTTGGGCGCCGGATGGAACCGGACGGAGTTCGACGCGTTCGGGGTGCCGTTCGACCATCGCGCCTCGAGGTTCGCGGAGGCGTTCGAGGTGATCCGCCGGCTCGCTGGCGGGCGAACGGGTCACGCTTCACGGCGCGTATCACCAGGTGGACGGCGCGGTCCTGTTGCCGACGCCGTCTCGCCGCCCGCCACTGATGGTCGGCAGCAGCGGCGATCGCGTGCTGTCGATCGCGCTCCCCCACGTCGATGCGTGGAACACCTGGTTCGACTGGTACGGCAACACCCCCGAAGGGTTCGCAGCGCGCAACGCCGAGATCGACCAGGCGGCGACGCTCGCGGGACGCGATCCCCGCGAGATCGAGCGCAGCGCCTGCGTGCGCGTCGTGCTGGATCGCACGGCGGACGAACGACCGGTCGCCGACGACATCCCACCGCTCGAGGGCCCGCCCGAACGGATCGCACGCGGACTGCGAGAGATGGCCGAGGCGGGCGCCGACGAGGTGATCCTGGTCGTCACACCCATCACCGAAGCATCGATCCGGGAACTCGGCCACGTGGTCGCGCTGACCCGCGACACGGCGAACCGCTAGCATCACCCGCCGTGGGGATGACGGCCGGCGCGTGGGACGACGATGGCATCTGGCTGAAGACGGCGCTTCACACGCACACGTCCGACACCGACGGTGAGCTCCCGCCGCGCGCCGTCGCCGAGCACTACGAATGGGCGGGGTTCGATGTCCTCGCGATCACGGACCATTGGACCCTCACGTCGGTGCCGTCGAGCGAGCACCTGTTGGTGATCACGGGTGCCGAGCTCGCGGTCGACCCGTTGGGCAAGGGCCGCTACACGGAGATCCTGGCGATCGGCATCGACGAGATCCCCGAGGATCCCGGAGGCGATCGGGCCTACTGGGAGCGGATCGACAACTATGACTTCAAGACGTTCCCGGATCTCGTCGACCGCCGCCGCGTTCATCACCGGCCAGGGCGGTGCCGCGTTCGTGGCGCACCCGTATTGGAGCGGGCTCCCGCCGGAGGTGATCCTGAACGCCGAAGGGCTCACCGGCTTGGAGCTCTTCAACGCGAGCTCCGAACGCGAGAACGGGCGAGGGGATTCCTCCTACATCTGGGACCTGGCGCTCGAGGCCGGCCGGTCGCTCTCCGCGATCGCCACCGACGACAGCCACTACCCCCTGTTCGACGTCGGCGACGCCTGGACCATGGTGCGGGCGGCGGATCGCTCGCGCGACGCCGTGCTGGATTCGTTGCGCGCCGGACGGACGTACGCGTCGAACGGGCCCGTGCTGCACGACGTGCGCCGCGACGGCGACCGGATCGAGGTGCGGTGCTCCCCCTGCGTCTCGGTGTGCCTCCAGACGCGGTACCAGGAGGGGTGGGCGGTGCGTGCCGACCACCGGGGACGACAGGAGGGCGCCCGGATCCTGCAGCGGAACGACGCAGGGTTCGTGGTCCGACGCCGAGTTCCGGCCCCCCATCGAGGACCTCCCGTTCGTCCGCGTCGTGGCGACCGACGCCGAAGGCCGGAGGGCCTGGACCAACCCTGTGTGACCCGCTCGTCGGCACGGCAGATGCCATCCGTCGACAGGTCGTGAGAACCTGTCGCGATGCGGAAGAACCATCGCCCTGGCCGCCATCACGCTCTCGGCCGTCCTGTTCGTGGGTACCCAACCGGCGCTCGCCGCCGGTCGGACGTCCGAGTCCGTCCCCGGGTACAAGGGCGTCACCATCGCCGGGACGTGCGGGTTCACCGCCACGGTCGACCAGCGCGATCCCCGAACCCTCACCACCTGGACGGATCGTCGCGGGTCGGTCGTCCTGCAGACGCTCCGTACCCTGACCACGACGCAGTACGCGGGAGGGCCGGGCGGCGCGATGCTGCTCGACGAGAACTCGCTCGTCACCGTCAAGCCCGATCGCGACGGCAGCAGCACCATCGTGTTCGTGGGTCGCGGCGCCATCTGGGGCACCGACGCGAGCGTGGGACAGCCGTTCTTCGAGTGGGTGACGGGCGTGGTGCTGATGAAGGGCACGTTCGACATGAAGACGGGCGTCTTCCTCGTGACGTCGAAGACGATCGTCGGCCAGGTGACACCGCTCTGCGACTCCCTCACGACGGGACTGAAGCCGCGACACTGAGACGGGCGTCCCGCACGATCACGGGCGCCCTCGCGGCGCTCGCGTTCGTTCCCGCGCTGTTGTCGTCGGCTGCCGTCGCGCAGGCGTCGCCCCGCCATCCTGCCGGGCACCACCACCCGCGCGCCCTCATGGTGCCCGCCCCGCCCCCCGACAGCCTCCCGGGGATCGACGTGAGCCATCATCAGAACGCGATCGACTGGTCGCAGGTCGCCGCGTCCGGCGTTCGGTTCGCGATCGATCAAGGCGTCGGAAGGCACCGGCTACATCGACCCGCTGTACGCGACGAACCGCGCCGACGCCATGGCAGCGGGCATCGTGGTCGGGGCGTATCACTTCGCCCGTCCCGACCTGCACCCGTTCAACCCGATCCCTGAGGCCGACCACTTCGTCGACACGGCGCAGGTCGCGCCGGGGAACATCGTCCCGGTGCTGGACCTCGAGCGATCCGGCGATCTCTCCGCCACGCAGCTCACCGACTGGGTGCTGCAGTGGCTCGACGAGGTAACCGCCCGCACCGGCGTGCGACCCATGGTGTACACCAGCCCGAACGGCTGGCGGGACCGGATGGCCGACACCACGGCGATCGCCGACGCCGGATACACCTTGTTGTGGATCGCGCACTGGAACGTCGCCTCCCCCACGCTTCCTGCGAACGACTGGCAGGGGAACGGCTGGAGGATCTGGCAGTACAGCGACTGCGGCGACGTGCCGGGCATCGACGGCTGCGTCGACCTGGACTACTTCAACGGGCTGGACTTCGCGCCGATCGTCGTCCCGTCGCCGGACACGGTCGCCCCCGTGGCGACGATCGCGACCCCGTCCGGCGTGACCGGTCCGATCACCGTCTCGTTCAGCGAGATCGTCCGAGGCGTTTCCTCGGAGAGCCTGGTGCTCCGCTCGACGTCGTCGGGCGTTCCCGTCGATGCCGCCATCACATGTGCATCGAAGGCCGGCGAGCAGGTGGACTGCCGGACGGGGAACGTGAACGTCGCGGTGCTGGAAGCGATCCACCCGCTCGTCCCCGGGCAGAGCTACCAGGCGATCGCGAACCCCGAGGGAACCGTGTCCCCGATCGTGGATCGCGGTGGCAATCCCGCGGCCACCACGGAGGCCGACTTCGCGGCTCCGACGCAGGTGGAGCAGTCGAGTCCGGCGATCAGCTACGCGTGGCGCTCGGTGTCGTCGTCGAAAGCGTTCGGCGGCTCCTACGCGATGGAGCACCTCGAGGGCGCGACCGCGTCGTTCGCGTTCAAGGGCAAGACCGTCACGTGGTTCACCGTGATGGGGCCGACGCAGGGGAAGGCCTCGGTGTGGATCGACGGCCACGCGAAGGGCACGTTCAACCAGTACGCACCCTCGATGTCGTTCAAGGTCGCACGGTCGTTCCACGCACCTGGCGAAGGGCGACCACACGATCACCATCCGGGTGCTGGGGCAACGAGGCGCCCCGGCGCGGCCGATGCCCAGGTCGCGGTCGACGCGATCCAGACGGGCGGCAAGGTCATCTGGAGCCCGGCAACTTGGGTTCGCGTGGGGGAAGGCGAAGAACACGAGCGCGTCCGGAGGCGACGTCGCCGTGAGCGACCTGGCGCGGACGACGGCGACGCTGTCCTTCTACGGCACCGGGATCGACTGGCACACCGTGAAGGGACCGCATCAGGGGAAGGCGCAGATCTACCTCGACGGGGCGCTGCTGAAGACCGTGGACAACTTCGCGAACGCCCCCACCACGGCGGTTCGAACGATCGGCGGTCTCGCTCTCGGTGAGCATCAGCTGCGCATCGTCGTGCTCGGCGAAGGTCGACCTGCCGCGCGCGGCACCCAGACATCCATCGACGCCTTCACGGTGATCCCCTGACCGGTGACGTAAGCTAGAGGGGAAGCATCGGAACGTTGTTCGGCGACATGCGACTCCAGCCTTCGGTCGCGACCCCTGATCGCCCCGAACCACGGCGTACGAGAGCCGACCGGAGGAACCATGCTCGACCAACGACGCACACACGAGACTGCCGTGCCCCCCGCAGACATGCTCACGGAGCTGGAGCCTGCGCTGCAGAGAGGTCTCGATCGGCACCTCGCTCAGGCGACGGAGTGGTTCCCGCACGAATACGTGCCGTATGAAGTGGGACGCAACTACATCGCCGAGCCCTGGGAACCGACCGACAGTCACCTGAGCGAGGTCTCCCGCCTGTCGCTCGAGGTCAACCTCCTGACCGAGGACAACCTCCCCTACTACCACCTGGCGCTGTGGGAGACGTTCGGCCGCGACGGGGTCTGGGGCGAGTGGGTCCGGCGGTGGACGGCGGAAGAGGGCCGGCATGCGATCGTCCTGCGCGACTACCTGACCGTGACGCGTGGGCTCGACCCCGTCGCGCTCGAGCGCGCGCGCATGGAGACGGTCCAGGGCGGCTACTACCCGGACGGCAAGGGCGGATTCTTCGCCGATCCGCTCGACGGGTTGGTGTACACCTCGTTGCAGGAGCTCGCGACCAGGATCGCGCATCGCAACACCGGGCAGTACACGGACGATCCGTTGATCGAGAAGCTGACGGCGCGCATCGCGATCGACGAGAACCTCCATTACGTCTTCTACCGCGAGCTCGCGAAGGCGGCCCTCGAGATCGACCCGTCGGCCATGGTGCTGGCGATCAACCGACAGGTGACCGGGTTCCAGATGCCGGGACTCGAGATCCCCGAGTTCAAGGCGAAGGCGATCCAGATGGCGAAGGCCGGGATCTACGACCTGCGGATCCACCACGATCAGGTCGTCCTCCCGGTGCTGTACAAGCACTGGAAGATCGATCAGCTGACGGGTCTCACGGACGCGGCCGAGGAAGCCCGCGAGGGCATCACCAACTATCTGGCGATGCTCGATGCCACCGCGACGATGTACGAAGAGAAGCGCGCCGCCTCGGCCTCCTCCTGATCGATCGCGGCTCCGGCGGCTCTCAGCGGGGATGTCCAGTTGTCTAGAGTGGTGCTTCCATGACGGACACCGCCGCGGACCTCACGAGCGCTGCCGGCGAGCCGGACCCGCTCGAAGCGCCGCCCCCGGCGTTCACGCCGCGGGACGCCGAGCGCACGGCCGCGGACGTCTTCGGCGTGAGCGGTGTCGCTTCGCCGCTCGTCAGCGAGCGTGACCAGAACGTCACGATCATGACCGAGGACGGCCGTGGGTTCGTGCTGAAGATCGGCAACCCCGCCGACGACACGGGCGTGATCGACATGCAGACGCAGGGGTTGCTGCACGTCGCGCGGACCGACCCAACGCTCCCGGTCATGCGGCTCGTCCCCACGGTGGAGGGCACCTTCCAGGCAGACGTGACGGGCCCCGATGGGCGCGTGCACATCGTTCGGATGGTCACGCTGCTCCCCGGACGAACGATGGAGCCCGACGAGCTCCGTGTGGACACCCTGTATTCGTTCGGCGTCACGTCCGCGCGACTCGGGCGCGCGCTCCGCGGGTTCTTCCACCCATCCGCCGGACATGCCTTGCTCTGGAACATCAAGCATGCGTTGGCGCTCCGGCCGTTGGTGCATCACATCCCCGACGCAGCCCGGCGATCGACGGTCGACGAGGTGCTCGACCGGTTCGCGGAGCACGTGGAACCGGTCTTCGGCGAGTTGCGCGCCCAGGTGATCCACAACGACCTGACGTCCGACAACTGTCTCTTCGATGCCGAGCAGCGCGTCTCGGGGATCGTCGATTTCGGCGATATGGCGCATTCGGCGTTGATCTGCGATTTCGTCTCCACGGTCGAGGCGCTGATGGGCGAACGGCCCGACCATTTCGGGTCGCTCGAGGCGACCGCCGCCGGGTACGCCTCGATCACGCCGTTCCTCGACGACGAGATCGCGCTGCTCCCCGACCTGCTGCTGACCCGATGGGCCACGACCGCCGTGATCTCGGCATGGCGCGTCCGGAGCTACCCGGAGAACGCGGAATACATCACCGGGTGGGACGCCGGGGTCTGGGCCATGCTCGACGCGTACCGCGACATGGGGTTCGGCGAGTACCAGCGGCACATCAGGGAAGCGATGAACGCCGCGACCCCGGCCGACCGCCCGCCGCCGCGCGCGAGCGGCTCGTTCGACGAGCTGGTGGAACGCCGCGGACGGCTGCTCGGATCGGCGATCGCACCGCTCACCTACGACCGGCCGCTGCATCTCGTTCGAGGCCGCGGCGCATGGCTCTACGACGCCGACGGCCGTGCGTACCTGGACTGCTACAACAACGTCCCCGTCGTCGGGCACGCGCACCCGCAGGTGGTCGAGGCGATCGCCCGGCAGGCGGCGACGCTCAACACGAACGCGCGCTACCTCTACGGTTCGGCCCTGGAGCTCGCGGAACGCCTGATCGCCACCATGCCGGACGGGCTCGACACCGTGATGCTCGTGAACTCCGGCAGCGAGGCGAACGACCTCGCGTGGCGCCTGGCGACGACCGTGACCGGCGGGACGGGCGGCGTCGTCACCGAGTTCGCGTACCACGGCGTGACCACCGCGATCGCCGATCTCTCGCCGGAGGAGTGGAAGCGCGGCATCGCTCCACCGAACATCGCGACCGTCCCCGCGCCCGACGACTATCGCGGCCCGCATCGGCGCGAGGAACCCGGTTGGGCCGCGCGGTACGCGGCGAACGTCGACGACGCCCTGGCGGAGCTCGACGCCCGCGGCGTTCGACCGGCCGCCCTGGTCGTTGACTCCGGGTTCACGAGCGACGGCATCTTCACGCCTCCCGCCGAGTACCTGCAGGACGCCGTCCGGCGATGGCGCGACGCCGGCGGGCTGTTCGTGGCCGACGAGGTGCAGTCGGGGTTCGGACGGCCGGGCTCGCACCTGTGGGGGTTCGACGTGCACGGCGTGATCCCCGACATCGTGACGTTGGGGAAACCGATGGGGAACGGCCATCCGGTGGCCGCGGTGATCACACGCGCCGACATCGTCGATCGGTTCGCACGGGAGACCGAGTGGTTCAGCACGTTCGGGGGCAACCCCGTCGCGTGTGAGGCGTCGCTCGCCGTGCTCGACGTGATCGAAAGGGAGCGCGTGCAGGCCGATGCGGCGGAACGGGGCGCGTGGATCCGCCGTGCCCTCGACGAGCTCATGACCCGGCATGCGTTGATCGGCGACGTGCGCTCGCTCGGACTGCTGATCGGCGTCGAGCTGGTGCGGGATCGTGACACGCGCGAGCCGGCAACGATCGAGGCCGGACTCGTCCTGAACGCGATGCGGGAGCTCGGCGTGTTGGTCGGAACGACCGGCAAGCAGAGCAACGTGTTGAAGATCCGCCCGCCGCTCGTGATCACCGGCGAGGAGGCCGAAGTGCTGGTCAGCACGCTCGACCGCGTGTTGACGGAGCTCGCGAAACAGGAGTAGCCGGTCGAGAGGCGGGTATCGTTGACCCATGGACATCGTTCTGGGCGTCGAGGGCGACGGTGAGCACAGCAACGCCATCCTCGCCGACACCGCGGGCACCCTCCTGGGCGTCGGGGCCAACGACGATTCCTCCGACTGGGACCAGAACGGCATCGCCGCGGCGGCGAGCGCGCTCCGATCGTGCGTCACCGAGGCGTTGAACGCAGCGGAGCTGACGACGAGCGACGTCGAAGCATCGGTCTTCGCATTGGCGGGCGTGGACTTCCCCGTCGACGAACGCCGGCTCGCGGGTATCCCAGAGGCGATCGGGTTGCGCGGCCGATGTCGGATCGTGAACGACTCATTCGCCGCGCTGCGCGCCGGCACCGATCTGCCGTACGGCGTCGTCATCATCGCCGGTACGGGCTCGGTCATCGCGGGTCGGAACCGCAAGGGCGTGGAGTACCGAAGCCTTGGACTCGGCCCGGAGTTCGGCGACTACGGGAGCGAGAGCGACATATCGGAGGATGCGCTCAGGGCGGTCGCCGACGCGTTCACGGGCCGAGGACCTCAGACCGAGCTGACCAGACTGCTGTGTGAAGCCACCGGCAGCCTGACCGTCGTCGATCTCCTGGACGGGACGGCCCGCGATCGGATCGACTCCACGCGGTTCGCCCCGCTGGTCATGCAGGCGGCGGCCGCCGGCGACCCGGTCTCCCGATCGCTGCTCGCCCACGCGGGCTCGATGCTCGGCGCCACGGCCGTGCACATCGTCCGGACACTGGAGCATGGAGGACACGGCGTTCGACCTGGTGCTCGCGCGTGCGTTGTTCAACGGCGGGAGCAGCGACCTCATCGACGCGCTGGAGGCGTGCGTTCGCCCGGTCGCCCCGGATGCCCGCTTCCATCGCCTCGAGATCGCGCCGGTGGTCGGCTCGGCGCTGTTGGCCTTGGAGCTCGCCGGACACAGGGCGTCGCCCGGCGCGCGTGAGACGCTCGCGGACGCGCTCGCGAAGACGCTCGCCACCCGGTGAGCGGAATACCCGCGACCGATCCGGCTGTTCAGCGCGAGCGACAAGGAGGAACCAACCCATGCCGGCCATCACCGTTGACGACATCACCACCCTTCGGCGCCTGCCGCAGGTCGAACAGACCGCGACGCAGCGCCGCGTCCGTTCCGTCACCACCGCCCCGGGAGGCTTCGAGGGAGAGGGATTCCCCGTCCGCCGGGCGTTCGCGGGCGTCGATCTGACCGAGCTCGACCCGTTCATCCACATGGATCAGATGGGAGAGGTCGAGTACGCGCCGGGCGAGCCGAAGGGAACGCCCTGGCACCCCCACCGCGGCTTCGAGACCGTCACGTACATCATGGACGGGATCTTCGAGCACCAGGACTCCAACGGCGGCGGCGGGGTCATCACCAACGGCGACACCCAGTGGATGACGGCGGGCGCCGGCATCCTGCACATCGAGAAGCCGCCGGAGCACCTGGTCGTGAGCGGCGGGCTGTTCCACGGGCTGCAGCTCTGGGTGAACCTGCCGAAGGCCGAGAAGTGGGCGGCGCCGCGCTACCAGGACCTCCGCGGCAACGAGGTCGTCCTGCTCGCTTCGTCCGACGCGGGCGCGCTCGTGCGCGTGATCGCCGGCAACCTCGCGGGGCAGTCCGGGCCCGGCGACACGTACACCCCGATGACCATGGTGCACGCCACGCTCTCCCCCGGCGCGACGCTCGAGGTTCCGTGGGATCCGACGTTCAACGCGCTCGCCTACGTCCTCGCCGGCGCGGGAACCGTGGGCACCGAGCGGATCGCGGTCGCGACCGGCCAGCTGGCCGTGTTCGGGGCCGGTGACGCGATCACGGTCCGGGCAGCGGAGGTCCAGGAGAGCCGTTCGCCCGCGCTCGAGGTGCTTGCTCCTCGGCGGCAGACCCATCCGCGAGCCCGTCGCGTGGATGGGGCCGTTCGTGATGAACACCCGGGACGAGCTGCGCCAGGCGTTCGAGGACTACCAGGCCGGCAAGCTCGGCAGCATCCCCGCGGTCCACAGCGCGCCGACCGAGATCGTGGAGTCGAACCCGCAGGAGTAGCACGTGGCGACGTGTCGATTCCTCCGCCCACCGTTCGTCGTGGGGGTGGGTGGGACCATGGGTGTCGTGCCCGGAAGGAGGCTCCGATGACCGGCAGGGCGAAGACACAGGTGCACATCGTGATCGACCGGAAGCCCGAGGACGTGTTCGCCTACCTGGCGGACGTCCAGAAGCACAAGGACTGGTCGCCGAAGGCCTACCGCGTCGAGGGTCTGGACGGGCCGGTGCAGCTCGGCACGACGTTCACGTCCTACGGCTGGGTGCCCAAGGACGCGGATCACCGCAACGACGTCGAGGTCACTGCGTTCGAGCCCTCGACCAGGATCGAGTTCACGGGTCGCGAGAAGGGTGAGGACTTCGTGAACACGTACGTCCTCATACCCGAAGGGAACGCGACCAGGATCGATCGCACGCTCGACTTCCCGAAGCCGTCCGGGTTCACCGGAGCGATGTTCCCGCTGATCCTGGGCGGGTTCATCAAGCCCGCGACGAACAAGGGCATGAAGATGCTGAAGGCGAACCTGGAAGCTGGCGCGTAGCCGCTCCGGATCGGCTCCGTCACGGGGCGGGACGCAGCAACCCGAAGTTGAGATCCGGGTCCTCCGGGCGCCACGTGCCGGATCGTTGCGAGCGATCGCCGTTGCGGCGGGAACGCTCGAGCGCGTCGCGACCCACCGCGAGCTGACGCACCTCCCAGCGCTCAAGCGCCGCCGGTACGTCGCCGCCGACGGCATCGAGGGCCTCCGCGAGCGCCCACCCGTCAGCGGCGGCCTTCGCCGTCCCCGCCGCGATGTGCGGCCGGAGTGCGAACGCTGCGTCCCCGATCAGACACGTTCGACCGAACGCCATCCGCGGCACCTCGATATCGAACACCGCTTGCACGAACGGTTCGCCCGCACCGAGCACGACGGCCGCGAGCGGCGGCGCCAGATGCGACGTGGCGAACGCTCGCATCTCCGCCACGTGGAGGGGGTCGACGCTTCCCGGCGGGAGCGTCGTGTCGCGACGCACGCCCTCCCGGTCGGTCATCAAGCGGTCGAGCGCCGCGCCGGGGTAGTTCCGGTACCACACGAAGTTCAGCAGCCTCCGGCCCCGCTCGGTTGCGCCGTCCACGTTGGGGATCGGGTAGACGAGGATGTGGCTCTCGGGGATGACCTGGTAGACGAGCGCGTCGGCGAGCGCCGCGAGCGTCCCGGCGTCCAGCCGATCCTCGGCGACCGTCCCACGCCAGGCAGCGTACCCGGCGTACGCGGGCGACACGTCGGGCAGCAGCCGCCGGCGCGCCGACGACCCGATCCCGTCCGCGCAGACGAGCAGGTCGACCCGGGCGGCGTCGTCGCCACGGAGGGACACCGCACGCATGGCCCTCGGGCTCGGACGCCGATACCTCCGCGCCGAGGTGGTATCGCGACGGATCCAACCCACTGAGCAGGGCGCGGTAGATCGTGTGCCAGCCGGAGTAGCGATAGGACTGCGGACGCTCGTGCACGACCGAGCCGCTGCGGTCGAGATACCGAAGGGTCGACGTGGCGATCGTGATGTCGTCGTCGTGGATCGACGTCCGCTCGCGGAGGTAGCGAAGCGTCTCGTCGAGCACGACGATCCCGGCGCCGCGGCTCTCGAGCTCGGCGGTGGATCGCTCCCACACGTCGACCTCGCAGCCGAGGTCGCGAAGCACGAGCGCGGCGGTGAGCCCCCCGAGGGATCCACCCACGATGCCGACACGCGGCCACGCGCTCATCACGACCGCACGGCGGACGGCGTGCGAGCCCGCCTACGGCCGGCCGAACGTCGCGACGCGGTCGATCCGGCAGATGAACAGCACGCGGCGCTCGTCGATCGAGGGATCGCGCAGACCGTACGGGGGATCGGCGCCCGTGTACTTCGTCCATGCGGCATCGATCGTCTCGGTCGCGAGATGGCCTTCGGCCGGGTCGTCCTCGTTGATCTCCTTCTCCACGGTTACCTTCAGGCTGACCCAGTGGTACGGGTTCGCGGGGTTCAGGAGCATCAGCGTGAGTTGCGGATGGGCCCGGACCCACCCGGTCTTCTTGCGATGCTCGGCGAAGTTCAGGAGCACCTTGTCCGACGAGTGGCCGAACCAGACCGGCGTGAGGTTCGTGCGGCCGTCGCCGCCCTGCACGGCCAGGATCGCCGTGACCGGCTCGTCGAGCAGTTGCTGGTAGATCGGGTCGAGATCGTCGAGCGACGAGACCTCGCTGCGAGAGCCGACCATGAACTGGCCCTCCTGGACTCCGTCGGCGACGTCCAGGAACTTCGCGACCGTGAACCCCATGGATGTCTCCTTCGTTCGGTCCGGCGATGCGGAGGGATCTATCGTGCCATGACGGCGCGCGGCGCGCTACCCGAGGAGCTCGACGGTGACGAACCGGAGCGGCGTCTCGCCGACGTTCTCCAGGTCGTGGAGCATCGGCGCCTCGGGCGAGTGCTCCGAGTACAGCGTGTCCCCGGCGGCGTACCGCAGGAGCTTCATCGTCCCGTCCGCGTAGCGCTGGCGACCGACGCCGGCATCGACGCATGTCCAGAAGTACCGAACCGTTGCGCGTGGAACGGCGTCCGCTCACCCGGCGCCAGCCGGACCTCCCACACGCGGATCCGCTCGTTCTCGAACAGCCGTGACGTGCCGATCGCACGGTTCTGAAGCGCTGTGGCAAGCTCCTCGGCGAAAGCCGCGACGTCGTAGCCGCCCTCCTCGATCGTCTCCACGGTCATCGGCGACGAGTCTAGAGCCAGGATGGGCGGAAGGTCCCGCATCGGGAAACCGGAGCGATCGTGTGGCGCGACTCACCGGCGACCCCGTCTTCCGGCTATGGTGGGGGTGATGACCGAGCCCGGATGGATCGAAGAGCTGGTCACCACCGTCGGCGAGACGCACGGCGAGCAGGCCGCCACGACCACGCGGATGTTGATCGACGCGACGTCGTCGATGCGGTTGCGGTCCACGCACCAGCCGCCGAACACGTCGGGCGCGGCGTTCGTGTCCGTGATCCCCGGCATGGTGAACGACGTCGAGCTCTTCGCGCTCTTCTCCAAGGGCGGCCGGGTCGCCGTGCAGCTGAAGACGCTCCGTCGGATCAACCCGTTCAGGATCGCCGAGCAGGAAGCGACGCTCCGACAGCGGCTGGCAGGCATCACCGGATTCAAGCTGGACAAGCCGGACTATCCCGACATCACGCTCGCGAAGCTCTCCGTCCCCGAGGCGCGGGAGTCGTTCGTGGAGACCATGCGCTGGACGGTGGAGCGGGTCCGCAAGAGCAACGGTCTCAGCTGACCCGCAGCCTCAGACCGAACCGCTGAACGTGTCGCAGGCGCTCGGGTCCCCCGAGGTGAAGCCCGTCCGGAACCACTGCTGCCGCTCGGCCGACGAGCCGTGGGTCCACGTCTCGCGGTTCACCTGGCCCTGGGTCTCGCGCTGGATCCGGTCGTCCCCCACCGCTGCGGCCGCATCGAGCGCGTCGGCGACGTCTTGGTCCGTGATGTGCGTGATGAACCCCGTCTGAACGGCGTTCGCCGCCCAGACACCTGCGTAGCAGTCGGCCTGCAGCTCGGTCCGGACCGATCCGCCCTGGGGCCCCTGACCGCTCGTCCCTCCCCGGGCGAACAGTCCGAGGAGGTCCTGGACGTGATGACCGTACTCATGCGCCAGCACGTACGCCTCGGCGAGCGGACCTCCCTTCGCACCGAACCGATCCGTCAGCTCTTGGAAGAACCCGAGGTCGATGTAGACGTTGCCGTCGGATGGACAGTAGAAGGGGCCGGAGTCCGTGGTCGCCTGGCCACACGCGCTGGAGGTCTGGCCGGTGAAGAACACGGTCGGCGCATCCCGGTAGTGCCGGACCGTGCCGCTCCAGTACTCCTGGATGCTGTTGACGTACGCGACGATCCGGCAGTCCTCGCTGTCCTGCGCGTCGGCGCCCGTCTTGCAATGGCTCAGATCGGCCGAGGACGAACCGTTGCCGACCGTGACGCCGGAGAGGTCCTGCAGCACCGAGTTCGCGTTCCCCCCACCGAGCGCGCTGATGACGACGAACACGATCGCCACGATGAGGCCGAGGCCTCCGCCGCCGACGGCCAGACCGGTGCCGCCCGACATGACCGCGACGATCCTGGATCTGCGACGGATCGAGCCGAGCGCGACGTCGAACCTTCATCCGGCGACCCTACCCACATCCGGCGACCACGAACCCGTTCCGTCAGGCGCGCGAACCGATCAGCTCGTAGACGTCGACCTCGTCCCCTTTGCCCTTCAGGGAACGCGTCCCGACCGACCGGGCGTCGACCGCGCCCTCCAACCGCGCGACGGTGGTCGAGCTCGCGAGCACCTGACCGGGGAGCGCCTCCGACTGCAACCGAGCCGCGACGTTCGTCGTATCGCCGATCGCGGCGAAGCTCCGTTGGTCGCCGCCGCCCACGTTGCCGATCACGGCGGGTCCGGTGTTCACGCCGATCCGGAAGCGCGGCCATGTGGGATGCTGCGCCGCGATCTCCTCCGTCAGGTCGCGCATCGCCAGACCTGCACGTGCGGCACGGACGGGATGGTCGGGCTGGTCGTCGAGGGCGTTGAACACCGCCATGATCGCGTCGCCGGCGAACCGTTCGATCAGGCCGCCCTCTCGTTCGACGACGATCGGCACCGCGCCTTCCCAGTACGCGTTGATCATCTCGATCACGTCCTCGGCCGGCCGCCCCTCCGAGAAGCTCGTGAACCCCTGCAGGTCGGCGAAGAGCACCGTCACGTCCTTCTCGCGGCCGCCGAGCCGCGCGAGGTCCGGTTCCTCCGTCAGGCGGTCCGCCAGCCGGGGCCCGACGTATCGACGGAACAGCGTGTCCATCCGCGAGAGCTCCCGGGCGGATCGCTCCAGCATCGCGACCTCGTCGGCGCCGAAGCCCTGGTTCCGCAGACGCTCGAGCAGCGGCGCGAGCGGCTCGTCCTGCCGGATCGCGGCGACCAGCTCACCCAACGCCTCCGACTGCCGGCGGTCGACCCGCTCCAGCGTCCGCTCCAGGTACAGGCCGCCGAACGTCGCCGTCACCGACCGCTCGCGACGGTACTCGGCGCGGGCCGCCAGGAGGATCGCGCCGAACGCGATCGCCATCAGTACGTGCCACTCCCACCACGTCGCGTGCCAGCTGTGGCCGAACACGATCGCGATCATCGCCTCGGCCAAGAGCACGAAGGCCGCGAAGACGGCGAGCGTCAGCGTCCGCTTCCGTTCCCGATACAACTCCAGGTAGCGGACGGCGGCGAACGCGTAGAGGCCGACCGCGACTGGCGCGAGCAGTCGCAGGAAGGGCGGCGCCTCCTCGCCCGGCGCATGCCGCAGGATCTCGACCTTGCCGAACGACGCGATCGCCCACACCAGGATCAGCACGCCGAGCCCCAGCCGGATCGCGCGGAGCGTCTTCATCGACGGGCCCGGCCCGCCCTCACGCTGGAACGCGGAAGCCGCCGCGAACCCCGAGGCGAGCACCAACCCGATCGGGGTCGCGATCTGGAACCCGGCGTTCGGCCCTTCCACGACGACGCCGGGGGTGGCGAGGGCGTGCAGCCCCAGGAATCCCGCGCTCGCGAGCAGCGCGAGCGACACCATGAACAGCCGCGAGTCCCCGCGCTGGCCCGCGACCTCGCTCGTCAGCACCCCGAGCACCACGTTCGTCACGGCGACGACGAGCACCAACCAGAAATGAGCGGGGTGGTTCTCCCATGAGACGTCGAGCGAGGGGACCGCGAGCAGGAGGACGAGGCCCGCCACCGGGATCGACAGCAACGCTCCCAGGATGGCCATGCGTCGCTGCGCTCGTTGCATCGTGACGGGCCTCCCTAGAAGGCGCACGTTACCGCAAGCTCATCGGGGGCGGCCGACCTACGCTTCTTCGCATGGGCCCCGACGCGCTCGACTTCTGGCTCGGCAGGTGGATCGCCACGTGGGAGGGCGGCGGCGGTTCCAACACCATCACGCGCGAGCTGGGCGGCGCCGTCATCGTCGAACGGTTCGAGGCAGGCCCGCCGGAGCCCTGGTCGGGCATGAGCGTCTCCGTCCACGACCCCCAGACCGATTCGTGGCGGCAGACGTGGGTCGACTCGAACGGGAGCTACTGGCACTTCGTCGGCGCGCACACGGAGGAAGGCACGATCTTCGCCACGCCGGATCCCGTCGACGAGGATCGGCTCTTCAAGCGCATGGTCTTCAGCGACGTCGATCGCGACGCCTTCCGCTGGCGCTGGGAGTCCTCGCCGGACGGCACAACGTGGGCCGAGCGGTGGACGATCGACTACCGCCGAACGACGTGATCATGGCTCCACCGCAGACTCCGGCGATGGCCGCCAAGGCTCGCGGCCTGGCTTGCCTGACCGTCAGAAGTCGCGGCGGCCCTCGAAGTGCCCGGCGGCCCCGGGCCGCGTGAGCTGATACAGCGCGACGCGATGCCCGCCCGGGGTGACGAACGAACAGCAGGGCCCGTGCGGGATGTCGAACGTGCGCTCCCGGACCCAGCCCACGGCCTCCTGTTGCGCGAGCGTCGCAACGAGGTCCGCCACCCGGTACACCAGGATCGCACGATCGCCCGGCACGTGATCGGTGAGCAGGACGACGGGCGGGCCGGAGGTCAGCTCGATCGCCGCAACCTTCGCGCCCATCGCCTCGATCGCGAAGAGGACGTGGCCGCCGAGCACGTCGGTGAAGTACGCCATGTCGGCGGCCACGTCGCGGCTGGGCGTGTAGAGGAAGTCGAGCTGTTCGAACGGCGGAGCCGCCTCGCTCGACACGGTGCTACGGCTCCGCGGCGACGTGCGCGAGCAACGCGTCAACTTCCGGCAGGTAGATCTGCGCGTCACACTCGACGAGCAGGTCCCGCGCACGCTCCAGCGCCGGGCGCGGATCGGTGCCCGGCGCGGGCGAGCGCCCCGCCCAGGTCCGTCGAGCACGCGCCCCTGCATGACGCGCAGTCCCAATCGCTCGAACTCGCCCGTCGCGGCCCGCAGTCGATCGCTCGCTCGCTCCGGGTCAGCCTCGAGGAGCCCTTCGATCGCATCGGCGTAGGCCTTCGTCGCGGGGCCCGGCCGCTCCGGAGAGATCGCGGTATCCCTCGGCTTCGGTGCGATCGCCCGTCCGAAGGAGCAGCCGAACCAGCTCGTAGAAGAGCAGCGGTGCCTGGTCGACCGTGTACCCGCGCGACAGCTCGACCCCTTCCTTGAAGTGCTCGAGCGCTTCCTCCACGCGACCCCGCTCGAGCGCGATCGCTCCCTCGGTCTCGAAGACGTACACGTCGGCCTGCGGCTCGCGGTTCGTTCCCAGGATCTCGACCGCCCGACGCTGGAGCTCCTCGGCCTCGTCGACCCTCCCCCGCTGGAAGAGGACCCAGGCGAGCCCGTTCATCCTGATCCCTCGGAGCGGCTTGTCGCCCGACTCCTCGGCGAGCGCAAGGGCGCGTCGTTCCGTGCGCTCCGTCTCCTCCAGGTCGCCAAGCTCCACGGTACTGTCGGAGAGCGTGCCCAACAGCCAGGCGAGGTTGCCGACCGCACCCGCTCGTTCGGCCAGCTCGATGCCCTCGCGCAGCACCTCGATCGCCCGCCGATGGTCGGACCCGAATCCCGACACGATCGACGGGTAGTTGTTGTAGACGCGCAGGAGCACCGTCACGTCGCCCACCCGCTTCGCCAAACGGTACGCCTCCTCGATCGTCTCCACGGCTTCCTCGGTTCGACCCTGCTGCGACAGCGTCATCGCAAGCGTCTGCGTCGCGTCGGCGACCACCACGGGCGCATCCACGCGCTCAGCGATGGCAAGCGCGCGCCTGACGATCGGCTCCCCCTCCTCGTCGCGGCCGCGTCGAACCAGGTACTGGGAGAGCGTCTGCAGCGCGACGGCCAGCGCCTCGCTTTCGCCGAGCGGCTCGAGCCGCGCGATCGCCGCCAGCGCCTCCGTATGCGCCTCCTCATCCTTCCCCTGCCGGAAGAGCGCGAACGAGAGCTGCGCCTGCGCCCACCCGGCGTTCGGCTCGTCCCCGAGCGCCGCGTAGAGGTCGAGGGCGAGACGTGCGGCATCGGCGTTGGCCTCGGCCGGCTCCGTGGCCAGACCGACCGCCGTCAGTCGCCGCGCGAGCGACGCGCGATCGGCCGTCGTCGCCCCGACCGCCTCCGACAACGTCAACGCCTCGCGGTACCAGTGCACCGCCTCCGCGCGTTGCCAGAGCGCCGCGGTGCGATCGCCGGCGGCGCAGGCCCATCGGTACCCCTCCGAGTCGATCGTGGCGCGGTCGTCGCCGGCCACCCCGAGCTCGTCCAGGTACCGCGTCGCCTCGACGTCGTGGGTCGCGATCAGCTCCGCGATCTCCTCCGCGCGGTCGCCGGCCCGCTCCTGCGGCCCATCGCCCCACCCGCGCGTGCTTCTCGGCGCGGAGCGACTTCGGCAGCGAGTCGTACGCGCCGTCGCGGATCAGGCCGTGGCGGAACGCGAACTCCAGCTCGTCGGAGAAGCTCGACGGCTCGTGCGGGCAGCACGAGCTCCTTCACGCGCAGCCGCCCGAGCGCGTCGCGCGACGCGGCCCGGTCCGCCCGGCGAGCTCGCCACCGCCCCGGCCCAGAAGACCCGGCCCGACCACGGCCGCGTCCTGGAGCACCGCCTTCTCGTCCTCGGGCAGGCCGTCGAGCCGCGCGGCGATCAGCCCCTGGACCGAGCGGGGGAGCTCGACGTCGGCGACCGGCCGCGCCACCTCCCATCGCGACGCCTCGGTCGCCCGCAGCACGCCGTCGTCGATCAGCTTGCGGACGATCTCCTCGACGTAGAGCGGGTTGCCCTCGCTGCGCTCGACGATCGATCCCGCTCAGCTCCGGCGTGAGGTCGGCCCCGGCAGCAGATCGTCGAGCATCGCCCCGCCCTCGGCCGCCGACAGCGGATCGAGGTAGATCGAGGTCGCGTTGCGCTTGCCGCCGCCCCACGTCGGGCGGCGTCTCGAACAGCTCGGCCCGGGCCGTGGCGACGACGCATGATCGGGCCCTGCGCCCAGTCGGCCAGCGTGGTCGATGAAGTCCAGCAGCCCGTCATCGGCCCAGTGGATGTCCTCGAGGACCAGCACGAGCGGGTAGCGGGCGGCGAGCCGCTCGAGGAACCGGCGCCACGCCTCGAACAGGTCCTCGCGGCTGAAGTCGCGCGCCTCGCCCGCGCCGACGAGCGCGCGGAGCTGCGGCGCGACGCTGTCGTCGCCGAACAGCTCGCGCACGGCGTGCCTCCGCCTTTGCGCGGCCACGTCCGGCCGGGTCGTCCTCGAGGATCTCGCACTGCGCCTTGATCGCGTCGGCGAGCGCGGAGTAGGACGTGTTCGCGTACGCCAGGCATCGGCCGCGGCGCCAGTAGACGATCTCCGGCAGGCCCCCACGTAGCGCTCGAGCTCGCGGACGAGCCGCGACTTCCCGACGCCCGCCGGCCCGATGATCGTGACGAGCGCCGGGCCGCCCCTCGGTCTGCACGCGCCGGAACGTCTGCTTGAGGACGGCGAGCTCCTCGTCGCGACCGACCAGGCGCGCCTCCATGCCCAGGCTGCGGCCGCTCGCCCGCGCTGCTGCGCCTTGATGCGCAGCGCCTCCCAGGCGGGCACCGGCTCGGCCTTGCCCTTCAGGTCGAGCGGCGCAGCTCGCGGTACTCGATCACGTCCTTGGTGGCGGCGTAGACGGCCGGGCCCGACCATGATGTGGCCCGGCTCGGCGGCCGCCTGCAGGCGCGCGGCGGTGTTCACCGCGTCGCCGGTCAGCATGCGGTCGCGCGGGCCGCTGCGCGCGCTCCATGTCGACGAGCACCTCGCCGGCCTCCACGCCGATCCGCATCGCGAGCTGCGGCTTGCCCTCGGCGGCGAACCCGCGGTTCAGCTCGGACAGGACCGCCTGCATCTCGAGCGCGGCGCGGACCGCGCGCTCGGCGTCGTCCTCGTGCGCGCGCGGGACGCCGAAGACCGCCAGCACGGCGTCGCCCATGAACTTCTCGAGCAGCCCCTCGTAGCGCGCGATCTCCTCCGAGAGCCGGTCGAACGTGCGCGCCGACGACCGACTGGACGACCTCCGGATCCTCGCGCTCGGCGAGCGACGTCGAGCCGACGAGGTCGGCGAACAGCGCGGTCGCGAACTTCCGCTCCTTCCGGCGCGGCTCCGACCTCGACGATGGGGCTCGCGCAGTGCGGGCAGAACTTCGCGTTGTCGGGGTTCTCACCACCGCAGCTCGGACAGACGACCATGGCCCGCAGCCTACGGCGACCGGGGACGTACGCCTACGGTCGCTCGTCGTGGGACGGCCGAGCCCACAGATCGACGCCGCCCTCCTGCGCCTACCCTCGATCACGGTCAGCTCCTCCGGCGTGAACTCCAGGTTGTCCAGCACCGGCCACGTCTCGACCAGCAATACCTGAACTGAGCCGTCGAGCAACGTGCACA
>CAVRSI010000032.1:0-26911 GCA_963723855.1 uncultured Actinomycetes bacterium | reverse complement strand
CCTCGACGGGTC
Organism: uncultured Actinomycetes bacterium; assembly: GCA_963723855.1. Classification (GTDB taxonomy): domain Bacteria; phylum Actinomycetota; class UBA4738; order UBA4738; family HRBIN12; genus JBBQVZ01. The sequence continues at coordinate 26,899 of CAVRSI010000032.1, read as the reverse complement.
TGCAAGGTTCGGACCCGCCATCCCTAGAATCCTGGCGTCCACCGACGCGGGGAGAGCGCTTTGGCCGGTGACGTCATCGGGCGCGAGTCCGAGCTCGCGATCCTCCATAGCTTCCTGGACTCGATCCCGACCGGGCCGAGCGCCTTGGTCCTGTCGGGTGATCCCGGCATCGGGAAGACCACCGTGTGGAAGGAGGGGCTGGCGGGTGCTCAGCTTCGGCGCTACCGCACGCTCTCATGCGGTCCGGTCGAGGCCGAGACACGCCTGTCCTACGCTGCCCTCGGTGACCTCCTCGAGCCCATCCTCGAGGAGGCGCTCCCCACCGTGCCGGAGCCACAGCGCCAGGCCCTCGAGGTGGCCCTCTTGCGCTCCCCGAGATCCGGTGCCCGAGCCGACCAGCGAGCCGTTTCCCTGGCCGTGCTTGGATGCCTCCGATCGGTGGCCTCCACCTCTCCCGTCGTGGTGGCCGTCGATGACATCCAATGGATGGACCCCCTTCGGTCCGGGTGCTCCAGTTCGTCGTGCGGCGCCTGAAGGACGAGCAGGTTGGGTTGATGACGGCCGCTCGAGGCGCCCGTGCCGATGACGACCCCTTGGGCGTCGTGTCGGCCTTCGCCGAGGATCGCGTGCACGCCGTCCACGTCGGACCGCTGTCGCAGGACGCCCTCGAACGGGTGCTCCGGGCCAAGGTGGGGGAAGGGTTCTCCCGAACCACGCTCCTCAGCCTCCACGAGATGTCGGGAGGCAATCCCTTCTTCGCCCAGGAGATCGGACTGGCGCTCCTTCGCCGTGGAGGTGACGTGACGGCCGGCGAACGGCTCCCGATCCCTGACCGCCTTCAAGAGCTCATCGAGGATCGCCTCGAGGGGCTCCCTGCGCGGACCGTCGAAGCCCTGGAGGTCGTCTCGGCCCTGTCGGCTCCGACGTTCGATGTGATCGCTGCCGCGACCGATCCTTCCGAGGTCGACCGTCGCCTGGATCCGGCGCTCGAGAACGGCGTCGTCGAGGTCGTCGGCGACCGCCTCCGGTTCACCCACCCCCTCCTTGCTTCCGCCGTCTATCAGAAGATCCCGCCGGCTCGGCGTCGCGAGCTGCACGCGCGGCTCGCGACGATCGTCCGCGATCCGGAGGAACGAGCCCGCCACCTGGCTCTGTCCGTCGAGGGCCCGGACGTCGCCGTCGCCGCCGCCCTCGAGGAGGCCGCCCTGCTGGCCTCTTCCCGGGGAGCGCCGCAGTCCGCGGCCGAGCTCTGGGAGATGGCCCGCCGCGCAACGCCGCGGGACCGAGGCGAGGACCTAGTCCGTCGGACCCACCAGGCGGGCGTGGCGCACTACGAGAGCGGGGACCCCTCGCTCGCGCGGAGCGTCCTGGAGCAAGCGGTGGACCTCTCGATGGCCGGGCCTGCTCGGGCCCGCGTGCTGCTGGACCTGGGGATGGGCCTCGCCGAGACCGAAGGCTGGCGGGGTGCCTGGGCCGTGTTCGAGGCTGCTCGGGGCGAGGCGGGGGACGATCTCGCGCTGCGGGCACAGATCGAGCAGAACCTAGGGTACGCCTGGCTGTTCAGGGGCGACCTCGAGGCATCGGAGCGGCACGCTCGCTCGGCCCTGGACTTGGCCGAGGGGCTGCAGGAACCACGGGCGATGGCAGAGGCATTCCAGGCGTATCCCTTCGTCGGGTTCCTCCTCGGACGCGGGGTCGATCAGGAGATGCTCGACCGCGGGGTGGCCCTGGAAGGGCACATGGAGGGCGAATTCAAGTCCCACGTCCTGCGTGCGAGCTTCGTCGTGGCTCAGCTCCTCAAGTTCACCGATCGCCTGGACGAGGCCCGTCGGACGTTCACTGAGCTCCTGGGTGATGCCGCGGCGCACGGCGTTGAGACCCCGCAGGCGCAGTTCCGATACCACCTCGCCGAGCTGGAGTGCCGGGCGGGCAACTGGGATGCGGCCATGGAGCACGCCCGGGAGAGCAGGGCGATCGCCCATCGAATCCGCATGAGGGCGATGTCGTCGGAGGGCCACTTCGCGGTGGGTTTGGTGGAAGCCCATCTGGGGCGGGCCGATTCGGCGAGGCTGGAAGCCCTCGAGGGGCTGCGGGTCGCCGAGGCGGCCGGCGAGATCCTCCTCCTGATCCCGAACCTGTCGGTCCTGGGGTTCCTCGAGCTTTCCCTGGGCCGACCCGCCGAGGCCGATGCGTTTCTGTCCAGGGCCGTCGAGCTCGAGCAAGCGATGGGCGTTCGGGAGCCCGCCTACTTCCGGGTCGTCCCGGACGAGGTCGAGGCGCTCGTCGCCCTCGGGCGGCTCGACGAGGCGGAGGCGCTCCTCGCCCCCTTCGAGGAGGCCGGCCGAAGCCTCGATCGGGCATGGGCTTTGGCGACGGGAGCCAGATGCCGGGCGCTCGTGTTGGCGGCCCGGGGTGATCTCCAAGGTGCATCGTGATGCAGCCGATGAGGCCGTCCGCCAGCACGATCGCCTGCCCCTTCCGTTCGAGCTGGGTCGGACGCTGTTGGTGAGGGGAGCGGTGCAGCGCCGGGCCAAGAAGAAGCGTGAGGCTCGAGACACGCTGACGCAGGCTCTGGAGATCTTCGAAGGACTCGGCGCCGCGGCATGGGCGGAGCGCACACGTGCGGAGTTGGCGCGGATCGGCGGACGGGCCGCCTCGTCGGTTGACTTGACCCCGACCGAGGCCAGGGTTGCGGAGCTGGTGGCCGCCGGCGGCACCAACCGAGAGGTGGCCGACGCCCTGTTCGTCAGCGTCCATACCGTGGAAGCCAATCTCAAGCGGATCTACCGCAAGCTGGGCATCCGCTCCCGCACGGAGCTGGCCTCGAAGTTCCCATCCGGCCCCGCGGGATCCTGAGCCAAGACGTACCGATCACCGCCTCGATCGGTACGGATTTCGGGGATTCCCCCAGACGATGCTCCCTCTAGCCTCGGCTCAGGGGATCGGTCCCCCAGGTCAAAGGAGGAACCATGAGCACGAAGGCAGGAACCATCGGGGTCTCGGGTCTGTCGAGGCGGTTGACGCTGTGGATCACGGCCGTATCCGTGCTGGCGGCCGCGGCGCTGTTCATGAGCGCGTTGGCGCTCACCCAGGCGGGGCGCGGCGATCGCTCCGTTACGAGTGTGGCAAGGCTTGGTGAGCCGGCCGAACGGGTCGACGCTGGGGCGAACGCGGGCGCCCTGCCCTCCTGTGTCGGGTGCGACCAAGGAGCCATCTTCGCGGGTGTTCCTGGGGCGCTTCCTCGGTCACGTTCCCTGCCCTCATGTGTCGGGTGCGACCAAGGAACCATCTTCCCGGGGTTTGCTGGGGCGCTTCCTCGGTCACGTTTTCTGCCCTCCTGCGTCGGGTGCGACCAAGAGACCATCTTCCGGGTGTTCCGGGCCCCGCAGACCCCTTTCCCGCACCACTAGCGCGGTCGTCCGGTTCTCGGCTGGACGATAGGCGGTCACAGGTGCCTCCACCTATCGTCGGCTGCGCCCTCACTTACCCGAGACGTTGCCGGCCCCCGGCGCGACGCTCTGACCTCGAAGAGCTTGAGGACGCGCGCAAGGGTCGCCGGGTCGCCGCGCCAGTGCTCCGATATCACATCTCGCCCCGCCGCACGCAGCACGTGGCGGAGGATCAACGCCGCCACGACGGCATCATCCAGGGGGCCGAGGACCGGAATGAACTCCGGGATCAGGTCGATGGGTGAGGCCACCCACGCCGCGCCGAAGGTCAGGAGCATCTTGGATCCTCGAGGCACCCGAGGATCGCGGATCAGCCCCTTGAACAGCCGGAGCAGGTTCGGCAGCAGTGCTGCCACCTCGCGGCCGGCTGTCCGGCGTCCCGCGAGGTACAGCGTGCCGATGGCCACCAGGTAGACGGCCGCAGCCACAGCGAGTCCGATCAGGAGCGTTCGCACCTAACCCTTCGACCCCCCTTCATCCTTCGCGAGGCCCGCCCAACCCGCTAGTGCGCGAGATGCCAAAGCGCCGCGACGAAGCCAGCCAGGAACAGCGGGAGGCTGATCGTCACGACGAGCAGGAACATTCGGAAGCGCCGGATGGTCGGCGCCACCTCTGCCAAGATCTCTTCCGTTCGCTGTGCCACGACCGTCCGCAACCGCCTCCCGAGGCTCCCGTTCGTGATCACGGTTCGTGGTGCCGGGGCCAGTTGCTCCTTCGTTCTCATGCCTCACCTCCGTAGGCGAACACCTGTTCCGCGAACCCCTCCAGCCGCTGCTCGCACTCTTTCAGCCGCCGGTCTGCCTCCTCCTGGGAGGGGGCCACGAACACGTCGCGTCGACGCAGGTCGCGGTGCCACCGGCGGAGTCGCTCCAGGTTCTGTTCCTCCTCGTCGAGTTCGGCGGCAGTGAACTTCTTGATGCGGATCTCCTTGTCGATTCTCCCGGTCGAACTTGGCGCACTCGGCGAGGAACTCCCTCCACTCCTCCTCACGCTCGGCGCTGAAAGCCTCCTCTAACCGAGCCTTCATGCCATCGCCCCTGGGCGTCGCGTCGAAGACCAGAGCCTCGCCTCCGGCGGCCTCGATGAGCGCGACGACCTTGGAAGCCACGTCGAGGAAGATCCCGGCGGGCCGGCAGCGCCCAGGTCGCCTGCTGCAGGGAAACGGCTCCCACCCTGCGTAGCTCTCGCCACACGGCAACCCGGTGTCGGGAGGGTTCTGCGGGAAGCCGGTAGGTTATGAGGATCCAGTCCACACCTGCTCCGTAGCGCTCGTTACTCAACGAGTGTATCAGGCGTTACAACCGGTGCTGCCCGGGGCCTGATGTCCACGGGTTGCGGCGTTTTCGAACCCGACCGTTCGTTGATCGCCACGATGCCGTTCGGGGGCGTGGGATCGATGGGGACCGTCACCGCGGGAGCGGGGTCGGGCCGGTGGCCGTGACCAGCCGCTGCGGCACCCAGTCGTTGACGTGCACGAAGCCCTCGAAGCGCCCTTCCTCGTCCTCGACGACATCGAAGAAGGAGCGCCGGTAGAACTTCACGTGGGTGAAGTCCTCGAACAGCACGTAGACCGGCTTTCGCAGGGATGACACCCCTAGCGTCCACCGTGCAAGAACTCTCGAGCGGTTGCGCGACGCACGGTCAACCAATCTGCAGCTCGCGATCGCGCACGACATGCGGTGATCTCGGCCGTGCTTCGAATGGGGATGTGGACGTTCGCGGAGTACTCGGTCGCGGCGTCCGCGCGGCGCCCGGCCGGAGAACGGCGGGGCGCCGCGCGTGAGCATCGCTTGTTGAGTGGAGTTCCCCGTCAGTAGCCGTAGCCGCCGACCATACCTCCGCCTCCACCGTACCCACCGTTGGGCGCGGTCGGGGCGTTCTGGCCGCCGCCTCCGCCCCCGGACGCGAACGCGTTGGTCTGCGACAGGACGCCGGCGAGGCCGAGCGCGCCGATCAACACCGCGGCCGCGAGCGCGAAGCCCCGCACACGTGCTGCGGCCCGCGCCGTGCCGGATCCCCGAACCACCAGCACCGCCGCACCGACGACGGTCACCGCCGCGAGGATCGTCGCCGTGCTGTCGGGGAACCGGACGGGCAGCACGACGTGGGCGAACTGGCCGAACGGGAGCGCCACCGTCCTGGAGACGAGCCACGTGGCCACGACGACCGCGTTGCCCAACGCGCCGAGCACCAGCCACCAGCGGGGAGCCCAGACCAGTGCCAGGAGGCCCCAGACGACCTGCGCCGCGCCCACCACTCCGAAGAACAGGTGGGTCTGCGCGTTGTCGCCCCCGATCGTCGCCGCTGCGGCGATGTTGATGGCGCCGGCAGCGATGCTGGCCAGGGCGATCACCGACACGATCCGCGCCGTGTTCCGATCCGGTTCCGCCTTCGCCCCGCTCGCCGGCACCGCGACCGGGCGCTGAGGGGATGCGGTGTCATCCCATCGAGGTTGTGCAGACATCGTTCGAACTCCTTCCTAGTAGATAAGGTCGATCGCGAACCACCTCTTCTGATTCCGCCCGTATCCGGACCGTTCCGTTGCCATATCCACCTCCTCGTTCGCTCGGTGGTTCCAGGGGTAGTACCGGCGACGGCATCCGGCGGCTCGCGCGTCGCGCGGATGCTCAGCGAACTCTCAGCCTGACCGGGCATAGCCAAGGCGGGCAGACTCCCGCGGGGCACCGTCGGCGACGGATGGAGATAGGGTCGGGGTCGACGGCGACTTCGGGGCCCGATCGACGCGGAGGTGGTAACGATGAGCAAGGACCGCTCAGGTGCGGCGGCAGGTGCCGGCGCGATCTACGGGCTGGGCATCTTCGGCGCGTGGGTGTACTTCTTCCAACACGCCCACACGTTCTGGGCCTTCATCCTTGCGTTCTTCCAGGGCATCTTCTGGCCGGCCTGGATGGTCTACCACGTCTTCAGGGTGCTCCACGCTTGAAGAGCCTGATGACGCACCCTGCGAGATCCCGACGTCCCACTAGTCCTGAGTCACGATCAACACGATCAGGACCATCGGTCCGATGCCGCCCAGCATCAGGCCGAGTATCCCGGCAGCCGAGGCGAGCTTCCACCGACGATCATGCCCGGCCTTCGGGACCGACCGCGCTCGGTCGATGGCTTTCATCCCGAGCATGATCGCGGCGAGCGGCAGGAAGTAGAGCCCGATCCCGCTGAGGAAGCCGGGGTCGTCGAAGCCCTTCAGGTACGCGACCAGCAAGCAGAGCCACCACGAAACGCCGCTCGCGAGCGACAGGACGGCCGGACCCAGCACGTTGCGCACTTCATCCGGCCGGACCGAGGCCGGCGGCAGCTTCGGGGGTGACACCTTCGTCGTCGTTGGCATCTGCACCACCCGATACGAGGTTGGCGCCCGGGAGTCATGGACGCCCAGGGCCAAGCGTCCTGCCTCCGGGGGGTCCCGTGTTCAGCGACGGCGCGCGATGACCGAGGCGGTCAAGCCCCACCCGATCAACGTCCAGATGACCAGCACGACGTACGAGCGCGCGACGTCGACCACGATCCCGTCCGTGAGGCCCGCCCGGACGACCTGGGCCATGGCGTAGAAGGGCAGGAAGCGGTGGATATCCATCAGCCAAGGCGGTAGGTGGCTCGCCGGGAAGACGATCGGCGAGAACAGCAGCACCACGAACACGAGCGTGTTCGTGATCAGGTTCACCACGATCGGGCTCTTGATCGCGAGCGCCATGCCGAAGCCGACCGAGATCGCCATGAGCGAGCTCAGCAGCACCGCGGGGACGATCGCCGGCGAGACGCTCAGCGTGACGCCGTACTTCCACGCCGCGATCACGACGGCGACCACCATGCCCGGGATCGAGAGCGCGGTGTACAGGACGAAGGTCGACGCCGCCTGCGCGCTCCGGGGCGCCGGCAGCGACCAGATGAAGTCGAACGTCCCCTCGACCTTCTGCTCGCTCACGCCGGTCGGCACCATCACGAGCCCGAGCGGGATCAACGCGAGGGTCGGCGTGCCGGTCACGATGAACAGCGCGATCGTCGGCGTCACCACCGGGTAGAAGAACCCGTACATGAACGCCATCCCGGCGCCCATCATCACCTGGATGATGGCCATCATCGCCGCCCACTCGCGGGCGCGGCCGGCGTCGAACCGCATCATCAGGCCCAGGCTCCGGAACCAATGCTCGAGGCCGGAGCTCGGCCGGCCCCCGTCGATCCCGAGGCCGGGAGGTGCGACGGCGAAGCGCTCGGACGTCCTCATCCCCGCCTCCCCAACGCGCGAGCCGAGAACGCGGCACCGAGGACCCCCCAGATCGCCACGATCACGTACGACCGGCCGACGTCGTCCACCAGCCCCGCCGTCAGCGCCCCCCGCACGATCACGGCCATGTGCTCGAACGGCAGCCAGCGGTTGACCGCGGCCAGCCAGTCGGGCAGCTGCGACGCCGGGTACATGATCGGCGAGAAGCCCATCACCACGAACACGAGCAGCTGGGTGATCAGCCGCGTGGTCATCGGGTTGCGGATCGCGTGCGACAGCGCGTAGCCGAGCATCGTCCCGGTGAACGCCGTCAGCAGGCACGCGGGGACGATGGATGGCGTGATCGTGTACGTGAAGTCGTAGCGGGCCTCCGCCATGAAGAGCGACGCCAGCACCGCGGGGATGCCCGCGAGGAGCGTCACCGTGAACCAGGCGAGCGCGGCCGACGAGCGGGGAACGGGCAGCGCTCGCAGGTAGTCGTAGGTCCCCCTGAGCTTCTGCTCGGCGACGACCTGCGGCCCGAAGATCAGGCCCACCAGGACCAGGTTCACGACCGGGACGCCGGTTGAGACGTAGAGCGCGGCGGTCGGCGGGATGTGCCGGAAGAACAACCCGATGCCCAGGACGAACCCGGCGCCGGCGAGCACCTGGATGGCGACCATCAGCGGGAGCGTGAGCCGGAGGTCCGCGAGCTCCCACTGCGTCATCGTCGAGTAGCCGTGGAGCCACCCCGGTCGCAGACGTTCCGTTCCGCGGAACTCGGCGGTCGTCGCCACCGGATCACTCCCCCCCGTCGTCGCTCGACACGTGACCGGTGAGCCGGATGTACACGTCCTCGAGCGTGGTCGCGCCGAGCGCGTACTCCTCGGCGACGCCTCGGCCGATCAGCTCCTCCGCCCAGCCGATCCCGTTCGACGCGGCGGCCCGATCGATCGTGGTGACCAGGTTGTGCCCGACACGCGTGTGGTGGCGGACGAACGCGGGCAACTCGGGCGTCTCCGCCTTCGGCACCAGCATCATCTGCAACCGCAGGAAGTTGCGGTCCTGCGCCTTCAGCGACGACGGCGTCCCCTCCGCGATCAACCGGCCGTCCGCGATGATCGCCAGGCGGTCGACCGACTTCTCGGCCTCCATCACGTTGTGCGTCACCAGGAACACGGCGCTGCCCGACTCGCCCACCCGTCGCACCTCGTCCCACAGGAGCCTGCGGCGCAGGGGATCGACGTCGTTGGTCGGCTCGTCCAGGATCACGACCCGCCCCGGCCACACGGTGACCATCGTGAAGCCGACGAGCCGCTTGACGCCGCCCGAGAGCTTCGCACCGACCTCGTCCCGCCATTCGCCGATGTCCAGGGCTTCGATGAGCTCCTCGGTCCGGCGCCGGACCGTCGGGCCGTCCCCGCCCCTGATCTGTCCGGTGAGCGAGATCGCCTCGTGCGTCTTGAACGAATCGATCGGCATCTGCGCCTGCGGGAGATACGAGCACAGCTGTCGCGCGACGGCGGGGTCCTGGACCAGGTCGTACGGCCCGAGCGTGATGCGTCCCTCGGTCGGCTTCAGCAGACCGATCACCTGCTTGACCAGCGTGGACTTTCCGGCCCCGTTCGGACCGAGCAACCCGTACACCTCGCCCGGCTCGACGTGGAGCGTGATCCCGTCGTTCGCACGCAACGAATCGTTGAAGACCTTCGTGACGCCCTCGGCCCGGAAGCTCCATCCCCCGTTGGGATCCATGCGACCTCCCTGCCCTTCCTCTTGATCGAAGCCTCACGAAACACCGAACGCACGGCGAGGGCCCGAGGACCCCGGTCTCCCGGGACGGTCGGGCCCGCTCGCGACGTACGCTCAACTCCATCCCGGAGGAGGGCGCGCCATGGCCGAGGTGAAGATCCCGAGTCCCGGTGGAGAGCTGTCCGCCTATCTGGCCACTCCGTCGGGCCAGGGCCCGTGGCCCGGGGTCGTCGTGATCCACGACGCGTTGGGCATGAGCCAGGACCTCCGCAACCAGGCCGACTGGCTGGCGAGCGAGGGATACCTGGCCGTCGCGCCCGACCTCTTCTATCGCGGCGGGACGATGACCTGCCTGATCTCCATCAGTCGCGATCTGCGCGCCCGTCGAGGAAGGGCGTTCGACGATGTGGAGGCGGTGCGCACCTGGATGGCCGGTCAGGCCGGGTGCACGGGCACGATGGGCGTCATCGGCTTCTGCATCGGTGGCGGATTCGCGTTGCTGCTCGCCCCCGGGCACGGCTTCTCCGCATCCAGCGTGAACTACGGCGTCGGGGTCCCGAAGGATGCCTACACGGAGAGCGCCTTGGCGGGTGCGTGTCCGATCGTCGGCAGCTATGGGGCCAAGGACCGTGGCAACCGAGGCACCGCCAAGAAGCTCGACCGGGTCCTTCGCGCGCTCACGGTGGATCATGACGTCAAGGAGTATCCGGACGCGGGACACGCCTTCCTGAACGACCACGAGAGCGCCGGCGACCCTTCCCCTTTGATCTTCACGGTGATGGGTGTGTTCGCGGGAGCCTCCGACTATCACGAGCCGTCGGCGCAGGACGCCCGCCGCCGCATCATCTCCTTCTTCAACACGCACCTGATCTGACGGCGGCTGAACCGCGCCCACCACTCGTCCGTATACCGGGAAATGCTCTAACGACCATGGGGGGGTGCGGGGCGAGACCGCATCCAAGGAAAGGGAGGTCATGCCCAGGTTCGCCAACCTGTACGAACAACTGCCCGGAAGCTCCCGACGAGACGACGAAGACGACATCCTCCTGGGCGATCGCGACGCGCCGAGGTTTCACCGCAAGATCCTGAAAGCACCCGCTCCACAGGTCCACCCGACCCCACATCCCGACCGCGTCCTGGTGACGGTCGTGTTCATCGACATCGTCGGATCCACCGAGAAGGCCGTCGAGCTCGGGGACGGCGGATGGACGGAGTTCCTCGCCGAGTTCCAGCCGATTCGTGCGAGCGGAGCTGCGCCGCTTCAAGGGACGCGAGATCGACACGGCCGGCGACGGGTTCTTCGCGACCTTCGACGTGCCGGCTCGCGCCGTCCGCTGTGCCATGGGGATCGCGGAACACGTTCGGGCGCTCGGGATCGAGATCCGAGCGGGCTGTCACACGGGCGAGGTCGAGCTCGCCAAGGACGGCGTCCGCGGTGTCGGCGTCGTGATCGGCGCCCGGATCGGCGCCCTGGCACGGCCGGGTGAAGTCGTGTGCTCCTCGACCGTGAAGGACGTCACGGTGGGCAGCGGTCTGCTGTTCGAAGACCTGGGCCGGCGCGCCCTCAAAGGGATCCCCGGCGAATGGCATCTCTACACCGTGACGCCGAACCTCGCACCGCCTGAACCCCGCCGCCGATAGGCTGGCGGCCGATGGACGACCGCCCGGCGCTCGAGATCCGCTCGCTGACGAAGCGCTACGGCGACACCGTGGCCGTCCAGGACCTGAGCTTCGCGGTCCCGCACGGGTCGGTCACGGGGTTCCTGGGACCGAACGGGGCCGGCAAGTCCACGACGATGCGGGTCCTCCTGGGGCTCGCCGCGCCGACCCAGGGCGAGGCGTTCGTGCTGGGATCGCCGTACGTCGCGCTCGAGCGGCCGCTCGCACGCGTCGGAGCCTCCCTGGAGCTCACCGGCTTCCACCCCGGCCGGACGGCGCGCAACCACCTGCGGATCGTCGCGATGCAGGGCGGCCTGGGCACAGGCGGGGTCGACCGCGTGCTCGAGGCGACCGGCATGACGACGTACGCGTCCGGGCGCGTGGGCAAGTTCTCGCTGGGGATGAAGCAGCGGCTCGCGCTCTCCGCGGCGCTGCTCGGCGAACCGGAGGTCCTGGTCCTGGACGAGCCCGCGAACGGGCTGGACCCGGCGGGCGTCGCGTGGTTGCGCAGCTTCCTGCGGATCGTTCGCGGACAACGGCGGCGCGGTGCTGATCTCGAGCCACATCCTGTCCGAGGTGGCCGAGGTGGCCGATCGCGTCGTGGTGATCGACCACGGACGCATGGTGCACGAGGGTCCCACGGGGAGCCTGACGGCCGAGGGCTCGGTCGTGATCGTGCGCTCGCCGGACGCGGCCCGGCTGCGCTCGGCGTTGGAGGCCGACGGCGCCACCGTCACCGACGCCGAGGGCGCCCTGGAGGTGAGCGGCCTCCCGATCGAGCGCGTCGGCGACCTGGCCGCGCACGACGGCCTGGTCCTGCACGAGCTGCGGACGCGCGCCAACACGCTGGAGCAGGCCTTCCTCTCCCTCACCGAACCGCAGGCCGGGCCCGCAGCGCCGCCGGAGCTCCCCGAAGCGCCGCCCCGGAGCGACCTGCCGTGATCCGCCTGGTCCGTGTAGAGCTGCTGAAGCTCCGGACGACGCGCATGTGGATCGTGATGCTCGGCGTGGGCGTCGCGCTGGTGACGTTGATCGTCGTCGTGGTCCTGGCCAGCAACCCGGGCCCGGATCCTCAGGCGCAGGCCCTGCACCAACTGAAGACGGTCGCCGACGTTCAGATGCTGCTCGACATCGGCGGGATCGTCGGGGCGTTGGCGCTCGTCATCGGCGCGACGATGGCCACGTCCGAGTACCGCTACGCCACCGCGGGCGTCACGTACCTGGCAACGCCGCGCCGGGCGCGGGTCGTCACCGCCAAGATGCTCGCGGCCGTCCCGGTCGGGGCGCTGTTCGGGTTGGTCGGCGCATCGCGTGCCGCTCCTGGTCGCCCTCGCGTGGTTCGCGGCGAAAGGCGACCCGTGCCGCTGGACCACACGATCCCCCTCGAGATCCTCCAGCTCGGGTTCCAGGCTGTCTTCGGAGCGGTGATGGGGGTCGCGGTCGGCGCGGTGATCCGTAACCAGGTGGCGGCCATCGTGGGACTGCTCGTGTGGGTGCTCGCGGTGGAGAACATCGTGAGCGGCCTGATCCCCGCGACCGCGAAGTGGTTCCCGTTCAACGGCGCGGCCGGCGCGTTCTCGTCACAGGCGAGCGACCGGCTGTTCGCCCGTCCCGAGGCCGCGCTGTTGATGGCCGCGTACGTCGTGCTGGGCTGGGCGGCCGCCGTGTGGTTCGAACGTCACCGGGACGTCTGACGTCACTCCATGCGCCCGTCGGGCAGGAAGAACCAGGCGATCAGGCCACCGCACGCGCAGATGCCCGCCGCGGCGATCATGGCGACGCGGAAGGCCGAAGTCGCGGCCGCTTGACCGACCACGCTGAGACCCGTCGTGGCGAATGGATCCCCGCCGGTTCCCCCTCCGTGCGACGCGAACACGAGCCCGATGATCACGCCCAGGAGCGGCGTGAAGATCAGCCCACCCATCCGAGAGACCGTCGTGTTCACTCCGGCCGCCAATCCCGAATACTGGGCCGGAGCCGCTTTCAGGGCGGCGCTCGTGATCGGCGCGACGGTGATCGAGAGCCCGAGAGCGAACAGGATGACGCCCGGAACGATCTGGGCGAGCGCTGTCGACGTGATCAGCGTGAACAACACCATCCCCGCGGCCATCACGATCGGGCCCAACGTGAGGTAGATGCGAGGACCATCGCGGTCGGCCAATCGTCCGAAGCGTGCCGCGAGGAAGAACATGATGACGCTGAGCGGGATGAACACGAACGATGCGAGAACGGGTGTGTATCCCACGGCCTCCGACTGGAGGTACAGCGCGAGGTAGAACATCGACGCCCCTAACGTCGCGTAGACCACGAACGTGCAGACGTTGGCCACGACGAAGGCACGTTCGTGCAGCAGGGCCAGTGGAAGGAGCGGCTTGGTCGACCGACGCTCGTTCACCACGAACAGCACCAAGGCGACGAACGACAGGCCGAACGCCCATGCGACCGCGGCCCATCCGGTGCGCGGTCCTTCGATGAGCGCGAACGTCAGCGAGGCGAACATCACCGTCACCAACGCCGACGCCGGGACGTTGATCGGCCGCGGAGACTCCGTCGCCTGCTCGTCGATCCGGCCCCGGATGGCGAAGACGATCGTGGCCGCCGCTGCGGGCAGGTTGATGAAGAAGATCCAGCGCCACGATGCGTATTCCACCAGCAGGCCTCCGATGGGGGGCCCGATCAGCGTGCTGATGCCGGTCCATGCGGTCCACTGTCCGACCGCGCGTCCGCTGTCTGCGCCGAACGTCGCGCGGAGCAGCGCCAAGCTGTTGGTCGCGAGGAGCGCTCCGAACACGCCCTGGAGTACCCGTCCGGCGATCAGGAGCGAGGTGTTCGGGGCGACGCCGCACAGGATGGAAGCCACGGCGAAACCGGCGACCCCGATCTCGAAGAGTGGACGCCGCCCGAACCGATCACCGAGTGCGCCGGCAGCGATGTAGAGGGACGCGACGGCGAGGGAATAGGAGAGCATGATCCACTGCTGGGCCGACAACGCCGCGTGCAGATCGCGGCCGATGGTGGGCAACGCGATGTTCACGACGGTCCCGTCGATGAAGGTCATCGACGAGCCGACGATGGTCGCGATCAGGGTCAGCCGGCGCCGATCGGCGAGACCCGGATCCAGCGGCGCAGCTCGTGCCACCCCGCTCAACGACACCTGCCCGTCGGATGGATCGCTTGCCGCGATCGAGCCATGATGCGACGATATCCGGGATGAGTGTCACGTACGAACTCCTCGACGTGGCGTACCCATTCGTCAGCGCGGTGTACGCCTGTCGATGTGGGAAGCAGGCAGTCCGCTACGCGTCTGAGGCCGGCGCTCCACCCGCCGACTGGGTCGTCCACGGGTCGGGGGAAGCGGTCGGGTTCGTCTGCCCTGGATGCGCGCGCTTCCTCCCTCCTGATCTCGTCGCCGGGCCTGACCAGGTGGAGTGAGCATCTTCACGTAGCGGTAGGAGCGGAAGCTCAGGTCGAGCCCTGATCGATTTCACCTACGCTGTCAACTGCCACCCCGCACGCCCGACGAAAGGTTCACCCCTTGAGTTCGTTCCTCTATCGGCTCGGCCAGGCGGCGGCGCGCCATCGGTGGCGCACCCTCGGGATCTGGATCGCCGCGGTGGTCGCGATCTTCGTCCTGGGGAGCGCGCTCGGCGGCAAGTTCAGCGACGACTTCAAGCTGCCGAACTCCGAGTCGCAACGCGCCTACGACCTGCTGGCTGAGCGCTACCCCGCCGCCTCCGGCACCTCGGCGTACATCGTGTTCCACGCGACCGGCGGGCCGCTCCAGGCACAGGCCGACGCCGTCAACGCCGCGCTGGCCGCCATCAGATCTCAGCCGCACGTCGTCGCCGTCACGGACCCGTTCACGACACCCGGCGCCCTGTCCGCCGACGGCACGATCGGGTACGCGCAGGTCTCCTACGACGAGCCCGCCACAGATCTGAAGACCCTGCCGTTCGATCGGCTCCAGTCGGCCCTCGACGATGTCCGCTCCCCCGCCCTCGAGGCGGAGATCGGCGGCGAGTACGCGTCGTGGGGCGGGCAGCCCGAGACCGGGAAGTCCGAGGCGATCGGCCTGCTGGCCGCGATGATCATCCTGCTGATCGCGTTCGGCTCCGTGGTCGCGATGGGCCTGCCGATCGGGACCGCGGTGATCGGCCTGACCACCGGAACCGGCCTCACCCTCATCCTGGCGTCGGTCGCGAGCGTGCCGCAGTTCGCCACGATCCTGTCCTCGATGATCGGGCTGGGCGTCGGTATCGACTACGCCCTGTTCATCGTCACGCGCTACCGGCAGAACCTGCACGACGGCATGGAGCCGCTGCACGCGATCGGCGTGTCGAGCTCCACCGCGGGGCAGGCCGTGGTGTTCTCCGGTCTCATGGTCTCGATCGCCCTCCTCGGCTTGTGGATATCGGGGATCGCGTTCGTCGGCATGATGGCGACCGCCGCGGCGATCGTCGTCCTGGTGGCCGTGGTCGCGGCGGTCACGCTGCTGCCCGCGTTCCTCGGGTTCGCGGGCAACGCGATCGACAAGTTGAGCGTCCACCGGCGCCGCACGACCGAGGAGGAGCTGGAGGGCAAGGAGACCATGTGGTCCCGGTGGGGCCACGAGGTGGAGCGGCATCCCTGGCGGTACTTCGTCAGCGCGGCCACGGTGCTGATCGTCCTGGCCATCCCACTGTTCTCGATGAAGCTCGGGTTCCCCGACGACGGCACGGCGCCGACGTCCGAGACGCGTCGCCTGGCCTACGACCTCCTCTCCGAGGGGTTCGGGCCGGGCTTCAACGGCCCGCTGCTGCTGGCGGTCGAGCTCGACGACCCGGCCGCGTTCCAACAGCTCGATCGGTTGACGACGGCGATCGCCGCGGCCCCGGGGGTGGCGGCCGTCTCGCCGCCCCAGCCCAACCAGGCCGGCGACGCCGCGATCATCCAGGTGATCCCCACCACCTCGCCGCAGGATGAGGCGACGACCGAGCTGGTGCGGCGCCTGCGCGACGACGTGATCCCGTCTGCGACACCGGATGGTGCGGTCGTCTACATCGGCGGCGGCACGGCGACGTTCATCGACCTGTCCGATCGCATCACGAACGCGCTGCCCTGGTTCATCGGCGCGGTCGTCCTGCTGTCGTTCCTGTTGCTGATGGTCGTGTTCCGCTCGATCCTGGTGCCGCTCAAGGCGGCGGTGCTCAACCTGCTGTCGATCGGCGCCGCGTACGGCGTCATCGTGATGATCTTCCAGTGGGGATGGGGACGCAGCCTGCTCGGCATCGACCAGCTGATCCCGATCGTCAGCTTCGTGCCGATGATGATGTTCGCCGTCCTGTTCGGACTCTCGATGGACTACGAGGTCTTCCTGCTCTCGCGCATCCGCGAGGAGTACCTGAAGACCGGGAACAACGTCGAGAGCGTGGTCAGCGGCATCTCCACCACGGCCCGCGTGATCTCGAGCGCCGCGCTCATCATGATCGCGGTGTTCCTGAGCTTCGTGAGCCAGCCGGACCCGGTCGCGAAGATGTTCGGCATCGGCCTGGCGGTCGCGGTGTTCATCGACGCGACGGTCGTCCGGATCGTGCTGGTGCCGGCCACCATGGTGCTCCTCGGCGACGCGAACTGGTGGCTCCCCGGCTGGCTCGACCGCATCCTGCCGAAGATGAGCCTGGAGACCGCCTCGGACCCCGAGGAGCTGGAGGAGCCGGTCCCGGTCGGATAGACCGACAGGACGGCTGATCGAGCCGGTTCAGACCCGAGGGCCGGCCGCCGAGAACAACGCGCTCGAGCCGGCGACCTCGATCTGTACGTCTCGGAACGACGCGCCGAGGATCTCACGCAGGCCGTCGACCGTGTCGTCGAGGTTGTCGAAGCCGCCCTGCTTGTTGGCCGCCCACAGGAAGGCGCGCGCCGAGCGCGTATGTGACACGCCGGTGCCCAGGACCGTCCCGCCGAAGAGCACGCCGTCGGGCGTGAGAACGTCGGCGATGTTGCGGATCGCGGTCGCTTTGTTCGTCATCGGGCCGCGCAGGCAGTGCAGGACGAAGCTGAGCGCCGCGGAATCGAAGGGGCCGTCGACCGGGAGTGGCTTCATCACGTCGGCCTCGACGGTGGCCGGCGCCATCGACGCGAGCCGATGCGACGCGTGCTTGAGGACGTGAGGGTTCGGGTCAAGGAGGGTGATCTCGGTCCCCGCGGGCGGCGCCGCCTCCTCGATGAAGTACCCGGTGCCGGGCCCTACGTCGAGGTGTCGATGGCCGAGGTACCGGCGATACCGTTCGACCGCCGGTGGGATCGGGGTCTTCCACACAGCGCGAGACATGAACTTCAGGACCCACACGTCGTAGATCGCGAGGAGCACAGGGTTGTACCCGGCCTGACCCTTGTAGGACGCATCGTTCCGTTCCATACCGGAGCTCCTGGTGGTGGATCGGTCGGGCAGCATCATGCCCTATCTCGAGGGTGGACGGCTCGCGCGCATGATGGACGAGGATCCTTCAGTCTCCGCGCGTGAGAGCCTGCGCGAACACCGGTCGATCGACCGCCGTAACCCCTGACCGGAGAACCGAGAGGGTCGTCGATAGACTGCCCCCGGAGGTGGATGGACGACCCGATGACCCCGGCGGCACCGATCGCGTTCGAGGACCTGACGAAGCGGTATGGCTCGCTGACGGCGGTCTCCGGATTGAGCCTCAGCGTCGCACCGGGCGAGGTGTTGGGCTTCCTCGGGCCGAACGGCGCGGGGAAGACGACGACGATCCGCACGCTGATGGGCTTCCTGACCCCGACGTCGGGCAGCTGCGCCGTGTTGGGGCGGTGGCCCGGCGAGGACATCGCGCTGCGCCGTCGGATCGGCTACATCCCGGGCGACTTCCGTGTCGATCCGCGGATGACGCCACTGGACCTGTTCCGGTGGTTCTCCACGGTGCGGGGCGACGTCGATCCCGATCGCGTGCGCGCGCTCGCCGACCGCCTGCACCTGCAGACCGACCGCCGCTTCGGCACCCTGTCGAAAGGGAACCGTCAGAAGGTGGCGCTGGTGCAGGCGTTCATGCACGAACCCGACGTCCTCGTCCTCGACGAGCCCACCGGGGGGTTGGACCCGCTGATCCAGCGCGAGTTCCGCACGATGGTGATCGAGGCCAAGGATCGCGGCGCGACCGTGCTCCTGTCCTCCCACGTCCTCCCGGAGGTGGAGGTCGTCGCGACGCGCGTGGCCATCATCCGCACCGGGCGCCTGGTGACCGTCTCGACGGTCGACGAGCTGCTGGCGCACGCGCGTCAGCACCTCGAGCTGCACTACACGAGCCCGATACCGGACTCCCTGTTCGAGGACGTCCCGGGCGTCGTCAGCGCGGACGTGGTCGGGAACACCGCGTCCATCGTCATCGACGGCCCGGCGGGTCCCGCGATGCGCGCCGCCGCGGACCATCCGGGGCTGCTGCACGTCCGCAGCGCCTCGGACGACCTGGAGGATCTGTTCGTCTCGCTCTATGCCCCCGAGGACGGCGAATGAGACCGACGGTCCTGATCCAGGCCATCCGACGGCGACGCACCGGTCTCATCTGGTGGTCGGTGGGCCTGGCCGGTCTGGCGGCCCTCATCGCCGTCGCCTACCCCACGGTCCGGGACAACGCCTCGCTCGACCAGACGTTCGCCAAGCTCTCGCCGGGGATCCAGGCCGCGCTCGGGCTCGACCCGCAGACCCTGATCACGTCGCCCGTGGGCTACCTCAACAGCCAGTACATCGCCAACGTGCTTCCGATCACGCTGCTCGTCTTCACGATCGGCGTCGCGGGGTGGACGGTGGCGGGCGACGAGGCGGGAGGGATGCTGGAGCTCCTCCTGGCCAACCCGATCGGCCGCGTCCGGGTCGCCGTCGAACGCGCCGCCGCGATGGTCGTGATGCTCGCCTGCCTGACCGCCGTCTCGATCGTCGTCCTGGTGCTGCTCGCTCCGGCGGCCAAGCTCGCGGACGGTCTCCCCGCGGACCGCATCGTGGCGGCCGTCATCGCCAGCGCGCTGGCAGCCCTAACGTTCGGTGCGCTCACGTTCGCCATCGGCGCGGCGACCGGCAACAGGGCGGTGGCCGTCGGGGTCTCTACCGCCGTCGCGGTGATCGGGTTCGTCGTCCAGGGGCTCGCCGAGCAGGTGGCGCCGCTGCACGTGGTCCGCGACCTCATGCCGTGGCACTGGCTCATCGCGGGCGATCCGTTGCGGACCGGGTTCGGCACCCTCGCGTTCATCCCGCCGCTGATCGTCAGCGTGGTGCTGTTCGCCGTGGGCGCGTGGCTGTTCCGCGGACGCGACATCGCCTGAGCACCCACGATCACCCGCGTTGGGGGTATCGTCGATGCGTCACCTCCGATCGTTCGCGAGGAAGGGAGACCGTGATCGTCCCCGTCGATGACGAAGAGCTCACCGCGCTGGCGCTCGCCGCCGATCCCGACCAGCCCATCGAACCGAACGCGCAGCCGTTCGTCGTGGGCGACGACTCGCGGCCCGCTCCCGTCCTGGTACATGCCGGCGCCCGCGACGCGAGCGCAGGAGCCGTGGCAGGTGGCGGTCGTGCTGTTCGTGATCGGGACCCTGGTGCTGATCAGCGGCCTCGGGCTCTGCATCACGTACGGCTACCTCGTCGCCGCGTAGAGGTGATCTCGCATCGAGCGATGGATCCTCGGTTCGTGGAGCTCCTGCGTGAGGCGCCCCTGATCGACGGCCACAACGACCTGTTGTGGGCGCTCCGTGAAGCGCGCGAGGCGGGGGGCGACGACCCCGACGTCGGGGAGCCGGCGCCGCAGTTCCAGACCGACCTCCCCCGTCTCGAGGCGGGCGGCGTCGGAGGACAGTTCTGGTCCGTCTACGTGCCCTCCCACCTGCCGCCTGACCAAGCGCTCACGCAGACGCTCGAGCAGATCGAGGCGTTCTATGGGTTGATCGGTCGCTATCCGGGCCGGCTGGAGCAAGCCCGCACCGCGTCGGACGTGAGGCGGATCTCCGCCAAGGGCCGCGTGGCGTCGATGATCGGGGTCGAGGGTGGACACTCGATCGGGGATTCCCTCGGCGCCCTGCGCATCCTCGCGCGCCTCGGCGCCGGGTACATGACGCTCACCCACAACGACGACACCGGATGGGCCGACTCCGCCACGGGCGAGCATCCTCACGGCGGCCTCACCACGTTCGGCGAGGAGGTCGTCCGCGAGCTCAACCGCACCGGTGTGTTGGTCGATCTCAGCCACGTCTCCGACGACACGATGCGTCAGGCGATCGAGGTGAGCGAGGCGCCGGTGATCTTCTCCCACTCCTCCGCCCGTGCGCTCTGCGACGTCACTCGCAACGTCCCCGACGACGTGCTCGAGCTGGTTCGCGAGACCGGCGGGGTCGTGATGGTCACGTTCGTTCCGTCATTCGTCGCGCCCGAGGGCGCGGCGTTGAACCGGGAAGCGATCGCGAAGGTGCGCTCGCTCCGAGCCGAGCACGCCGACGATCCCGAGGCGCGGCGCGTGGCGATGGAAACGTGGTGGGACTCGCTCGAGGAAGTTCCGGCGACCGTCGCGCAGGTCGCAGACCACATCGACCACGTGCGGGATGTCGCCGGCATCGATCACATCGGCATCGGTGGGGACTTCGACGGGTCGGTGGGCATGCCGGATGGACTCCGGGATGTCGCGGGCTACCCCGCGCTGTTCGAGGAGCTCGCCTCCCGCGGCTATGCCGACGAGGCGCTCCAGCAGGTCGCCGGCCGCAACGTCTTGCGCGTGATGCATGAAGCGGAGCTCGTCGCCGCCCGCCGCTGACGCCGTACGTGGACTAGCCGACCAGGACCCGCCGCCCGCCGAGGAACCGCGACATGTGCAGCGTGCACTCGACCGCCGACGCCACGTCGTTGCTGTCCGCGAGCCGAAGCACCCACTCACGGCTCTTGTTGAGCTCCAGGTTGGGTCCGAACGCCGTGACGCTCAGCTCGGCGTCGAGCGAGTCGATCTTGATCAGCCCACCCTTCGGGAACAGCCGAGCCAGCGTGTGATCGCCGTCCGTCAGCTCGATCGCGCCCCACGCATCGTCTCCCGCTTGCACCCTGACCGCGGGGAGCGCCGTCTGCACCACTTCGAGGTACCTGCGGAGCGAACGCCGGTTGCCCTTGCTCGCGCGCCTCAACCGCTTGTCGATGTCGGTCTTCCGTCCCACCGCTCGATCCCTTCGTCCGATGATCATTCGGATATCGGCTGCCGGACCGCCCGGCTGGAGCCGGCGATGACGTGAGCGCCGAGGACCGAGGAACGACTAGCGTTGCCGCATGGCTGACGCGGTGCACGATAGCGGCGGGCTGCGCACGATCCACCGTGAACCGCTTCGCGGACAAGCCGATCGGCGCCGGCCATGCGACATCGGGTGAGTGGCATGGCGAGACCGGTGTCGGGATGGGCGTTGCTGGACGATCTGGGGTCGACGCTCACGCGTGATCAGGTGGCCGCGTCGTTGCGGGCGTTCGCTGCGGTCGCCGGGTCCGAGACGAGCCTGGCGGTTCTGCGGGACGCGACCCGTCCGGCGATCGACCTTTCGGTCCGCGCGCATCGCGAGGCGCTCTTGCGATTCCTCCGCGCCTGGGGATGCCGCCATCTCCGCCGCGACGACACCGGGCGCTCGTCGAGGGCACTGGCATCGTGGTGGACGCGGTTCGGGCCGGCGCTGCCGCCGTCGGCCGCTCCGCTGACGGACCTGGACGACGGGCAGCTCGCGGCGCTGGGGCGAGCGTACGTTGCGCTCGCGCGCTCGCCGGCCGCGTTCAGGGCGAGCCGCGGCGGAGACGTCCCGGTCTCGTTCGGGGACACCGCGGCCGCCAAGGCGCTGTTCGCGATCCGCCCTTCGGCGATCCCGCCGTGGGACGAGCCGATGCGGAAGGCGTTCGGCTGGGGCCGGGTCGACGCTGCGGAGTACGCGACGTTCCTCGCAGCGGTCCGCGGAGCGCTCATCGGACTCGCCGAACGCCTGAGCGTCGAGCCGTCGGCGCTGCCCGCTGCGCTCGACAGGCCCGCGAGCTCACCGGTGAAGATCGTCGACGAGTTCCTCTGGGTGCGCATCACCCGCGGCTCCGCCGCGTGACCGCGCTCGATTTGCGTCGGCCGACCCCTCCGTCGCATCCTGCTCGCTCCACCGACGAGGGAGGGACGGATGTTCAAGGCACTCTTGGTCGCGTTCTTGGTCTTCCTGATCGCGACGTTCCCAGCTACCTGGTTGCTGATGCTCTTCCTGGGCAACGTGGGTCTCGGGCTCTCCTACTGGGGCACGCTCCCGCTCGGAGTGATCGTGTCGCTCGTGTTGGCAGGCTCGTCCGCGCGCGGCTCGTACCAGTAGCCGGCTCGGGTCGTTCTTGGGCGACCTGCTCCGCTGTGTGACGACGCTCACTGACGCGCGTTCACCGAGCCCTTACAGTCGAACATATGTTCGATGGAGTCAAGGCGTGAGCGAGCTTCGGTCGGCGGTCGAGTCGCTGCGCGGCGAGACGCTCGCGTCGCTGCCCGACGCGCGGATCGAGGACGACTTCGCCGAGATACGACGCATCGCCGATCAGCTCGAGCTGGAGGCGCACCGGCGGTTGGCCGAGATCGAGCGTCGCGGCCTCTTCCGGCGGGACGGTCACCTCTCGGCCGCCGTGTGGCTGGCGAGCGCGTTCAAGATGTCGTGGGGTGTCGCTCGTGACCAGGTACGCACGGCCAGAGCGCTGGACGAGATGCCGGCCACGCGCGCCGCCGTCGAGGCGGGCGACGTCTCGATGTGCTCGGCCCGGAGTCTGGTCGCCGCGCGAGACGCCGATCCCGCGGCGTTCGCGGACGCGGAGGATCGGCTGGTAGAAGCCGCGCGTATCCACTCGGTCGGCGATCTCGGTCGTGTGGTCGCGTACTGGCGACAGGCCGTCGAGCGCGAGCGAGGTGTCGATGGCGAGGAAGCGCTCCGCGCACAACGCCGCCTGCACGCGTCGGTGACGATGCACGGCATGGTGCGCGTCGACGGGACGCTCGACCCGGAGACAGGCGAAACGGTCCTGACCGCGCTGCGAGCGGTGGTCGACGCCGAGACACGAGCCCGGTCGAAGGATGACGTCGACGATCGCTCACCGGCGCAGCGTCGGGCGGATGCGCTCGGTGAGGTCTGCCGCCAATGGCTCGACCGTCCAGACCGGCCCACGGTCGGCGGTGAGCTCCCGCACGTGACGATCACCGTCTCCACGGATGCGCTCGCTGGTGTCGATGGCGTCTGCGAGATGGATCACGTGGGACCGATCCCGGTCGGCACGGCCCGGCGTCTCGCGTGTGACGCGTCGGTGATACGCGTGGTGCTCTCTCAGCGCTCGGAGCCGCTCGATGTCGGCCGGCGCTCGAAGGTCGTGCCGCCGTCGATGCGCCGAGCGGTGATCGTCCGCGACCGCCGATGCCGGTTCCCCGGTTGCGATCGACCCCACACGTGGTGCGACGCGCACCACATCGTCCACTGGGCCGACGGCGGCGCGACCGCCCTATCGAACCTGGTCCTGCTCTGCCGTCAACACCACCGCGCGATCCATGCCGGCCGAGCCCGCCTGGACATGGACGATGGTCTGCCGGTGTTCCGACGACCCGACGGCTCTCGCCTCGACCGAGTCGCCGCCTAGCGGCCGTTGACGCCCGACGTCCGTGGGCCGTTGAGCGCGGCCTCGACATCGTCGAGATGCTCACCTCGATGCGAGGCACGCACCGCGTAGAGCGGGCTGTCGGGATCGCGCGGCCACAACCGGTCGAGCGGCAGCGTTGCCACGCGCGCATCGGTCTCTTCGGCGATCCGCAGCGCCAGCCGGGCGGCCTCCCGAGGCGGGATCGCATGGATCAGCGGGCGCGTGGCGTCGTTGATCCAGTCGACGTCCTCCGGCTCGGTGTCGGAGGAGGTGAAGGGCTCTCCACGGTCCAGCTTGTCGGCGAGCGCCAGCATCCGTCCGTCCCAGAAGGCGATGTGCCCGAACACCGCGGCCACCGTCCAATGCGGGTTCACCGGCAGAAGGAGCTCGTCCTCGTCCAACCGTTCGACCAGCGCGCGCAGACGCTCTCGCTCCCGCGTGTTCTCCTCGATGTACGAGCGCTCGTCCGACATCGTGAACCGACGATACCGTCCCGTCGGGAAACCCGGCGACGCGGTCCGACGAACGTCAGGGGACGTGGGTGGACCCCGAGCAACCCCAGTGCGAACGCGGCGCCGAGACGCTGGCGGTCGAGCAGACATCCCGTGACGCTCCCCGGCCGCGACTAAACTCAACGCGGCCCGGGCCGGACATGGGGAGACGGATGGTCGTCGACGCGAGGCGTGATCACCTCGAGCAAGCGTTGTCCGATGGCGACGGCATCGTGCGACTGGAGCCGACCTGGGTTGCCCGGGACTTCCTGCCGGCGGGACGACGCCTGGGACTCGCCGAAGGCGCTTACGACCTCGGCGATCGCGGCGAGTTGTGCGAGCGCTGGCTGGGATCCACGACGAAGGCCGCGAATCGGATCGGGCCGCCGGACGAGGGCCTGAGCTACGTCTCCGTCGGAGGAACCGAGCGGATCACGCTGAAGGATGCGGTGGACTTCGCTCCCGAGGCCATCATGGGGGTCGACTACGCCACAACGCACTCGGGTCTGGGACGCCTGGCGAAGATCTTCGACTACCGAGGTCGTCTTCCCTATCACCTGCATCAACGTCAAGACCACGCGGCGCTCGTCGGGCGGCGTTCCAAGGATGAGGCGTACTACTTCCCACCGGGCCGGGACATGGGCGCGCACCCGGAGACGTTCCTGGGTGTCCATCCGTCGATCGTCGAGAACCAGGAGTTCGACGTCCTGCTCCCGTACCTCGTGGACTGGGACAGCGATCTCATCCTGCGCCACTCGATCGCGTACCTCCAAGTGGTCGACGAGGGATTCCACGTTCCGTCCGGTGTGCTGCATGCGCCGGGGAGCGCGCTCACGATCGAGTTGCAAGAGGACTCCGACGTGTACGCGATGCTCCAGGCGGTGGTCGACGGCACGAGGATCTCGAAGGACCTCTTATGGAAGGACGTTCGTCCGGAGGACCGTGAACGCATGGGTGAGCGATTCATCCTCGAGATGATCGATTGGAAGGAGAACGGCGACCCGTACTTCTACGAGAACCACCATCTGTCGCCTCGGCTCATCGAGGGGTCAAGGACCGAAGCCGGCGAGGAGCACTGGATCTACTACAACACGAGCAAGTTCAGCGGGAAGAAGCTGATCGTGCATCCCGGCTGTTCCTACGTGACCCGTGACCGCGGCGCGTACAACCTCCTCATCTGGTCGGGTAGCGGGAGCTACGGTGGCACCGAGGTCCAGGGTGGCGACCCCTCCCGGGACGAGTTGCTCGTCACGCACGACCGAGCGGTCCGCGGTGTCGAGGTCGGGAACACCGGGCGGGACGACCTGCTCGCGATCAAGTTCTTCGGTCCGGACGTCAACACCGACGTCCCCATGATCGAACGCCGTTGACCTGCCCGGCGCCGTGAAGGTCGCGATCGGGCTCGACGTCGGGACCACCGGGACCCGGGCGATCGCCGTCGACGAGCGCGGTGGTGTCGTCGACGCGCGGCGCGAGCCGATGCATCGACTCGTCGATCTCGCCGGGAACGACTGAGCCGGACCGGCGGAGGACGCCGTTAGCGGATGGCGATGCCGGTGCGTGCGTCGAAGACGTGCACCGTTCCCACGGGGACGCCGAGGGCGAGCGGCTCGCCGATCTCCGGACGCTCATGCGGCCCCAGCCTGGCCGTGATCTCCGCTCGCGACCCCGGGAGTGGCGGCAATCGTTCCTCCCCGACGGCCATCTCGGCCGAGGCGACCTCGCCCGCGACGGACCCATAGACGATGACCTCGTCGCCGAGCGGCTCGACCACGTCCACGTGGAGGTCCATCGTCGGGAGCCCGTCGGCGGCGGGTACGAAGTGCTCCGGTCGGATGCCGACGGCCACCTCGCCGTCGGGCACGCCGCCGAGCTCGAACGTGAGATCTCCCGCCGTGATCCGCCCACCGGCGGCGGTCCCGCGCAGGAGGTTCATCGGCGGGCTCCCGATGAACCCGGCCACGAAGATGTTCGCCGGCCGGTCGTAGACGTCTTGCGGCGCCCCCACCTGCTGGAGCTCGCCGCCCGACATCACCACGATCCGGTCGCCGAGGGTCATGGCCTCCACCTGGTCGTGCGTCACGTAGATCGTGGTGATACCGAGGCGCCGGTGGAGCCGCTTCAGCTCCGCACGGACCTGGACGCGGAGCTTCGCGTCCAGGTTCGAGAGGGGCTCGTCGAGCAGGAACGCCCTCGGCTCGCGGACGAGCGCGCGCCCCATGGCCACCCGCTGGCGCTGTCCGCCCGAGAGCTGGGCGGGCTTGCGTCCGAGCAGCTCCTCGATGCCGAGCATCGCCGCGACCTCCTTCACCCGGCGTCCGATCTCCTCCTTCGGTTCGTTGCGCTGTTTCAGCCCGAAGGCGAGGTTCTTGTAGACCGTCATGTGGGGGTAGAGCGCGTAGTTCTGGAACACCATCGCGATGTCGCGGTCTTTCGGCGAGAGGCCGTTCACGTACCGATCGCCGACCGCGATGGCGCCCGACGTCGGCTCGTCGAGACCGGCGACCATCCGCAGCGCGGTCGTCTTCCCGCATCCGGACGGTCCGAGAATGTCAGGAACTCGCCATCCTCGGCGGTCATCGAGGAGTCGTTGACCGCCACCGCCCCGCCGGGGAACTCCTGCGTCACGTCCACGTAGACCTCCGCCATCTCGCTATCCCTTCAGCCCCGACGTGGCCACGGAACGGAC
>CAVRSI010000031.1:0-127071 GCA_963723855.1 uncultured Actinomycetes bacterium | reverse complement strand
GCTAGCGATCGGGGATCCTCCGCTCCAGGGCCGGGTGTCCGACCTCCGCATACAGACCCGTCAGACCGGCGGGCGTCATCAGAGCCAGGAACCGGGCGGGACCGTCACCGGTGATCCGGAACCGATGGGGGACGTCCTTCGGGAGGTACAGGAAGTCACCGGCGACGAGCTCGTAGAGCTCCCCGCCTCCCTCGTAGGAGATCGAGCCTTCCAGCAGGAAGAACACCTCGGCCTCGTGGTGATGCACGTGCAGCGGGGTGGCGACGCCGGGGGGCTGGGTCACCTCCATCACGCCGAGCGTGCCGTCGCCGTCGTCCGGCCCCAGCTTCACCTCCATGAGGGAACCCATCGCCCACAGTGCTTCACCGTCGCCCTTGGGCCGATGCACGACCCCGCTTGCGGTCTTCACGTCGCTCACTCGCTCTCTCCTTCGATAGAGTAGCGTTCTAGTGACTAGAACGATACTCTAATCACATGACGACGGTCAACCCGCGCCGAGCCGCTGCCGCCGAGGAGACCCGAAGGGAGATCGTCGACGCGGCGCGGCGGCTGTTCTTGGCGAGCGGCTACATGGCCACGACGATCGACGCGATCGCCGACGAGGCCGGAGTGGCGGTCCAGACGATCTACAACTCCATCGGTCCGAAGGCCGCGGTCCTCTCGCGCCTCTTGGACGTGTCCATCGTCGGCGACCACGAGGATCGTTCGGTGCTCGAGCGCGTCCGCGATCGCACGGATCCCGCGACGGAGGAACCTCGAGCGATCGTTCGAGATCTCGCGCGGACCGCTACCGACATCGCGTCCCGGATCGTCGACGTGTGGCGCGTCGTGGAATCGGCCGCGGCCGTCGATCGGGACACGGCCGCCCTGGTCGCGAAGAACGATGCGCAGCGGCTGGCCGGCTACACGTTCGCCGCGCGCTTGTTGAAGGGTCGCGGTGCGCTGCGGCCGGGCGTCACCGTAGATGGGGCGGCGGCGATCATCTGGTCCCTGGCGGGTGTGCGGACCTACCACGCATTCGTCACCGAGCGCGGTTGGTCGTCGGCCCGGTATCGCCGCTGGCTCGAAGCTGCTCTCGTCGGGGCTCTCCTCGGTTCCTGACGTCCGGGCGTCAGACGCCGTGCAGACGTTCGTACTCGGCAGCGACGCTCTTGGGCACCACCATCCGCCACGCGTCGATCACCAATTCGCGCATCTCCTCCAGGTCGAGAGCCCCCATCCGAACTTCGACCCAGTGGTAGCGCATGTCGGCCCGGCTCGGCATCATGAACTTCTCCGGCTCGGATGCCACCAGCGCCTCCCGTTCCTCCTTCGGGAACGCGAACCCCATCTCGGTCTCATCCCGTGAGAACGCCAGGTAGACGATGCGACCCACGCGGAACTTCACGCGATCGCGCACCACGACCTCGTAGCTGCGCGGCAACGTCGTGGCCACGTCCCGCACGTCGTCGATCGTCACCATCCGGCGAGATGCTCGCACGCCGCGCCGACACGAAGGCGCGGCTCTCTAGATGAAGAGGGTGATGGCCTCCTGCGCCTCCATGAGCATGGTGGCCGCACCGGCCGGGTCGTCGAGGCCGTCGATCATGTCCTCGCGCTTCAAGCCCAGGAGATCCATCGTCATCTGGCACGGGATCAGGTGAACGCCGAGGTCGCGCGCCATCTCGAGGAGCTCGGTGGGGCTCGCCACGTCGTGCTCCTTGGCCAGGTGCTTCATCATCTTGGGGCCCGCGCCCGCGAAGTTCATCTTGGACAGGCCGAGATGCTCCATCCCCGGCCGGTCCATCATCGCGACCATCTTCTGCATCCAGTTGTCGCCGGTCAGGCCGGCGTCCGTCTTCACCAGGCTGAACAACCCCCAGAACGTGAAGAAGATCGTCGTCTGCATACCCATGGCGGCGCCGGTCGTGGCCAGGATCATCTGCGGCCACACCTTGTCCAGCTCGCCGCTCCAGGCGATGATCACCAGCTTGCCCGGTGTCGTCTTCTCGTGCTCGTGCTCCTTGAGCTCGCGGGCGAGCTCATCGATCGTGACTTCGGTTGCGACCATGTGGGCTCACCCTTTCCGGATGAGGAAGCGGAACGTGCCCTCTTCCTCGCTCTGCTCGACGAGCTCGTTGCCCGTGTTCTTGCTCCACGCGTTGAAGTCCGGCACCGAACCCGGGTCCGTCGCATATGCCTCCAACAGCTCGCCCGGCAGCAGCGCGCGGATCGCGATAGCGGTCTTGGCGATCGGCAGTGGGCAGGCGAGTCCGCGGAGATCCAGCGTCGTCGCGATCGTCTGGCTCATCGTTCGTCCTCCTTGGTTTCCGTTGGCTTCGTCTTCTTGGGCATGGTGCCCGGCGCCCGCTCGGGCAGTCGTCCCTGCGGGACCGTCTGCCAGTAGACGCGGTTGAACATCCACTTCGCGAGGTGCCACGTCCGGTTGGGCTGCGGGGGAACCGGTGGGTGCTCGTAATCGAAGCGGAGCGCCGTCGCCTTGCCGTTGCCGGTCTCCAGGAAGCACATCACGCGGCCGCCGTAGTTGGTCTTGGGAGCCGTTCCCTTGATCAGCGAGGCGATCCGGCTCGCGATGACCGGCGCCTCGAAGTGCGCGGTCGAGCCACTCTTGGAGATCGGCAGGTTCGTGGCGTCCCCGAGCGCGAAGATGCGCTCGTGCTCGCCGACCTGCAGCGTGTGCTTGTCGGTGGGCAGCCAGCCGCCCGCGTCGCCGAGGCCGGAGTCGATCACGACCTGTGCTCCCTTGTGCGGCGGCACCAGCACCAGCAGGTCGTACTCCACCTTCTCGCCTTCGAGCGACTCCACGACCCCGGCGGACGGATCCACCGCTTCGACGTTGAAGAACGTCGTGAGCTCGATCCCACGCTCGTCCAGGATCGGCTGGATCAGCTTCGACGCGCTCTCGATCGTGAACGCCCGGTTGAGCGGCGAGAGCAACGTCACCTCGCTCCGCTCGCGGATCCCGCGCTTGCGCAGGTACTCCTCGACCAGGAACGTGAACTCGACCGGCGCGGGAGGACACTTGTACGGGATGCCGGCGATGCCGATCCGCACCCGTCCGCCCTTGAACGTCCGCAACGCTTCGCGGAGCCGTTCCGCGTCGGGGAGGGAGTAGAACCCGTACGCCCCCTCGACCAGGCCGGGGACGGCGTCGTGCACGAGCCGCGCGCCCGTGGCGATCACCAGGTAGTCCCACTCCAAGCTCCCGCCGCGCTCGAGTTGAACCGTCTGCGCCTCCGGGTGGATGCGGACCGCCTTCTCGATCGCCAGGTCGACGCCGCTCCGCAGCAGCGTTCGCTCGTCCCGGGACAGCCAATGACCGCTCGCCTCGCCCAGCGCGACGTAGAGGTAGCCGGGCTGGTAGTCGTGCATGCCCGACGGATCAACGACCGTCACATGCGCATCCCCCGCGAGGGTCTTATCGAGCAGGTTCGCCGTGAGCGTTCCACCGACCCCCCCGCCGAGAACGACCACGCGCGCAGGCATCGTCGATCACCGAACCTTGCGGATCACGAACCGCGAGTAACCGTCCTCCGGGACGACCTCGATCAGTTCGTGCCCGGCCTTGTTCAGCCACGCGGGGATGTCGGTCTTCGATCCCTCGTCGCTCGAGAGCACCTCGATCACGTCGCCGACCGTGCCCTCGCGGATCGCCCCGATCAGGCTCATCAGCGGGCCCGGGCACGGCATCCCTCGGGCGTCGATCGAGCGGGTCACCTCTGCAGCCGTCGTCATCGCTTCCCACCTCCTGTGATCAGATGAACGTCACCGGGCCCGTCGCCTCTGAGAAGAACGAGGCGACGCCCCACACACCGTCGACCATGGGGTCGAGGTCGTCTTTCGTGATCCCGAACATCTCGAGCGAGTCGGCGCACGCGTAGATGCGCACCTCGCCGAGGTCTTTCGCCTGGCGGTAGAGGTCGCTCCAATGGGGCTTGCCCTGATCCTGCATCGCGCGCAGACCTTCTTCGCCGGCTTCCGGCGACACGCCGTGATCCTTGAGCACCCGGTCGGCACGGAAGGCGTCGAGCGCCCAGTACTGCAGGAAGACGTTCACCTTGCGACCCATCGCCGCCGCGCCCACCGTCAGCACCGCGCTCGCCTGGAGCTTGTCGTCGGTCCCCGAGAAGAGCGCCAACGAAACCGTGCCCTCGTCGTCCATGGTCGTTTCCCTTCGTCGACGAACCTGTCACGCCAAGCTTCGACGGAACCGGGACCGAGTGCGGGGGGCGAACTACCCCTCGAATCGGGGACCTTCGAACCGCCCGGGCTACGGCGTAGGGCCTGCCAACCCGCCGATCAAGAGGGCCACGATCTGCGAACGAGCCCGTCGGCGCGCCCATCGATGCCGATGACGCAGATGCACGTAGCCCCAGCACGCGGTGTTGAACACGACGTCCGCGGTGTCCTCGGTGCGTCCCGCATACCTCAGGGTTCCGTCGTCCGATCCCTGACGGAGCGCGCCGACGAACGGCCCCAGGAATCCCTGCGAGCCCCCCGGGAAGTCGCACCGCTGCGCTGCCCAATGGAACACCTGGTCCGACACGGCGAGCAGGTCGAGGTGGCGATCCGCGATCTCGAACAACGCCTCGAGCGAAGCCGAGAGCCGATCCCGCCCGGAGCCCGAGTCGTTGAGGACCGGCCAGAACTCCTGCTGGAAATCGTCGGTGAGCCGCTGGAGCAAGCCCGTGATGAGGGTCTCCTTGGTCACACCTTGCCGCCAGAGCGTCACACGCGAACGCTCGGCGCGTTCGGCGACGCGCTCCAACGACACACCGTCGAAGCCGTGCTCGGCCAGGATCGCTTCGGTGGCATCCAGAACCGCGTCATCCACGGGCCTCATCATACCGGTTGCGAAGATGCAACATATATGTTTCACTTCCGAACCGGCCCGATGCCGTCAGGGCCCGAACCGCAGCGAAGGAGGAGCCGTGGCCATCGCAGGATCCGAAGAACGAGGCGTGGTTCTGGACCTGTCGGAAGCAGGAGGTGGCGGCGCTCGATGCGGTCCGGAGAGGGGTGGGCGTCCTGGCGGATCGCCCGCTGGACCGGGAGTCCGCCGTTGATCGCCGCGGTGGAGCTCGCGCTCGTGCGTTTGACCGAGGACTTCGAGCTCCCCGGTGCGGACGCGGCCTCCGTCCGTCATGAACTCGAAACCATGCGATCGACGTGGTCGCGCGGCAACGCGTGCCTGACATGAACCGCAACCATCAGGAACTATGTGCGAGCGACGGGTGGGGGGAGTACATCCGTGACGACCTGCTGCCATGGGTGATCGGAGCTCGGGTCCTCGGCGGCAGCGTGCTCGAGATCGGACCAGGCCCCGGACGTTCCACCGACCTGCTTCGGACGCGGACGAGGCGTCTCACCGCGGTGGAGTCGGACGCACGCGCCGCCGCGTCGCTCGAGCGTCGGCTCGCCGGGACCAACGTGACGGTCGTTCGAGCCGACGCGGTGGCGATGCCGTTCCGGCGGGGTCGGTTCACCGCTGCGATCGCGATGACCATGCTCCATCACGTACCGACCGCCGGGGCGCAGGACGCGCTCCTGGCCGAAGCGTGTCGCGTGCTGCGCGCCGGCCGCTGGCTGATGGGCGTGGACTCACTCGACGGTTCGGGGTTCCGGGACTTCCACGTCGGCGACGTGTGTGTGCCGGTCGATCCCGAGACGCTCGGCGCTCGGCTCCTCCTCGCGGGCTTCGAGCAGGTGGAGGTCGAAGAGCGTGAGGGCGTCTTCCGCTTCGCGGCGCGATGCGCGCGCCGACACGCCCGTCCGGATCGACAACCAGAAGGAGAGAGCCGATGATCTTGCCGTACGACGAGCCCCTCGATCGTCCGCGAACCGGGCGACCGCGTGATCCCCGAGCCGCCCCGCCGCGGCGAACCGGGCGGCGAACCATGTGGCATCTGCACGGAACGGGCGACGGCGGCCGTGTGGTCGGATCCGCATTGGACCCTGCATCCCCCTGTCGGAGGAAGCCTGCCGGGCGCGGTCTGGATGGCCAGTCGGGTCCACGCCGACTCGTTCTCCGATCTCCCCGAAGAGGTCGTCGCGACCTTCGGTCCGGTCGCCGCTCGCGTGGAGCGCGCGATCCTTGGTCTCGGGGGCGTCGCTCGGGTGCATCTCTATCGCTGGGGCGACGGTGGAGCGCATTTCCATGTGTGGTTCCTCCCACGCCCGCTCGGGATGTTGGAGGCGTCCGGGATGATGCTGCCGCTCTGGGAGGACGTGCTCC
This sequence comes from uncultured Actinomycetes bacterium, assembly GCA_963723855.1. Lineage (GTDB taxonomy): Bacteria > Actinomycetota > UBA4738 > UBA4738 > HRBIN12 > JBBQVZ01. The sequence goes on along the minus strand of CAVRSI010000031.1, from coordinate 120,836 downwards.
CCAACGTTCCCGATGAGGACCTCGCGGAAGCGGCTCGTCGCGTCGCCGCCGCGATGGAGCGCGACGCACCGTCAGCGTGAACGGCCCGCGGCGACGTCTGCCGATGGATCGAGCAGCGGAACGGCCGGTTGCCGGTCGTGCCGCAGGATCTCCACCAGCGACGGCGGCGTGATCACCACCGCTCGCGCGCCGGACGGGCGGGGGATGGCATCGACGTAGCCGGACGGTCTCCACAAGAGCAGGTGAGCGCCGTACACCAACCGAGGTTCGCCCTCGTGGAGGACGAACACGCCGTCCGGCAGTTCGTCCAACGATGCTTGGTGATGGCGTTGGCCGCGGGTGTCGGGATCGAGCCGTTCGCGGTGGAGCTGGGCGTCGATCGCGTCGGCGCCCGTCTGCCCCGGGTGGATCCGGCGCCAGATCTCGACGAACCGGTCGTAGTCCTCGCGCCGGCAGAGCGCGCACGGCCGGTGGCCGGCGGCGAACGCCGTCGCCTCGTCCAGGAAGAACAGCTCCGTGAAACGGCCGGGCTGCATCAGCGGTTCGCGATGCCATCCGCGGAACCGGAGCCGGCAGGCGATCCACCGCTTGCCGTTGTAGCGGCGGCGGATCCGCCGGCCTCGTCGTGGAGGCAGCCGCGGTTGCCGTAGACCGACCCGCGGGCCGGGTCCGCGATCAGGTCTCCGAGCGGGGTGACACGGTTCTGCCGCGGCACGGTGGTCAGCGTGGGTCGGGTTGCTTCGCCGGGGTCGGGCTCGTCGACCACCGTCCACGACCCACGCCATATCTCGCTGTTGTCGGGGAGCCGCTCGACGTCGGCGCGATCGAGGATCCAGACGATGCGGCTGTCGCGCGAGATCATCCGGTAGGTCTCCTCGTACGTCGTGCCCTGGAACGTGGTCCGCCAGGTCGCGGCGATCACCCGTCCGGCGTCCTCCGGATGCAACAGGCGTTGCCACAGCTGTGGATCCGCCTTCCACTCCTCGACCGAGAACCCGAGGACGTCCTCCGCGCTCGGGCTCAGTTCCTTCAACGCGACGGCGCCGGGCGCGTCGGCGTACTCATAGACATACGTGATGACCGCGGGCCGATCCACCGGCCCATCCTATGGTCTCCGCGGGCGTCGCTCGTGAGGGAGAGAGCCGCCCTCGGTCACCGACGGCTCGAACCTCAGCCGTTCGTCCAGTGGATCGACGGGGTGTGGATCGGCCCGGGGAGATCGTCGGGATAGGGCGGGAGGATCAGCGGGGGGATCGGCTCCTGCGTGAAGTCGAACTCCATCGAGAGATCTCCCAGCAGGGACACATCTTCGCGGACGGTCGGGCGAGGGTCCGGCCAGCCGTCGGTGCTCGGGTCGATCCGCGCTCCGCCGAGGAAGCGATCCTCGATGAACTTCAGGTAGGCGTCGAACGAGAGCGTCTGATGGTCGATGTATCCGCGCCGTGCCCACGGACTGATCAATATGCCCGGCACCCTGATGCCGTAGCCGTTCTGGTCCACGCGGATCGGAACCTCGTGATCGTAGAACCCGCCCCAGTCGTCCCACGTCAGGAAGATGGCGGTGTGGGTCCAATCCGGTCCCTTCATCGCCGCGTTCACGACCTTCGTCACCCAAGCCTCCCCGTCGGCGATGTTGTCGGGCGGATGCTCGCTCACACCCTCGGTGGGCATGACCCACGAGACGGAGGGCAGCGTGCCGTTCGCGGCGGAGTCGAAGTAGTTCGTGTTCGACTGCACGTTGGCGAACGTGTTCGTCTTCTCGACGGTGGTGAAACCCGGGAGCGGGTTCTGCACCGGCGCCGTCGCCGGGCCCGAGAGGCCGTCGCACGGAGGCAGGACGCATGTGCCGGGACCGACGTAGTAGGCCCAGCTCACGTCGTTGGCGTTCAGGAGCCAGGTGATGTCGCCCCACAGGTACGGCCGGGGGGCGCCGTCCTCGGGGATCCACATGTTGCCGTGCGTGGCGGCGTTCGAGCCCGGGTGCTTAGGTCGGACCGACAGCTCATGACGTCCGACAGATCGGGACAGGTCGCCGACCACGCCGAGACCAGGAACAGGTGCGACGGGAGCGTCCACGAATCCGACGGCGCGAACATGTGGTCCTGGAGCGTGTACCGCTTCGCGTACGCCCAGTAGTTCGGGATCTCGCGGGCGGTGTGGTACCCCATGACGTCGGGCTGGCCCTGGGGGCCGGCGAGCGCGTGGACGCACGGGTACGCGTCGACGTTGTGCGGGTTCTCGCAGCCGTTGCCGATCTGCTCGAGCGCCCGGATGGTGCCGTCCATCCGGCCGCCGTTGACCGTGATCCGCGACGCGATCTGACCGTGCGGCCCGGACGCGTCGAAGAAGTCCTTGTCGTGGTACGGGCGCCAGCAGTGTCCGGCCTCGGGATCGGGGACGCACGTCGTGAATCGCCCCTGGTCGTCGCGCGGCAGCCCGTCGGCGCCGGGGAACGTCCCGAAGTAGTGATCGAACGACCGGTTCTCCTGGACCACCACGATCACGTGATCGATGTTGTCGATCCCCAACGCGGGGTCGATGGAGCCGTCAGACGTCGGCGAGCTCGAGCTCGGATCCCCGGTGGGAGATGTCGTCGTGGGCGTTGCGGAGGGTCCGGACCCCTGCGTGCATGCGGCGGCCAGCGCGATGACGCATGCGGTGGCCACGAAACCGAGGAGCCTCCGCCTCATCCACCGCTCCACGTCGCGGGATCCTCCTGGCGGACCGCGCCGTTCGGGAAGGGTGGGAGGATCAGCGGCGGGATGGGGTTCTGCGACCAGTCGAACTCGAGCGAGAGATCTCCGAGTCGCGGGGCGTTCTCGCGGACCGTCGGGCGTGAGTCGGGCCAGCCGTCCGAGAGCGGATCGAGCCGCTGGCCGAAGAGGAACCGGTCCTCGATCAACTTGAGGTAGGCATCGAACGAGAGCGTCTGATGATCGATCGTGCCGCTTCGAGCGAAGGGGCTGATCAGGAATCCGGGCACGCGGATCCCGTAGCCATCCGGATCGACCTGGATCGGCTTCACGTGATCGTAGAAGCCGCCCCAGTCGTCCCAGGTGACGAAGATCGCGGTATGGAGCCATTGCTCCTCCGGCCCGTTCATCACCGCGTTGATGAGCTTCGTGACCCACGCCTGGCCGTTCGAGATGGAGTCGGGTGGATGCTCGCTATTACCCATGCTCGGGACGACCCATGACACCGAGGGAAGGTCGCCGCTCGCGGCCGCAGCGAAGAAGTTGCGGTGCGGTTCCACGCTGTCGAACTGCTGGGTCGCCTCGACCGTCTTGAACCCGGGCAGCGGGTTCATGATCGGGTTGGTCAGATCCGCGTGGGCCGGGACCTTCGGACAGGGCGGCGTGATGCACGTGTCGTTGCCGACGTAGTACGCCCAGCTGACGCCGGCGTTGTGGAGCAGCCATGTGATGTCCGCCCACAGGTACGGGCGGGGCTTCCCGTCGGCCGGGATCCAGACCTTGCGGTGATGGTCCGCCGCGTTGTGGCCCGGGTACCGCAGGTCGGAGTGGCAACTCATGGGATCGGTGAGATCCGGGCACGTCGCCGACCAGCCGGACACCAGCGACAGATGCGACGGGAGGGTCCACGAGTCGGTCGGCGCGAACATGCGATCTTGGAGCACGTACTGCCGCGCGTACGCCCAGTAGTTGGGGATCTCGTGCGCCGTGTGGTACCCCATGACGTCCGGCGTGCCGTTGGGCCGGGCCTCGCTTGCTTGCAGCCCGGGCGCGCGGGGTTGGAACGACACGCGTTGCCGATCCGGTACAGCGCCCGATCGAGCCGTCCATCCGCCCGCCGTCGACCGTGATCCTCGACGCGTTCACGTTGTGCGGGCCGCCTTCATCGAAGACGTTGGTGTCGTGGTACGGCCGTCGGCAGATCCCGTTGGCGCGCGAATCCGGAACACACACGTTGAAGCCGCCGCCGTTCCTCTTCGGGATGCCGTTGGCTCCGGGGAACGTCCCGAAGTAGCTATCGAACGAGCGATTCTCCTGCACGATGAAGATCATGTGGTCGATGTTGCGGATGCCTGAGTTCGGATCGATGCTCAGGTGAGGTGCCGATGCCCGGGCGGGGAGCGTGAACGTGCCGGCGTCGCCGACGAGCGCGCCGATCACGCCCACGACAACGAGGGATGCCCACAACCACGCACGCTTCAACGACAGTTCGCTCGATCCTTCGCTGCGGGCCCGAGCCCTTCCGGGCTGGGAGAGGGGTGTGCTGACCTTTGGATAAGGCTAGCAAGGATGCGGGGTTACCCCCGGGTGCGCGCTGGTCGGCCGGTTCCGTTCGCGGGGGACCAGGCGGTCAGTCCAGCTCCCGCGGGACCACGAATCGAGTGAGCTCGCCCGTCCTGCCGACCTCGTGCCATGAACCCACCGGGAACTCGAGCTCGGCCAAAGCGCCCGTCGGGAACTTCTGTGCGAGCGTGTCCAGCCTGTTCCCACGAGCCGCGAGCCTGATCGCGAGCTCCTGCATCGCCGGGTTATGACCGATCGAGCATCGCCGAGACGGCGTCGGGGATCGCACGCACCCGTTCCAGGAGGGATCCCACGTCGAACGTATAGAGCGCAGGCTCGATGTGGATCTCGAGTCCGGGCCAAGTGCGGGCAGCACCCGAGCGAGCGTCTGTCGCGTCCGAAGCGCGGAGGAGCACAGCACGACGTCCGGCCGGATGCCCTCGGCGCGCAGGTAGCCGCTCATCCGATCCGCGGACCGCTCGCCCCGGGCAGCGAGGGGCCGGTCCCGATCGTCGAGCCCGGGCTCGTCCCAGCTCGACTTGGCATGACGCAACAGCCACAGGCGCATCCGGCCGGCTGGCGTCATGGCGGCGATGACCCCCATACCGTCTCGGCGGTCTCCGCGATCGTTCGAAGCTTCGAGCGTTCCTGCTCCAGCGTGATCTGGTTCCCGCGGATCGATGTCCCGAACCCGCATTGGGGTGAGAGCGCGAGCCGCTCGAGCGGCACGAACCGCGACGCCTCCCTGATCCGAGCAGCGAGTTCGTCGACGGTCTCGACCCGGCCGGTCTTCGTCGTCACCAGGCCCAAGACGACCGTCGTGCGTTCCGGCACCGCGGCGAGGGCCTCGAACGAGCCCGACCGCTCGTCGTCGTACTCCAGGAGCAGTCGGTCCGCGTGGATCCGCGGGAACAGCTGACCCGCGAGCCAGTCGTAGCCGCCGGACACGAGCCACCGGCTCATCTGGTTCCCGCGGCACACGTGGAACCCGAACGTGATCCCGTCGTGCTTCCCCATCACCAGGTTGTCGAGCTCCGTCCCGAACTCGATCCATCGATCGGCCGGCCAGCCCCGGCGCTCGTAGAACGCGCGGTACCCGGGATCGATCAGCAACGGGTACTGCGGGGCGTCGAGCTGGATGTACGTCAGCCCAGTCGGACCAGCTCCACGACCTCGTCGCGCAGGATCTCCGCGACGTCGCCGAGGAACGCTTCCGCGGAACCGTACGCTCGGACCGACCGGCCCCGATCCCAGAAGTTGGCGAACAGGCTGGGGCTAGGGAGCGTGACCTTCACGATCCGGTCGGTTCCCCCCGTGTATACGTGAACTCCTCCGCGGAGAGGAACCGCTTGCGACGGAGCGTGTCGACCACGGCGATCGGCGGACGCTCGATCTCCATATCACCCAGCTCGTCGCTCCGCCACCGACCCCACAGGAACGCGTCGATGTCCCACTCCGAGAACCCGTCCACGGACTCGGTCAGCTGGCTCTGGAACGAGAGGCGACGCATCTCGCCGTCGGTGAGGACCGCGAGTCCGGCTGCTTCCTGCAGTCGGACGGCGTCGTCGACCGCCGCGTCCTCGATGCGCTTGAACGCGGCCTGCGAGATCTTGGTCCCGGGCGAGCCGCTCGCGAGCGTCGATGAGCTCGGGTGGACGGAGCAGGCTCCCGACGACATCCGATCGCGCGATCACGCCACCACTCTATGGCGACGCATGATCCTGCGGCGCGTGGGTTCGTCGCTGGGCTATCGCAGGTTGGGATAGTGGGACCAGACCGCCTGAGCTCCCGTATGACCCGCCCAGATGACCATGACCGTCGTGCCGATCGCCGTGACGAGCGCCAGGATCTTCGCCATCTGCAACGTCGACGCCGTCCAGCTCGGCGTGATCGTGCGCCAGCTCCGAGGCAGGTACCTGGTCGCCCAGGACTCTGCCGGTGTGAGTTCACGGCGCTCTGCCGAGACACGTGTCCGGAGATCGACCGCCACCAACAGGAACAGGCTGAGGCCGAACGCCGCCGCCCAGACCACGACTTGGTTCCCGACGTTGGCGTGTCGGACGATCATCGCGTTGGTTGGGAGTCGCGCCGCGAGGGCTTCGCCGGCTTGGGTGGTCAGCGGGACGAACAGGGTGACGACGAACGTCGCACACACAGTGGCGATGCCCCATCGATGGCGGAAACGGCTCGAGAGTGCGACGCCGACGGTGGCGACTGCGGCGAGCGGCAGCAGGACGACGACGACGTGCAACAAGAGGATGTGCGTGGGGAGGCCGAACAGGTTCTCTGGCATCGCCTTGCTCCAGTTCCGGTCCCACGACGGTACGCGGGCGGGCGATCGGTGCCCTCGGCAGGAATCGGACCTGCGACACCCGGTTTAGGAAACCGGTGCTCTATCCACTGAGCTACGAGGGCGAAACGGCAGCTGACCAGCGAGTCTAGCGAAGGTGCTACACGCGTCACGCGAGCGGGCCCTTCAGGTAGATCCTGCCGACCGTCGGCCGGTAGCCGAACTCCTCATTGAGGTGGCGGATCGGTGCGTTCCGCTCTCGTTGCGGGTGCGCACTCCTCGTAGCCGTTCGCCTTCGCCCACGCGATCTGCGTCGCCTTGAGCGCACGCGCGACGCCGCGGCCGCGCCACGCGCGCTTGACGCCGGTGAGGTCGTGGTGCGCCGTCGTCGGCTGGGCCGCGGTGAGCGAGAACTTCGCGTAGCCGATCACCTCGTCACCGGCCAGCGCGATGAACGTCGCATCCGGCCGGTCGCCGGGACCGCTCTGCATGTCGTGCGCGAGCCAGTGCTCGAACGGCTCGATCGCTTCGTCCTCGCTGCCCGGGATGTCGGGCGCCGCTTCGAGCAGGACCTCGTACATCCCGCGCGCGAGCTCGGGCCGCTCGGCCCACGTGGCGATCTCGACGCCATCGGGCGGCTCGACGGTCGGCGGCTCGATCCGCGTGAGGTCGAGCGAGACACCTTTCTCGCGGCTCTCCTCGACGAAGCCGCGCCGCTGCGCGAACGTGAGGCTCTCGGGTTCGTCGTCGGCCACGATGGTTTGGATCGTGTCGAGCCCGCGCTCGCGGGCCCAGCCCGAGATAGCCTCGTAGAGGCCGGTGCCGGCACCGCGGCGCCGGTACTCGGGCACCACGGTCACGGTCGCGAAGACGAACTCGGGCCACTACGGCTGGATTGCTCCGAGCGCGGAGCCCCCGACGGCGCCGTCGATCCGCGCGAGCAGATCGACGTGGTCGCGCATGCCCGCCCGATAGGACCGTTCTTCGTCCATGCCGACCCGGTCGTGGGGCCAGACAGCGTTGTAGACGTCGAGCCCGCTGCTCGTCTTCCTCGTTCGCGTAGGGAGAGACGTCCTTCACGCCGATCCAGGCTATCCCGTGGTTGCCTTACCGCTGAGCTTGACGCACCATGTCCGGTACGAGAGGAAGGAGGTGGTCCATCTTGGATGAACAGCAGGAGACCCTCGAGGTGAGTGGCTGCTGAGCCATCCTCGCGGGCCAGGGTTCACCACCTCGCCCGCTCGCCGGGAGACCGGCAGAATCCAACCATCTCACCGACCTCATGGGCTCCGGCTTGGTCTACCGGATGAGGGCTCATCAGAGCCCGAAACTCTCCTGAGGGGATAGGCCATCGAACGGGCCGGACCCGCTGCGGGTTCGGCCCGTTCGCGTTCCTCAGGGCACGACTCGCGGATCGCGCGACGGGCGCGCTACGGATGAAGTGCGGGCCGGGAGGCAAGGAACCGGCCGAGCGCCACCCCGGAGCTGGAGCCCGTCGCCAGGTCTGCCAGGATCGTGCCGACCATCGGGCTCGCCTTGAAGCCGTGCCCGCTGCACGCCGAGCCGATCGACGATCGACCCGATCCGATCCAGGACGTAGTCGTTGTCGGGCGTGTTCGTGTAGAGACAGGTCTCGGGTGGCTCGGTCGGGATCATCGACCGGAAACGACTCCGGCCCCATGTCACCGCACGTGCGAGGCGCTCCGGGTCCGGATCGAACGACCGCGTGTCGGGGTCGACGGTCGGGCCGGCGTGATCAAGCCCCAGCTTGAAGCTCCCCATCTGCGTTGGATGGGGGACCGCGTAGTGGTCGATCGCTCCGTCGATCGTGTAATCGATGATCGTCGGCAGCGGCGAGGGGGTGTCCAGCCGGTAGTAGGACACCTGCTCGAGCGTAGGGACCAGCGGCAGGTCCAGACCCGCGCCTGCGAGGAGGCTCTTCGCCCAAGCGCCCGCCGTCACGACGACGACCGGCGCGCGGATCGTCTCCCCATCGATGACGACCTCTGCGAACGTGTCGTGGTTCGAGATCCGTTCGACCCGCGTCCCCTCGCGCAGATCCGCGCCGGCCTTCGTGGCGAGGCGCGCCGCCGCTCGAACGGCCCGATCCGCCAAACACACCCCGCCGTCCTCCTGGACGAACATCGGTTCATCTGCACGGAGTCGGAGCGACGGCCAGCGCTCACGAGCCGCGTCCGGCGTGAGCCATCCGTAGCGCTCCCCGGCCGCGCCGAGCGCATCGGCATAGATGCGCGCGCCTTCGCCGACCTCGAGGTTGCCCGTCCGGACGAGCAGGGTCTCCCCGGCGGCCTCCTCAGTTGCTGCCACCCGCGCATCGCGAGTCGGTTGAGCCGGACGTAGTCCGGGTGGTAGTCGGTCACCCGCACGATCCGGCTGAGTCCGTGCGAGCTCCCGCCCTTGTGCCCGAGCTGGTAGCGCTCGAGGATCAGGGTCTGTCGGCCGCGCTCGGCGAGCGTCTTCGCGGCCATCGCCCCGATGACTCCCGCTCCGACGACGACGACGTCATAGTTGGTCTTCATCACATCCGTCCGATCTTGGCCAGGGGGACCAGATGGTAGAGCGTGCGCTGACCGACCGCTGCGCGGACGTAGGCTGAGCGGATGAAGGCGAAAGGGTTCACGCTGGCCGCGTTCCTGGCGGCTGGGCTCGGAGCGCTCGTCGCGGCGTTCGCGCCGACCGGCCGAGTCACGGAGTCCTTCGGATCATCGAGCGGGGCGTTCTCGACGCGCTCCTACAGCGAAAGCATGTTCCAGGTGAACGGCGCCTGGGTCCTCGTGGTGGTGTCGGTGCCGGTGCTCGTGGCGTTGATCCCCGTGCTGGTGCGTCATCATCGAGCGCGGGTCGTCTCGGCGGTGCTGCTGTGGTTCGGCTGCATCCTGGGGATGTGGTCGGTGGGGTGTTCTTCGTCCCGGCCGCGATCTTGATGACGATCGCGGCGTCACGGCGCGAGCCGGCACCGATACCGCCGATGCCGACGATCCCTGCCAACTGAGTCGCGAGAGGTTGCCGTGGGACCGAACGGGCAGACGACGGATGTGATCGTGATCGGCGCAGGCATCGCCGGACTGGTCGCCGCCCGCGATCTGAGCGCCCGCGGATCGCGCGTGACCGTGCTCGAGGCTCGCGACCGATCGGGCGGTCGGACCTGGACGCGCACGATGGCAGGGACGGACGTCGAGGCGGAGTTCGGCGGCACGTGGTTCACGCGGGAGCTCCAGCCCGCGATCGCCAGGGAGATCGAGCGCTACGGGCTCTCGGTGAACGAGAGCGTGCGCTTCGATCGCGCGGTCTGGGCGGGAACGGACGGCCTGGTCGTGGGACGCAGCCCCGGCGACACGTTCGCTCCGCTGTTCGAGCCCGCGAACCAGGTGATGGACGCGGCCGTCGAACGGGTCCGCCGGGCGTTCGCCGCCGGAACGGAGATCCCGCCGGAGTTCGACGTCGCCGCTGCTGGCTGGATCGAGCGATTGGACGTGCCGCGCGCGACGCAGGAGATCCTGCTCTCGTGGATGGCGGCGGTCGGCGGCGGCGACCCCGCAGAGCAGTCGATCCTGATGCTCATCGGCGACCTCGCCCTGACGGGCTTCCCACTCGGGGCGTCGATGGAAGACGTCGGAGAGTCGTTCGTCGACGGAACCGCCGCGCTCGTCGGGGCGCTGGAAGCCGACATCCGGGGCGAGATCCTGCGGGGCGTCGTCGTCACCCACGTGGAGCAGGACGATCGCTCCGTCCGCGTCTCGACGGAGGACGGCGGCGCGTTCGACGCCGATGCAGCGGTGGTCGCCCTGCCGTTGAACTGCCTGACCGATGTCGCGTTCTCACCGGGTCTCGATCCGGCGCTCGCGCGCGCGGCAGAACAACGCCACGCGGGACGTTCCACGAAGGTGCTCGCCGTGGCCGAAGGGTTCGGCGCCGCGACCATCGGCGTCGGGTGGGGACATCCGTTCCAGGCGGCGGTCGGCACCCGGGAGGTGCCCGGAGGCGCGCTCGTCACCGGCTTCGACGGCATGGGGCTGCTCCACGACGCGCACGATCCTCGGAGATCGAGGCGGCCCTCCGCGTGTTCGCGCCCGAGACCGACGTGCGAGCGGTGGACGGCCACGACTGGATCTCGGACAGGTTCTCGAAGGGCACATGGTTGTCGTGGCCTCCGGGTTGGGCCGCGGAGATCGCGTCGGAGCTCGGGCGGCCCCAGGGCCGGCTCGCGTTCGCCGGATCGGATATCGCCATCGAGGGGGCCGGGTACATCGAGGAGCTATCGTGTCCGGCCGGCACGCGGCGGCGGCGATCGCCACCCTCGCGTGACCCGTTCAGCGGTCAGGCGCCGCGAGCGTGATCCGTTCGTCGAACCGTCCCGCGCGCTGGTCGACGCGGTCGAGAGGTTCGACGCCGCAGATCTCGTAGACCTTCGCCGCCAGCGCGGCGGGGGAGAAAGGCTTCGTGAGGTAGTCGTCGGCGCCGGCGCGCCACCCGTCGATCTGGTCCTGGATCCCGACACGGACGTCAGCAGCACCACCGGGAGGTGGCTCATCCGATCGTCCTGACGGATGCGGCGCAGGATCTCGAACCCGTTCACGCTCGGGAGCATCACGTCGAGCACGACGGCGTCGACGTGCTCCGTGGCGAGGAGCTCCAGGCCCTCCCTGCCGCTCGCCGCCTCCAGGATCTCATCGCCTCCCGCGCGGAAGGCGATCCTGCACAGCACCCGCACACCGGGATCGTCGTCGATCACGAGTATCCGCATCACGTCCCCCTTCGATCTCCTCCTGGAGATGTCGGCCCGAGAGCGTCGCGGGCGTATCAGCCGGTCGGGGCAAGACGCGATTCCCCCATCCGGGCGACGGCTGGCTCTGGTCAGAGCGGGTCGAGTCCGATGCAGGCCGGGTGGTGATAGAGCGGTTCGTGGCCGACGGGCACGCTCACGATGTAGGACAGATCCGGGTCCACGGGCAAGCCGCACTCCGCGCACGTCAGTCCCTGGTCTTCCACGGAACCGGTATCGGCACGCCGGATGGTCCCTGGAGAACCTGGCGTGACCGTTCCACGGGCTGCGGTAGCGTTATCCGCGATGGCGGGTCCACGGAGGTCTACGCCGAGGCCGGCAGAAGCGTGCCTTCGCCGGCGCGATTGAGTGGCCTGGGTGGTGTGGGACGAGGCGTCGTGAGGACGACGCGCTCGACGGGCTGCTCGCGTACGGCGACGCGCTACGCGAACGTGCTCGCCGGCTCGGTACGCGGGTTCAATGCCGCGGTCGCGCGACGACCTCACCGTCGTCGAGCGCGCGGCCGGAGACGCCACGACCGACTTCGGGGCACCTTCGTGGCGCCGGCGGCGGATGCGAGGCCGCTCGACGCCCGGGACCTCGAGCGGTTGATCGCCATCCTCGACGCTTCGTGGGCCGTGTTCGACGCGATCGCGGCGGCGGCATCGGGCCGGGAGCTGCGAAGGGTCCGCGTGGCGGGGCGAGAGCTCGACGGCATCGTCGATCACGTTAAGGGGCGGAGATCGCATACGTGGCGAAGCTGGCCGCGCCCGTCCCACGATGGAGGGACGGGACCGGTGGGATGTCGCCACGGAGGAGCGAGTGGTCGTTCGCGACGCGCTATCCGCGCGGTGAGTGAGGGACTTCCGGAGAACAGGGCCGCGAGGCGGCAGATCTGGCTGCCCGCTACTTCGTTCGCCGCGCCGCGTCGCACGTGCTCGATCATGCGTGGAGATCGATGATCGCGCGCTCGACGACTAACGGAGCGCCGCGTACCCCGGCTTGATCACCTGGTCCATCATCGCGAGCCGTTCGTCGAACGGCAGGAACGCCGACTTCATCGCGTTGATCGTCAGCCACTCGAGACGATCCCATCCCCAGCCGAACGCCTCGACGACGTTCGCCATCTCCCGGCTGAGCGTGATCGCCGACATCAGCCGGTTGTCCGTGTTGACCGTCACGCGGAACCGGAGATCGGCGAGCAGCCCGATGGGATGCTCCGCGATCGACGGCGCCGCCCCGGAGTGCACGTTCGACGTCGGACACAGCTCGAGCGGAACCCGCCGGTCGCGCACCATCGCGGCGAGCCGGCCCAGTTGAGCCGAGCCGTCGGGCGCGACGTCGATGTCGTCGACGATGCGGACGCCGTGGCCAAGGCGCTCGGCACCGCAGAGCTGCAGGGCCTCCCAGATCGAGGGGAGGCCGAACCCCTCGCCCGCATGGATCGTCAGGTGGAAGTTCTCGCCGCGGATGTGCTCGAACGCGTCGAGGTGGCGCGTCGGCGGAAACCCGGCCTCCGCGCCGGCGATGTCGAACCCACACACGCCGCGATCGCGCCAGCGCACCGCGAGGTCGGCGATCTCCAGGCTCCGAGCCGCCGTCCGCATGGCGGTGAGCAGCGTCCGCACCGCGATCGGCCGTCCCTCGCTCCCCAGGCGGAACCCCTCCTGCACCGCCTCGACCACGTCGTCCAGCGCCAGGCCGCGCTCCAGATGCAGCTCCGGAGCGAACCGCACCTCGGCGTAGACGATGCCGTCGTCGGCCAGGTCTTCCGCGCACTCGCGCGCGACGCGGACCAGCGCCTCGCGCGTCTGCATCACCCCGACCGTGTGCGCGAACGTCTCCAGGTACAGGACCAGGTCCTTGCGGCTCGCCCCGCGCGTCATCCACGCGCCGAGCTCGTCGGGATCGGTGGTCGGGAGGCCCGTGTACCCGGTCTCGTCGGCCAGCTCCACGATCGTGGCCGGCCGGAGGCCGCCGTCGAGGTGATCGTGGAGCAGGACCTTCGGGGCTCGGAGGATCTGCTCGAGGCTCGGGGCGCCGGTCACACCCTCAGCCTACGAGCGCCGAGACGCGTTCCACGACCTCGCGGCAGAACGCGCCGAATCCGCGCCGCATCGTCGATGAACTGGGACGGCTTGATGCAGATCGACGTGAACCCAGCCGCGACCTGTTCCGGGATCGAGGACAACGCCCGTCCGAGGTCGGCCACGCTCGACGGATCGGGGAACTCGCCGCGCGTCCCGCCGACCATCTCGAGCTCGTCCATGTTCCTGCCCGCCGCCGGCCATCGCCGCGCGCAGCCGTCGAGGTCCGCGGGCGGGACGGCCCAGAGGGTTGAAGCCGTGACCGTACGTGACGATGCGTCGACCAGCCGGTCGTGGAGCGAGCTGCCGCCGAACCAGAGCGTCGGCCCTTCCGGCCGGAACGGTTTCGGCTCGAGGTAGACGTCGTGGAACCGGTGAAGCGCGCCTTCGAACGACGCCGGTGAGTCGCGCCACAACATGTTCCAGGCCGCGAGGTGCTCGTCGAGCAGCTCGCCCCTGCGCCTCGAACGGGACGCCGAGCGCGTCGTACTCGGCGCGGTGCCAGCTCACGGTCGGCTGGACGACCAGCCGTCCCCCGCGACAGGAGATCGAGCGTCGCCAGGTCCTTCGCCACCAGCAGCGGATGCCGGAGCGGCGGGATGATCGCGCCGGCCACCAGCCGGAGCCGGGTGGTCACGGCCGCGACGGCGGACAGCAGCACGAGCGAGCTCGGCCAGGGCGTCGCCGGGTCCTGGTTGCCGGGGAGCGCGTAGTCCCGCGGGTTCGACGGGAGGCCGTCGGAGTCCGCCCCGGGTCCGAGCACCACGTGCTCGCTGACCATCACCGCATCGAACCCGGCTTGCTCCGCCTCGACCGCGAACCGCACGAGGGACGGAGATCGCGCGGCGACGTCATCGTCCAGTTCTCGCTGAGGATCAGGATGAGCTTCGGAGGCGTCATCGCCGTTCGCGATCAGCGCGGTGTGCGTTCGTCGGGATACGAACCGCGGACCGTGGCCGGGCACGATCTCGGAGACCAGACCCAGGACGCGCGCGCGGTTCGCGTGAAGCACGTCGGCGTCATGCGTGTACGGGTCGTCGGCAGGACCGTCGGCTGCCCACCACAGGTGTGTGAACGCGACCACTCCGGCGTCGGTCGTCACCAGCGTCGTGAGGTCTTGCGGCGTGTGACCCGGCGTCTCGATGAGCTTGATGTTGGGCGACAGGTGCGAACCCCTCGGCCGGGCGATCGATCCAGAGGTCGTCGACGTAGATCGCCTGGAAGTCGTGGACGCGTGCGCCGGGGAACAAGCCCACGTTCACGGTGTGGTCCGGGTGATGGTGGGAAAGCACGACGTCGGTGATGTCGCCGGGTGTGATGTCGAGCGCGCGGAGCGGCTCGAGGATGGACGACGTGCCCGCGACCATCCCGGGATCGATCACGACGAGCGCGTTCCCGTCCGCGACGAAACCGACCGTCGACCCGACCCGGAGCTCGGCCCCCTCTCGCACGTATCCGTCACACAGGACGTGGAGCTCCGTCATGGTTCATCCTCTCGGCTGTGGTTGCGGCATCCAACCAAGAACGCGAACGTTCGGTCAACACGGGATCGGCGTTCGCCGAGGTCCGGTCGCCCACTAGGGCCAACGTAGTACGCTGGATGCCTCGGGCGGACGTCCGAGGGTTCGCGCCGAGTGATCGATAACGGGGTCTTCCAACCCTTTCGCCCTCGCCCCCCACGGATCGTGTGTTCCAGATCGGAGACCGTCGATGGCGAGGGCAACCAGCGGCAGCAATCAGGTCCAGTTCGGCCTGCCGGACCGCGGGAAGCGCGCGGGATCGCGGGCAACGGCCGGGAGGGAGTGCCGCCACGAAGGGTGCTCCACCGTCCTCACGACGTACAACGCCGGCACGACGTGCTGGCTCCACACCGACTCGAAGTACAAGCACCCGCTCGCACGCTCGTAGGTTCTCGAGCCTCGCTCCGTCGCGGTCCCGCCGGTTTCGCGTACGCTGTTGACGTAGGTCGAGCGCGTTCTCGCGCCGACATCGCGTGGTGAAGGCCGTCTCACTCCCTTCTTATCCGGAAGATCTGGGCCGCTCATCCCCACATCTTTCGAAAGGGAATCGATCCATGTCACAACGAACCGTGAACCCACGGCGTCCTTCCTCTGCGTCGCAGCTCGCGACCCTGGAGCCGCCGACACCCTCCGTCCCGCTCCCCGGTTTCGCCGAGTTCGGCGTCTCCCAGCCGGTCGTCGACGCGCTCAAGATGCGCGGCATCACCGGCGCCTTCGCGATCCAGCAGCTCGTGCTCCGCGACGCGATCGCGGGACGCGACGTGCTCGCGCGCTCGCGCACCGGCTCCGGCAAGACGCTCGCGTTCGCCATACCGATCGTGGAACGGCTGACGCCGAGCGGCGGGAGCCCCACGGCGTTGATCCTCGCGCCGACGCGAGAGCTGGCCAGCCAGGTGACCGAGGACTTCCGCGCGATCGCCGACGTCCGGCACCTGCACGTCGCGGCCGTCTACGGCGGCGTCGCGATCGGCCCCCAGGCCAAGCGCTCGCGCGGTGCGGACATCGTGATCGCGACCCCGGGGCGCCTGCTCGATCTGGTGGCGCGTCGCTTGCTCCGCCTCGACCGCGTGCGGATCTGCGTGCTGGATGAGGCCGACCGCATGCTCGACATGGGGTTCCTCCCCGACGTGAAGCGCATCCTCGAGATGCTCCGCCCGGATCGCCAGACCATGCTCTTCTCCGCCACGCTCGACGGCGAGGTGGGGCGTCTGGCCGCGCGGTTCACGCATGACGCGGTGAAGCACGAGGTGAACGACGACGACGGGGTGCTCGTCGCGCTGGCGGACCACCGGTTCGTCGCGGTCGAGCAGAGCCGCAAGTCGCAGGCGCTCGTTCGCGAGCTGGCCGCCGATCGCGGGCTGACGTTGATCTTCGTGCGGACGCAGCGCGGCGCCGACCGGCTGGCGAAGAACCTGAAGACCCAGGGATTCCGAGCGGGCGCGCTACACGGCGGCATGGCGCAGAACGCGCGCGAACGGGCGCTCGGCCACTTCGCGTCCGGCGCCAACGACGTGCTCGTCGCGACGGATGTCGCCGCGCGCGGTCTGGACCTGGAGCACATCACGCACGTGATCAACTTCGATCCGCCGGAGGATGAGAAGGCCTACGTGCACCGCGTCGGACGCACCGCGCGCGCGGGACGCAGCGGCACGGGGATCACGTTCGTGACGCCGGAGAAGCGCTCGGACGTCGGCAAGATCGCCAAAGTGCTCGAGCTGCACGTGGAGTTCGGCGAGGCGGGGCTGCGGATGGACGCACCCCGACCCGCGGGCAACGGCAGCCCGAGGCGACCGGCGAACGGGAACCGCCGCCGGCGCTGACGCTGACGGGTCCTGTCTGGCGCTCACCGGTCGCCCGCGACGTCCGCTAGGCTCCGGCGTCATGCCGACACGTCACACGCCGTACCACCAACGGTTCGTGGAGCTCGGGGCCGAGATGGGCGACCGGATCGGCTTCGACGCCGCGGTCGTGTTCACCTCGACGCAGCAGGAGCACCTGGCGACACGCGAGGACGTCGGACTGTACGACGTGTACTACCAAGGTCCGATCGACATCAAAGGCCCGGACGCCCAGGTGTTGCTCGACCATGTGCTCGCGCGCGACGTGCCGCGACGCATGGCCACCGACGGACAGGTCATGTACTCGTCGGTCTGCAACGAGGCCGGAGGGATGATCGACGACCTCACCGCCTACCGGCTCGGGCCCGAGCACTACTGGCTGATCGCGACGCCCTCGCGCGCCGAGACGGTCGAACGCTACGTGACCGAGTACGCGAGGGACCGTCGCGCCTACGTGACGAACTGCATCTCGGGGACGGCGTACCTGTCCGTCCAGGGGCCGGGCTCGCGCGAGCTGCTCGCGCCGCTCGCGGCCGCCGATCTGTCCGCCGAGCACCTGTCGTATTTCCGATCGGTGCAGACGTCGGTCGCGGAGGTACCAACGCTGGTCTCGCGGACCGGGTACTCCGGTGAGCTCGGCTTCGAGCTCTATTACCCACGGGACTACGCGCTCCACATGTGGGACGCGCTCACCGCGGCGGGGGCGACGCCCTGCGGACTCGGGGCGCTCCGGAGCACCCGCATGGAGAAGAAGTACCCGCTCTACGGTTTGGACGTGAGCGAGACGACCTCGCCGCTCGAGGCCGGCCTGGCCTGGGCCGTCGACCTCGAGGCCGGGCCGTTCGTGGGCCGCGACGCGCTCGCGCGACAGCGAGACGAAGGGATCTCGCGCGTCCTCACCGGGATCGAGCTCCCCGACCTGTCCCACGTGCCCGCCGGCGGCGACGCGGTGTCCAGCCTCGACGGCGAAGCGCTGGGGACGCTGACCTCGACGGACAGCGGCTGGTTCCTGCGGAAGGCGCTCGCGATGGGGTACCTGTCTGACGAGCTCCCGTCGGGATCGGTCGTGACCCTCACCACGCCCGGTGGAACCACGGTCGAAGCGACCACGACCCATCGTCCCTTCTACGACCCGGAGGGTACTCATGTTCGCTCGTAGGTTGTCCTCGTTCCTCGCGCTCGCGCTCATCGGATCCGCACTCGTGTCCGGGCCGGCCTCGGCCGTCACGCCCGTGAACCTGCGCGTGATGGAGTTCAACATCGAGTACGGCGGCACGGTGGTGAGCTTCGACAGCATCGTCCGTGCGGTCCAGGCCGCCGACGCCGACGTGGTCGGCGTCGAGGAGGGCTTCGGCAACGTGCCGCGACTCGCCGACGCGCTCGGGTACCCGTACTACAACGTTCGGCTCCAGGTCATCTCGAAGCTGCCGCTGATCGACGCGCCGGGCGGGAACGGCCTCTACCTGTTCGTCGAGACCGCTCCCGGACAGGTCGTCGCGCTCGCGAACGTGCATCTTCCGGCGGGCCCGTACAGCCCGAACCTCGTGCGACGCGGGGCGAAGCGATCGACCATCTTGGAGATCGAACGGCGTGTTCGCGTCCCCGCCGTGGAGCCAGCGGTGGCCGCGCTCACCGGCCTGGTCGACCAGGGGATCCCCGCCATGCTGCTCGGCGATTTCAACACGCCGTCGCGGCTGGATTGGACGCCCGAGACGGTCGGGCTCCGCGAGCAGATCCACTACCCGGTCAACTGGCCGACGAGCCGGTACGTCGAGGACGCCGGGTTCGTGGATTCCTACCGGGCGGCACACCCGGATCCGGTCGCGAACCCGGGACTGACATGGCCCTCCGGGAGGCCGCACCCGCCGGGCGTCTGGAGTCCCGGGCCGAACGCGCCCGCCGATCGGATCGACTTCATCTACACCGCCGGAGCCGTCCAGACCCTGGGGAGCGACGTGGTCGGCGAATCGGGTGGTCCCGACGTGACGATCGGCGTCGACCCCTGGGGTACCGATCACCGCGCCGTCGTGTCCGAGCTCTCGGTCCAGGGAGGCGTCCTCCCCACGCTCGTGGCGGTCGGTTCCCGCCTCATCGAGGCGGGAACCGATCAGACGCTCACGTTCCACGGGCCCGGCGGGCCCGACCAGCACCTCGCCGTCATACCGGCCGGGGGCGATCCGGCCGATCCCATCGCGGACGAGCCCGTGGCCGGCGAGGTCGACGGGACCGTCGCGGTCGCCACCGATGGCTGGGATCCCGGAACCTACGTCGCCCTGCTGATGGACGGTTCGTCCGTGCGTTCGCGGACGCGCTTCTGGATCGAAGCACCGGGCGACGGCCCGCACCTGTCGACGTCGCGGCACGTCTACGGCGTCGGTGACCCGATCGCCGTCCACTGGTGGAACGCCCCCGGCGACCGATGGGATTGGATCGGTGTGTATCCGCGACATGCCGACCCGAACGTCGCCTCCTACCTGACCTGGTTCTACACGCGTTCGACGATCCAGGGCTCGGGAACGCTCGATGCCGACTCTGAAGGCCCGTGGCCCCTGCCGGCCGGTCGATACAGCGTCTACCTCTTGGCCGACGACGGCTACCAGGTCCTGGCGCGCCATCCCTTCCGCGTCCGCTGAGCGACGCCGTATGTGATTGAGTTCCGGCATGGACGTCGAGCGACTGCGTCGCCTGCCGCTCTTCGGTGAGCTCGATCATCACGACCTGTCGCAGCTCCTGCGCTGGGTGCGCGAGGAAGAGTTCGCCGACGGAGCACCTGCTCTTCGAGCAGGGCTCCATGCCCTATGACCTGTTCGTGATCGAGGAAGGTTCGGTCGAGGTCGTCCGCGACGGTCGGTCGGTCGCAACCCTCGGCCCCGGCGAGATCGTGGGCGAACGGGCGCTGCTGAAGCTCGAGCGTCGTTGGGCGTCCGTCGTCGCGGTCGGCCACGTCCACGTGGTCACGCTCTCTGCCGACGATCTGGCCGAGATGTCAGAGCAGATGCCCGAGCTCGCCGATCGCCTGCGCGAGACGATGGCCCGTCGCGAACGAGAGAACGACACCCATTGATGGAAGGAGAGACACGGGCATGAGGACGCTCATCAGGGGAGGCATCGTCGTCACGGCGACCGAGACGACGGAGGCGGACGTCGTGATCGAGGACGAGAAGGTCGCGGCGATCGGCAGGGGCATGGCCGTCGAAGCCGACCGCGTGATCGACGCGACCGGCCGCTACGTGATGCCCGGCGGCGTCGACGTGCACACGCACATGGAGCTGCCGTTCGGCGGCAGCTTCTGCTCCGACGACTTCGAGACGGGGACGCGCGCCGCTGCGTTCGGCGGCACCACCACGATCGTCGACTTCGCGCTGCAGGACTACGGCGAAGGTTTGCGGCAGGGGCTCGACCGATGGTTCGCGAAGGCGCAGAACGCCGTCACCGACTACGGGTTCCACGTGATCATCCGGGAGGTGAACGACCAGGTCCTGAAGGAGATGGACGAGCTGGTCGGGGAGGGCGTCACGTCGTTCAAGCTCTTCATGGCCTACCCGGGCGTGTTCATGCTGGACGACGCGTCGATCTTCCGGGCCATGCGGCAGGCGGGGAAGTCGGGCGCGCTCATCATGATGCACGCGGAGAACGGCGGTCCGATCGATGTGCTGGTCCGCCAGTTCCTGGACGAGGGGAAGACGGCTCCCGTCAATCACGGGTTGACGCGGCCGGCCGTCATGGAGGGCGAGGCGGTGCACCGGGTGTTCCGACTCGCGGAGCTCGCCGACACGCCCGCCTACATCGTGCATCTGTCGTCGCGTGACGCCCTGAACTCGCTGCGCGAGGCGCGCGACCGCGGCCAGGCCGCGTTCGCGGAGACGTGCCCGCAGTACCTGTACCTGAGCCAGGACGACATGGCGAAGCCCGGGTTCGAGGGCGCGAAGTACGTCTGTTCGCCGCCGCTGCGGACGGCGGACCATCAGGAGGACCTGTGGACCGGTCTCCGAGGTGGCGACCTCTCGGTCGTGTCCACCGACCACGCTCCGTTCAACTACACGGGACAGAAGGACCTGGGGAAGGACGACTTCTCGAAGATCCCGAACGGCCTGCCGTCGGTGGAGGACCGGTTCACGCTGCTCTACGGTGGCGTGGAGGCCGGACACATCGATCTCAACCGGTTCGTGGAGCTGGTCGCGACCGCGCCGGCCAAGATGTTCGGGCTCTACCCGCGCAAGGGAACGGTCGCCCCCGGATCCGACGCGGACATCGTGGTGTTCGACGCGAAGAAGGAACGCACGATCTCCGCGTCGACCCATCACATGCGCGTCGATTACTCGGCCTACGAGGGCCGAGTCGTCCGCGGCCTGCCCGAGGTCGTGATGCAGCGCGGTCAGGTGCTGGTGGAGAACGGGGAGTTCCACGGCACGCCGGGGCAGGGCAGGTTCCTACCGCGGAGCCGCCTCACGGCGTAGGCGCCGGCGCGTCCGCCCGCGACACGTCGACCACGTCCGCGCCGAGCGCCTCGAGGAGCGCCGACGTCTCGACATGCAGGTTGACGCCGTGGGCGCCCGCGCCGATCGCGACCGTCTCGAACCTGCGGACGGCGTCGTCCGCGATCACCGGCCAGTCGCGCGTCGCCCCGAACGGCGTGATCGTGCCGCGTTCGTAGCCCGTCGCGGCCTTCGCCTCTTCCGCGTCGGGCAGCGACAGCCGCTTGACCCCCAGGTGCGCTCGGAGCTTGGGCCAATCGATCTGGCGGCCGCCCGGAACCAACACGAACACGTAGTCATCCGCGGCGCGCCGGATCACGATCGTGCGGAGCAACTGGCCGAGCTCGATCCCCTGGAGCGCAGCGCTTTCCTCGGCGCTCCGGGGGCGGTCGGTCCGAGCGACCTCGAACGTGAGCCCGGCGGCCCCGGCCGCTCGCATCGCCGGCGTGTCATCGGTCATGCGTGCCCCCGCATGACCTCACGATACGCGGCTCCGCGAACGGCCGGAACCGATCGGACGAGCTACCCGGTCGCGGTCAGCTTCCCGAAGAGGCCGTGTGCCTCGTCATCCGGGCCGGCCGTGAAGTAGAGCGCGTTGGACGGCCCTGCCGCGTCGCCGTTGCCGAACTCGATCGCCCACAGACCGTCGATCGCGAGGACCTTGCCGTGTGAGTTCCACAACGCCCCGGCCGCCTTGTACGAGCCGTTCGCCTTCTGGTGGAACGCGTGGATCTGGCCGTCGCCGAAGTTGCCGACGAGCAGATCTCCGCTGAACGCACCGAAGTTCGACGGCGCCATCGCGAGTCCCCACGGAGCGTTCAGCTTGTGGTGTGATGCGACCCGGGCGACGAACGCACCGGAGGTGTCGAAGGCGTCGACGAAGCCGAAGCCCTTGCCGGCGACCTCGTCACCCGCATCGGCGTCCTGCTTGCCGTATGTCACGAAGATCGTGTCGCCGATCGCCTGGATCCCGAACGGCGCGTAGCCGTGGGGGATGTTCGGGTCGACGAACGTGGACGCCGTGCTCACCAGGTTGAACGTGCCGTCGAACATGTCCACCTTCGCGTTGTGGAAGTCGGTCGCGTAGAGCATGTCGCCGGCGGCCGTCGATGCGATCGCGAGGCCCTTGTAGCTCGCTCCGTGGCCGGACTCGTCGGCGACCACGAACGACTGGGTCGACGCGCTGGGCGGCGGCACGTTCGGGTTCCAGCCGTTGATCGTGCCGCCTTCGGTCGCGAACAGGAACAGCGACGGTCCGGAGGCCGTCCCGTTGCTCACGACGAAGTTCGGGCCGCCGTTGAACACGAGCCCGGTGGGACCGCCGGCGACGTCGACCACCAGCGGCAACACGGCTCCCTTGCCGTCGTACAAGGTGGAGACGTCGTTGTCGGCGGCGTTCACCCACCACGGCGTCGTCGGGCCTGCCGCCAGCCCCCACGCGTTCACCAGGTTCGGGTCGGTGGACTTGGCGTGACCCGCCTGGTCGGCCACGAGTCGATGCATCTTGTAGGAGTTCGCCGCCCGTCCAGGGGCGCCTCCCGAGCCCGCGCGCGTCGACGCCGACGCCAGCGCCGATCCCGTGACGACGGCGCCCATCGCGGCGATACATAGCACTGCAAGGGTTCGTCTCATCTACCCCACCTCCCGTTCGGTGCACCACGAAGGACCGACGGGCCTGGTCGCCGTCGATCCTGACGGGGTACTACGGCCCGACGCGCGAAGCGGTTTGTCCGCCGCCCTTCGCGGCGGCCGCTTTCCCGGACGGCTACCCTGGGGTCGTGGATACCGAGGAAGAACGCATCGCCCTGTTCCTGGACTACGAGAACCTGGCCATCGGCGCACGGGAGAGCCTCCACGGCATGCAGTTCGATCTGCGGCCGGTCCTCGACGCGCTCGCCGAACGTGGACGGGTGATCGCCCGCAAGGCGTACGCCGACTGGTCGTACTTCGACGAAGATCGACGGATGCTCACGCGAAGCCACGTGGAGCTGATCGAGATCCCCCAGCGGATGGGGGCCGTGCGGAAGAACGCCGCGGACATCAAGCTCTCCGTCGACGCGTTGGAGATGGCGTTCGAACGCGACTACGTGACGACGTTCGTGATCTGCACGGGCGACAGCGACTTCACGCCGCTGGTGCACAAGCTGCGCGAGCTGAACAAGCGGGTGATCGGCGTGGGGATCAAGGACTCGACGTCGGCGCTGCTCCCGCCCGCGTGCGACGAGTTCCTGTTCTACGACACCCTGGAAGGGGTCGACGTGCCGGTGGACCGGCCGAAGCGGAAGCGCTCGTCCGCCAAGGCCGAGAAGGAGCCCCCGCCGGTCCAGCCGGAGCCGGAGACCGTCGACCAGGACGTCGCCAAGCCGCAGAACGTCGACGAGCTGGCCGTCGCGATCGCTCAGACCCTCGCGGGGCTCCAACGCTCGTCGAGTGGGCCGGTCCTCGCGTCGTCGATCAAGCGCGCGTTGTTGCGAAAGGACCCCACGTTCAGCGAGGCGGAGTACGGCTTCCGCGCGTTCGGTGAACTGCTGCGTCACCTGGCCGATCGAAACGTCATCGAGCTCACCGAAGGCTCGGCGAAGGGCGATCCCGAGGTGTCGCTCCCGTCCCACGGTGGCGAGCGGGATGCGTTCGACCTGCTGCAGAAGGTGGTGAGCGATCTGGAGGCCCGCGGCGGTCCTCCACCGCTCTCCGGTCTCAAGAACAAGCTCCGCAAGGTGCAGCCGGACTTCAGCGAGAAGAAGTATGGCTACCGGGGCTTCCTCCAGTTCGTGAAGGCAGCGGAGACGCAGGGGGTCGTGAACCTCGAGTGGGACGAGGACGCCGAGGACTACATCGTCACCGCATCGGAGTCGGGATAAGCCGAGCGTCTGCTGTGTACCGGATACCCGTTCCCTAGTCCTATCGAGTCAGGCGGATCTTGTCTTCATAGGCCATACGGCTGACCATGCCGACCTGTCGACAACCTTGGGGAGACGACAACGAGAGGTTCGACGAGATGCGAGTGCTTGTGGTTGACGACGACGAGGATGTCCGGCGCCTCTGCACGATCAATCTCGAGTGGGACGGCCACGAGACGATCGAGGCCGCCGGTGGTGCTGAGGGCCTGAAGCTGATCTCCTCGGCGGCGCCCGACGTCGTCTTGCTCGACGTGATGATGCCGAACATCGACGGTCTCGAGGCGCTCCGCCGCATCCGGCAGAGCGAGGCGAGCGCGGATCTGCCGGTCGTGCTGATCAGCGCCCGCGTGGAGATCGAGGACCAGATCGAAGGGTGGGCGGCCGGAGCCGACGGCTACATCACCAAGCCGTTCACACCCTCGGTCCTGACCGCGACCCTCGACGGCGCCCGGAAGCTCGACCCGCGCAAGCGCGAGGCCGAGCGTGCCCGCAGGTTGCGCGCGCTCACCGAGCACGTCGTCACGTAGGGACCCGGGATGCTCCATTGTGCGTCCGCGCCTCCACCGCTCCACAGATGTCGGGCGTACGGTAGTTCCTGATGTCGTCCGCATGGAAGCCCGCGCTGCTGATCCTGGGCGTCATGGCGGTCGTGTACGTGCTGACGATCGCGGTGGACGCCGTCCGTTCGCTCCGCCGGCGGAAGCTGTACGGCAAACGCCGGGGATCGCAATGGCGCCGGCGACTCCCCATCGCACTCATCGCCGGGGCGATCGTGAGCCTGCTGTTCGCGTTCGGTCAGGTGCGGTTGGACAAGCAGGTGACGAGTGGGACGGTCGTGCTGGCGATCGACGTGTCGCACTCCATGGGGGCGACCGACGTCCAGCCGAACAGGCTCGCCGCCGCGGAGGTGGCCGCCACGACGTTCCTCGACCGGCTCCCGGCGGGCTTCCGGGTGGGACTCGCGACCTTCTCGGTCACGAGCGCGGTCCCCGTCGCACCGACGTCCGACCGCACGCAGGTCTCGGATGCACTCGGATCGCTCGCCGTCGACACGGGAACGGGAACGGTGATCGGGGACGGTCTCTCGGCGGCGCTCGACGCGATCCAAGCGGATCGCAACGGTGGCGATCGACCAGCGGCGGTCGTCCTCCTGAGCGACGGGATGGACTCCGGCAGCTCGATCCCTCCGGAGGACGCCGCCGCGCGGGCGCGGCAGTTGGACGTGGCGGTGTACACCGTGGCGATCGGTCAACCAGCATCCGATGCGTCCGCGGCCGCCACCGCGTCGGCATCGGTGCCGGCGCCGTCCGACGTCCTGGCCGGGATCGCGCAAGAGACGGGGGCCAAGGCCTACACGACGCAGACGGCCGGACAGCTCAACCAGGTGTACAACGCGCTCGGTTCACGGTTGTCGACGGAGCTCACCATCGACGAGAGCGCCGGACCGTACGTGATCGCCGCGATCGTGATGACGCTCATCGCCGCGGCGGTCCTCCTGGTCGGGACCCGCGACCCGTACGCCTGACCCGCTCAGGCCCGGCCGACCGCCGTGTTCGCGAAGGCCACGACGGCGTCCATGAGATCGGGATGATCCAGGAACATCCCGCTGCCGTGCCCGCTTCCCGAGACGATCGTCGGTTCGGTCCGCAACGCGTCGGCGATCCGGCGGGCGTCGGTCGCGTAGGGTTCGTTCTCTGCGGCGGCGGCGACGAAGATGGGGATCGAGTCGCCGATCGCCTCGGCCGCGTGGAGCGCATCGAACGTGTCCGCCGATGCGGAGAGGCTCACGACGCCCTGCACATGCAGCTCCGCCGCCATCGCGATCGAGAGCGACGCCCCCAGGGATCCCCCGACCAGCACCACCGAGGCCGCGCCGCTGCGCTGCGCGTACGCCACGGCCGCCGCCAGGTCGTCCTCGCGGGCCTGCGCTCGAGCGTCGTACGCGATGGCCCGCCACCCGCGGTCGGCGAAGACAGCCGCGAGCCCGAAGAAGTCCTCCTTGGTTCCGGTGGCGCCGTGGGAGAGCACGGCGACGTCGGCGCCCTGACCGACGTCGATCGCGTCGAGCTCGTCGTCGCCGCTCGTCGGGATGCGAACGTGGCGCGATCCAGCCGGGGGATCGGGCTGGCTCGCACCGCAGCACGCGAGCGCCAGCGAGACGGACAACGCCACCACGGTGAACGTCCGGAGCGAGATCCGATCGTATGGGCGCACGGCGCCGAGTATGGGGCAGTCCGAGCGGCCGGAGCCGATCGCCACCGGTTGCGCACGAACTCGTCATCAACCCGTCACACGTGGCGAACCGCGTCTCAGGCGCGGCGGAGCTCGTACTGCACGACGTATCGGACCCGGTTGCCGGACGTTCGCTCGAACCGTTCGACGAGCCGCATCCCGACCTTCTCGGCGACGCGGATCGAGGGGAGGTTCTCGGCGCTCGCGTACGCGCGAACGACATCGGCACCGAGCGTGTCGAACGCGTACGCGATGAGCGCCGCCACGGCCTCGGTCGCGTAGCCACGCCCCTGGAACGCCGGCGACATCGTGTAGCCGATCTTGACGACACCCGGCTCGTCATCCGCGGGGCTCAGTCCCACGTCACCGACGAGCACACCCGTCTCGCGATCCTCGACCGAGAGTTGCATCCATCCGCCCGGGGCCCCCGGATCCCTTCGGGCCATCTCCTCGATCTCGCCACGGACCCCGTCCGGATCGGTCCGCTCCCATCCCTGGTAGCGGTGAACCGCGGGGTCGCTTCGGTACGCCGAGATGGTGTCGGCGTCCTCCGGCCTCGACCGGCGCAGGCGCAGGCGAGGGGTCAGGAGCGGCTCGAAGCTGGCGTCGATGCGCATCGAGCCGAAGCGTACCGGCGCGAGCGGGTCCTACGTGTCGGCGAGCCTCCGTGAAAGCTCGGCCTTGATGAGCGGCCGCGAGCCGAAGACCAGCAGGAACTGTGCCTCCCGCGCAAGGCGCTGCGGATGCTGGCCGGTCAGGATCGACCGGCTCCCGTGCGCGACCGTCAACGCAGCGGTGGCGCGCAGGGCCAGCTCCGAGGCCGCCGCCCGAGCCGATGGGAGGCCCTCGGGCGTCGCGTCGTCGAGCGACCGGCGGGCCACCGCGAGCTGCTCGTCGAACGCGCTGGGTCCCATGAGGCGGCAGCATCGGTCCACGACGCCGAGCGCGAGGGACCCGTTCAGCTGCAAGCCGGTGGCGTCGCGCGCCAGGACGACGGCATGCGGTTCCGCACCCACCACGCGCTCCGCGGGCACGGCGTGATCGAGGAAGCGCAACGTGACGGTGCCGCTCGCGTTCGCGCCGACCAGGCGGAGGTGCTCCGCGCGAAGCGTCGGGCTCTCGTTCGCGTCGACGAGCAGCGACACGACGCGATCGCCGTCGCGCGCCGTCACCAGGATGACGTCGATCCGCCCCCACCCGCTGACCCATGGAGCCTCGCCGTCGAGGACCACGTCGCCGTTCGCCGTGTTCGACGCGCGAAGGATCGGCGGGCCCGGCCGGTTCCCCGCGAGCGCGATGCCCGCGCGACGCTCACCTCGACAGAGGGCGGCGAGCCACGCATCGCGGAGGCCCGCTGTCTCGCTCGCCGCCACGGCTCGGACCGGGTTGCGGTGCTGCAGCCAGACGAACGCCGTGGTCAGGCACCCCGAGGCGAGCGCTTGGACGACCGCCGTGGTGGTCGTCGGGTCGAGGTTCGACCCACCGGCGTCGATGGGCCCCGCGATGCCGTAGAACCCCTCCCGCGCCAAGAGATCGAGATGGGAGACCGGCAAGAGGTCCGAGGCATCCGTGTCCAACGCCGCGGGGAACAAGACGTCCTCGGCGATCTGCCGGGCCCGTTCGGCGATCGGTTGCACCGCGCGACGGTAGCCACCGCCCGGCGTGAACGACAAATGCCCGTCACGGGCGAGGTTTAGCCCGCCGGGCGGTACGGGTAGGAACCTTCGAGCAGCGGGCAACGATCGGAGGAGAGCCAGATGAGCAGGGGAACAGGCACGGGATTCTTGGGTCTCGGCATCGTCCTGTTGATCGTGGGCGCGATCATGCGCTACGCGGTGACGGCGACGACCGACGGCTTCAGCATCAATACGGCGGGGGTCATCCTGCTCTGGGCCGGGGTCGTCGCGTTCATCCTGGGCGTGACGTTCATCGTCGCGGGCAGCCAGCGACGCAGCGTCGCGCAGTCCAGCATCCAGCAGACCCCGACCGGAGAGGTACGCACCGAGGAGCGTATCGATTCGGGCGGAACCCCCATCGCCTGACGATCGGGTACCGCACCACCTCGAAGCGCCGGCCGGCGTCGAACGGCCGGCGCTTCGGTGTGTCATGGCCGGCCGTTGAAGATGGCGTCGGCCGCGAAGTCGCGGAACATCGCGTGTGCGGCCGAACCGAGCTCGACCACGCTCAGGCCGCCGACGGTCGCTCCGGTCCCGGAGACGACGCGGCTGTCGACACGGCCGGGGTCGAGCGACGGCATCGAGAGCAGGAGCCCGGCCATGTCCGACAGGCTGAGATCCGGTGTGCAGGATCTTCGCTCCGGCCGCGAGCCAGGTCAGGAGCGACCCCGGGTTCCTGGCGACGTCGAGCTTCAACTGTCGGAGCGCCGCGATCAACATCCGCCCCTGGTTCAGGGAACGCCCGAAGTCGCCGCCGGGGACGTCGTGCCGGTCGCGGGAGAACGCGAGCGCGTCGCGGCCCAGCATGTGCCGCATCCCGGGTCGGAAGTACGCGTTCGAGTAGGGATCGCTCATCGCGATACGGGACATCCACGCCGATGCCGCCGACCGCGTTCACCAGATCCTGGAACCCGGCGAATCCCGTGAGGACGTAGCCGCCGATCGACGACGCCCGTCAGTTGCTCGACGGTCCGCACCACCAGATCGGGGCCACCGAGCAGCGCCTCGTTGATCTTCCGGGTGCCCACGCCGGGGATGGGCACGAACGAATCGCGGGGGATCCCCAAGATGGACACCGCCCCCTTCGCGGGGTTCACGCCGACGATGTGCAGCGAATCGCCGCGCGTGCCTTCTGGCGATTCGCCCGGTCGCGCGTCGCTTCCGATCACCAGGATGAACGACGTGCCCGTCGACGCGAGCCCGGGGGAGCCGGCCGCCGTGCGAACCTTCGCGTTGAGATCGTGGATCGTCGGCACGCGGCTGCGGACCTCGTAGGACGCGATCTGCCATCGATCGCCGACACGACGAAGCGTGTAGGAGCCCGAGTGCAGGATCGGGAGCGTCGTCCCATCGGCCGTCGCCGTTCCGCGGAACTTCACGGCGGCGACCGCGACGAGCGGACGCCTCCCGACGAGGAACCGCACGCCGATCGTCGACGTTCCCGGCCGGACCTCGTCGACCCGGCGAGCGATCGGTCCGAGCGTCAGCTCATCGAGATCCCGGCGAACCCGCGCCCGTGTCCGTATCGTGAAGAGGTCCTGCAGCGTCGGGAAGCGGCCGTCCTGCCACGCATCGGGATCGACGAATCCGGTCGAGTACATCTGCGTCATCACCCTGCGGACCGTCTCGGCCGCCGGCAGGAGTCGGCTCCTCCGCACGCGGCTGCCTGACACGCGTTCTCCCTCCACCCGCCGGAGGTCGAGCGTGAGGCGCTCGACAGGTGGAGCGGAAGAGGCACTGGGGCTGGGCACAGCGGATGCGGCGGCTGCCGGCCCGGACCCACCGGTACGTCGAGATGCCAGCCACGCAGCGCCACCGCGCGACCGCGACCAGCGCCAGGATCGCCGCGACGGCCGGCCAGGTGCGTGATCGTCCTCGCATGAGCCGGGCAGCCTACACGTATCGCGAACGAGCGATTCAGTGTTTGAGCGTCAGCGCGGCCCCCGCGGCCACCAGGATCAGCCCGGCGGCTCGAGACGGCGTCACCGGCAGGCGCGGGGATCCGAGCAGGCCGTACGCGTCGATGAGGACTCCGGCGATGAGCTGGCCCGCGATCAGAAGCGCCACCGTGGCGAACGTTCCGATGAGCGGCGGAGCGAACGTGATGGCGAGGACGATGGTTGCTCCGAGGACGCCGATCGACCAGAGCCACACGGGCTGGTGGAGCGCGTCGACGATGCCGCCGCCGCGGCCGAGGATGACCGCGAGCAACACCAAGATGGCCGCTGCGATGACGGTCCCGAACGCCGCCGCCTGCACGGAGCCGACACGCCGGCCGAGCGCTCCGGCGATCGCCGCCTGCGCCGCGCCGGCGAGCCCCGCGACGAATGCGAACACGATGGCGAGACGGGTGGCCGACACGGCGTGGAGGCTACCGAACGCGACGATGGGGCGACCCATCGTCTCGTCATCCTTCGGTGTCCTCCTACGGGATGACGTCGGCTTCGGGTCCTCCGGGATACCGTTGGGCCGATGGACGGCAGCGGCACGACATGGCAGCGGCTCAAGCGCGTCGACCCTCGGATATGGGACGGGTTGCTCATGTTCGGGATCCTCGCGTTCGCGCAACTGGATCCTCTGGCGCGGGCGCGACCCGGGAGCGCCCACGGACCGACCGGATCTGCTCGCCGCTGCGCTCCTGCTCACGGCATGTGCGCCGCTGTACTGGCGTCGCCGGCGACCGCTCGCCGCCGCCGCGATCGTGTCGTCGGCGGGCATCGCCTACGGCCTGCTCCAACATCCATCGACGGAGCTGATCCTTCCCCTCGCGGTGGCCGCGTACTCCGCAGCCGCGTTCGCTCCGAGGTCGGTCGGTCAGGCGCTGGTCGTCCTCGCAGCGATAGCCGCCGCCGTCGTGTCGCAATCCGACCCGACGGCCAACTGGGTGGAGATGGCGAGCAGCGCGTTCTTCACGGTCGGCGTGCCGGTGGCCTTCGGCCGGGTCGTGTGGAACCGGCATCGAACCATCCAACGCGATCGCGAACAGGCCGCTCGCGACGCGGTGACGTACGAGCGCGGGCGGATCGCGCGGGAGCTCCACGACATCGTCGCCCACAGCATGAGCGTGATGGTCGTCCAGGCGGGCGGCGCGCGCGCGGTGCTCCGGCGCGACCCCGACGAGGCCGAGCGGGCGCTCCGGGCGGTCGAGGAGTCGGGTCGGCTCGGTCTGGCGGAGTTGCGCCGCCTCTTGGCCTCTGATGGTGAGCTCACGCCCGCCCTCGCGCCACAGCCCGGGCTCGAAGCTTTGGGTGACCTCTTGGACCGGATGCGGGCGACCGGTCTCGCCGTGGAGCTGGTCACCGAAGGAGAGGCACGTCCGCTGCCCGTCGGTGTCGATCTCTCCGGCTATCGCATCGTGCAGGAAGCGCTCACGAACACGCTGAAGCATGGCGGCGACGCTCCGCACGCACGCGTCCTGCTTCGCTACACCCCGAGGGAGATCGAGATCGAGGTGACGGATGACGGCGTCGGAGCCGCTGCCGGGTCCGATGGGATCGGCCGCGGCCTCATCGGGATGCGCGAGCGCGTCGCGTTCCTGGACGGGGACATCGAGGCAGGGCCGCGCCCCGGCGGTGGATTCGTCGTGCGTGTCCGCCTCCCCATCGGCGTTGATGGTGGCGCGCGGCCGTGACCATCCGAGTGGTGATCGCCGACGACCAGGCACTCATGCGGGGGGGATTCCGCATGATCCTCGACGCCGAGGACGACATCGAGGTCGTGGGGGAAGCGATCGACGGCGAGGATGCGATCAGGCAGTTCGCGAAGCTGGAGCCCGACGTCGTCGTGATGGACGTCCGGATGCCGACGATGGACGGGATCGAGGCGACGGATCGGCTGACGTCGGGCGACCCGCCCGCGCGCGTCCTGATCCTCACGACGTTCGATCTGGATGAGTACGTCTTCCGGGCACTTCGGGCGGGCGCGAGCGGATTCCTCTTGAAGGACCGTCCGCCGGAGGAGCTCGTCGCCGCCGTGCGGGTGGTCGCCGCCGGTGACGCGTTGCTCGCCCCGTCGGTGACGCGGCGCCTGGTCGAGGAGTTCGCGAGCCGGCCCGATCCACCGCCCCCGCCGGTGGCGCTGACTGAGCTCACCGATCGCGAGCGTGAGGTCCTCGTGTGCATGGCGCGCGGCCTATCGAACCACGAGATCGCCCGGGAGCTGTTCGTGGCCGAGACGACCGTGAAGACGCACGTCGGCCGCGTCCTGCAGAAGCTGGGCCTGCGCGATCGGGCGCAAGCCGTCGTGCTCGCATACGAATCCGGCCTGGTCCATCCCGGCTCCGCGTAGCGCGCTCCGTCGTCGGGACATCCCGGCGATCGTCCTCCCACGGGATGAGGTGCGAACGGCACCGGGGGAGGACGGCGCAGGGCCCGTCTCTTCTTAGCGTTGTCTCACGACGACGCACACAGAGGAGGGACGCATGCAGGCGAACGTCGAAGGGTGGGACGCCGGTCGGATCGCGTCAGCGAGCGAGCCGATCGGTTCGCCGGCCATCTCGGTCAGGAGCCTCACGAAGCGGTTCGGCGACGTGACCGCGGTCGAGGATCTCTCGTTCGAGGTGAAGCCGGGGCGGGTGACGGGGTTCCTCGGACCGAACGGCGCCGGCAAGAGCACGACGCTGCGGATGATCCTGGGACTCGTCGGCCCGACGGACGGCACGGCATCGGTGTTGGGGATGCCCTACCGGTTCTTGGACGATCCGGCGCGCACGGTCGGAGCCGTCCTCGAGACGCAGAGCTTCAACCCGCTGCGGAGCGGACGGAACCATCTGCGCGTGCTCGCCGCGGCGGAGGGCATCGCGGACGAACGGGTCGACGACGGTGCTCGAGTTGGTCGACCTCTCCGGCGCGCGGAACCGCAAGGCCGGGAAGTACTCCTTGGGCATGCGGCAACGGCTCGCGCTCGCGGGGGCGCTGCTCGGCGACCCGCGGATCCTGATCCTGGACGAGCCGGCGAACGGGCTCGATCCGCTCGGGATCCGCTGGCTGCGAGAGTTCCTGCGCCGCTTCGCCGGGCGCGGGAACGCGGTGCTGGTATCGAGCC
Source organism: uncultured Actinomycetes bacterium (assembly GCA_963723855.1). Classification (GTDB taxonomy): domain Bacteria; phylum Actinomycetota; class UBA4738; order UBA4738; family HRBIN12; genus JBBQVZ01. The sequence continues at coordinate 87,736 of CAVRSI010000031.1, read as the reverse complement.
ACCAGCTCGGTGAGATGGAGCAGATGGCCGACGAGGCCGTCGTGATCCATCACGGCCGGCTGGTGCGGCAGGCGTCGATGGCGGAGCTCACCGCAGACGGGTCGATGAGCCTCGAGGACGCGTTCCTCGAGATGACGCAGGGGAAGGGGATCGCATGAGGAACCAGATCGTCTCGGAGATGCGCAAGCTCCGCACCACGCGGTCGGGATGGGGACTCCTGGTCGGCTCATCGGGGCTGGTCGGTCTCGGGGTGGTCGGCGTGCTGTGGGAGTCGACGACGAGGAACCTCGCAGCCCCGTTGGCAGACCAGTCGGTCACCCACGTGGCGTTGAGCGTCACGTGGCTGTTCGTGTTGATCCTCGGGCTGCGTTCGTTCACCGACGAGTTCCGGAACGGGTCGATCGTGCCGACGTTGCTGGCCGACCCGCACCGGCGGCAGGTGCTGTGGGCCAAGCTCATCGCGATGGCGGCCGCTGCGGCCGTGTTCACCGTCGCGGCGGCGACGCTCACGTTCGCGATCGCGATCCCCTGGATCGTGGTGAAGGGGATCGCGCTTGACATGGCCGTCGGACCGCTCGCGGTGTGGTTCGGCAAGCTGCTCCTGATCGACCTGTTGTTCGCGGCGATCGGGGTCGGTGTGGGATTGGCCGTGCGCCATCAGGTCGCGGCGATCGTCGGGTCGATCGTGCTCGTCACGATCGTCGAGGACCTCCTGAGCGGGCTCGCGCCGACGCTGGCTCGTTACTTCCCGACGGCCGGCGTGTGGTCGATCGCCGGGTTCGGCGGAACGTTCATGAGCCCGGCCGGGGGCGCGCTCGTCCTCGGTGCGTGGGCCGTCGGCGCCGTGGGACTCGGCGCCGCCCTGATGGAGCGCCGCGACATCGCGTAGCGGCAGCGGCGTGGAGGCGAGGCGGGCCGGAGGTGGCCCGCCTCGCCGCACGCGTCGTCTACGAGCGACCTGCCGCCTTCGCCAGGCGGACCGCCTCCGCGATCCCATGCGTCCACGGGTCGCCGTGACCGGGGAGGACGAGATCCACCGGCAACGTCGCGAGCGCGTCGAGCGAACGGAGCGCCTTCGCCGAATCGCGGTTCAGACCGTCGGGGCCGATCTGCGGACCCGTGCGGCCGGTGAGCGGGTTCCGCGTCGCGAGCGCGTCGCCGGTGATCAGGGCGCGTTGCGGTTCCAGGAGGATCGCGCAGCTTCCCTCGGTATGACCCGGTGCATGCACCACGCGCGGCCTCCCGGGCACGTCGAGGATCTCCCCGTCGCCGAACGTGGAGACCTCGTGGATCGGCACGATCTTCAGCCCCTTGCGGCGCATCAGCCCGAAGAACGTCCGGTACGCCTCGAGCCGGAAGAGGTACGAGCCGAAGCTCGCTTCGTTCTTGGGGGCCGCGCCGGTTCGGGCCGCCTCGGCGTCGGCCCCGTGGATCCAGACCGCGGCCTCGGCCTGCGTCCGCGCCTGTTCGGCGAAGCCCGTGTGATCGCTGTGCGCGTGGGTCAACAGGACGGCGTCCAGATCGGCCGGCGTGCGGCCGAGCGACCCGGCTGCCCGCTCGAACGTCTCCCAGTCGCCCGGCGCACCCGCGTCGACCAGCGTGAGTTTGGCGCCGTCCTCGACGAGGTAGAAGTTGACGACACCGTGTGTCACCCGATGGATGCCGTCCGCGACCTGCATATCCGCATCGTAGTGCTCCACGTTTGACGGTCGGAGGGATCCTTCGTATGGTGAACCGTATGGTTAAGTATCACGGAACACTCGACCGGACGTTGTCGGCGCTCTCCGACCCCACGCGTCGCGACATCCTGGAGCGGCTGTCGAGCGGGCCCGCGTCGATCAGCGAACTGGCCGGTCCGATCGGCATCTCGCTTCCCGGCGTGATGAAGCACATCCGCATCCTGGAGGAAGCGAAGCTCGTGGCCACGGAGAAGCGCGGACGGATCCGCGAATGCCAACTCGCCCCGGGGGATATGGACGAGGTGGCGGGCTGGGTGGAGACGTTCCGGCAAGTCTGGGAGCGCCGGCTGGACCGCCTCGGGGCCTACATCGACGAACAGCAGGAAGGAGCGAAGCCATGACGAACGACCTGAAGTCATCGACGATCGCGAACCTCGATGAGTCCCTGGACGGTCGCGTCATCCGCCCGGGACAGCCCGGGTACGACGAAGCGCGTCAGGTCTTTTACGGCGGGCACGATCTGCGCCCGGCGATCGTCGTCCGCGCGGCGAGCGACGATGACGTCGCGCGGACCATCGGGCTCGCCCGGGAGACGGGACTCGAGCTCGCCGTCCGAAGCGGCGGGCACAGCGGGGCCGGGCATAGCAGCACGGACGGAGGGATCCAACTCGACCTCGCGGATCTCCGCGGACTCGAGATCGACGTTGCCGGAAGGACCGCGTGGGTCGGATCGGGGCTCACGGCCGCGGAGTACACCGTGGCGACCGGCGCTCACGGTCTCGCGACCGGGTTCGGGGACGCCGGCTCCGTCGGGGTCGGCGGGATCACGCTGGGGGAGGCGTCGGGTTCCTGGTTCGCAAGTACGGCCTGACGATCGACAGCCTGCTCGCCGCCGACGTCGTGACCGCCGACGGGCGACTCGTGCGCACCGACGCCGACACGGAGCCGGACCTGTTCTGGGCGATCCGTGGTGGGGGCGGCAACTTCGGAGTCGTGACCCGGCTGCAGTTCCGCCTGCAACCGGTCGGCACCGTCTTGGGCGGGATGCTGTTCCTTCCCGCGACGCCCGACGTCATCGCCGGATTCATCGATCGGGCCGGGTCGGCGCCCGACGAGCTCTCGACGATCGCGAACGTGATGGTGGCGCCTCCGATGCCTTTCATCCCGCCCGAGGCGCAAGGCAAGCTCATCATCATCGCGTTGATGGTGCACACGGACGGCGGCGACGCTGGCGAGCGCGCGATGGCGCCGTTCCGAGCCCTCGCCACGCCCCTCGCGGACTTCCTGCGGCCGATGTCGTACCCCGAGATGTACATGCCGGAAGAGGAGGGCTACCACCCGCTGGGCGTGTCGCGGACGATGTTCGTCGACCGTGTCGACGAGCGGCTCGCCGTCACGATGGTGGAACGGCTCGAGGCGTCGACCGCGACGATGTCCGCGGTGCAGCTCCGGGTGCTCGGTGGCGCGATGGCGCGCGTGCCGTCCGACGCCACCGCGTTCGCGCACCGGGATCGACGGATCATGGCGAACGTCGCGGCGCTGTACGAGCGCGCGGAGGAGGAGTCCACGCACGCGTCGTGGGTGACCAGCCTCCACGAAGCGCTCCGCGGGGACGGGAGCGGCGCGTACGTGAACTTCCTGAACGACGAGGGCGAGGACCGCGTCCGCGAGGCCTACCCCGGTGCGACATGGGACCGGCTCGCGACGATCAAGGCGCGCTACGACCCGGACAACCTGTTCCACCGCAACCAGAACATCCCACCGACCCACCAGTGAAGGAGAGGGACATGAGCTACGAGTTGCGTCTCGAGCGGTTGTACGACGCGTCACCGGAGGTCGTTTTCGATGCCTTCGTCGATCCGGCGGCGCAGGAGCGACTGCACGGTTCCGGCCAGGACGGATGGGTCGTCAGCCGATGTGAGACCGACGTCCGCGTCGGCGGCACGTCGGTCTACGCGATGGGGATGGAGGGCCAGGAGCCCGACGTCGAGGTTCGTGTGTTCTCGGAGGTCGACCGGCCGCACCGACTGGTGTTCCACCACTCCATGACGTCCACCGAGTGGGACGGCCGCACGGTCGAGAGCGAGATGACGATCACGTTCGAGGACCAGGGTGGCAAGACGCTGCTCACGATGGTGCAGACCGGCTTCGAGACCGAGGAGCTGCGCGACGACTTCCTCCATGGGTGGCCGGCATACCTCGACACGCTGGGGCGGGTCGTGGCTCCGGGCGTCGAAGAGCCGGGCCAGGGGGATGTGCTCAAGGCGAGGCACGACACGTGAACACGGAACGACCGGGCCTCAGCGCGCGCGGCCCTCTCGCAGCATGTCCACCGACTTGTCGATGCGTCGCTGTCGCGTCTCGGGCGTCTTCGCCCCTTCGATCGACAGCACGTGCCACTGCTGCTTGCTGTACGAGAGCCCCTCGAAGAACCGTTTCGCGTCCGGCTGACGCTTCAGCGCGGCCGCGAAGTCGGGCGGAACGGTCACCTCGCGAGGCGCGGCGTCGAGTTCGATGTCGACATCGACCGTGTCGCCGCCTGCGACGCCGGCGCCTTCGCGCACCGTCGCGCTGACGCCGACCATGAAGCGCCCGTCCATCGACGCCACGCTGCTCCGGTACGTGTAGCCGTTGATGGTGACGCTGACCTTCGGCCGCTTCCCGGCGCCCAGGCTCGCCACGACCTCGTCCGGCACGTGGATGCCGGTCGCGGTCTTGCCGTTCTGCAGGATCGTCGTCCGGAACCTCACCTGCCTCCCTCCCCACCTCGAAGCGTGGGCTCACGCGTCACGACGTGGCGAGCGTGCGCTCCGCGATCGTTGGGATGACGTTCTCGCCGTACCGGCGAAGCGTGCCGTCCTTGTCGTCGTGTTGCAGGTAGACGGCGAACTGATCGACGCCGAGATCGGCCAACTGCTGCAACCGTCGGACGTGCTCTTCGACGTTCCCGAGGATGCAGAACCGATCGACGATCTCATCGGGCACGAACTGCGCGTGGACGTTCCCCGCCTGACCGTGCTGGTTGTAGTCGTAGCCCTCGCGGCCCTTGATGTAGTCCGTCAGCGCCGACGGGACCTCGGAAGACTCGCCGTAGCGAGCGACGATGTCGGCGACATGGTTGCCGACCATGCCCCCGAACCACCGGCATTGTTCTCGGGCGTGCACGAGGTCGTCCGTGACGTAGGCCGGCGCCGCGACGCAGATCGTGATCTCCGCAGGGTCGCGGCCGGCGTCGGTCGCCGCGTTCCGAACCGCGGCGATCGTCCACGCGGCGATGTCCGGGTCGGCGAGCTGCAGGATGAAGCCGTCCGCGACCTCACCGATCACCTTCAGCGCCTTTGGTCCGTAGCCGGCGGCCCAGACCTCGGCCCGGCTCTTCGACGCCCACGGGAACCGGAGCGTCGATCCGCGGTACTCCGCCTCGCGACCATTGGCAAGCTCGCGGATCACGTGGATAGCCTCGCGGAGCGCGACGAGCGTGGAGGGCGTGCCGTTGATCACGCGGACCGCCGAGTCACCCCGGCCGATCCCGATCACGGTGCGGTTACCGAACATCTCGTTCAGCGTGGCGAACGCGCTCGCCGTCACCGTCCAGTCGCGTGTGAGCGGGTTCGTGACCATCGGGCCGACCATCACGTTGCGGGTGTGCGCCAGGATCTGCGTGAAGATCGGGAACGGCTCCTCCCACAGGATGTGCGAGTCGAACGTCCACACGTGGCTGAAGCCGTAGGACTCCGCGCGCTTCGCCAGGTCGATGACCCGCGCGCTCGGGGGAGTCGTCTGCAGGACGACGCCGACGTCCATGCGTCAGCGCGCGACGATGTCGTCGTACGCGTCGGGCCGGCGATCGCGGTAGAACGCCCACCGGTCGCGCACCTCGCGGATCTTGCCGAGGTCCAGGTCGCGCACGATCAGCTCCGGCTTGTACGCGTCGCCGATCTCGCCGACGAACTGTCCCTCCGGGTCGACGAAGTAGCTCTGCCCGTAGAAGTCGTCGTCGCCGAGCGGCTCGATGCCCACGCGGTTGATCGCGCCCACGTAGTACATGTTCGCGACGGCCGCGGCCGGCTGCTCCAGGCGCCAGATGTACTCGGAGAGCCCGCGGTGCGTCGCCGACGGGTTGAACACGATCTCGGCGCCGTGCAGGCCGAGCATGCGCCAGCCCTCGGGGAAGTGCCGGTCGTAGCAGATGTAGACCCCGACCTTGCCGACGGCCGTCTCGAAGACCGGGTACCCGCCGGTGCCGGGGGCGAAGTAGAACTTCTCCCAGAAGCCCTTCACCTGGGGGATGTGCTGCTTGCGGTACTTGCCCAGGTACGTCCCGTCGGCGTCGATCACGGCCGCGGTGTTGAAGTACTGGCCCGCCTGCACGATCTCGTACATCGGCAGCACGAGCACCATGCCGAGCTCCTTCGCCACGCGACTGGAACCGCTTCGTCGTCGGCCCATCCGGGATCGGCTCGGTGTAGCTGTAGTACTCGGCGTCCTGCACCTGGCAGAAGTACGGCCCGTAGAAGAGCTCCTGGAAGCACATGACCTCGGCGCCGTCGGCGGCCGCCTCGCGCGCCGCCTCCTCGTGCTTGTCGATCATCGACGCCTGGTCGCCGGACCAGTCGGTCTGCAGCAACGCGGCCCTCACGGTCGTGGACACGATGGTCTCCCTCCGGTCGGATAGCCCAGCTCGGCCATGGTAGCGAGACATGGTCCGGCGTGCCTTGGGTAGGGTCACGGGATGCCGTCGTCTCCGGATGAGATCGAGGTCTCCCGACCCGACAAGCTGCTGTGGCCGTCCGCGAGACATCACGAAGCGCCGGTACGTCGACTACCTGGACACCGTGGCGGAACGGATGCTCCCGTGGCTCCGTGAACGCCCCCTCACGCTGATCCGTGCGCCGGACGGGGTCGGGGGGAAGCGATATTTCCAGAAGGCCGTATCCGGCTACGCGCCGGAGTGGATCCGCACCGTTCGGATCCCCGCGCCGAGCGCGGGCCGCGACGTCGACTTCGTTGTGTGCGACGACCGGCCGACGCTCCTGTGGCTGGGCAACCAGGCGTCGCTCGAGTTCCACCCCGCCCCGGTTCGCGCCGACAGGCTCGATCGCCCCGATCTGCTCGTCGTGGACATCGACCCGCCTGACGGAGCGTTCGGCGCGGCAGTGGAGGTCGCGCTGCTCGTGCTCGACGTGCTGGACGACCTGGGCGTGGCGACCGGTGTCAAGACGACCGGTGGGAAAGGGCTGCACATCGTCGCGCCGATCGAACGCCGCTACGACGCGGACGAGCTCCGTGGGGCGGCCGCGCGACTCACGAGCATCGTGGCGGCGAACCGTCCCGATCTGGTGACCGACGAGTTCCGCAAGGCCAAACGGCAGGGCCGGGTGATGCTCGATCCGTCCCGCAACGGCACCGGCGCGACGATCGTGGCGCCGTACTCACCGCGCGCTCGCGAAGAGGCCACCGTGTCGTTCCCGGTGATGCCGGATGAGCTCGGGTCGGTGTCGCCCGGCGACTTCACGATCGCGACCGTGCCGGCCCTCCTGGACCGGCCCGGACCGAGGCGTTGGTCCGAGCTGGCCGGCGAGCGGAACCGGTTACCGACGAGGCTCCTCCGCGACTGAGGTGAAGACCTAACCCGTGCGCTCCAGCACGATCACCGGGATCGTGCGGTGGCCCTTCGTCTTCTCCTCGTACTCGCCGAACTGCGGGTACGCGGCCACCTGTCGCGCGAACAGCGCGTCGCGCTCGTCACCTTCGCGCAGGACCGTCGCCTTGACGGGGATCGTCTCGGTGCCGACCTCGATGGTCGCCTCGGGGTTCGCCTCCAGGTTGTGGAGCCAGTGGGGGTGAGCGGTGTGTCCGCCCTTCGAGGCGAAGACGATCCACCGGTCGCCGTCCGGCAGGTACATCATGGGATTCACGCGCTCCTCGCCGGTGCGCCGTCCGGTCGAATGGAGCAGGAGGAGCGGAGCGCCCTCGAACATCCCGCCGACGCGGCCTTCGTTCGTCCGAAACTCCTCGATGATGTTCGAATTCCAGTCGGCCATCCGATGCTCCTTGGTCCGTTCCGGTACGAGGCAGGATAGCGATTTGACCCCCTACGACCCTCCATGCGAGGGTACGCGCCGGCGTCGGCGCGGAAGCGCCGTGCGAGAGCGTTCGAGTTCGGTCGAAAGGGGTCTGGGCGTGAAGTCACGCATGCTTCGGGTCGTCATCGTCGTCGCCGTCGCGGTCGGGGCGACGTCGCTCGCGCTCCCCGCGGGAGCGGTGAGCCAATCGTTCACGGTGCAAGCTGGATGGTGCCCCACCCGACCGGGGAGCCGTGGGCCTTCCTCCGGTTCTTCCCCGGTGCGTCGCTCAAGGTGCATGCGGGTGACGTCGTGGACTTCGCGTGGGCGGGGACGGACACGCCGCACACCGCCACGCTCGTTCCGAGTGACGACGCCGAGGCGTGGCGTCAGGACCACCAGGGACAGGGCGGAGACTTCCAGGACCCGATCCCCGACAGCCAGGTCGGCGGCGACGACAACTCGCTCATCGAGAATCCCAAGGTCGTCGCTCCGACGGATCCCACGTGCGGGACGGAGGCGGCGCCGTGTTCGTTCGACGGGACGAGCGTCGTCTCGAGCGGGTTCCAGTTCTCGAACCCGTCGGCGGAACCGTCGTTCTTCGCCTCCGTCGATGCGCCGGTCGGCACCTACTCGTTCCTGTGCTTGCTGCATCCGGGGATGGAGGATCAGCTGACGGTCGTGGCCGACGCGACGACCATCCCGTCACCCGCCGATGTGGCCACCAAGGCGGCCAAGCAGCTGAAGAAAGCCATCAAGGTGGATGGCGCCGCCGCCGACCTCCAGGCGCAGACCCTGGCGGTGGCCGTGGGCGGGGCGCACACGAAGGTGCTCCTGAACGCCGGCGGATTCTCGAACCAGGTCAGCGCGAACGAGTTCCCCGACAACCCGGTCATCGTGCACGTCGGAGACCGGATCGTGTTCAGCGGTACCGGCGAGATCCACACCGCCACGTTCCCGAAGAAGTCGTTCAAGACGGTGCCGTTCATCATCCCGGCCTGCGAGCAACCTGGGGCCGACGCGCCGGCGCAGTCACCGGCGGACTGCGCAGACCCGACGAAGTTCGAGCTCGTCGTCAACGACCAGGCATTCCTGCCGACGAACGCCAACAAGCTGAACGATCCGACCGCGTTCGTGAACTCAGGACTCCTCGCCGGTCCGGTGCACGCGACCTTCATCGCCAAGCAACCGGGCAAGTACACGTTCGTGTGTCTGGTGCACGGTCCCGAGATGACTGGGGTGATCAAGGTCCGCTGAGGATCGAACAGGACCTGATCGGCAAGCGCGCCCTGGTCACGGGCGGCAACCGAGGGATCGGCCTCGAGGTCGTTCGACTCCTCGGCGACCTCGGCCTGGAGGTATTCCTCGGCTCGCGCGATCTTGATGCCGGTGAGGCCGTCGCCATGTCGCTGGGACCCCAGGGGATCACGCCGGTCCGTATCGACGTCGCCGACCCGGACAGCGTGGCGGCCGCGCGCGACGCGCTGGCGCCGTATGGCGTCGACGTGTTGATCAACAACGCGGCGATCAACCCCCGCGGCCGGGTCACCGCGGAAGACGTCGACCTAGCGTGGGAGACGAACACGCTGGGGACCTGGCGTGTCACGCAGGCGTTCCTCCCCCCGATGCGCGAACGAGGCTGGGGACGCATCGTGAACGTCTCGACCGAGGTCGCCACGAACGGCCGCGAGCATCGTGGTGGGGGCGTCTACCGATCGACCAAGGTGGCGATGAACGACATGACCAGGGCGCTGGCCGACGATCTCGATGGGACCGGCATCCTGGTCAACGCCATCAGTCCCGGATGGTGCCGGTCGGACATGGGAGGCTCGGGTGCCCCGCGCTCGGCGGAGCAGGGCGCCGCGAGCATCGTGTGGGGCGTCACGCTCCCCGACGACGGTCCCACCGGCGGCTTCTTCCAGGACGGCGAACCGCTTGCGTGGTAGCCGTCATCGAAGGATGGGCCCCCTCCCGTAGGGCCGACAGGCCCATCTGTGCCCCGCGCGGGAGGAGCATGCTGACGTCGAGGAGGTGGTGTGATGAAGGTCGCCACCGAGATCCAACGCCCGCTCGATCGCCAGGATGAGTTCAAGGCGCCCAAGCGCGGGATCCGACTGCTCGATATCCCGCCCCATTCGTTCGTGATGATCGACGGAACCGGTCCGCCGTTGCCGTTGGCGTTCGAGATGAGGATGCCCGGGCTCTACGCCGCGGCGTATGGGCTCCGGTTCGCGCTGAAGGCGCGTGGCGTGGAAGGGAAGGTCGGGCCGCTCGAAGGGCTGTGGTGGACGACCGACGGCGTCACCTACCAAGAGGCGCTCCTGGACCCCGCCCGCGAGAGCTGGCGCTGGACGTTGATGATCGCGCTGCCCCCCGAGGCGACGTCGGAGGAGGTGGTGCTCCATCTCGAGACGGCCCGGGCCCGGCTGCATCCCACGCTCGCTCACGGTCTCCGGACCGAGGTGTTCGCCGAAGGACCTTCCGCGCAGGTGATGCACATCGGGCCGTACGCGGAGGAAGGCCCCACGATCGAAGGGCTGCACGCCGGGATCGAGGCGGCGGGCCTGCACCCCGTCGGCCGGCATCACGAGCTGTACCTGGGCGATCCTCGGCGCTCGGCGCCGGAGAAGCTCCGCACGATCCTGCGCCAGCCCGTCGGTTGACCCGACACGTTGCAGGCGGTCTTTCGAACAGGTGACCATGAACTTCGGACGAGGCAGGCTTCGGTATCTCGCTCTCGCCATCGTCGTCGCATCCATCGCGACGGCGTGCTCGGCGGGTGGTTCAGGGAACGGCGGGGGCTCGACGGCGATCAGCAGGACGCCCACCACCTCAACGACGCCCACCCCTACCTCGACCATGACGTTCGAGGTGTGGTTCGGCTACGGAGAATGGCTGTTCGTGACTGAGCGGACCGAGCCCGCTGGACCGCGCGTCGGGTCGGCGGCCGTGAACGCGCTGCTCGCAGGACCGTCGGCGGCGGAGCGGGCCGCGGGCGTCGGCACGTCGATACCCGACGGGACCGACCTGCTCGGCCTGTCGATCGACGGGGGGGTCGCCACGGTGGACCTCTCACGAACGTTCGAGTCGGGCGGCGGGTCGCTGTCGATGTTCAACAGGCTGGCGCAGCTGACCTACACGGTTACCCAGTTCCCGTCGGTCCAGGGCGTGAACCTCGAGTTGGAGGGGAAGCCGGTCACTGTGTTCGGCGGCGAGGGGATCATCCTCGAGCAGCCGATGACCCGCCGCTCGTACCACGACCGCCTGCCGGCGATCCTTGTGCAGAGCCCGCTGATCGGCGAGCGAGTCTCCAGCCCCGTCACGGTCTCAGGGACCGCGGACGTCTTCGAGGCTGTGGTGAGCATCACGATCCTCGACGCCGATGGGCAAGAGATCGCGAGCTCGACCACCATGGCGACGTGTGGCACCGGGTGCCGAGGTGCGTTCTCGACGGCGGTGCGGTTCAGCGTCGATGGGACCCAACACGGCGTCGTCCGGGTGTACGAGGCCAGCGCTAAGGACGGACGGCCGATCCATGTCATCGACATCCCGGTGATGCTTCGCCCCAACTGAAGCGCCGCGTGCGTGCGAGACTCGTCCTCGATGCCACGAACGGTCCAGACGGTCGTCAACCGCGCCGTGCACGAGCTCTCCATCGAGCCTGATCGGAGCTTGCTCTCCGTCCTGCGTGAGGAGCTCGGGTTGACGGGCGCGAAGCCCGGCTGTGGCGAAGGCGTCTGCGGAGCATGCACCGTCCTCGTCGACGGCGAGCCGGTCCCCTCCTGCATCACCCCCGCGATCGATGTTGCGGGTCGCGCCGTCACGACGGTGGAAGGGCTCGCCCGCGGCGGGACGATGCACCCGGTTCAGCGGGCGTTCGTCGATGAGGGCGCCATGCAGTGCGGCTACTGCACGTCCGGGATGATCCTCGGCGTCGCATCGCTCCTGGAGAAGAGCCCCGATCCCGATGAGGCGCTGATCCGCAAGTCCCTCGCCGGCAACGTCTGCCGCTGCTGCACCTACCCGCGGATCGTGCGAGCTGCCCGGCGCGCCGCCACGCTCGCGTCGAGCCAAGACGAGGATCGGTGCCGGAGCCGGGACTCGCCACATCCGAGCTGCCCGCATCGGGCCGCGGGCCCTGGGATCTGCTCGCGCTCGAGGAACGCGACTATTTCGACGTGCTCCCCGACGGGATGGTCGTCGTCCTGCCCGACGAGAAGAGCACGGATGGCGGGTGGTCGACCAGCAACGGCGCGTGGATCCACGTCGGGGCGGACGGGGTCGTTACGGCGTTCATCGGCAAGGTCGACGTCGGGCAGGACAACCGCACGGCTCTGTCCCAGCTGGTCGCCGAGGAGCTGCGCGTGCCGTTCGAGCGAGTCCGGCTGGTGATGGGCGACACCGATCTGTGCCCGTACGACATGGGCACGTTCGGCAGCCGCTCGATGCCGGACGGCCGGGGAGAACCTGCGAGCGACCGCGGCCTCCGCTCGGGAGATCCTCCTCTCGACGGCGGCGGCGCGGTGGGATGTCGACGCGGAGGGACTCGTCGCGTCCGACGGCGCCGTCCGCGGACGCGACGGCGATGCCTCGATCACGTACGGCGAGCTCTTGTTCGGCGAGCGACGCGTGGAGCGTGCCGTTGAGGTGACCGCATCGCCGGAGACCGGATGGCGAACGGCCGGGGCACCGATACCGAAGGTGACCGCGCGGGCGATCGTGACCGGCGCCCAGCGGTACCCCACCGACCTCTCGCGTCCCGGGATGCTTCGCGGCGGCGTCCTTCGTCCTCCGGCGTTCGGCGCCACGCTGCGCTCGGTCGACGCTGCCGACGCGCACGCGATACCCGACGTGAGCATCGTGCTGGAGGACGACTTCGTGGGCGTGCTCGCCCCGGACACCGCCACCGCACGGCACGGGATCGACGCGATCCGGGCCGAGTGGGACCTGGCGCCCCAGCCCTCCGAACACGAGCTGATCGCGCACCTGCGTGCGACACAGGTGGCGCCGTCCGGATCGCGGGAGTGGGGAGGTCCGTCCCACCACGAGGCGGGCGACGTGGATGCGGCGCTGCCGCATGCCGACGTTCGCCTCGACCGGACGTACACGACCGCGTACATCGCGCACGCGCCGCTCGAGACGCGTGCCGCTCTGGCGGAGTGGGACGGCGGCCGCCTCACCGTGTGGACCGGCACGCAGCGGCCGTTCGGCGTACGCGATGAGCTCGCGGCGGCGCTGGACGTTCCGCAGGACACGGTGCGCGTGATCGTGCCCGATACGGGTGCCGGCTACGGCGGCAAGCACACCGGCGAGGCCGCGCTCGAGGCGGCCCGTCTGTCACGCGTGAGCGGCCGGCCCGTGAGCGTGGCCTGGACGCGTCGGGAGGAGTTCACCTGGGCGTACGTCCGCCCGGCCGCCGTGATCGACGTCCGCTCCGGTGCGACGAACGGGGGCGATCTGACGGCCTGGGAGTTCACCAACATCAACGCCGGCGACGCGGGGATCCTGTGTCCGTACGAGATCCCCAACCAGCGGATCGAGTTCCGCCCCGCCGACTCACCGCTGCGGCAGGGCTCGTACCGGGCACTTGCCGCGACGGCGAACCATTTCGCGCGCGAGTCGCACCTGGACGAGCTGGCGCACCAGGTCGGTGCCGATCCCTTGGCGCTCCGTCTGCGCCATCTCAGAGACGACCGGCTCGCGGCCGTGTTCCAGGCGGCGGCCGAGCGAGCGGGTCTCGGCCGGACGCCGCGCGACCCCGGGCACGGGATCGGCATCGCGGGCGGCGTCGAGAAGGACGCGCGGGTCGCCACGTGCGTCGAGGTCCGCGCCGATGCGGACGGCCAGGTGGAGATCGTCCGGGTCGTGACCGCGTTCGACTGTGGAGCGATCGTGAACCCCGACGGTCTGGTGAATCAGATCGAGGGGGCGACGGTGATGGGTCTCGGGGGCGCGCTGTTCGAAGCGATCCACTTCGAGGACGGCCAGATCCTCAACCCGTCGCTCTCGACGTACCGCGTCCCGCGCTTCACCGACGTGCCGCCGATCGATGTGATCCTGATCGACCACAGGGATGTCGCGCCGGCCGGCGCGGGCGAGACGCCGATCGTCGCGGTGGCTCCCGCGGTCGCGAACGCGATCTTCGACGCCGACGGGGCGCCGCCTCCGCTCGATGCCGCTCATCCCCGACGGACACGTGCGGTCGGACGCCGAGGGCTGACCGAAGGAGTCAGGGGCGCCCCGGGGCCGGCCGGGCTAGCATCGGTGCGTGCCCGCCGAGTTCCGCACCATCATCGAGCCGTTCCGGATCCACTCCGTCGAACCGTTGCGTATCACGACTCCGGAGGAGCGGCACGCTGCGATCGTCGACGCCGGCTACAACCTCTTCGGCCTGCACGCCGACGACGTGCTGATCGACCTGTTGACCGACTCTGGCACCGGCGCGATGTCGCGCGATCAGTGGGCCGCGATCCAGCACGGGGACGAGAGCTACGCGGGCTCGCCGTCGTGGTTCATCTTCCTCGAGGCCGTTCAGGAGCTGTTCCCGTTCACGCACGTGATCCCGACGCACCAGGGGCGGGCCGCCGAGAAGATCCTGTTCTCGGCGATCGGCGGTCCGGGCAAGGTCGTACCGAACAACACGCACTTCGATACGACGCGTGCGAACGTCGAGTACACGGGCGCGGAGGCGGTCGACCTCGTGATCCCCGAGGGACGTCAGCCATCACTGGAACATCCCTTCAAGGGGAACATGGACCTCGGGGCGCTGGACTCGCTGCTGGCCGAACGCGCGGCCGACGTGCCGGCGGTCTTCGTCACCGTGACGAACAACTCCGGGGGCGGTCAGCCCGTGTCCATGGAGAACCTGCGCGGCGTGCGCGCACTCTGCGACCGCTACCGCGTCACCGCTCTTCCTCGACGCGTGCCGGTTCGCCGAGAACGCATGGTTCATCCGCACGCGCGAGCCCGGGTACGAGGACCGGCCCGTCCCCGAGATCGTGCGAGAGATGGCGTCACTCGCCGACGGCATGACGATGAGCGCGAAGAAGGACCCGCTGGCGAACATCGGGGGATGGCTGGCGACGAACGACGACGAGCTGGCGGAGCGATGCCGGAACCTCCTCATCCTCACCGAAGGCTTCACTACCTACGGTGGGCTCGCGGGCCGCGACCTCGAGGCCATCGCCCAAGGTCTGAAGGAATGTGTGCACCCCGACTACCTCCGGTACCGCATCCGCTCGACCGCCTACCTGGGGGAGGCGATCGATCGCGCGGGCGTCCCCGTGGTGAAGCCGATCGGCGGGCACGCGGTCTACATCGACGCGCGTTCGTTCCTGTCCCACATCCCCCCGCTGCACTATCCGGGCCAGGCGCTCGCGATCGCGCTGTACGAGGCGGGAGGCATCCGCAGCTGCGAGATCGGGACGGTGATGTTCGGACGCCGGCCCGACGGGACCGAGGCGCCGGCGGCGATGGATCTGGTGCGCCTGGCGATCCCGCGCCGCACCTACACGCAGAGCCACATCGACTACGTGATCGAGGTGGTGGCCGCGGTCGCGGAGCATGCCGCCGACCTCCGCGGATACCGGATCGTCGACGAGGCCCGGTCCCTCCGGCATTTCACCGCACGGTTCGAACCTCGCTGAACCCCGTTCCCGCCACCGTGTCGATATCGGGACGGCCGTTTCGTCGTAGGGGTGGCGGTCCCGATGTGGGGACCCGATCAGAAGGAGGGGATGGCATGGCGAAGTACCTGCTGCTGTACGGCGGGGGGAGCATGCCCGAGACCGAGGCGGAGATGGCCGCGGTCACGAAGGCCTGGACGGATTGGTTCACCGAGCTCGGCCCGGCCGTGGTCGACCCCGGCAACCCGTTCAATGCCGACTCGAAGACGATCTCGAGCGGCCCCACGATCACCGACGCCAAGGCCACCGCGAGCGGTTACTCGGTGATCGAGGCCGACTCGCTCGACCAGGCGGCGAAGTACGCGGAGACCTGCCCGGTCCTCCTGGGCGGCGCCCAGGTCATGGTCTTCGAGACGTTCGAAGTGATGTAGGGCGGGGCGGATGGGCCCTCCCCATGTGGGAGGGCCCACGCCCTATCATCGCGAGCGCGATGAGCGAGCAGGAACGCCGCAGCGCCGCACCGGTCGAATTTGGTTCGGAGCGCCTCGAAGCGTTCAGCGACGGTGTGATGGCCGTGATCATCACGATCCTCGCGCTCGAGCTCCGACCGCCGGCGGGCGCGACGTGGGACGCGCTTCGCGCCGAATGGCCGAGCCTCCTGATCTACGTCCTGGCGTTCACGTTCATCGCGATCTATTGGAACAACCACCACCATCTGCTGCGCGTGACCAAGCGGATCAGCGGGGCGGTCATGTGGGCGAATATGTTCCTGCTCTTCTGGCTCTCGTTGATCCCGGTGGTCACGGAGTGGCTGCGCGACGAGTACCACGAGCCGCTGCCGGCGGCATCCTTCGGGGTCGTCGGGCTGGCGGCGGCGTTCGCCTACTTCCTCTTGGTGCACGCGATCATCCGGGCGAACGGCCGCGATTCCCTCGTGGGTGCGGCGATCGATTCGGACTTCAAGGGCAACGCCTCGATCGTCCTGTACGCGGCGGGCGTGGGGTTGGCATACGTCGACGTGTGGATCGCCTACGCGCTCTATGCGGGGGTGGCTGTGATGTGGCTGGTTCCGGATCGACGCATCGCGCGTAACACGAGCGGCTCTGCTGAAGCGTGAGCCGTCAGGATCCCGAGGCGCCCACTCCGTCCAGGAACCCCCGGGCCTTGTCCGACGAAGGCCGGTTCCCCTTGCGCTCGAAGAACGCGAGCGCTTCTTCCGCGGCGTGCGCGGCCTCTGCGGGCTTGCCGGCTGCGAGGAGGACCCGAGCTAGATCCATCTTCGCGCCGCCCTGCATGTTCGGGCTCTCGGCGTCCTCAAGCGTCTGGACGGCCTCACGCGCGAGCTGCTCGGCTTCGTGGGACTCGCCACGTGCGGCCAGCACTATCGCCTGCACCGATCGTCCGGCCGCCTGCGACGAGACGTCGTCCTCGGCGGCGACGTCCCGGGCGATCGTGGCGAACCGCTCGGCTTCATCGAACCGGCCGAGCGTGCAGAGGACATGAGCCAGTTCCGCCGCGGCCGTCGACTTGAATCCCTCCTGACCCAACTCGTCCAAGATCTCGTAATTCCGGCGGAAGGAGCGCTCCTCTGCGATCGCATCGCCGGCCTCTCGCTCCGCGTAACCGTTGAATGCCTCGTACACCGCGACCATCACCCGGGACCCGAGCGCCTCCGCGATCTCGATGCCGAGCCCCGTCAGGCGGCGTGAGTCGTCGAACGAGCCTTCCATCGCTCGGAACGCCCCGCGGACGACGAGGGAAGACGCCTCGAGCGATCGGGTGCGCGAGAAGTCTTGGGTCAGCGCGTCCAGCGTCCGGCGCCCCTCCTCCGGCGTGGCGGGGCCGAAACACTGCGACAGGAGCAGGTAACGGAGGGCGTCTGTGAGGAGGCGATCGTCGCCGCTCCGACGGGCGTGTTCCACGGCTCGGCGCGCCGCTCGCTCGGCGTGGTCGTACCGGCACGGGATGAACTCGAGGAACGCGAGCTTCGCCCACGCGGTCGCCAGGCCCGGTTCGTCGCCGAGATCCTCGAACCGACGGATCGCCTCCTCGAGCTGTTCGCGGCACTCCTGCGTGGGCATGCTGTGCGGATCGGCGTTCGTCAGGACCTCGGAGCGCGAGATCCGGGCGAGCCATTCCAGCGACCGGTCGCCGGAGACGGCCGCGAGCCGTATCACCTCGTCGAACGCTGCGAACGTTGCCTGGATGTCGCCGACCTCGTCGAGGGCGATGCCGAGGTGATACAGGGTGGTGGCCCGCTCGGCGTCGGCCGGCGGAGCGATCGCCAAGGCCCGGCGGAGGAGGTTCACGGCGGCGGGGAAGTCGCCCCGGCCCGACGCCCGGCGTCCCGCCGTCGCGAGCCTGGCCACCGCCCTCCGGCCGATCGCGTCGGAACGCTCGTCCGCCGGGGCGAGCTGGGTTCGATAGGCGCAGGCCTGCTCCAGGTGGTAGCCGACGATCTCTTCCTGCTCGATGACCGCGTCCCCTGCCACTCGCTCCAACCAGTCCGCGACGCGTTCGTGCAACTCGGCGCGCCGGGCCTTCGGGATCGCGTCGTACGCCGAGTCGCGGATCAGCAGATGTCGGAAGCGGAACGCGTCCTCGCCCGGAAGCGTCGTGCGCTCGGGGTGGATCAGCTCCTTACGAACGAGCGACATCAGGTCCGAGGGGATCCGCTGGCGGACTCCCTCTGGCGCGAGATCCCTGACGGCGCCGACGAAGAAGTCCCTCCCGATGACCGCCGCCGCCTCGAGCACGGTTCGCTCCTCGAGCGTGAGGCGATCAAGGCGAGCGGCGAGCAGCGCGTGGATCGACGGAGGAACGGTGACGGCCGACAGGTCGCCGGTCAGCCGCCACCCGTCGCCCTCGCGGATGATGAGCCCGTCGTCGATCAACATCGCGAGCGTCTCCTCCACGAACAGCGGATTCCCCTCGGCCTTCTCGACGATCCCCTCGGCGAGCTCGGCCGGCAGCTCGGCCGAACCGAGGAAGCTCGCGACCAACGCCCCTGCCTGTTCCACCGTGAGCGGCTCGAGCGAAACGGTCGCCGCGTTCAGCTTCCCTCCGCCCCACGCCGGCCGGACTTCGAGCAGGTCGGCTCGCGCCATGCACAGGAGCAGGATCGGCGATCCACGCGACCAGTCCGCGATGTGCTCGATGAGGTCCAGGAACGTGGCCTCGCCCCAATGGATGTCATCGAACATGAGCACGAGCGGGCGAACGCGTGCCGATGCCTCGAAGAACCGCCGGATCGCCCAGAGGGTCTCCTCGCCTGCGGCCGACTCGGCAACGCCCATCAGCTGTGAAACGTGGCGGCAGACGAGCTCCTGGTGCTCGTCGCCCTCAAGGATCGAGCACACTTTGGCCTCGACGACGTCTGGCATGTCGAAGTCTGCCAGCCCGGCGGCCTGCTTGATCGCCTCGATGACCGGGAAGTATGTGATCCCTTCCCCGTACGGAAGACACCGGCCCCGCAAGACCGAGGCACGTCCGTCCAGGTTTCCGATGAACTCTTCAACCAGACGCGACTTCCCGACGCCCGCCGATCCCAGGACCGTGAAGAGCTGGCACGACGCGTCCTCGACCGCCGCCTCGAAGGCCTGGTTCAGCTGGGAGAGCTGCCGATCGCGTCCGACCATCGGCGAGTCGAGGCGGCGCGGCGCAGGCGAGGTGAGGTCGCGCACGCCGAGGAGCCTCCACGCCGGAACCCGCTCGTCCTTCCCCTTCAACCCGAGCGGCGCAACCGGCTCGGCGTCGACCGTGCTGCGGACGAGCCGATGGGTCGCTGCACCGAGCAGGATCTCGCCGGGCGAGGCATGCTGCTCGAGCCGCGCGGCGACGTTGACGGCGTCCCCCGTCACGAGAGCCTGGCCGGTCCTGGGGTCTCCGGCCACGACCTCTCCGGTGTTCACTCCGATCCGCACTTGGAGAGTGACCCCACGGTCTCGTTCGAGCTCCTTGTTCAACACAGTGAGCCCATCGCACATGTCGACCACGGCGCGCGAGGCGCGGAGGGCGTCGTCCTCGTGGAGATGCGGGATCCCGAACACGGCCATGACGGCGTCGCCGATGTACTTCTCGACCGTTCCACCGTGGCGCTCGATCGCCTCGCGCATCGCGTCGAAGTAGCGTGTCTGGACGTCGCGGAGCGACTCCGGGTCGAGTCGCTCACCGAGCGCCGTCGAACCGGTCACGTCGCAGAACACGACCGTGACCGTCTTTCGGACCTCGGGCGCATGTGTGACAGGGGCGAGCGGCGACGAGCAGGCCGGACAGAACGCGAAGTCATCCGGACTCTCCCGGCCGCAGCTCGGACAGGTCAGCATGAACCCGAGCGTAGGCTCTGCGCGCTTGCGGCGCCATGGGGGCTCAGGTCCCGCAGAACTGGGGCCGCTCGGCCATCGCGATGCGTTCGACCGTCGGCATGCTGAGGAGCAGGAGGTGGAGCGCATGTCGACAACCGAAACCATCGAACGAGAGATGCTGATCGATCGAGCCTTGCCCCGGTTCGACTTCACGCGGGTGGAGCACCTGGTCGTCGAGGCCGATCCGGAGACGACGTACGCGGCCGTCCGTCGTTTGGACTTCCTGAAGGTGCACTCGCCGCTGATGGACGCGGCGATGTGGGTGCGAGGCGTGCCGGACAAGGTCGCGCGAGCGACGGGCCGTCGCACCGAACCCCCGCAGGACCTGCCGAGCCTGACGTTCGACGGGATGGTGGACGGCGAGCGCGGGCTGCCGGGTTGGCTGAAGCTCGGGGACGATTCGCCCCGTGAGATCGCGTTCGGCGCGATCGGGAAGTTCTGGCAGATGGACATCACGTGGCTCGACCCCGTGCCCGAGACGCTGGAAGCCTTCACGGCGTTCGACGACGCGGACTGGGGCAAGATCGCCGCGAACTTCTCGGTGCGACCGTACGGAGACGGTCGGTCCCTGCTGAGCTACGAGGCCCGCACCGCCATGACCGACGAGGCGTCGCGGACGAAGTTCGGCCGCTACTGGACCGTCGTGAGCCCGTTCGTCGGCGTCATCATGCGGGCGACGCTGCACACCGTGAAGGGGGACGCGGAAGCCTGAGTCGGAGCGCGGGCTGGTTCAGCCGGCCGCGCGCCAGCCCCGGATGGCTTCGATCTCGATCGCGATGACGGGACCGTCGGGCGGATCGTTCCGGTACTGCGGGTACTTGGTGTCGAGGGCATGCAGGGCATCGCCTCGCTCTTCATCGTCGGCGACCACGCGCGCCGTTCCCGAGCAGCGGACCCACCACAGCCGCTGCCAGTCCTCCTCATAGCTGTCGACCACGAACTCCACAGCGGGGTTCGCCTCGAGGTTCCGGACCCGCTCGAGGTCGACAGAACGCTTCGGCTTGTGATCGACCGCCCAATAGACGACCTGAGCTCCCGCATGTTCGACGAGGGCGAAGACGAACGGGACGACGTGGGGCCGGTTCGACGGCGACACGGTCGCCATCCGGCCCACCCGCGCCGTTCGGACGCGGGCCCAGGCCTCGTCGGTCTCCATCACGCCCATCCGCCGGTAACCGTATCCCGCCGTAAGGTGTTCGAGACCACCGCGAACGATCAGCAGGAGGACGGTTGATGGCCATGTTCGGACTGCAGCTTCCAAGTTTCACCTTCCCCAACGTGCCCAGCGACAAGCTGTTCGACCGCATCACCGCGATCGCGCAAGCCGCCGAGGGATCGGGGTTCGATTCGTTCTGGGTGATGGACCACTACCACCAGATCGGGCACATCGGGCCGCCGTCGGATCCCATGCTGGAGGCGTACACGCTCCTCAGCGCCGTGGCGGCGCGCACGTCCCGCGTCATGCTCGGCGCCATGGTGACGGGAGTGACGTACCGCAACCCCGCATTCCTGGCCAAGGTCGTCACGACGCTCGACGTCGTGTCGTCGGGGCGGGCGATCCTGGGCATCGGCGCGGCGTGGAACGAGGAGGAATCCCGAGCGTACGGCTACGACTGGCCCTCGACGGCCGAGCGGTTCGAACGGCTGGAGGACGCACTGCAGATCTGCCGCGCGATGTTCACGCAGCCGCGATCGACGTTCCAGGGGAAGCGCCACCACATCGATGGTGCGTACAACGACCCGCAGCCGGTTCAACCCGGCGGTCCGAAGATCCTGATCGGCGGCGGCGGCGAGAAGAAGACGCTCCGGCTCGTAGCGCAGTACGCCGACATGTGGAATTGCTTCGGCGATCCCACCGCGATCCGGCACAAGGTCGAGGTCTTGGCGGGCCACTGCCGCGACGTCGGCCGCGATCCCGCGGAGATCGTGAAGACGCGCCTCGGGACGCTGGTCGTCACCGCGACCAAGGAGGAGGGCGAAGCACGTCGCGAGGAGTTCAAGCGCGTGCGTGGCATCGATGACGCGATGCTTCCGTCGATGCTCACCTGTGGCACCGCCGACGAGGTGGGTGACGCCGTCCAGCCGTTCTTCGACGCCGGTCTCGACGGGTTGATCTTCAACATGCCCGCCGGATCGACGCCGGAGATGGTCGAGCTCGCGGGCAAGGCGTTAACCGAACGCTTCGGAACATGACGGCGACTTCGCGAAGAAACGTTGTGTCGAAGCTCCGAGAGGAGTAACGTCAGGATTTCGATATTTGGGTCGCCGGATGAAAGGGGGAGCCGCATGACGATCGCTGGTTGCACGGTCCGCTTCGTCTCGTCGCTCTCCCCGAGGATGGCGGCCTAACCGGTCCGTACAGCAACGTGGACCTCTCAGGCCGCCCTTCCCGGGCGGCCTTTCTGCATCTGGACAGGCGTGAAGGCCGAGCGTCGAACCCCAACCCGAAAGGCTCGTGGATGGATCGTATCTATGGACCGATCATCAGCTTCGTGGAAGGTCGCATCACCGACGTGAGCATCCCCGCTCGAGGCGGGGAGGAGGGAACGGTCCGCCATGGACCACGAAGAGCGATACCTAGAGGCGGTGACAGCCGCGGAGGCGGAAGTCTCCCGCGTCCTGGTTACCCTGCTCTTCACCGACATCGTCGGATCGACCGAACGCGCCGCGGAGCTGGGTGACCGAGCCTGGATGAGGTTGGTCGAGGCGCATCACACCACGGTGCGCGAGCTCTTCACCAGGTTCGACGGGCGCGAGGTGGACTGCGCGGGTGACGGCTTCTTCGCCACCTTCGACACGGCGTCGAGCGCGGTCGGTTGTGGTGATGCCATCACCTCGTCGGTGCGCCGGCTGGGTCTCCAGGTCCGGGCCGGGCTCCACACCGGCGAGTGCGAGCACCGAGATGGACGGTTCAGAGGGATCGCCGTGCACACGGCGGCCCGTCTGGTCAGGCTCGCAGAGCCGGGCGAGGTTCTAGTCACGGCCACCGTGCGCGACGTGGTGGCCGGGTCGGGGATCCGCTTCGAGGACCGTGGTTCTCGGACCCTCAAAGGGGTGCCCGGCGTGTGGCAGCTGTACGCCGTCGACGGTCGGCAGCCGCTCGACCCGCCGGTCCCTGCACATGGGTACCGCGATGGACCGAGGCTCGCGCGGTCCGGACGGCGGGCCGGCCCGAGGACCGCCGCGTACTCCGGAGCGAGAACCGTCCGGAACGGATGAGCCCCCGCCTTCGGCGGGGGCTCATCCTTGTCACAGAGTGGCGCGGGCGCTCCACGTCGACCGTGCGCGCGCCGCCGCGGTGATCTCGATGACCTCGTGGCGTGCGAGCGCGAGGGGGAGCCGCAACATCCAGTCCTTCACGCCGCGAGGGCTCCCGACGTGCACGTCCGCCGGCTCCTCGTCGATCGTCCACTCGTCGGCGAGGATCGCGAGCACACCCCGAACCTCGATCGGTCGGCCGACCACGGACGACAAGGACTCGGAGACGTGTCGCGCTTCGCACGCCGCCTTCGACAGGAAGTTCGTCGGATGACCGTTGTGCCGGATCGATCGCGCGCCGACCCACACCTTGCCCGTCAGGTCCTTCGCGGAGAGGGTGAACGTCCCGGCCGGGCCTAGCACGACGTGGTCGACGTTCGCGCCTCGTTCGCCCACCGGCACGTCGCGGAAGACGTGCCATCCCTCGGGAAGCCTCCCGATGACGAGTCCCGCGGGCCGTTCACCGCTCATGCGTTGGCGGGACGCGTGCTCGTGCATGAGATGCCGTATGAGCAGCGGAAGGACGATGCCCAGCGCGCCGGGGCGCCGGAGCGTGACGTTCTCGGTCTCTGAACCCATGGGAACCATATCGGCGGAGGCCTTACCGGCCCTTAACCACGAAGCGGGCGCTTAGGCCGGTCTGTGTTCAGGTAGGGGTCGATACACCACACGACTCATGGAGGGTGAGGGGATTGCTCCGACGCATCACGTTCGCAGACATCGCAGTGCGATCACGGCCACCAAGGTCGACGTCACCGAGTCCTCCGAGGACGACAGCTTCGGCGAAGCCGAGCTCCACGGCACGATCCAGAGCTTCCCCCGCGACCGCGGGGTTCATCGGCGACTGGGTCGTCAGCGTCATCACGGTGCACGTTACGGCCGCGACCGAGGTCAACGCGGAGGACGGCACGATCGCGGTCGGCTCGTTCGTCGAGGTCAAGGGCCTGTCGGAAGCCGACGGCTCCATCACGGCGAGAAAGGTCGAACTGAAGAACGAACAAAGGCGACGACGAGGACGGCGACGGCACCCTGACCGGAACGCTCGAGCACTCGCAGTCGGGTGACGACACCGGTGTCTGGATGGTCTCGGGTTACCGCATCCGCGTGACGAACCAGACGAAGATCGTCCGCAACGGCCACTCGCTGCATAATGGGGCAGACCTCCGGTGAGCGGCCACTGGCGCGCGAACGGCTCCATGCGCGCGCAGCGGATCGTGGTGAAGCGCTGACACGACCGTCGATCCGCAGGGAACGTCGGGTGCCCGGCCGCCGAACGAGGCGATCGGGCATCTCGTCGTCCATCGACCTGACCCGCTCGTCCGACTACGGTAGCGGCATGCGCCCGCGTGCCCAGATGACGACCGCGGCGGCGTGCGTCCTCCTGGTGGTCGTGGCCTGCACGGGCAGCGCGCCGGGAACGACCGCAGCATCTCAACCGACCGCTCCATCTCTTGGCAGCTCCAGGGTCCCTTCGCCTCGCCATCCGAGCCTGCTCGACTCGACATGCAGGTCCGACCGGCGCCCTATCGGCTGGCCGCTCCGGTCCAGCGTGAGGTCGCGGTCCAGGACGGCCGCACCGTGTACCTCGCGGGCGGGCTCGACTCCTCGGACGTCTCCGCGTCCGGCGTCTTCGCGTTGAACCCGGCGACGGGCCGGCTCACGTCGCTCGGCTCGATGACCGACGCGTTCCACGACGGCGCCGGCGCCATGATCGGCGGGAAGCTCTTCGTCTTCGGCGGCGGCACGGTGTCCGGCACCGATGTCGTGCAGGCGTTCGATCCGGCCACGCGCTCGTCCGCGGTCGTCGGCCACCTCCCCGTCTCGCTCTCCGATCTCTCCGCCGTGACGGTCGGGGACACCACGTACCTCGTCGGCGGCTACGACGGCCGTGCGCCCAGGCGCGAGATCTACGCCACCGCCGACGGGACGACGTTCCGGATCGTGGGTCGCCTGCCGAAAGGCGTGCGGTATCCCGCCGTCACCGCCGCCGGGACCACCATCGTGATCGCCGGCGGCCAGGCGGCGAACGGTCCGGTCGATACCGTGACCACGTTCGACACCGCGAACGGAACCATCTCGTCGCTCGGAACCCTTCCCGCTCCGATCGCGGAGGCGTCGGCCGTCACGATCGCGGGTGTCGTCTACGTGATCGGCGGCCGCGATGCATCGGGCAACGCCGTATCAGCGGTCGTGTCGATCGACCCGGCCAGAGGAACGATCGGGCGCGGTGATCCACTCCGCCAACCGGTGGCGGACGCCGGCGCCGTGTCCGGACCCGACGGCGCCCTCCTGATCGGCGGATCGCGGAGCAGCGCGGTCGACCAGGTACTGTCGGCGACCCTCGGCGCGGATCTGCCCAAGTCGGGTCCGCCCGCAACGCCTTCCCCGACGACGACCTCCAACGCGGCGCTCGTCCGGCCGTTCGCGGGGCTGTTCCTGATCGCCGACCGCGGGAACAACCGGCTCCTCGTGATGAACGCCCGCAAGCACATCGTCTGGCGATACCCCGCTCCCGACCTGCCGGCGCCGGCGACACCGCTGTACTTCCCCGACGACGCCTTCTGGGTCCATCGGGGACACGCGATCTTGGTGAACGAGGAGGAGAACAACAGCCTCATCGAGATCGCGTATCCGAGCGGGCGCGTCCTGTGGACGTACGGCCACCCTCGTGTGAGCGGCTCGTCGTCCGGATACCTCCATCAGCCCGACGACCTCTACCCCTATCCGGGCGGCGGTCTGGTGGTCTCCGACGCGAAGAACTGCCGGATCCAGTTCTTCGACGCCGCCGGGCACCCGACCCGGCAGATCGGAACGACCGGCATCTGCGTCCACGGATTGCCCGACACCGTGGGCTATCCGAACGGCGACACCCCGCTCCCGAACGGTCACCTACTGCTGTCGGAGACCTACGGCGGCTGGGTCGACGAGGTCACCGCCGACGGGCACGTCGTCTGGTCGCGCCAGATCCCGGGCGTCAGCCTCCCGTCGGACCCGCAGCGTCTGGCCGACGGCTCCTACCTCGTGGCCAGCTACGTCTCGCCCGGGGCGGTCGTTCGGTTCGACCGGAGCGGCAAGGTGCTGTGGACGTATCGGCCCATCTCCGGCCCCGGCGTCCTCGACCATCCGAGCCTCGCAGCGCCGTTCCCGAACGGCCTCGTCGCGATCAACGACGACTACAACCATCGCGTCGTGCTCGTCGATCCGAAGACGGATCGCATCGTGTGGCAGTACGGCACGGGAGTGGCCGGGGCAGGGGTCGGACAGCTGTCCTATCCGGACGGGGTCGACCTGCTGTTGCCGGGAGGCGTGATCCCTCTGCACGTCGACTTCGACGCACCGACCGTGCACATGGGAAGGCCGTGAGACGACCGCACGTCTCGGTCTACTGCTATGACCGGGGTAGAGGGGAGGACATGGAGACACCCAGCCGTGTGCGTTGGAAGATCGAAGCGGGAGCATCGATCCGTCGCCAGAGCGATGAGAAAAGGACGAGCGGGGTCGTCTAATGTGCGGAGCTGAGAGAGGAGGACCTCAGGATGGTCGAGCACTCGCCGCCCTGGCCGAAGCAAGGCCCGGCATCGTACTTTCCGGCCATCGAGAAGAAGTACGGGCGCTCGATCGCGGAGTGGCAGCGGATCATCGCGGATCGTGGCCTCGAGAAGCACATGGAGATCGTGGGCTACCTGAAGTCCGAGTACGACATGGGGCACGGGCACGCCAACGCGCTCGTTGGTTGGACGCTCGCAGGCAACGTCGCTCGTTCTTGAAGCTCTACGCGACGTGCTCTTCCGGGCCGGTCGGGTATCGCCCGATCAGCTCCGTCCGTGAGCGATGGCGTGGCGGGGCTCGTAGAGCAAGACGTCCACGCCACCGGGCAAGACCATGGTCGTTGCGACTCCCCATCGCTGTTCCTCAGGCACTCCGCGGAACGTGATCCCCTTCGACTGCAGCTCGGCCACGGTGGTCGCGATGTCGTCGCACATGAGCGAGAACTCGTGGCGCGGCTGGTCGCTTGGGTGGACGCCGAGCTCGGCTGGAGGGAGTGCGAAGATCAGCCACCCTTCCCCCGCGTCGACGGAGGACCAGCCGATCGCATCGGCGAGGACGGCGCGGAGTGCGTCGGCCTCAGGCGTGTAGATCAGCGCGTGGACTCCGGTGATGGCCACTTCTCGCCTCCTGAACGGATCGTTCCATCCGCGACCTCCGGCGGCCGAGTCTACCGAGTTGTCTCACTTGATCCGTGGGCGCTTTGCGTGGGACGGGTGCCGGCTTGGGCTTGAGGGGTGAGGAAGGGGCGAGGGCGGAACGTGGTCCAGGCGGTGGCCGCTCGAAGGCCGTCGTTGACGCGGATTGACGCGGAAGTGAGTGACTGCTAACTTCCTCGATCGTGGCAACGACACCGAGGACTCGGCTCACGGCGGACGAGCGGCGAGAGGAGATCCTCCTCGCGGCGATGGAGGAGTTCGCTCACGGTGGACTGGATGGCACGCCGACCGAGGCGATCGCCAAGCGCGTCGGGATCTCCCAGCCGTACCTGTTCCGCCTGTACGGGACCAAGAAGGAGCTCTTCCTCGCAGTCGTCGAGCGGTGCTTCGATCGCACGCTGACCGCGTTCCAGCGCGCCGCCGCCGGTTTCACCGGCGAGGAGGCGCTCGACGCGATGGGGATGGCGTACGGACAGCTGCTCTCGGACCGCACGCTCCTGCTCGCGCAGCTCCAGATGTACGTCGCCTGCCAGGACCCCGACGTCCGCACGCTGTGCCGCGACGGATTCAAGCGCCTGACGCTCTTCGTGGCGGAGGTGTCCGGCGCGCCCGCCGAGTCGGTCCGGCGGTTCTTCGAGACCGGGATGCTGATGAACGTCGTCGCCGCCATGGAGCTCGACCGCGTGAACGAGCCGTGGGCGCGAGACCTGATGGTCGCCACGCACGAGAAGAAGAAGAAGGCGAGGTGATCTCCCGGCCTTCTCTCTTTTTCGCTTCGCTCGCTCGTGACTACTCACTAACTGGCTCCAGAAGGAGGTTCGAACCGATGGACACCATCACCGTCCCCGACCCACGACGCTGGCGGATCCTGGGCGTGCTCTGCGTCGCGCTCTTCGCGATCGTCATGGACAACACGATCGTGAACGTTGCGCTCCCCACGCTCGCGCGCGAGCTCCACGCCGACACGAGCCGCCTCCAGTGGATCGTCGACGCGTACACCCTCGTCTTCGCCGGCTTGCTGCTCGCCGCCGGCGGACTGGGCGACCGGTTCGGACGCAAGCCCGCATTGATCGCCGGCCTGGTCGCGTTCGGTTCGTTCTCCGTGGCTGGCGCGCTCGCCTCGAGCTCCGGCCAGTTGATCGCCGCGCGCGCGTTCATGGGTGTCGGCGCGGCGCTGATCTTCCCCACCACGCTGGCGATCGCGGTGAACGTCTTCACCGACCCCCGTGAGCGCGCCGCCGCGATCGGGATCTGGACCGCGGTCACGGGTGTCGGCGTGGCGCTCGGGCCGATCTCCGGCGGCTGGCTCCTCGAGCACTTCTCGTGGGGCTCGGTGTTCCTCGTGAACGTGCCGATCGTGATCGCGGCGGCCGCCGGCGCGATCTGGTTGGTGCCGAACTCCCGCGACCCGCGCGCGCCGAAGCTGGACCTGGCGGGGCTCGGTCTGTCGATCGCCGGTATCTCGCTGCTCGTGTGGTCGCTGATCGAGGCGCCACGTCACGGATGGCTGTCGCCGACGACGCTCGGCGGGATCGCGATCGCGGTCGCGCTGCTCGCCGTCTTCGCGTTGTGGGAGCGCCACGTCCCGGAGCCGCTGCTGGACGTGCGACTGTTCCACAACCGGCGATTCAGCGCGGCGAGCCTCGCCGTGACGCTCGGGTTCTTCTCGCTCTTCGGGTTCATCTTCCTGGTCACGCAGTACTTCCAGTTGGTGAAGGGCTACTCGGCGCTGCAGGCCGGCGTGCGGACCGTGCCGTTCGCCGTCGCGATGGCGATCGGCGCTATCACAGCGCCGCAGATCGTGAAACGCGCGGGTACGAAGCTGGTGGTTGCCGCGGGGCTCACGCTGATGGCGGCGGGGTTCGCGGTGGCCGCAACGACGGACGCCGCGAGCAGCTACGGGATCATCGTCGCCGCGATGGTGTTCATGGGCTCGGGGTTGGGTGTCGCGCTCACGCCGGCGACCGAGTCGATCCTGGGCGCGCTCCCGCGCGATCAGGCCGGCGTCGGATCGGCGGTGAACGACACTACGCGAGAGGTCGGCGGGACGCTGGGCGTCGCGGTGCTCGGCAGCATCATGGCGACGCTCTACGGCGCCAAGGTGGTGGACGCGTTGCGCGGCTCCGGGTTGCCGGCGACGCTCCGCCAGACCGCCGGCGACTCGCTCGCCGCCGCGTTGCAGATCGCATCGCGGGTCGGCGGCACGGCGGGTGCCGGGATCGCGCGGACGGCGCAGGACGCGTTCGTCCACGCGTTCCAGGTCGGATCGGTGGTGACGGGATGCGTGGCGCTGGTGGGCGCCGCGATCGCGTTGGTGTTCCTGCCTGCACGCGTCGCTGAGGAGGAGCGAGTGGCGCTCGTGATCGGTGAGGATCGTCGCGATCGACCCGAGGTCGAGACGGTGATGGTCCCTTCCGACTGACAGCGGTAGGTGGCGACCCGGCTTGGGATCGGCGGTGCGCTAGTCCGAGCCGAACACGAATCCGTCGGGAGAATCGAACCCGCCGACGATCGAAGGGCGGCGTGATCGGATGCTGCGATGCGAGCTCGATGCGACGACGGGTTCGGATGGGGGAGCGAGCCGTCGACGCGCGATCCGCTGGAGCTCGGCTTCGACGTCGGCGGCGGGCGGCGCCGCCGCGAGCGGGCTGGTGGTCCGTCGCCGAGTCCGTCGAGCGGGTTGTTGCCGGCGGTCGTTCCCGTCATGGTCGCCTCGCCTTCACCGTGAACCTCAACCGTATCGAGCGCACCGCGACCGATGGAAGAGCCTCTCGACCATTTCCCGCATCACCCGGCGTCGCGGATCGTCTAGGCCGAAAGCCTCTGCTCGTCAGGACGCGTTCGACGTGATCGAGCGGCGAAGGAAGACGGTGGCGACGGCCAGCAGGGCGAAGGCATAGGCGGCCAGCACCACGAGGTCGGTGGATACCTGCGCGGGACCGGCCCCGGTGGCGATCGACGCGTCCAGCGCCTCGATCGCCCACGCATGCGGGAACAGGTGCGCGATCCGGAACATCACCGGCGGGAAGATCTCGAGCGGGACCATGCAGCCGCCGATCGCGGCGAGCACCAGTCCCAGGAACACGCCCATCGCTCCCGCCTGCGCCGCGTTCTTCAGCACCGATCCCAGCAGCATGGCCGCACCCGTCGCGGCGAGGGCGAACAGCATCACGACCAGCGCGGTGGTGAGCGGATTGCCCCAGTCGACCCGGAACAGCAGCACCGTGCCCGCCACGATCATCAACCCCTGCACCAGCGCGATCGCGTAGCGGCCCAGCGCCTCGCCCACCAGGATCGTCCGGACGGACGTGGGCGAGGCGAGCATGCGGCGCGTCACGCCGATGCGGCGCGTCTCGATCAGCATCGCGGATGCCGAGAGCGACGTGAGGAAGACGAACAGGATCAGTTCCTGCGCCGCGCCTCCTTGGAAGGTTCCGGTGGTGGTGTCGCCGCCGGCGGTTCGCGCGACGGCATCGACCGTCGGGAACGTCGTCTGGAGCGCCTCGGCCCTGGTCAGCGCGTCGGTGAACCCCGTTGCCGCGCCCTCGGAGACCGCGAACCGCGCCGCCCTGACCGCGACGCTCTGCTCGTCGACGACCCCGCTCACGACGATCTGCAGCTCCGTGCCCGAGCCTCCGGGGCGGGCGATGTACGTGAGCGGCACCGTCGTGCCCGCTCGGATCCGGTCGTCGTAGCCGGCGGGGATCACCAGACCGCCCTCGACATCGCCGTGCTCCACGGCGGTTCGAAGCACGTCCGCATCCGCGAACGTCCGAACGTTCAGATCCTCGGTCGCCTCGAACCGGCCACGGAGGTCCTGCCCCAGGGCCCCGGCGCTCGCCGGCATCACGACGCCGAGCGTCGGGGTGAACCCCGAGCCGAACGCCGCACCCAGCGCGAGGATGATCAGGAACGGGAAGACGAAGATGAAGAAGGCGCCGGTCTTGTCGCGCAGCAGGCGCCGCAGGTTCACCCCCGCGATCACGAACGCCTTGCGGAGGTTCATCCGGCCACCATCCGCCGGGCACGCATCCACGCGATCGTTCCCGTCACGATCGCGATCGTGAACACGCCGATGAGCGGCGCTGACGATACCGGCAACCGAGGCGCCGTCGGCGAGGTCCGTGAACCCCTGCATCAGCCAGCCCTGCGGCGAGAGGAAGCGGATCGTGCCCAGGAGTCCCGCTTGCGAGATCGGGAAGAACGTCCCGCCGAGCAGCCCGCCGACCACCGCCACGATCGAGACGTAGGCACCGGCCTGCGCCGTCGTCTTGGCGAGCGTGGCCACGAGCGCCGTGACCCCCACGGCGGCCAGCACGCCCCCCAGGATCAGCAGCGCGACGCCGAGCGGGTCGCCCCACTGCGCGCTGAGCAGCCAGGTCGAGGCGAGCACGAGCAGCACCGTGCTCGTCAGGCCGAGCGTGAAGCTCGCGAGCGCCTTGCCACCGATCACCGACCCGGGCGAGACCGGTGCGACCAACAGCCGCGAGAGCGTTCCGCCCTCGCGCTCCTCGAGCAGGCCGCGGACGCCGAACTCCACGGCGAAGAAGAGGAAGAACACCGCCATCCCGATGGCGAAGAACGTGGACTGGGAGGTGACCTGGTCCTCCGCGGATGTCGATCGGAGCCGAGCGGCAGCAGGGACCGTCTGTGCGCGCTGCACCAACGCGGGATCGACCGCCGCGCCGCCGGGTCCCGCGACCATGGCGACCGAGAGGCCGATCGCGTTCAGGTTCGAGCCGTACGAACGGGCGAGCGAGACGGCCACCAACGACGCGATGCTCGAGTCCGGGGACCCGAGTACTCGGATCTCGCCGCCGTGACCCGACTGCACCCGCGTCGTGAAGCCCGCGGGGAAGATGAAGGCGGCGTCGATGTCGCCGTCCTCCGCCAACGTCTCGGCCGTGGACGCGTTACGCGTCTCGCGGAGCGTGACGAAGTCCAGGCTCCGCAACACGCCCCGGAAGTCCGACGGGAGCTGGCCGCCGCCGTCCGCGTCGACCACGGCATAGGTCGCGTGGAACCCCGCGGTCTCGACGTCGCCCAAGGTCAAGCTGAAGATCCACGCCAGCCCGAACGGCAGGACGAGGGCGACCAGGACCGCGGTGCGATCGCGCATCCGGCGGCGGAGGTCCTTGGCGGCGATCGTCCTCGCGTGGCGCACCGGCTCAGCCCTCGTCGCGGAGCGCTTTGCCGGTGAGGTGTAGGAAGACCGCCTCCAGGTTGGGCTCGGTGACCTCCATCGAGGTGATGCCGGCGCCGGTCGCGTCGATCGCCCGCACGATGTCGGCGAGGGATGCGCGTACGTCGAGCGCGAGGACGTCTATGCCGCCGTCCCGGGGGACCGCGGTATCGACGCCGGACACCCTTTGGGCGGCGGCCGCGGCGGCCGTCAGGTCGCCGCGGGCATCGATGCGCAGGCGATCGTGCTCGCCGATCAATGAGATCAGCTCGCGCCGCGTGCCCTCGGCCTTGAGGGCGCCGTCGTCCAGGATGCCGACGCGGTCGCAGAGCCGTTCGGCCTCCTCCATGTAGTGGGTCGTGTAGAGGACCGCCATGCCCTCGGAGGCGAGCGCCTCGACGGCGTCGAGGATCGCGTTCCGGCTCTGCGGGTCGACGCCGACGGTCGGCTCGTCGAGCACCAGCAACGCGGGATCGTTCAGCATGCCGAGTCCGATGTTCAGCCGGCGCTTCATGCCACCCGAGAACGCGTCGGTTCGCTCGTCCCCCCGGTCGGCCAGGCCGATCGTGGCGAGGACCCGCTCGATGTGCCCGTCCAGGTCCTTGCCCGACAGGTCGTAGAGCTTGCCGAAGAAGCGCAGGTTCTCCCGCGCGGTCAGGTCGGGGTAGATCGCGATCTCCTGGGGCACGAAGCCGACGGCCGCCTTCACGTCGACCGTGCCGGTGTCGAGCTCCCGTCCGTTCAGGGTCACGGTCCCGGCGTCGCGCGAGAGCAGTCCGCACACCATGGAGATCGTCGTGGTCTTGCCCGCACCGTTCGGACCGAGTAGCCCGTACGTCTCGCCGGCCGCGATCGTGAACCCGACCCCGTCGACCGCGACCCGGTCCCCGTAGGATTTGCGCAGCCCCTCACAGTTCAACACGACGTCCGTTGCCATGGCGTCACGCTAACGGTTCGGGCATCGTCCGTGTCGAGCCGGGTGGGTCGTTGAGTCAACGGGTTCTGAGATGAAACACTGGACGAGACGGAGCGGAGCGATAGGGACCCGAGATGATGGGTGATGCGGGCCGGGCGGGCGACGTGGGTGCCGAGACTCCCGGCGCATCGCGGGCCGAGCCGCGCTGGCCCATGGCGCTCGCCGTGTCCGTCGCGATCCTGCTCCAGGTCGGCACGCCGTCCCGCGGGCGTGTGCCGGGATGGTGGCTGTTCCCGGTGTTGGAGTTCGTCTTGCTGATCGTCGTGATCATCCGCGACCCGGGGCGTATCGACCGTCGCTCCCGCGCGGCGCGACGATCCACGATCGTGCTGATCTCGATCATGACGTTCGGCACCTGCGCGGGGGTCGTGGTGCTGATCGTCGACATCTTGAACGGCATCCACGGGATCACCGCGACCGACCTCCTGGGCCGCGGCGCCGCGATCTGGTTCACGAACGTCATCATCTTCAGCCTCTGGTACTGGGAGCTGGATCGCGGCGGACCCGCGGAACGAGCGGTCGGCACGGACGTGGCGCCGAGCTTCGCGTTCCCGGAGAACGCCACGCCGGAGCTCGTCCCGGCCGGGTGGAGCCCGCGGTACCCCGACTACCTGTTCCTGGCATACACAAACGCGACGGCGTTCAGCCCGACGGACACTCTGCCGGTCCAGACGTGGGCGAAGATGACGATGCTCGTGCAATCCGTGCTGTCGTTGGTGACCGCGATCCTGGTCATCGCGCGGGCGATCAACGTGCTGCCGGGATAGGCGATGGCCGGCGACGAACCACGGCCGCGATGGAGGACGGCCGTCGAGATCGCCGAGGTGACCGTCCTCGCGATCGTGGCGATCGCGACGGCATGGAGCGGGTACCAGGCCACGCAGTGGGGCGGCCGGCAGACGGTGCTCTATGGCCAGGCGTCGAGCACGCGGTTCCAGGCCGACGCGCTCTCGACCTTGGGAGGGCAGCAGCTGGTGGCCGACTCGTCGATGTTCACCGCGTGGCTCGTGGCGCGGCAGTCGGGCGACACCGAGCTCCAGGATCAGCTCGTGCGCCGTTTCAGCGCCGATTACGGACAGGCGTTCCAGGAGTGGTTGCAGACGGATCCGTTCAACGACCCGACGGCGCCGCCCGGACCCGGCTACATGCCGGGGTTCTCGAACCCGAGCATGGCGGCGGCGGCGAAGTTGAACGCACAGGCGTCGGCCATGTTCGCCGGAGGGACCGTCGCCCGCGAGACTGCGAACAAGTACGTGCGCGACACGGTGCTGCTCGCGTCGGTGCTGTTCTGCGTGGCGCTCGCGCAACGGTTCACGGTCCGAGGGATCCGGATCGGCGCGAACGCGCTCGCGCTGGTGCTCCTGCTCTACACGCTGTTCACGCTGGTGGACCTGCCGCGGGTCTGAGGCGGGTCATCGCCGCCGTTCGGGCAGCGTCGACGGACCGACGTTGGCCAGGAGCCACGCGTTGAGTGGCTGCGAGCGGCGGAGGAACTCCGCGACCCGGTCCTTGGCTTTCGGTGTGCCGAGCCAGGCGGCGGGCTCCCACTCCTTCCACGTGATCAGGCCCTTGTAGCGCAGGAGGTCGATGCGGGGATGATCCTTCGCGTAACCCCTCGGAGCCGTCTTCAACTGCTCGTGCCCATTGACCGTGAGCCCGGCTTTCCGCGCCGCGGCCACGATGCCCTCGAGCGCGGTGCCCGGCCGGTCCTCGTCGACGGCCTCCCGGTACCGCTCGAGCTGGTCCGGCGCCATGTGCCACATGCCGGACCCGGCTCCCAGCCCGTCGGCGTTCAGCTGCACGTAGCCCGCCCCGAGCGTCGCCGCGATGTTCGTCTTGTACGGCGACTTGTCGGCGCTGAACCGGATGTCGCGGTACGGCCGGAAGACCTTGCCCTCGCCGAACTCGGGCGTGAGCTCGTCGATCAGCGCCTCCATGGGAGCGCGCACGGCCGTCTCGTAGACGTCCTTGTGCTGCAGCCAGTACGTCTTCGAGTTGTCGACCTCGAGCCCCGCGAAGAACTCCAACGCATCTTCGGACCATCCTCGGAACGCCACGGCAGCTCCCTCCTTACGTGGATCGTGCGTCGGTGAACCCTCGGACGAACGCGACCCGTTCTTCGACCGAGCCCGTCGGGACCACGACGAGCGAATACCCGGTCGTTGTGTACGCGTCGACGAGCGCGTCGTGGAACGGATGGGTCTGTTCGAACGACATCGTCCGCTCATCGTCGGTGTCGTAGATCTGTTCCCACGGCTCGAGGATGAGCACGTCGCGATGGTAGCGGTGCGTGACGGCGGCCTCGAGGCTCGGTGTCGGATCGACGTCCATCAACGTCGCGTACGTGATGCAATCCGGCACGCCCCGGTCGAACATCACGGGCCTCTCCTCGTGTTGCGCCGCATCGTATCTGTCGATCGAACGTTGCAGGAGGAGCGCGACGAAGCGCGACCGGTCGCGGTCGTGCGTGCCGTCACCGTCGATCGCGCGTTGCTCCGCCAGGACCTCCCTGGCGGGTTCACCCATCACGCGGATGTCGCGGCCGAGGGCCTCCAGGATCGTCGATTTCCCGGAGCCGGGGGCGCCGGTGAGGATGAAGAGCCCCGTCACGAGACCGGGTCGAGCCGCGCCCACGTGTCGGCGGCCATGAACACCGACCCGACGCGTCCGTCGGGCGTCCGGTTGAAGACCACGCGCTCGCCCGACTCACGCACGCCGGGATCGACGGTGAAGACGTCCGGTTCGTCGGTCGGTGACAAGGTCGGCCGCCATGACGGTTGGCCGGGGTCCACGAACATGAGCTGGGCGTCCCGCCATTCCAACCGGAACGCCGCGCCCAGATCGATCGACAGGTAGAGGCCGAGCAACGAGCGAAACGCGTCGGGCGTCGGGGCGGGAGCCTCCATCACGGGCGCCGCTTGGACCACGGCGTCGCGCGCCATCGCACCGAGTTGCATCGAGAGTGCGGCCTCGTCCCCGAGGCCGTTCACCAGCACGATCGCCCCGACGCCTTCCTTGGGATCGAAGCAGACGTTCGTGGCGAACCCGTGGAGGCCTCCCGAGTGCTGCACCCACGTGACGCCGTCCTTGCGGATGGCGTACCACGTGATGCCCCACGCCTCGGTCCACTCCTCGTTGCCCAGGTACCGGGCTGTGTGCATCTCCTTCAAGGTGGAACCCGCCAGCACCTGCGCGCCGTCGCGCGCTCCTGCGTCCTCGCGGAGCTGGAACGAGATCCACCGCGCCAGGTCCGACACGCACGACCACAGGCCTCCCTCGGCCCAGACCGTGACCGAAAGGTCGGCCAGGGTGAGCTCGTCGGAGAGCCACCGGGCGTTGTAGCCCGTGGCACGCCGGGCAAGCGCCTCGTCCGGTACGGGCTCGAAGTGCGTGTTCGTCATGCCGAGCGGCTCGAGGATCGCCGAGCGGACGTGATCCACGTACGGCACGCCGGTCACGCGCGCCACAACCTCGCCGAGCAACTGGTACGCGATGTTCGAGTACTTCTGTTGCGCGTTCGGCGGGATGCGCGTGCCGATCTCGGCGGCCCGGGCCAGGTTGGGCGCGATCAGGCCCTCGTAGACCGGCGGCGTCGACCAGTCCGTCCCCGGTGGGTCGCCGGCGAGACCCGACTCGTGCGAGAGCATCCGGCGGATCGTGACGGTCTCGATCGGGCCGAACGGGCTCGCCGCGTCCCGCAGCTCCGGCACGTACGCCACGAGCGGATCGTCGAGGTGCAGGCGCCCCTCGTCGCGGAGCTGCATGATCGCGGTGCCGGTGAACGTCTTGGTGATCGACGCGATCCGATACAGCGTGGACGCGTCGGGAGCGTGCCGGCTCGCGACGTCGGCGAACCCGACGCCGGCGGACCAGACCAGGTCGTCGCCGTGGACGACGCCGACGGCTGCGCCCGGAAGGCGGTGCTCCTTCACGAACGCGGCGGCCTTCGCCTCGAGTTCGCCGGCGATCTTCGCGATGGGGCTGGTCATGGCGGCCACGATAGCGAAGGTCTCGTGCCGAAGGCACGGTCACGGCCGGCTTCGGGGCTATCGCACGATCCAGACGACCGGACTAGAGTTCCACGCTATGCCGAAGACCTGGGGGCTCACGAAGGAACAGGCCGGGTACAAGCCCGCGCCGCAGCCGGCGGTCCGCTGCGACCACTGCGAGTTCATGTGGCCGCGAACGTCGACCGGCAGCTGCAAGTACGTGCGCGGCCTGATCAAGGCGTCGTACACGTGCAACGAGTTCTCGCCGCGCAAGGGCTTGGGGTAACGCGGCAGGACCGCAGACACGAAGGAAGGCCGATGCTCTGCCGTCGATGCGGCTCGGAAGTTCCTCAGGATGCCCGGTTCTGTCCGACGTGTGGCACGGAGCAGGTCGGGTCCAGGCCCGCAGGAGGAGCGCAAGGTCGTCTCGATCCTGTTCGTGGACGTCGTGGGCTCCACCGCGCGCGCGGACGGCGCCGACCCCGAGGACGTCCGCGAGCGCAACCAGCTCTATTACCGGGAGACGCGCGAGCGGATCGAGCGCTACGGCGGCGTCGTGGAGAAGTACATCGGCGACGCGGTCATGGCGGTGTTCGGCGCGCCGCTCGCGCGGAGCGACGACGCGGAGCGCGCCGTGCGGGCCGCGCTCAGCGCGCTCGAGGGCATCCGCGACCTGAACGAGCAGCACGCCGGGCTCGATCTCGAGATCCGTGCCGCCGTCTGCAGCGGCGAAGCGATGGTGGCGATCAACGCCTCGCCCGGCGACGCGCTCGCCACCGGGGACGTCGTGAACACCGCGGCTCGGCTCCAGTCCGTGGCCCCGTCCGGCCGCGCGGTTGTCGGCGAGAACACCTACCGATTGACGCGGCACGCGTTCGCGTTCGAGGAACTGCCCCCGATCGACGCGAAGGGCAAGCGCGACGCGCTGGCCGCGTGGCTCGTCGGCGAGCCGCTCGTGTCGCCGGCCAACCGTCCCACGTCGCAGACGCCGCTCGTCGGCCGCGACCGGGAGGTGCAGATCGTGCGCACCGTGTGGGACCGCGCGGTGAACGGTTCGCGGCCGCACCTGGTCACGGTCCTGGGGCCGGCCGGGATCGGCAAGTCGCGATTGGCGCTCGAGGTCGCGGCGGACGTGGAGGCGCAGGGCGGCCGGGCCCTGTGGGGTCGCAGCCTGCCCTATGAAGAGCAGACGCCGTACCGCGGCGTGGCGCAGATCGTCCGCGTGGCGGCCGGGATCTACGAGAACGATGCGGTGCAGGTGGCCCGTCAGAAGCTCGCGGCGACGGTGGCCACGTTGTTGCCCGAACCCGAGGTCGCCGACGCCACCCGATACCTGTCGCTGTTGCTCGGGCTCGGGCTGGACGAGCCGGCCAGCGAGGTGATCCACCTGCAGTTCGCGACGCGGCGGTTCGTGGAGCGCCTCTCGCGCGACCAGCCGCTGCTGTTGGTCTTCGAGGACATCCATTGGGCCGACGACGTGCTGCTCGACCTGGTCGAGTACCTGGTCTCGCACGTGCAGGAACACCGGATCGTCTTCCTCGCCCTGGCCAGACCCGAGTTCCTGGAGACGCGCCCGAACTGGGGCGCGGGGATGGCCGGCGGAACCACCCTCCCGCTCGACCCCCTGACGGCCACCGAGGCGGCGGAGGTGATCGGTTCGCTGTTGGCGACCGCGCAGGCGTCCACGGTGGAACGCGTGGTCGCGACGGCCGGTGGCAACCCGTTGTTCATCGAGGAGCTGGTGGCCTCTTTGGCGGACGACCCCCTTTCGGAGGAATTGCCCGGCACCGTGCTCGCGGCGATCTCCGCACGGATCGACGCGCTGCCGGCCGGCGGTCGGACCGCGCTCCTGCATGCCAGCGTGATCGGGCAGACGTTCTGGCGGGATGTGCTGGCGCATGTGGGCGAGCTGTCCGACGTGGACGAGGCGCTCGAGTCGCTCGAGGCCCGCGGCCTGGTTCGGCGCCGGTCCGAGAGTCAGGTCGAGGGCGATGCCGAGTTCGTGTTCAAGCACGTGCTGATCCGCGACGCCGCGTACGGGACGCTCCCGCGCGCCTCGCGGCGCCAACTGCACGCCGCCACGGCCGCGCACCTGGAGCGGTCGGTTCCCGATCCCGACGAGCTCGGATGGATCCTCGCCTACCACTGGCGTGAGGCCGGCGAACCGTCGCGAGCGATCGCCTACCTGTTGCAGGCCGCCCGGCGGACGGCGGACGCCCTGGCGGTCGAGGAGACGTGGGAGCTCTACACGCGGGCGCTCGACCTGGCGGGCTCGGAGGACGAGCGACGCGCGATCTTGTTGCAGCGCGGTCTGGCGATGGCCCAGCTCGAGGACTACCCGCGCGCCAAGCGCGAGCTGGGCGAGCTGGTGCCCGAGCTCTCCGGTCGTGCGCAGATCGAGGCGCTCCTGGCCCAGGCGCGCAGCGCGGTGTGGACCGAGGACATGGACGGGGCGCTCGACATCTCGACCCGGGCCGTGGCGCTCGCGGAACGCAGCGACGACCCGGAGCACCTGCCCGCCGCGCTCGCAGTGCTGAGCGGGAGCTACGGGATGCGAGGGGAGGCCGGCGACCTGGAGCTCGCGATCGAGCTCGGCGACCGGGCGAGCCAGATATGGGTTCCGGGCACACGGGCCCAGCAGCTCGCGGAGCATTACCACATGCAGGCGGACCACTGGTACTGGGTCGGGCGCTACGACGGGGCGCTCGAGCTGTCGCACCTTGAGTTCGAGGCGGCGGGCCTGGATCCGCACGGCGCCGAGTTCCTCTTGCGAGGTGCGGGCATGGAGGGCCTGGTGCTCTCGGGCTTGGGCCGCTACGAGGAGGCGCTCACGGCGGTGGAGAGCGCGATCGCGATCGCGAGGTCGATGGGCCGCTCGGCGAACGTCGTCACGAACTACTCCACCGCGCCGCTCCGCGACGTCTTCGCGGTGGAGGAGGCGCACGCCCGCAGCTCGGAGGTCGCCGGCA
This sequence comes from uncultured Actinomycetes bacterium, assembly GCA_963723855.1. GTDB lineage: Bacteria > Actinomycetota > UBA4738 > UBA4738 > HRBIN12 > JBBQVZ01. The sequence continues at coordinate 47,424 of CAVRSI010000031.1, read as the reverse complement.
GGCTCGGGCCCTCGGAGTTCAACATGCCGTGGATCAACGCCCGCGCAGACGTGATCGCCGCCGACCTGTTGCAGGGCGAGCTGGGTCGGGCTGAGGTGGCGTTCCCCCAGGCATGGGACGACGCGCTCGAGTGCCTCGCGTGGGAGCGCTGGCTGGTGAGCGGCCGGCTCTGCTCGATCCGTGCGGAGCTCGCGCTGGAGATGAAGCGGCCCGAGGACGCGCTGACATGGGCGCGCCGCGCATTGGAGATGGCCGCGACGTCCGGCCGCAAGAAGTACGAGGTGATCGCCACCACGACGCTGGGCGCCGCGTTGTCGGCGACGGGCCTGGCGGAGGACGCGAGCATCGAGCTCCGCCGCGCCGTCGCGGAGGCGGACGCGCTCGGCTCACCGCTCTTCCGCTGGCAGACCCGCGCGGCGCTGGCCGATGCGGTCCGGCCGCTCGAAGGTTCGGACGCCGCCGACGCGCATCTCGCGGATGCCGCCGGGATCATCCGCGAGATCGTCGCCGGGCTCTCGCCCGGGCGCGGAGCCGTGTACGCGGCCGCCCCGCAGGTCGCCGCGGTCCTCGAGGCGGCGTCCTGAGGAGCGCAACGGGCGTTCACGCCGAGAGAGGGACGTCGCGCGGGGACTCGTCCTAGGACCCGGCGGCGTCGGGTCGATAGACCCCATCGGCGCGGAACGGCGCTGCACATGATGGAAGTGGCGCGTGACCGGAGGTTCGCCCATGGAGCGTGTGTGTCGTTCTCGGTTGGTATCCGTCGTCGTTGCTGTCGCGTTCGCATCCACGATCCCATCAACGGCAGCCGCGACATCCTCGTGGCACCCGATCGCGACGGCGCCGATCCCCGGCCGGTTGGGCGCGGGCGTCGTCTGGACCGGCCACCGCATGATCGTCTGGGGCGGGGTCTCCGGCACGTACGGCAAGGAGGCGCGGCGCGATGGGGCGATCTACGATCCCGTGGCCGACCGGTGGCACCGGATCCGGTCCGCACCCGCGGGCGTGATCGGCGGCGGAGGGCAAGGCGCGGCCTGGACGGGGAAGCGCGCCGTCTTCTGGGCGGGCAACTCCCCGAGGGCCCGGCGCGCGGCGCCGTCTACGACCCGCGGACCGACCGTTGGCGGAGGCTGCCGCGCGGGCCGCTCGGCCCTCGAGAGGGATACGTCTCCGCGTGGACCGGGACGGAGCTCGTCGTGATCGGCGGCTCGAGCGGCGACGGACTCGTGCATCCCATCGCCGCCGCGGTGAACCCGAGGACCCGAACCTGGCGGCGGCTGCCCGGGCTGAACCACATGGACGGCCTGCTCGCGAGCGGCGCCGTCTGGTCGGGAGACCGGCTGTTCGTGGCGGGGTCCGCGTACGACTGTTCGCCCTCCCCGTGTACGCCCAGCCCGGTCTTCCTCGCGTACGACATGGCGACCGATGTCGCCGTGCCGATCGACCTCTCGACGGCTCCCTCGCCGTCGATCACGCCGGTCGCGTGGACGGGGACGGAGGTCCTCGCCACGGGGCAGGACCAAGCGAGCGTGGTCCTGTACGACCCCGCGACCGACACCTGGCGGACCGGTGCTCCCGCGCCGTGCGCGATGGACCCGGGTGGGTACGAGCAGAGCGCATGGCTCGACGGGCGATACGTGACGGCCTGCGGACGCGACGCGCTGCAGCTCTACGACATCGCGTCGGACGCGTGGCAGACGATCCGGCCGCGAGAAGCGCTCTGCTCGCTCACCCACCGCGAGGGAAGCGCGATCGCGTGGACCGGCACGGACCTGATCGTGTGGGGCGGAACCGTCAGGCGCGCGGGGAACCCGACACCGAACAGCGGGACGTCGATCCGACTCTGGCCGTAGCCACCACGTCGGATGCTGTGCGTCCACGACCCGGCGGAGCCGCCAGCGGTCGGGACACCTTTCGTCGATCGGCGTGGCTCAGTCGCGCCGGCCGTCGAGGAACGTCGCGACGCTCGCGGCGAGCGCCTCGGTGACGTTGATGTCGTAGTGGGTGGTGCGGGGAAGGACCGCGAGCGCGTGGTGGGTCATGCCGGAGCCGTCCCACACGGCATCGCGCATCCCCCCGCCCAGGAGCTCGAAGAACTCGACCGCGTGGCGGGGAGGGAGGCCGTCCGCGTCACCGATGACGAGCATCACCGGCATCGGGAGACCTCGGACCTCGTCGGTCCAGTCGTAGTCGATCGTGAGCAGCTCGCTGACCTGTGCCACGAGGATGTCCCAGTCTTCGACCCGGGGAGCGATCTCCCGGTAGACCTCGTACATGGGGGTCTGCTTCATCGGCTCCGCGATATGGGGCCCCATCTGATCGAAGCCGGCGACCATCTCCGGATGCCATCCCTCGCGTTTGAACGGCGTCGAGACGAGCACGAGCCGGTCGACCGCCCCCGGGTGCTGGATCGCCGTGCGCAGGGCGACCCCGCCGCCCAGCGAGAAGCCCATGACGTCGGCGCGCTCGGTGCCGAGGTGGCGGATCAGCGCGGCGACGTCGTCGCCCATCGTCTCGAAGCGCATCGGCCGGTCGACGGCAGGCGTCCGCCCGTGCGACTGCAGGTCGACGCCGATGACCTGGCGACCCGCCGCCAGAGCCGCGACGTTCGGGCCGAACATCTCGAGCGAACCGAACCCGCCGTGGAGCAGGACGAGCGGCGTGCCGTTCCCGTGGAGCTGGTACGCGAGTTCGATGCCGTTGACGGCCGCAAGGTCGAACGTGTCCAAGAAGCCCTCTCGTCTCGTGGCGGAGGGCGAGAGCCCGACGCGGACCCTCGCCCTCCGTCGTGGTCGCTTACGCCGAACGCTGACAGGGGTTGGTGCCCAATACCTGTCGGAAGTCGTTCGTGCGGTGGGTCGGGACGAGGCCGGCCCCTGGGTAGTCGAGGAACAGCAACGGACCGAACTCCGCGGACGAGCTCCCGCCGAACGTGTTCGTCGTCCCGGGGATGTTCGCCCCGCCGAGTTGCCAGAAGCAGCCGACCGATCCGTCGTTCCTCGTGGTGAAGAACGGATAGAAGTGCGAGCCCGGTGGCGGGTTCACACAGTTCGTGCCGGTGCTGCGGTCGCAGACGCCACCGAAGTCGGCGGCCTCGATCCGCGGCAGATCGGCCTCGAACCCCACCCGGTCGTAGTTCTGACCGCCGCCGAACGTCGGACTCGAGAACAGGACCGAGCCCGGATTGACGGCGGCGTCCAAGGCCGGGTCCGACAGCGATCCGGGCCACGTGGTCTGGTACGAGACCCCGTCGAAGTCGTTGTCGGTCGCGATGCAGCCCCCCACCTGGATCCGGAGCGATTCGTCGGCGTCGAAGCATGCCGAATCGTCGGCGTCCTTCTTCTCGTTCTTCGCGTTATCCCCGACGCCCGGGTTGACGCACTTGCCGTGGGGGTTCGCGCGGTTGCAGTACTCGAAGTGGCCGATCTCATCCGCGAAGGCGACGTTGTACGAGTGCGCCGCCCACGGGACCCTCGTGTGCTCGCTCGAGGTCGCGTACATCGGGTGGAACGCGTATGGCGTCTGCGTGCAGGTCGCCGCGTTCGGGTCGTAGTTCACCTGCGCGAACCCGTTCGCGATGCTCGCCGTCATCGAGCCCGATTCGCCGCTCGTCAGGTCGGCGATCGACGCGACCAGCCCATCCGTCGAGTCGTGGATGGAGATGTCCAGTTGATCTCCCGGATCCATGAACAGGTCGGTGGTCGGATCCGGCGTGAACGATCCGGCCGTCAGGCCGAGCGGAGAGGCAGGAGCGTGCGGGACGCCGCTCTTCGTGATGAACGCGAAGTTCGCCGGCTCGATCCCCACCGAGTTCAGGCAGGCCGCGTTGTTGGCGACACCGGTGTTCTGGTCGCTGTTGAAGCTGAAGATCGCCATGGCCGCGCACCACTTCGTGGGGTCGCAGCTGATGGCTTCCTGGAAGGGGACCCATCCCGGAGGATAGAACTGCAACTCCAGGAACGCCGTTCCCGGGTGGAAGCCGATGTAGTCCGGCTGGGTCGGGTCGGCGCCGTCGAAGATGTTCGTGTCACTGTTCGGCACGCACGGGTCGTGCGTGAACTCGGGTGCCGATTGGTTGTCACACAGATCCATGCCGAACCAGAACGCGATGCGGTCCTGGAAGTTGAACGTCCCACCCGTGCCGTCTTGCTGCGGCAGGATGGGCGGATCCGTCGGAACGACCAGCCGGTAGTTGGTGTCGTTGCCCGAACCCGGTGTCCCCGAATAGAAGAGGAGCGAGGGCTCGTCGTGGCCGGTGTAACCGCCGTTGTAGCCGAGCGCGTCGTTCGCCTCGGCGCAGAGCGGGCTTCCCTCACCGCACACGAGCCGGGAGCCGTAATCCTCTGCTTTGCCGGCTCGAGCGCTGACCTGACCGGGTACCTGCGCCGACGCGGCGGTACCGACCGATGCGAGCAGGACGATGCCGGCAAGCATCGCAAGTGATCTCTTCATACGACCCTCCTCCAGACGCGATGTCGTGGCACGGCTCTCCTGGGCGCAGGTGATCCCTGAGGTGAGTCATGAGCTTGCCACCGGGTTGCCGAAACTCGCAAATCGGCCTCGCGTCGTGCCCCAGGGGCGATCTTGAAGAACCCCGGCGGGCCTCAGCCCACGATGAGCGTGATCGGCACCGCGGCGAGCGCTTTGGACACGGGGCAGTTGGCCTTCGCGTCCTCGGCCCACTCGCGGAATCCGTCGGCGTCCATCCCCGGTGCTTCGCCGGAGACGCGCAGGCGGATGCCCGTGATGCCCTCGCCCGGCTGGAAGTCGACCTCCGCGTGGGTGTTGAGCGTCGTCGGCGGGTGGCCGGCCTTCGCGAGACGGCTCGCCAACGACATGGAGAAGCAGGATGCGTGCGCCGCGGCGATCAGCTCCTCCGGGCTCGTGCGGCCGTCGGGGTCCTCGGCCCGGGAGGCCCACGTGACGTCGAACGTCCCCACGCCGCTCGATTCGAGGGTGACCCGGCCGCTCCCCTCCGTCAGCGAACCATGCCACTCACAAGCCGCGTTGCGCGTCGTCGCCACCGTCGCCTCCCGTCCGTCGATCGAACTCCGAGCCTACCGTGAGGGCGCCCGAGGGTCCTGTGCGGGAGTTCGCTGCCGGTCTGTTTGGGGGTACCTGCTCGACCATCCGGAGCGCCGGGTGAGGGACCATCGGTGCGCGGGAAGATCGAGGTGGCCGGCGACCGGGTTCAGACTAGGGAACCCAAAGCCCGCGTGTCCCTTCAGGGCAGTTGCTCTTCTCGGTGAAGGAGTGAGCCTCTGGGGCTCAACGAGCCGATATAGGGATCGCACCCGGAAGAGTCTGGACACGACATGAGCATCGAGGGTTTCGAGAGCGTTCTCGCGGCGGCCCAAGCCGGCGCTGAGTGGGCGCTGACGAACCTGTATCGGGAACTCCAGCCGAGGGTCCTGCGCTACCTCTCCTCCAGGGAGCCGGGCGAGGCCGAGGATCTCGCATCCGAGGTCTGGCTGGATGTGGCGGCCGGCCTGCGGCGGTTCCAGGGGGATGAGGATGGCCTGCGCGCGTGGGTCTTCACCATCGCCCGGAGGAGACTCGTCGACCTCCGGCGACGAACCGCCGTCCGCAGCACGACACCGCCTCCACCAGACCTCCTCGGGAGGGACCGGGGTATCGGCAACGTCGAGGACGAGGCGATCGTCGCCCTGGGAACCGTCGATGCGCTCGCGCGGATCGCGTCCCTGCCGCCGGATCAGGCCGATGTGGTTCTGCTGCGCGTGCTCGGCGACCTCTCCGTCGCGGCCGTGGCCGAGATCCTCCACAAGCGTCCCGGCGCCGTGCGCGCCCTTCAGCACCGTGCGCTTCGGAACCTCGCGAAAGACGTTTCCGACCAAGGCGTAACGGAATGACCGGCCGGCGCGATATCAGGTGTGAGATGCGGAAACTCCTCCTCGATCGTGACACCGCCGACAGACTCCTGACGGGGCATGTCGAGCCCGACGACGCCCCTCCCGGGTATGCCCATGTCGCCGAGCTCTTGCGCTCGGCGTCGAGCTGTCCCCCGATCGACGCCGAGCGTGAGCATGCCACGGTGGCTGCGATGGTGGAGGAGCTCCGCTCTCATCTCGAAGTGGAGCCTCCCAGCCGCCAACGGCGTCCCGTCACGCGGTTCGCCCGCGCGAAGGTCGTGGCTCTTGCCGTCGGAGCCATGCTGGTCGGGACGACCAGCCTTGCCTTCGCGGGTGCGCTCCCCGGGGGCGCTCAAGGGGTCGCCCAGACGATGCTCGCCACGATCGGGATCAGGGTCCCCGGCCCGAACCCCCATGCCACGACGCATCTCCCGCCTGTGCCGGCCTTACCCCTGATCTCGCCTTCGCCGCTCCCTTCGGTCGAGCCTTCACCCGGGGCGGGGCACGGCCAGGCGGGTCAACCTCACGGCCAGGCGGGTCAACCTCACGGCCAGGCGGGTCAACCCCACGGCCAGGCGGGTCAACCCCACGGCCAGGCCGGGCAACCCCACGGCCAGGCGGGTCAACCTCACGGCCGAGGCAGGGCAACCTCACGGCCAAGCGGGTCAACCGCACGGGAACGACAACGCAAGCTAGCGAAGGGAGAACGTCATGAAGGAACGGAACACTGCGGGGCGTCATCGCGGTGGCATTGGGTGTCTGCTTGTCGGTGGGACTCTTCGCGACGAACGCGGTCGCGAAACCGGCACCCGTCACGAAGATCCGCTTCAAGCTGGACGACCACAACGTGCCACCGGGATCAGCGGTGACGAGCGACGTGCTCGTCCGCACGCGGAGCAACCACGATTGGGTCCCCTTCGCGAACGCGCTCCTCTCGGTCCGCGTGGACGGGACCCAAGTCCTGACCGTCACGACGGATGCCAACGGTGAGGCAGCGATCTCCTACGTTGCCGCTGCGGGCGGTCACGTGATGAAGGTCGTCTTCGTAGGTGACGCGACCCACAAGCGGGCGCAGCGCGCTCAGGGGTTCGCGGTCGTCGCGGGAGCCACGAGCGTGCCGTCCGCGCCGACGCTGACGGCGACGGCGGGTCTCGCGATGGTCCATCTGTCGTGGACGGTGCCGGCCGACGGCGGCTCCACCATCACCACGTACAACATCTACCGCTCGACGATCAGCGGCAGTGAAGCGCTGCTCACGTCGATCCCGGCCGGAACGGTGTTCGACGACTTCGTCGTCGTGAGCGGAACGACCTATTTCTACGAAGTGAGCGCCGTGAACGCCGAAGGCGAGGGCGCGATGTCGTCGGAGGTGTCAGCGACTCCGCTGTGAAGCGACGTCGAGGCGGAGCGATGGGGCGGCTTCACGGCCGCCCCATCATGCGCGTCTCCATCGCATCCTGTGGGGGCTGAGGAGCAGCGATGAGGATCGTGATCGTGGACGACCACGCGATCATGCGCCGTGGTATGGCTTACGTCGTGGCGCACCGGTTCCCCGACGCTGACGTCGTCGAAGCCGGAGGTTCCTCGGCGGCGCTGGATGCGATGCGCGAACAGGTCGCCGACGTGATGCTCGTCGACGTCCGGACGCCGGACCTGGACGGGCTCGACCTCCTCCGAGCGATGAAGGTCGGGTGGCCCGACGTGCCGGTGATCATGCTGTCGACCCACGAATACGCGCCGTACCTGAAGCGTGCCCTGTCCGACGGTGCCGCGGGCTACCTGCTGAAGGATGCGACCCTCGAGGACCTGGGACAGGCGATCGACGCCGCCATCTCCGGCGGCGGCAACCTCCTGTCGCAGCGAGCCATCCAGTCCCTGTTCGAGGACCTCGCGTCCTCGAATGAACGTGTCACCGGCGTGGGCGGCTCGCGCGTAGCCGGATACCACCTGACCCAGCGCGAGCACGAGATCCTGGCGCTCCTGTCCGAGGGGCGGAGCAACCGCTCTATCGCGCAGAACCTGTACGTGTCCGAGAAGACCGTGAAGGGACACCTCAACGCGATCTTCCGCAAGCTGGGGGTCACGAACCGGACGCAGGCCGCGATGATGGCCGTGGAGCTAGGCGTGGAACGCTCTCCGCGAGCGGTCACCGGGACGGATGTACCACCCGCGGATCGCAGATGAATGTTGTCTCGGAGGTCGGTCCGCGGCCAGACTGAACCGATGGCTGTCGCTCGCTGCGACGAACGATGTTGATCGCGGCATGAAGGCCGCCGTTCACACCCGATACGGCCCGCCGGACGTGGTTCGGATCGTCGAGGTCGACACGCCGACGGTCGGGGACCACGACGTGCTCGTCAAGGTGCACGCGACGACGGTGAACCGGACGGACTGCGGTTTCCGATCGGGCAAGCCGTTCATCGTTCGGTTCTTCAGCGGACTCCTCAAGCCGAAGAGGACGATCCTCGGGTGTGAGTTCGCGGGCGTCGTCGAGGCGGTCGGTTCCGGCGTGACGTCGTTCGCGGTCGGCGACCGGGTGTTCGGATTCAGCGAGTGGCGGTTCGGTGCGCACGCGGAATACCTGACGATGCCCGAGGACGGTTCGATCGCGACCATGCCGGCGAACGTGACCTATCGAGGTGGCCGCGGCCGAGCACCGAGGGCTCGCACTACGCCCTCTCGATGATCAGCAACGGCGAAGATCCAGAGCGGGCAGGACGTGCTCGTCAACGGCGCGACCGGCGCGATCGGCTCGGCGGCGGTCCAGCTGCTGAAGCGTCTCGGCGTCGTCGTGACCGCGGTCTGCGCCACGGAGCACGTGGAGCTGGTGCGGGGCTTGGGCGCCGACCGGGTGATCGACTACACGGCCGAGGACTTCACGAAGGACGCGCAGAGGTACGACGTGGTCCTCGACGCGGTCGGCAAGAGCTCGTTCGGCCGATGCAAGCGGCTGTTGAAGCCGCGCGGGATCTACGTCTCGTCGGATCTGGGCTTCCTGGCCCAGAACCCGATCCTGGCGCTCGTCACTCCGCTGTTCACGAGGCAAGAAGGTCCTGTTCCCCATCCCGCCGAAGTACGACCAGGCGCGGGTGCAGGGCTTCAAGGCGATGATCGAGGCGGGGGAGTTCACGCCGGTGATCGACCGGCGGTATCCGTTGGACCAGATCGTCGAGGCCTACACGTACGTCGAGACCGGGATGAAGATCGGCAACGTCGTGATCGTCGTCGAGCCTGCGAGCTAATCGCGCGTCGCCTGGTCCCACTGCGCGACCTCGACCAACCGCCCGCCTCCCACGTCGACGTACTCCCGAGCCCGTCCCCCACCCTTGCGCTCGGGCCGATCCATCAAGGCATCCTGCACCTTGCCGTGGAAGTAGCACCGCCCATCCTCGCGCTCGACGACGACGGGGTTGGTACACCGGCCCTCCGGGCAGGTGGCCGTCACCGATCCGCTCCGATCGTCGTCATGTCGCATAAGTGAACAGGCGTCCAAGCCAAGTATCAACCCCGGGATGCCGGCTGCTCCCGGCGGGGCAGGATTCAGGTGGTCCGTGTTTCGGCCGATGACAACATCGACTGCTCATGACCGCTGAGGTCGGGCACCCCTGAACGGGAGCCGAGAGTGCGCATCCTCGTCATCGAAGACGACGACGACATCCGCTCGATCTGCGAGCACATGTTCGCGTGGGCCGGTCACCAGGTCGCGGCGGCCCTGGACGCGACGAGCGGGCTGGCGTTGGTGGAGTCCTTCGAACCAGACGTCATCGCGCTCGACCTCATGATGCCCGGGATCGACGGCCTCACCGTCCTCGTCGCCCTCCGCGGGTCGGAACCCACCAGCGACATCCCCGTCGTGATCGTCTCGGCACGAACCCTCAGCGCGGACCGGCTCCGGGCGTTCGAGGCCGGCGCGGACGAATACGTCAGCAAACCGTTCGACCCGGATGTGCTCCTCCAGGTCCTCGAGCGCGCCTGGCTCACGTCTCCCGAGGAACGGGCCGCCGCGCGACGGGAGAAGATCCTCTCGCTCGGGGGACGGATATCGGCTTGGTCCTAGCGGATGGACGCTGGGAGGACCCTGCCCCGCTGTCGGTCTGACGCGATCCGACGAGGTGCAGCGGTAGCGCAAGGGTGCAGGAACGAGGATGGATCGGTCAGTCGTCGTCGGGTGAGCTGGATATCGAACGCATCCCCGCCACCCGTCGCGCGTGTGTGCCCACCACATCGTGTCCCGTCACCACCCGGAGGAACTCCTCGCGTTCGAGCACCAGCAAACGCAAGTCGCTCGTCGCTGTGACGGTGGCGTTCCTCTGCAGGTCGTGGAGCAACGCCACCTCCCCGAAGTAGTCGCCCGGGCCGCGGTCGACGACGATCTCCCCTTCCCGCGTGATCGCGGCAGTGCCCCGCTCAACGATGAAGAATCGATCACCTCGCTCTCCCTCGTGGAACACGATCGACTCCGATGGCACGTCGATCGGAACGAGGTTCCGCGCGAGTCGTTCCAGGGCCGGCGGAGGGAGCGGGGCGAAGAGGTCCGTCGCCCTGAGCACCGCCATCTCTCCGGTCGGGACGCGGAGCCCCACGTCCAACGAGGAGAGCCGTCGGCGTACGAGGAGGCCCGCGATCGGGAGGAAGGCCCCGGCGGCGAGGAGCGTCCATCGCGCTCCCACGGAAAGGACCACGAGCGATCCGACGAACGCGCCCACACCTTCCATCGCCATGTAGAGGGACTCGAGTACCCCGTAGGTCCGAGAGAGCTTGTCATCGGGGACGAGCCGCTGCAGCATCGTCCTCCCGGTAACGTCGAGGAGCTGCATCCCGCCGCCCGCGACGGCGAGCATCGGCGCGGCGAGGACGGGAGCTGCCGCGGTCACTATCAAGGGTGTGCCGGAACCGATCAGTGCCGCTCGGAACGCCGGGAACAGCCGGGCACGCTGGCCGGCCACCATCGCAATCGTGGCTCCCACGATGGCGCCCACGCCGAGGGCGGCATTCAGGAATCCGACGCCTGCGTCGCCCGTCTTCAGCACGTCGAGGGCGAGTACCACGATCAACGTGTCGATCGCCCCGAGCATGAGGGAGCCGGCGCCGACGAGGCCGACCAGGAGCCGGCGCCGCTGGTCACGGAACACGTAGGCGTAGCCGGCGCCGAGTTCCGCGAGGCGGAACGCCTCGGGCTGCTCGTCATCTACCCCTCGATTCGTAGCCCGCATGGTCCAAACGAGGAGCGTGCCGATCAGCAAGAGCGCGCCGAGGACCAGGAACGCGAGCCCCGGCCCGGAGATCGTCCGTCCGTCCGCGAGCGCGAGGACGGCGCCCACGAGGAGCGGTCCAAGGAAGATAGAGATGCTTTCGATCAGCCCGCTCGCGGCGTAGCTCGTCGTCAGCTCCTGCGGGGTCTGCACCATCCAGGGCAGCAGGGCGCTGTACGTCGGTCGGACGAGCGTCAGCACCCAACCCGACGACGCCGCGAGTGCATACGACACTGGCGCAGGCGCACCGAGGATCATCGCGATCCCGGCGGCCAAAGTGACGGTCGCGAGGCTTCCGAACACGACGATCAGAACCAGCCGGCGGTCGTAGCGATCGCCCAGCGCCGAGCCGAGCGAGGCGAACGCCGCCGCCGGGATCTGCTGCAGGAGCGCCACGATGCCGACCGCCTGCATCCCGCCCTTCGCGAACGCATACACGAACAGAGCGATGAGGCCTCCCCATTCCGTCAGAGAGAAGGCAAGGAACGCCAGCTGAGCGCGGCCGAGGTCTCGCGAACGAAAGGACGCAACGAACGCCTTCCCGGACTCCCCGAGGTCATCACGGATCTGCTGCCACCCGGCACTCCCGAGTTCGCCGTCGTCCCTCATGCGCCTACTTTCGTCAACGGACTCCTGGTGCGCAAGCGGCGGTCCACGGGAACGAGCCCGCCAAGCGAAAGCGTTGGGTCTCCGATGACTGCTCGGCTTTGACCGGTTACCGTTGAACGATCCGTTTCACACTCGCGAACGCGCCCGGCAGCCATACGTCCGGGAGGTCGTGATCTCGAGCTGATCGGTACCTTCCTTCCTCGGTTAGCAGGCAGCTAGACTCCCGGGGGGGCCAACCGCCCGGAGGAAGCCGCGTGCCAGAAGCAATGCTCGATCGTGCCGCTTCGCTCCGACCGTATCTTCCACGGCTGCTTCTCTCCTGGCTCGCCGAAGCTCCCGGGACGATGCTGCGTGAGGTCGATGGCACGATCGTGTTCGTCGACATCTCGGGGTTCACGAAGATGTCGGAGCGTCTGGCGCGCAAGGGGAGGGTCGGCGCCGAGGAGGTCACGGAGGTTCTGGGGGCCGTCTTCGCGCGGCTTCTTTCGGTCGCGTACGCAGAGGGCGGAGGCCTCATCAAGTTCGGTGGCGACGCACTTCTCCTTCTCTTCACAGGCTCAGACCACCCGGTTCGGGGTGCGAGAGCAGCGTTCGGCATGCGCCGGACGCTCAGTCAGACGGGCCGGATCGCATCTTCCGCCGGCTCGATCACGCTCAGGATGTCGGTTGGCGTCCATAGCGGCACCTTTCAGTTCTTCCTCGTCGGGAACGATCATCGCGAGCTGGTGATCACGGGACCCGCTGCGAGCAGGACCGTGGCTATGGAGTCCACGGCGACGGCGGGCGAGATCCTCGTGAGCTCCGAAACTGCATCCCTCCTCCCCTCCAACGCTGTGGGTGCGAGGAAGGGTGAAGGCTTCCTCCTGCGCCGTGATCCGTCTGGCTTGTCGGTGGCATCTCCCGAGCAGGAGGGGTTGCTCGAAGGTCTCGACCTTCTATCGTGCATCCCGATCGCTTTGCGGGATCATCTCCTTTCGGGCGCCTCAGAACCCGAGCACCGTCGCGTGAACGTCGCCTTCGTCCATTTCGATGGTGTGGACCAGATGGTGGATGCGCAGGGTCCTGAAGCGGTGGCGTTCGCGCTCGACTCGCTCGTTTCGGGGATCCAATCGGCGTGCGAGAAGCATGTGGTCACCTTCCTCGGCAGCGATATCGATCATGACGGGGGGAAGATCATCCTCCTCACAGGCGCCCCGCAGGCGATCGGCAACGACGAGGAGCGGATGCTCTTCGCTCTCCGAGCGATCATCGAGGCGGCGCCACCCATCGCGATAAGGATCGGCGTGAACCGTGGCCATGTGTTCTCTGGCGACATCGGACCTCCCTACCGCCGTACATACACCGTGATGGGAGACGCGGTGAACCTGGCGGCCCGCGTTATGGCGAAGGCCGAGTCTGGTCAGTTGCTCGCGACATCGGAGATCCTCGAGGCGAGCCCGGTCGGCTTCAACCTCGTCGCCCTCGAGCCGTTCATGGTGAAAGGCAAATCGAAACCGGTAAACGCGTTCGTCGTCGGGTCCGCCGTGGGTGCCAAGCCGAAGGAGACCGTGTCGGAGCTCCCTCTTGTCGGGCGGGAGCGGGAGGTTGGGGCCTTTCGTAGCGCGATCTCGGACGTGCTCGAGGAGCGCGGCTCCGTGATCGAGCTCGTCGGGGATCCCGGGTTCGGCAAGACGAGACTCGTGAACGAGCTCCGCGGGATGGCGGCCGGGCTACCGCAGCTCATCACCGGATGCGAGCTGTACGAGGCCACGGTCCCATACCTGCCGTTCCGCCGACTCCTGCGTCTGCTGCTCGGGGCGGCGCCGGACCACGATGCAACGGTCGTCGCGGAGCGCTTGCGCGAGCGTGTGCAAGAGCGTGCGCCCGAGCTCGAAGCGTGGCTCCCCCTCCTCGCCGCTGTCGCAGACGTCGACGTGCCCGCGACATCAGAGGTGTCGGCGCTGGGCGAGGAGTTCCGGGCGTCCAAGCTGCACGAGGTGACCGCCGCGTTCCTCACCCGGCTCGTAACGGAGCCGACGATCGTCGTTATCGAGGACGCCCACTGGATCGATGAGGGATCGGGCGACCTGATCCGATATCTCGCTCGGAACATGACCGAGTATCCCTGGCTGCTTTGCGTGACGAGGCGAGATGGGGGATCGACGACACTCGTCCCCGAGGGGACGGGCACCTCGTTCCTACTCGAACCTCTGGAGCCCGAGGCCGTGGACCGGTTGATCGCGGTGGCGACCGAGGACGCTCCGCTCATGCCGCATGACGCCCACCAGCTGGCCCACCGCTCGGGAGGGAACCCGCTGTTCCTCCGCGAACTGCTGAGCGCGGCGGCGAAGGCTGGCACCTCGGAAGGTCTTCCCGAATCCATCGAGGCGATGGCGACGGCCCAGATCGACAGTCTCGGGAGCGGCGAACGAACGCTCTTGAGATATGCCGCCGTGCTCGGTATGGGATTCGAGGAGGCCTTCCTTCGTCGGATCCTCGGCGACGGGATGGTTGGAGACGTCACCCTGGAGCGTCTCGATCCGGTCCTCGAGAACCTCGGAGCAGGCCGGTACCGATTCCGACATGCTCTGCTCCGCGATGCCGCTTACGAGGGGCTCCCGTTCCGGAAGAGGCGTGAGCTCCATGCCGCCGTGGGCGAGGCGATCGTCAGTGAAGCGGGCGCCGATGCTGACGAACAGGCGGAGATGCTGTCCCTCCATTTCTTCCTCGCCGGTGACTTCGAGCGAGCGTGGCGCTTCAGCATGACCGCGGGGGGGCGAGCCTCGGCTTCGTACGCCAACATCGAGGCTGCGGCCTTCTACGAGCGGGCGCTCGATGCGGGCCGCAGGGTGGACGCGGATCCGATCGAGATGCTCAACGCCTGTGAGACGCGAGGCGATGCCTTGTCACTCGCTGGTGAATATCGGCGTGCCGCGGACGCCTACGCTGCCGCTCACCGGTTGGCGACGAACGATCCAGTCCGCCAGGCTGGATTCTTGCTCAAGCGTTCGCGGATGGAGGATAGGCTCGCTCGCTACCCACAGGCCCTGCGTTGGATCGACCCGCGCACGGACGGCACTCGAGGGCGCGAGGGGAGATGAATCGGCGAAGCTCCGCGCACGTCTGTCCGCCTGGTGCGCGACGATCCTCCAGGCCGAGGGTCGCTATGCCGAGGCACAGCGCTGGTGCGGCCGAGCCATGGGTGAAGCCGAGGAGGCCGGCGACCGTGAGGCCCTTGCGCAGACCTACAACGCCCTGTTCTTCATCGCCTTGTCGACGGGTGATCCCGTCGAGCCCTACCTGGGCCCGGCGCTCCAGCTCTATCGGGACCTCGGCGATCTGGTCGGAGAATCGAAGATCTTGCACAACCTCGGGGTGGGCGCGTACTTCTCGGGTCGATGGGACCAGAGTCTCGAATACTTCCGACAGGCCGCGGAGGCGAGCCTCACGATCGGGGATACCGTCGCCGCTGCGCACACCTCCGCGATGATCGGAGAGGTCCTCTCCGATCAGGGTTTGCTGGTCGAGGCCGAGGGTCAGTTGCGCGGATCACTGCGTATCTTGAAGGCAGCGGGAGACGGGCTGGCGTACGGGGATTGCCTCGCGGTGCTCGGCAGGACGTTGCTCCGAGCTGGTCGACCCGAGGAGAGTCTCATCCTGCTCGAGGAAGCGCGGGCCGTGTTCTCCGGCATCGGCGCGCAATCCGAGGTGGTGGGCACGGATGCGAGGATCGCCGAGTGCCGGGTGTCGATGGGTGAATCGGAGGTCGCGCTGGAGCTGTCGACGGCAGCGTTGTCCAACGCGAGCCTCTCGGAGGCCGGTCCCGACTCACCGCTCCTGCTACGGGCGAAAGGCTATGCCCTCGGCCAGCTTGGGGATCTCGCGGGAGCTAGGGCCGCCTTCGAGGAGAGCCTCCGAGCCGGTCGGACGCGTGGCGCCGACCACGAGGTCGTGTTGACCTTGCATGGCCTGATCCGCCTCCAGCGCATCCAAGGGGAGGAAGTGGATCCTGAGATGCAGGGCGAGATCCGCTCCCTCCTGGAGCGTCTCCATCTTGTCGCCGTGCCCGTCGTGCCGCTACGCCCGTACAACGGCCCAGGAACGTGAAGAGCGGCCCCGGAAGGGGCCGCTCTTCGATACGGCTTGGTTGCGTGGAGCTTGATCAGTGCCTCCCCGACATGTCTCCTTCGGCCAGGATCGTCTCCGTGACCTGGACCTGCGGAAGCCCGTTCGTCCCCATGATGCCGGTCGGCACCCACGAGCTGGCAGAAAGGCACATCTTCACGACGAACGCGCTGCTACCCGTGCCGAGGATCGGGAACGGCGTCGTCATCACGTTCGCACCGCTCGCGTACGAGCCGGCCGTGGTGTTTCCGGCACCTCGGGTGATGCCCGTGTAGGTGGCAACCCCGCCACTCACCGACGGCGTCTGCGCCGGGATCGAGATCATCTCGCTCCCGATCTGCAGGTTGAAGGCGTCGCTCCTCGCCGTGACTCCGCTCGCGAGCGTGATCTGGATCGTCATATCGGCCCCACCGAGCGCCGCACCGAGTGTCCCATAGCGGGTCGGCAGGCTCGTGCTCGTGCATGCCGGCGCCGTGATGAAGCCGATCATCGGATCCCATTCCACCTGCGTGCTCTTCGACGGCACCGGGCGGCCGTCACCGAGGATCATGCTGTCCTCCGGGAGCCATGTCTGCGTCAGGGAGAACGTCGCGGCCGGCTGGGAGACCGTGTCCCACAGCAGCTCGACCGTCTTGACCCCTGTATTGGTGTCGACGGTGTTGTTGTAGTCGTAGCCGACGACCACACAGGTGCTGCCGTCCTTGTTGTTGGCCCCGCGCGTGAATGAATCCGTCCCGTTGCCGTCCTGGACGCTGTCGCCGCAGAACAGGGTTCCGTCGCTCTGCTGGAGCTTGAACACGCTGTCGGCGGTGTTCGTCCGCAGCTTGTAGCTGTCCCACGCGAACGTGGAGCGCGGATCAGTGGTGCGCCCGCCCTCCAGCGAGAAGCTGGGGGAGCCCGACGGAAGGGTGCTCGTCGACAGCGTGAGGCTGTCGAACGGTGCGAACGACCCGCATACCTGGCCCGCCGCCGGCGTCGAGGACGTACAGGCGGGGATCCCGGCGTTGATGGGGAAGGCGAAGTTGTCGCTGCTCGTCGCGTCCGGGCCGGAGTCGCCGGTTGCGGCCTGCGTCGAGAGCAATGCGAACCCGACCTGCGTGGTTCCCTTGAATAGGTTGGCGCGGACGATCGCGTTGCCCTTCCCATCGATGTCGAGTTCGGCCGCGGTCACGATGAGCCCGCTCCCTGCGGGATCGCCGTTGGTCAGCTTGAGGCCGGTCCCCAAGGTCACCTTGAGAGACTCACCCGGCTCCATGCGCCCGCAGTTGGTCCCGTTCGACCCCTTGCCTTTGACCCCGAGCCCGACGAACTTCGTGCCTGAGGTTTCCGCACCCAGCGAGCCGCCTGACGCCGTGACCTGCGCCAAGTCGGGCGCTCCCGGGTTCACGCCGTTCACGCCGCAGCTGCTCGCGGTCGTGATGTTCTGTGTCTGACCTGAGATCAGGACCCCGTTGTTGTCGTTCTGCGTGAACGTTGCGGGGGCGTTGGTGTCGGGGAACCTGAGGTTCAGGTAGCCGCCGTCCTTGAGGCCGTTGAAGCCACCCGTCCCGACCGAGCTCGACGCGAGCGTGGCGGTGACGATGACGACCAGCATGCTGAGCGCAAGCGCGATAGCGAGGGTGAGTCGCCGCTTCCGGGGGGTGCTCATCGTGGTTCGGCCTCCTTGTTGCTGACGTTCCCGACGCCTGCCGACGGGAGTGGTACTTGGGATCCATGCTCCTTGCCGTGTGCCGGCCCCGAACGGCGGTCGGTCACCCGAACCACATCGAGGCCGCCGATCCACGACCCCTTCTTCGGACCGATACGGCTTGGCATCTGTTCCCCCCCTTCGACCTGGACGATTCACACGTCCGGCCGCCCGCCTAAGGCGAACGACCTAGCCATGCACGGTAGGTCGTCTGCCCGACGAACGTCAAGCCGTCCAAGGGCTCATTCGCTCCGGCATCCCAGCCCGGGTGTCACGGCATCGGGTGACCGCGAGTCAGCGCGTTCGATCTCTCGAACCGGGGCCGACCCATGTCCGAGGTCTCAGATGATGAACTCCGCTCCTTCGGCCGCGATCGAGCAACGCTCCGGATCGACCCCCCAGCGGTCGATCACGGCCCCGCGGATCTCGTCCAGTTCCGCGTCGCTGTGCATCGGGTCATGGTGGAAGAGCAGCAGGCGATCCACGCCCGCCTTCTCCGCGAACACCGCGACGTGGTCCGTGCTGGAGTGGCCGAAGCCGAAGCGATGCTCGTATTCCGCCGCTGTGTACTGCGTATCGTGCACCAGCACGTCGGCACCGGATGCCAGGGCGAACCCGGAGATCCACTCCGGAGGCATCGTTCGAAGGTCAGAGCCGAGCGCGGGCTCATGGTCGGTGAGATACGTGAGCACCTTTCCATCGGCCTCGATCCGGTAGCCGACCGTCGGACCGGGATGCTGGATCGGATCGGACCAGATCCTGGAGCTTCCGATCCGCCACGCGTCGTCGGGGGCGTCGTGGAACGTGCAGCGCGCCGGCACCTCCGACAGGTGGATCGGGAACAGCGGAGGCGAGAAGTACGTCGCGATCCGCTCATCGAGCGAGGCGAACGGCGATGCCGGCCCCCAGATGTGCAGGTCTGTCTCCGGGCGCCAGATCGGTTCGAAGGCGCCGAGACCCTCCAGGTGGTCGACGTGTAGGTGCGTGAGCAGGAGATCGATCCGCGCCGGCGGATCCTCGAGCAGTGCGAGGCCGAGCCCTCGCGCGCCCGTCCCCGCGTCGAGGATCAGCAGCGTTCCGTCGTCGAGCCGCACCTCGATGCACGACGTGTTCCCTCCGTAGCGTGTGGTCTCCGATGCAGGAGTCGCGATCGAGCCGCGACTTCCCCAGATCCGGACCCGCATCTACGGCACCTCCTGACGCTCCCAGAAGATCACGATCGCCCCCACGGGTTCCTCTGTATGGGCGAGCAGAGGGAAGGCCGTCGCCTCGATCGGCCGCGTGACGCCGTCGGCGCCGCGGATCCTGAGTCGCGCGTGTCCCGGCTCGCGGCGCGTGACCGCGATGCCGAGCGGCGTCTCGAGGATCGGGATCGGGTTGCCCTCGTCGTCGCTCGGCTGGAAGAGCTTGGCGTACTCAGCCGGCGTCATGCCGTGGCCCTCGATGAACCGCTGCCCGAGTAGACGCTCGGCCGCTTCGTTGAAGAAGATGACACGTCCCTCGGCGTCGACCAGGAACAGCGCGGTGGCGAGGCGAGCGGCGAAGTTCCTCGCCAAGATGAGGATCAGGTTGCGTTGTGCTGCTGGCTCGGACATGGACGGACCCTAGATCAAACCGCGACCCCTCGCCGAACGCCAGTTCCGCGCGCCGGGGCGGCGCTCGAGTGTCAAGCGAACGATGGGCTCCCGTAGAGTCCTCCCGTGAAGGTCGGCGTGGTGATCCCGGCAGCAGAGGTTGACGGCCAGGGCTCGACTCCCAGTTGGCCGGCGATCCGATCGTTCGTCTTGGCGGCCGAGGCACACGGTCTCGACTCCGTGTGGATGTTCGACCACTTCTTCAACAAGCAGGCGAACGGGCCGATCGAGGGCATGCACGAAGCCTGGACCATCGTGAGCGCCCTCGCGGCCGTGACCGAGCGCGTCGAGATCGGGACGCTCGTCCTGTGCTCGAGCTTCCGGAGCCCGGCCCTCGTCGCCAAGATGGCCGCGACGGCCGACGAGGTGAGCGGCGGCCGCCTGATCCTCGGCCTCGGCGCCGGGTGGCACGACCCCGAGTACCGGGCGTTCGGCTTCCCCAGCGACCATCGGGTCGATCGATTCGAAGAGTCGCTCCAGATCATCGTTCCACTGCTGCGCGGCGAGACCGTCACCTTCAGCGGTCGGTACCAGGAAGCGCAGGACGCGGTTCTCGCCCCCGCGCCGGATCGTCGGCATCCCCGTCCTCGTGGCGGCGTTCGGCCCGCGGATGCTTCGGCTCACCGCCCGTCACGCGGACGCTCTGGAACACGGCGTGGTTCGGCGCGCCCGACGAGCAACTCCGCGAGCAGCTGGCGACGTTCCGCGAGGCGATCGACGCAGAGGGCCGAGACCCGGCCGCCCTGACGCTCACCGTCGGGATGACCGTCTACGACCCTGCGCATGGCGTGCCGGACGACGAAGACGAGGAAGATCCGTCCTTCAGCGGCTCCGTCGACGAGCTGTCCCGCGCGATCGACCAGTATGCGGCCCTCGGCATCGGCCACCTGATCGTCCTGCTCCAGCCGTTGACCGAAGCGTCCCTCGACCGCTTGGCGCTCGCGCTCGGGCGGCGTGCCGGATCCGTCTAGGTCGCACGACCTCGTTCATCGAGCCGCGGCGCTCGGCCGACCGCAGCAGGTTCTTGAACCCGCGCTTGCAGAACCACGGGATCATCACGCGGTGCGTCATGGTCCGCATCACCGGCACGCGCATCCGGCGCGGCGGGTTCTCGATCGCCGCCTGGCGGAGCCGGTAGGTGACGTGCGACCCCGTCGCGGCGGGGACGATCTCGTACCGGTGCTCGTACACCGCTTCGGTCCGCTCGCCGCTCCGCCACACGGTGACGGCTTCCGTGTGGAACTCCAGGACCTCCGGGCGCCGCGCCTCGACCACCACGTTGCTGTTCTCCCACCTGGCCCGCGCCATGGGGATCGAACCGACGCTCGTGAACTCGGTCCCGGTCTCCAGTGGTCCCGTTCCGTTCAACGAGAGGAGCCGGAACCCCCGGTGCTGCCGCTTGCCGGCCCAGTCCAGGTGCGTCGACAGGTCGGCCAGCACGTCGTACACGGCCGCCGGGGACGCATCGCAGTTCGCGTCCAGGACCATCTCGTAGTTCGCTCCTCCGTCCCATCGCACCTCGGTCATCGCGACTCCTCCTTCACCCGGTCTTCGTCGGTCGATCCGACGCGTGCGACGGTAGGGAGATAGCGCCCTCGGGTCATGGGGCAACCACCTCATCTTTGGGAGGAGATGCGCCGGCTAGATCTCGTCCGCAGGTGGGGTATCGGGGATCAGCCCGTTCCGCACGGCGAACAGGCTCGCCCGGGCGCGGTTGGAGACGCCGATCTTCGCGTAGATGTGCTCGACGTGGTTGGCGGCCGTCTTCCGCGAGATCACGAGCCGGTCGGCGATCTCGCGGTTCGAGAGCCCGAGCGCCGCGAGCCGCAACACGTCGACCTCCCGCGACGTGAGTCCGGCGGGCCAGGCGCGACGCCGTCGCACCGGATGACCCGCCGCACGGAGCACGGCATCGACCGCGTCGCCGTCGAGCCGGCCGGCCTTCACCTCGGCCCGCAGGTACGAAGCCGCCTCCTCGGGCGTCAGCTCGCGGCGGTGCGGCCGCGGCTCGAGCTTGGCCCGATACGTGTCGGCCGCGGCCAGGATCCGCCCCGTCGGCGTCAGCGACTCGCCCGACGTTCCCCGCGGGTAGCCCGAGCCGTCGAGCCGCTCGTGGTGCTGGACGGCGACGGCGCCGAGCGGAGCCAGGGCCGCCGACGAGGCCAGCATGCGCTCCGTGAGGTAGGGGTGCAGGCGCACCCGCTCGAGCTCCGCCGGTGTGAGATCGCCGCGCTTGTCCCAGATCGCGTTCGACACGCCGAGCCGTCCCAGGTCGTGCACGAACCCGGCGCGGCGAACCAGCGCCACGTCGGCGTCGGGCAGCTCCTGGACACGCGCGGCCGCAGCCGCGAGTTCGGCGACGGCGCACGAGTGCCCCAGGGTGTAGGGCGACTTGAGGTCGGCGAAGTCCGCCATGGCCGCGAGCGCCGCATCGAGCTCCTCGTCGGTCAGCACGACCTCGAGGTCGGGCTCCGCCGCGATCACGGCGTCCCAGGTCGTCGCCGACTCGATGCCGTCGAACAGCTCCGCCGCATCCCGGCAGAAGACGTCCACGAGCGCCGGGTCGAACTGCGTGCCGCTCCGGTCGCGGGCGACCGCGATCGCGGCCGGAACGCCGCCAGCCCGATGGAAGACCTCGACGACGTCGGCCAGGCTCACGAGCCGCGAGGCGACGGAGATCTGCTCACCTTTGGCGTTCCCGGGGGTCCCCTTGCCGTCCCAGCGCTCGAAGGCCTGCGCCCAGGCTGTTCCGCACGTCCTGGTCCAGTCCGAGCTGCGCCGCGAGCTCCTCGGCGGCGGTCCGATGGTTGTCCAGGATGTTGTCGGCGTCGCGCCGCCCGTCCCCGAGGAAGGCGACGCCGAGCCGCGCGCGATCCAGGAGCGGACGTCCCGCCCCGAGGTGCTTCAGCACGAAGCCGGTCCCCGGATGGTCGACGAGCGGGAAGTCGGACTTGAACGCCAGGTCGTCCCCGAACCACTTCGCCTGCTCGTACGCGTCGACGTGGCATCCAACCCATGTGAGGAGCGCGGCGTAGTAGACCGTCACGCGCTCCGTTTGGTTCAGGCCGATGCGCTCGCCCAGGCGCATCGCGATCAGGCACTCGCGCAGGACGTGCTCCATCGGCTGCCCCAACCCGAGATCGGCCCCCAGCGACAGGACGCCGAGGAGCTCCGCACGTCGAACGTTCGTCTCTGCCGAAGGCACGGCCACGATCGGAACTCTAAGCATGGAGCGTTCGAACGGAAGCAGCCCCGTGCGACGTGGTTCCCTCCGGAGCGCCCGAAGTACGCTTCCGGTGTCATGGCCGAGACGATCGCGATCGATGGGCAGACGTACCTGAAACGGGATCCGCTCGGCGTGCTGGGTCTGACGTTCATCACCTTCGGGATCTACTGGCTCTATTGGTACTACAAGATCAACGACGAGATCCGGCGCTTCCAGAGAGATGACAGCGTTCGCCCCGGGATGGCGCTGCTCGCGGTCACCCTCGGTTGGCTCATCATCGTCCCGCCGTTCATCTCGGTGTACAACACGTCGCTCCACATCGCGGGCATGGAACAACGCGCAGGCGTGGTGCAGCAGATATCGCCCGCCCTGAACGTCATCTTGTTGTTGGTGGTCAGCGTGGGAACAGGGATCTACTCGCAGGAGCACCTGAACCGCGTGTGGGACGCATCGACGTCAGCGCCCATGCCACCGCCGACGCCGGGAGCGCTACCTTCCCCGCCCGCATGATGCGGGGAAACCGGCTGGATGCCTCGAACACGCGCGGTTCGCTCATGCGCCGATACCGTGCGCCCACTTCAGGTTGCGTCGCGGCCCACAGGCAGATGCGGCGATCCGTGCCACCCGGGATGCGAGGGCGACGATCGTGAGGATCGGCGGGAGGCCGAGCGACCGCGGGAAGAGCGTCGCGTCGGCCACGTAGAGGTTCTCGGGCAGACGCTCGTCATGCAACGTCGCCGCCGTGGCGTGGGTGAGCGGCAGCGTGCCGCCGGGGTGCCCGCCGTTCAGGATGCCGTCGAACGTCGATGCCGGATCGATCCCGGCGCTCGCCAGCAACTCGCGGGCGAGCGCGGCGCCCTCCTCCAGTCGCCGCCTCGTCGCCCGGCGTCAGGTGGGTGTGCACGCCGCGCCCGTCGACACGGCCGCCTCCCTCGTCGGCGATCTTGACCATCACGCCCACGATGTCCTGCGGTGGATGGCGCCAGCGCGGATCGAGGGCGAAGCTCAACCAGTCGAAGTACGGCGACAGGATGTAACGGTCACGTCTGACGACGAACGGCATCTCGATCTCGTTGCACTGCCAGGCCGACGGGACCCGAGCGGCGATCGTGAGCACGGGGTCGACGGACAGCGTCGGTTCGCACCGGATCCCGGAGCGCTCGAGGATCGCCGGCGTGCCGAAACCTCCCGCCGCGAGGACGACGAGATCGGCGGTGAGCAGCCGACCCCTCGGCCCGGCGGTCACGACGCCGACGGCACGCCCTCCTTCCGTCACGACCCGGTCCACCCGCATCCCCGTGCGCACGTTCGCGCCGCGGGCGACGGCGACGTCGAGGAAGCTCCGGGCATCCCACTTGATCCCGTACGGACATCCCAGGACGCAGCGTCCGCAGTGGTGACATCCTTCGGCCCGTCCCATCTTCGGGGTCGGCTGAGGGGCGAGCCCGAGATCGTCGGCGGCGGCGAACAGTCGGCGGGTCATCGGGTGCCATCGGCGCCGGTGCTCGACCGACACGGGGATCTCGGAAGCGATCTCTGCGAACTCCTCGTCGAGATCGATCCCGAGTTCGCGCAGGTCGTCGTCGGCTCGGATCCCGTTGCCGGTCGCCACGGTCGTCGTCCCGCCGGTCCCGCTCCCGTGGACGATGAGCATGTCGTCGGTGCGCCGGACCCGCATCGTCGGGTACGCCACGCGGATCAGCCTCGGGTCCACCAGGAGCCGGCTCCGCGCGAGCCGATCGATCGAGCGTCTGTCGAGCTCGCAGCGACGATACGGTCGACCTGCCTCGAGCACCGTGACGTCGTACGCACCCTGGAGCTCCTTCGCGGCCGTGGCGCCCCCGGCTCCACTCCCGACCACGATGGCCGTGGTCATCGCCGACGCTCCCCAGCGACGGAGAGCGTCGCCAGGCACGCCGGGGCTCCGCTCGTGATGCGTTCGGTGAACGTGAGCCGGCCGCCGTCCGTGAGCCCGGACAACAGGCCCGCGTCCGAAGCCGACATCACCCGACACACGTCCGGCGAGTAGCGTGCCGCGAACGCGCATCGGCCGACGACGACCTGCCCTCGATCGTCGCCGGTCAGGTCGATCCCGATCAGTCCGTAGAGTCGATGCGCGACGTCGATCGCATCGGCCGTGGTCCGGACGCCGAGCGCGAGCCGGACGCGGCGGCCGAGTCGCTCCATGTTCGACCGGAGTTGCCGCTCGGCGAGCTCCCGGCGCTCCGGTTCGAGCAGCACGTAGCGCGCGAGCTCGTCCGTGCGCGCCACGTACGTGTGGAGGATCGAGTCGGCCGACCGGCCACGGAGATCGGGTGTCGGGGCGTCGAACGCGTCCATCGTCGTCCGGAAGAGCGCGCGCACCACCCAGCGCCTGACCGGTTCCGGGATCGGACCGCGGAGCGCACGCATCCGGAGGCTCACGTGCGGACCTCCTCCCGTTGGTAGAGGCCCTCGATCTGGTCGGCGAACCGCGCGGCGACGCGTTCCCGCCGGAGCTTGAGGTTCGGCGTCAGGTCCCCGGTGTCGACCGAGAGATCGTCGGGAAGCACCGCCCACCGCTTCACCTGCTCGGGATGGGACAGGCCGCGGTTGATCTCGGCGATGGCGTCCGCGACGGCGCTACGCCGTTCGCCGGTCGGCGCGCCGTCGATCCACAGCAGCGCCGAACAGAAGGGTCGGGCCTCGCCGACCACCATGGCGTTCGTCACCCCGGGGATCGTCAGGACCCGCGCCTCGATCTTCGCCGGGTTGAGGTACTTCCCGTAGGAGGTCTTCAGCAGCTCCTTCTTGCGGCCGTCGATGACGAGGCATCCGTCGTCCATGTGCCCGAGGTCGCCGGTCGCGAGCCATCCGTCGCGGAACGGCTGCGTCGCGTCCCGGTCGGCGTAGCCGATCGTCACCTGGGGCCCCCTCGCGAGGATCTCGCCGTCCTCCGCGATGCGCACGGTGGTTCCCGGGAGCGGCTCGCCGGCGGTGCCGATCCGGTTGCGCCCGGACCGATCCAACGTGAGCAGCGGTGCCTCGGTCAGCCCGTAGGCGTCGTGCACCTCGACGCCCAGCTCGTGGAAACGCTGGAGGAGACCGTCCGGTATCGGGGCGGACCCGACGATCAGCTGCGCGCACCGGTCGAGCCCCGCGCGCCGGAGCGCGCTCCGGCGGACCAACGAACCCAGTGCGCGTTTCGCGGGTCCGTCGGGCATGGCGAGGAACCGCCGGCCCGCCGCGCTTCCCTCGACCCGTTCCCACACCTTCTCGTAGAGCCGCGGGACGGAGAAGAACACCGTCGGGCGGATCGAACGCAGAGCCTCCGGCACGTCGTGGATGTCCTCGACGAACGCGATCTGGACCGGTGCGGGCATCGCGTAGGGCCCGTACGTTCCCAGGATCCCCTCGACCACATGATTCATCGGAAGGAACGACACGTAAGCCACCGGTTCCGTGCGCGCCCGCCACGGGACGAGCGACGCGATCGTCTCGGCCATCCATCGGAGCTGTCCGTGCGTGAACGCGACGCCCTTCGGCACACCGGTCGTTCCCGACGTGTACCGGAGCGTCGCGAGATCCTCGAGGTCGACGGGCGCCCGCTCGATCTCGGGCGCATCCTCACGGCGCGCGACCAGATCGTCCCAGCTCATGATCCCCGCGCGAGGCGCCCCCCGGCAGAACGACGCGATCGGCAGAGCAGACGCGACCGGACCGAGGCCCTCGAGGATGCGGGGCGATCCGACGAGCAACACGTCCGCGTGGCTCGACCGCAGGATCTGGTCGATCTCGTCGCACGGCATCGTGGCGTACAGCGGCACCGATACGGCGCCGACGAGACCCAGCGCCAGGTCGAGCGTCAGGTACCGCGTTCCGTTCGGCCCCACGATCGCGACCCGGCTCCCCGCGCCGACGCCGATCCCGCGGAGGGCGCGCGCCGATGCCAGCACGTCGGCACGCACGTCGGCCGCGGACCGCGGATGCGCCCGGCCGTCCACGATGTCGACGTAGCGGACCGGCAGCCGCCGGCTCCGTAGCCGGAACATCGCCTGTTCATGGACGGTGCGTCCGGAGCGATGGAGGAACCCGCGATCGACCGCGAAGCGCATCAGGGCCGGGAGGAACGCCTGCCAGCGCGGCTCGTACGATCCGAGCAACCGGTCGGCATCGTCGCGCCGGAACGTGCGGCGCTCGTTGAGGTACGGCACCAGCACGTCGAGTCGATCACCCGCACGCCCGGGCACGCGCACCCGGGAGAGCGGCACGAGGAGTGGCCTGGGGAGCTGGACCCCGAGCTCGGCACGCGCCCACTCACGGACGGCGCGGACGAGCTCGGCGGCCGTCGGCAGCGCGCTCCGGGGCGCAGTGAGGTGGACGGTTCGCCCCTCGGCGCGCGGGTCCATCAGCAGCCGCACGATCGCGTCGGCGATGTGGTCGACCGGCACGATGTTCACCCGCAGCCCTGGGTTGACGGGCACGACGTGCGTACGCCGCGTGAGGTACCGGCGGAGCAGCACGTAGAAGGTGTTGAACGTTGCGATCTCGCCGGTCTGCGAGTCGCCGACGATCATCCCAGGACGGGCCACGGTCACCGGAAGATCCGCTGCTTCGCGGACCAGGCGTTCCGCTTCGTACTTCGTCCGTTCGTAGTCGTTCTCGAAGCCGAACCGATCGCTCAGATCGTCCTCGCCGATCTCGCCCGTCCGGCGGCCGGCGACGTAGGCCGTCGAGACGTGCAGCACGCGCTCGAGTCCGTGGTCGGCGTGGGCTGCTCGGGCGAGCGTCAGAACGTTGGCGGTCCCGACCACGTTCGTCCGGCGCAGGTCGTCGAGCGACGCGTCGAAGCGCACGTTCGCCGCCGCGTGCACGACATGGGAGAGACGGCGGACGAGCGCCGCGTACACGTCTTGATCCAGGCCGAGCAGCGGCTGCGTCACGTCGCCCGCGACCACCTCGACGCGACCTCCGATCGCTGCCGTGAGCTGGGGCCGGCCGTACCACGTGCGACGTGTCATCCGGCGCGCGTCGTCGGCGCTCGCGGCTTGGACGAGCGCGACGATGCCGAGATCGGTCCGGTCGAGGAGCCGTTGCGCGACTTCGGTTCCGACGAACCCCGTCGCCCCCGTGAGCAGGACTACGCCGCCCACCGCTCAGCACCCCATCCGTGCGTGTCGGCGAAGCTTCGGAGGAGCTCACGGTTCCGCCGGGCGTCGCGCAGATGGCGCTCGTAGCCATCGAGGAGCGTGTTCGTGACGTCCGCCGGAGCGGCGAGGACATCGTTCAGACGCGCCGACGCCGTGGCGACCATCGTGTCCAGATCGTCCGGATGCCGCGCGAGGTTTCCGTCGCCGCCGGGGGAGACGAAGCAGCGACCGAGCCCCAGCTCCTCGAACAACGTGCGGAGCCGGAGGTCGTGTCCGACCGCCACCTGCGGCACGCCCGCAGCCATCGAAAGGACGGAGGCGTGGTACCGGGACGTGAGGAGCCCGCCGAGGCTCCGCAGGAGCACCGTCATCTTCGACGCGTCCAGTTCGCGGGACGAGAAGATCCGGGCGTGCTCCGGCCGTCGCATCCGCTCATGGATCGCCCGCGCGAACGTTTCGTCGAGCTCCTCCATGCAGATGAGTGCGACCGATCTCCCGTGCTCGGTCACGACCTCGTCGGCGATCCGCGCGTATCCCTCGGCGAGCCGCGTCGAGGCCAGGCGTCGCTCGGGTGACCGGCTGAACGAGTACGGCCACCGGTAGCGATCGTCTCGGCGTCCGAACGGGCGGATCACGACCGGCCACAGGAACAGGTCGACCGCTGCGATCCCGACCGGCGCCGGACCCGCATCTGGCCACGCCTCTCGGAGCCAACCGGCGTCCTGTTGGCCGGGACGGAACGTGAAGGCGTTGTCCGCCGTGGTCTCGATCGGTGCGGTCACTCCCCACGACCTGAGGCGGTCGGCGGCGGCCGCCGACCGCGTGACGATCAGGTCGGTCCGGCTCGCCTGCCGCCGCACCAGTCGCTCGTTCCTGGGACGCAGTTGCCCGGCGTCGACGGCGTACGCGATGCACGGTGTCCCGTGAACAGCCGCGCACCGCGTCGCCCACAGGAAGTACCAGAGGAGCGCCGACGTCCATGTATCCATGTACGCGCTGCCCTCGACGAGCATCACCAGGTCGTGCTCGCGAACGAGCCGCCGGACCGTGAGCGGGAAGATCGTGGGGAGGTGCTCGACGCGGACACCTGGTGCATCGCCCACGTATCGCCGGAGGTTCGCCGGCTCGAGGGCCGGGATCGTGATCGGCGCACCGGGCCCGAACACGGTGCGAACGTCCGCGAGGTCGGCGAGCAGCAAGGCTTCGGCGCCGGTGTTGTTCGCGCCGTTGTACCCGATCAGCAGGATCCGCGGCTCAGCCATCGGTCCCTCCCTCGCCACCGTCGCAGAGGTTCGTGACCGTGTGCCGTGCCGGGGGTCCCGGCCCGCCCGGGACCTCCGGTCTGAGCGGTTTCACGCGCGCGGGCCGCCGCTATGGTTGCCCGTGTGACGTCTCTCCTCGTCGTGGGTGAAGTGCTTGCCGAGTTCATGCGGCCGAGCCGCGATTCGCCACTGAACGAGACCGCCGTGATGATCGGTCCGTTCCCCAGCGGCGCACCTGGGATCTTCGCGAGCGCCGCCGCGCGGCTCGGCATCCCGACGCAGCTCTGCGCGGTCGTGGGGGACGACGCCTTCGGCCAACTCATCCGCGATCGCCTTCAGCTCGACGGGGTCGATGTCGACGGCGTCGTGGTCGATCCCACGCGCACCACTGCGGTTGCCTTCGTCGCGTACGCGTCGACAGGGGAGAGGAGCTTCGTCTTCCACGTGAGCGATGCGGCGGCGGCGAGGCTCCGACCCGTTGACTTGGGTCGCCGGCCGGAGGAGGCCGATTGGCTCCACATCTCCGGGTCCTCGCTCGCCCTCGGCTCACCCCTCGCCGAAACCGCCATCGAGGCGGCGAGGCGCGTCATGCTGGCGGGCGGGCGTGTGTCGGTCGACCCGAACATCCGGGTCGAGGCGTCGACGCGCGCCATCTTGGCGTCTATCCGATCCCTCACACAGCAGGCCGGTTTCCTGTTCCCGAGCGAAGGCGAACTGGATGCCCTCGGGCTCGACGAGGAGGAACTCCTGGGAGCCGGTGCCGTCGTCTGCACCACGCTGGCAGCGGAGGGCGCACGCGTGCGCTGGGGAGCACTCGACGTGCACGTCCCCGCGCCGACCGCGAACGAGGTGGATCCGACGGGCGCGGGCGACATCTTCGCCGCCGGATTCGTGGCGGCCACCCTGCGGGGCGCCGATCCCGTCGAAGCGGCCCGGCTTGGCTGCCGGATCGCGGCGCGGTCGGTCGAGACCCTCGGGCCGATGGAGTCGTCGATCGAACGATGAGCCGCGAAGGAGCTAGCTCCGCTTCCCCGTTCGCGGCGGGCCCACCGAGTCGCGCTCGATGAGCTGGGTTCGGAACACGATCGTGCTCGGGGCGCCTTCGCGCCCATCACGGAGGCGGCGAAGCGCAAGCTCGGCTGCGCCCCTGGCCATGTCGGCGATCGGCTGGCGGACCGTCGTGATCGCCGGGACGACCATGCGCATCCAGGGCATGTCGTCGAACGCCACGAGCGAGACGTCGCGCGGCACGCTCAGGCCTTCCTGTTCCATCGCGATGAGGGACGCCTCGGCGAGGATGTTGTTCGCGGCGAACACCGCCGTGGGCACGGGCCGCGCGCGGATCAGGTCCACGGCGTCCTCGATGGCGTGCTCCCGATGGAACGAGCCCGTCTTGACGAGCTCCTTCCGGAGCGGGATGTCGTGCTCCCTGAGGGCACGTTCGTATCCCGCGAGCCGCAGCCGGGCCGTGGGGACCGCGAGCTCGCCGGTGACGATGCCGATCCGCGAATGCCCGGCCTCGATGAGGTGCGACACGGCACTCGCAGCCCCTGCCTCGTTGTCCACGAGGATCGCGTCTGCCGCCAGATCCTCGACGCGTCGGTCCATCTGGACGATGACCATCTCCTTCTCGAGGAGCTGCGCCAGGTTCCGCCGGTTCTTGGACGTGGGCGTGACGATCAACGCATCTACGTGGATGCCTTCGAGCAGCTTCAGGTATTCCCGTTCGACCTCCGGATCGTCGTCGCTGTTGCACAACACGAGGTGATACCCGGCATCCTTCGTCACCGACTCCACGTTCCTGGCGATCGACGAATAGAAGAGGTTCTCCAGGTCGCCGATCAGGAGGCCGATCATCTGGGTCCGCCGGGTGCGGAGGCTCCGGGCGATCTGGTTCGGCACGTAGCCGAGGTCCTTCGCGGCTTCGAGCACGTGCCGCCGGGTCTTCTCGGCCGCGTATCCGTGGCCGGAGATCACCCGGGCGGCCGTCGAGACGGACACCCCGGCCCTCTTCGCCACATCTGCAACCGTTGCCATGTTCGCTCCAACGCTTCCGGTGACTCCAACGCCGGACAGCCCTCAACTTGACAGGCGCAACATGATAACGTTCTCACGCTCTCTGACCCCCCAAGGGGATCCGGCGAGCGGGGCGCGGAGGAACGATCGGGACCCCTTGGAGGGGCGTCGGAAAGGGAGGCGTCGATGAAGCGCATGCGGGCGAGTCTCGTCCTGGCATTCGTGCTGCTGACAGCGGCCTGTACCAGTGGGGGCGGTGGCGACGCGACGCCTTCGAGCGGCGGCTCGAGCGGGCCGGTGGAGATCAAGTTCTGGCACGGCTACACGGGCTCGGCCGCGAAGGAGATCGACAAGCTGGCCGCCGAGTACTCGCAGACGCATCCGGGTGTCACGGTCACTCCCTTCTTCCTGGGCGACAACAGCTTCGCGCTCCAGAAGATCGAGACCGCGATCGCGGGCGGCGTGTATCCGGACATCTCCTACCTGTACGGGTCGTTCGCCTCGAACATCGCGACCGTGCCGCAGACCGTCGTCCTCAACGACTACGTGGAGAACGACCCGAACGTGAACTGGGATGACTTCTGGCCGGTCTGTCAGCGTGCGGCGACGGTGGACGGGAAGATCGTCGGGTTCCCGGCGCTCGTCGACAACCTCGCCCTCGTCTACAACAAGAAGCTCTTCGACCAGGCCGGTCTCGCCTATCCGGACGAGACCTGGACGTGGACCGATTTCCGCAACGCGGCGAAGGCCCTGACCGATCCCGCGAAGCAGCAGTTCGGCTGGTCGATGCAGGACGATCAGAGCGACTCCACGACGTGGCGGTACATGCCGTTCCTCTGGAGCGCCACGGGCGACCTCCTGAACCCCGACAACACGAAGGCGATCTTCAACGAACCACAAGGCGTCAAAGCGTTGACCCTCCTCCAGCAGATGACGACCGAGGATCACTCCGTCTACCTCGACAGCGGCGACGGTAGTAAGTCCCTCGGTCTGTTCACCTCCGGCCACATCGCGATGTACAACGACGGCCCCTGGGACCTCGGGACGGTGCGGGACAGCGGGATGGACTTCGGCGTCACCACGATCCCGAAGGACCAGGTGACCGCGACGATCTCCGGCCCCGACGACTGGGTCGTGTTCGACAACGGTGATGCCAGGAGGAACGCAGCGATCGACTTCCTGAAGTGGTTCACCGCGCCCGAGCAAGACATCCAGTGGGCGATCGCGACCGGGCTGCTGCCGATCCGGCAGTCGGAAAGCCAGCTCCCGGATTACCAGACGTTCCTCGATCAGAACCCGGGGATCGAGAACTGGGTCGCGAACCAGGCGAACGCGATCAAGAACCTCCCGCAGGTGGCGTCCTTCCCGAAGATCTCGGAAGCGGTCGCGACGGCTGTTTCCGCGGCGCTCCTCGGCAAGATGACGCCGCAGGAGGCGCTCGACGCCGCCGCGCAACAGGTCGACACGGAGCTGGCGGGCGGCTAGCGGAGGGTGCGGCCGGCGGTGAGCCCAGGGGAAGGAGCTGAGGAGGCAGAGCCGGGAGTCGACTTCGGGCCGGGGTCGATCCTGGGGCACTCGGTCCTGCGGGTCGAGGATCCCGCTCTCCTCACCGGCGCCGCGCGGTTCCTGGACGACCTCCCTGCCGAAGGAGGGCTCCACGCCGTCTTCGTCCGATCCTTCGTCGCGCACGCACGCCTCCTCGGCATCGCGACCGAGGAGGCGCGTGGGATGCCGGGCGTCGTCTGTGTGCTGACGGGCGCCGACCTCGGACTCCCGCCGATGCCCATGGTGGAGGACGTCCCGGAGACGTTCGCGCGTCCGATCCTGTCCGACGGCGTCATGCGCTTCGTCGGCGAGCCGGTCGCGGTGGTCGTCGCCGACTCGAGGGCGAACGCCGTGGACGCGGCCGAGTCGGTCCTCGTCGAGTACGACCCCCTGCTCGCGGTCATCGACCCCGTCCGCGCGCTCGAGCCGGACGCTCCCGTGCTGTTCCCGGATCACGGGAGCAACGCGGCCGTCGAGTACACGGTAGCCACCGACCCCGGCGCACTGGAGGACGCGGAGGTCGTGATCCGGGCGCGGTTCATCAACCAGCGGTTGGCGCCGACCCCGATGGAGACGAACGGCGCGCTCGCCATCCCAGACCCCGACACGGGCGGGCTCACGGTGTGGTTGCCCGTGCAGGCGCCGTTCGCTTCGCGGAAGACGGTCGCGCGGATCCTCGGCCTCGAGGAGTCGACGGTCCGCGTCATCGCGCCGAAGGTCGGCGGTGGGTTCGGCGCGAAGATCCCGACCTACGCGGAGCAGGTGGCGGTCTGTGCGCTTGCCCTCCGGCTGGGTAGACCGGTCCGGTACGTGGAGACCCGGACGGAGAGCATGTCCGCCATGACCCACGGGCGAGCTCAGGTGCAGGACGTGGAGCTCGGCGCGCGCCGCGACGGCACGATCACCGGTCTGCGGGTCCGGATCGCGGCCGACGCCGGCGCGTATCCCGACGAGGGCGCGACGCTTCCGCCGCTCACGGGCCTCATGGCGTCCGGACCGTACGTGATCCCGCGGATCCACTTCACCGCCACGGCCGTCGCGACCAACACGACGCCGATCGGCGCCTACCGGGGCGCCGGCCGTCCGGAGGCGACGGCGCTCCTCGAGCGCGTGATGGACATGCTCGCCGCGGAGCTCGAGGTGGACCCCGTCGAGATCCGCCGGAGGAACCTCATCCCGCCGGACGCGTTCCCCTACGAGACGCCGACGGAAGCCGTCTACGACACCGGCGAGTACGAGCTGGCTCTGGACACGGCGCTCGGCATCGCCGGCTACGACGATCTGCGCGACGAGCAACGGACCCGTCGCGAGCGCGGCGATCGCATGCAGCTCGGCATCGGCGTATCCGTCTACGTCGAGGTGACCGGCTGGGGCACGGAGTTCGGCTCCGTCGCGGTGAGGGAAGACGGCTCGGTCGTGGTGCGATGCGGCACGAGCCCGCAGGGGCAGGGGCACGAGACGGCGTACGCACAGATCGCGTCGGGGACGCTCGACATCCCGACCGAGCGGATCACCGTGGAGCAATCCGACACCGGCATCCTCCCGCGAGGAGAAGGCACGATGGGCTCGCGTTCGCTCCAGGTCGGCGGGAGCGCCGTCCTGCGCGCGAGCGAGCTCGTGCGGGAGAAGGCCCGGCGCCTCGCCGCACACCTCCTCGAGGTGAGCATCGACGACGTCGTCTCCTTCGGCGGCGGGGGGATCGGGGTCGCGGGGGCGCCGGACTCCGCGATCGGATGGGGCGAGCTCGCGCGCGCTGCCGCCGACCCGACGCGGCTCCCCGAGGACATGGAGCCCGGTCTCGCCGCCGAGCACGACTTCGAGATCGACGACTCCACGTATCCTTTCGGCGCCCACGTCTCGGTCGTGGAGGTCGACCTGGACACGGGCGACGCGCGGCCGCTCCGCCATGTGGCCGTCGACGATTGCGGGCGCATCCTCAACCCGATGTTGGTGGAGGGGCAGGTGCACGGCGGCGTTGCACAGGGCATCGCGCAGGCGCTCTACGAGGAGGTCGTCTTCGATGAAGAGGGAAACCCCCTGACCTCCAACCTCACCACGTACTCGATCCCGAGCGCGGCCGAGCTCCCCGGCTACGAGACGGCGCACACGATCACGCCGACGATGCGCAACCCGCTGGGAGCCAAAGGGATCGGCGAGTCCGGCACCATCGGAGCCGGCCCCGCGGTGCACAACGCGGTGGTCGACGCGCTCGCGTACCTCGGCGTCCGCCACATCGATATGCCCGCGTCGCCGGAGCGATTGTGGCGTGCCATCCGGGATGCTGGGACGACGAACGGGACTCATGTGGCCCCAACGATGGAGGAAGGGGAAGATGGACACACCGAACCTCGCCGGGCTCATCGCGGCGATCGTCACGCCGATGGGGGACGACTTCTCCGTTGACGAAGCCTCGCTCCGTCGCTACACGCGGTGGCTGGTGGACCAAGGGGTGCTCGGCCTCGCGGTGAACGTGGATACGGGCGAGGGCCCGCACCTCTTCCCCGATGAGCGGCTCCGTGTCCTGGAGATCGTCCGTGAGGAGGTCGACGGGCGCGCCCTGTTGGTCGCCGGCCTCGCCGCGTCGTTCACGGAGCAGGCCCGCAGGCTCGCGCGCGACACGGCGGCCGCCGGCGCCGAGGCGCTCCTGGTGTTCCCGATCCCCGCCTACCAGGGCGAGCCGCTCGACCCGGAGCTCCCGGCCGCGTACCACGCGGCGGTGGCCGAGGCATCCGAGCTCCCGCTGATCGCGTTCCAGCTCCAGCCCGCACTGGGGGGCGTCAACTTCTCTGAGGAGGCGATCACGCGCGTGATGGGCGTCGACGGCGTGGTCGCGATCAAGGAGGCCTCGTTCGACGCGAAGCGCTTCGTGGAGACCGCGAGGCTCGTGAAGTCGCTCCCGTCGTCGCCGACCGTCCTGAACGGCAACGACAACTTCCTCCTGGAGGCGTACCTGCTCGGGGCCGAAGGCGCGCTCCTCGGATTCGGGACGCTCGCCGCTCGGGAACAGGTCGAGATGCACGAGGCCGCGCGGGCGGGAGACCTCGAGCGCGCCTCCGCGCTCCGCGACATGCTCCAGCCGCTCTGCGACGCGATCTTCTCCGCGCCGGTCCGCAACTACCGCGCGCGCGTGAAGCACACGCTCGTCCGCCTGGGAGTGATCGACGAGGCGCACGTCCGCCCGCCGCTCCTGCCGCTCGACGCCGCGGAACAGGACCTCGTCGACCGCGCGCTGAAGGTGGCGGGCCTCCTCTGATGACGACCCCCACGACCGGCCTTCGGATCGGGGTCTTCCTTCCGACCTTCGTCGGCCCGGACGGGCGCAGCGGCGAGCAGGTCGCCGCGTTCGCGCGGCGCGCCGAGGAGCTCGGGTTCGATTCGCTCTGGGCGACCGACCATCTCCTGCACGGGAACCGCTTCTACGACGTGCCGTGGCTCGACCCGATCGTCGCGCTGACGTACGCGGCGGCGGCGACCAGCCGGATCCGCCTCGGGACCTCGATCCTCGTCATGCCCACCCGCCACCCGGTCGTCCTGGCGAAGGAGCTCTCGACCCTGCAGGCGCTCTCCGGCGAGCGGTTCATCCTCGGCGCCGGCACCGGCTGGGACGAGCGGGAGTTCGAAGCGGTCGGCCAGCGGAAGGCCGAACGCGGCGCGCGCACCGACGAGTCGCTCGAGATCGTCCGGCGGCTGCTCGCCGGGGGACCGGTGCGCTTCGACGGTCGCTTCTACCAACTCGATGAGGTGGAGGTCGGCCCGGCGATGCGCGGAAGGCTCCAGGTGTGGGTCGCCGGAGGCCGGCAGCTCCCGCACGCGGCCTCTCCGGAGCCGCCGACCCTCGCGCCTCCGGTCCTTCGCCGCATCGTCGACGCCGACGGATGGATCGCGAGGCCGACGAGCCTCCCCTCCCAGATCGTGGAGGACCGTGCCGAGATCGTCGCCGCCCTCGAAGCGGCAGGGCGCGACGCCGCCTCGTTCACGTTCGCGCACGAGAACTTCCTGCATCTCGTCCCGACCGACGACCCGGAGCAGGCCCTTCCCGAGCAGCGCGAGGCGTTCACGCGGATCATGGGAACCGGGCGTCCGTTCGAGTACTTCCAGAGCGTCTACCTCACGGGAAGCGCGCCCGAGGTGCTGCGCAAGATCGAGGAACGCCTGGCCACCGGGGTCGGGTACCTCATGCTCCACACGCTCGAGCCGTCCACCGCGCAGCTCGACCTCTGGGCGGAGCACCTTGCTCCCTCACCTCTCGATGCAGGAGGCACAGCGATGACCAAGATCGTGTTCAACGGAGCGGGTAGCGTGACGTTCACGAAGGAGCTGGTCGCCGACATCCTCGGGTTCGAGGAGCTCGCGGGCTGCACGATCGCGCTCCACGACATCGATCCCGACCGCCTGGAGACCGCCGCCGCCATGGCCCGATGGACGGCCGATGCGCTGGGAGCGAAGGCGACGGTCGAGCCGTACGCCGACCGGCGGGCCGCCCTCGAGGGCGCCGACCACGTGATCAGCATGATCCGGGTGGGGGGTCACGCAGGGTCTGAAGCTCGACTTCGACATCCCGGCGCGCTACGGCGTGAAGCAGGCCATGGGCGACACGCTCGGGCTCGGAAGCATCTTCCGCGCGCTCTGCTCGATCCCCCCGCTCCTCACGCTGGGCCGCGACATGGCGGAGATCTGCCCGGACGCGTGGCTGTTCAACTACACGAACCCGATGGCCGCGCTCTGCTGGGCCGTCTACGACGGAACGCCGCACCAGAAGGTCGTCGGCGTCTGCATGTCCCCGGACAACACGGCGGAGCAACTCGCCGAGCTCGTCGGCGTGCCGTTCGAGGAGCTCACCTACCTCGTCGCCGGCCTGAACCACCAGTCGTGGGTCCTCCGCCTCGAGTCGGACGGGCAGGACCTCTACCCGCGCCTGCGTGCGCTCCTCGACGCCGATCCGGATGGCCTCGGCCGTCGCGTCCGCATGGAGATCTTCAAGCGGCTCGGCTACTTCCCCTCGGAGTCGAGCGAGCACAACGTCGACCTCGTGCCCTGGTTCTTCCCGCACGAGGGCATGGTGGAGCGCTACCGAGTGACCGTCGACGAGTACGTGCGGCGGAGCGAGCGGAACCTCGGGACGTACGACGAGGTCAAGCGGAAGCTCAGCGCGGGAGAGCCCCTCGGGATCGAGCGGGGTCCGGAGTACGCGCCGCAGATCATCCATTCGATCGAGACGGGAACGCTCCGGACGATCTATGGGAACGTCCGGAACACCGGACTCATCGAGAACCTCCCGGAGGGCTGCTGCGTGGAGGTGCCCTGCCTGGTCGACCGCTCCGGCGTGCATCCCGTGTGGATCGGAGCGCTTCCGCCGCAGCTCGCCGCGGTCAACCGCCTCTACGCCAACGTGTGCGAGCTCACCGTCCGCGCGGCGCTCGAGGGGAACCGCGAACACGTGTACCACGCCGCGATGGTCGATCCGAATACCGCCGCCACGCTCACGCTCGAGCAGATCCACGCCGTGTGTGACGATCTCATCGAGGCGCACGGCGCGGAGATGCCCGAGGGCATCCGCTCCTAGTCACCGGTCTCGCTCGGTTCCTCTCGAGGATCGCCCCGCTCGGAGAACGCGGGCAGCGACAGCGTGAACCAGATCACCGTCGCGGCGAGGAGCGTGCTGGCCGCTGCGCCGAGGAACAGCACCTTCGGGCCGTATCGTCCGTAGACGACCCCTCCGATCGAGGCCCCGAGGACCGGCCCCAATCCCTGCCCCACCATCTGCATCAGGCTCTGGCCGGTCGCCTGAAGGTGCCTCGGGACGAGCTTCCCGACCACCATGACGCCGCTCACGAACAGGAGCGCGAAGCCGACCCCCTCGAAGCCGTTCAGGACGGCGATCACGACCGGGCTCTTCACGAACGCCCACGCGACGAACACGCTTCCGTAGATCGCACATCCCAGCACGTAGACACCTCGAAGGCTGAAGCGTCCCGTGAACCACTTGCTCTTGCGCATCACGGGGACCTCGATGAACGCCCCGACGGCCGCGGCGATGCCGACCAGGAGGGGACCCCCACCGCGGCCGACGATCCTCAGCGGGAGGAAGGTCCACGCCGCGGCGAATCCGATGCCCCACAGCAGCATGCCGGCGAGCAACGGAGCGAGACGAGGTGCGGCTCGGAACGCAGCCCCGACGGAGCCGAAACGCTCGCCGCTCTGCACGTGCGTGGGCGCATCTCGCAGCATCGTCGCCGACCATGCTGCGAGCGTTGCCATGGTGACGGCGTAGACGAGCGGCATCAGGCCGATGCTCGCGACCTCGTACAGCGCGCCGCAGGCGATCGCGGCAACGGCGAACGCGAGGCTGCTCCACAGGCGGATGAGCCCGTAGTCCCGCACGTTCTCGGGTCCGAGATGATCGAGCGCGATCGCGTCGCCGATCGGCACGACGGCACCGCGGAATGCCGCCAACACGATCACGACCGGGAGCACGACGAGCATGCTCCGTTCCGGCGGGAAGAAGACCAGGCTCATCGTGGCCGTCCCGACCGCCGCGATCCGCAGCGCCCGCACCCGCCCGACCCATGCATCGGCGACGTGTCCCCACACGGGGTTCGCGACCATCCACGTCCCCGCCATCGCGCCGAACACCACGCCGATCTGGCCCGCATCGAAGCCCCGGTCCCGCAACAACAATGCGAGGAAGGGGGAGAAGGCAGCGACGGAGACGCCGATCAGCGCGAAGAGCGCTCGGACCGAGGTTCCGGCGCGGATCTCGGGCTTCATGCGGCGTCACGCCAGCCCGGGAACGAGCCGTGCGGCGTTCTCGCCGTATACCTTGCGCAGCACCGAGTCTGGGAGCTCAAGCCCCGAGATGGCCCATCGTCCCTGCGGCGGGATCTCCTCGGGGGAGTACGGGAAGTGCTCGTCGGCGGTCTCGAGGAAGCGATAGTGGATCGCGTACACCTCGGCGCTCGGGGGGAACGTGTCGGTCCCGAAGCACACGCGATCCGGGTGCTCGAGCATCAGCCGCCGTGTCGCCCGCGGCTGCCGGCCCAGCTCCGCGATCCGCGCGGCGATGTCGACGTTGAAGTTCGGGTACGCCGTGAGCATCCGCGAGACCCACGCGAGGTCCTCCGCATAGCAGCCGACGTGCGCGCCGATGAACGTCGTTCGCGGATGGGCGGCGACGATCGCCTCGAGCGATCCCATGATCCGTTCGAACCGTGGGAAGCGGGGATCGGAGAAGGACCAGTCGGGATGCTCGAGGAGTTCCTCGAGACGCTCGTTGTTCCCGTCGGCCGGTTCGAAGAACGCCACCGGGTCGCCGACGTGGATGAGGATCGGGAGTCCCAGCTCTCCGGCGGAGTCCCACACGTCCGAGAGCCGGTCGTCGTCGGGCATCAGCAGCTCGTCCGCGTCATCCCGGATCCGCAGACCGAGGTCCTTCCACACCTTCACGCCCTTCGCGCCGGCGGCGGCCGAGCGCTTCAGGCCGGCGACGAGCTCGTCGGTGAAGTCCGGCTCCGACGTCGACGACCAATCGAGATGGCAGAAGGTCGCGAAACGCCCGGGATGCCCGCGGTCGTACCGATCCAGGTTCGCCTCGAGCTCGTCCCCCCACTTCCCGTCGAGATTCACGATCGAGGTCACGTTGCACGAGTCCATCAACGCGATGAGGTCGCCGACGTCCGACGACGCCCAGCCGCCGTCCTCGCTCAGCCAGCGCCCGAGGTGGTTGTGCACATCGATGGCGGGGAACCTCGATCGTGCGACGCGGTGCGCTTCGACCCGCAGGGACGGTCGCGGCCGGAACTCGCGGAGGGGAAGGTCCCGAAGAGCGGGGTCGAAGGGATCGGTCATCGGCAGCGCTTTCCGGTGAGAAATCGTGCTCGGAACTGTCCTATAGTACGCTCGAATGAGCGAAGTCGCGCATGGATCGGACCGGGTGGGGGCTCGTTGGCGGCGACGCTGAAGCCGGCGCGGTCGCCCTGGTGGAAGCGGTTCATCCGCTCCGAGCACCTCGCCGGGTGGAGTCTCGCGGGCCCCGCCGTCTTCCTCATCGGCCTCTTCGCGATCTTCCCGATCTTCTGGTCGCTGGTGTTGTCGTTCCAGGAGAACAACCTGCTCTCCGGGCACCCGACGTGGGTCGGATGGGCCAACTACCAGAAGCTGGCGCAGGATCCGGTCTTCACCGGCGCGATCCGACACACCCTGATCTACACGTCGCTCTTCGTACCGCTGTCGATGATCGGGGGGCTGGTCGTCGCCGTGGCCCTGAACCGGAAGATCGGGATGCGCGCCTTCTACCGGACCGCGGTCTTCGTGACGTTGGCCATCTCCACGATCTCGACGGCCATCATGTTCCTGTGGCTGACGGATCCGACGTTCGGCCTCATCAACGACGTCCTCCACTGGTTCGGCATCGGCCCGCAGCAGTTCCTGTCCAGCACGAAGGAGGCGCTCTTCGTCATCGTGGCGATGGACGTGTGGGGCTGGCTCGGGTTCACCGTGATCATCTACCTCGCCGCCCTCCAGGGCGTCCCCACTGAGCTGCACGAGGCCGCGGCGATCGACGGCGCGAGCCCGTGGAGCACGTTCTGGAGCGTCACGTTCCCGCTCCTCGGACCGGCGACGCTCTTCCTCGCCATCTGGCTCTCGATCAATGCGCTCCAGCTCTTCGCCGAGGTCTACCTGACGACGAAGGGCGGGCCGCTGTTCGCCACCACGGTCATCGTCTACTACCTGTTCCACAAGACGTTCGAGCAGTTCGACGCCGGACTCGGTGCGGCGGCGGCATGGGTGCTCTTCCTCGGGATCCTCGTCTTCTCGCTGATCGAGCTCTGGATCGGGAAGCGGAAGGTGCACTACAACTCATGAGCGAGCAAGCCACCCTGCAGTTGGAGCCGATCCGGACGGAGGCGCCACCCCCGAAACGGCGATGGCTGCCGTTCAACAGATGGCACTTCCTGCTGTTCCCGCTGCTGATCGTGATGCTCTTCCCTCTGGTGTGGATGGTGGTCACCTCGATCGAGCTCCCACGCGAGGCGCATCAGTTCCCGCCGGTCCTGATCCCGCAGGGGATCCACTGGCAGAACTACCCGAACGCGCTGGACGCGGCGCCGTTCGGCCGCTTCTTCATCAACTCGACGATCGTCTCCGTCACCGTCGTGGCCGGGAACCTGGTCTTCTGCAGCCTCGCGGGGTACGCGTTCGCACGGATCAACTTCGCCGGGAAGAACCTGGTCTTCATCCTGCTGCTCGCGACCTTGATGGTCCCGTTCCAGGTCACGATGATCCCGGCGTTCCTGATCGTGAAGTGGCTGGGGCTGCACGTGAGCCCGCTGATCGGGATCGACAGCCTCGGAGCGCTCATCGTGCCGAGCCTCGTCCAGGTCTTCGGGATCTTCATGCTCCGGCAGTTCTTCCGGACGCTCCCCGTGGAACTGGAGGAGGCGGCCCGCATCGACGGGGCCTCGCGGCTCGGCGTCCTGTTCAAGATCATCCTGCCGCTGTCACTCCCGGCGCTGTCGACGCTCGCCGCGCTGATGTTCCTCTTCTCGTGGAACGACTTCCTGTGGCCGCTCATCGTGATCCAGACGCAGGCGCATCAGACGGTCCAGCTCGGCCTCGCCTACTTCCAGGGCGCGCACGTCACGCAGTGGACGCTCCTCATGGCCGGGAACGTCATGAGCTTGATCCCCATGCTCATCGTGTTCTTCCTCGCGCAGCGGTACTTCGTCCGTTCCGTGGCCACGTCGGGGCTGAAGGGATAGCGGGATGGCGGAGGTCGCGATCGTGGACGTGACGAAGGAGTTCCCCGGCGGGGCGGTGGCGGTCAACCACCTCTCGATCACCGCCGAGGATGGCGAGTTCCTGATCCTCGTCGGACCGTCCGGATGCGGGAAGACCACCGCGCTGCGGATGGTCGCCGGTCTCGACGAGCCGACGTCGGGCGCCATCGCGATCGGCGATCGGTACGTGAACGGCCTCTCGCCGAAAGACCGCGACATCGCGATGGTGTTCCAGAACTACGCGCTCTACCCCCACATGACGGTCTACAAGAACCTCGCCTTCGGGCTGAAACAGCGCAACGAACCGAAGGAGGAGATCGGACGCCGGGTGAAGGAGGTCGCGGCGATGCTCGGCATCGAGGAGCTGCTCGGACGCAAGCCCGCCCAGCTCTCGGGCGGACAGCGCCAGCGGGTGGCCATGGGGCGCGCGCTCGTCCGCGAGCCGAGGGCGTTCCTGCTCGACGAGCCCCTCTCGAACCTGGACGCGAAGCTCCGCGTCCAGGTCCGTGCGGAGCTGAAGCGGCTCCACCGGCGCCTCGGTATCACCACGATCTACGTGACGCACGACCAGGTGGAGGCCATGACCCTCGGCGACCGGATCGTGGTGATGTCGGGCGGCGAGCTCCAGCAGGTGGGGGCGCCGCAAGACGTCTACGACCGGCCCGCGAACATCTTCGTGGCCGGGTTCATCGGGAGCCCGCCGATGAACCTCCTGCGCGGGACCGCCGCCGGTGGGCGGATCACGGCGGGAGATCTCACGTTCGAGCTCGGCGGCGTGCCCGACGGCGAGGTGGCCGTCGGCATCCGACCGGAGCACTTCGTACCCGCCGCCGACGGGCTCCCGACGATGGACCTCCACGTGGACGTGGTCGAGCCGCTCGGCGACGAGGTCATCGTCTATGGGTCCGTCGCGGGCGAGGTCGCCTCGGCCGAGATGGCCGTCGGGGAGGAACGATTGCCGCCACTCCCGGGGTCGCGAGCGGAGATCACGGCCAGGCTGGGGCCGCATGAGCGTCCGGAGATAGGCGAGCCGCTCGCCCTCGGCGTCCCCGTGGGAACGGTGCACGTCTTCGACGCACGCACCGGCATCGCCATCCGCTAACGGCGTCCTGCGCCGGTCCGGCTCAGTCGTTCCCGGCGAGATCGACGAGTCGATGCATCGGCTCGCGCCGCGCGTCGACGACACCACCGCGCTCGTCGACGGCGATCGTCCGGGTCCCGGTGGTCCCGACGTCGAGCCCGATCGCGACCTTCACGGCGCCGGGCAGGTCAACGGCGTTCGATCATGGGGACGTCGGTGTTGACGTCCGGACCGAAGAACTTGATCGCGAGCAGGTCGTCCCGCCCGGTGTTCCGGACCTCGACACCGCGGACCGCTCGGTCGTGCGTGACGAGCAACTCGTCCCGGGAGGGGTCGCCACCCTGGACCTCGGTGCCACCGTAGCTCCCGCTACCCGACCAGATGAGGAGGTTGTACGCGCCGCGGTCACGGGTCACGTAGGAACAGCCGGGATGCACGATCAGCTTCTTCCCGCTGAACTTGCTCGTGTTGTAGTAGATCCAGTGCTCCTCGCCGGCTTCGGCCCGTGACCCCTCGATGAGCCGAGGCGACAGATGGTGGTTCTCGTAGAAGTACGGGTCGCCGTTCTCCTTCCAATCGATCATCTCGAGGATGAATCGCTCACCCATGCGTTCACGGTCCTCCGGGCGAACGTCCTTCCATAAGAGGTCCTTCGAGATCCTCGTGCCGTCGACCACCGCCTGGAGCATCGCGTACACGTCGGAGTCCTCTTGCAACTCGATCGTGAGCGCGCTCCCCGGCGCATGCAGCACACCGGACGGAACGTGGAATCCCTCGTCGACCACTTGGAGGTACGCGATCGAGTGGCGCAGGATGAGATCGCTGTCCCAGTCCACGAGGTACGGGAGCAGGACGTCGAACTCCTGGTTCTCGACGATCGACGGATGGACACCCAGGAACGTCTCCGGGTGCGCGCCCATGTCCCGGCCCGGTGGGAAGTAGTACGCCTCATCCTTGGAACGCCGCCCGACGAGCGCCGCGTGGTCTTGACGTTGATGCAGGTGATAGGGAAGACGACCTCGGTAGTCGAAGATCTTCGCCAGGCGTCCCAGACCCGAGTGCGTTGTGGCGTAGTCGACCCCCATGATGGCCTCGGGAGCGAAGTCCACCGCATCCTTCAGCGTGATCCGCTCGGTTCCTTCGACGGAGACGTAGCTCAGGCCCTCGTCCGGCGGCCCGATCCGATTCGCGGCCCTCGTCGTGGATCCCAGCCAGCGCTCGCACAACTCGCCGCGATCGCCGAGGTCGTAAGCGCCTTCGGCGAGTCCCAGACGTCGTCCCGCCGGCAGGAAGTCCCGGGCAACCCAGGTCGGCTCCAGTCGCACGATGCCGTCGCCATCGGACAACGCTTGCTCGAGGTGATCACGCCTCGCGTCGACGACCATCCGTCTCCCCATGTCCGGCCCGGGCCGCGTTGAGTTTAGTCGCGGCCGGGGAGCGTCACGGGATGTCTGCTCGACCGCCAGCGTCTCGGCGCCTCGCACTGGGGTTGCTCGCGTCGCCGGGTTTCCCGACGGGACGGTATCGTCGGTTCACGATGTCGGACGAGCGCTCGTACATCGAGGAGAACACGCGGGAGCGAGAGCGTCTGCGCGCGCTGGTCGAACGGTTGGACGAGGACGAGCTCCTTCTGC
This sequence comes from uncultured Actinomycetes bacterium, assembly GCA_963723855.1. Taxonomy (GTDB): domain Bacteria; phylum Actinomycetota; class UBA4738; order UBA4738; family HRBIN12; genus JBBQVZ01. Next base: position 2,602 of record CAVRSI010000031.1, on the reverse strand, counting down.
CGGTGAACCCGCATTGGACGGTGGCCGCGGTGTTCGGACACATCGCCTTCTGGGACGGACGGATGCTGGCGCTCGCCGACAAGCTGGACCGTGGAGAGCCCTTCACCTCCTCCGACACCGAGCCGGAGGACGTCGACTGGATCAACGACGCCACGCGCCCGCTGATCCATGCGATCCCGCCTCGGGAGGCCGCCCGGCTGGCGCTGCGGATCGCCGAAGAGACCGATGCGCGCGTGGCAACGCTGCCGCTCGACCGGTTGTGGCCGCGCGATCCCGACAGCCCGCTCTACGCGGTGCGTGCCTCGCATCGAGGTGAGCATCTCGACGATGTCGAGGCCGCGCTCAACGGCCCACGGACGTCGGGCGTCAACGGCCGCTAGGCGGCGACTCGGTCGAGGCGAGAGCCGTCGGGTCGTCGGAACACCGGCAGACCATCGTCCATGTCCAGGCGGGCTCGGCCGGCATGGATCGCGCGGTGGTGTTGACGGCAGAGCAGGACCAGGTTCGATAGGGCGGTCGCGCCGCCGTCGGCCCAGTGGACGATGTGGTGCGCGTCGCACCACGTGTGGGGTCGATCGCAACCGGGGAACCGGCATCGGCGGTCGCGGACGATCACCGCGCGGCGCATCGACGGCGGCACGACCTTCGAGCGCCGGCCGACATCGAGCGGCTCCGAGCGCTGAGAGAGCACCACGCGTATCACCGACGCGTCACACGCGAGACGCCGGGCCGTGCCGACCGGGATCGGTCCCACGTGATCCATCTCGCAGACGCCATCGACACCAGCGAGCGCATCCGTGGAGACGGTGATCGTCACGTGCGGGAGCTCACCGCCGACCGTGGGCCGGTCTGGACGGTCGAGCCATTGGCGGCAGACCTCACCGAGCGCATCCGCCCGCCGCTGCGCCGGTGAGCGATCGTCGACGTCATCCTTCGACCGGGCTCGTGTCTCGGCGTCGACCACCGCTCGCAGCGCGGTCAGGACCGTTTCGCCTGTCTCCGGGTCGAGCGTCCCGTCGACGCGCACCATGCCGTGCATCGTCACCGACGCGTGCAGGCGGCGTTGTGCGCGGAGCGCTTCCTCGCCATCGACACCTCGCTCGCGCTCGACGGCCTGTCGCCAGTACGCGACCACACGACCGAGATCGCCGACCGTATGGATACGCGCGGCTTCTACCAGCCGATCCTCCGCGTCCGCGAACGCCGCGGGATCGGCGTCTCGCGCGGCGACCAGACTCCGGGCCGAGCACATCGAGACGTCGCCCGCCTCGACGGCGGCGCGCGTGGCCGGCATCTCGTCCAGCGCTCTGGCCGTGCGTACCTGGTCACGAGCGACACCCCACGACATCTTGAACGCGCTCGCCAGCCACACGGCGGCCGAGAGGTGACCGTCCCGCCGGAAGAGGCCGCGACGCTCGATCTCGGCCAACCGCCGGTGCGCCTCCAGCTCGAGCTGATCGGCGATGCGTCGTATCTCGGCGAAGTCGTCCTCGATCCGCGCGTCGGGCAGCGACGCGAGCGTCTCGCCGCGCACGACTCGACCGCCGACCGAAGCTCGCTCACGCCGTCACTCCATCGAACATATGTTCGACTGTAAGGGCTCGGTGAACGCGCGTCAGTGAGCGTCGTCACACAGCGGAGCAGGTCGCCCAAGAACGACCCGAGCCGGCTACTGGTACGAGCCGCGCGCGGACGAGCCTGCCAACACGAGCGACACGATCACTCCGAGCGGGAGCGTGCCCCAGTAGGAGAGCCCGAGACCCACGTTGCCCAGGAAGAGCATCAGCAACCAGGTAGCTGGGAACGTCGCGATCAGGAAGACCAAGAACGCGACCAAGAGTGCCTTGAACATCCGTCCCTCCCTCGTCGGTGGAGCGAGCAGGATGCGACGGAGGGGTCGGCCGACGCAAATCGAGCGCGGTCACGCGGCGGAGCCGCGGGTGATGCGCACCCAGAGGAACTCGTCGACGATCTTCACCGGTGAGCTCGCGGGCCTGTCGAGCGCAGCGGGCAGCGCCGACGGCTCGACGCTCAGGCGTTCGGCGAGTCCGATGAGCGCTCCGCGGACCGCTGCGAGGAACGTCGCGTACTCCGCAGCGTCGACCCGGCCCCAGCCGAACGCCTTCCGCATCGGCTCGTCCCACGGCGGGATCGCCTGCGGCCGGATCGCGAACAGCGCCTTGGCGGCCGCGGTGTCGCCGAACGAGACCGAGACGTCCCCGCCGCGGCTCCCCCGGAACGCGGCCGGCGAACGCGCGAGCCCGGCGTACGCTCGCCCTAGCGCCGCCAGCTGCCCGTCGTCCAGGTCCGTCAGCGGAGCGGCTGCCGGCGGCAGCGCCGGCCCGCCCGCGACCACGACGATGCCAACGCCCTCGACGAGCGCCCGGTGTCGTCGCGGCGGAGATGGCGGCATCCCCAGGCGCGGAGGAATCGCAAGAGCGCCTCGCGATGCGCGCGGACCGAAAGGTCGATCGCCGGACGGGTCGCGTCCCGCAGAACCGCCAGGCTCGTCTCGGACCCGGCGACCGCAGCGAACGCCCGCAACGACGCGGCCACCTGATCACGCGTGAGCGTCGACCCCAGATCGTCCAGCAATGCCCAT
>CAVRSI010000030.1:0-260764 GCA_963723855.1 uncultured Actinomycetes bacterium | reverse complement strand
GGTTATGTCCTCCTGCTTCGACTTCGTTTACGTATTGTCTAGATCCTGCAGGCCGCGGCTGGAGCCAATTCCGAGATCACGCTCGTCTCGACGGACAAGATCTACCCGCTCTTACGATCGTTGGATCGAAGTAGAAGGAGAAGAAGAGGGACAAATAAACATACCGGCCTCCAGCAGATCGCATGAGGCGGGTTGTCTCCATCTCCTTCGGTTGGCGGAGATGTCCTGATCCCCTTAGGGTTTGCGGCCACGAGGGGTCGGGTACAGCCCTATCCGCGTCTCGAGGCGGGCGACCAGACTCGAGGAAGGGGGTTCTGGCCGAGACTTTGCTCGAACGGGCGAATCAGCGAGCGACCTAGTCGCTAGCGACTGACCTCGCATGCCGTGCCGTCGTTGTCAGCATCGAGGTTGTCGTTCGCGAGGTACAGCCGTCGGCTTATGTATGGCCGGCAATGCCCAGAGGCCACCTGTCGGTTGCCGCCCGCGACCGCGCCAGGCCGTATCGATAGTGCCGATGCAAAGCGTCACAGTCCGGTACGCGGCCGCCGCACCAGCCGGTGAACCCCCGAAAGTGAGCACGGTCAGCAAGACCCCAACGAGCACCAGGCTGATCCGTCTGCGCACGTCGCTTCCTCAGATCGACCTCGCTCGCAGGAGAGGCTACCCTGGACGGTTTGCGGCGCGAGCAAAGGATTGTCGGGGGTGCCTCCGGAGACGCCACTCGACATGTGGTGAAGAGTCCAATGGCCTCTCCTTCGGTTCCTCCAGCGGGTAGACATGCGGGCAACAACCTCGGTGATGCCAATGGGGAGCTTGATAGCTGAAGAGGAAGAGGCGAAGCGGCCTCAGCGCGTCAGGCTTCGCCGGAACCCAGGGTAGCAAGCTCGAACTAGCGGACAGGCCGCGCTTAAAGCATGTGACGAGGCCCTCCGCCTACGACTCGTCGACCTTCAGCTCCAGCCGCATGACATCGCGGACCCTCTTCTCCTGCGTTCGCATATCGTCCACCGACTGCTACGCCCCACTGAGATCTGCCCAGCGGTCAGCCTCCACGATCACAGCGCTGCTCCCGAACGTCCGCAGACGGGCGATGCGCTCCGATATGTAGACGGCGGACATCCAGTCCGCGGGCCGCAGTCATCGACCAACTCCCCCTCTAACTCACTTCGGTGGCTCGGTCATGGTGCGGATCAGGCGACCGGGCAAACGCGGCGCGGCGGCTGGACGATGGCAGCCGCCCAGCACGGATGGACGTCTCGTTACACCCGAGTGAGCCATGCCCCTCCGACCACGACTGTTGCGATGAGACCGAGGATCGCAACATACCCGCTCAACTTGACGCTCGGGTCTTCGGCGTCGGCCTTCGTGTTTGAAATGCGTAGAAGCCGCCGAGGGTGATAGCCGCGAGGAGGCCCGCCCGGAGAAGAAGAGTTTTCGTGGGCACGGATCCGAAGAAGCAATCCGGGAAACACTTATCCGATGGCGTCATCTTGAGGACACCCTCCCTCCATCGGAGAAGCCCTGCAAACGCGGGTCGAACGGGCAGTCGCTCTGCTGGCAAGGCGTCATGCGTGACGTCACCCCAGCAACAGAGAGCGAGTGAGCACAAACTGACGGCCGCAGCTATAACTCGCCGCTCCCAGCTGCACAGGCGGAGGGCCTTGCGTCAACCTGGCCAGACCGCGCATCATCGCGCGATGTGGGGCCGTCGCCGCCGACGGGATCGTCCGTTCTCGACGAGCGCGATCATCGTGGCGGGCGGGGTGGCGGCGTTCTCCGCGGTGTTGCCGTGGTTCTCCTACTCCTGGTCGGACGGCTCCGACTCGTTCACCTCGAAACTCGTCGGGCTTCACGACATCACCGGCAGGACGATGCTCTTCTCGGGGCTCGCGGAGGCCGCCTTGGCCTCCGCTTACTTGCGTGCGCATCCTGGGATCGTGAAGCGGTTGCTCCGTGCGGCGATGGTGTTGCTCGCTTTCTACATGCTCTCCATCCCGCTCGCGGCGATGGCCCACTCGGGCGCCGTCCCCGGCTCTCCGGCCGTGGATGCACCGCTCGGCGCGCTTCGGGTCGAATCGACCGGAGCGATCGGCGTCGTGATCGCCCTGCTCGCGGCCGTCAGCGTGCTCGGCGCATCATGGCTCACAGTACTCGACTCGGTGGGGGAGGCGGCTCCGGGCCGGTCGGTTCGGAAGCCGTGACCCCGGGAAGCGTCGAACCGGCCTAGCGCATAGGTGGACTGTTTCCGATGACAGCGTCACATCGCCTGAAACGTTGTAGGTACCGAGGTACTCGCAGGCGCTGCTGTGAAACAGCCGGGTCTAGCACGTGTCTGACAACCTCAAAGACCGGCGAGCGGTAGGAGAGGCCAACATGACTTCGATGGGACCCACTCGAGCGTTGCGGGTTCGAATCGGAGAGCCCGTTTCGGTCCCGAGGCTCCTAGGGATCACGGAATCCTCGTGAGCACCTCTCGGAGGTGCTTCGCGATCCCGTTGTGTCCGGCGTCCTCCCTAGCATCTCGTCCGGGCAGCAGGTCGATCCCCTTGCCTGGCTGCACAACGAGCCGGTTCCACGCGAACCGCTGTTTCGACAACGGCGGAAGCGGCTGCGAGGAACCGGCTCTCGATCGGAGCGGCGTTGGGTTCGCTGGGCGGTGTTATCGATGAGGTCAGACGAGCGTCTTACGTCTCAATGGTTCGATGTGTTGTCGATGACGTTGACCGAACCTCCACTTGCGGGGATGGGCTTGAAGCAGATCATCAAGTCCCCATTCCTGTCGATAGCCTCGCTACCGGGATGATTGGAGGTGGCGTCGGGCGTGTAGTTCTCGGGGCATCCCCGCACCGGTTTGTCCGCCAAGGCCGATGTGGGCGATATCGCAATCATCGCCGCACAAACCAACGCAGACACCATGAGCCGCTTGAACATCGGTTCTCCCTTCCTATAGTGGTTAGCCGATTCTGGACTGCCCCTGAAAGCGCTGTCTAGGGTCAAAGGTCGGATTACATGTTGTCAGCGGCGGCCTTGCCCCAACGGATCATCCGAACGATGCGGCGAAGGTGATGCTCGATACGAGGCTGCGTCCGTTGCTCGGCGCGGCATCGCGCACAAGCAAGAACTTGGGAAACGAACTATCCACCCATCCGCTACTAGGCTTCGCCCTTGCAAGGCGAAGGTCGGGGGTTCGAGCCTCTCAGCGCCCACGAATAAGTCCGATTGGGTTCCAGGACGGCGCATTGACTACTTGACGACCCGATAGAGATGCCAGCGATCGGGGACTCCATTGAGCTCGTGCTCACCGGCGTCCTCGAAAGTAAGACCGCTGCCTGCCGTGAGGTCTTTGACGGTAGGGCTCGTCAAAACCTCATAGGCGCTTGCTAGGGCCCGACACGAGCGCCGATCACGACGGCGACGCCCCCGCCTTCCCGTTGATTGACTCGACCTCTCCGGTGTTGGCCCCAGCGCGAACCTCGATCCCCAGCGGCTTTACGGTTTGCACGATCCCCGGCGCTCGCGGGGAGGTGCGGAGTCGCGTCGGGGGCGGGGAAACCGTGTGATGAGTCGCAGCTTCGCGCCGTTGGGTGGCCCCGGGGACGCTGACCCCCCGGGGTCACCCTGAACCGTCAGCGACAGGGAGACTCTTCAAGATCGGAAAGATGTCCAAGGCGACCAACGCGGCCTCGGTGCGGTTCGACACCCCGAGCTTCGCGTACAAGGAGGTGAGGTGCGCCTTCACGGTGCTCTCGCCGAGGAACATCAAGGCGCCGATCTCGCGATTGCTCTTACCGGACGGGAGGTACGCGAGAACCTCAAGTTCCCGCAGCGTCAGATGGGCGACGATATCCGAGGACGCTTCGTTCCCATCGGCGGCATCTGCGGCGACCGTCATTTCGACTCGCCTTTGAGCGCATAGCGCCACGGCTGGCGTCGTCGCTCGGGCCACAACCTGATCGGGTGGCGCGGGCGGTACGAGGGGAAGTCGTGTGATAGGGACACTAGGCAGACACCTAGGACCCTAGGCTGAACGATGTAGCCCGCACAACCCGGTCCTTGGCCTTAGGTCGTAGGTCTTATCTCCCTCGTCCCTTATAGCCAGGATCGACTGCGCGCCCGCTACCGGGGGTCGTCGGGAGACACGCGGTCCGTTTCCTCGCTCGGCGGGAGATGGACCACGTCGCCGCGGATCTGCTGCGCCTCCTGAGCGGTGGTGAAATGCCAGGGATACCTGCGCCGATAGCGCCACATCCGGATGCGGTGGCGCAAGCGGTACGAAGGGAAGTCGCGCGCTCTCATGGGTGCGGAAACCGAACCTTCTTCGGGTGGGCGAGCAAGGCAAGCTGGACTAGGTCCACGCTACTCAGCATCCTCCCGCGTGGTGAGACAGCCGCTGTTGTCGCGAGTGCGCTTGCGTGTGACTCGATCTGGAACCTATTGCCGCGGTGTCAACAGAGCATCGACGATCGTGCCGGGGAACTCCGTAATCGTGCACGACCAGAGGTCGGATCGGCCAGCTTGTCCGGGGGCATCGAAGATAACCTGGCCGTTCACCACGATTCGCTTGAACACGATCGTCCCGTGTCCGTCCAGCCGATGGCCAGCGATCGACGCGCTTTGCAAGGTGGCAACCGCTTGGAAGGCCTGCGCTTCCGAGCCGCGGCTGCATCCGAACGTCAAGATGCTCGCGTTCGGATTGGTTGGCGGTGGATCCGCCATCGCCGGTGTACCTGCCAAGAGCCCCACAGCGAGGATCGCCACGACGGTTCCGATGCGAGCCAACTTCATGTTCCCTCCCTCTACCGAGAAACTCCGATGGGAGCCTAGTCGGAGTGCCTCCGAGTCGCATCGGCCCTTCGTACAATCGGCCGCGTCAAACCCTACGTCCCGGGCCAGGGAATCACGTTCATTCTCGCTCAGCCGTGAACGGCGATCAGCCGATACCTGTCGCGGAGGACGCATGTACGGTTGGGGCGTGATGGTTCGCGGGAACGGGCTCGATCTTGAGTCCCAGCGCTGGCGATGCCAGGAGCAGATGGTTCCTAATGAGGACGAGCTCGGCCTCTGCGATGTGTGCATCGCCGAAATTCAGGACTCGCCGCGGAGTTCCCGCTCCCGAAGTTCGCCAAGTACGACTGCACGCGAGTGAGGCGACTCCTCGAGGTCGATCAGGAGCTGCGCGAACGTCTGGGTCCTGGGATCGCTTAAGAAGTCGCCGATACGGCTGGCACGCTCGTGATCCGGGAGCATCAAGGTGTGCTGAAGCACGGCGCGTGATGTGGGCCCGATCGAGTCCAAGCGATCGCGGAGCAGGCGCTCGGTGTCTTCGAAGTTGGTCATCCCGCCGGGCGACCCGTCCGCTTCGGTGGAGCGCGGGTAGGGCGGTCAGTATGTGCGTTCCACGGATCGGTCGAACATGACTTCCCCATCGCGCGGGAGTCGTGGAACCGCACCGGCATGCTGTGGGCTCCGCACATCATGCTTCCGGGCTCATCCCTCGCCTCCTCTGGCACATTGTTCCCAGCCAGTCGCCGCCGCTGATGGGCCGTATGGCCCGGGCGCTGGGGGACCTCCCCATCGAGCTACGAGCCCGCGAACCACCTGGTCAGACAGTTCGGCCGAGGAAACGGATCGGCTGAGGCCGCCTCAAGGGATAGATCGGAAGCTGACGACGATCCAGGGTCTGACTCATTTCCGAGCGTGCGTTTCCTACGCGCCATGGCTGATGTGCGTTCGACAGCGGAGGGGGAAGTTGTCATATCCCGATCATGCATCTGGAGGTGAGGCATGCGGCTCGTGTCGTCGGAGCGACTTGTGCCTTCACGAAGAACGAGCGCGACAGGGGAAGTCATCCAGGGCCGTGAGTACATCGATGCGGCCCGGAGCTGTCTCGAGCTCGCGGTCGAGATGTACGGCGGGGCTGATGAGCAGGTGGCGGGAGCACCGGTTCCAGCACTCGAGCACGTTCTGAGGCAGCTGGAGGAGGCAGAAGCGGTGCTCTGGGAGGTGTCACAGTAGATCCAAGGGCGCAGCTGGTCGATTCCCTGACCATGCGGGCCAGACGAACCGTCCTACGCACATCGACCCGATACGGTGGACCCCTCCCGGAGCATGCCGCGGACATCGTGCGTGCGTAGTGCGAACTCCTCGCAGTCGATCAGCAACTCCCGCGAACGTCCGCGAACGAGGCTCGACCCAGAAGTCGCCGATCCGTCTGGCGCGGCCGTGGTCAGGCAGCATAGGAGTGTGCGGAGGAGTTTGCCGCGAACCGTTGTCAAGCGCGTCGAGCTTGTCGCCGAGATCGCGCTCGAGTTCTCCGAGCTTCATGGTCGAACGCGACGCTCCTCGCAGCGTCCCGCGATTGCAGATCCACCCACCTCTGAAGAGGCCGTAACGCAAAGACCGGATCGCGCGATGTAAACAGTGAGATGCGGAACCCTCTGCTCGATCGCGATACAACCGATCACCTCGTCCCGAGCATGGTGGCACCCGACAAACGCCACTCCCTCGAACCGATCCTCTGCCATGCCCTTGTGATCTGAGAGCGCCCCATCGTGGTGTGCTCCCGCCCCCGGTGGGGTAAGGAGAAACCCATGAGGATCTTGATCGTGGACGACCACGCGATCGTGCGCCGTGGTTTGGCATATGTCGTGAAGGAGGGGTTCCCTGATGCGGACGTCGTGGAGGCCGGGGGCGCTTCGGCCGCGCTCGACGTGATGCGGATCGAGGCAGTCGACCTTGCACTCGTGGACGTCAGGATGCCGGACCTCGACGGGTTGGAACTGCTTCGAGCGATGAAGCTCGAGTGGCCGAACGTTCCTGTGATCATGCTATCGACCTACGAGAACCCGGAGTACGTCAGACGCGCTCTCTCTGATGGGGCCGCCGGCTACCTGCTGAAGGACGCGACACCCGAGGAGCTAGGACAGGCCATCGACGTGGCGATCTCGGGGGACGGCAGGGCTGTGTCCCCGAACCTCATCTGGACCCTGCTCGAAGACGTGACGAGAACAGGGGCCGTCGACCACAAGCTGACGCGCCGAGAGCGAGACATCCTGGCACTCCTTTCTGAAGGTCGGAGCAACCGCTCGATCGCCCAACACCTTTATCTGTCGGACAAGACCGTCAAGGCCCACCTTGCAGCGATCTTCCGCAAGCTCGGCGTCACCAACCGCACACAGGCGGCGATGATGGCACGCCAGTTGGGCCTAGGCCCGGTCCCGGGCGCGGTGTCCGGAACGGACTAGCGTCGGGGCTGAGGACCCACGCTTGACAGGCAAGCGGAGCGCTGGCCCCTCGTCGCGCCAAGTGGAAGTTCATGCGGTGGCGCCATCGGGTGCAAGGGACAGGCGAGGACTGCCCGATCGAGGTGACGGCCAACTTCAGGGCATGGTCGCCTTTCGTCAGACCACCCCTGCTTCCGGCCCAGTACGTCACGGATGCTGTCGTCGAGACGTTCATTCCGGAGGGGTTAGGTGGTATACCGGATTCCATCTACAGGATGGCTCATCCCAACGATGCCGGGCAGTGTGCCCCAGCTGTAGCGAAAGCACTGTGCATCGACCTACCCGCACAGCGTGTCGTGCGGCGTGCGGTCGTATCGCGAACGGTCACTACTTCGCGCCGAACGTCAACGTGTCTAACGCCGTGTGTTCATGAAGATGGCCAGCATCGCAAGAACAATCGTGAGAGCAATCGTCAAGAGCACGTATAAGCCCAGCACAAACATCTAGATCACTTTGCCCCGCGTACCCCAGGGTCAGACCCCGGCCGAAAGCACGAACTCGCCGTACAAGATCGCAACGGGGCGATCGCCCGAAGCGGCGACGCGTTCTAAGGGCCCAGCCGCGATGACGAGCTCGGGGAGGTCGGGGACTTCATCCACTCCCGAACCCTCCTCGACGGTGACAATACGTACAGCGACCGCCACCTCGTGCCCTGGTGACGGCCGCTGTACTGCGAGTGCACGGGGTCTCTCCCCCACGAGGTCCCCCGGCGGCGCCGAGCCTAGCCGAGCGAGTCGCAGCTACACCATCCTCCGTTCGGCGTACATCAAGGCCAGACTCGAACGTGTCGAGCTAGATGTATATGAGCGGTGAAACCCTTGCGGATTGCAAGAGGTGTGGTCGAGAGGTGCGTGAGGACCACTCACACGTCATGGTCGTGCCAGTGGGCCACAAGCGGATGTACTTCCAGGCGGGATGCGAGCCGCCGATCGGGGACAAGCGCGACCTGGCCGAAGACAAGATCGCCTCAGCTCACGAAACGTAGCCCTCATCGCCGATGTGGCGATTCGGTTTGAGTCCCGTTTGGCCTATGGCTCGTTCCCTCAGCCCGGAGTAGGTTCAGGGGTTCGGATGAAGGGCCGCGACTTCCCCAGTTACCGCCTGCGCCACTGGCTCCGTGTGCGGCGCCTCCGGCGACGCTACCCCTGGCAATTCAATCCTGACGTGGCGCCGCTCGCCGACCGGGATGAGGATGACGTCGTGGAACTGCCGCCGAGCGACGTGTTCGATCGCGCTCGGGCCCCCTGACGATCCGTAGCTCCTCCCGATGCCGACCACGCCGGCTGAGGCGTTTATGACATCCCATTCAACGCGAAAGGACGAGGCGATCTGCTCGTCGGGAGACGAGTGGCCTGGGTCGACCGAACATCTGTCTGACGACCTCCATGAGTAGAGCTCGGTTTGGACGCCAACATGGCTTCGATGGGACCCGCTCGATCGCGGCGGGTTCGAGCCTGGGCCATCCCGCATCGGTCCCGCGACAGGACGGGATTCAACGGACAACGACGAGAACCTCTGAGTCCCCAAACCGGCAGCTCGGAAGCGGGATCACTGAGTTCCAGCAGGTCACGAGATCAGGCCTGAACGGACTCATAATCCGTCGGTCGGTGGTTCGAGTCCACCCCGCCCCACGAGAGGGATCGCAGACCAGACGCTATCGAGTGAACGCCAGCACCTCGCCCGACGACTCAGGAATCCGCACAGGATCCGCGGGACCTCGTGATCTTAGGCCTTGGAGAGCGTCTGAGAGGGCGTCCAGATCGTCGGCGAAGAGGTGCGAGTAGGTGTCGAGAGTCAGTGTCACGGATCGATGCCCAAGTTGCCGCGATGTGCCTGAGGTGGTGCACGCGCAAGGGCGGGGGAGTGAGTCCGGCGGCTCGTGCCGCCGGGTCGAACACTCGACGCTTCCACGTCGTCACTCAGAGGTACGTTCCATCCTTGCTCGGAAACAAGGGCGCGCCGGGCGCTCTGGGCAGTTTCATGTAGTGCCCGAGTTCGTCGGTGAGGAACGGGGAAGGCGACGGTTCTCGCAGCATGACTCTTCGGTGCCCTACGTGAACGACACCACGTACCTCGGCTACTGCTCGCTCCACGCGAAGCCGTCGGCGAAGAGTGTCGACGTCGGTGCGGTCGAGTCCGGCAGCTTCGCCAAATCGCAGGCCGGTCCACCCGAGTACGAGCGCAAGGACTCGATCCCTCTAGATGGCATCCCTTCTGTAAGCCGCGGTCAACTCGCCGGCCTCGAGGAACCTCTGCTCGGCGAGGGGGAGTCGTGGTTGTGCCACACCGGCTGCCGGGTTGACTGCAAGCCGCCTATCTGCGACGGCGACCGCGAGCACCTCTCGAGTCCCCTGGTGGCTGATCTAGTTGTCCACTTCTCGAACGAGAGCATCAAGAAGCCCTCCGAGGAAGGTCTCCTCCGGCAGCCGGTCGAACGTCAGCAACCTTGCGCACTCTCGCAAGACCCTTTACCGTCTCCGGTGCGCGTGGCTGCAACGAGAGAATGGCCACGCCGATAAGGACTCCAACCTTCGAGCTGAACTAGCCCGCCTGCCCGCCCGACGCCGCTGGGAGGGAAGTGCTTCATGGCATCACTAATCGGAGCAAACCGAGCACGCTCTCGCTCGCCTAGTCGCACGAAGACCCTGCCGCGGCTCGCCATTCCCGCGACCGTGTCAGCGTTCGTTCTCCTGACCGCCTGTGGGCAGGGAGGCGATCCCCCTGCATCGGCGACTCACGCTACAACCGAAGGCACTCCGGTGATTTGTAGTCCAGCAGGGGACGAGATAGCCCTCGTCGCGGAAAGGAGCGCGTTCGACAAGGACTGCCTGGCAGCGGCCGCGAACCAGCCTTTTACCATTCGGCTGGACAACCAGGATTCGACACGCCACAACATCGAGATCTACAGCATTGCGTCGGATGGCCCGGAGATGTTGTTCCACGGTCCTATGTTCATTGGCCCAAAGACGAGGACATTCGACGTGGACCCTCTGCCGGCCGGGACGTACTACTTCGATTGCCAAGCGCACACGGGCATGGGCGGCACCTTCATCGTCGAGTAGAACTACTGGGATAGAGTTCGAGCCCCGCAGCGCCCACCGGTGTGGGAGTTCGAATCTTAGATAGGCACCTACCTACGTCAATTGGCCATAGGGCTGGCTGGTCGCGGTCTGATGGTCGTAGGGACTAGGGCCGTCACCTGATGAATGCAACGGTGGAGCGGCCAACCCGCGAGATCGACTCGTATGACTCGGGTTCGACGTGCGGCACCCAGGACGACAGGATGGATCGGCTCGGGCCTCGCGGTGGGCTATCGGTGTCTGTGGGCGAACGTGATCTGCGTGATGGCAGGAACGGTCATCGTGGTGATCTCCATGAGGCCGCCGACGGAAGCAGCTACGGTCGCTCCGCCCGAGTCTGAGATACACGCGCTGGACCTCTGGGTCTGGATGTTGCCCCGGCTCCCGCGCACGTAGCGCGGGCTGGGTTTGCGCGGCGTGCCGTACGCGGCGTCACACTGCGCGCACGTCCTCGGACAGGCGCACGATCCATGGAGCGAACGGGGGAACGCATGGTCATGAGCGAGGCGAAATGCGAGCACGACGGATGTGACTGCTTGACGACGAACGAGTTCTGCAGCGACTTCTGTCTGTCGCACGGCGCAGGTGAGCATGCGCACGAGCACGCGGAAGGCGGCCGTGGGTGCGGGTGCGGCCACGCGGAGTGCGGAGGCGCCGGGATCTTGACGGCCCGTTCCTCGAGCGGATCGATATCGACATCGCGAGGCCGGTCGCGCGGAGGCCGTCGCCTCCATCGGTAGGCTTCCCCGACGACATGTCTGGTGGGAGGGTCGATGAGGATCGCAGCGGCGAGCGAAGGCGGGTTCGAACGGGGCGACGACGCGCGGTTCGCGGGCGAGGTGTGGCTCCGGTCGACGCTCGCAGCGGACGACGGCACGAACATCGGCATCGTGCATTTCTCACCCGGTGCGCGGACGCATTGGCATCAGCATCCCGGCGGTCAGTTCCTCTACGGCGTGGCCGGCCGGGGGCGCGTCCGGTCGCGAGGCGAGGCCGGACGCCTGCTGGAGCCGGGGGATGTGATCCACGTCGGTTCGGGCGAGTGGCATTTCCACGGCGGATCGGAGGACGCGCCGATGGTGCACGTCGCGGTCAACGGCGGGGGAGCGCCGGAATGGGGCGACCCCGTGACGGATGACGAGTACGACGAGGGCTTCGCGTGACCGCGCGGGCCGCGACACCCTCGGTGAGTCGTCGGTGACGCGAGGCCGACGTCCGGGGGCTGTACCGCGGCGCGCCCGAGGGATTCATCGCGGCCCGCGATGCGCTGGCGAAGCGGTTGCGCGACGAAGGCCGGGACGACGACGCGGCAGAGGTGAAGAAGCTCCGCCGGCCGACGGTGGCGGCGTGGGCGCTCGATCGGCTGGCCGAAGACGCGTCGGACGCGATCGGGGAGCTGCTCGACGCCGGGGCGGAACTCGCTCGTGCGCAGCGGGCCACGCTCTCGGGTCGCGATCCGCAGGCGCTCCGTGACGCCACCGCGACGCGGCGCGAGCTGATCTCCCGGCTCACCGAGCTGGCTGCCGGGGTGTTGCGTGATGCGGATCGATCCCCCGACGCGCAGCTGGAGGACATCCGCGGAACGCTCGAGGCGGCGTCGGTGGACGAGACGGTCGCCGAGCGGCTGCGCGCCGGCACGCTCGACCGGACGGTTCAGCCGTCGGCGGGGTTCGGCGACCTGACGGGGCTGCAGCTCGTCTCGCGCCGCGACGACGAGCCGGAGAGCGGTGCGGTCGAAGCCCGCCGCCCCGATCGCGAGGCGGGGATGACGGGGATCGCGCGCGTCAGCTCGAGGCCGAGGTTCGCAGGCTCCGCCGCGACCGCGACGCGGCCGAACGCAAGGCCGCTGCCGCCGAGGATGCTCGCGCACGTTTGGCGGAGCAGGTGGCATCGATGCAGGCGCGGCTCGACGCCGCGCGCGAGAAGCTCCGGATCGCCGAGTCGTCCGCGACGGAGCAGCGGATGAACGCGAAACGCGCGGCCAAGGCGTTCGACGCGGCCGAGCGCAAGCGGAAAGGGAGCGGCAGCTAGCCCTGGAGCTCGACGGGATCGCCGACGCGGACGCGACCGGGGCGCTGGACCTCCGCGTACATACCGAACGGGATGCCCTTCTGGTCGGTCATCAGGGGCCGGTAGGACACGATGGTCTTCAGCGTCTCGAAGTCCTTCAGCCCCGTGTCCGGGCTCTGCGTGGTGACGACGCACCGGGGCACCTGTCCGTGGACCCGGAGGAGCGCCTTGCCGACGCGCACCCGGCGACCGGCCCACGTGTCCTCCTCGTGCGGCTCGCACCCGTCGAGCTCGAACGTCATCCGGAACCGAGCGGGGTCGAGGTCGCCGGCGTGCCCGCCGTGCCCGGCAAGCGCTGCGACGGAGGCGTTCGACACCATCGTGAGGTGGTAGACGTCGATGCCCTCGCCGGGCTGATCGCACCTCGCGAGTCGCAGGGGCACCCCCGCGAAGCGGGACATCGCCTCCGTCCACGGGCCGGGAACGACGTGCGCTCGGACCGGGCGGCGGAAGAAGTCGACGATCAGGCCTTCGCCGAACACGGCAGCGTCGCCTTCGGCGACGCTGCCGTCGGGGAACGCCAGCGTCAGGTGCTCCAGATCGGGGTCGTAGACCGGCCGGATGGTCTGCAGCGGACCGAATCTGTCGGCGGCGAACTTCCGGCCCTCGTCGTCCACGAGGAAGAACAGGCGATCCTCGGCGACCCCGACATCGCCCAGGTCCACCTGATCCGGGTGGGACAGGGCCATCGACTTGACCGGAGTGACATTAATCCGAAGGACGGATGGCATCGCGTGAGCCTAACGGACCATGATGCGACGGTCGCTTGCTGCGGAGTTGCCTCGAACGGCCGACGTGCGTACCATCCGCGCCGACGCGCCGGGGCCGTCTCGAGAACATCCGAGGGGGAGTGGATGGACAGAGATCGAGCCCACGACGAAGTCGTGAGCGACCTGACCGCTTTGCAGGGCCGGCTTCGAGGGGTGGATCCGCTCGAAGCGAGCGAGGCGTTCGACACCGTGACCGTGACCGAAGGCGACGTCTCGGTGCGCATGAGCGCCATCGGCGACCGCCTCACCCGGTTGGAGCAGGACCTCGCGCGCGTGGACGCGCGGATCGATCAGGAGGTGCCCGAGCGGTACACCGTGGTCGAGTGGAGGCACTTCCCCGAGTTCAACTTCGCCCCACAGGTCTTCCAACTCACGCTGGACGATCAGATCGCGTTGTTGCAGGGCACCATCGCCGAGCGTCTGGAGCGCGAAGGCTGATCGCTTCGGCGTCCTGATCCGAGGGCCCGATAGAAGGCCTGATGGTAGCGTCGGTCCATGGGACCGGAGCTGCACGATGACCTGCGGCCGCTCGCGTTCCTGCTGGGGACGTGGCGGGGCGAGGGCATGGGCGAGTACCCCACGATCGAGCCGTTCGGCTACGAAGAAGAGATGCGGTTCGAGCACGTGGGCGACACGTTCCTGTTGTATCAACAGGCGAGCTGGTCGCCCGACGACGGCGGACCGATCCACTTCGAGCGCGGCTTCCTCCGGCCGGGGGAGCCGGGGCGCGTCGAGTTCACGCTCGCGCACCCCATCGGGCTGACGGAGATCGCGGAAGGGACGCTCGACGGGACCGCGTTCGAGCTGACGTCGACGAGCGTGGGAAGGACCACCACCGGGCTGACGACGACCGCCGTGATCCGCTCGTACCGCGTGGACGGCGATGTGCTGCGCTACCGGACGGACATGGCCACCGACGAGACGCCGATGGCGCTGCATCTGGAGGCCGAGCTGCACCGGGTGGAGCCATGAGCGACGAGCCTCGCGGGACCAGGGATCTGACGTACCTGTGGTTGGTCGCCTCCGTCGTGGGGATCGTCGCCGGAGGCATCGTCTGGCTGGCGGGAGCGCACGATGGTGCCGACGTCGTGTGGGGCGTGACGACCGCGGTCGGGCTGGTGCCGCTCGCGTGGACGACGGTGGTGGGGCTGATACGACGCGAGGCAGGCGTCGACCTGATCGCCCTGCTTGGCCATGGCCGGCTCGCTGGCACTGGGCGAGTACCTGGCCGGGGCCGTGATCGCGGTGATGCTCGCGAGCGGCCGGGCGCTGGAGACCTACGCGGATCGTCGGGCCCACCGCGAGCTCTCCGCGCTGCTCGACCGGGCGCCGCAGATGGTCACGCGATACGAGGACGGCGAACTGGTCGTTCGCCCGATCGACGACGTGCGGCCGGGCGACCGGTTGTTCGTCAAGACGGGCGAGGTCGTCCCGGTCGACGGCGTGCTGATGTCCCCGGGGGTGTTCGACGAGTCGGCCCTCACCGGCGAGTCCCGCCCATCGGAGCGGCCAGATGGAGACCCGATCCGATCCGGCGCGGTGAACGCGGGATCCGCCGTCGACCTCCGGGCCGTGAGCACCGCCGAAGAGAGCACGTACGCCGGCATCGTGCGCCTGGTCACGGAGGCGGAGAAGCAGAAGGCCCCGTTCGTGCGGGTCGCCGACCGGTATGCGGTGATCTTCATCCCCGTCACGCTGGCTGATCGCCGGCGCCGCCTGGCTGTTGTCCGGCGACCCGGTACGCGCGCTGAGCGTGCTGGTCGTCGCCACGCCCTGCCCGTTGATCCTGGCGGTGCCGATCGCGGTCGTGGCGGGGATCTCCCGAGCGGCCAGGCGAGGGATCATCGTGAAAGGCGGTGGCGCGCTCGAGACGCTCGCGAAGGGGAGGGTGCTGCTGTTCGACAAGACCGGCACGCTGACGGCCGGCATCCCGCAGGTGGCCGACGTCGAGGTGTTCGACGACATGTCGGCGGACGAGTTGCTGCGCCTGTCCGCCTCCCTCGACCAGGTGTCTCCCCACGTGCTCGCCACATCGATCGTTCGCGCGGCGCGGGAGCACGGCGTGGTGCTCACGTTCCCGACCGACGTGGTCGAGCAGCACGGGGCCGGCATCGAAGGAACGGTCGACGGCAGGCATGTCGCGCTGGGGAAAGCCTCGTACGTATCGGCGGGTGGGCCCATGCCCCGGAGGGCGCGGGACGTCCGCCGGCGGACCGCGCTCGACGGCTCGTCGTGCGTGTTCGTCGCCGTCGACGCCGTCGTGACCGGCGCCTTGGTGATCGACGACCCGATACGGCCGGACTCCCCACGGGTGATCCGGACGCTCCGTCGCGCCGGGATCAACCGGGTGGTCATGGTGACCGGCGACCACCCCGACGTCGCCGAGTCGGTGGGGGCAGCGCTCGGGGTCGACCGCGTCCTGTCCGAGCGCGATCCCGCCGAGAAGGTGAAGGCGGTCGAGGCGGAGCGCGAGGAAGGCGTGACGATCTTCGTCGGCGACGGGCTGAACGACGCCCCGGCGCTCGCGGCAGCGGACGTGGGCGTGGCCATGGGAGCCCGCGGGGCCACCGCGTCGTCGGAGGCGGCCGACGTCGTCCTGGTCGTCGACCGACTCGACCGGATCGCCGACGCCATCTCGATCGCCCGCCGCTCCCGGCGGATCGCGGATCAGAGCGTCGTGATCGGCATGGGGCTCGCGTTCGGAGGGATGCTCCTGGGTGCCTTCGGGCTGCTCGTGCCGGTCGCGGGCGCCATCGTACAGGAATGCATCGATGTGTTCGCGATCTTGAACGCGCTCAGGGCGCTCCGCGGCGACAAGCAGGTTCGGCGCGTCTCGCCGGCGAACGATGTCGCGGATCGGTTCCGGTTCGAGCACAAGGAGTTCGCGCCGGAGGTCTTGCGGATCCGGACCGTCGCCGATCGCCTGGGCCAGATGACCCCCGCCGAGACGCGGCAGGAGCTCGAAGCCGTTCGCTATTTCCTGCTGGAGCGCCTCCCCGAGCACGAGGAGGAGGAGGAGGCGATCGTCTACCCGGTCGTCGCCCAAGCCATGGGCGGCGAGGATCCGATGTCGAGCATGAACCGAGCCCACCTGGAGATCGCCCACCTCGGGCGGATATTCCAGCAGCTCGTCGAGGAGCTGCCGGAGGAAGGACCCAGCTCGGAAGACCTGATGGACCTGCGACGCGTCCTGTACGGGCTGCACGCGATCCTGCGCCTGCACTTCGCGCAGGAAGAGGAGGCCTACGCCTGGCTGGCCTCGGCCGACGACGACCCGTCGGCCTCCGCGCCCGTGTCCGTGCCGGGCTGAGCGCCGCCGATCTGGTCGTCCGCCGTTCCGTCGTCGACGGGCCCGATCGTGGGTTCGGGCCGGTAGCCGGCGGGGTGGTTCGGCAGGAAGACGCGGAACGATGCTCCACCGCCCGGGCGGTCCTCGACCCACGCACCGCCGTCGTGCAGCTCGGCGAAGCGTGCGACGAGCGCGAGCCCCACGCCGACCCCCGACAGGTGTGGCGACGACGTCTCCCCTTGGAGGAACGCCTCGAAGATCTTCTCGCGCTGATCGGGAGGGACACCCGGGCCGTCGTCCTCGACGACGATCAGCGCGCCGCCTTCCCACGGCTCGACCCGCACCCAGATACGAGCCGTCGGCGGCGTGTGCTTGGCCGCGTTCCCCAGGAGGTTCTCGACGATCCGCTCGACCTTCGCCCGGTCGCACGCGATCACGATGGACGTCGTCTTCACGTCCACCTTGCGGTCGGCGAGGAGCTCGGAATCCGCGACGAGCTCCCAGACGAGGGCGCCCACGTCCGTCGGCCGGAACAGGGGCTCGATGATGCCGCGCGTCAGCCGGTCGAGATCGAGCAGGTCCGTCACGAGCCGGTCGAGCCTCCGGGCGTTCTGGGCGATCCGGCGCGCCAGGTCACGCATCTCCTCGTGATCGAGATGCAGGTCCTCGCGCGCCATCGTCACGGCGAGACCCAGGATCCCGGCGAGCGGCGTCCTGAGGTCGTGAGAGACGGCTTGCAGGAACGTGTTCTTCATCTCGTCGACCGCACGGAGCCGCTGCGCCGCCTCTCGTTCCAGGGTCAGGTCGCGTTCCAGCTCCTGGGCGTGCATGTGGTCCGTGACGTCGATCAGGACGCCCTGCCAGTACTTCGGCGAGCCCTCGTCGTCCAGGATGAGGCGCGCCTGGTCGTGGATCCACACCGTGCGGCCGTCCCTGGCGATCAGCCGGTACGTGGCATCGTGGACCCCGGCCGACTCGGGCGCATGTGCCGCGCGCTCGACGTCGTCGGGGTGCACCAGCTTGTCGAACAGGTCGTCGTCGTCGTACCAGTCCTGTGGCGAGTATCCGAGGATCTCGGTCGACTGCGGGCTCATGTACAGCGTGTACGGCGGCCCTCCGACCGAGTCCAGGTACGTCACCGTCGGCGTCTGCTCCACCAGCGCTCGATACCGGGATTCGGCCTCGGCCAGGCTCGTTTCCGCCTCCCGCCGGGCGGTGATGTCGGTCATGATGCCCTGCCAGTACTTCGGGTTCCCGTGCTCGTCGCGCACGAGGACCGCCTCGTCTCGGATCCAGACCATGCGATCGTCGGTCGTGAACATCCGGTATTCGAGCGCGAACGGCTCGCCGGTCTGATCGGCGCGTCGGTTCTCCAGCTCCACCTGCTCGCGGTCGTCCGGGTGGATCCGGCCGAGCCAGTTGGCAGCCGGGTCGGCCAGCCAGTCCGCGGGTGTCACGCCGAGGATCTCGCCGACCCGTGAGTTGATGTACGTGACGGCGAGCTCGTCGCCCACCGCCGATTCGGAGTACACGATGACGGGGAGCTGCTCGACGAGCGCGCGGTACCGCGTCTCCGTCTCACGCGCGAGTGCCTCGCTCTCGCGTTGCCGCGTGACGTCGTACATGATGCCCTGCCAGAACACGGGCCGGTCCTCGTCGTCGTGCACGAGCACGGCCTCGTCTCGGAACCACACGGTGCGGCCGTCGCGCCCGAGCATCCGGTACTCGGTGCTGAACGGTTCGCCGGCCGCTTCCGCACGACGGCGTTCCTGCTGCACGCGTTCCAGATCGTCCGCGACGAACCGGTCGGAACGTGCGGCGGGGTTGGTCAGCCACTCGCGCGCCGTGAAGCCCAGGATGGGTTCGAGCTGCGGACTCACGTACAGGAGCGGGCGCGCGGCATCCGGACCTTCCTCGATCGCCTCCAGGTAGACGATCGCGGGCAGACGCTCGACGACGGCTCGGAAGCGCTCCTCGGCGATCCTTCGCTCGTCCTCGACCGATCGCTGCTTCGTGACGTCGATCATCAGGCCCCGCAGGAGCGTGGGGCGGCCTTCCGCATCGCGCACGACGTGCCCC
Source organism: uncultured Actinomycetes bacterium (assembly GCA_963723855.1). Classification (GTDB taxonomy): domain Bacteria; phylum Actinomycetota; class UBA4738; order UBA4738; family HRBIN12; genus JBBQVZ01. The sequence continues at coordinate 242,193 of CAVRSI010000030.1, read as the reverse complement.
ACGTCGCGCAGCCAGACGACCGAGCCGTCCTTGGCCATGAGGCGGTACTCCGTGTCGAAGCTCCATCCCGCCGTCGCCGCCCGGACGAACTGCGCGATCACACGCTCGCGGTCCTCGGGGTGGATGCGGTCGGCCCAGAACGTGGGGTCCGAGAGCCATTCCTGGGGGGAGTAGCCGAGGATCGGGGCTGACCCGCCGCTCACGAACGTGAACAGCATGGTCCGCGCGTCCGCCTCCCAGACGATCCCGTCCAGATCGGCGATGAGGCTTCGCACCCGGCGGAGTTCGCCGCCGGGGTTCGACATCGGGGGGTGATGGGCCATGTGCCTCGGGAGTTTGGCGGTTCGGCCGTCAGAGCGCCAGCGCGCCTCCATCCGCCCTCGGGTCGCTGCCGACCTCCAGGGTTCCGTCCTGCCGGGGGAGGATCATGTGCGCGTGTCCGACGGCCTCGTCGACGTCGTCCAGCAGGCCGATCCGGAAGCCCGCCTCCGCGAATCGGGAGGTGACGGCGTCCGGAACCGAGCCCTCGGCCTGGACGACCCCGTCCCCCCGATCGCCCCAGACGGTCCACCGGGGGGTCGCGACCGTCTCACCGGCGCCCATCCCGAGGTCGAACGCCCGGATCAGGTTCTGCGCGTTGATCTGCGGCTGCGAGGCGCCGCCCATCGACCCGGCGACCGCCGCCAGCCGGCCGTCGCGGTGCACGAGCACCGGCATCAGCGTGTGGAACGGGCGTTTCCCCGGAGCGATCTCGTTCGGGTGACCGGGCTCCAGCGTGAAACACCCGCCTCGGTCGTGGGCCACGATCCCCGTCTCCGGCTCCAAGATCGCGGAGCCGAAGCTGTCCCACAGGCTCTGGATGAGCGAGACCGCCCAGCCGTCGGCATCGGCCGTCACCAGGGCGATCGTGTCGCCCGAGCCGTGACGGTGGCCGGGCACGGCCGTGGACGGGACCGCGTCGCGGATGCGGTCCGCCAGTCCCGCGAGGTGCCCGTCGTCGAGCAGCGTGGACGGATGCACGCGCATCGCGTCGGGGTCGGCCAGATGATGATCCCGGTCGCGGTTCGCGGCCGCGAAGACGAGGGCGAGCGTGCCGGCATCCGGGCCGAGCGGATCCGGGTCGATCCCCATCCGCTCGACGAGCGCGAGCATCTCCAGCAGCGCGAAGCCCTGGCTGTTCGGCGGGACGACGCGAACGTCGAGGTCCCGGTACCGACCGCTCAGCGGCGGGAGAACGTCCGCTCGATGCGCGGCCAGATCGTCCAGCGTGATCGGGGATCCCGCCGCCCGCAGACCCGCGGTGTATCGCTCGCCGATGGAACCGCCGTAGAGGGAGAGCGGACCTCCGTTCGCGAGCCCCAGGAGCGTCGCGCCGAGCGCCGGCTGCCGGAACAGGGCGCCGCGCGGAAGCGGGGCGCCGCCGTGGAAGAACACGTTCACCATGCCGGGGTCGGCGGCCAGGATCGCCCGGCGTTCCGTCAGAGCGCGCGCGAGCGATCGGGAGACGGCGACGCCTCCGTGCGCGAGCGCGATCGCCGGTCCGAACGCCTCGGCCCACGGAAGCGTCGCGCCCTCGGCGTGCAGGGCCGCCCAGCCGCTGACCGCCCCCGGAACCGTGATGGAGTCCGCCCCCTCCTCGGGCATGGCGACGCCGTATCGGGTGCGGAGCTCGTCGGGGTCGACGCCGGCCGGCGCCCGGCCGCTCGCGTTGATCGCGACCGTGGAGCCGTCGGGCCGCTGCACCAACGCGAAGAGGTCTCCGCCCACGCCGCAGTTGTGCGGGTAGGTCACGGCGAGCGTCACGGCGGCCACGAGCGCGGCATCGAGCGCGTTCCCGCCGCGCTCGAACGCGACCGCGCCCGCCTCGGTCGCGACCGTATGAGGGGTCGCGACGGCCCAACGGGTGCCGGCGGCGTGGAGTTCCACGTCCGGGAGTGTTGCAGGTCGCACCCGCGCCCGCAGGTGGGGCGCGGTCCCCGTCGAGGCGCCTCAGCCGGTCAGGAACCGGTCGACGGCGTCGGCGAACAATCCGGGCTCGAGGCGATGGGCGCTGTGCCCCTGGCCCGGGAGATCCTCGGTCCGCACGTCGGGGAGCGCGCGAGCGATGGCGTCGGAGCCGCGTCGCATGCGGGGTGGGCTGTCCGCACCGATCAGCATGAGCGTCGGCGTCCGCATCCCGGCAAGCCGCCGCAGGTCCGTGTCGAAGTCGCGCACGATCCGGGCGTCATACGGGACGGTGCGCGCGCCGGCGAGCATCCGTTGCCACGCCGCCCGATGCGCACGCAGGCCCTGGATCTCCGGCTCCTGCGCGCGCGGTCCCTCGCGGAGGAACGTCTGCAATGCTCCGTCTTCGTCTCCTGTCGACAGGAGGGCGTCGAGCCGTTCCGGGAGGTCGGCCGGTATCGCGTCCTCCGCGTTGAAGAACAGCGGCGGCTCGTAGAGCACCAAGCGTTGCAGGTTCTCCGGCGCTCGTTCGGCCGCTCTCAGAGCGAGGATCGCGCCCGATGAATGGCCGAGCAGATCGCCGCCACCGGCCGCAGCCAGGACCGCGAGCACGTCCCCGACCTCGCGGTCCGGCTCGTAGGAACGCGCGTCGCCGCTCGCGCCCCGCCCCCGCCGATCCATCACGTGCACGCTCCGACCCACTGCCAAGAGAGGTGCGCACGCCGTCCACGCGGTCTGGTCGGAGAGCGCGCCGGGGACCACCACTAACGGTGGGCCGTCGCCGTAGCGCGTCAGGGCGATCCGCGTGCCGTCTGCGGAGACCACGATCGCGTCCGGCGTGCCGATGTGCGCGTCAGCTCCTGAGCGTGAGGCCGCGGTAGCCGTCGGTGAACCCGGCCGCGCGCAGCCGGTCGGCGATCGGAGACTCGTTCGCCGGACCGCCGTCGATCCGCGTGAGCTCGATCTTGCGCAGGCGCCCGTCCTTGGGAAGCGTCGCGAGGGCGTCGGCCCACGCGGCCGCGTCGACACCGAACGTCAGGAGGCTCCGCGCGCCTCGCTCTAGGAACGCGGCCAGCTCGCCGTCGACCAGCACCACGAACGCTCCCGCCTGCCTGGCCGGACGCCCGGGTCCCTCGGGCCACGACAGGGCGGCGCCGTAGGGCTGGGCGGGATCGGTCGCGGCCAGGAGCATCGCCGTCGGCTCGTCGCCACGGCTCGGCTCCCGCAGGGCCCGGATCCGATCGACGGCGCCCGGCACGGCGAACTGTGCCGCCCCTAACCCGTCGACGAAATAGCCGCGGCGGACCTTGCCGGACATCTCCAGCGCCTTCAGCACGCCGTAGACACCCGCGAAGCCACCGGGGACGCCCTCGGACAGCACCGCCTCGCGGGTGAGCACACCGTGCCGGTCGAGGAGTTGGACCGCCCGCGCGTGGGCCACCTCGGTGGGGCTCGGCGGTGGCTCGAGCAGCGGTGCGACCAGGGCCCACCGTCCCGCCCCGGCGGGTGGTCCCGTTCGCCTCAGCGCGCCCGGGCGCGGTCGGGAACCAGGACGCGGCGTGGCACGGGATCGTCTGGCCGTCAGCGCGCGGAGGGGCGCCAGCGTGTCGTTCGTGACCTCGCTCGCCCAGACCAGGTCCCAGAGCGCGGACAGGACCACGCGTTCGTCGCCGGTCCCGGCCGCCTGCACCAGGTCGGGCCAGAACGATGCGCCGTGGCGTGCGAGGTGCTCGCGGATCGCGACGTGGAGCGGACCGGCCGGTGGATCTTCCGGCGGAGGCGGCGCGAGGAGCCGTACCTGGTCGCGGACGTAGAGCGAGACGCGGCCGTCGTCGGACCCCAGCGCGCCCGTCCCCAACCACACCAGGTCGCCGCTCGCGCACAGCGCATCGAGGTCGACCGGACGGAACCCACGGACCCGGGCGGGGAGGACGTCGTGCTCCAGGATCGACGCCGGGACTGCGGCGCCCTGCAGGCGAGCGATCGCGTCGATCAGGGCGTCGGGACCGGCAGTCGGCGGCGCGAGTCCCTGCCACACCGGGAGGAACCGTCCCAGCGTCGAGGCGTCGACCGGCTCGACCTCCTTGCGGAGCGCGGCGAGCGATCGGCGACGGAGCCGGCGGAGCACGTCGACGTCGCACCATTCGCGTTCGACGCCCCGGCCGCCGTCCGCGGGCCGGAACTCGCCGTGCGTGACGCGTCCGCTCGCCTCGAGGGCGTCGAGCGCGGCCCGCACCCGATCCACGCCGGCACCCAGCCGGGCCGCCGCGTGGCTGGCGAGGAAGGGCGCGTGCGTGCGGGCGTACCGGGCGACGAGCGTTTCCAGCGGACGCTCCGTCGGCTCGGTGAACACCCCCGGCAGGCCGATCGGGAGCGAGACGCCGAGCGCGTCGCGCAGCGCCGCGGCATCCTCCACCGCGGCTAGGCGCGCCTCACCCGCTACGCGCACGCGGACCGCGCGCCCCTCCGCGAGCACCCGCTCGATCCACGCGGTCGGGTCCTGCTCCGTCCGCGCCGCGATCTCGCCGTCGGTGAGGTCGCCGACGCTCACCAGCAGGTCGTGGACGTCGTCGGCGTTCCGGCCTCGGCGGCCCTCGGCCAGGCCCTGCAGCTCGATCTCGAGCTCGTCGAACGCGGCCGGATCGAGGAGGTCGCGGAGCTCCTCTTCGCCGAGCAGCTCTCGCAACAGGTCGCGGTCGAGCGCGAGCGCCGCGGCGCGCCGCTCGGCCAGGGGCGCATCGCCCTCGTACATGTAGATCGCGACCCACCGGAACAGCAGCGACTGCGCGAACGGCGACGCCCGCTCCGTGTCGACCGCCACCAGCTTCGTCTTCCGCGAACGGAGATCCGCCATGACCTCGCGGAGCGCCGGCACGTCGAACACGTCGCGCAGGCATTCGCGCGTGGTCTCGAGCAACATCGGGAACGTCGGGTGCTTCGCGGCGGCGACCAACAGGTCCGCCGATCGTTGCCGCTGCTGCCAGAGCGCGGTCCGCTGCCCCGGCCGGCGACGGGGGAGCAGCAGCGCACGCGCCGAGGCCTCGCGGAAGACGCTCGCGAACAGAGCGGTCCCGGGCAGGACGCGGACGACCTCTTCCTCGATCTCGTCGGGATCGAACAGCAGGTCGTCGAGCGGTATCCGATCCTCGGCCTCCGGGAGGCGGATCACGATGCCGTCGTCGCTCCAGAGCACCTGCGCGCCGGGGCCGACGCGTTCCGCGAGCCGCGCCTCGATCGCCAGGCCCCACGGGGCGTGCACGCGCTGGCCGAACGGCGACAGGATGCACACGCGCCAGTCGCCGAGCTCGTCGCGGAAACGCTCGACCACGATCGTGTGGTCGTCGGGGACGGCGCCGGTCGCCTCGCGTTGATCGTCAACGTACTTGACCAAGTTCTCCGCCGCGAGCTCGTCGAGCCCGACGTCGGCGCGCAACCGCCTGAGCGACTCGGCACGGCGCCCGGTCGCAAGCTCGCGCGTGAACGCGCCCAGGGCACGGCCGAGCTCCAGCGGGCGGCCGGGCTTGTCGCCCTTCCAGAACGGCATCTTCCCGGGCTCTCCGGGCGCGGGGACGACGACGACGCGATCGCGCGTGATGTCCTCGATCCGCCACGAGCTGGCGCCCAGCACGAACACCTCGCCGCGGCGGCTCTCGTACACCATCTCCTCGTCGAGCTCCCCGACGCGGGTCCCGTCGGGGAGGAACACACCGTAGAGGCCGCGGTCGGGGATCGTCCCCGCGTTCGTGACGGCCAGGCGGCCGGCGCCTTCGCGCGCGCGGACGACGCCGTTCGTACGGTCCCACACCAGGCGCGGTCGCAGCTCCGCGAAGTCGTCGCTCGGGTACCGCCCGGACAGCAGGTCGAGCACCGCGGCGAAGACGTCATCGGTCAGGTCGGCGAAGTTCGCGACCCGACGCACGACCGACCGGAGCTCGTCGACGTGCCACTCGTCCACCGCGCACATCGCGACGAGTTGCTGCGCAAGCACATCGAGCGGGTTCCGCGGATAGCGGGTCTCCTCGATCAGACCTTCGCGCATCCGCTGCGTCACGACCGCGGCCTCCAACAGGTCGCCGCGGAACTTCGGGAAGATCTTGCCGCGGCTGGGCTCGCCCACCTGGTGTCCCGCACGGCCGATCCGCTGCAGGCCGCTCGCGACCGATCCCGGCGACTCCACCTGGATCACCAGGTCGACGGCGCCCATGTCGATGCCGAGCTCGAGCGACGACGTGGCGACGATCGCCCGCAGGCGCCCTTCCTTCAACGCGTCCTCCACCTCGGTCCGTTGCTCGCGCGCGAGCGAGCCGTGGTGCGCGCGGACCAGGTCCTCCTCGGCGAGCTCGTTCAGGCGGGCGGCGAGGCGTTCGGCCATACGGCGCGCGTTCACGAACACGATCGTCGACCGGTGCGCGCGGATCAGCTCGAGCAGCTTCGGGTGGATCGCGGGCCAGATCGATGCCGCCGACGGCGAGCGCCCGTCCGTCGACGGCCCGAGGACGTCGGGCATGGGACCCGCTCGCTCGACGACGCTCCCGAGCTCGGCCATGTCCTCGACGGGGACGATGACCTCGATCTCCATCGGCTTGCGGTGGCCGGCGTCGACGATCGTCACCGGTCGCGGTCCGTCGGTGGTCTGCCCACCCAGGAACCGCGCGATCTCCTCGAGCGGTCGCTGCGTGGCGGACAGGCCGATGCGCTGCGGCGGCGTGTCCGTCAGCTGCTCGAGCCGTTCGAGCGAGAGCGCGAGGTGCGCGCCGCGTTTCGTGGCCGCCATCGCGTGGATCTCGTCGATGATCACCCAGCGAACGCTGCGGAGCGTCTCGCGCGCCTGCGACGTCAGCATCAGGTACAGGGACTCGGGCGTGGTGATCAGGATGTCGGGCGGCCGTTTGAGCATCTGGCGACGCTCGTTGGCCGGCGTGTCGCCGGTACGGATGCCCACGGATGGCTCGTGTGCGAGCGAGATGCCGGCGCGGTCGGCGGCGTGCTCGATGCCGGCGAGCGGCGAACGGAGGTTCTTCTCGACGTCGACGGCCAGCGCCCGGAGCGGTGAGATGTAGAGCACCCTGGTCCGCTCCTGCGCGGACGGCGGCGGTTCGGACGCCAACCGGTCGATCGCCCACAGGAACGCGGCGAGCGTCTTGCCCGAACCCGTCGGGGCGAGGATCAGCGTGTGATCCCCGCGCGCGATGGAGCCCCAGCCCTCGCGCTGGGCCGGCGTGGGCTCGTCGAACGTGGCGTCGAACCACGCCCGGACGGCGGGGGAGAAGACGTCGAGCGTCACGGGGACACCGTACCCGCAGTCTCGGACAACGGGGGAGCCCCCGTTAGGATGCGGCAGATGCTCGGTCCTTCCCGAACGCACGCTGCGCGGATCGTCCTCGCCCCCCTCGCGATCCTCGTCGTTGCGGTCGTGGGTGCCCTCCCTGCGTTCGCCTCCTCGTCTCCGTCTCCGTCCTCGGAGCCCTCACCCGGTCCGGCGTCCGGGAGCGCCGGCAACCAGGTGGTGCTCGTCGGCCGGGTCGTGGTCCCGCAAGGGCAGTCCGTCGGTGAAGTGATCGTCTTCTCCGGCCGCGTCCTGGTCGAAGGGATCGTCCGAGGCGACGTGGTCGTCCTGGACGGGCCGATCATGGTCTCGGGCCAGGTGAGCGGAAGCGTGGTGGCACTGGACGGATCCGTCCGCCTGCTCGGTACGGCCCAGGTGGGCGGCGACGTCCTCGCGCACGACCGGGTGGTGGTGATGCAAGGGGCGGCCGTGCAGGGCCGGATGACGGAGGGTGCGTCGTTCAACCTGAGCCGGCCCTTGCGCGCCGTCGCGGCGTTCGTGTCGTGGCTCGCGGTGGCCCTGTCGACGCTCGTGCTCGGCCTGGTGTTCGCGTGGGTCGCTCCGCGCGCACTCGATCGGACCGCGGAGGCGGGGCGAACGGCGCTGTGGGCTTCGGCGGGATGGGGGGTCGCGCTGGCGCTCGGTGTCCCGGTGGCGGCCGTGCTCGGCGTCGTGGCGGTGCTCGGCATCCCGCTCGGGATCGGGCTGTTGCTGTCGATCCTCCTCCTGTCACTGATCGGCGTGGTGATGACCGCCCAGACGGTGGGACGCAGGCTGCTCGACCGCGACCGTGGCACCGCGACCGCGTTCCTGGCCGGGTGGGCGATCGAGACCGCGATCGGCGTCATCCCGTACGTGAGCGGCGCCGTCTACGCGGCGGCGGCGATCTTCGGACTGGGAGCGACGACGGTGGCCGTCTGGCGGGCGCGGGGTCCCCGCCGGGCGCGAGGCCGGGGGGCAAACACCGGGCGGGCGCCGCCGCGGCGAACGAGACCGGGAACCGTGAAGCTCCCGGTCTCTGAGGGCGATCTCCCGGTGGGGCCGGCCGATTCCTGGAGGCGTTCCCCACGGGTTTCCCCCGGAATGACCGGCCCTTGTAGGCTCCGCCCCACCATGGACGGGGCACCCGACCTGATCATCACGGACGCCTCCCTCCTGACCAGCGGGACCTTCGAGCCCCGTGCAGGAGCGGTGGCGGTGAAGGACGGGCGGATCGTCGCCGTCGGGACGACGGCTGAGGTTCGAGATCTCGCCGACGCCACGACCGACGTGCGGTCGATGCCCGGTCGGCTGGTCGTACCCGGGTTCCAGGACGCGCACGTCCATCCCGCGTTCGGCGGACGGAACCTGTTACGCGTGCACCTCGACCATCTCGGGACGGTCGAGGCCTACCTGGACGCCATCGCCGCATACGCCGGGGTGAATCCTGCCGAGCCCTGGATCACGGGAGGCGGCTGGGCCATGTACCTGTTCCCCGGGGGAGCCCCGCGCAAGGAAGACCTGGACCGCATCGTCGCGGATCGCCCGGTGTTCCTGATGAACAGGGACGTGCACGGCGCGTGGGTGAACAGCCGCGCGCTCGAGCTCGCCGGGATCACGAGCGAGACGCCCGACCCGTGGGACGGCCGCATCGAACGCGACGCCGTGACCGGCGAGCCCACCGGCGCGCTGCACGAGGGCGCGGCGTACTCCTTCCGGGATCGCTTCGTCCCGCGGACCGATCCGGCCGAATGGCGTCGAGCCCTGCTCGTCGCGCAGCAGTACCTCCACTCCCTCGGGATCACCGGGTGGCAGGACGCGTGGGTGACGCCGGACATGCTCGAGGCGTACGGCGCTCTCGACGAGGCGGGCGAGCTGACCATGCGCGTCTCGGCGAGCCTGTGGTGGGACCGGCATCGGGCTCAGGAGCAGGTCGACGAACTGGTCGAGCGTGGTCGAGCGGCAACGACGGGCAACGTCCGTGCGACGACCGTGAAGATCATGACCGACGGCGTGGTCGAGAACTGCTCGTGCGCCCTACTCCAGCCCTACGACGATCCGGGCGCGTACGCCCCGGGTCACCGCGGCCTGTCGTACATCGGCGACGAGGACCTGCGGTCCGCGGTGACGTCGCTCGACGCGCACGGGTTCCAGGTGCACATGCACGCGATCGGCGATCGTGCGACGCGGAGCGCATTGGACGCGATCGAGGCAGCGCGTGCGGCGAACGGGCCGAACGACAACCGGCATCACGTGGCGCACCTGCAGTTCGTGCATCCCGACGACGTGCCGCGCTTCGGCGCGCTCGGGGTGATCGCGAACATGCAGCCGTTGTGGGCGTGCATGGACCCGCAGATGACCGAGCTGACGCTGCCGCGGGTGGGGAAGGAGCGGATCGGGTGGCAGTACCCGTTCGCCGATCTGGTCCGCACGGGCGCGACGCTCGCCGGCGGGAGCGACTGGCCGGTGTCCACGCCGAACCCGTTGCTGGAGATGGAGGTCGCCGTCACGCGCGTGGATCCGGGGGAGCGCGACGCGGAGCCGTTCCTGCCGGATCAGCGGCTGACGATCGCCCAGGCGTTCAACGCGTTCACGATGGGATCCGCGATGGTGAACCACGACGAGACTGCGCGCCGGATCGATCGAGGTCGGCAAACGCGCGGATCTCGCGGTGCTCGACCGAGACGTGTTCTCGGCCGACGCCGGGCCCCTCGGAGACGCGCGCGTTGTCATGACCGTGGCCGCGGGACGAGTGGTGTACGAGGCCGACTGATCAGGGCTAGTGCGGTTGTTTCGCGACCCACGCCCGGAGGTTCTCGATGTGCGTGCGCGCTTCGATCCCGTGCGGACACGTGAGGGGATCCTCGCACGGAGGGTTCCCTTCCATCGTGAAGAAGTTGAAGCGGCAGTTCGGGCAGTACACGTCCAACTCTTCCGGCAGGTAGGGGCAATCACCCCACGCGCAGGAGCGCTCTCCCTCGCCGGTCGCGAGGATCCATGTGGCAGCCCGGACATTGGTGGAAGCCTTCCCATCTCTGCATGGACCCACCTCCTCCAGTCTTGATACCGGAGCTGCCTGTCCGGTGAGAGGGCCGAACGACCCGCCGTGGCAGGGCATCCCGCCGGGATGAGCCTCGGCCGGCAGGCGTCCGGGGGCGTATCCTTGCTGGCCGTGAGGCCAACGGACGGGCCGAGCACGCCTGGGTGCGCCCTCTGCGGCCGACCCACCTACGATCCCGACAAGCGCGAACGACCGTGGGTGCGGGCGGTGTCAGGCGGTCGCCAGGTGCTGATCTGCCCGGCGTGCCAGGCCGACCGGCCGGACTGGGCTTCGAGCCTGGACCGGTGCGAGGCGTGCGGAGGGACGCGCCTGTCGGCCATGCTCGGCGAGGTCGTGTGCCGCGCGTGCGGTCACTCACAACCCGCGAACGCGGGCGCTTAGCTCAGTTGGAAGAGCGTCGCCCTTACAAGGCGAAGGTCGGGGGTTCGAGACCCTCAGCGCCCACCGAGAAGCAGCTGGTTGACCATTCGCTCTACAGATTCCTACGCCTCCGAACGTTGAACCTGCGAGATGGGTGGCGGCTCGACGGTCGGGAAAGTGGGAGGCTCCGCAAGAGCCATGCCACCGCTACCCATGACGTTCGAGGAGTTCTTCGAGTTCGAGAAAGACCGGCTGCTCAGAGGTGCTGAGCCTGATCACCGGAAACCGAGCCGAAGCCGAGGATCTGGCGCAAGAGGCCTTCACGCGCGTGTTCGAGCGATGGGACACGGTCGCGACCATGGAGGACCCTGCCGGCTACCTCCATCGCACGGCGATGAACCTGTTCCGGAGTCAGTACCGGCGTGCGGCGCGCGGACTCAAGCGCGCGATCGTGGGCGCGCCCGCGCAGGACGTGTTCCAACATGTCGAGGACCGCGACCTCGCCGCGAAGGCGCTCGCCGGTCTCACGCCGCGGCAACGGGCCGCCCTCGTCCTGACCGAGGCGCTCGGCTACTCGGGCGAAGAGACCGGTCGGCTGCTCGGATTCCGAGCCTCGACCGTCTACGCGCTCACGCACCAGGCGCGGGCGGCGCTGCGAGCCAACCTGGAGGCGACCGATGCCTGATCTCCGCTCCACCGTCGATCGAGAGCTGGAACGCATTGAGCTCCGTCCGTTCACGCTCGAAGTCGTTCCATCGGCGCCGGGAGCGGAAGCGTCGGAACCAGCGGATCACGGCGGGAGTCGTGGTGATCGTGATCGGGTTGATCGCGGTGCTGATCGGCACGAGCATCGTTCGTTCGGGGCCTACCCCCGCAAGCCCTCACCCGCTGCCACCGGCTCCGCGACATGCAGAGCTGACGTTCTCGGACGACGCCGGGATCGTCGCGATCGACCTCGCGTCGGGACGACGGCACGTTGTCGCCCCCGGCGTGTCGGCCGCCGCCGTCTCATGGTCTCCGGACGGCTCGGCCCTGGTGTACGAATCCACGACCGAGCCGTGCTCGGTAGTCATCCGCGATATCGAGACGGGAGAGGATCGCGTCCTTGCGAGCTGCGGCTCACCCATGCGCTACGGCGCGAGCGTCGACTGGTCCGCGGACGGCGCATGGATCGCGTTCTCGACGTCATCGAACGGTGGGCCGGGGAACCTGGGTAGGCGGATCGTCTTGATCCGCCCCGACGGAACGGGGGAGAAGCCGGTCACGGATACCGACGGAGTCCCGATCGACGCCGGTCCGTTCTCGTTGTCGCCCGACGGTTCGGCGGTCGTCTTCGGAGCGGGTCGCGAGATCGACGTGATGAACGTCGACGGGACGGGCCGCCGTTCGTTGGCGAACGGCATGTGGCCGGATTGGTCCACCGATGGTTCCACGATCGCCTTTGCCAGTGACCCGTACCTGCCGCCCTCCCAGCGGGGCCACTGGCGATCCGTTCGTCTGGCAATTCTGGTCGATCCTTCCGGACGGCTCGGGCCTCACGAAACTTCATGGCTGGCCGCACTGCTGCCTCGGTGCGTTGGCGGCAGGACCCGTGTGGTCGCCTGACGGTGCACAGATCGCGGGAGTGGCCCTGAACCGACTGCGGATCATCGATGCCGACGGTCACGGGGCCCGCACCATCCGCGGTGTCACCATCTTGAGCGGCGCCATCGCCTGGCGACCGTCGGCGTGAGCATCGGACCGACGCCATGAAGGATGGTTCGGGGGATCCCGGCCGACAGGATCTCGCGTGTCGTCGAGATCGACCGCGACTCTCCGCCCTCCTGACGCTCACCGCGATCTTCATGTTCACCAGTTGTTCGAGTAGCCCATCCAGCGGATCCCCCGGAAGTGCCTCACCGTCACCGTCGGCGACCGAGTCCACCTCCGACCACGCTGTGCGGCTCGTGGTGCTCGGGGGACTCGATCGCTTCTGGGCGAGACGTGCGCTGGGTGCACGACCTATCCAGAGCAGCTCGCGACGGCGATGGGGGACTCGCTCGGCGTGGAGGTGGAGACGCGCAACCTTGCGGTTCCAGGCGCGGAGGTTGCCGACCTGCTCGAGCTCGTCCGGACCGACTCGACCGTGCAGGGCTCGCATCGCTGAGGCCAACGCCATCCTCGTCACGATCGGACTCAACGATCTCGCCTTCAATCGCCTCGACGACCCGTGCGACGTCGCTCCCGATTTTCCGCGGGTCAGATGGAGTTCCATCACGGACTCGTGCGTCGAGGAGGCCACGGCCGAGTACCAGCGAGACCTGACCGCCGTGCTCGACGAGATCGACGGTCTCCGGGCAGGAGAGCCGACGATGCTTCGGGTCACGACCGTGTACAACTCCGTCATCGGTGATCTTGTCGACCCGACCTGGGACTCACCGGCCGCCGTTCGGCCTTCCACATATGCTGTGGATCGGATGGCGAAGGCACAGTGCGAGGTTGCGGAGGCTCACGACGGACTGTGCGCGGACACATACCATGCGCTGAACGGCGAGGACGGATCCGAGTCGGCCCAACCGTTCCTCAACCCCGCCGACGCCACGCATCTTGCGCAACCCGGGGAAGATGCGTTCGCGGCGGCTCTCATCGCCCTGGGGTTCGCTCCGCTGCAACGATAGGGGGTCATCATGACTCACATATCAACCACCACCGCGGCGATCCGTACACTCCGTAGCCGATGAACGCCCCCGCCTCGATCACCATCACGCCGGTCCGGGTTGCCGACCTGCTCGCCGAGGGCGAGCGGATGCCCGTCTACGTCCACGTCATCGACCATCCCGATGCGCGCATGCTGGTCGACACCGGCATGACGGAGCTGCACCCGGCAGTGGCCGACCTCGATCCCCGCCTCCGTCCACTGAGCGAGCAGGACTTCGACCTCGCCGGCATCGACATCGTCGTCAACACGCACTTGCACTTCGACCACTGCGGCGGCAACCACCTCTTCGCCGGCAAGCCGATCTACGTCCAGCGTCAGGAGCTCGACGACGCACGCAGCATGAATGACTACACCATCCGCGAGTGGGTCGACGCCCTCGGCGTGCGATACGTGCCGGTGGACGGCGAGCTCGAGCTGCTTCCCGGGCTACGGCTCGTCCCGGCGCCGGGCCACACACGCGGCACGCAGGTAGTCGTCGTCGAGACCGGCGGGCGTCCGGTCGTCGTCGGCGGCGACGTGGCGGTGTGGTTCGGCGAGCTCGACGAGCCGCACACCGAAGGCCAGCTGCTGGTGCGCGCGCTCGACCCCGAGCTCGTCTGGCTCGCGCACGAGCACGAGCCGTGGCGACCCCGCACCGTCTAAGGCATGACGCCGGCGCTCTCTGGGCCTCCTGAGTTCCGCGTCCCGACGCGGTCTGTTCGATCGATCCCGACTCAAGCGAGTGCCGGCACATCAGTTCGGTGCTCGTTCGTCATGAAAGTCGACAGGTAGATTGGCGCATGGCAGTCAAACGGATGGACAACGTCGGCATCGTCGTCGAGGACCTCGAAGGGACGATCGAGTTCTTTCGCGAGCTCGGCCTCGAGCTCGAAGGGCGAGGGATGGTGGAAGGAGAGTGGGCGGGGCGCGTTACTGGACTGGGCGACCAGCGCGTCGAGATCGCCATGATGCGCACGCCGGACGGCCACAGCCGGCTGGAGCTCTCGCGCTTTCTCACCCCGCCTGTGATCGCCGATCACCGGAACGCCCCGGTGAACGCCCTCGGCTACCTGCGCGTCATGTTCGCCGTGGACGACGTCGACGAGACGCTCGCCCGGCTTCGCGAACACGGTGCGGAGCTCGTCAGCGACGGCGTGGTCCAGTACGAAGACGCCTATCGGCTGTGCTACATCCGCGGACCCGAGGGCCTTCTTATCGGGCTCGCTCAACAACTCGGCTGAAGCGTGGTTCCTCCTTGTCGCGATCCATCGATGTCGTTTCACTAGGGGGATGCGGAGAGCCAACGCGGCCATCGGGAGCTCGGTCTTCTTCATCGCGGCGCCGGCGGTCGTCGCGGGCATGCTTCCCTGGTTGCTGACTCGTTGGGATGTGCGGCAGCCACCGCTGTCGATCCCGTTCCGAGTGATCGGTGTCACTGCGATCGTGGTCGGTGCCGGCGTGCTCGTCCTCGCCTTCATGCGGTTCGTCGTCGAGGGATCGGGCACCCCGGCACCCGTCGCACCGACCGAGCAGCTGGTCGTTGGGGGGCTCTATCGGTACGTCCGCAATCCGATGTACCTCGCGGTCGAAGCGGTCATCTTGGGGCAGGCGTTGGTGCTCGGAAGGCTATCGCTCCTGTGGTACGGGGTGATCGTCATGAGCGCCTTCGTGGTGTTCGTCCGGGGATACGAGGAGCCCGCGCTCACCCGCCGGTTCGGCGCGTCGTACGAGGACTACCGACGCGCCGTCCCCGCGTGGTGGCCGCGCAGGCATCCGTGGGTGCGTGATGACTCGCCCTAGCCGCGTCTCACGCCTTACACAACATCTGCCTAACTTTCAACGGTCAAGCATGTCCGCTTGGGAGAGTATGGCTCTTGATACAAGTAGACGTTCAGCGTCAGCGTTGACCCGCGTAGAGGCATTTGGACTGAACGCCTCTCGTTCGAGGTGCGAGGAGGAACCGATGGCGATGGTGGTGGATCCGGTATGTGGGATGCGGATCGAAAGCGAGGAAGCGGCGGTAACGGTGGACCATGAAGGGAAGACCTACTTCTTCTGTTCGCAGACCTGTCACGATGCATTCGTGGCGGATCCGAGCGCGTACGCGGCCTGACGGCACCTTCGCGTTCAGCGTTCCGACGGCGCACGCCCTCCCAATCAGAACATGAGCAGCGACGGGTTCACCGAAGACGAGGTTGCGGAGCGCGTCGGGACGACCACGGAGATCATCCGACGGCTCCGCGATCTTCGGCATCCTCGAGTCTGACGAAGGGGTGTACCCACGGCGGGCGGTCCTGCGAGCCCGAGTCGTCCTCGATCTCGATGCGAAGGGGATCGATGCCGACGCGGTCGCGCAAGCATTGGCGTCTGGCGATCTATCGCTCGGCTACGTCGAGATCGGAGGCAGGCGACCCCCTCGGTCGGACCGAACGTTTGCGGAGCTCAGCGAGGAGATCGACGTCCCGTTCGGAACCCTGGAGCGGCTCTTCGTTGCGTTCGGGCTGCCGCGTCCGGCAGCCGACGAGCTCGTCCGAGAGGAGGATTACCAACTCATCCGCTCCATCCCGGTGCTCTTCGGCGCCGGCATCAGCGAGGGCGAGATCCTGCGGATGGCGCGGGTGTGGGGGGACAGCGCCCGGAAGGTCGGTCAGTTCCAGAGCCACTACATGCATCACTCGATCGAGGAGCCGTTCCGCCAGCGCGGTCTTCGAGACAACGAGGCGCTCGAGGCGGCGCTCCGCGAGGTGGCGGTTCGATCCGGTCGGTCCGGCGAGGACCTGCTCGGTTGGCTCTACAGGCGCCATGCGGACGTGTTCCAGACGGAGCACATGTTCGATCACATCGAGACGGCGCTGGAGCAAGCGGGGGTCCACACGAGGGTCCCCCGAAAGGTAGAGGGGTGTGCGTTCGCCGATCTCACTGGATACACGCGGTTGACCGAGGAATCAGGGGACGAGGTAGCAGCGGGTGTGTCGCTCAAGCTGGCCGAGGTGGTGAGTGAGGTGGCGGCCCGCCACCAAGGTCACGTCGTCAAGATGCTCGGGGACGGCGTGCACTTCCACTTCACGGATCCCAGCGACGCGGTGATGGCGTCCCTCGAGCTGGTGGACATCGTTCGCCCGGCAGGCCTTCCGCCCGCCCACATCGGTGTCAATGCCGGACCGATCGATCTATGACGAGGGTGACTACTTCGGTCGGACCGTCAACATCGCCGCGCGGATCGCCTCGCAGGCCGGTCCCGATCAAGTCTTCGTCGGTATCGATGTCGTATCGCAGGTCGAGCCACGGGGATTCCGCCTCGTCGAGGTCGGGGCCTTCGAATTGAAGGGCATCAAGGACCCAGTCACGATCCTTCAGGCCGTCCGTGATGCGGGTTCCGCTTGAGGGAACGGCGTGGGAACATGCGGATTCCGAGAGGACCGATGTGACCGAAACCGACACCCTTCAGCTCGCCCGGACGGCGTTGGAGACCCACGATTGGAAACGCGCCTACGACGCGTATGTGGCCGCCTCGGCCGACCGAGGGCTCTCCGGTGACGACCTGGAGCGACTCGCGGAGGCGGCGTGGTGGACCGCGCATCCGAAGGAGTGCATCGATGCACTGGAGCGTGCGTACGCGGCCTACTCTCGCGAGGGGAATCCGCGGCGTGCCGCGTACGTGGCGCTGCACCTCGCCGAACAATGCAGCGAGCGGTTGCTGTCGGCGCAAGCGGCCGGCTGGTTCCAACGCGCATCCCGGCTGCTCGAGGGCCAGCCGGAGAGCGTCGAGCACGGGTACCTCGAGCTCGCCATGGCGATGACCTCCTCCGGCGTGGAGGATCTCATGGAGCACGGCGCGGCGATGTTGGACATCGGTTCGCGCTTCAACGACAAGGACCTGCAGGCGTTCGGGTTGATGGTGCAAGGGATGGCGCACATCTCGAAGGCGGAGGTCGAACAGGGCATGTTGCTGATCGACGAAGCCACCGTCGCGGCGGTCGGGGGAGAGCTCACCCCGCGCGCGACCGGGAACGTCTACTGCATGACGATCGTCCTGTGCCGTGACCTTGCGGACTACAAGCGTGCAGGGGAGTGGACCGAAGCGACGACCCGATGGTGCGAGCGGCAAGCCATCAGCGGCTTCCCGGGCCACTGCCGGGTGCGCCGCGCGGAGATCATCCGCCTCCGAGGAGCATTCGCGGAGGCGGAGCTCGAAGCTCGCCACGCGGTGCAGGAGTTGCTTTCGTTCGGCGAGCTGCCGATCGCGGGGGTCGGCTTCCACGAGATCGGGGAGATCCGCCTCCGGGTCGGCGACCTCGACGGCGCCGAAGAGGCGTTCGCGGAGGCTCACGAACGTGGGAACGACGGGCAGCCGGGGTTGGCGCTGCTGCAACTCGCGCGGGGACGCTCGGTCGCGGCTCGCGCTTCGATCCGTGCCGCCCTCGCCGACCAGCCGTTGGCGTTGGCTCGGGCACGTCTGCTGCCGGCGCAGGTCGAGATCGCGTTGGCGTGTCACGACGTTGCGGAGGCACGGGAAGCGGCCGAGGAGCTCAACGAGATCGCATCGAACTACGAGGCACCCCTTTGGCACGCGAACGCCCGCCAGGCGCTCGGAGCGGTTCTCCTCTACGAAGGCGACGCGCCTGCCGCCATCGCCGAGCTCCAGAAGGCACTCCGTCACTGGACCAGCTCCGACCTTCCGTTCGAGACCGCGCAGGCACGTCGACACCTCGCGATGGCTCACAGAGCCGATGGCGATGAAGCATCGGCCGCCCTGGAGCTGCAAGCTGCACACGCGACGTTCGAGCGATTGGGCGCGACGCTGGAGGCGGCCCGATGTCTCGAGGCGATCGACGCGGGCGCGCCGAAGGCCGGACGACGTGTCACTCGGACGTTCATGTTCACGGACATCGTCGGGTCGACGAACCTGCTCGAGACGATCGGCGACGACGCATGGGAGGACGTGGTTCGGTGGCACGACGAGACCCTGCGTTCGGCGATCGAGTCGCATGGCGGGGAGATCGTGCATTCGACCGGGGATGGATTCTTCGCTACGTTCGCCGACGCATCGGCCGCGGCATCGTGCGCCGTCGCGATCCAGCGACTGCTGGCGGAGCATCGACGGCAGCACGGATTCGCTCCACAGGTGCGGATCGGCCTGCACGCGGCAGAGGCGACGGTCATGGTCGACGACTACGCGGGCATGGGCGTGCATCAAGCGGCACGGGTCGGCGCGCTCGCCGAGTCCGGCGAGATCGTCGTGACCTGCGAAACCGTCGAAGGGGAGCCCTTCCCGTACCCGGTGTCGAACGAACGAGCCGTCTCCCTGAAAGGCATCGCGCGACCTGTCCGGGTCGTCAGCATCGACTGGCGGGGATGACCGCTACGTTTCGGGGCTCCGCGCGCTCTCCACGAGCCGCAGGCTGAGCACGCGGATCACCGCGATCGCCGTATCCGGACGTTCGCGCAACACGCCTTCGAACTCCGTCCGGCCCAGACGCAGCGTCCGAACCTCGCCGGACGCGACCAGCGACGCCATCCGCGGCTCCTGGGTGATGAGCGCCATCTCACCGACGACGTCACCCTGTCTCCTCCTCGCGAGCTCACGATCCGAGCCCGTGCCGGGGTCAACGCGCAGGACGCGGACCTCACCATCGACGACGATGTGCAGCTCGTCTCCCGGCTCGCCCTGACCGGCGATCGTTTCTCCGTCGACGAACGCGCGTTCATCGGCGACGGCGGCAACCGTCCGGAGATCCTGGGGAGCGAGCTCGGCGAAGAGTGGGACCTTGCGCAGGAACAACACACGTTCCACGTCCGACATCGTGGCGAGGGCATCGGTCATCGGGGCGTCCTTTCTCGTCGTGTCCCGCAGGAGGGCGGCGCAGTCGTGGATCCACGGGTCGGGGTCTTCGAGCAGTCGGGGCAGCCATACGTCGCGCGGGACACGGCGACGATCGGCCGGCTCCCACAGGCGGAGGAGGGGTCGGACGATGGTGTGTTCGCCGAAGGAGTCCAACGCCTCGAGCGCGTTGGCGACCTGTGCCGCGTCGTGGCTGGAGAGATTGTCGATCGCGAACCTGATCGATGCACCGTCTCCCAGCAGCGCGACGGCTCGGAAGGCATCCAGCGCTTGGCGTCGAGCACGCTCCATCAAGGAGTCGCGGAGCAAGCGCTCGGCATCATCTCCATCGGGGTCGATGGCGAGCGATGCGTCGAAGTCGGCCACCGCCCGGGCCGCCTCCTCTCGCGCGTACCCACGCACGACGTCGGGTGGAGCATCTGCCGGCACCTGCGCAAGCGCGAGGAGCGCTCCTTCCGCCGATGCGGGATCGAAGAGGGCTGCGAGAACGGGCTCCAAGGACGGCGTACCGATCCGGCCCAGCGCACGCGCCACCTCGTGCCGTACGTCGCTGACGTCGTCCTCGAGCGCTCGCACGAGCAATGGGACGGCTCGCGCTGGATCGGACGTGGCGAGCGCTCGAGCCGCGGCAACCCGGGCGCGTGGGTCCGCGTCTCGCAGGCCGACGGCGCCCATGTCGAAGGCCGCGGTCGATCCGGACCCCTCGAGCGCTCCCAGCGCCTGCTCGCGAGCCCGGGGATCGTCGGTCGCCAGCATCGCTCGCAGCACGGCGGCCCCTTCCTCGGGAGCGATCCCACGCAGGCTGGCTGATGCCGCCGCCGCCCGGACCGAGGGATCAGGGTCTGCCAGCAGGCCGCGGATGGATCCCGCGGCACCAAGGGAGTCGTCGCGCAAGGTCTCGACGGCGTGGATCGCGGCGAGACGTACGGCCGGCTCCGGATCGGCCAGCGCCTCCGATGCGACGGGAACGGCCCCAGCGTCTCCGACTCGAGCAAGCGATCGAAGGGCACTTGCCCGTACCGTGGCGTCGGGGTCCCCGACGGCGGTCCGCAAGACACCGGCCGCCTCTCGATCCGGAAGATCGCCCAGGATCTCGACCGCGGCTCGCCGAACGCGAACATCGTCGCTCGACGCGCCGGCGACGACGGCGGCGACCGCTGCCGCGTCGACCTGCCGGCCGTTGAACGGCTCATCATCGGTGACGGTCGGAAAGACCTGCGGGCGTCCCGCGCGCAAGGCGTCCATCAGCGCTGTCGAATACGCGCGACCAACCTTCCACATCGCGAAGGTCAACACGGCCGCCGTTCCCGACCCGATCGCGTAGAGCTGTATCGGGCTCAATCGCCGGAGGCCGATCAGCTGGATGAGGCCGGCGATCATGGTCCCGAGCTGGGTGGGCCCTCCGTTGAGGAAGGCGCGGGTCTGATCGCGTCGGGCGGGCGGCACGATGTTGATGACCGCTTCCCATGCCGGATTGGCGACCGCCTGGCTCCACAGCATCTGCACGAACCGGATCACGACGAGCATGAGGAACGTCCCGCTGACGATGAGGACGCCGAACCCCGCGAGGTAGATGAGCGCCAGGACGAGCAACATCGTGGTGACACCGAACCTCGTGATCATCCGATTGGTGAGGAACAAGGACGTGATGAGTGCGGCCGCGGTCGTGACCGCCGAGAACAGGCCGAAGAATCCGGCGAGCGCGTCCGCCGAAGGGTAGTGAACGGTCGCCGCACGGGAGAACGGTAGATAGAGGGAGAAGTACAGGACCGAGAACAGGATCGCCGCGAGCGACATCCACTTCATGACCGTGGAGCGGCGGACGAACCGCGATCCTTGCTGCATCTCATCGAATGGCCTGAACTTCGGCTGTTGCGATCGCTTGCGAACCACGACAGAGGTCGGACCGCGTCCGATCAGCGCTCGACCGACCAGTGACGCAGCGCCCAAGCACGCCGCCCATACCAAGAGGAGGTTCTCGGCTCCGACGAGGTCGGCGAGGGGCCTCGTCAAGAGGCCGCCGATCACCACGCCCAGGATGGCACCGGCGCCGAACAATGGGAACAGCCGCTTCGCCTGCCGCGTATCCACGACGATGCCGAGCAACCCCCACGTGAAGAGCCACTGCAGAAGCACCACGACGGCGGCGGTCAACCAGAGGACCGGATAGATCCACGAAGGGACCGTTGCCACCAGGGCCCGTTCGATCAGCAACATCGCGGCCGAGATCAGGGGGATCATGAGGAACAAGCGCCGGCGCGAGAGCAGCCCCAAGAACGCCGTGACGATGATCGACGTCACGAACAGCAACCCGCCGGCGACGATCAGCATCACCGGTAGCTTGTCCGCGCCGGAGTGGGCGAAGAAGAGGCCATCGGTAGCGCTTTGCCCGAAGGCCGAGCCTCCGGCGGTGAACACCATCAGCGCGATCCCGAGACCGGCCGTCCGGCCTTCGCCTGACCGGATCTTCAGCAGTCTGGGTGAGCCGGTTCATACGCTCCGGGGAGTGGCGTCACGCAGGGTCGTGGATAGGGTCGTTCGACGGCGGCTCACCGGCTGCAACCTAGTCGGCCGACCATGCCCAGTTCAAACGGGCGCCCCCGGAGCATGCCTCGCGTTGATGGCTGCGAGACCTGTTAGCGTCGTCACACAGTCGGCGTAGGGAGCGCGCATGGAGCACGGACCGAGTGAACCGGGCGCGACCGATAAGCGCAGCGATTCCTCCGGCACCTTCACCACCGACACGGCGGGGCTGCCCGACGTGTCGCCTCCCAGGGTGGAACGACTGAAAGACGGGGATCGCTTCGAGTTCCGCATCGGACCCGTGCGCAAGCAGCTCGATGAAGCCGATCTGCGGATGCTCGCATACAACGGGTCGATCCCAGGTCCGATCCTTCATGTCGATCAGGGCTCCGAGATCACGGTGGATGTGGTCAACGAAGGGGACGTTGCAGCGACGGTTCATTGGCACGGCTTGCGGTTGGAGAATCGATACGACGGGGTGCCACACGACACCCAAGCGCCGATCGAGATCGGCGAGACGTTCAGCTACAAGGTGCAGTTCCCCGACGCGGGCTTCTACTGGTACCACCCACATATCAGGGAGGACTTCGGCCTGGAGATGGGCCTGTACGGGACGATCATCGTGGAACCCGCCGACGCCTCCTACTGGCCCCCGGTCGACCGCCAGTTGACGATCACCCTGGACGACCTGCTCGTCGAGGACGGACACATCGCCTCGTTCGACAAGGCAGGTCCGAACTTCACCGCGATGGGTCGATTCGGGAACGTCATGTTGATCAACGGTGAGTCCACGTTCTCGGATGAAGCGGTCCCCGGCGAAGTCGTTCGTCTGTACGTCGTGAACACGGCGAACACGCGCATCTTCAACGTCGCTCTTCCCGGAGCCCGGGTCAAGCTGGTCGGCAGCGACAGCGGTCGCTATGAGCGCGAGACATTCGTCGACGAAATGCTCCTCGCGCCCTCCGAGCGAGCAGTCCTCGACGTTCTCTTCGAGACCCCAGGAGAGGTCCACCTCGAGCATCGAACCCCCGGTCACACATATGACCTCGGCATGTTCAACGTGGTGGGTGATCGTGTGTCAGCTGCCGCGTCTTCCTTCGACACCCTTCGCGTCGACCCGGAACTCTCGGCTGAACATCGCTCGATCGGGCCGGACCTTGAACGGGCACCGGACAAGGTGCTCGCGTTCTTCTCACGGATGCCGCTTCTCTACGGGGGAGGGACTCCGACGTCGTACGCCTGCCCGATGCATCCAGACATCACGTCGATGGAGCCGGGAACGTGTCCCAAGTGCGGGATGACGCTGACTCCCGTGTTCGGGTCAATCGGGACGCCCACGTCGTACGTCTGCCCGATGCACCCAGAGGTCACGTCTTCCGAACCCGGGACGTGCCCCGAGTGCGGCATGAAGCTCGTCGCCGTCGAGCCGGTCGTCCCGGCGTCGTACGCCTGCCCGATGCACCCAGAGGTCACGTCCTCCGAACCCGGGACGTGCCCCGAGTGCGGCATGAAGCTCGTCGCCGTCGAGCCAACTTCGGAACCCGCCCCCAGATCGCACGCCGGCCCGGAACACGGTGGGCATGAACATGGCGATGGTCTGGAATGGGAGGACCTGATGCCGGAGATCAACCGAGCGTCGGATACCAGCAACATGATCTGGCAGCTCATCGATCGCGAGACGGGAGCCGAGAATGGGGCCATCTCCTGGAACTTCACGGTCGGGGATCGCGTGAAGATACGGCTCGTGAACGAGATGGAATCGGATCACCCGATGCATCATCCGTTCCACATCCACGGAGCAGGCAGGTTCCTCGTCCTGTCAAGGGACGATCAACCAGAGGGCAACCTCGTGTGGAAAGACACCGTCCTCGTTCGATCGGGGCAGACCGTGGACATCCTTCTCGATGTCTCGAACCCGGGACTCTGGATGGCGCATTGCCATATCGCCGAACACAACCAAAGCGGCATGATGTTCAGCTTCGATGTTGCGCGGCTGCCCGAGGGATCGCCGGCGTGACAAGCGAAGTCCGGGAGGCACCGCATCCTTTGCGGATACCCATCATTTGGGGCGTCGTCGTGGGTGTCATCCAGTCAGCCTCACCCCGCGCTTTCTGGTGGCTCGATCCGGCGACCGTCTACGCCCTGTCGCTGGTCGGTATCGCTTTCATCTACATCGGGTTCGCTGTCGCCGATGGTCGGCGGAGGGTCATCGCCGTCGAGTGCGGAGTCGTTGGATTGTTCGTGGTGATCGCGGCGGCAGGCATCACTGGTTCGGCGTGGCTACTAGTGATCGGGCTGGCCGGCCATGGACTCAAAGACTGGTGGCAACACCGCAGCCACTACGTCGCAAATACACGTTGGTGGCCCCCGTTCTGCGCTGCCGTCGACTTCGTTGTCGCGGCCATCATCGCCGATCGAGATCGCAGCCGGCCTCAACCTCCAGGGGTAACGGTCCGTTCCCAACATTGGATCAGCGGGCGGCACGTGCGATGCGTTCGCCCAAGAAGGCGGCGTCGTCACCCACCCAGCCGAGGAGGGCTGAAGCCCGGGTGTGTTGCCACGACAGACCCAACGTGTAGAGACCCGTCGACGGTGTCACGCCTCGCGCTTGGATCAAGTGGCCTTGCTCGTCCTTCGCGTCGGGGATGTCGATCCACGAGTGATCCACCTTGAACCCGGTCGCCCATACGACGGCTGCGAACTCGCCACTGGTCCCGTCCTCGAAGTGCACGGTTCGAGCGTTGGAACTGATCGCCGGGGGGCGAAGCTGAACGCCGTGCTGCTTGGCGAGCTTTTTCGGCCCATCCCCGATGATCTGATCGCGCCCCGCCAATCGTCGTCCAAGACGCGAGTCAACGGTGATCCTGCTCGTCAAACCCAGACCGGACCCCCACCACCAGAGATCACGTCCGAGCAATCGTTGAGGGACCGTCGGTATCCGCTTGCCTACCGAGAGGTCGACGTGTCGAGAAGCCGACAGTTCACGAGCGATCTGGCATCCAGAGTTGCCCGCGCCGACGACGAGAACGTCCCCCGGCGGAAGGAGGTCGGGTCGCCGGTAGTCGACGCTGTGGATCTGCGCGACCTCGGGATCGAGCGTCTCTCCCATCGGCGGGACGAAGGGAACGTGGAACGGCCCAGTTGCGACCACAACCTGTTTCGCGTCGAACGCTTCCTGCGACGCCTTCGCCACGTATACGCCGTTGCTCGTCGATAACGAGGACACGGTCGTACCGAGCTCGATCGGCAGGTTGAACTTCTCTGCATAGGCGTGCAGGTATTCGGCAACGTCCTCTTTGCCGGGATACGTGTCTCGCGGGGCGTCGAAGGCCAACCCAGGGAGGTTGTCGTACTGCGCCGGTGTGAACAACGAAAGCGAGTCCCATCGCGACCGCCAGACGTGACCGATCTCGGTCCCCGCGTCGAGGATGCGGAAACGCAACCCACGCTGGGACAGAACGTAGCCCATCGCAAGACCTGCTTGCCCACCGCCGATGACGAGTACGTCCACAACGCCATCCGCAGCAGGTTCCGGAGGAGATCCGGGGAACTTGGGACACGCCGGGAGTCTAGGCCTTCGGCCAAAGCCCACGACTGATGGAAGCGACACCGGAGCCGGCGTGTTCGCCTGTCATGCTGAACTGGATAATGAGAGGGGTCACGAATGAAGGCGATCGTCCAGGACCGCTACGGCACACTCGAGGTCCTTGAGCTCCGGGAGATCGACAGGCCGTCCCCATCTTCAGACGAGGTGTTGGTCCGGGTGCACGCGGCATCTGTCCATGCGGATGTCTGGCACGCCATGAGGGGCGTGCCTTACGTGCTCCGTGTCATGGGTTCCGGCCTGCGGGCGCCGAAGCACCTCGTCCCTGGTACCGACATGGCCGGCGTGGTCGAGTCGATCGGCTCGAACGTCACCCGGTTCCGGCCGGGCGATGAGGTGTTCGGTCAGAGCGTCCTCGCCAATCTGTGGCGGAACGGCGGCGCTTTCGCCGAATTCGCGGCCGTGCCGGAGTCCATGCTCGAGTTGAAGCCGGCCAGCCTCACCTTCGAGCAGGCGGCGGCCGTTCCAACGTCCGGATCACTCGCGGTTCAGCACGTGCGCGATGAGGGTCGCGTTCAACCGGGTCAGACGGTCTTGATCAACGGTGCGGGTGGGGCGGTGGGGACCTTTGCGGTGCAACTCGCCAAGGCATACGGAGCGCTCGTGACGGGCGTGGATGCACCCGAGAAGCTGGACACGCTCCGGTCGATCGGCGCGGACCACGTCCTCGACTACACGCGGGAGGACTTCACCAGACTCCGCGAGCGATACGACTTCATCCTGGACATCGTAGGGAATCATCCATGGTCCCAGTGCCGCCATGCGCTTGCGTCCGACGGGACGTACGTGCTGAGCGGATTCGACCAGTACGGCAGTTCCGGCCACCGGTGGTTCGGAAGCCTGGGCCACTTCGCGAAGCTCATCCTCATCTCTCCGTTCGTGAGTCATCTGCATCCCTTCCGGGGGACGAAGGACCCAGGGGATCGTCTCGTCGTCCTGAAGGAGTTCATCGAGGCGGGGAAGCTCACGCCGGTCATCGACAGAGCGTTCCCGCTGAGCGAGGTCCCCGAGGCGATCCGCTACTTGGAGACAGGCCGGGCTCAAGGGAAGATCATCATCACCGTCTGACGGTAACGCACTCCCGTGACACTTCTACGCGGCTCAACCCTTTGACCAGCACTCGTCGCCCTCACGAAGCGAAGGTCGAGGGTTCGAGACCCTCAGCGCCGCCAGAAAGGCCTGTTCAGAGGACATGTTCGGTGTGTGTCGTTCCCATGGGTAGAGTGCCTCCGCGTGCTGTATGGCTTCACAAACGCGAGGTCCTCTTGGGAACGCAGCTCTATGACACCATCGGAGCCGCCTACACCGTGACGCGGCGCACCGATCCGCGGATCGCCGCGCAGGTATGGGCTGCGCTCGACGATGCGCGGACGGTATTGAACGTCGGGGCCGGCACCGGCTCGTACGAGCCCCCCGACCGTGACGTCATCGCGGTGGAGCCCTCGGCGCTCATGCGTGCGCAGCGTCCCGCGGGAGCACCGCCGTGCGTGGCTGCTGTCGCGGAGAGCCTTCCGTTCAAGGACCGGTCCTTCGACGCCGCGATGGCGTTCGCCACCGTGCATCACTGGCAGGACCCGATCGCAGGCTTGCGCGAGATGCGGCGCGTGGCTCGTCGCGTGGTGGTCTTCACCCACGACAGCACCGACGCCGGATGGCTTCGTCGGTTCTGGCTCACCCGTGACTACCTGCCCGAGGTCGCTGACCTCATCGCCGGCCGGCCCTCGCTGAGCGAGCAGGCCCGCGCGATCGAGGCGCGCATCGAGCCGGTGCTCATCCCGTGGGACTCTGCCGACGGCTTCTTCGAAGCCTACTGGCGCCGGCCCGAGGCATACCTGGACGATCATGTTCGTCGCGGAGTATCGGTGTGGGCCAGGGTCGGGCCGGATGCCGAGCAGCGGGCGGTGCGAAGCCTCCGCCATGACCTCGTCTCGGGCCGGTGGGCCGAACGCAACCGCGACCTGCTCGCTCTCGATGCAGCGGAGCTTGGCCTTCGCCTGCTCGTGACCTGAACCGGCCGCAGACTGGGAACAAGTTGCTACCCGCACCGTCCGCTACCCCGGATCGTGGCCCTTGCCCGTTCCTCCTCGGCCTTCGCCTGTTCGAGGGCCGTTCTTTTGGCCTCCTCGGCGATGCGAGCGTGCTCTTCCGCCGGATGGTCTCTCAGGGTCACCGCCTTCCTCCCGGGATGTCCAAGGTGCGTACCCACTCGGGCGCATCCCAACAAGGTCCACACCCTTCGCTGCGATCAGGGCCTACCGGCAGAATGGCCGCCGTGAACAGCTTCCATCTGCCCCGCAACCTTGTCGCGGCGGTCGGCTCGGATCCGAACGAACAGCGTCGTGCCTGGATGGCTCGACTGCCCACGCTCGTGGGGGAGTTGGAACGGCGCTGGTCTCTGGAAGTGAGTGAGCCGTTCGAGCCGGGAGGTCAGACCGCCTGGGTGGCTCCCGTACGGGATCAGCGAAACCGCGATCTGGTCCTGAAAGTCGGATGGCGTCACAGCGAGGCGGAGGACGAGGCGGCGGCGCTTCGCGAGTGGGATGGGCGGGGGAGCGTGCGCCTGTACGCGGCCGAGGAGCAGCACGACACCGTCGCGCTGCTCGTCGAGAGGTGTAGGCCGGGCACGAGCCTCGCATCCAGGCCGGATACAGAGCAAGACAGCATCATCGCCGGGCTGTTGCAGCGGCTGTGGATCGAGCCTGCGAGCGACCGACCCTTCCGACCGTTACAGCTGATGTGCGACGAGTGGGCGGACGAGTTCGAGCAGAAGGCGGCGGCCGGACGATCGAGCATCGATCCGGGTCTTGCGCGAGAAGGCATGGTGCTCTTCCGGAGCCTGCCCGCTACAGCCGACCGAGTTGTGCTGTTGTGCACGGATCTCCATGCGGACAACGTTCTCGCGGCCGAGCGCGAGCCATGGCTCGTCATCGATCCCAAGCCCTACGTCGGCGACCCTACCTATGATCCGCTCCAGCATCTGCTGAACAGCGAGGACCGGCTCATGACGGATCCGGTGGGTCTGACTCGACACCTGGCGGATCTCCTTGGCCTCGACCCGGATCGACTCCTTCTGTGGCTCTTCGCACGATGTGTGCAGGAGTCGCCCGACCGGCCTGGACTTGCTGACGTCGCACGTCGTATCGCACCGTCCTGAGGATCGCGGAACACATGAACCGAGGACGTTGGGGGCCCTACGCGACGGAGGCCGCCGGCGATCCCAGCGGACCGAGGATGAGGTCGGAGAGCGGACCGGGTCGGCCGACGTGATAGCCCTGGATCAAGCGGACGCCGAGGAGATCGAGCGCGATCGCCTCGTCCTCCGTCTCCACCCCTTCGGCGATCAGCTCGGTGCCGATCTCGCGCGCGAAGGCCACCAGCGCCGAGGCGAGCGCTCGCTGGGAGGGCTCCGTGTCGATGTTGCGGACGATGCTGATGTCGAGCTTGATGATGTCGGGCGAGAGCTCGAGGATGTGCCTGAGGCTCGCGAAGCCCGCACCAGCGTCGTCGACCGCGATCCGGACGCCGGATCGGCGGAACGTGTCGAGGGCCTCACGGAGGCTCGGGTAGTCGCTCGCAGGCGCGTGCTCCGTGAGCTCGACCACGATGCGTTCAGCCGGCCATGGGCCGATGATCGATGCAAGCTCCGGCGATGATGCGGTCGTGGGGTCGACGTTGATGCTGACGTAGACGCTGTCGGGCAGTTGATCCAGTGCGGGCAGCGCACGGGCGACGGCCATGAGCTGAAGCTCCGGGCCAAGCCCGAGCTCGACCGCTTCCGCGAACCAGAGATCGGGCGTTCGCTGCGGTGGCGGCGCGAATCTGGAGAGTGCCTCCACACCCACCATCACCCCGGATATGAGAGTGACGATCGGCTGGTAGACGATCATCAAGCCCTCTCCTCCTTCGAGCAGCGCGCGGACGCGTCGCTGCTTTCCGAGGTGATCTTCGGCTTGCCCTTGTTCGAGTTTCAACCTGGCACCGAGCTCAGCCACCACATGTGCTGCGACGGTGCTCGAGAGGAGTGCGTCACCGTGCACCGATCGCGTGATCGAATCGACGATGTCGTCGAAGGATGCCTCCTTCGTGAGGTAGCTCGTCGCGCCGTTCGCCAGCATGTTGTCGACGCTGCGGTCGTCGCCGAAAGCCGACAACGCGATGATACGCGAGTCGGGACTCTGCACACGGATCTCGCGCGCCGCGCGAGGACCACCGCCGCCGGGCATGCGGACGTCGAGCAGCGCCACGTCGGGCTGTCGTACGGCAGCCATGTCGATGGCTTCGTCAGCGTCCTTCGCGATACCGACGAGTTCGAGGCCGTCGCTTCGCTCGATGATCTCCGCGAGCGTCTCTCGGTTCATCGCGCTGTCGTCCGCGATCAACACGCGGATGGGTTCGGTCCGATCGTCGCTATTCGCGCTCGTGGCTGTCGCTTCCTTCCCGTTGCCTCGCAGTTACGTCTCGGCACCGGAACGCGCGCCCCTGAGCGTCGATCCGAAATGACGTCTTCCCGGATATCGACACTCAGGCGGCGTCGAGCGGGCCGAACTCGAGCGCGTCTCGGTGTCCCGGGGTAGCGAGCCCGAGCTTCACGAGCAACCAGAAGGCGAGTTCGACGACCGGTCCGACCAAGAGCGCGAGCGTCAGGGTCCCGATGCCCGCGATCCCGCCGAGCGCCAGCCCGCAGAGCAGTACCGTGACCTCCATCGCGCCCCGGACCAGTCCGATCCGTTTCCCGGTTCGACGAGACAACACGATCATCAGTGAATCGCGGGGACCGGCTCCCATCCCCGCTCCGATGTAGAAGGCGGATCCGACGCCGAACAGCAACACCCCCGCGACGAGGAGCCCGATCCGGACCGGAAGGCCAGACCCGGAAAGGCTGTCGATCGCGTCGAACGAGCGCAAGACGTCGATCGAGACGCCGATGACGATGACATTGGCGATCGTTCCGAACCCGGGCGAGGTCCCCTCGAGCCAGGTGACGGCGACGATGATCAACCCGACCACGATGCCCGAGCCGCCGAGCGACAAAGGGGTGTGCTCGGCGATCCCGAAGTGCAGCACGTCCCAGGGCGGCAGCCCGAGGCGAGATTCGAGCATGAACACGATGGCGAAGCCGAACAGCAGCAGCCCACCGAACAGGGCCACCAGGCGAACCGGAAGCCCGCCGCGGAGGCGCGGTGCGTCCTTCACGATCGGGCCTCCGGCCACGCGTACGACATCCGCCGAGGGTACCGGCGATGCGCGGATGAGGCGGCCGGACGCCGTCGCGGCGAACTGGTATGACACCCCTCATGCCTCGCTACGTCGCCTTGCTGCGCGGGATCAATGTCGGTGGCAAGAACCTGATCAAGATGCCCGCGCTGAAGTCGTGTTTCGCGGCTGCCGGCTTCGAGGACGTCGTGACCTACATCCAGAGCGGCAACGTGGTGTTCGCCTCTCGCGAGACCAGGGCGGTCGGGCTTACCCGGCGGATCGAGGCGATGCTCGCCGAGACGTTCGGCTACCAGGCGACGGTGGTCGTGCGGAACCGCCCACAGATGCGGGCGGTGGTCCATCGCGCGCCGAAGGGCTTCGGCGCCGAGCCGGCGAGGTACCGGTACGACGTGATCTTCCTGAAGGAGCCGCTCACCGCGGAGGTCGCGATGAAGAGCGTGCCCACGAAGCCGGGCGTCGACGAGGCGTACGCCGGAACCGGCGTCCTGTACTTCTCGAGACTCATCGAGAAGGCCGCCCAGAGCCGGCTCAACAAGATCGTCTCGTCGCCGATCTACCCCAGCGTCACGATCCGGAACTGGAACACGGCGACGAAGCTGGTGAGGCTGCTGGACGAGTGATGGGTCAGTCCTCAGTGGCGCTGGGGTGCCAGGGCCCCTGGCCGTAGATCTTCTCGATCTGAACGTGGACGACCACCCCCGGCGGGACGTCGCGCATCGGGAAGGTCGCGCCGGGCCTGATGTAGGCACCGGCGAGACGATCCATGACCTCAAGCGCGCCACCTTCGGTGAGCGTTGCACGACCACGGATCACCACGTAGGGATGCAGCCCCTCGCCGGTGTGCTCCTTCGCTTCGAACGAAAGGCTCACACGCGGGTCGCGTCGGAGGTTCCGGAGCTTGTGTTGGTCCGTGTCGTAGAACGTGGCGAAGATCAGTTCGTCACCGTCGAACCCGGCCCACGCGAGTGAGACGTGCGGCGTGCCATCGGGCGCCAGCGTCACCACATGGGCGAGGCGGCCGGTCGCGACGAGGTCACGGACTGACTGAGGGATCTCGACCATCTGCAACAGAGTGTATTGGGTATCGGCTGACGCGGAGACGCTCATGCGTCCGTCGTTTACGTTACGTTGGATCGTTGGCCAAGACGCTCTGGAGCGTCGGCCTGTTCGCTGCCGTCGGCTTCATCATCGTGCTGCTCTCAGTGATCGGTTCGGGGCGGTAGCGGTACCGGCGGCTTCCTGCATGCACCTTGTCGACATCCTGCCCATGATCCGGTCCGGAGCGTTCGGGGGACCTCAGAGCACCACTACGATGCGGCGTGATGAAGCGCTTCCTCTCCAATCTCTTGGGCAAGATCCGCGCGAGGGCTGAGGTTCGTCGGAAACGAGCCCTTGCACAGGCCGCCAGAGAGATGCAGCGCCGCGACCCGCACGGCGGCAGCATCTGGAGGTCCGGCAAGGGCGGTTCCCACCCGGGTTGAGCAACGCCCGAAACCCGTCCGAGGGAGACTGACGCACCTCACGAGCGCCCGCGGATCAGTCTCGGATGATCCCGGCCTTCATGCCGCCGTCCACGAGGAGCACGGACCCGGTGCAGAAGGATGACGCTTCGCTCGCGAGGAAGACCGCGGCATCGGCGATGTCCGCCGCTCGCCCGATCCTTCCGACGGGCGGCGTGTGCCAGTGCGAGGAGTCGTACGGCCAACCCTCGTCGCCTCCCGGTGGCGCGAAGTGGCGCATCCCCGGCTCGATGTCGCCGGGACAGATGCAATTCGAGCGAACGCCGTCGGGCCCTCCGTCGAGCGCCCACATCTTCGAGAGCATGATCACCGCGGCTTTGGAGATCGAGTACGCGCCGATCTCCGGCTCACCCGTCACGCCTGCGTCGGAGGAGATGTGGATCATGCAGCCTGCGCGTGCGGCCAGATGCGCGTGACACGCTCGTGCGTAGAGGAAGGGCCCACGCAAGTTGACCGCCATCACGCGATCGAAGTCGGCGACGGGTGTGTCGACGAGCCGTGCCTGCACGCCGATGCCCGCGTTGTTGACCAGGATGTCGAGTCCTCCGAGATGTTCGACCGCGAACCCGACCGACGCGTCGACGTCCTCTTTATCCGCGGCGTCGGCCCGAACGAACCATGCCTCACCGTCGTCGGATCCCTGCAACCGCTCGAGTGACTGCGCTCCCAGTGCCTCGTCGCGGCCGGTCACGACGACCGAGGCACCCTCCGCGAGGAATCGCTCCGCGATCGCGAACCCGATCCCTGAGGTTCCTCCGGTCACGAGCGCGGCCTTGCCGTCAAGACGTCGCATCCGGCGGAGCTTACCGTCCGTCGACGGTGAGCGGCGGACGCGGTAATGGCCCGTACACTGAGGCGTCAACTCGAGGAGACCGCATGTATCGACACGTCGGCCCGAAGACCCGCTATCAGATGCGCGAGAAGCTCGCTTCGATCGGGGACGACTCCTGGATCGAGGACGACGGCGGCAACAAGGTCTTCAAGGTGAACGGCAAGGCGATGCACATCCGTGACACGTTCGTCCTCGAAGATGCCGACGGGAGCGAGGTCGCGAAGATCCAGGAGCGCAAGCTCCACGTTCGTAACACCATGGCGATCGAGCGGGATGGGAAGAAGGTCGCGACCGTCCACCGCCGCATCGTCGGGCTTCGGGATCACCTGCGGGTGGAGATCGAGGTCGGTCCCGACATGAAGGTGCACGGGAACCTGGTCGACCACGAGTACGAGATCGAGGGTGAGCACGGGAAGGTCGCGGAGATCTCGAAGAAGTGGTTCCGTCCGCGTGACACGTACGGCGTTGACATCGAGACAGACCGGACCATGCGCTGATCCTCGCGATCACGGTGGCGGTCGAAGACCTGACCCACGGGGAGCACTGAAGAGGCGAACGTCCCGCGGCGCCCGTCAGGTCCTCGGCATCAGCTCATGCTTCCAGCACCTCCTTCAACGCCGCGACCCGCTCGCGCCAGTAGGCCTTCATGCGCTGCGCCTCCTCGGCGTCTGGGAGCCGTTCGTGCTGGATCGCCGCGGTGCTCCGCGCTTCACCCTTCGCCGTGAAGAACACGTTGACCCGGGTCTCACCGTCGCCCCAATCGAAGCGGACCGACTTGGGCTTCAAGGCGGTTCGCTCACGGAGTCCGCCTTCGGGCAGCCAGCGTTCGCGCTCCGACCCGTCGGCGAACGCCTCATAGAGTCGATCGACGGACACCGCCACGGTCTTCGAAGCGCTGATCGTGAAGCCGTCGGCGTGCTGGCCGACGGCCCGCCCACCCCTTGCCCGCTCATAGCTAACGGTCACCGCTTGCGCATCCCAGCCGTCGATCGCGTGCTCCTCGGCGACCCAGCGAGCGATCTCCGTGTGCGTGCGATCGGCGGCGCCCCATGCGTCCAGGAGGTCGAACCACTCCTCCCACCCACGTCCGGTCCGGCGCCGGATCGCCTCTTCCGACATCGAGAGCGCCGGCGTGTCGGCGGCCTTCGGCTCCTGAGCGGCCAGCAACGCCGTTCGAGCCGTCGTGTAGCTCTCACCGGTCTTCGCCATGCGCGCGCGGACGAGGCGCTTGAAGGACTTCTGTCTGGTCATCGTCGCTCCCCTCGGGGCGGCGGCACCGGGACTCACGCTCGCGGAGCCCCGCCGGAAAGGGCAGCAACTTGACCGGCGTCCCGAGGGCTCGAGGTCCCCTTTGCCCCCGCGGGGCCGGTGGCGTGAGCGCCGGGATCGAGGGTTCGGCGCAGGACGGCGCCGCACGGCACGATAGCGGCGACGGTTGCGTCATGCAAACCCGTCTCCGGTGCCCGCCGCGAGCGTGTAGACGAGGCTGCGCCTCGACCTAGCGCGCAGTACGGCTCGTGCGTCCGCGCACGGCGCCCCAGATCGCGAGGACGATGATCGGCGCCGACGATCGTCCCGATGATGCCGCTCGCTCGAAGCTTGACGCCGTCGCCCGCGATGAGGCTCGCGAGCAGTCCGCCGACGAAGGACCCGATGAGACCGGCGGCGAGTGCCTCACCCCAGTTACCCGAGCCGCGGCCGAGGATCAGCTGGGCGATCCAGCCCGCCCCCATGCCGAACACGATGATCCCGAGTATCAACATCGGGCGAAGGGTAGCAGCGTCGAGGGCGTCATCGAGCGGCTCCGTACTACGACGGGTCCATCGCGAGCGTGATCAGGGCACCACCTGGGCTGCTTCGGATGAGGGGAGTCGACGGCGCCAGTCGTACTGCACCGCGGTTCCCACGAGGAGATCGTGGACCGCCCGATGCTTGCGATCGACCGCGCACCAGAC
This sequence comes from uncultured Actinomycetes bacterium, assembly GCA_963723855.1. Lineage (GTDB taxonomy): Bacteria > Actinomycetota > UBA4738 > UBA4738 > HRBIN12 > JBBQVZ01. The sequence continues at coordinate 207,353 of CAVRSI010000030.1, read as the reverse complement.
CAATCCGACGGGGAAGAACGTGCACAGGATCGCCCGTATGAGCGCGCGACCGACGCCGATCCGGATCCATCGGTCCGCACCGCCCGCAGGCCCATCACCTGCTTGCCGACGGTCCGGCCCGTGATGCTCCAGCCCGCAGTGAGGTACAGCACGAACAGTGTGGCCGCGAACGCCGACAGGCGGAACGTCCCCGCTTCGGGCCACCGGAACACCCGCGGACGCAGGACGAACCGGAACGCGCTCAGACCCAGGTACGCGACGAGCACGACCGCGACCGCCACCACGATGTCGACCACGTCAGCGGCGGCACGGGAGACGAGCCCGGCGGATCGGCCCTGTGACGCCTCGACCTCGACGGGAAGCGTTTGGCGACTCAGGGGCGACCTCCCGCGCCGTCTGAGGCGGACGGTGGATCGTCGTCGCCCTTTCGGGACAGCACGCGATCCATCACGCGGGTGATGAACCGGTCGGCGTCCATCCCTCGGAGCCGGATCGTGTCGACGGTCTCGGCCGACATGGCACCGGTCGATTCGCGGATCAGCTCGGGGATGTCCAGCTCGTCGATGACGCCCTGGGCGATGCCCACGACGTCAAGGCGATCGACGACGGCCTGGATGTCCAACCGAGCCGCCACCGCGTCGACGTCGAGCTTCGCCGCGATCTCGTCGATCGAGATCCGGTCGATCGCTCGCTGAAGATCCACCCGATCCACGATGCGGTCGACGTCGAGGTGTTCTACGACCGCGTCGAGATCGACCCGGTCGACCACGATGGCCGTGAGGTCGATCCGGTCGAGGATCGACCTCGACGATCGCCGGAAGCAGGACATCGGCGAACCCGCCTGCGACGTCCTCGGCGTCGAGCCGTTCTCGCTGGCCCCGCTCATCGACGTCCGAAAGGAGTCCCTGCCACCGCTGCGACCAGTCGGCCCCGATGAAGGAGCCCACGACGACCGAAGCCAGGCCGCTCGTCATCCGGGCGGCCGTCATCCCCGCTCTCATCGCAACGGCACCCGTTGTCGTGGCCGCGGAAAGGACAGCCCCGGCCGGGGTGGGAAGGCGCATCGATCGATCGTCGACGTCGAGCGGGGGGAGGCTCGGATCGATCGAGCGCGCGATAGCGTCGACGAGCGAGGCGGCCGTGAGCGACGCCAGCCCGATCGCGATCAGGTATCCGCGCTCAACGAGCGACGCGAGGTCGGGTTCCTCCGGCTCGTCGATAGCGCCGGCGACTGCGCCCTCGCTCAGAAGGGGTACCGGATGAAGGCGCGGCACCGTCGAGGATCGGTCCTTCCCGCCGTCGGCCATCTCGGAATCCTACGCTCCGCCCCATGTGCCTGCCGTGTCGACCGATCGTCGACCCACGTCCGAAGGGTCGAGACGGCTCTCGTGATCGTGGCCTCGGCGCTGCTCTTGGCAGGGAGTCCGAAGGGCGGCGGATACTGAAGCGGCTCGATGCTCAGACGCGGCCGAGCGTGAGCGTCGCGATCGCGGCCTGGGTCCTGTTCGATACGCCGAGCTTCAGAAACGCCGACGTCAGATGGGACTTCACCGTGCTCTCCGCAAGGTGGAGCTCGCTCGCGATCTCGCCGTTCCTCATACCGCTCGCGACGCGATCCAAGATCTCCTGCTCACGAGGGGTCAGGCCGGACCCCCTCCCGTTGCTATCCATTCGGTGCCTCCAAGGTCGAGAGCGTGTCACTGGTGGTCTGTCGACGCGACGGTGCGGCAGCGGATCGAACGGCTTGGCGAGGACCGTCTCCCTTGTCCCATGCGGTCAATGCGCGTCGTCGCTCCGGGTGGTCGAGCATCTGTCCCTCTGTGAAGACCCGGTCCCCACGCAGGGCTGCCACCTCCATCGCCGCCGGGTAGCTCGGGCACTCCGCGAAGATGTAATGGTTCATACGACCCTCGTCCTCCAACGATCGGATCACGAAGAACCGGCGGCGGAAGGTGGTGACTGGACGACGCCGGAAGCGGCGTGTCTCGGTTTCCGGGTATCGCCACGGATAGCGGCGCTTGTCGCGCCAAAGACCGAACCGGTGGCGGACCCGTGGGAGGGGAGGTTCCTACCCATGGCCTACGCAACCTAGTCCCAAAGGACTGGGCCGTGCAACATGACCATTGGTCCTAGTTCATTCGTTGTAGTCCGGGGGCCGGCGCCTGGGCCAGCCGAGGAGCGAACGGAAGGCGTCGATGCCACTCCGTTCCCCGGGTCGCCGGCTCGGCGATCGGCACGACGCTGATCGAAGGCAAGTACGGCCGGGCCACCGTCGACGACCGTTCGAACAGTGAGCGAACGGCCTCTTCCGGGAGGAGATCGACCGCGTACGTCTCGACGAGTCGTGATTGGAGCGCCCGTGGGTCCATAGCCGTGGGTCGCGTCCTGCGTCCGTCGGGCACTTGGATGCCACCTCGATGGTTCGTGCAGAGCGTGTACAGCCGGGTTCCGAAGGCGTGCACGACCTGCGGCACGCCCGTGCCAGGCTCGAACCACGCGCACATGGCGCAGACGAGTCTGAGCCTCGAGGGGTACGCGAATCGGCCGCGCCATCCCCGTTCATGTTCGATGACGGTGCCCCAGAGCGAGACCGTGCCCACGACGGGGGTCGGCGGCCATGCGGGCCGCGGTCGTTCGAAGAGATCGAGCGATCTGCTCGCGTAGATGCCGCACTGACACCGGATGTCTGGTGCCGTGTGCTTTCCGATGCCCGCGCGGAGGAGACCGGGAACGGCGCATCGCGCTTCGCTCGCTCGACGCGGTCGCCAGTGGTCGACGCCCGATCCGGCCGGCAACAAGCGCGGGCCCGACCGGTCCTCGCTCAGGTTCCAGACGCGCCATCCTTCGATCGGCTCGTCGAGATGGGACCGCGAAGGGGGAGGGGGGTCCTGCATGGCAGCTCTATCGTGTTCCCGGCGGGCACATCGAGCAAGGCAGGCCCGTGGTTGCTCTGCCCCGGGAACGGGTGGTTCGCGTAGGATGCGGGTGTGCCGGACACTCCTGGGAAGCGACAACGCCGTGAGGTGAAGGCGAAACGACGCCAAGCCAAGGATGAGCGCCGCACGTCACGCACCCAGAGGCGGGACGATCCGAACGCTCCCGCCCAGCTGCTCGATGAGAACGGATTCCCCGTGTACGACGAAGACGGCTACCCCGTCTACGTCGAGCCCGAGCGACCCGAAGCCACCGAGTCGGGAGAAGCACTCGAGGGTGAGGCCGCGGCGCCCGAACAGACGGCGTAGCGAACCGCGTTCGACGGGCTCAACCGCGACGGTTCCGCTGGCGCGCGACTACTGAGGGAGAGACTGGATCTGTCGCTCGGTCAGCTTCGTCGTGGTGGGAGCGACACGCAATCCGGCCATCCCGATCGGCCCCTGAACCCACAGGCTCGTCTGGAGCAGTTCCACCGAGAGGCGGCCTTCGTCGTCTTCTTTGAGGCGGAAGATCGTTCCACGCTCAGTCTTGTAGAAGCTGGACTCACTCACTCTGCCCACATTACGCTTGTTTCCCGCTCGGCGCATCTCCCGAACGTCTCCGATACAGTCGGCTCATCCTGACTCGCGGTCACGGCGGGATCCGGTCAACTGGCCATCCACGCATCGATCCGTTGCTCGACCTCGCGGAGTCGATCCACGATCGCCTGGAGCATCGAAAGGGCCACGGCGGGGTGTGCGAGCAAGAAGGTTTGGAACCCTTCGGCTGGGATCTTCAGGGCGTGAACCGTCTCGACGGCCTTCACGGTCGCCATGCGCTTGCCCGTGGTGAACAGCGCCATCTCCCCGAAGAAGTTGCCGGCCGTGAGCTTGTGGAAGCGACCACCGACATCCACTTCGGCGGTGCCGCTGACGACGATGTACATGCCGTCTCCCGCGTCGCCCTGCTCCACCATGGCTTGCCCCGGCTCGAACGTGACCGGTTGCCCGACCTTCACGATCCCCCCGATGTCCTCCGGGCTCAGTCCCGCGCAGAACGGGGCGGCCTGCAACGCTCGTATCTCGACCGACATGTCATCCATACGTTCCCCTTTCGAACTCGAACCGCCCGCCGATGGCGCCCCGCGCAGCCGGGTTATCGTAGCCACCTCCATGGAGGAACGATGATGTCCGAGGGCGAGAACGGCTGGATCCCCGCGATCGAGGCGGAGGGACTGCCGGAGGCGAAGGCGGTCCGTGTGGAGGTCGCCGAGAGCCCCGTCCTGCTCGTCCGTGGTCCCGAAGACTCGATCCTCGCCGTGGCCGCTCGATGCACGCATCAGGGTGCGCCGCTCGACCGCGGCGTGTTGAACCTGCGGGACCCCGACCCCACGGTGACGTGCCCGGCGCACGGCAGCGTCTTCTCACTGGTCGACGGCCGCGTCCGGCGGGGGCCCGCGTCCCGACCGGTGCAGGCATTCGAGGCGCGTGTGAACGACGGCATGGTCGAGGTGCGGCCCCGCCCCTGAGGCAGCCTCGGGCCGGTCCGGACAGCGAAGAGCCCGGCGCGTACGCGCCGGGCTCTCCTCATGCGTTGTGCGTCGGACCTGTCCTTAGACGGGCTTGACGTTCGCGGCCTGCGGGCCCTTCTGGCCCTGCGTCACGTCGTACTCGACGCGCTGCCCCTCATCGAGGTTGCGGTACCCGTCTCCGGCGATCGCGCTGAAGTGTACGAACACATCTGCGCTGCCATCTTCGGGAGTGATGAAGCCGAACCCCTTCTCGGAGCTGAACCACTTCACGGTTCCGGTTGCCATAGCGATCCCTCCTTCCTTCGCCGTCCGAGCCCATCCGTGGAACTGCTCATCAGGCGCCGGCGTGACATCCGCCGGTGTGAGGGAACTGCTCGTAGCGAACCGCGACCTGTACCCTCGTCGGTAACGCTAACAGAAGCGGGACTGTCAAGACAGCGAGCTTCGGTCGCCGGGGCTCATCGGACGGGTACGCTTGAGGGGTGCAATCGCCCCCGAAGCCACGGATGCGTGGCCGGCTCCACGAGATCGCCTTCTTCATCTCCGTCCCTGCCGGCATCGCGCTCATCGCCCTGGCGAACACGGGGAAGGCCCGGCTCGCCGCCGTGATCTTCGCCACAGGGCTTGCCGGTGTGTTCGGGGCCAGCGCCGCGTACCACCGGATGGCTTGGTCCGATCCTGCCCGCAAGCGGATGAAGCGCCTCGACCATTCGATGATCTTCGTGCTCATCGCGGGGACGTACACGCCGCTGTGTCTCCTCGCGCTGAGCGGGGTGTGGAGCGTGGTCATGCTGGCCACCGTGTGGGCCGGGGCCATCACCGGCATCGTGCTGAAGCAGGTCAACATCGACGGGCTTCGACGGGTGAGCGGGTTCCTCTACATCTCGCTCGGATGGATCTCGATCGTGACGCTCCCGCAGCTCTTCCACTCGATGAGCGGTCTGGGGTTCGCCCTGGTGGTGGCCGGCGGCTTGCTGTACACGCTCGGAGCCATCGTGTTCGCCATGAAGCGACCCGATCCGAACCCGGCGGTGTTCGGCTACCACGAGATCTGGCACGCCTTCACCGCGGGCGCCGGTCTCTGCCACTACTCGGCCATCTTGCTGCTCGTCCTCGCGATCCACTGACGGCACGCGGGGCCGATGATCTACGCGAACGCGTACTGATCGACATCGGTCACAGGCTCGTAACCGATGCGCTGGTAGATGCCGTTCGACGTCGGGTTCGCCAGATCGGTGAACAGGAAGCAGAAGCGGTGTCCTCCGTCGAGGAGCTCGCCCGTCATCCGTCCCACGAGCGCGCTGGCATATCCCTTGCGGCGGAACTCGGTTGGCGTGTACACGGGGCCGACCCGGATGCCGTTCGGCGTTCGGGACCCGAAGCCCGCGAGTGAGACGACCCGTCCTTCGACCTCCCAGAGGCGCCACCCTCCGTCCGGGTCCGAGCGGCGCCGCTCGAGCTCCCTCTCGGAGGTGTCGTGGACCGCCCCTTCGGGCAACGCCTCCGTGGTGAAGGCGTCCAACCAGCGAGTCAAGAGATCGTGGTCGGTATCGACGGACGGTCGCATCGCGCCGGCCGCCCCGCTCGGCGGTGCGGCCCTCGCCGCGCGGTAGATCCGGCTCGACATCGACAGCGTCGCGGTCTCCGTTCCACGCTCGCACCATGCTCGCACGAACGCCGACGCCGCCTGCCGCGGACCCAGGACGCCCGGCAACGTCCCCACCGAGGAGCGGACGTCGCGCACGAGCGGTTCGATCGCGGCCAGGTCGTCGGTTTCCGACAACACCAGGTTGTACGGGGGCGTCCGGATGGCGGCACCGACGGTCCGGCCGCCGTCCTGGCTCGTGGCCAAGTAGGGCGCTTCTCCGAATGCCCGCGGGTCGCGGGAGAGCTGAGAGCAGATGCCGAGCAACAGGTTGTGCTCGGCCTCACGCTCGGCGAGGAAGGGGCCCGCTTCGGCGAGGAATGTCGGCACGTCAGGAGAGCGGCGCACCCGGATCATGACGCCAAGGATACGGCCGACCATCCGTACACTCGGACCCATGAACGGAGAGGTCACGCTCTACGACGCGGTCGGTGGGATGCCGTTCTTCGAGGCGCTGGTCGACCGGTTCTACGACGGCGTGCAGGGCGATCCCGCGCTGCTCGCTCTGTATCCGGAACCGCACGATCTGGGACCGGCGCGCCACAAGCTGACCCTCTTCCTAGCCCAGTATTGGGGAGGGCCGACGAGCTATCACGAGGAGCGTGGTCACCCGGCGCTCCGGATGCGGCATACCCCGTTCGCCATCGGCATCGACGCGCGCGATCGCTGGCTGACGCACATGCGAGCCGCCGTGAGCGCCATGGATCCGCCCCCGGAAGTGGCGAGGGCGCTCTCGGACTACTTCGACTTGGCCGCGGACTCCCTCAGGAACCAGCTGGCCTGAGCGCCGGGGCGCTACTGGTAGCGGACCCGCGGGTCCAGGAACGCATACGCGACGTCGACGCAGAGGTTCGCGATCGCGATGAACAGGGCTCCGAGGACCGTCACGCCCATCACCATCGGGAAATCGTTGCGGCCGATCGAGACGACGGCGAGCTGGCCGATCCCCGGGAGGCCGAACAGCGTCTCGGTGATGAACAGACCACCGATCACGGTGGCCAGGTCCAATCCCAGCATGGTCACCACGGGCGTGAGCGCCCCACGCAGGCCGTGCTTGAAGATCACGCGTCGCTCCGACAGTCCCTTGGCCCGCGCGGTGCGGATGTAGTCGTCGCTCATGGTCTCGATCATGTTGCCCCGCACCATGCGTGCGTAGAACGCGGCGTAACCCACTGCGACGGTGATCCACGGCAGGATGAACTTCCCTTGCAGGATCGACTCCCAGATGCTCGCACCGATCTCGAGCCCGCTGGACGGCATGATCCCCAGCCGGAACCAGAAGACGTAGAGGAGCAGCTGTCCCAGCCAGAACACCGGCAACGACACGCCGACGATCGCGACGAACATGGAGGCGCGGCTGGAGAAGGAGTTGCGGCGGATCGCGGACAGGATCCCGATCGGGATCCCCATCAACAGCCAGATGAGCGCGGCGCCGACCCCGAGCGTGATGGAGATCGGCAGCCGGCGCGCGATCTCCTCCTTCACGGGGATGAAGTTGCCGTAGGAGTAATAGACGTCCTCGGAGAGGAACAATCCGGGCCACGGCACCAACCCCTTGGCGAAGCGTGCGTACTGGACCCACACCGGCTTGTCCAGGCCGAACGCCCGGCGGGCGTTCGCGATCTGCTCGGGCGTGGACGTCTTGCCGGCGGCCCGTCGAGCGGGATCGCCGGCAGGCAGCTTCACGAAGATAGTGAACGTGAGGAGCGAGACGATGAACAGGACCAACACCATGAAGAGGGTGCGGCGCAACAGGTACCTGCCCACGGCACCAGGTTGGACGCTGCCCGGCCCGGGACGCTAGCGGTTCCTTGCCGGATCGCACGTGAGCGCCGAGTTCGGGGCAAGAACCGGCAACGCGCAGGCGGGCTAGTTGTCGGCGCGCCGCCCGATCGCGCGGCCGCCACCACCGAGGAGACCGAAGTCGATCATGACGCCCAGGATCACCACGACGAGCCCCCATCCCTTGACGCCGTGGAACTCGTTCTCGGCGATCGCGTACGCCATGGTCGTCGTCGGCAGGAAGAAGAACCCGAGGAGCGGCCAGAACCACGATCCGAACGCCCGGCTCAGATAGTCGGTGAACACCCAGAGCAGGAACATGATGAATCGCGGTGTCACCAGCGCGAACAACACCATCAGACAACCCACGACCGGTCCCTCCAGCGGCGGAGCCTATCCCACCGCATCGTCGTGTGCAGTCGACTCATCCCGGCTCTCGCGAAGCGCGAGGATGACGAACCCGGCAAGGGCGATGATCGCGAACGTGAACCACTGGATGGCATAGCCGAGGTGCGGACCCTCGGTCAGCCGGGGGAGCGGCGCCGGCACGGGGGTTCCGTCGGACTGCGCCGGGGACTGCTGCTTGGAGCAAGAGGTAGTCCGGCGCGATCGGGTAGGGGAGCTGCGACTGGATCGTCGCGAGGTCGACCCTCGCGAGCGTGGTCTCCCGGGCCTCCGCCCCTCCCACCGCGCCTGGCGGATCGCCCTCCGACGGCGAACAGCACGCCCTCGACGTGACCTCCCCGGACGGAGGTGCGACCGCCGCAGCGCCCGGCTGGTCGACGTTGAGCGGCACCCACCCCCGGTCGACGAGGATCGCGCTTCCGTCGGCGAGTCTGAGCGGGGTCAGCATGTGGTTGCCGGCCTGCGAGTTCTGGGTCCGTCCGTACAGGACGAACTCGTCGGCCGTGTCGTACGTGCCCGTCGCCTCGGCTCGGTGGTAGCGCATGGCATCCGGATCGACGCCCGCCGGGAGCAACGTCTCGACGGGCGCGGGCGATGCCGACATCCCGGCGCGGACGGCGGCGTTGAACTGCTGCTTCTGGTGCAGGCGCGCGATCTGCCAGATGCCGAGCGCGACGCAGGTCGTCGCCACCAGCAACGCGACCGCCAGCAGCTTGACCAGGCGCTTGGACCACGCGATCCCGGTCATGCGCGTATCTCTACCAGAACCTCACCCCAAACCTTGTCGGGACGGCTCGGCGGACTCCAGTTCCGAGGTCGTTCTGCCGATGCTTCCCCCAAGACGGCGCACAGGGTCACCCAACCCCCGGGTGGCCCGACGTGCCGGATTCCCTACCTATCGGAGGGGGTGTTCGGATGCTTCTGCGACTCATCACGAGCGCGAAGATCCAGCTGGGGCTGCTCCGCTCTCGGGTGGAGGAGGATTTCGGTGCGACGGCCGTTGAGTACGCACTCATGCTCGCTTTCATCGCGGCGGTCGTCATCGCTGGAGTCACCCTGCTGGGTCAAGGCACGGATGCGGGATTCAAGACGGTCACGTTCCCCCCGTGAGCCGAAACGCTCACGGTCGATGACCGGCCCACGGCCGGGGCGCGTCGGGCCCCGGTCGTTTCCCGTTCTCCGGGCCTGAGCACCCTCCCGACCCACCGTTCCGACGGGCTCCCGAACCACCGGCGCTGGTCTATGTGCTTGAGCAGGTGTCCTTCCGGTGCAAGCATGACATGACCGAAAGGGGCAGCTGATGGACCTGGCGCAGGTGACGTACACGACGTCTGGAGTCGGAGCCGGCGTGATCGTCTTGTGGGTCGTGGTGTTCTACGCCATCGCCGTGATCCCGTATTGGGTGGTCTTCACGAAGGCGGGACAGCCTGGCTGGCCGGCGTTGATCCCGATCTACAGCACCTACATCCTGCTGAAGGTCATCGGTCGTCCCGGCTGGTGGCTGCTGCTGTTCCTGGTTCCGCTCTTGAACATCGTGATCGCGATCATCGTGTTGAACGATCTGTCGAAGAGCTTCGGTCACGGCGTCGGGTTCACGCTGGGCCTGCTCTTCCTCTCGTTGATCTTCCTCTACATCCTGGCGTTCGGGAGCTCGACGTACCGAGGCCCCGCGGGTGCGACGGCGGCCCTGGCGACACCGCCCCCTCCGCCTCCGATGCCGACGGCATAGCCAGACGACCCGGGGCGGCGCTCCCCGCACCATCGGCTACCCTTCCGCACCGATGGATATGGCGAGGTTGCTCACGCTGCAAGACATCGATACCGCCATCGACCGGCTCAGCGCGCGAAAGGACGTGCTCGAATCGGGCGGAGAGCTCGCGGCCGCGCGGAACCAGGCCGATGCCGCCGAGCGCACCCTGGGTGAGCTCCGATTGCAGCTCGACGTCGTCGGCCGCGACCAGTCGAAGCTCGAGCACGAGATCGACTCGCTGACGCAGAAGGCGGCCGCGGAGGAGAAACGGCTCTACGACGGCAGCGTGGTCAACGCGAAGGAGCTCGGATCGATCCAACACGAGATCGAGAACCTCAAGCGGAGACGATCCGATCGTGAGGACGAGATGCTCGGGCTCATGGAGGTGCGCGAGGAGCTTGAACGCCGGGCCGCGGAGGCACAAGCAACGTCCGACGGGCTCCGCGAGCAGGTCGAGGCGGTCGGCGGTGAGGCCGTCGAGGAGCTCACGTCGGTCGTGGCCGAGCTCGAGGCGAAGCACGCCGAACGCGAGACGGTCGTGCCCGATGTCGAGCCGGACGTCCTGGAGCTCTACGAGGACCTCCGCAAGCAGAAGAAGGGCATCGGGGTCGCCGCGCTCGTGGACGGCGTGTGCCAGGGATGCCACGAACAGCTCTCGGCCATGGAGCTCGACCAGGTCAAGCGGGTCGAGGGCGTGAGGAGATGTGAACACTGCCGGCGGATCCTGGTCTTCTGATCGTCAGCTGTGACGGCGCGGCGCGGGGCAATCCCGGTCCTGCGGGCATCGGTGTCCAGATCGTCGATGAGGACGGGAACGTCGTCGCCGAGATCGCGGAGTGGATCGGCGATACCACGAACAACGTCGCCGAGTACACCGCGGCGCTCGAGGGGCTCAGGAAGGCCGCCGCGCTCGGCGCCGGCCGCGTGCACCTGCGCTCGGACAGCCAATTGCTGATCCAGCAGCTGTCGGGCCGCTACAAGGTGAAAGCGTCGCACCTCAAGCCCCTCTACCAGGAGGTCATGGGCCTGTTGTCGGGGTTCGATCACGTGCGGCTGCAACACGTGCCGCGGGAACAGAACAAGGAGGCCGACCGCCTCGCCAACCTCGGCGTGGATCTCAGGGGCTCGGGCTCGGAGACCCCGTAGCCAGCGGAACGGGGTGGATCAACCCCCCCAGCGCGAACTCGAACACCGCCGCGCCCCCCGACCCCCGGAGCGTCATGCGCAACGTCAACCCGTCCGCCGAGGCCTGGGCTGGGAGCGTGACGATCCCCTCAGCCGTACCTCCGGCGTCGATCGCTCTGAGCGAGGAGGTCACGTCCTGGGCCACGGCGGCCTGCGCGCCTCCTGCGTCGAGCAGCTCGACGTCGCGAGGTGCGATCGTCCCGGCGCGATCGCTCGACACGCGCACGAAGAACTGCCAGTAGGGCACGGACACGAATGAATCGAGGGTGACCTCGGCTCCGCCCCCGGGTCCCCTCACGCGGTCCGCGACGATCTCGAACGTCTGGCTGAGCGGGATCCCGTCTCGCGTGAAGTCGAGCACGCCCCAGGTCCCACGCGCGTCGTCGTAGAGCAATCGCATGGGACCGTCGAGCGAACGAGAGAGCGTGATGGTCTTGCCGTGGTCGGGTTGGAAGGAGAACGTGATCGCCGCCTGCACGTCGACGTCGCGCAGGAACGCGCCCGAGCCCGGCACGCTGCTCACCTCGAAGGGTGCCGCGGGCCCGATCTGATCGTTCTCGACCGCGCCGGAGATCGTCCCGGGGAACTCGCGGTCCTGTACCCCGAGCCAGTGCACCCATCGTTGGAGGCGTTTCCCCTCGACGAGCCGCGCCAACGTTCGGGGATCGGCTCCGGTATCGCTCGCGTACGCGCGCACGAACGCCGCGGCGGTCGCCCGAGCGCCCGCCGCCTTCACCGCATCGTCGGGTGTCACCTGATCGGGTGCCGCCGGCCCGGTCGGTCCCGTCGGCGACGCGCTGCACGCAACGACGAAGGTCGCGACGACGAGCAGGGCGGCGGTCCGGCGGATGCGCATCGAGGAGGTCGAGTCTACGGGGGTATGCTCGCGACGGAGGAGCCGGCCGGGCGGCCGCGGCCGATCTTCGGATCGGTCGAGGAAAGTCCGGACTCCGAAGGGCAGGGTGCTGAGGAGACTCAGGCGGGGGCGACCTCGCGAAGGCGCAACAGAGAACAGACCGCCGCGCGCGGCTCGCCGCGCGCGGTAAGGGTGAAACGGTGAGGTAAGAGCTCACCAGCGGTTCGAGCGATCGGGCCGGCTCGGCTAGCCCCACCCGGAGCAAGGCCAAGCAGGGAGCGCTCGAGGACGGCCCGTCCGAGCTCCCGGGTAGGCCGCACGGCGCCGGCGAACGGTGCCGCGGCGCGCGAGCGCCGAGAGAGATGGTCGCCGGCCCGCCGCGAGGCGGGCGCACAGGATCCGGCTTACAGGCCGGCTCCTCCCATGCCTCCGCAGACCGCTTGCGCGCTCGCTCGGCGGGGAGTATCGTGCGAGCGATGTATAAGGAAACTTCTTTTACTATTTCGCCGACGGTGAGCGGATGACCGCTTCGCGCGTGCGAACGATGGTCGCCGCGACGGTCGTCGTGGTCCTCGGGTCGGCGATCGCGGGGGCGGTCGCGTTCGCGTTCGCGTCGAGCCGCTCGGTGGCGTTCGACGGTGCACCCACACGGACGAGCCTCGACGACGGATGGTCGATGCAGTCGTCGCTCGGCGTCGATGCACCACCTGAGCCGTGTCCCGTCCGGGGTTCTCCACGAAGGGCTGGTTCCCGGTGACGTTGCCGTCGACCGTCCTGGGCGGGCTGGTCGCGGACCACGAGTACCCCGATCTCTACGTCGGGACGAGCCTCCAGAACGTGTGGGAGCCCCGGTTCCAGGTTCCGTGGTGGTACCGCACGGAGTTCGAGCTCGACGACGTGCCGGGTGCGCGGACGCAGCTGCACTTCGACGGGATCAACTACCGCGCCGACGTGTACCTGAACGGGACGCTCGTCGCCGGCGCGGGCCGGGTCGCCGGCGCGTTCCGGACGTATACGTTCGACGTCACCGACGTGGTCCACCCGGGGATGAACGCACTCGCGGTTCGGGTCTACCCGGTCGACCCGAAGCAGGACCTCACGATCACGTGGATCGACTGGAGCCCGCTCGCTCCCGACCACGCATGGGGATCTGGCACGACGTCTGGTTGACCCGCACCGGCGGCGTCACGGTGCGCGATCCGCAGGTCGTCTCCGATCTTCCGTTGCCAGCCACGGATCACGCCGATCTCACGGTCACGGCGACCGTCCACAACGCCGGCGACTCGCCCGTGGACGCCGACGTCGCCGGCTCGATCGGCACGATCGCGTTCTCCCGGACCGTCGCGCTGGCCCCGGGAGAGTCGAGGCTCGTGACGTTCGATCCCGCGACGGACCCGCAGCTCCGCCTGACCGACCCGCCGATCTGGTGGCCGTACCAGATGGGGGACCAGCCGCTCGAGGAGCTGAGCATGATCGCCTCGGTCGAGGGCGTGGTGTCCGATCGCGCGTCCACGTCCTTCGGCATCCGCGAGGTGACGTCCGAGTACATGCCGAACGGCGCGCGCCGGTTCCTGATCAACGGACGACCGATCCTGATCCGCGGCGGTGGGTGGGCCTCGGACATGCTGCTCCGCCCGGAGCCTCAGCGCGTCGACGATCAACTGATGTACGTGCGCGACATGGGCCTGAACGCGGTCCGCTTGGAGGGCAAGCTGGAATCGGATCACTTCTTCGACGAGGCCGACCGGTTGGGGATCCTGGTCATGCCCGGCTGGATGTGCTGCGACTACTGGCAGCAGTCGTGGAGGTGGACCACCGCCGAGCAGGCGATCGCCCGGGCGTCCATGACGTCGCAAGCCGTTCGGATGCGCAACCACCCGAGCGTGATCACGTTCCTGATCGGGAGCGACACCAAACCGGTCCTCGGCGTGCAGGAGATGTACGTGAAGGCCTTGCATGATGCGCACTGGCCCGACCCGATCCTGGCGTCGGCATCCGGTGACACGTCGAGCGTGCTCGGGCCGACCGGCGTGAAGATGACCGGCCCGTACGACTTGGTCCCGCCCGCCTACTGGTACGACCCCCGCGCCGATGGGGGGGCGGAAGGGTTCAACACCGAGACGAGCGCGGGTCAGTCGATCCCGGAGCTCGAAGACGTCCGGCGCATGCTCTCGCCCGATGAGCGCGAGGCGCTCTGGACCGAGCCGCGGACGCCGCAGTACCACGCCGGCGTCGGCAACAGCGTGTTCAGGACCTTCCGCATCTTCGACCGCGCGATGACGGCGCGGATGGGCGCTCCGACGAGCCTCGCCGACTACGTCCGCAAGGCCCAGGTCATGGCCTACGAGAACGAGCGCGCCATGTTCGAATCGTTCTCGCGGAACAGGTACGGCTCGACCGGGCGTGATCCAGTGGATGCTGAACAACGCGTGGCCGTCGTTGCATTGGAACCTGTTCGACTGGTTCCTGGAACCGAACGGCTCGACGTTCGGGGCGAAGATCGCGAACGAGCCCTTGCACGTCCAGTACGGGTACGACGACCGCTCGGTCGCGGTGGTGGACCAGACGCCGGACGATGCGACCGGCCTGACGGTGCAGGCTCGAGTGTTCGACCTTCACGGCGACGAGCGCTGGAGTCGATCCACCACGACGGATGTGGGTGCGGACGGCGTCGCTCGTCTGTTCCGGGTACCCCGGCCGACCGGGATCACCTCGACGTACTTCGTCGAGTTGACCTTGACCGACGCGGGCGGTCGCGTCGTCAGCCGGAACGTGTACTGGCTCTCGGCGGCGGAGGAACGCCTCGCATGGCACCGATCCACGTGGTTCTTCACTCCGACGAAGACGTACGCGGACTTCAACGCGCTGTCGACGCTGCCTGAGGTGCATCCGAAGGCCGCTGCATGCGGATCCACGTCCGCCGACGGCATCGGGCAGATGCGGGTCACGGTGGCGAACGACTCCGAGGACGTCGCCTTCTTCGTTCGTCTCCGTCTCCGCGCCGGTGCCGACGGCACCGACGTCACGCCGGTGACGTGGAGCGGCGGCTACGTGACGCTGATGCCGGGGGAGCAGCAGACGCTGACCGCGCGATTCCGTACCGCGGACCTGCACGGACAGCAGCCGTCGGTCGAGCTCAGCGGATGGAACGTGCCGCGTTCGAGCCCGACCGTCGGGACCTGCGGGTAGCCTCGCTGCTAGCGGGCGCCGGCCGATGCGGCGGTCGCCCGCTGGAACTGCTCCCCGGCGTGATACGAGCTCCGAACGAGCGGTCCCGCCTCCACGTGCGGGATGCCCAGGGCCTCGCCGGTGCGCTTGTGCTCGGCGAACTCATCGGGCGTCACCCAGCGGTCCACCGGAAGGTGGTGGGTCGTTGGCCGGAGGTACTGGCCGATCGTCACGAGGTCGCAGCCGGCGTCGCGGAGGTCGGCCAGCGCGTCGTTCACCTCCGACGGCGTCTCACCCATCCCCAGGATGAGGTTCGACTTCGTGATCTGCCCGGCGCGGAGCCGTTTGGCCATCCGCACGACATCGAGCGAGCGGTCGTATCCGAACGCCGGACGGATGCGGTCGTGCAAACGCCGGACGGTCTCCAGGTTGTGCGCGAACACGTCGGGCGCGGCCTCGATGACCGTCGCGATGTCGCGCTCGCCGCCCTTGAAGTCGGTGGGGAGCACCTCCACCCCGCATCCCGGGACCGCCTCACGCACGGCGCGGATGGTCGCGGCCCAGATCCTGGCGCCTCCGTCGGCCAGGTCGTCGCGAGCCACGCCGGTCAGGACGACGAACCGGAGCCCCATCCTGCGAACCGCCGACGCGATGCGCGCGGGCTCATCCTCATCGACCGGATCGGGACGCGCCGTCATGACGTCGCAGAACCCGCAGCGGCGTGTGCACCGATCGCCCAGGATCAGGAACGTGGCTTCTCGCGCCTCCCAGCACTCGCCGAGGTTCGGACACATCGCCTCCTCGCAGACCGTGTGGAGGTCGAGATCGCGCATGATCGTCTTGAGCTCGGCGTGGTTCGGCCCCGTCGCCAGCCGGACCTTCAACCACGGAGGCTTGCGCTCGTCGGCGGGTGAGCGCTCGGCGGTCGCGACCCCACCGCTCGTCGAGACGATCGGAAGGTAGAGACGGCGCTTGCGCGGGTTGTGATCCTGGGCGGGCATCGGTGTTCGAGTCTAGCCCGCCTCCGCGCGATCGGAGCTCGATGAGCGTTCGCGGCCATCGGGTTCCTCCGACGCGGGCATCTTCCCGGCCGGGAGGAACACGCGGAAGGAGGCACCGCCACCCTCACGCTCTTCGACCCACGCGCGACCGCCGTGCAGCGCCGCGAAGCGGCCGACCAGAGAGAGCCCGATGCCGGTGCCGGGCGAGTGGGGAGACGACGTGGGCCCTTGGCGGAACGGCTCGAAGATGGCCTCCCGCAACGCCTCGGGCACCCCGGGCCCGTCGTCTTCCACGGCGATCAAGATCCCGTCGCCCTCGGGCCGGACGTGCAGCCAGATCGTGCGATCGGCCTTGGTGTGGCGAGCCGCGTTCATCAGCAGGTTCTCGACGATCCGCTCGACCTTGGCAGGATCCACGGCGATCACGACCGGCTCGGCGAACACCATGATCGAACGGTCGGCGAGCGCGTCGAGGCTCTCGATCGTGCGACGCGCGAGCGCCCCGACATCCGTCACACGATACTGGGGGTCGACGATGCCACGGTTGAGCCGGTCGATGTCGAGCAGATCCTTCAACAGACGATCGAGCTTCCGTGCGTTCGAGGCGAGCCGCTCCAGGAGATCGTTCCGGTCGGCCTCGATCATCTCCGAGCGCTCCAAGGTCAATGCCAGCCCGAGTATGGCGGTGAGCGGGCTGCGGAGCTCGTGCGACACCGCGGCGAGGAACGTGTTCTTCATGTCGTCCAGCGCTCGGAGGCGCTCGGCGGCTTCGCGCTCCCGCTGCTCCGATTCGCGGAGGGCGTGCTCGGCGAGCTTCCGCTCGGTGATGTCGGACATGACACCGAGCAGCATCGCGTTGCGCCCCTCGTCGTCATGGATGAGCGTCGTTTCGTCGTGCACCCAGATCGTTCGTCCGTCCCGCGTGCGCATGCGGTACTCGTCGCTCCACGGCTCCTCGGCGGCGAGGGCGGCGAGGTACCGTCCGAGGACGTCCTGGCGATCGTCGGGGTGGAGGGCCTGCACCCACGAGTCGGCGTCGCCGATCCATTCGTCCTCCGGGATCCCCGTTATCGCCCGGACCTGGGGACTGACGTAGAGCGTCTGCATGCTGGTGTCCGGCACGTCCAGGTAGATGCCGGCCGGCACATGCTCCACGATCGCCCGGAAACGTTCCTCGGTCTCCCTGAGGTGCTCCTCGGCTTCACGTCGTTCCGTGATGTCGAACATCGACCCCTTGGGAGAAGCGCGGTGTGCCGTCCTCGTCGCGGATCACGACGGCCTGGTCGTGCACCCACACGACGCGCCCGTCCGGTCGGCGGAATCGGTACTCGGCCTCGTACGGCGTCCCGTCCCGGTTCAGTCGTTCGATCTTGGCGGCGAGGCCGGGCAGGTCATCGGGCTCGACGCCCAGCTCCCAGAGCTCGGGGTTGCGGAGCCATTCCTCGGGCGTGTACCCGAAGATGTCCTCGACCTGTGGGCTCATATAGACGGCCTGCGATACCGCCGCGACGGTATCGATGTAGGTGGCGGCGGGGATCGTCTCGATCAGGCTGCGATAGCGCTCTTCCGCCTCGTGCAGCGCCTGCTCGGCCAGCTTGCGTTCGGTGATATCGAGCAGGATGCCCTGGCTCCAGAGTGGGCGTCCCTCGTCGTCGCGAACCAGGATCGCCTCGTCTCGGATCCAGCGGGTCGAGCCGTCCTTGGCGCAGAGTCGAACCTCGATGGCCAGGGGCTCGCCGGTCTCGTAGTGACGTCGATCCGCCTCCCGCGAGCGCTCAACGTCGTCCGGGTGGATCAGGCTCCCCCAGAGGGCGGGATCGTCGCGCCACTCCTCGGGGGAGTAGCCGAGGATCGTCTCGACCTGCGGGCTGATGTAGACCGTCGGCCATGACAGCGGGTCGCCCGAGGTCCCACATTCGTCGATGTACGTGATGGCCGGGATCTGCTCGACCAGCGTCCGGTAGCGCCGTTCGGCTTCGCGCAGGAGCTCTTCGGCTTCCTTCCGCGCTGTGATGTCGAATCGCACGCCTTGCCAATACAGGGGCTCCCCATGATCGTCGCGCAGCAGCACGGCATCGTCCTGCAGCCAGATGGTTCCCCCATCCGGTCGCACCATCCGATACTCGCAGCTGAACGGTTCGCCGGTCTGCTGGGTCCGGAGATCCTCGGCGAGCACGCGGTCACGATCGTCGGGATGGACCGCTTCGAGCCAGCCCTCGTGGGTCCAGTCGGTCGGCTCGAACCCGAAGATCGTGCGCACCTGCGGGCTGACGTAGAGCTTCTTGCCTGGCTCGGCCGCCGACTCCATGTACGTGACCGCCGGTATCTGCTCGATGAGCGTTTGATACCGCGCCTCCGTCTCCGACAGCGTGCGCATCGCGCGCTCGCGGCCGATGGCCGCACCGAGCGTGTTCGCGACGAGCGAGAGGGCCTCGATCTCGGAGGGCTGCCAATCGTGCTCCTCCTCGCACTGGTCGTAGCCGATGAAGCCCCACCACTCACCGCCGGCGAAGATGGGGACCACGATGATGGACAGGATGCCGTGGCGTTCGAGCCGTCGCCGCTCCGACTCGGGGAACTCACGGACGCGACCGAAGATGCCGTGGCCGCCGGCGAGCGACCGCTCCCACCGCGCGTAGCCCATCTCTCCGTACGACAGCCCCGAGGGCGGATCGAGGTCGATCGTCGGTTCGATCCCGGGGGCGGTCCATTCGAAGATCTGTCTCGTCGCGGTCTGGCCGTCGGCGGACCGCGCGTTCCGGAAGACGTACGCGCGGCTCGCGGTGGCGGCCTCTCCGGCTCGCTGCAGCACCTCTCCGATGCTGTCCGTCCACGACGGCGCGTTGAGGAACCGCTCCGCTGCGAACCCCGCGGCTTCGAGGATCCGGTCGCGGCGGGAGAGCGCCTCCTCGGTCATCTTGCGCTCGGTGATGTCGATGAGAACGCCTTGCCATGAGTTGCCACCGTGTCGATCGTCGACGAGCGAGGCGTGATCGTGCACCCAAACCGTTCGGCCGTCCTTGGTGATGATCCGATACTCGAGGTCGAACGCGTCGCCCGATGCGTTCGTTCGGCCCGACTCGGCCATCACCGTCTCCCGGTCGTCGGGGTGGAGCATCCGCACCCACAGCCCGGGCTCCGCCAAGCGTTCCTCCGCGGTGTACCCGGTGAGCGCCTCGTATTGCGGACTGATGTAGACCGCGGTCGCGATCTCGTCGACCTCGTCGATGTACACGACCGCCGGGATGCGCTCGACCAGGTGGCGGTAGCGTGTCTCCGCCTCGCGTTGACGCGCCTCGGCCTCGCGCCTGGCGGTGATGTCCTCGATCACGCCCTGCCACACGGGCCACGCTCCGTCGCGTTCGACCAGGAGGGCGGTGTCCCGCACCCAGACGATCGATCCATCCGGACGCACGAACCGGTACTCGATCTCGAAACGCTCTCCGGTCCGCTCCGTCCTCCGGTTCTCCAGCTGGACCCGATCCCGATCGTCGGGATGGATCAGCCTCATCCACGTGTCCGGCTTCGCCATCCATTCGCTCGCAGATACCCCGGTCAGCTCCTCGACCTTCGGAGCGATGTACGGCAGCCGGTGGTTGCCGTCCGGATCTTGCTCGTTCGCGAGATAGGTCACGACCGGGAGCTCCTCGACCAGCTGGCGGTAGCGCTCCTGCGCCCGCTTCTGCCCGGTGATGTCGAACATCACGCCCTGATAGAGCGGGCGCCCGCGCGACCCGGTCGCGACGGGAACCGCCTCGTCCCTGATCCAGACCCATCGGCCGTCGGCCGCGCGCATCCGGTACTCGGCCGCGAACGTCTCTTCGCGGCTCGACGCCTTGTCCCACGACTCGAGGGTTGGCTGTCGATCGTCCGGATGCACACGGGCTTCCCACAGGGCCGGATCCTCGAGCCACTCCTTGTCCGTGAACCCGAGCAGCCGATGGATCTGCGGGCTGATGTAGGGAGCAGGGACGTCGCCCGGTACGTCGGCCGAATCCCAGAGGTACGCCACCGCGGGGACCCGTTCGACCATCGTGCGATAGCGGTTCTCGGCATCTTGGGTTCGCTCTTCTGCCTCCTTCTGCTCGGTGATGTCGTACATCACGCCCTGCATGCCTTCGGGGCGTCCCGTCGCGTCCACCGCGATCGCCCAGGATTCGTCGCGGACCCAGACGATGCGGCCGCCCTTGGCGATGAATCGGTACTCCTCGTGGAACGACGTGCCGTCGCGGTCTGCCCGCGCCGACGCCTCGATCACCCTGGCGCGATCGTCGGAATGGATGTGCTCGTTCCAGAACGTGGGCGACGACATCCACTCCTCCGGGGTGTAGCCGAGGAGGCGCTCCACCTGGGGGCTGATGTAGGTCGTGCCGACCTCGTCCGCGGTCGTCGACGGGTTCCACGTGTAGGTGATCGCCGGCACCTGCTCGACGAGCGCGCGGAAGCGTCGCTCGGTCTCCTCGCGGAGCGCACCTTCGCGTTCGGCTCGCCGGAGACCCCGGACGGACACGACCGCGAACGATGCCGCCAGGATCACGAGGACCGCGAGGACGTTGTCGGAGACGACGGGCGAGAGACGCTCGAACGCCGTCTCGAGGCGGGCGAAGACATCGAAGGCCACGCCGACAGAGAAGGCGACGAGCGCCACGACCGAGATCCAGATCAGGTCTCGATTCGCGCCCGCGGGCCTCGGATGTCGCCCCGACGCACCCCTAGGTCGTTTCACCACGGTCCAGACCTGTTATCGACCCGTTCCGAGGACCCCTGAATCGTCGATCGAAGCTAGGAACGGGCCAGATCCAGCATCCCTCGATAGAGGTGATCGGGCTGGGGCTCGACGTAGTAGTGCTCGAGCGGACCCGCGAACGGCATGGCGGGGATGTCTGGCCCGCCGATGCGGACGATCGGGGCGTCCAGGTCGAACATCGCCTCTTCCGCGATCGTCGCTGCGATCTCGGCTCCCGCTCCGAACGAGCGATTGTCCTCGTAGACGACCATCGCCTTCGACGTCTTCCGAACGGATGCCAGGATCGTCTCGACGTCCAACGGCGCGATCGTGCGGACGTCGACCACCTCCACGGAGATGCCCTCGTCCTCCTGCAGGCGTTGGGCGGCCTCCAGGCAGCGATGCAGCTCGTACCCGTACGTGACCACCGAGAGATCGTCGCCTTCTCGCTTCACGTCGGCGACCCCGATCGGCACCTGGAACCACGTGTCGGGGACGTCCCCCTTCACCGCCCGGTACGTCTTCTTGTGCTCGAGGAACAGCACGGGGTCGGGATCGCGGATGGCGGACCGCAGCAGTCCCACCGCGTCCGCAGGTGTCGCGGGCATCACGACCTTCAGACCCGGCACGTGCGCGTAGAACGCCTCGATCGACTGCGAATGATAGAGCGCTCCATGGATCCCGCCCCCGCAGGGCGTGCGGATCACCAGCGGGACGCCGAAGTCGCCGTTCGAGCGATACCGGATCCGCGCCGCCTCGGACACGATCTGGTCGAACGCGGGGTGGATGAAATCGGCGAACTGGATCTCCGCGATGGGCACCAGACCGTGGAGCGCCATCCCGATCGCGATGCCGACGATGCCCGACTCGGCGAGCGGGGTGTCGATGATCCGACGCTCACCGAACTCCGCCATCCAGCCGTCCGAGATCCGGAAGACACCGCCGCGGGCACCGACATCTTCGCCCAGAAGCACGATGCGCTCGTCTTCGGCGATCTCGTCGTGCAAGGCGTCACGGATCGCCGTGACGACGTTCTTCTCGGTCATGTGTCCTCGGCGAACACGTGCGTGAGGGACGTCGCGGGATCGGGGTCTGGAGCGTCCCACGCCGCGGCGATGTGACCGTCGATCTCGGTCTTGACCGCGGCACGGAGCGCCTCTTGCCCCGCGTCGTCGAGGATGCCGTGCGTAGACAGATACGTCCCGAACTCGACCAGTGGGTCGTGGTGCCGGGCCTCCTCCACCTCTTCGCGGCTCCGGTAGCTCCGATCGTCGTCGTCGGACGTGTGGGGTTGGAAGCGGTAGGTCTTGCATTCGATCAACGTCGGACCTTCGCCGGCACGTGCGCGCTCATGCGCGTCCTTCATGGCGCCGTAGCACGCGAGCACGTCGTTGCCGTCGACGACCACGCCGGGGAAGCCGTACCCGGCGGCCCGGTCGGCGACGTCGCGAACAGCCATCTGTTTCGACTGGGGCACGCTGATGGCGTAGTGGTTGTTCTCGCACACGAAGATCACCGGCAGCTTGTGGATGCCGGCGAAGTTCAGTCCTTCGTGCCAGTCGCCCTCGCTGGTCGCTCCGTCGCCGAACCAGGTGGCGACCACGGCGTCTTCTCCGCGGTACTTCACGGCGTACGCGATGCCGGCGGCGTGGGGGACCTGCGTCGCGATCGGCGATGAGCCCGTGATGATGCCGAGTCGGCGGTACCCCCAATGCGCGGGCATCTGCCTGCCGCCCGATGACGGATCGTCGGCCTTCGAGAAGATCCCGAGGAACACCTCGTACGGGGTCATGCCCGCGACGAGCACCACGGCGAGGTCCCGGTAGTAGGGGAGCCAGATGTCGATACCCCGACGCATCGCCCACGCCGTGCCGATCTGACACCCCTCGTGACCGGAGACGGGCACGACGAACGGGGCTCGTCCCATGCGGTTCTGGCGGAACGCGGCCTCGTCGATGAGCCGCGCCATGACGGCGATGCGGTACATCGACAGGACGTCGTCATCGGTGAGACCGAGTTCGTCGTGGGGGGTTCGCGTCACTCGCGTCGACACGTCGCGTCTCCTCGCACCGTTCGCCGAGTCTAGCATCGGCCCCAGGCCCGACCCACGCCTGGAACGACGACGGGTCTCCGCCGTCGAGTCCGTATGCCGTTGACCTATACCCCCCCAGGGTATATGGTGTGGTGCGTAGCGTGATCCACGCTCGGACGGGGGACCGATATACCGGGGTAGGGTATATACGGCGGCCTGAGAGCTCGCTCGCGGTGGAGGTGGATCGCGATGGTCGGATACGCGATGAACAAGAAGGACCTGCAGGACCGGCTGCGGCGCATCGAAGGTCAGGTGCGGGGGCTGCAACGGATGGTGGAGGAGGACACCTACTGCATCGACATCCTGACGCAGCTCAACTCGGTGAACGCCGCGCTCAAGGCGGTCGGGATGGGTCTGCTCGACGCCCACGTTCGTCACTGTGTTCGCGAGAGCATCGAGCAGGGAGAGGGCGACGAGAAGGTCGAAGAGCTGATGGCGGCGGTGGGACGCCTGGCGGGAAGGTGATCGGCATGACGACCGAGACGAGGGAGCCGGACATCGTCCTCGACATCGAGGGCATGACCTGCGCTTCCTGCGTGAACAAGGTCGAGAAGGCGTTGATCGGGCGTCGACCAGGTCGAGACGGCCACCGTGAACCTGGCGAACCGGACGGCGATCGTCCGGACGGCGGCGCCCACCGACCTCGCACCGTTGATCCGCGCGGTGGAGCACGTGGGGTACGGTGCGCACCAGCACGGGGACGATCGTCCCGCCGACGAGGAGATGCGCGCGTACCTGCGGCGGCTCGTCGTCGCGGTCGTGTTCACGATCCCGGTGCTGATCCTCAGCTTCGGCGTCCCGGACGAGCGGTGGGCGATGTGGGCGACGTGGGCGCTCGCGACGCCGGTCGTGTTCTACGCGGGATGGCCGTTCTTCCGCTCCGCCCTGCGAGCCGCCCGCCACGGGACCACCACGATGGACACGCTGGTCGCGCTCGGCGCCGGGGCCGCGTACGGCTACAGCGCGTTCGTGACGGTCACGGGCGCGGACGGACACTACTTCGACACCGCCGCGGTGATCGTGACGTTGATCCTGGTCGGCAAGACCCTCGAGGCACGTGCGCGGGTGTCGGCCGGCGACGCCGCCCGCACGCTGCTCGAACGAGGGGCCACGGAGGCGACGATCCTGGCCGACGGCGTCGAACGACGCGTGCCGATCGACGAGCTGCGCCCGGGGAACATCGTCGTGGTCCTTCCCGGAGAGAAGATCCCCGCGGACGGGGTCGTCAAGGAAGGCACGTCCTGGGTGGACCTCTCGATGCTCACCGGCGAGTCGGTGCCCGTCGACGTGGGCCCCGGGAGCGAGGTCGTCGGCGCCTCGATCAACGGCCACGGCCGGCTGGTGGTCTTCGTCACCACGGTCGGGGCGAACACGAAGCTCTCCGAGATCGTCCGGCTCCTGGAGTCGGCTCAGGGGTCGAAGGCACCCGTCCAGCGCCTCGCCGACCGCGTCTCGTCGATCTTCGTGCCGGTCGTGATGCTCATCGCCGTCGCGACGTTCGCCGGCTGGCTCGTCCTCGCGAACGCGGAGCCCGGACAGGCGCTGCTGCACGCGGTGGCGGTCCTGTTGATCGCGTGTCCCTGTGCGCTCGGTCTGGCCACACCCGCCGCGATCACCGCGGGAACCGGCCGCGCGGCCGAGCTCGGCATCCTGTTCAAGGGAGGCGAGGTCTTCGAGACGGCGCATGCCGCCGACATCGTCCTGCTGGACAAGACCGGAACGGTGACGGAGGGGGCGATGCGTCTCACCGAGGTGATCCCGCTCGCGGGGTTCACGGAGGATGAGGTTCTGGCCTTCGCCGCGGCCGCGGAATCCGGCTCCGAGCATCCCGTCGCTCGCGCCGTCGTCGACGGCGCGAGGGAGCGATCCATCGACATCCCTCCGACCACCGGCCACACGATCGAGCCCGGTGCCGGCGCATCGGCCGTCGCCGGGGGACACGAGGTAGCGGTGAGGCGGCCCGAGGGCCTGCCGGACGATCTCGACGAGCGGGTGGACCGATTGTCCGCTCAGGGCCTGACCGCGTTCGTGGTCAGGCGCGACGGGGACCTGGTCGGCGTGGTGGCGGTCTCCGACCGCGTACGACCTGGCGCCGAAGGCGACCGTGCACCGCTTGGGCGACATGGATCTGGAGGTCGCCATGGTGACCGGCGACCGCCGAGCGACGGCACAGGCCATCGCCTCGTCGATCGGTATCCATCGCGTGCTCGCGGAGGTCCTTCCCTCGGGGAAGGTCGGCGAGGTGTCGCGCCTCCAGGCCGAGGGGCACCGGGTGGTGTTCGTCGGAGACGGCATCAACGACGCTCCGGCTCTCGCCCAGGCCGATGTCGGCATCGCGCTCGGCACCGGCACCGACGTCGCCATCCAGGCCGCGGACGTCTCGCTCCTCGGCGGAGGGGATCGAGGGCGTCGCCGACGCGGTCGATCTGGCCCGCCGGACCTACCGGGTGATCGCGCAGAACCTGTTCTGGGCGTTCGCCTACAACGTCGTCATGATCCCGCTCGCGGTCTTCGGGGTCCTCACGCCGGCGTGGGCGGCGGCGGCGATGGCGGCCTCGAGCGTGAGCGTGGTCGCGAACGCCCTGCGGCTTCGACGGTTCCGGCGATCGTCCCGTACGCTGGAGAGCGTATGAGCGTGACCGTTCCGAACGTCGTCGAGGTCACGGATGCGGACTTCGAGCAGCTCGTCATCGAGGAGTCGAAGACGCGTCCGGTGGTCGTCGACCTCTGGGCCGCCTGGTGCGGGCCGTGCCGGACCCTGGGTCCGATCCTCGAGAAGGTCGCCGACGAGCGCGAGGGCGCGTTCCTGCTGGCGAAGCTCGACGTGGACGCCAACCAGGTCGGCAACGCGTTGCTCCAGGCCGTGAAGAGCCAGGGGATCCCCACGGTCGTCGCGTTCCGCGACGGCCAGCCGGTGAGCATGTTCATCGGGGCGTATCCGGAGCAGGAGGTCAACTCGTTCGTCGACCAGCTGCTCCCCAGCGAGGCGGAGCTCGTCGCCGAGGAGGCGGTCGCGGAGGAGGCCTCGGGCGACCTGGAGGCCGCCGAGCAGGGCTACCGCGAGGCGCTCGAGAAGGATCCGACGAACCGCGAGGCCGGCGTCGGCCTCGGCCGGATCCTCGCTGAGCGCGGCGACCTCGAGGATGCCCGGGACACCGTCACGCCGTTCCTCCCCGATCCGGAGGCCGAACGGGTCCTCGCGACCGTCCGGGTCAAGGGGTGGGGCGACCTGGACGAGGTCGGGACGCTGGCGTCGGCGAAGCGTCTGGCCGCTGCCGGTCGTTGGCGCGAGGCGCTCGACGGCATGCTGGGGTCGCTGACGGACGATCGAGACGAGGCCACCGGCGCCATGCGCGATGTCTTCGCGGTGCTCGGCGACGACGACCCGCTCGTCCCGGAGTTCCGGCGCAAGCTGTCGAACGCGCTCTTCTGACGGGAAGGACGCAGTGGCCGACGTCCACGATCAGATCCGGGACTTCTGGGACCGCGATGCGCACACCTACGACGACTCGGCGTCGCACGCCATCTCCGACCCGCTCGAGGCGGCCGCATGGCGCGCCGCGATCCACCGGGCGTTGCCGGAGGCGGGGGCGAAGGTCCTGGACGCCGGCGCAGGCACCGGTGCGCTGAGCCTCCTCGCGGCCGAGCTCGGATACGACGTGACCGCTCTGGACCTCTCGGAGGGCATGCTCTCGAAGGCGCGTGCGAAGGCCGAGGCGGCCGGGTCCGAGCTGACGTTCGTAGTGGGCTCGGCCGCGGAGCCGCCACCCGGACCCTTCGACGCCATCATGGAGCGCCACGTCCTGTGGACCATGCCCGATCCCGTGAAGGTCCTCCGCGCATGGCGCGACGTCACGGTCCCCGGCGGAAGGCTCGTGCTGTTCGAAGGGGTCTGGGGTGCGGACACGGTGACGCAGAAGGCGAAGGACGGGGCGGCCGAGGCGATACGGCGCGTCCTCGGCGTCCACGAACACCACCATGCCCCCTATCCCGACGATGTGCTCTCGCAGCTGCCGCTCGCGCGGATGACGTCGCCCGTCCCGCTCATCGACATGGTGCGCGAAGCGGGGTGGCGCTCCCTGCGCATCCAGCGGCTCCGCGACGTGGAGTGGGCGTCGATGCAGCACGAACCGTGGCCGCTCGGCTGGTTGGAGCACCGCCCGCGCTACACGCTCGTCGCCGACGCCTGAACAGAGGCGAACATCCCCGCGGTCTCGGGCGGTGCAGGCGACAGAGCCAATTGGAACACGTCCGCCAGATGGCGTTCCACGAGCGGCCGCATCTCGGCAACCGTCACGACACGGCCCGCGATCTCGCTGAGCGACGTGACGCCGTGGTCCGGCAGCCCGCACGCGACGATCCCGCCGAACCAGGACAGATCCGTGTCGCAGTTGAGCGCGAAGCCGTGCAGCGTCACACGCGCACGCATGAGCCGGACGCCGATCGCGCACACCTTCCGATCGCCTGACCACACGCCGGTCTGGATGTCCGGGCGCCGCTGCAGCTCGATCCCGATGTCGGCCGCAGCCCGGATCACGACCTCCTCCATGCGGCGAAGGTGCGCGGCCGCGTCCGGCGTCGATCCGAGGTCCACGATCGGGTAGCCCACCAACTGACCCGGACCGTGGAACGTGAACGACCCGCCACGATCGATCCGGTGGACCTCCGCCTCGCGCGACGTCACCTCCTCCGGCGACCAGAGCAGCTCTTCCGGCTTGGCCCGACGACCCGCGGTGAAGACCGGGTCGTGCTCGAGCAGGATCACGGTGTCGGGGATGGTGTTCGCCAGCCGGCGCTCCGCCAGCCGGTGCATCGCTTCGTTCGCGGGGCCGTAGGGGACCGTTCCCTCCGGGCAGATCAGCCAGCCCGGACGCATCGAGCTACAGACCGAGATCCTCGGCCCAGTCCCACGTCTCCAGGTTCTCCTTCACCCGGGCGAGGAACTGGGATGCGAGCGCGCCGTCGATCACCCGGTGATCCCACGACATGGAGATGTAGACCATGTGACGGATCGCGATGGCGTCGTCGATCACGACGGGCCGTTTCTCGATCGCGTCGAACGCGAGGATCGCCGTGTTGGGGGTGTTGATGATCGGAACGGAGAGGATCGAGCCGAACGGCCCGGGGTTCGTGATCGAGAACGTGGCGCCCTGGACCTCGTCGGGCTTGAGCTTCTTGGAGCGCGCTCGGGTCGCGAGGTCGTTGATCGACCGGGCGACCCCCACCAGGTTCATGGTGTCGGCGCCCTTCACGACGGGCACGATCAGGCCTTCCTCGTACGAGACGGCGATGCCCATGTTCACGAAATGACGAACGACGATCTCCTCGCCCCTGAGCTCGCTGTTCACCATGGGGTAGGTGAGCAGCGCCTCCGTGACCGCGCGGGTGACGAACGGCGTGTACGTCAGGTTGAAGCCCTCACGCGACGCGAACGCATCCTTCACCCGCTGCCGGGTCCGCACCACGTGCTCCATGTTGACCTCGACCATGTTCCAGGCGCGCGCCGTCGTATGGAGCGCCTCGACCATGTGCGTGGCGATCAACTTCCGGATATGGGTCACCGGGACGATCTCTTCGCCGCCGCCCGCGACGACCGGGGAGGGGGCGACCTGCAGGGTCGGAGCCGTCGCGGTCGGAGCCGCACCGGGAGCCGCAGCGATGGCGGGCGCCCTCGTGCCGCCCGCGGCAACGGCGTCCATCACGTCCTTCTTCGTGATCCGACCGCCGGTCCCCGTCCCCGATACCTGCGATAGATCGAGCTGATGCTCCTCGGCCAGCTTCCGCACCAGGGGAGAGAGGATCTGCGACCGAGGCCCCCTATCGGGCAAGCGCTGAAGCCGCAACCGGAGCCGGCGCCGCGGGGGTTGGAGCCGCGACCGCCGCAGGGGCGGCGGCAGAGGCGGACCCTGGAGCCGCGGCGCCGACCGCGTCAGCAGCGACGGGCTCCTGCGCCGCGGCGGAATAGTCCGCCGCCGCCGACGCCCCGGAGGCCACCCCGTCCCCAGACGAAGCCGCAGCGCCGTCCCCGGAGTCCACCTCCGCTAACGCCGTTCCCACCGCGACGGTCGTCCCCTCCGCGACGAGGATCTTCGTCACGGTCCCCGACACGGGCGAGGGCACCTCGGTGTCGACCTTGTCCGTCGACAGCTCGAAGAGCGGCTCGTCCACGTCGATGTGCTCGCCCTCCTGCTTCAGCCACTTCAAGATCGTGCCCTCGACGATGGTCTCGCCGAGCTGGGGCATCTGGATCGACGTCACGTCATCGCCTCCCGAACACTCACCATGCGGAGAGGCGGTCGACCGCCGCCTCGATCTCTGACACCTGGGGGATGAACGCGTCCTCGAGCGGCGGCGAGAACGGCACCGGCACGCTCGGCGGCGCGAGTCGCATCACGGGAGCGTCGAGATGTTCGAACGCCTTTTCGGCGATCATCGCCGCGACCTCCGCGCCCACGCCCAGGAACCGGTAGGACTCGTGCAGGATCAGCGCCCGCGACGTCTTCGCGATCGACCGGAGCACGGTCTCCTCGTCGAGCGGCACGATCGACCGAAGGTCCACGACTTCGACGTCGATCCCTCTGGCGGAGAGGTTGTCCGCCGCCTCCAAGCGCCCGGTGCACCATGGCGCCGTAGGCCACAAGCGTGACGTCCGTCCCCGCGCGCTTGACGTCGGCCGATCCCAGCGGGATCAAGAACTCCGGGTCCTCGGAGACCTGTTCCTTGATGCGGCGGTAGATCCACTTGTGCTCCAGGTACACGACGGGGTTGTCGTCGCGGATGGCCGATTTCAACAAGCCCTTCGCGTCCGATGGGAACGCCGGGCAGACGACCTTCAGCCCGGGTTGGTGCGCGTACCAGGGCTCGGGGTTGGTCGAGTGGAAGTTCGACGCGCGGACGCCGCCGCCGGAGGGAGCGCGGAGCACCACCGGCAGCGGAACACCGCTCCGGTAGTGGTAGCGGGCGAGCGTGGTCGTGATCTCGTCGAATCCCGACGTCATGAAGTCCGCGTACTGGAACTCGGCCACCGGCCGCAGCCCTTCCATCGCGGAGCCGATCGCCGTGCCCACGATGGTTTCCTCGGCGATCGGGGTGTCCATCACGCGATCCGAGCCGAAATGCTCGATGAAGCCCTCGGTCACCTTGAACGCGCCGCCGTACGCCCCGATGTCCTCGCCGAGCATGTAGACGCGCTCGTCGCGCTCCATCTCCTCCCAGAGCGCCTCGGCGATCGCGATCAGGTAAGTGGCCTGCCCGTCGTCGCCGCGTTTGCCCCGAGGCTCCGCGCCGTGTCCCGCGGCGCCCGCGTCGACCTGTTTCGTCGCCATCAGCTCTCCGTCCCGCCGCCGCGACCCGGCTCGCCCGTCCAGTAGCGATCCTCGACCCAGAGGCCCTTCGTCACGTCGCCGGGTTCGGGGAACGGCGACGCCTGCGCGAACTCATAACCTTCCTTGAACGCCTGCTCGACGCGCTCCTGGACCTCGCCGATGTCCTCCTTGGTGACGACGCCCTCGGCCAGCAGGTACTCCTCGAAGTTCCGCACGGGGTCCTTCTCGGCCATGTAGCGCTGGAGCAGCTCGTCGGGCATGTACTTCGCCGGGTCGTGTCCGGCGTGCCCGCGCCAGCGCAGCGAGACGGATTCGATCAACGACGGACCCCCGCCGTCGCGAGCGCGCTCCACCGCTTCGAGCGCCGTCTCGAAGACCTCGACGACGTCGCCGCCGTCCACGCGGATGCCCGGCATCCCGTAGGCCACCGCGCGCTCGGCGATCGTGGGGACGTGGAACTCGAGGGGGTTCGGCGTCGAGTAGGCGTACTGGTTGTTGTTGACGACCCAGACCACGGGCAGCTGGTGGACCGCCGACCAGTTCAGGGCCTCGTGCCAGCGGCCGTTCGACGTGGATCCGTCGCCGCAGATCGCCATGGCGACGCGGCGCTCGCCCTTGCGCTTGTACGCCAGTGCGGCGCCGCATGCGACCGGGTACGCGATCGGCAGGTGCGAGATGACCGTGAACGTCCGGCTCCCGGCCCAGTCGCCGATGTGACTGTTGCCGTCCCGTCCGCGTGTGTAGCCGTCGATCCGCCCCCAGAACTGCGCCATCACGCGCTTGAGGTCCAGACCCTTCGTCAGCTGGGCGGACAGATCGCGGTGCGTCGGGAAGAGCGAGTCGTCCTTCTCCAGAGCGAACGCGACTCCCACGTGCGTTCCCTCCTGACCGCGTCCGGAATAGATGGCGCCGGGGAGGCGGCCCTGCCGATACAGCGCCTCCATGCGCTCGTCGAAGTAGCGGCAGAGCTTCAGCAGGTAGAGCATGTCCCGCAACCGGTCGTCGGGGAGCGGACGACCGCCGGGGACGGTCTTCGGATCGGTCTTCGTGGCCAACGCGCTCCTTCGCTACGGGGAATGGAGGGGCTTGCCGGCGAGCGCGAGGTGCGCCTCGCCGACCGCCTCGGACAGTGACGGGTGCGGATGCATCAAGGCGGCGACCTCGTCGGGAACGGCCTCCCAGTTCGTGATCAGCATCGCTTCGGAGATCAGATCGGTGACGTGCGGGCCGACCATGTGGACGCCGAGGACCGGACCGCCGTCGGCCTCCGCCACCAGCTTCACGATGCCGCCTTCCCCGACGATGTTCGCCTTGCCGATCGCGCGGAAGTCGAGCTTCTCGGTCACGACCTGGTGACCGCGCTCGACGGCCTGCGATTCGGTCAGCCCGACGGACGCGATCTCCGGAGTGGAGTACGTGACGCGGGGGATGTTGACGTAGTCGATCTCCGGCACGCTCGATGCCGGCGATGCGCTCCGCGACCGCGTACCCCTCGGTGAACGAGACGTGGGCGAGCTGCAGGGGAGTGGCGGCGACGTCGCCGACCGCCCACACGTGTTCGACGTTGGTTCGAAGTTGTGTGTCGACGTTCACGAAGCCCTTCTCGTGCACCGAGACGCCCGCCGCTTCCAGGCCGAGCCCGTCGGTGACGGGGCCGCGGCCGACCGCGACGAGGCAGACGTCGGCGCTGACGGTCTTCGTCTCCGCCGGCCTCGTACGTCACGTCGACGTGGTCGCCGGTGTCGGCGATCTGCTGCACCGAGGCTCCTGCGGCGTTCGCGATCCCGCGCTTGCGGAACGCCCGCGCGACCTCCTTCGAGATCTCCTCGTCCTCGAGCGGCGCCAGGCGTGGGAGCGCCTCGATGAGCGTCACCTCGGCGCCGAACGACCGGTACATCGACGCGAACTCGAGACCGACCGCGCCGGCTCCGATCACGACCGCCGACGACGGGATGGTGTCGTACCAGAGTGCCTGGTCACTGGTGATGATCCGCGCGCCGATCTCGACGCCCGGAAGGAGCTTCGGCTGAGATCCGGTGGCGAGGATGACGTCGGCGGCATCCAGGCGGCGGCCGTCCACCTCGACGGCGGGGCCCGCGACCAGCGTGGCCGTGCCGTGGACCACATCGATCTTCCGAGCCTTGATCAAGCCGGTGACACCCTTGACCAACTTGTCGACGACCACGTCCTCGAACGCCTTGACCGCCGACCAGTCGGGCTCCCCGGACGCCTTGATGCCCCACTCCGAAGACCGGTTGACGGTATCCATGACGGATGCCGACTGCAGGAGCGCCTTCGTCGGGATGCATCCCCTGAGCAGGCAGGTGCCCCCGATGCGGTCGTCGCGCTCCACGATGGCGACGCGCTTGCCCAGCTGGGCGGCCCGGAGCGCGGCGGAATACCCGCCGGTCCCGGCGCCGATCACCACTACGTCGTAGCCATCACCCATCCGAACGCAAAGTCTACCGTCCTCGTCGCGACCGGCCGTTCCTGACCGGCCACGTGGGCGCGGCTCCGGCCGTACGATGCCGTTCATGCACGAACCCGCCACCGACGAGCTCAAGCACACGCCGCTCGAGAACGAACACCGTCGGCTCGGCGCCAAGCTCGGACCGTTCGCCGGTTGGCTCATGCCGATCGAGTACGAGGGGGCGCTGGCAGAGCATCGCGCCGTCCGCGAGCGCGTCGGTCTGTTCGATCTCACGCACCTGGGGAAGGTCGACGTCACCGGTCCGGGCGCGATCGGCATGTTGCAGCGTGTCGTGTCGAACGACCTGTCGAAGGCCGCGGTGGGCGAGGCCCTCTACAACCTCGTGCTCAACGAGGGCGGCGGGGTGATCGAGGATCTGATCGTCTACCGGCTCGAGCCGGAGCGATTCTTCGTGGTGCCGAACGCGTCGAACGCGCCCCGCGTGCTGCGCATGCTGGAGGAAGAACGGGCCGACGATCGTCTCCACCTGATGTACCACCAGGACTGGTGCTTCCTGGCGGTCCAGGGGCCGGATTCCGTCCACGTGATGCGCGGCCTGTTCCCAGAGGCAGGCGACCTGTCGTTCATGCAGTGTGCCGAGTCGGAATACCACCGGCGTCCGGTCATCGTGACCCGCTCCGGCTACACGGGCGAGGTCGGCTTCGAGCTCTTCACGTACCAGGACATCGCCGGCGACCTCTGGAACGACCTGTTCGAGGCGATGGCCCCGTTCGGCGGGATGCCCTGCGGCCTCGCCGCCAGGGACGTGCTGCGCCTGGAGATGGGCTACCCGCTCTACGGGCAGGACCTGTTCGAGTCCTCGACCGCTCTCGAAGCGGGTCTCGGCTGGGCCGTCGCCTTCGACAAGGGTGAGTTCCGGGGACGAGCGGCGTTGCTGCGACAACGAGACGAAGGACCGCCCAGCCGCCTGCGCGGGCTCGTGATGGAGGAGCGCCGGCACATCCCGCGCGCCCACTATCCGGTCTTGCGGGGAGACCAGCTGATCGGGGAGGTCACGAGCGGAACGTTCTCGCCGGTCCTGCAGCGGGGGATCGCGCTCGCGTACCTGTGGCCGGGCGACGTCGCCGACGTGGGATCCGAGGTCGAGGTGGACATCCGCGGCCGCCGCGGGAGGGCGACGGTCGTCAGGACGCCGTTCGTGGATCGCAGTCCGCGCTGAGGGCGCGTTCGCGGGAGTCGAGGTCAAGCCGTGTCGACGGCCCGCTGGCGGACCGAATCGACGAACGCGCGGATCGGCGTGTCGCCGAACCGCGTGTGGGCGATCAACCGCTGGAGCGTCCTGCCGGCCGTCCGGCCGTCGCGAAGGACCGCGACGACCACGTACAGCCCGGAGCGCGCGATGCCCAGCTGGCGCACCGGGCCGAAGCCCGGCGCCGCGACGAAGTACGCCCAACGGGTGACGTGCCCGCGGACCGTGCAGGTGCCCTCGCCCTCCGCCATGTAGTCGCCGGGTGAGCCGACGACGCCTGATGCGAACGTCGGGACGTTGTCGAGCAGGACGTTGACTCGATTCCGCCCGGCAGTCGGGGGAGTGCACCAGCCGCGAGAACAGCGGACCCGTGGCCGCCAGGTAGTAGAAGTCCGACGGGACGCCGACCATGGTGGCGTCGATCCACGTGGCGGCGATGCCCTCGGTCGTGCCGTCCATGCGGGACCAGGCATCGGGGCTGGGCGAGGCGAAGAACCCCTCACGGGCGCCGCCCGACGTCGGCATCGGCTGCCAGCCATCCGGGATCATCGCCCGCACCGGCCCGGCCGTGACCTCGGAGAACGGAGACGGTGAGCGCTGGATGTGGATCACGTCGGTGAACGGGGACGGCGCTGGCTCCGCCGGGCTGGCCGGTGCAGCCGGCGCCCATCGCCAACACCACGATCCCCAGGATGGCTCTTCGCAACAAGACCTGCCGATCCCCCGCGGCGAGGATAGCCGGGGTCGGCGAGGAATGCCAGCCGGGGTCCCGGTGCTAGGCGGCGCCGGGTGGGGCGGCGAACGTGGCGCCCGCCTTGGATGGCAGGCAGAACGACACGCGGGTGCCGCCGGCCGGGACCGGGTCCGTCCAGAGGATGCCTCCATGCCGGACCACGAGTTGCCTCGACAGGTGCAGGCCGACGCCCGCGCCGGCCTTCTCCTTGCGGAGCGTCGCCTCGCCGGTCGAGAACGGCTGCTCGAACGAGCGCCACGCCACGTCACGATCCATCCCGGAGCCCTGGTCCATCACCGAGACCACGATGCCCTGGTCCATGACGCGCGCACGGATCTCGACCGCCCGGTCGTCGGGTGAGTAGCGGCACGCGTTCTCCAGGAGTTCGTGGATGACCCCGTGGATCCTCGCCTCGTCGGCCAGGGCGAAGAGGTTCCCGGGGATCCGTGAGATCACCAGGACCGACGGGTGGAGGTCGCCCATGTCGGCAACCGCCCGGTCGATCAACGGCGCCAGGTCGGTGTACGTGATGTTCAGCTGGAACGTCCCCTGATCGAGCTCGGTGATCTCGATGATCTCGTTCACGAGGCCGGCGAGCTTGTCGAGGGTTGCCTGCATCTGCTCGAGGAACTCCCCCCGTTCCTCCTCGCTCACCTTGGGGTTGCGGAGCACGTGGGCGATCCCCTTGGCCACGGTCACCGGGGTCCGGAGCTCGTGGGAGACGTTCGCGAGGAACTGGCTCTTGGCGTTCGTGCCCTCTTCCATCTGAGATTCGATGTCCCGAACCTGCGCTTCCAGCTCCCCGACACGGGACAGGGACGCGCCGAGCTCGCCCCCGAGCAGGGTCGCGGCGCTGCGGGTGAGCACGATCGATCCGGCGGCTGCGGACACGATGGCGCGAGCCGCCTCGTCGACGCCGTCCTCTTTCAACAGGTACCCGGAGGCTCCCGCGGACAACACCTGTGCCACACGGCCCGGATCGCGCAGGCGCGTCCATCCCACGATCGCCGACAGCGGCGCGGCGTCGCGGAGCCGCCGGACGAGGTGGACGTCCTTCAAGCCCTCCAGGCCCAGCTCGGTGGCGATGACGTCAGGCTGGATGCCGGCTGCCATCTCGATCACCCGGTCGGATTCCGTGGTGACCTCGATCTCCATGGCGGGGTCGCAGCATGCGCAGCGCATGCTGCAGCCGGGTCACCTCGTCGGCGGTGTCGCATAGGAGAACCTTCACGCTGTTGGTATCGGTGTCCAGGTGGGTGGGTTGAGGATAGGTGGGTCGCCCGGCCCGTCAGTGCACGATCCCGGTCCGGATGGCGATGGCGACCGCCTGCGCTCGGTCGTTCGCCCCGAGCTTTTCGAAGATGCGCTCGAGATGGGTCTTGACCGTGTGGGGAGAGATACCCAGATCGCTCGCGACCTGCTTCGTGGTGGCGCCGTCGGCCACCCGCTGGAGGATCTCGCGCTCACGCTTGGACAGCGGCGTCGTGTCGGAGGCCGAGTCGCCCATGCGGACCTCTTCGATGAACGTCCGAGTGAGCTGGGGATGGATGACCGCGTTGCCCTCGATCGCGTTGCGCGCCGCGTCGACCAGGGCATCTGCCGATGCGTCCTTCAGGAGATAGCCGGAGACCCCGGCCTGGATCGCCTGGGAGATCGCCCCTCGCGATTCGTCGATGGTGATCAGGATGACCTTGGTACCGGGTGCGGCTTGCAGGATCTGGCGGGTCGCTTCGATGCCGTCCATGCCCGGCATCCGCACGTCCATGAAGACGACGTCGGGGATGAGCTCCCGGGCGCGATCCACCGCTTCCTCGCCGCTCGCGGCCTCACCGACGACGAGAACGTCGTCCGACATCCCGAGAGCAGTGCGAAGGCCTTCTCGCGTCACGGGATGGTCATCCACGATCATCGCGCGGATCTGCGTCATGCGGGCGAAGCGTCCTTTCGCGTTGGGCGAAGTAGGCTAGCTACAGGATAGAGCTATCGAGCCCCCCGACCGGGAAGGTTTCGCATGAACGAGCAGGAAACCGTCCAGACCGACCATCCGGCCTCCCCCGAGGAATCCGCCGGTGCGCCGACGGAAGACCAAGTACTCGAGGCGCTGAGGAACGTCTTCGATCCCGAGCTGGGCATCAACATCGTGGATCTCGGACTCGTGTACGAGGTCGAGGTGGACCCGTCGGGCGACGTCGACATCACGTATTCGCTCACCACCATGGGGTGTCCTATCGGCCCCCTGATCGAGGATCAGATGCGCGGGTTCCTCGCGGCCGTTCCGGGCGTAGGGGAGGTGCGCCCCGAGATGGTCATCCGGCCCCCGTGGAGCCCCGAGATGATGTCGGACGAGGCCAAGGCCGCGCTCGGCATCTTCTGAGCCCGCACCACGCCCGACCTTGACATCCGCCTGCGGGCGGAGGTACAAGTTGCACCTGCAATTCCCGACTCAGGAGGTAGGAATCTGATCCAGACGCGCTGCCGCGGGCTCGTCGGAGCCATGATCCCGTCCCGCCTGTGCTGTATGGGTCGTCGCGCCCTCCGGGAGGCGCCAGCGCGCACGCGGCCGTAGCAGATCCCCGGAACCGATCCATCCAGAGGCCGCTTTCGCGGCCTCTTTCTCGTTCTCGGGGCCGATCCGCGCCGAGGGGAAGGAGCAGATACATGAGCGACTACGCCAAGCCGGAGGTGCTCGTCGACACCGATTGGGTGGAGGCCCATCTCGACGACGACGCGGTCCGCATCATCGAGGTGGACGAGGACATCGCCGCCTACGACAAGGGACACATCGAGGGTGCCGTGGGCTGGAACTGGACCACCGACCTGCACACGAAGGTCGGTCGAGAGTTCGTCAGCCAGGCCGACCTCGCCGAGATCCTGTCGGCGGCCGGCGTCGGACCGGACACGACGGTCGTGCTCTACGGCGGGAACAACAACTGGTTCGCGGCCTACGCCTACTGGATCTTGAAGCTCCGCGGGTTCGACAACGTCAAGCTGCTGAACGGCGGGCGCAAGAAGTGGGAGCTCGAGTCCCGTCCGCTCACGCAGGACGTGCCGACGTACCAGGCCACCGGCTTCACGATCGCGGGGACCGATCGCCCCGAGATCCGCGCCTGGCGCGACGAGGTCGTGTCCAAGATCGGCACGGTCGGCCTCGTCGACGTCCGCTCACCCGAGGAGTACCGAGGCGAGAAGCTCGCTCCCGACCACCTGCCCCAGGAGCAGTCCCAGGTTCCGGGGCACATCCCCGGCGCGGCGAACGTCCCCTGGGTGAAAGCCGCGAACGAGGACGGAACGTTCAAGTCCGCCGCAGAGCTTCGCGAGCTGTACGAAGGAGCAGGCATCACGCCCGACGAAGAGGTGATCGCCTACTGCCGTATCGGCGAGCGCTCCTCGCACACCTGGTTCGCCCTGCAGGAGCTGCTTGGCTACGAGCACGTCAAGAACTACGACGGCTCGTGGACCGAGTACGGCTCGCTCGTCGGCGCGCCGGTCGAGGTCGGCTGAGATGAGCGAGCTCGAGAAGATGCTCCAGGCGAACGACGGGTTCGCCGCGATCTTCGATCGCGGCGACCTCGAGATCCCACCCGCGCGTGGCGTAGCGATCCTCACGTGCATCGACGCCCGGGTCGACCCGGCGAAGATGCTCGGTCTCGACATCGGGGACGCGCACATCATTCGGAACGCGGGTGGCCGTGCTTCCGACGATGCGATCCGCTCGATGACCATCTCGAGCTGGTTGCTCGGAACCCGGGAGTTCGCCGTGATCCATCACACGGACTGCGGGATGACGATGTTCACCGACGACGTCCTCGACGACAGGATCCGTGATGAGAAGGGGATCGACGTCGGGGCGACCGACTACCTGACGTTCCAGGATCTTGACGGCAGCGTCCGCGACGACGTCGAACGGGTACGAAGCGTGGAGTCGCTTCCGGACGGAGTGTCGGTCTCGGGATACGTCTACGACGTGCGGACCGGACGGATCCGCGAGGTGGTTCCGGCGAGTTGATCCGCACCGCAGTGCTCGTGAGGTCGGGACCGGATCGGTCCCGACCTCAGGGCGTGCGGACCGGCACGGCGACGATCAGGTTGGCCGCGCATCCCACCGCAACCCCGAGCCCGACGCCTCCGACGACGTCGAGCGGGTTGTGGGCGCCCAGGTAGATCCGGGCGAACGCCACGATCGCCACGACGACCCACGGCGCGAACCGCCACGCGCCGCGCAGGTACGGAGTGATCACCCAGGCGAGCGCCGTCACCAGGATCACGTGTCCCGAGACGAACGCCGCGCCGATCGTCGCCGTGCCGCCGCGCACGATCGCGTTCGGCTCGGTGACGCCCGGGCGCTGACGGCTCACGAAGTGCCAGACGGTTCGCTCGGCGGCGAGCTTCCCGATCGTGACGAGGAGAGCCGCGAGGGCGAGTCGCCAGCGGCGCAGGACGAGGGCAACGATCGCCACGATGGGTCCGACGACCAGCACCCCCAAGAACTGGGCCAGACGCATCGGCGGCTCGAGCGGGTCCGGCAACCCGTTGATCGCCTCGAAGACGCTCCGTTCGAACGACCCAACGGTCCCGTTGCGGACGACGATCGCGCACGCGACGAGCAGGGCGAGCCCCGCGAGCCCCGACACGACGTCGAGCCGCCGGCGTTCGAACGTGTCGGCCCGAGCCACCCGGCGACCCTACCGGCGGTCGATGGCCGTGGGAAGGCCGCCTCATGGCCGCCCGGCGGCCCGAATCCGACCTGCTCGGTGGACTTTAGGTTCGACCCGCGGGTAGGCTGTGTGTCTGGCGACCGACTGCCTGCGAGGAGACCACGATGGCCATCAGCCAAGAAGAGCACCTCGAAGAGCTCAGCAAGGGCTACCGGTTCGACTGGAAGGACGCGGACCACTCCGTCTTCGAGCCGAAGCGGGGACTGTCGGCGGCCGTGGTGGAGGAGATCAGTGCGCTGAAGAGCGAGCCGGACTGGATGAAGAAGTACCGGCTCAAGGCCCTGAAGCACTTCGAGGCGCGACCGATGCCGTGGTGGGGCGCCGACCTGTCCGATATCGACTTCAACAACATCTTCTACTTCATCCGCTCGACGGAGAAGCAGGCCAGTAACTGGGAGGACCTGCCCGACGACATCCGGGGGACCTGGGACAAGCTGGGCATCCCCGAGGCGGAGAAGAAGTACCTGGGAGGCGTGAGCGCGCAGTACGAGAGCGAGGTCGTGTACCACAAGATCAAGAAGGAGCTCGACGACATCGGCGTCATCTTCACCGACATGGACTCGGCGGTCCGCGACTACCCGGACCTGGTCAAGGAGTACTTCGGCACGCTGATCCCGTCGA
The DNA here is from genome assembly GCA_963723855.1 of uncultured Actinomycetes bacterium. GTDB lineage: Bacteria > Actinomycetota > UBA4738 > UBA4738 > HRBIN12 > JBBQVZ01. Next base: position 167,225 of record CAVRSI010000030.1, on the reverse strand, counting down.
ACGACAACAAGTTCGCGGCGCTGAACACGGCCGTGTGGTCCGGCGGATCGTTCATCTACGTGCCGCCCGGCGTGCAGGTCGACATCCCGCTGCAGGCGTACTTCCGGATCAACGCCGAGAACATGGGGCAGTTCGAGCGCACGCTGATCATCGCCGACGAGGGCAGCTACGTGCATTACGTCGAGGGCTGCTCCGCGCCGATCTACTCGAGCGACTCGCTGCACTCTGCGGTCGTCGAGATCGTCGCCAAGAAGGGCGCGCGCGTCCGATACACGACGATCCAGAACTGGTCGACGAACGTCTACAACCTGGTGACGAAGCGCGCCGCGGCGTACGAGGACGCGGTGATGGAGTGGGTCGACGGCAACATCGGCTCGAAGGTCACCATGAAGTACCCGTCGATCTACCTGCTCGGCAAGGGAGCGCGCGGCGAGGTGCTGTCCGTGGCGTTCGCCGGCAAGGGCATGCACACCGACGCCGGCGGCAAGGCGATCCACGCGGCGCCGTACACGACCAGCGTGATCAACTCGAAGTCGGTCTCGAAGGACGGCGGGCGCACCGGGTACCGCGGCCTGATCCGCGTGGAGCCCGACGCGCACCACGCGAAGTCCACGGTGCGCTGCGACGCGCTGATCCTGGACGAGGAGAGCCGCTCGGACACGTACCCGTACATCGAGGTGGAGGACGAGACCGCGTCGCTGGGCCACGAGGCCACCGTGTCCAAGGTCGGTGAGGACCAGCTCTTCTACCTGATGAGCCGAGGGCTCTCCGAGGTCGAAGCGACCGCGATGATCGTGAACGGCTTCATCGAGCCCATCACGCGCGAGCTTCCCATGGAGTACGCCGTCGAGCTCAACCGGCTGATCGAGCTGCAGATGGAGGGCTCGGTCGGCTGACCGAGGTTCGAACATGAGCGACCTCACGATCTCGTCCCGGTTCGACGAGCGTGCCCTCGCGGAGCTTCCCGAGGTCGCCGGGTTCACCGGCGAGCTCCGTCTGCGAGCGCTCGCGGAGTTCGAGGCGATGCCGATCCCCTCCCAGGAGACCGAGGAATGGCGGTACACCGACCTGTCGGCCTTCGACCTGGACTTCGTCCCGTTCTCGCCCGGCGGCGGACCCGAGGCGGTGAACGGCCACGGCGTGCTTCAGGCGACCGGCGTCGTCGGAGAGCGAGCCGGCCTGCAGATCCAACGCAATTCCGAGGTGATCTCCACCCAGCTCGTCGCAGGCCTCGCGGATCGAGGCGTCGTCTTCGAGGACCTGGACCTCGCGGCCGCGACGCATCCGGACCTCGTGGAACGGCACCTGCATTCGCTCGTCCCGACCGACCGCACGAAGTTCCTCGCGCTCCACGGCGCCTTCCGGACCGGGGGCACCTTCCTCCACGTCCCCGACGGCATCGAGATCGAGCTGCCGCTGCAGACGCTCACGTACCTCGACGCCGACGGCGGAGCCGTCTTCCCACACACGCTGATCGTCGTCGGGAAGCACGCGTCCGTGACGTTCATCGATCGCTACGTCTCCCCGGACCTCACGCGGGCGTTCTCCGACGCCGTCACCGAGATCGTCGTGGGTGACGGCGCCCGGGTCCGATACGCGTCGATCCAGGATTGGGGGAGCGGGGTCACGCATCTGGGTGTGCAACGGGCTCGCGTGGGACGCGACGCCGAGATCCGGACGCTCGCGATCGGATTCGGGGCCGACCTGTCTCGCGCGGAGGCCGAGACGATCCTCGCGGAGCCGGGTGGGTTCAGCGAGATGCTGGGGATCTTCTTCGCCGACGGCGAGCAGCACTTCGATCACCGTACGCTGCAGGACCACGTCGCGCCGAACTGCCAGAGCGACCTGCTGTACAAGGGCGCGCTCCGCGACCATAGCCGTGCCGTCTACAGCGGGTGGGTGCACGTCCGCCCCGACGCGCAGAAGACCAACGCGATGCAGACGAGCCGCAACATCGTGCTCTCCGAGCACGCGAAGGCCGATGCGATCCCGAACCTGGAGATCGAGGCGAACGACGTGCGCTGCGGTCACGCGGCCAGCGTCGGACCCGTCGACGAAGAGACGATCTTCTACCTCCAGAGCCGCGGGATCCCGCGTGAGGACGCCGAGCGCCTGATCGTCGCGGGGTTCTTCCAGGAGGTCCTCGACCGGGTCACGATCGACGAGGTACGCCTGGGCAGCGAGGCGGCGATCGCGCGCGAGCTGGCGGGGGGCGCGCGCGGATGACCCTGGTGAAGGTCTGCACGGTAGCGGATGTGCCGGAAGGCGAGGTCCGACGCTTCGTGATCGACGATCGCCCGGTCGCCGTGTCGAACCTCGGCGAGCAGGGGTTCCGCGCCGTGGACGCGATCTGCTCGCACGCGCACTACTTCCTGGACGAGGGCGAGGTCGACGTCGACGACCAGACGATCGAATGCCCGAAGCACGGCTCCACGTTCGACCTGAACACGGGCAGGCCCATCACGCTGCCGGCGACGCTGCCGGTGGCGGTGTTCCCCGTCAAGACCGAAGGCGACGACATCCTGATCGAGGTGCCAAGTGACGATGAGATGACTGAGACGAACGGCGCGGCGACGCTCGAGATCATCGACCTGCACGCGGAGGTCGAGGGCAAGCAGATCCTCAAGGGGATCGACCTGGTCGTGAAGCAGGGGGAGACCCATGCGCTGATGGGGCCGAACGGCTCCGGGAAGTCGACCCTGTCCAACGTGATCATGGGGCGGCCCGGATACACCGTCACGCAGGGCAAGGTGGTCTTCAAGGGCGAGGACATCACGAAGCTCACGCCCGACGCGCGCGCGAAGCGCGGCCTGTTCCTGGCCCTGCAGTACCCGACCGAGGTCCCGGGCGTGTCGGTCGTGAACTTCCTGCGGACCGCGTACACCGCGGTGAAGGGCGAGCAGGTGAGCGCGCTCGCGTTCCGCAAGCACATGAAGGAGAAGATGGACGTGCTCGGCGTCGAGGACTCCATGGTGCAGCGCTACGTCAACCAGGGGTTCTCCGGCGGCGAGAAGAAGAAGAACGAGGTCCTGCAGCTGGCGGTGCTCGAGCCCCAGATCGCGATCCTGGACGAGACCGACTCCGGCCTGGACATCGACTCGCTGAAGTCGGTCGCCATGGGCGTGAACGAGCTCGTCGGTCCCGACCTGGGCGTGCTGCTCATCACCCACTACCAGCGCATGCTCGACTACATCACGCCCGACAAGGTTCACGTGATGATGAAGGGTCGTATCGTGAAGACCGGCGGCCCCGAGCTCGCCAAGGAGCTCGAGGCCAAGGGCTACGAAGGCGTCCGCGACGAGCTCGGCCTGGAAGCGGACGCGACCGCGGAGACCTGATCCGGAGGCGAACATGACGGGGCACATCGGGGGACTGGACGTCGAGAGGATCCGCAAGGATTTCCCGATCCTGGCGCGCACGGTCGGCGACCGGCCGCTCGTCTACCTGGACAGCGCGGCCACGTCGCAGAAGCCGCAACAGGTGATCGACTCGGAGTCCGACTTCTACGCGCACCACAACGCGAACGCGCACCGGGGGCTCTACATGCTGGGCGAAGAGGCGACGGAGCTCTTCGAAGGCGCGCGCGCGAAGCTCGCCACGTTCTTCGGCGCCCCGGGTCCCGAGACCATCGTGTTCACCCGCGGCACCACCGAGTCCATGAACCTGGTCGCCCAGGGGTGGGGCCGGAAGTTCCTCCACGAGGGCGATGAGGTGCTGCTCACGGAGATGGAGCACCACTCGAACATCGTGCCGTGGCAGATGACCGTCGCCGTCACGGGCGCGACGCTGCGGTACATCCCGCTCACGGACGACGGGCAGCTCGACCTCTCCGACCTCGGCTCGCTCCTCACCGAGCGGACGAAGATCCTCTCGGTCACCGGCATGTCGAACGCCCTCGGCACGATCACCCCGCTCCGCCAGCTCATCGATGCGGCGCACGCGGTGGGCGCGATCGTGGCCGTCGACGCGGCCCAGCTCGCGCCGCACCACGCGATCGACGTGGCGGCGCTCGACTGCGAGTTCCTGACGTTCAGCGGTCACAAGATGCTCGGACCCACTTCATCGGGCGGGCTCTACGGCAAGGCGGAGATCCTCGACGCCACCGATCCGATGTTCGGGGGCGGCGAGATGATCCACGAGGTCTTCCACGACCGCAGCACGTACAAGCCGATCCCGTACAAGTTCGAGGCCGGGACGATGCAGATCGCGCAGCAGGTGGGCCTCGGCGCGGCGGTCGACTACCTCGAGGCGATCGGGCATGGACGTCGTCCGCGCGCACGAGGAGGAGATCACCGCCTACGCGCTCGATCGCCTGCTCGACGCCGGAGCCACCGTCTTCGGTCCGAAGGACCCCAGCATCCGCGGCGGCGCGGTGAGCTTCTGGTACAAGGACGTGCACCCGCACGACCTGGCGACGATCCTGAACGAGGACGGCGTCGCGATCCGCGCGGGCCACCACTGCGCGCAGCTCGTGATGCGGCGGTTCGACACGCCCGCCACGGCTCGGGCGTCGTTCTACATCTACAACACGAAGGAAGAGGTCGACGTCCTGGTCGAGAGCCTGGCCAAGGCCGAATCGATCTTCATCTAGACCGCGGAGGGAACGTGGCGCTCGACGACATCTACAAGGAAGTGATCCTCGACCACTACAAGAACCCGCGGAACAAGCACGACCTCCCGGGCGCCGAGCTCAGCTGCACGCGCAACAACCCGCTGTGCGGCGACGAGATCACCGTGTTCGTGCACGAGGAAGGCGACACGATCGCCCAGGTGGCGTTCATGGGCGCCGGGTGTTCCATCTCGCAGTCGAGCGCCTCGATGATGACGGAGGCCGTCGCCGGCAAGCAGGTGGACGAGGTGAAGGCACTGGCCGCCGAGTTCCGCGGGATGATGGCGGGCGAGGTCGAGCCCGACGAGGACGGGTTCGGCGATCTGGTCGCCCTCAAGGGCGTCGTGAAGTACCCCATCCGCATCAAGTGCGCCGTGCTCGCGTGGGACGTGCTCCAGGAGGCTCTCGACGGCGCGGGATCGGCCAGCGGCTCAGCCCCCCACTCGGTCTGAGCCTCTAGGCTTCGGGCGGTGAAGCCCCGCCCGTCGCTCGATCTGCTCTTGGTGCTCACGCCGGTCGCGATCGGCATGCGGCTGTTCGGGGCGCCGGACCTGGCGATCTTCCTGACGTCGGCGGCGGCCATCGTGCCCCTCGCCGGGCTGATCGGCCGGGCGACCGAGCAGCTCGCGCTGCACACTGGCCCGCGGATCGGAGGACTGGTCAACGCCACGTTCGGCAACGTCACCGAGCTGATCATCGCCGTCTTCCTGATCCTCGACGATCGGATCGAGATGGTGAAGGCGTCGCTGACGGGCTCGATCCTGGGGAACCTCTTGCTGGTCCTGGGGCTCTCGCTGTTCGTCGGCGGCCTGAAGCACGACCGTCAGTCGTTCAACGCGCGATCGGCGTCGGTGCACGCGACGTCGCTCGCCCTCGCGGTGACCGGCCTGCTGATGCCGGCGCTCTTCTCGCTCGGCACCCGCGCCACGTTCGCGCAGCGCGAGGTCGTGAGCGGCGTCGTCGCCGGCGTGCTGATCCTGATGTACATCGCCGCGCTCGTCTTCACCCTCGTGACGCACGAGCACCTGTTCCGCACGCCCCAGGAGGACGAGACGCCGGCATGGTCGCGCAGGAAGGCCGTCGTGGTCCTGCTGATCACGACGGGGTTCGTCGCGCTGATGTCCGAGTTCCTCGTGAGCTCGTTGGAGCCCGCCCTGGAGACGCTCGGCCTCTCGGAGCTCTTCGTGGGGCTCGATCCTCATCCCGGTGATCGGCAACGCGGCGGAGCACTCGTCCGCGGTGATGTTCGCGCTGCGGAACAAGGTGGACGTGACGCTCGAGATCGTCGATCGGCTCCTCGACGCAGATCGCGCTGTTCGTCGCGCCGGTCCTCGTCTTCATCAGCCTGGCGGTCGGCCACCCGATGGACTTCGTGTTCAGCACGTTCGAGGTGGCAGCGGTGGGGCTGTCCGCGCTCCTGATGACGCTGATCTCGCTGGACGGCGAGAGCAACTGGCTGGAGGGCGCTCAGCTGGTCGGCGCGTACGTCATCATGGCCATCTCGTTCTTCTTCGTGGAGCACCTGTGAGACGACTCGCCATCACGATCGTCGCGTCCATCGCCGTCTGGGCGTGGGGCGCCGGCGCGCCCGCGCTCGCGCAGACCGGCGAGGCGATCCACTCGTACGACGTGACGATCGAGATCCGGACCGACGACTCGATCCGCGTCACGGAGGTCATCGAGTACGACTTCGGCTCCACGCAGCACCACGGGATCTTCCGCGACGTGCCGACCCGTGAGGCGTACGACGACCGGTACGACCGCGTCTTCCCGCTGCACGTCGAGTCGGTCTCCGCCACCGGCGGGGCTTCGGCGGACTACGAGGTATCCAGCGAACCGGGAGGTATCACACGGATCAAGATCGGCGACCCGGACGTGACGACGTCCGGGGTCCACACGTACACCATCGTGTACACGGTGGACGCGGCCATGAACGGCTTTCCGGACCACGACGAGCTGTACTGGAACGCGATCGGCGATCAGTGGGAAGTGCCGGTCGATCACGCGACCGCCATCGTCGAGGCGCCCGCGGAGATCTCCGACGCCGACGTGTTACGCCGGCCCGATGGATGCCCACACGGCCTGCGACCGCCAGAAGATCGAGGGCGAGACGGCCCGGTTCACGCAGCGGGATCTCTTCCCGTTCGAGGCGTTCACCGTGGTGGTGGCGCTCCCCAAGGGAGCGGTGGCGGAGCCCCACCCGCAGCTGGTCGAGCCGTGGAGCATCGGTCGGGCGTTCGCCAGGACGCCGGTGACGCTGGGCCTTTCCGGCGGACTCCTGCTGCTGCTGATCGCCGGCTGCGGCTGGCTCTTCTGGACCCGGGGGCGCGATCGCCGGTACGTGGGCTCGCCGGTCGACCAGACGATGGGCAATCCGACCGGCGATTCCCAGGCTGTGCCGCTGTTCGATCGCGGCGTCGCCCCGGTGGAGTTCGCGCCGCCGGAGGACCTCCGGCCCGGGCAGGTCGGCACGATCGTCGATGAGCAGGCGAACACGCTCGACGTCACGGCGACGATCGTGGACCTGGCGGTCCGCGGCTACCTGACGATCGAGGAGATCCCGAAGGAGGGGTGGTTCGGCAAGCCGGACTGGACGCTGCACCGGACGGACAAGGCCGACGGCGACCTGCTCACGTACGAGCGTTCGCTCCTGACCGGTCTGTTCAAGGACGGGAACGACCCGGCGCTCTCCAGCCTGAAGCGAACGTTCTCCGAGCGGCTGACCAAGGTCGAGGACGAGCTCTATGCCGACGCCGTCAAGCGGGGGTGGTTCCTGAAGCGTCCCGACACGATCCGCGCGTCGTGGCACGCCCGCGGCGCCCTGCTGTTCATCGCCGGCCTGGTCCTGACGTTCGTCCTCGCGAAGTGGACCACGTTCGGGCTCGCGGGCATCCCGGTCGTGGTGGCAGGCTTGCTCCTCACGGTAGGTGCGCGATGGATGCCCAGCAAGACCGCGAAGGGCACGGCGATCGCTCGCCGGGTCGGAGGCTTCCGAACCGTCATCGAGACCGCGGAGACCCACATGTCGCGGTGGGCGGAGGAGCAGAACGTCTTCACCCGGTACCTGCCGTATGCGATCGTGTTCGGCTGCACGGAGAAGTGGGCGAAGGCGTTCGAGGGGCTCCAGCTGATGCCGCCCGACACGACGTGGTACCGCTCGAGCCGCCCGTTCATCTACGCGGACTTCGGCCGCACGCTCGACGACTTCTCCGTGACGACCGGAGGGACGATCGCGTCGACGCCCGCCTCGTCGGGCTCGAGCGGATTCTCGGGCGGTGGGTTCTCCGGCGGCGGCGGCGGTGGAGGAGGCGGGGGATCGTGGTGACCCGTAGCATGGGTCGCCGTGCGCATCGCCTTCTCTGAAGACCCGCAGGACTTCCTCGCCCGGGATTGGTCGTCGCTGGTCGCGGCCGATCCGGCGGGCACGTTCTTCCACACGCCGGACTACCTGAAGCTCTACTGGGAGGAGTTCGGCGAACGGCCCGAACATCTCTTGCTGGCGTTCGCGGAGCGCGACGACGGCGAGCAGGTCGGAGCCGTGGCGTTCGAGCGGATCGGGACGACGCTCCGGTTCCTCGGGGGCACCGAGGTCACCGACTACATGGGGCCGGTCGCGCTCCCGACGGCGCAGGAAGCCATGGCCGGGGAGCTCTGGGCGGGACTCCTGCAGCGAAACGACTGGACCGACGCGGACCTCCGCGGGCTGCCCGAGGATCGAGCGTGGCTCGGGCTGCTCCGCGATGCCGCTGCGACGCAGGGTTTGACCGTGGAGGAGACCGAGGACCAGAACGGCGTCGCGCCGTTCCTGCCGCTCGCCGGAACGTGGGACGGCTACCTCGAGGGGCTGCCCGCCAAGCTCCGGCACGAGATCAAACGGAAGGCGCGCAAGCTCGAGGCCGAGACGGGGCCGTTCGCGATCGTGACCGCCACCGAGGAGACGCTGATCCCGTTCCTCGACCGATTCGTCGAGCTCCACCGCATGAGCGAGGGCCCGAAGGGCGTGTTCATGCAGCCGGGGATGGAGATCTTCTTCCGGCGCCTCGGCGAGGCGTTCGGACCGCGCGGGATCTTCCGGCTCACGTTCATCGAGGTCGGCGGGGTGAAGGCCGCCGGAACGATCGGCTTCTGCTTCGGCGGCACGTTCTTCCTGTACAACTCCGCGTTCGATCGGGAGCTCCAACAGCTCGCACCGGGCATGGTGCTGGTCGCCGAGGACGTCCGCCTGGCGATCGAGGACGGCTGCGATGCGTTCGATCTGCTGAAGGGCGACTACTCGTACAAGTACCGGTTCGGAGCGCACCCGCGTGCGATCCGCCGGTTGATCGTCGGCCGCTAGGCCATCTGGATATCGGCGGTCGCGAGCACGGTCCCGTCCTCCGCCGTGATCGTCATGTGGTCGAACGGCGTGAGATCGCTCGCCGTGACCAGCCAGGTCGCGGCGTCGCCGTCCGGCTGGAACTTGAGCGTCCCCGCGTCGATGGTCTTGTTCCCGACGGCCGTGCCGTCCGAGCTGGACAACGTCACGGTGGCCGTGCCGGTGACGCCGGGCGCACGGACGAGCACGATGCCCCAGGACTGTCCCTCGCCGCGAGTCGTACAGCACCACGCTTCCCTTGATCGGATGCGCGACGTGCGAGTCGAGCGTGCCGACCCGGAACTCCTTGCCGCCGAGCGTGGAGAGCACGTTGCGGTAGCTCTGCGCGTCGGCGGCGGTCACGTTCGCCCGATGCGCCTGGGAGAGGCCCCAGCCGAGCGTGGCCGCGATCGCGACGACGGCCGCCGCCCGTCCGAGCCACCGCATCCGCCCGGGACCGGGGTGCTCGGCCGTGCACGTCGCCCCATTCCTGTTCCAGCGTGGTCATCACCCGGTCGTGCAGATCGTCCGGGGGCGTGCGATCGTGCGCCGCGTGCGCGAACCACGCCACGCCCTCGGAGAGCGCCGTCATGTCGGTCCGGCACCCGGCACACCCGCGCAGGTGGCGGCGGACCTCGAGATCCTCGGGGCCCTCGAGCGACCCGAGCAGATGCTCGGGGAGCAGCTCGCGTACTTCGTCACACGTCACGCTGCTCCTCCGCCATCGCCTCCCGCAGGCGCAGGAGCGCCGTGCGGATCCTCGTCTTCGCCGTCCCGATCGGGATACCTTCCATCTCGGCGACTTCCGCGCTGGTCTTGCCCCCGAAGTACGCCAGCTCGAGGGCGGCTCGCTGCTCGCCGGAGAGCTGCTCCATGGCGCTGCGCGCCCGAGCGGCCATGTCCGCCGTGGCCGCGAGCTCGTCGGGCTGCGGACGCTGGTCGGCTTCGGGCGGGCGCCCGAGCGTCTCCAGCGAACGCGCCTCCAGGACCCGCCGGCGGAGCGCGTCGATCGCCAGCGAGCGGGCGACCAGCAGCACCCACGTCTCCAGCTTGCCCCGCGAAGCGTCGTATCGGTCGGCGCTCCGCCAGAGCTTCACGAACGTGTCCTGCACCAGGTCCTGCGCCGCGGCATCGCTGCCGAGCATCACGATCCCCAATCCGTAGATCCGTGAGGAGAACCGCCCGTAGAGCAGCTCAGCAGCAGGCGCTTCGCGGCGCGCGAAGCGCTGCATCAGCGCCGCGTCGGACTCGGGCTCTCTCGCTCGCACACGCAGCACGCTACTCGGATGTTCTACGAACGGGAACCCGAACGGGCTTGCGAGGCGCTGGATCAGGGGTAGGCGCGGATGTGCCGGACGACGATCTCGGCGATGTCCGGCGTCTCCTCCGAGCACGACGTTGCCGGAGTCGAGGGCGTCGTCGACGGGGATGCGGTGCGCCGCCACCAGCGCGAACTGGGGCGCCCGACCCTGGATGAACGCGTCGGGCTTCTTGTCGGGCGGTGGCGCCTCGCCGGCCCCCAGTCCCCAGTGCCACGAACCCTCCCCGGCGCCCTCCACGTCGATCTGGACGCTCGCGCCCTGAAGGTCGATGCCGGCCTCCCCGAGGGTCCACGGGAGCATCCGCACGCCCATGTCGATCGTCAGGAAGATGGGCCAGTGCTGCGGTTGCGGACCGAGACCCGTCGTCGCCCGGATGTCCTCGCCGTGGACCCACCATTCCACGATGCGAGATTGCACGCAGGTACCGGGCGGCGATCGCGCCCAGGAGCCACGGGAACCGCCGGTCGCGCCACTCGTCGTCGGAGAGCGCGGACGCGTAGTCCAGGGTGGCCTCGGCCGCGAGCCCCCACGTCGTGAGCACCTCCCGATAGGGGAGGCCGCTGCGGTTGTTCACCAGGAACGCGTTCAGCCCGTCCACCGTGAACGCGTCCTCGGATGGGAGCGACGCCCGATACGCGTCGATCTCCTCGGCCGGATCGCCTCGCAGCACGTGTGCCGCGGCGGTGTCCTGGCCGCCCATGTGGGCCATGACGTCGCGGTTCCACCAGCCCGGGCATGCGCTGGGCTCTTCCCAGCTGTCGGCGGGCGCGTACTGGATCGTGCGCCCGAGTCGCTGGCGCTCGGCATGGGCGATCCCGATCAGCTCTTCCCTGGACAGGCTCACGTCGGCGCTTCCTCCCGGCTCGCCCCGCTCGTCGGCCGATGGTTGAACGGCTGACGTCCGGCGCGGAATCGTAGCATCGGCCGGATGCGCATCCTGGTGGCTCCCGACAAGTTCCGTGGCACGCTGACCGCGCGGCAGGCGGCGGAGGCGGTGGCGACCGGGTGGCGGCGGGTCCGCCCCGACGACGAGCTGGACCTGGCGCCGATGGCCGACGGCGGCGAGGGCACCATGGCGGCGCTCGTCGACGCCTTGCACGGCGAGGTGGTGCGCGTCACCGTGACCGGTCCGCGCGGCGATCCCGTGCGAGGCCGAGTTCGGCCTCGCGGACGGGCGCGGACGGCCGTCTCGCCGATCGTGGAGATGGCGTCGGCGTCCGGGCTGGCGCTGCTGTCGCCGTCGCGCCGCGACCCGCGCCTCACCACGACCCGCGGGACCGGCGAGCTGATCCTCGCGGCGCTCGACCGCGCACCGGTCGCGGCTGCTCGTCGGATCGGGCGGCAGCGCCACCAACGACGGGGGGGCGGGGATGGCGCAGGCCCTCGGGGTGCGCCTGCTCGACGATCGGGGGCGAGAGCTCGGAGCGGGCGGCGCCGCGCTGGCCGGCCTCGCCCGGATCGACGCGACCGGCATCGACCGGCGCGTCAACGGCGTGACGTGCGTGGCCGCGACCGACGTGGACAACCCGCTCACCGGGCCGGCCGGCGCGAGCGCCGTGTACGGGCCGCAGAAAGGAGCGTCGCCCGAGGACGTCGTGGTGCTCGATCGCGCGCTCGGGCATCTGGCCGCGATCGTCGCATCGCGACCTCGGGGTCGATCTGCGGGACGAGCCCGGCGCGGGCGCGGCCGGCGGCTTGGGGTTCGGCCTCATGGCCTTCCTGGGCGCGCGCATCCGTCCCGGCATCGACGTGGTGGCCGGGGCGCTCGGGTTGTCATCCCGGGTGGCGGCGGCCGATCTCGCGATCACCGGCGAGGGCCGGCTGGACGCGCAATCGCTCCGCGGCAAGGTGCCCGCGGGTATCCTCCGTCTCGGTCGCGAGCTATCGGTCCCGGTGGCCATCGTTTGCGGTGAGGTCGAGGCGGGCCTTCCGCTGGGCGGTGTCACCGTCGCGTCCCTGGTGGAGCGGTTCGGCCACGAGGAAGCGCTCGGCGACGCGCGCCGGTCGCTGGAGCGGCTCGCCGAGGAGCTCGCGGCACGTGCCGACGAACTCGTGTGATGTCGAGGAGGGGAGCGGTGAGCGGGGCGGTCGATCGATTCATGGAGGCGGCGCGCGTCGAGGGCCTCGATCCCGACGTTCGGCGGTTCCCGGAGGGGACGAAGACGGCGGACGACGCGGCGCGAGCGATCGGATGCGACGTGGGCCAGATCGTGAAGTCGCTCGTCTTCATGGCCGACGACCGTCCGGTCATGGCGTTCACCAGTGGAGCCAATCGGGTGGACGAGGCGAAGCTCGCAGAGATCGTGGGCGCCGCGAGCGTCCGCCGAGCCACGCCTGAGGAGGCCCGGGCCGCGACCGGGTTCGCGGTGGGAGGCACGCCGCCGTTCGGTCATCCCGAGCGGCTCGCGTGCGTGGTGGATCACGACCTGCTCGGGTGGGTCGAGATCTGGGCCGCGGCCGGCACCCCGGACTCGGTCTTCCCGCTCTCGCCCTCCGACCTGCTCCGGGTGACGGGGGCGGCTCCGGCGGGGTTCGCCGCCGATCGAGCCTGAGGGCTCCACTCATGTCGGTTCGGCGGTTACAATCCTGGGTGTCCGCACGTTCCGACGCGCACCGGAGGAACCGATGATCAGTCTGACCGAGAACGCAGCCGGGAAGGTCAAGGAGCTCCTGACCGAGGAAGGTCGCGACGACATCGCGCTCCGCATCGCCGTACAGCCGGGGGATGCTCCGGGCTCCGCTACGCCATGTACCTCGACGACCAGGTCACCGAGAAGGACCAGACCGAGGAGCAGTTCGGCGTCCGCCTGGTGATCGACAAGATGAGCGTGCCCTACCTGAGCCAGGCCACCATCGACTTCGTGGACTCGCTCGAGGCATCGGGGTTCACGATCGACAACCCCGCCGCGCAGAGCTCCTGCGCCTGCGGCAGCTCCTTCCACTAACCCCCGCCTCTTTCGGTTTCCGCGGCATACGCTTGCTCGCGTGTCCGCGGATGAAGGAGGAACGAGGGTGAGTGAGCAGTTGACCCACGCAACCCCAACGCACCCAGCCTTGCTGATGCACGAGCGGGAGCGAGCACAGAACATCCAGAACCGGATCGCGGACAAGATCACGATCTTCGCCGGGTCGATGGCCTTCGTGTACATCCACATCGTGTGGTTCGGGTCGTGGATCGCCTTCGGGGTCGAGCGATATCCGTACGGGCTGCTCACGATGATCGTGTCGCTGGAGGCGATCTTCCTCTCGACGTTCGTGATGATCAGTCAGAACCGGGCGGACGATCGACGCAAGCTGTTGGCCGACCAGGAGTATCAGTCCGTTCAGCTGGAAGAGCAGCAGAACGAGCAGCTGCTGACGCTGTCGAAGCAGATCCTCGACCTCACGACGGCCATCCACCAGATGACGGCGAACTGCCATCGGCGCCCGCGCCGGAGGCCCCGAGGCCGAGGCCGGGCGCCTCAACCCACGGCGTCGAGGGCCGCGCCGATGCCGTCCGCGAGCTCGGCCAGCTCTTCGGCGTCGATCACCAGCGCCGGTGAGATCTGCAGCGCGACCGACGCCAGCGCCCGCGTCAGCACACCCGACTCGCGGCACGCCGCGACCGTCCGGCCGGGGAGCGAGGGATCGTCCGCGACCGCGGCCGGCGCGAGCTGCACGGCGCCGCAGGACGCCCGCCGTGCGGACCTCGCTGACCAGCGGGTGAGCGGCCAGCGGCGCGAGTGCGTCGGCGAGCTCCGACTCGAGCTCCCGGGCCCGCTCGCACAAGCCCTCGCGCTCGATGATGTCCAGGTTGGCGAGCGCGGCGGCGGACGCCGCCGCGTGTCCCGAGTACGTGTAGCCGTGCCGCCAGACGCCGGCGCCCTCCGCCCAGAACGGCTCGGCGATCCACGGGGCCGCGATCGCGGCGCCCATCGGCAGGTAGCCGCTGGTGATGCCCTTCGCGCACGTGATGATGTCGGGTTCGAGCTCCCAGCGCCCGCTCGCGAACCACGCGCCGCAGCGGCCGAAGCCCGTGATGACCTCGTCCGCGACGAACAGCACGCCGGTCTCGCGGCACACGGCGCGGGCGGCCGACAGGTAGCCGTCGGGGGCGGGATACACGCCGCCCGCGCCGATCACCGGCTCGCAGAAGAACGCGGCGACCTTGTCGGCGCCGACCTGCTCGATCGTCGAGCGGAGATCGTCGGCGTCGTCCCATCGGACCTGGACCACGTCCTCGATCAGCTCTCCGTGGCCTGCCGCGTTGGCGGGGATGCCCGCCAGGCTCGTCCCCGCGGTGTGCATGCCGTGGTACGCGCGCTCACGGCGGATCAGGATCGTCCGCTCGGGCTGGCCCACGAGCTGCCAGAACCGCCGGGCCATCTTCGTCGCGGTGTCGATCGAGTCGGAGCCGCCGCTCGTCAGGAACACGCGGCTGTCGGTGACCGGCGCCAACGACGAGACCCGTTCGGCCAGCTCCGACGCCGGGCGGTTCGAGAAGTCGCCGAACGTGGAATACGCGGGGAGCGCGGCCATCTGGGCGGCGGCCGCGTCGGCGATGTCCTTGCGGCCGAAGCCGACGTTCGCGAACCAGAGGCCCGCGGTCGCGTCGAGGTACCGCCGTCCCGACTCGTCCCATACCCGGACGCCGTCGCCGCGGACCAGGACCAGCTCGCCGTGCGCGGACACCGATGCCATGTCGGCGAACGGATGCCAGAAGTGGGCCATGCGGCCGAGGCTACCAGCGGCACCCACCCAGGCCGGGTGGACGGAACGTCCGGACCCGGACGCTCGCTCAGTCCGTGTCGTACGCCAGGTTGGGACGGAGCCAACGCTCCGCTTCCGCGATGCTCTCGCCCCGACGCCGCGCGTAGTCCTCGAGTTGGTCCTTCGCGATACGGCCGATGTTGAAGTAGCGCGACTCCGGGTGCGCGAAGTACAACCCCGAAACCGACGCGGCCGGCGTCATCGCGAACGAATCGGTGAGCTCGATCCCGATCTCGCGCGCCTCCAGGAGATCGAACAGGTTGCGCTTCTGACTGTGGTCGGGACAGGCCGGGTACCCGAAGGCAGGCCGGATCCCCCGGTACCTCTCGGCGACCAGCTCCTCGTTCGGAAGCGGCGCCTCCTGGTAGCCCCATGCGATCCGCGCCTGTTGGTGCAGATGCTCGGCGAACGCCTCGGCCAGACGGTCGGCGAGCGCCTTCGCCATGATGGCGCGATAGTCGTCGTGTTCGGCTTCGAAGCGCTTGACCAGGTCGTCGGTCCCCAGCCCCGCGGTGACCGCGAACGCGCCGATGTGGTCCTGGAGCCCGGTCTCGGCCGGGGCGATGTAGTCCGCGAGACAGCGGTTCGGACGATCGTCGCCCTTGGCCGTCTGCTGCCTGAGCATCGGGAACACCATCCCGTTGTCGAGGACGATGTCGTCGCCCTCGGCGTTCGCGGGCCAGAAGCCATAGACGCCGCGCGCCTGGAGCAGCTCGCCATCCTCGATCTCATCCAACAGCTCGATCGCGTTGTCGAACAGCTCGCGCGCGGCCGCGCCGTGCTTCGGGTGATCGAAGATCTTCGGGTAGCGGCCCTTCAGCTCCCACGCGGTGAAGAAGAACGTCCAGTCGATGAACCCGCGGAGCTCGCCGATGGAGGGCTCGGCGAGCCTGGCGCCGGTGAACGAGGGCGTGGGCACGTCTTCGGGACGCCACGCGATCCGGGTCCGATGCTCGATCGCCTTGCGGTAGGGGAGCAGCGGCGTCTTCTCGCGCTCGGCGTGCTGGACCCGGAGCGTCTCCTGGAGCTCGCGGTTCTTCACGTCGAGCTCGGCCTTCCGCTGCGGATCGAGCAGCGACGACACGACCCCCACCACGCGCGTGGCGTCGATCACGTGGACCGTCTCCCGCGAGTACTTCGGGGCGATCCGCACCGCGGTGTGCTGACGCGACGTGGTCGCGCCGCCGATCAGGAGCGGGAGCACCATGTGGCGGCGCTCCATCTCGTTCGCGACGTTCACCATCTCGTCGAGCGATGGGGTGATCAGGCCCGAGACGCCGACGATGTCACACCCCTCGCTCAGCGCGGTGTCCAGGAGCCGATCGGCGGGAACCATGACGCCGAGGTCGATCACCGCATAGTTGTTGCAGGCCAAGACGACTCCCACGATGCTCTTGCCGATGTCGTGGACGTCGCCCTTCACGGTGGCGAGCACGACCTTCCCCTGCGCCGTGGCGGTGTCGCCAAGGGTCAGCTTCTCTTCCTCCATGAACGGCTCCAGGTAGGCGACGGCGCGCTTCATGGCACGGGCGCTCTTCACGACCTGGGGCAGGAACATCTTCCCGGCGCCGAACAGGTCGCCGACGATCTTCATGCCGTCCATCAGCGGGCCTTCGATCACCTCGAGCGGGCGTTCGTACTGCTGCCTCGCCTCCTCGGTGTCCTCCTCGATGAAGTCGACGATCCCGTGCACGAGCGCGTGCGACAGCCGCTCCTGGACCGTGCCCTCGCGCCACGACAGATCCTGCTCGCGGACGACGCCGCCTCCCTTGACGGTCTCGGCGAACGTCACCATCCGCTCGGTCGCGTCCGGACGCCGGTTGAAGATGATGTCCTCGACGTGTTCCAGCAGATCCTTGGGGATGTCGTCGTACACGGGCAGCTGTCCGGCGTTGACGATGGCCATGTCCAGGCCCGCCGCGCGCGCGTGGTACAGGAACGCCGAGTGGATCGCCTGGCGCACCGGCTCGTTCCCGCGGAACGAGAAGGACAGGTTGGAGACGCCGCCCGAGACCTTCACGCCGGGACAGCGACGCTTGATCTCCCGCGTCCCCTCGATGAACGCCTTGGCGAAGTCGCTGTGCTCGTCCATCCCGGTCGCGATCGCCAGGATGTTCGGGTCGAAGATGATGTCCGACGGGTCGTAGCCGGCTTCCTGCGTCAGCAATCGGTACGCGCGCTCGCTGATCTCGATCTTGCGGTCGACCGTGCCCGCCTGTCCCTGTTCGTCGAACGCCATCACGACGACCGCGGCGCCGTAGCGCTTGATGCGCCTGGCCTTCGTGAGGAAGTCCTCCTCGCCCTCCTTCAGGCTGATCGAGTTCACGATGCCCCGGCCCTGCACGCACTTCAGTCCCGCCTCGATCACGGACCATTTCGAGCTGTCGATCATGATCGGCACGCGCGCGATCTCGGGTTCGGTCGCGATGAGGTTGAGGAACGTGGTCATCGCCTTCTCGGAATCCAGCAGGTCGGCGTCCATGTTCACGTCGATCACGTTTGCGCCGCTGCGGACCTGCTCGAGCGCGACGTCGACCCCGCTCTGGAAGTCGCCCGATTCGATCAGGCGGCGGAACTTGGCCGACCCGGTGATGTTCGTCCGCTCGCCGACCATCACGAATCCCGTGTCGGGGGTGATCCGGAACGGCTCGAGCCCGCTCAAGGTCGTGTACCGATCGTCGAACCGTGGGATCTCGCGCCGGGCGACGTCGTGGACGGTGTCGGCGATCATGCGGATGTGCTCCGGCGTGGTGCCGCAACACCCGCCGACGATGTTCACCAGGCCGGCGCCGGCGAACTCCCCGAGCAGACCGCTCGTGGTCTCGGGGGTCTCGTCGTACCCGCCGAACGCGTTCGGGAGACCGGCGTTCGGGTAGCAGCTCACCGGGATCGGCGCCACGCGGGCGAGCGCCTCGACGTAGGGACGCATCTCGGTCGCCCCGAGCGAGCAGTTGACGCCGGCGATCATGGGCTCGGCGTGCTCGATCGAGGCCCAGAACGCCTCCAGGGTCTGGCCGGACAACGTGCGCCCGCTCCGGTCGACGATCGTCACCGAGATCCAGCGGGGGAGGTCGGGGGCGACGTCCATCGCCGCCGCGATCGCCGCCTTCGCGTTCAGCGTGTCGAAGATCGTCTCGATCAGCAGGAGGTCGACGCCGCCGTCGCGCAGACCGCGGATCTGCTCGGTGTACGCCTCGTACACCTGGTCGAACGAGATCGTCCGGAAGGACGCCTCGTCCACCTTGGGCGACATGGAGAGCGTGACGTTCAGCGGGCCGATGGATCCCGCGACCCACCCGCGGCCGTGCCGGTCCGTCGCCTCCCTCGCCAGGCGTGCCCCTTCGACGTTCATCTCGTACACGGCGTCGGTCAGGCCGTAGTCCGCCTGGCCGATCGACGTTGCGGTGAACGTGTTCGTCGTGGCGATATCGGCCCCGGCGTCGAAGTAGGCCGCATGGAGCTCCGACACGATGTCCGGCCGGGTGAGGTTCAGGAGGTCGGGATCGCCTTTGACGTCCGTCGGGTGATCGCGGAACCGCTCGCCGCGGAAGTCCTGCTCCGACAGGCCGCGGCCCTGAAGGAGCACACCCCACGCACCGTCGAGGACGACGATGCGTTCGCCGAGGAGCGTTGCGAGGTCGCCGATCCGGTCCACGAACTTCACCCTAACGGCGGTGGGTACGGGTGACCAACGGTCACGCGCGTCGCGCTCCACTGCACGAGGTCGCGCGTTCGCGTCCGAGCCATCGCCGGAGGTACGCTTCGCCCGATGAGCCAGAGCGTGCCGGAGATGATGCTTCAGGGCCGGCGTCGGGGCGTGGGCGGCGGCCGCCAGCCGGAGCAGCCTCTGCGTCGCACGCGTCGCGAGACCACCCTGGCGCTGTCGGTGGTCCCGTTGTTCGCCGGGTTCTCGAAGCGAGACCTCAACCGGCTCGCGGAAGAGGCCGATCTCGTGTCGTTCTCGCCCGGCACGACGATCGTCGAGGAAGGGTTGCTCGGCGAGACGATGTTCGTGGTCCTTACGGGGGAGGCGAAGGTGGTGCAGGGCACACGACGCCTGGGGACCGTGCGACCGGGCGATTTCTTCGGTGAGGTCGCGCTGCTCGACGGCGCGCCGCGGAGCGCGTCCGTGGTGGCCGAGACCCCGTTGGAAGCCCTGCGGTTGTACCGGCGCACCCTCTTCCGGATGCTCGAGGCGGAGCCTCAGCTGGCGCTCAAGATCCTCGACTCGCTGGTCCGTCGCGTGCGCGATCTCTCGCGCTCGCTCGACGCCTAGCCCGTCAGGACGCCCTCGATCTCGGCCAGCGTTGGTTCGTCCAACTCGACGTCGCCGGCGGCCGCGTTGTCGCCCGCGTGACCGGGATCGCGGCTGCCCGCGATCGCCGACGTGACGCCGGGCTGGGCGACGTTCCACGCGAGCGCGAGTTGGGCCATGGTGATCCCCAGCCGTTCCGCGATCGGCCGCAACCCCTCGACGATCACCAGGTCGCGATCGAGCTTCTCGTCCGTGAACGGCCCCTCGTCGGAACGGCGCCAGTCCGACGCTGAGAGCGCCCGCTCACGCGAGACCGTGCCGGTCAGCAGGCCGTACCCGAGCGGGCCGTACGTCACCACCCCGGTGCCGCGCTCGCCGCACCATCGGATCAGCTCGCGATCGTCGAGCGCCAGCATGGAGAACTCCTGCTGGAGCGAGTCCACGTGGCGGATCGCCTCGCACCGTTCGATCAGGTCCCGGTCGAAGTTCGAGACGCCGAGGAACCGCACCGTGCCGGCGTCCTGCAACTCGGACATCGCCCCCCACGTCTCCTCGATCGGCACGCCGGTCGAGTCGGGCCAGTGCAGCTGGTAGAGGTCGATCACGTCGATGCCCAGTCGAGCGAGCGATCCTTCGCAGCCGGCGCGGACCTCGTCTGCGACGGAAGCCCGATCCCTCGGAGGCGGGAGCGAGCTTCGTGGCCACCAGGACCCGGTCCCGGCGACCGGCCACCGCCCGCCCGACCAAGCCCTCCGAGACGCCCTTGCCGTACACCTCGGCGGTGTCGATCCAGCTCATGCCCGCATCGAGCCCGGCACGCATCGCGGCGATCACACGCACCTCGGATTCGTTCGCGCCCCACATGTCGCCGCCGGCTTCCCATGCGCCGAAGCCGATCACGCTCATCTCGGGGCCCTTCGATCCCAGCTGGTTCATCCGCATGCGGCCCACCCTAACGTGCGGAAGATCGAACGAACATCCGGCGAAGCCTGACCCTGGCGTTCGGGAGCGTTACGCTAGTTGGCAGCACACCACCTTCGAACATCTATCGAGGAGCAGGCCGAGAAGCCACCCCATGTCCAAGACCGTCGAAGAGAAGGAACACGTCGTCATCCGGTTCGCGGGGGACTCCGGAGACGGCATGCAGCTGACGGGTGACCGGTTCACGAGCGCCACCGCGGTGCTCGGGAACGATCTGGCGACGTTGCCGGACTTCCCCGCGGAGATCCGTGCCCCCGCGGGGACCGTCCACGGGGTCTCGGCGTTCCAGATCCAGTTCGGGTCCTCCGACATCACGACCCCGGGGGATCATGCCGACGTCCTGGTCGCCATGAACCCCGCGGCGCTCAAGGCCGACCTGAACAAGGTGATCAGGGGCGGCACCGTGATCATCAACGAGGACGCGTTCACCCCTCGGAACATCGAGAAGGCGGGGTTCACGTCCGACCCCGTCGGTGACGGCACGCTCGACGGCTACCAGGTCTACAAGGTGCCCATGACCTCGATCACGGTCCGCGCCACCGAGGACATCGGGATCGGCAAGAAGGAGTCGGAGCGGGCCAAGAACATGTTCGCGCTCGGCCTCCTGTGCTGGATGTACGGCCGCCCGCCCGAGACCACGCTCAACTGGCTCGAGCGGAAGTTCGGCGGCAAGCAGGAGATCTTCGACGCGAACGTGGCCGCGTTCAAGGCGGGCTACAACTTCGGAGAGACCACCGAGCTGTTCGCGCACTCCTACCTGGTGAAGGCGGCGCCCGCCGAGCCGGGCACCTACCGGAACATCGCGGGCGCGACCGCGCTGTCGTGGGGGCTCATCGCCGCCAGCGACCGGAGCGGGCTGCCCCTGTTCTACGCCAGCTACCCGATCACACCGGCGTCCGAGCTCCTGCACGAGCTCTCCCGTCACAAGAACTTCGGCGTCATGACGCTGCAGGCCGAGGACGAGATCGCGGCCGCGAACATGGCGCTCGGCGCGTCGTTCGCCGGGCATCTGGCCGTCACCGGAACCAGCGGTCCGGGCATGGACCTGAAGGCCGAGACGCTCGGGCTCGCGGCGATCATGGAGCTGCCGATGATCATCGTCGACGTCCAGCGTGGTGGACCCTCCACGGGCCTTCCCACCAAGACGGAGCAGAGCGACCTGCTGCTCGCGATGTTCGGCCGCCACGGGGAGTCGCCGCTGCCGATCCTCGCAGCGGCTTCCCCCGCGGATTGTTTCGACACCGCGATCGAGGCGGCGCGGATCGCCGTCACCTATCGCACGCCGGTGATCCTGCTCTCGGACACGTTCCTGTCCAATTCCTCGGAACCGTGGATGATCCCCGACGTCGGGTCGCTGCCGACGATCGAGCCGCGGTTCGCGACCGCGCCGTCGAACGGCGACGGGTTCATGCCGTACGGCCGTGACGAGAAGCTCGCGCGCCCCTGGGCCACGCCGGGCACGCCGGGGCTGGTCCACCGCATCGGCGGATTGGAACGCGAGGACGGGACCGGCAACATCAGCTACGACCCGCTGAACCACGAGCACATGACCCACCTGCGCGCGGCGAAGGTCGCCGGCATCGCGAACGACATCCCTCCGCTCGCGGTCGACGACCCCGACGGGGATGCCGAGCTGTTGATCCTGGCATGGGGCTCGTCGCTCGGGACGGTGCGTGCGGCCGCCCGGCGCGTGCGTGCCGACGGGCGGAAGGTGGCCACGGCGCACCTGCGGCACCTGAACCCGTTCCCGCTCAACACCGGGGAGGTCGTGACGTCCTACCGAACGGTGTTGATCCCCGAGATGAACTCCGGCCAGCTGTCGATGCTGATCAGGGCCCGGTTCCTGGTGGATGCCATCAGCTTCACGAAGGTCCAGGGTATCCCGATCGCCGCCGACGACCTGGAGCAAGAGGTCCTGCGGGTGTTGGACCATGAGTGACATAGAGGCCGGCCCGGTCGTGAGCACGCTGACCAAGAGGGACTTCACGTCGGATCAGGAGGTCCGCTGGTGTCCGGGATGCGGCGACTACGCCGATCCTCTCGGCCGTCCAGGGCTTCATGCCCGAGGTGGGCATCGAGCCGCACAAGACCGTGTTCGTGTCGGGGATCGGCTGCAGCGGGCGGTTCAGTTACTACATGGACACGTACGGGATGCACGGGATCCACGGGCGGGCGCCCGCGCTGGCGACCGGCATCGCGACCGCGAACCCCGACCTGTCGGTCTGGGTCGTCACGGGGGACGGCGACGGACTCTCGATCGGCGGCAACCACCTGATCCACGCGCTCCGCAGGAACGTCAACCTGAAGATCCTGTTGTTCAACAACCAGATCTACGGCCTCACCAAGGGTCAGTACTCGCCGACCAGCGAGGAAGGGAAGGTGACGAAGTCCTCGCCGTTCGGCTCCGTCGACCACCCGTTCAACCCGATCGCGATCGCGCTGGGCGCGGAGGCGACGTTCGTCGCGCGCACGCTGGACAACGATCGCCAGCACCTGACCGAGGTCCTGCGGCAGGCGGTCGCGCACCAGGGCACGGCGTTCATCGAGATCTATCAGAACTGCAACGTGTTCAACGACGGCGCGTTCGATGTGCTCCGAGAGAAGCCCCAGGGCGTGCACAACCAGATCCGACTGGTGCACGGCGAGCCCATCGTCTTCGACGAAGGCACCCGATGTGTCGTGGTGGGGGAGAACGGCCGGCTGGTCATCGGGAACACGGCCGATGTGCCCGCCGACTCCATCGTCGTCCATGACATGCACGGCCGGCCCTCACTCGCGTTCGCGCTGGCCCACCTGTCGCACGGCCCGACCGAACCGACCGCCATCGGCGTGTTCCGGGAATTCGAACGGCCGGTCTACGGTCAGGCGATGAACGACCAGCTCGCGCGCGCCACGGAACGGCTCGGTAAGGGCGACCTGGACGCGCTCCTTCATTCCGGCGACACGTGGACGGTGGGCTGAGCCCACCGGCGCGCTGAGCGCTACGCCTCGGGCGCGCGGAACCGTGCGAGCGCTTCCGCCGAGATCGACTCCACCTCGCGCAACTCGTCGACGACGCCCGGCAGGACCTCGAGGAGCGCGTCGACGTCCGCCTCCGTCGTCGTGGGGCCCAGGCTGACCCGGAAGCCGGAGGTGTTCGGGAAGCCGACCTGCTCGAGGACCGGCGACGGGTCGTCGGGTTGTCCCGAGCAGAGCGATCCCGCCGCCACCCGGATGCCGCGATCGTCCAGGGCCATCATCAGCGTCGCGGGATCGAGGCCCTCGACGCTGAAGCAGACGAGGTGCGGTGCGCGATGTGTCGGGTGCCCGTGGACGCGTGCGCCGGGGACGTCGGCTCGCGATCCGCTCGCGGAGCCGGCCGGTCAACGTCCAGTCCCGTGCGGCCCGGTCCGCCATGTCGGCCAGGGATGCCGTGAGGGCCGCCGCCATCCCCGCGATCCCCGGCGTGTTCTCCATGCCGGAGCGCCGCTTGCGCTCGCGATCGTCGCCGCACGGGTAGGCGGTCACGCCGACCCCGCGTCGCACGTAGAGCGCCCCGACGCCGGGAGGGCCGCCGAACTTGTGGGCCGACAGCGAGAGCAGGTCGACCTCCAACGCCTCGACGTCCACGGGGAGACGCCCCACCGTCTGGCAGGCGTCGGTGTGGAACCGGACGTGCGACTCCCGAGCCAGGCGGGCGGCCTCGGCCACCTGCTGGAGCGTTCCCAGCTCGTGGTTCGCATGTTGGACGCTCGCGAGCAGCGTGCCGGACGTGCGAACCTCGGTGGCGTAGCGATCCATGTCCAGACGGCCGTCGGCGTCCACGGGCACCGTCACGACCTCGAAGCCGTCGCTTTCGAGCACGTGGCACACGCCCCCGACCGCGGGATGCTCCGCGGCGCCGATCACGACGCGCGTGCCCAGCTCGCGGATGGCGCGCACGCCACCCCAGATCGCGAGCGCGACGGACTCGGTGCCGCCGGACGTGAAGACGAGCTCGTCCGGCTGCGCGTGGATCGCCTCGGCGACCACGCTTCGGGCGTCGTCGATCAGATGTCGCGCCTGTCGTCCGGGACCGTGGATGTTCAGCGGGTCGCCGAACGCATCGAGGGCCGACACCATCGCATCGCGAGCCGCCGGAAGGAGTGGGGTGGCCGACGCCGCATCGAGGTAGATGTCCCTGCTCATCGCCGACCCAGGCTACCGCCTGCGTACGCCGGAACACCGTCGTCAGGGAGTGGCGGGTTCCTTGTCCTTGAGGAACAGGAACCAGTACGCCACGCCGGCGAGCACGCCGCCGGCGATCGGACCCACGATCCACACGTACCAATCGTCCCAGTGTCCCGATGCGAGCGCGGGACCGAACCAACGCGCGGGGTTGAACGCGCCGCCCGTCCATGGACCCATCGCCAGGATGCCGAACGTGATGGTGAGTCCGATGGTGAGCCCGGCGGTCTTGTTGAACGGGCCGCGGTCGTCGACGATCGTCGCGAACACCGCCCACACGAGGAAGAACGTCCCCACCGCCTCGAGCAGGATGCCCTTCCCGGAGGAGATCCCGTCGCCGAGCGTGGGGACGCCACCGAAGGCGGCGTCGAACGCCTGCGCCGGGACCAGGAACTTCAGGAGCAGCGCGGCGGAGGCGGCGCCGATCAGCTGCGCCCCGAGGTACATCACCGTTCGACCGGAGGGCACCTTGCCGGTCACCCACAGGGCGATCTGGATCGCGGGGTTGAACACCCCGCCGGACAGGTGCGCCATCTGGGAGACCATGATCGCGATGACGAGGCCGGTCGCAAGCGCCACCCCGACCAGATCGAGCTCCCCGTTGAGGTAGAGGACGACGGACCCCGCTCCGAAGAAGATCAGTGCGAAGGTCCCGATCCCTTCGGCGATCGCGGCCTTCCCGTTGCTCTCCACAGGCTCTCCCTCGGATCGGCCGCCGTCGCGACCCGGTGCGGCACGTCGGAGCGGCGTTCGACCCGCGGAGGGTAGTCCACCGCAGGCGGTCTCGCCAAGACGGGAAAGGGTGCGTAGTACGATGCCGCCGTGGACGTCCTGCTCGTCTCACCCGACCCCGCCTCGCGCGACCTGATGGCGCTCGCGGTGCGCAGCATCGAACGCCGCGTCGGTTCGCCGCTTCGGTTCCGGGCGGCCAAGAACGGCGAGCTGGGGATCCGAGCGGCGCTTCGCGACCGGCCCGAGATCGTGGTCGCCGACGAGATCGCGAGCCGCGCGGGCGCGTTCGCGCTGGCGAAAGCGCTCCGTGACGACG
Source organism: uncultured Actinomycetes bacterium (assembly GCA_963723855.1). Lineage (GTDB taxonomy): Bacteria > Actinomycetota > UBA4738 > UBA4738 > HRBIN12 > JBBQVZ01. The sequence continues at coordinate 141,701 of CAVRSI010000030.1, read as the reverse complement.
CGGTCCCGTTCACGGGCGTTATCGTGATCCTGTTGGAGCGCAAGCACGATGTGTGGCTCGCCCGGTGGTCGGGCGCAGATGCATGGTTCGTCCGGCCCGTCGATCCGTTCGAGCTGGCGGACCGGGTCCTTGAGCTCGTCACCGAGAAGGAGAGCGCGTGAAGATCAGAGCGACGTGCAAGCGCGACGGCCGTGACTTCATGGTCGAGCAGGTGATCGCCTCCGGCGGGGAGTGCCCCTGGGACGGCGAGCCGTTCAACGCGGATTACGCGGCGACGTTGGTGGACGCGCTCCAGCGAGCCGAGGCCGCGGGCACGGAGCTCGAGATGGCGTTGCAGGTGATCGCCGACCTGCATCCGGAGTTCCGGCTGCACATCGACACGGTGCTGGCGCCGCTCAAGGAGCACATGGAGCGTCTGGATATGCCGCTCGTGCGGCGAGGATAGGAGCGTGACGGGCGACGGGGACAACGGCTACCGCGTCCGGATCGCCGAATCGCAGGGTGGCTGGCGCGTGGCGATCGAGGACCCGGCGGGCGACGTCGTGATGGAGCGAGCGTGCGCCGACGGTTCGGAGGCCCGGACGTTCGCGTCGACGGTTCGCCAGCACATCTACTGGCTCTCGCCGGACAAGTTCCGCGACTACTACCGCGTCTGAGGGTTCGCATGGGCTTCAACGCGATGCAACCGGGGAAGATCAAGAAGGGCGACATCGTGATGCTCGTCGCCGCCATCGTGATCGTCCTCGCGCTGATCGTGTGGGCGGTTCGCTGACGCCCGCTCGCACCGACGACCCGGGCGACCTCGACTACTGCTACCTGACCACCATCGGCCGCGTGAGCGGCGGCGCCCACGAGATCGAGATCTGGTTCGCGCTGCACGACGGCATCCTCTACCTGCTCTCCGGCGGCCGCGACGACAGCGACTGGGTGAAGAACCTGCGCGCGAACCCGGATGTGACGGTCAGGCTCGGCGCGGAGACCCGGGCGGCGCGCGCGCGCATGGTCACCCGGTCCGACGAGGATGAGCTGGCCCGCCGCCTGCTGGTGGAGAAGTACCGGCCGCGCTACTCGGGCGAGCTCCAGGAGTGGGGGCGCACGTCGCTCCCCGTCGCCGTCGAGTGGTCGCTCGGGCAGCTGGTCTGAGGCAGACTAGCCTTCCTCGAACCCGATCGAGAAGAGCCGCTCCAGATCGTGCTTGGAGTAGACCTGGAACGCGATGAGCGTCTCGGTGCGGTCGACCCCGTCGACCTTGGCGATCCCTCCGGGGATGACCGTCGCGAGATCGTCGTGCTGGCTGACCCGCACGATCGCGACCAGGTCGAACTCGCCGGCGACGGAATAGACCTCCGAGACGCCGTCGATGTCTGCGATCGCCTGGGCGGCCTCGGGGATCCCGTCGATCTCGCACTGGATCAGGACGACGGCATGCACGCTCATATCGGCGGGATCTCCCTTCACGGGCGCTCGAGGACGACGGCGAGGCCTTGGCCGCCCGAGATGCAGAGCGTCGCCAGGCCGAGCGCCGCTCCGCGAGCGCGCATCTCGTAGGCCAGGGACAGGATGATGCGGGCGCCGCTCATGCCGATCGGATGGCCGATCGAGATGCCTCCGCCGTTCACGTTGAGCACGTCGCGATCGAACTTCAGCTCGCGCTCGCAGGCGATCACCTGGGCCGCGAACGCCTCGTTGATCTCGATCAGGTCGATGTCGGCGAGCGAGAGGCCCGTCCGCTCCAGGACCTTCTTCGTCGCCGGGACCGGTCCGATGCCCATGATCTCGGGCGGCACCCCGGCCCACGAGATGCCGAGGATCCGCGCGAGCGGCTCGCGGCCCTCGTTCGAGGCGCGGGACTCCGACATCAGGACCATGGCGGCGGCGCCGTCCGTGAGGCCGGCGGAGTTGCCGGCGGTGACGCTCCCGTCCTCGCGGAAGACGGGTTCGAGGCGCGCGAGTCCTTCCGTGGTGGTGTCGGGCCGCGGGTGCTCGTCCTGGGTGACGGTCGACGTCGAGCCCTTCGGGCCGGGCGTCTCGACGGCGACCATCTCCGCCGCCCGCCGCTCGGCGCCGTCGCGCGCTTTCTGCTGCGACTCCAGCGCGAACTCGTCCTGCTCCCCGCGACTGATGTCGTAGATGTCGACCAGGTTCTCGGCCGTCTCACCCATGATCAGTCCGCTCAGTGGATCGAGGAGCCCGTCGCGATACATCGCGTCGACCACGTCGGCGTTGCCCAGCCGGTAGCCCATGCGCATCTGGGGCAGCAGGAACGGCACGCGCGTCATGTTCTCCATGCCGCCGGCCAGGACGACCTCGGAGTCGCCGAGCACCACCTGCTGCGCGCCGAGTTGCACGGCCTTCATGCCTGAGCCGCAGGCGATGTTGACGTTGTACGCGCTGACCTCGACCGGCACGCCCGCTCCGACGCTCACCTGCCGGCCCGTGTTCGGGCCGTTGCCGGCCTGCCGCGCGTGCCCGACGATCGTCTGGTCGATGTGTTCGGGTTCGACGTTCGCGCGGCGCATCGCCTCTCGCGCCGCGATCGTGCCCAGCTCGACCGCCGGCACGTCGGCGAACGACCCCAGGAACTTCCCGACCGGCGTCCGCGCGCCCTCCAGGATGACCGCGCGTTCCATGCGTCCCAGTCTATCCGGCGCGCGTGTGTGCGCTCCTCCCGGACGGATCGTGGCCCTCGGAGCGGCGCGCGTGCAGGAGCCATTCCCGCGCGCCCTTCGACCCGGTCACGGGCGACGCCATCGTTCCGACGACGTGCCACGGGAGCCGCTCCACGCCGGCGACCGCCAGGTCCAGGGCACGGCGGAGCGTGGGGTCGTCCTCGGGAGGGGAGTCGAGACCGAGCTCGAACATCGGCTTGACGAGCGCGATCAGGTCGGCGTCGGGAGCGAACGGGAGCGTCTCGAGCTGTGGCACGGCGTCGGCGACAGACAGATACGAAAGATCCATCGTCACGGCGCCGATGGCCGCGCACCGGGGGATGGCTGAGAGGTCGGCCAGGTTCGTGCGCTCGAGGTTCACGACCCGGCTGTGGTTGCGGAGCTCGCCGCGCAGCTGGCCGTGACCCGCGTCGACCGCGAACACGCGACGGGCGCCGTGCTCCAGCAGCACCCTGGTGAACCCGCCGGCCGACGCGCCGAGGTCCACGCACTCCCGATCCGTCACGTCGACCGCGAAACCGTCGAGCGCCGCGCGAAGCTTGTCCTCCCCCCGGAGCGCTCGCGGCGGCTTGACCACGACCGATGCGTCCGCTCGCACCTGCGAGCGAGGGTTCGTGACGACGCGGCCGTCGATCAGGACGTGCCCCGCGGTGAGCGCGCCCTCGGGGTCCGGGAGATCGGGCCGGGCGCGGGTGAGATGGTCGATCACGTTGCGGAACTTGGCGTGCGACGAGGTGCTCACGGACCCCCTCCTGTCGCGATCGAGTCTACGTCCGGCCCTCCCCGGCCTCCCGGACGCGCGTCTGGATGCGGGCGATGGCCGCACCGCCGTCCACCGGCTCGGCGAGCGGTCGGCCGCACGCTTCGAGACGCGGGTGGTTCGCGCGGAACCATCCTCGTACGGCCGCCAGCTCGTCGGCCCGCTCGCGCGAGCACGGCACCGCGAGCGGCTCGGCGTCGTCGCCGCGGACCAGCGAGCCATCGACGAAACGGATCGTCGCCCCGGCGACGTCCCGCACCGTGAGGGGCCCCGCGCCGACCAGCCACGCGTCGGTCCGTTCCCGAGCCAGTGCGTCCGCCAGCGCCCGGAGCCGATCGCGGACCAGACCGGCCTCCTCGTACCGCTCCTGGTCGGCCAGGTGGGCCATGCGTCGCTCGAGCGCTCCGAGGAGCCCGCCCGGGGAGGTCAGGGAGGAGACGAGCCTCCGGACGAGCTCTCCGTAGCGCTCGGGATCGACGCGGCCGTCGCACGGTGCGACGCACCTGCCCATGTCGGCCAGGGCGCACGGCGCGAACCGCGTCCGCGCGCGCATGGCCGTGGTACACCGGCGGATCGGCACGACCTCCTCGAGTGCTTCCTTGGCGAGGCGGGCGGCCGAGGAAGAGCCGAACGGCCCGAGGTACGCGCAGCCGTCGCCGGGCGGAGCGGCGCGCACGATCTTCACCCGCGGGAACGCCTCTGCCGGATCGAGCTTGAGGTACGCGTAGCGCCGCCACGTCTTGCCCCTCCGGTTGTACTTCGGCTCGTGGCGATGGATCAGCCGGGCCTCGGCCACGAGCGCCTCCAGCTCCGATCCGCACGTCTCGCTGTCGATCGACGTCGTCTCGGCGAGGAGGTCGTCGACCTTCTTGCGCTCGTCGCCGTAGAAGTACGACTTCACGCGGGCGCGGAGGTCCTTCGACTTGCCGACGTACAGCACCCGGCCGTCGCGGCCGCGGAACAGGTAGACGCCGGGAGCGTTCGGCAGATGGTCCGCCATGCGGATCTTGCCGAAGTGCGGCCGGCCACGGGCGCGGACGGCCTCGTGGAGGTCGCCGAGCGTCAGGATGCCGAGTCGTCCGCCGAGGTCGAGCAGGCCGTGCAGGACCTCGGCGCACGCCTCGGCGTCGGCGAACGCCCGGTGGTTGGGCACCGCGCGGGTGCGGAAGTACCGGGCGAGCGTCTGCAGCCGGACGTTGGGGACGTCGGGCCAGACCACCCGCCGGGCCAGCCTCGCCGTGCAGACCGCGGGACCGGGCAGACGGTCGTAATCGAGCCGGACGAGGCTCGCGTTCAGGAACGAGAAGTCGAACCGCGCGTTGTGCGCGACGAAGACCGCGCCGCGACAGAACTCCAGGAACGCCGGCAGGATCTCCTCGATCGGCGGCTCGGCGGCGACCGATCGGTCGTCGATGCCGGTCAGGTGGGTGATGAACGGCGGGATGGGGATCTCGGGGTTGACCAGCGCCTGGAACGATCCGATGCGCTCGCCGCCGAGGTACTTGACCGCCCCGACCTCGGTGATGCGGCAGTCGGCGGGAGAGCCGCCCGTGGTCTCGAGATCGACGACGCAGAACGTGACCTGATGGAGCGGGATGCCGAGGTCGAGCGTGGTCTGGATGGGCGCGGCGAGCACGACTTCCTCCGTCCGGTGGGGCCGTGCGGAGACGCGACCATATCGAACAGGTGTTCGAGCGTCAAGCATCCTCCGCCATGGTGGCGGGAGGCTATGACACGACGAGTCTCAGAGACGGGTGCGAGCGCGTGGCGGGCGAGGCCCGGACGGATCAGCTGCCGGACGAACCCTTGGTCTTCTTCGCCGCCCGCTTCTCCTTGATGGTCTTCTGCGGTTTCTTCTTCTGGTCTCGGCCGCCGGTGCCGGCTCCGCGGTCCTTCGACTTCGCCATCGCTCGACCTCCCGTCTAACGCGGTGCTTGCTCGATGGTCCCGAGCGCTCGTTCGGAACGAGGGTACAGCGCTTCCTCGACGACCGAGGCCAGGAGTTGTTCAACCGCCAGGTGACATTCCTGGATGTGCGCCGTGACGGTGCTGGGGACGCGGACGGCGGCGTCGGCCAGGGCCGCGAGACCGCCTCCCGAGGCGCCCGTCAGCGCGACCACCCGAAGTCCTTGTGCGCGGGCGCGTTCCGCCGCGCGGATCACGTTCACGGAGTTGCCGCTCGTCGAGATGGCGATCAACACGTCGCCTCCCCGGCCGAGCGCCTCCACCTGACGCTCGAACACGCCCTCTGCACCGAAGTCGTTCGCGATGGCGGTGAGGAGCGACGTGTCGGTGGTGAGCGCGATCGCCGGGATCGAGGGGCGCAGGTTGTCGATCGTGAACGTGCTGACGAACTCAGTGGCGAGGTGTTGGGCGTCCGCGGCGCTGCCCCCGTTGCCGCAGATCAGGATCTTCCCACCGCCGCGGAGTGAGGTCGCCAGGAGCGCGGCGGCCGCCACGACGTCGTCCAGGCACTCCTCTTCGACGCTTCGGACGGTGTCCGCGGTCTCGCGGAGATAACGGCGCGCGTGCTCGGTCGTGGCCTCGAGGTCCATCGTCAGCTCGGTCCTTCGCCAGGGTCGCGCATCGGCGCCCATACCTCGTCGTTGCGGAACGCGCGAACGCCTTCGGCACGGAACGCGAACGGGGCGAACTGCGCACCGAGTCGCTCCAACTCCCCCCGAACGGCCGTCTGTGCCGAAGGACGGCAGTACAAGAGGAGGTATCCGCCGCCTCCCGCGCCGCAGATCTTGCCTCCGTTCGCTCCGGCCGCCTGCGCCATAGACAGCATCGCCTCGATCGGGGTGTGTTCGGCGATGTGAGGATTCATCCGTCGCTTCGCCACGAACGCGTCGTGGAGCATGCCCCCGAGCTCGTCGACGTCGCCTTCCTCCACGGCGCTCCGCATGGCGTACGCGATCTCGTGCAGCTGTTTCATCCCCAGGATCGTGTCCTCACGTCCCTCTCGATACAGGTCGATCTGCGTGTCGATCAATCCCACGTTCCGCCGAACGAACCCGGTGTAGCAGAGCATGAGCCGCTCCTGCAGGCGGGCGAGCGTCTCGGCGGTCGCGCGGATCGGCGAGACCTGCACGCCGAAGCTCGAGAACTCGAAGAGGTTGAACCCGCCGAACGCCGCCGCGTATTGGTCCTGCCACCCCCCGCTGATCCCCAGATCGTCACGTTCGATCGAGTACGACACCCGGGCGAGCTCGTGCGCGTCGAAGGCGCGGTCGCCGAGCATCGCGAGCCCCGCAACCATGCCCGTGACGAGCGCCGACGACCCCCCGAGGCCGCTCCCGGCCGGCGCGTCGGAATCGATGTCGACCTCGATCCCCCCGGGGACGCCGATCCGGTGGATCGCCGCCTTGGCCAGATCCATCACGCCGTCGTACACGGGAGCGGCGTCCAGGTGGTATTCGACGAGGCGCCCGAGGTCGAGGGAGCGGACGATCACCTGTCGGTCGTCGCGCGGCACGATCGAGATCCGGACGTGGTGGTCGATCGTCGTCGAGAGCACGGCTCCGCCATGCTCCTGGAAGTAGTGCGGGAAGTCGGTCCCGCCGCCGACGAAGCTGATGCGGAGCGGAGCGACGACGCGGATGGTGGGGGTGTCGACTGGCATGGACGGGCTCAGTCTAGGGGTCCGTGGGGCCGGAGCCCGGCGGTCGAGTCGTTCGGTCAGGCGACCTGGCGTTGCACCCGTCGACGCTGTTGCTCGGTGAGGCCACCCCACACGCCGTAGCGCTCGCCGTTCTTGAGCGCCCACGCCAGGCATTCCTCGCGGATGCGGCAGCCGCCGCAGAACGCGAGCGCCGGGCCTGCTTCATCCTCCGATATGGGGAAGAACAGGTCCGGGTCGATGCCGAAACAGGCCGCGCGGTCTTGCCAGTGGTCCGGTGGGGAAGGGTTCATCGGTAGCGTATCCAGGTCGATGTCCGGGAACCGCTCGATCCTCAACAGACCCCCCTTCCCCTCCCACCGAACCGATGGGCTCAGGTGCGACCCGATTCATAACAGAGCCGGGGTTCCCTCCGGAAGGGGTCGAACGCAGTTGATGTGAGAACCCCCGGTCGACTGACAGGAAATGACCCGAACGGGCTAGTCCCGGACGGGGGAAAGTGGTGAGCGATCCGCGGCGCGGAGCGAGGCGCCGATGGCCCGGAACTCGACGCGCGCGAGGAGCACGGTCCCCCCGTCCCGGGCGGGCGCCGTGCTCGTGATCACTCCAACCGCGCCGCCGGCCGACCCCTCCCCGGCCGCGGATACCGATGTCCCGGCGATCACGTGCGTGTCGCATCGCAGGTGACGAAGCACCGTCGGTGGATGACCCAGGTTCCGAACCTTGGCGACGGACTCCTGCCCCAAGAAGCAACCCTTCGTGACGTCGATGAGTCGCTCCAACCCGGCTTCAGCGGGCAGGGAGCCCGCTTCGAAGTCGATCCCCATCCGAGGGTCTCCGCGGCAGACGCGCCAGATCTCGAAGGCTCGCTCGTCGACGCGGATCGATCCGCTCCCCGGCGACCGCCCGCGGAGCGCCGAGCGATCGTCCCCCCGAGCGAAGACGATCTCCTCCCTCGCCGGGAACAGGAGGACGGAGCGCTCGTCGGACGCGGGCTCCACCCGGACGGCCGACGAGAGGACGTAGGGACGCAGCAGGTCGTCGACGGGTTCGGGTTGATCGCTCGCCTGCACCACGAGGAACGCGTCGTCGTCGATCTGCGTGATCCACATGTCGGCACGGATCCTGCCCGTCGGGCTGAGCAGCAGCGACCGCCGGGACGAGCCCGGCACGAGCGACGCGATGTCGGCCGTCACCAGATCGCCGAGCCATCCACGGGCGTCCGCGCCGCGGACGACGACGGCTCGGTCCTCCGATCGGTCGACGAAGCCGCGCCCGTCCTCGAGCGCCGCCACCAGCTCCCACGGCTCGGTCGTCGCTGTCTCCATGGTCCTCTGGGAGCATCATCCCAGCGATGGAAGCCACGACGACCCTCCCGAGGACCCTCCTCGTGACGAACGACTATCCACCGCGCGTCGGCGGGATCCAACGAACGCTCGAGGCGCTGTGGAGGGAGCTTCCGCCCGAGCGGGTGTCGGTCCTCGCACCGACGTGGGAAGGGGCCGCGTCGTTCGACGCGGCCGCCCCCTACACCATCGTGCGCGAGCCGACGGAATTCATCTGGCCCACCCCGGCGTTCGCGGCTCGCCTGGATGAGGTGGTTGCCGCGCACGGCGTGGAGGTGGTGCTCTTCGGCGACGCGTTCCCGCTGGCGTTCCTCGGTCCCCGGCTCGCACGGCGGGGCACGCCGTACCTGGTCGCGGCGCACGGGTTCGACTACTGGTTGTCGGTCGTGCCCGGCGCGCACGCAGCGATCCGCTACATGACCTCGTCCGCCTCCCGGGTCCCGGTTATGTGCAGCGAGTTCATCGCGCGCACGGTGCGAACGGCCGTGCCGCGCCGGGTTCCGGTCTCGATCCTGTACCCGGGCGCCGACCTGCAGGCGTTCCGACCCGACCTCCCCACGGCGGATCTCCGCGAACGGCTGGGGGTGGGAGACCGCCCGGTCGTGGTGTGCGTCAGCCGCCTGGTCGCCCGCAAGGGGCAGGACGTCCTGATCCTGGGGATGCCACGGATCCGTGACCGGGTGCCCGAGGCAACGCTGGTCATCGTGGGCGGCGGCCCGTACGAGGATCGCCTGCGGGCGCTCGCGGCTGGTGCGCCCGCCGGGTCGGTCGTCTTCGCGGGGCAGGTGTCCGAGGAAGATCTGCCCCGGTACTACGCGCTGGGCGACGTCTTCGCGATGCCGTGTCGCACGCGCCTCGGCGGCATGGAGGTCGAGGGCTGGGGCAACGTGTTCATCGAGGCGTCCGCGTGCGCACGTCCGATCGTCGTGGGGGATTCCGGCGGCGCCCGCGAGACGCTCGTCCACGGCGAGACGGGCCTGCTCGTCGACGGCGCCGACGTCGGACAGGTCGCCGACGCCGTCGCGGAGCTGCTCGCCGATCCGGATCGCGCCCGGCGGATGGGGGAGGCGGGGCGCGCGCGCGTGGAGCGGGCGCACGCGTGGCCGGCGATCGCCGCCCGTCTCGCCGGGTGGTTGCGCGACGCCGCGGGCTAGGCGAGCTTCATCGGTCGGGCAGGTGGTGCGGGGTACGCTCCCGCCATGGCCGAGACCCCCTCGACCCACGCCGAAGGACGCTGCGCCAATTGCGGCGCGCTGCTCTACGAGGGCGCAGCCTGGTGCGGGATGTGCTTCGAACCGGTCGCATCGCGCAACGACCGAGATCGTGCAGAGGAGCCCGAACCGGAGCCCGTCGAGGAGCCGGGCGAGCTCCGAACGGAGCCCTGCGACGGATCAGCCGGACCCGGGACCGACGGGATCGTTGCGCGAACCGCAGGGAGGGTCCGACCCGGAGCCCGCGGGCACGGCCACCGCGGAGCCGGTGCGGCCCGGATGGCCGTGTGCGGTCTGCGGCACCAGCAATCCCATCGAGCTGGATTTCTGCCAGACGTGCGGCGCGTCGTTCGCGTCGCTGATGCGACAGGAGACCATGCACGTCAAGGTGGATCCCCGGGCGGCGTTCCGGCGCTCGTTGCTCTTCCCGGGATCGGGCCATCGCATGATCCCCGGTCGCGAGGTGGACGGGCTGGCCCGGAGCGTCTTGTTCGCGATGCTGTTGCTGGCCACGCTCATGCTCGGCCTCTCCGGCGTTCGAGCGGGGGCCGTCCTGCTCCTGTTCCTCGCCTACCTCGCTGCGACGATCGGCGTGTACCTCTTGACCGCGTTCGAGGCGGCGCGCCTGGCCGAGGGGGGAGAGCCGCTGGTCTCGTCGCGCGCGCTCCTGTGGGCGACGGTCGCGATCCTGCTCCTGTCGATCCTCGTCGTCGCGTTCGTCATCGGCACCTCGGGCAGGCGCTAGGATTCGGCGCCATGGAGCATGCGGAGGGCTCGGTCGTCATCGAAGCGCCCCTCGAGGACGTGATGGAGGTCATCGAGGACTACGAGTCCTACCCGGAGTGGTCCGACGTCCTGACCGTCGACGTCCGCTCGCGCGGCGAAGGCGGTCGCGCCTACGAGGTGGCGTACGAGGTCGATGTGCCGGTCCTGGGCAAGGCCGCGTACACGCTCGCCTACGTGTACGCCCCCGGGGACACGGGCGTGTCTTGGACGACGAAGGAGGCCCGCGGCGCGATCCGCGACATCCGCGGGGAGTACCTGCTCAACGAGGTCACCGACGACACCACGAAGGTGACCTATCGGCTGGGGGTCGAGCTGGGCATCCTGGTCCCGGGGTTCCTTCGGACCGAGGGCGCGAAACGCGTGATCGAGAACGCCCTGGAACGCCTCAAGCGCCGCGTCGAGATGGGCTAGGGAACTCGAGCCCTCCCGGGTGGCGGCCAACCACCGTAAGCTGACGCGGTGCGCGTGATCCTGTTCACCGGCAAGGGCGGCGTCGGCAAGACGACGGTGGCCGCGGCGACAGCCGTTCGGGCCGCTCGAGCCGGCCTGCGGACGCTCGTGATGAGCACGGACCCGGCCCACTCGCTCGGAGACTCCTTCGAAGCCGAGATCGGCTCGTTCCCGACCGAGATCGCCGAACGCCTTTGGGGACAGCAGATCGACGCGCAGGAACGTCTGGAGGGGAACTGGCGGGAGATCCAGGAGTACTTCATCCAGCTGATGAACTGGGCCGGGACCGAGGCGATCCAGGCCGAAGAGCTCACCGTGATCCCGGGGCTCGACGAGATCTTCAGCCTCATCGACGTCAAGACGCACGTGGAGAGCGGCGCGTTCGACATGGTGGTCGTCGACTGCGCTCCGACCGCCGAGACGCTGCGCTTGCTCTCGCTCCCCGAGGTCATGAACTGGTACATCGAGCGGATCTTCCCCGTCGAGCGCCGTGTCGTGAAGACGCTCCGGCCGATGTTGTCGCGCATGACGACCCTGCCGATCGCCGGCGATCAGGTGTTCGCGGCGGTCGAACGGCTGCACCGGAACCTGGACGCCGTGAAGCAGATCTTGGTCGACGAGGACGTGTCGAGCGTGCGCCTGGTGGTGAACCCGGAGAAGATGGTGATCGCGGAGGCCCGCCGCACGTACACCTACCTCGGGCTGTTCGGCTATCGGGTGGACGCGGTCGTGGTGAATCGCATCATCCCGGAGGAGGTCGTCGACCCGTACTTCGGGAAGTGGAAGGACGTCCAAGCCGAGCACCTGCAGACGGTGCACGAGTCGTTCGAGCCGGTCCCCATCCTCACCGCTCGTCTGTTCGATCGGGAGATGGTGGGGTTGCCGCTCCTGGTCGAGATGGGCGACGAGGTCTACGGCGAGCGTGTCGCCACCGACATCTTGTACCGCGACGATCCGATCAGCGTGCGTAAGCGGGGGACCGGATACATCTTGTCGATGCGACTGCCGTTCGTCTCGCGCGACGAGATGGACATCCATCGGCGCGGTGAGGAGCTGTTCGTGCGCGTCGGCTCGTACAAGCGCAACCTGATCCTCCCGCAGACGCTCAAGCGGATGGTGGTCCGCGAGGCGAACTTCGCCGGGGACCGCCTGGAGATCCTGTTCGGCCGTTCGCCCCGGCCGGCGGACGACGAGTCGAAGTGAGGAGCTGAGATCGATGGTCGAGACCCAGGCGAAGGTGACCCATCCCACGCACGGGAGCGAGCCCCCCACGGGAGCCCCGAAGACGGAACCCGAGTCGAAGTCCGATGCCGGCCACGTGTGTAACGTCGCGCTCTGTCCGATCGGGCTGGCGCTCACCGCCGTGCAACCGTTGAAGCCCGATGTGGTCGAGCACCTGCTGGTCGCGGGCCGCGAGTTCTTCCTGGCGGCCAAAGCCCTGATGGACGTGCGCGCCGACGACCTCAAGGACGAGGGCGGACCGACAACGTTCGAGAAGATCGACATCGGGTGACGGCGAAGGCCAACGCCGCGGTCCAGGCGGTGGGGATCGACGTCGGAGGGACCAAGACCGCCGCGGCGCTGGTGGGCGGCGACGGGACCGTGCTCGCGTTGGAGACCCTCCCGACACCGGCCGATGACATGGACGCCACGCTCGCGACCGTGGTGAAGGTGGCGCGGGCCGTGATGACGCCGGAGGTGATCGGGGTCGGCATAGCGGCGGCCGGGCTGGTCGATCGGTGGACCGGCAAGCTCGTGTTCGCCCCGAACCTCGCGTGGCGCCAGGTGCCGCTCGTCGCCTATCTGACCGCCGAGCTCGGCGTGGGGGTCGTGGCCGACAACGACAACACGGCGGCGGCATGGGGCGAGTACGTGTTCGGCGCGGGCCGCGGGTTCGAGGATCTGCTGTTGGTGGGCGTCGGCACCGGAATCGGCGGTGGGATCGTCAGCGGCGGGAGGCTGTTCCGCGGCGCCCACGGCTTCGCGGCCGAGATCGGACACATCGTGATGGATCCCGATGGACCGCTCTGTGGCTGCGGGAACCGGGGCTGTTGGGAACAGTTCGCCTCCGGGCAGGCGGTCACCCGTGCGGGCCGCGCCGCGGTGCGGGACGGCGCCGCGACGGTCCTCGTCGAGCTGAGCGCCGGCCAGCCGGACCGCATCACGGGGCCGATGGTCACCGGGGCCGCACGAGACGGAGACGCCGTCTCGGTCGCGATCTTGACCGAGGTCGGCCGCTGGCTCGGTGTGGGGATCGGCGGGCTGGTGAACACCCTCGACCCGGAGATCGTCGTGATGGCCGGCGGTGTCGCCGAGGCCGGCGACCTGCTGCTCGGCCCCGCGCGTGCCGCGTACCGGGACACCGTCGAGGCCGCCGAGATGCGCCCCGACGTCCCCATCGTGATGGCGGCGCTCGGACCCCACACCGGGGTGGTCGGCGCCGCCGCGTTGGTGTTGGAGGCACCCGGTTGAACCTGGGGGTGTCGCTCCCCGTGTTCACCTCCGATCCCGCCCGGCCGCTCGCGGTCGCCGCGAGGGCGGCGGAGCTCGGGTTCGACGGCGTCTTCTCTCCGGATCATCTCTTCCCGCCGGCCTTCTATCCGCCGTCGGGATCCGGCCGGCCGGCGCTCGAATCGTTCACCACGCTTTCGGCCGTCTCCGCGCTGCACCCCGGCCTCCACGTCGGGACGCTGGTCGCTCGCGTCACGCTCCGCGCGCCGGGCCTGCTGGCGAAGCAGGCGGCCGCGCTCGACGACATCAGCGGGGGTCGGGCGATCCTCGCGCTCGGCACCGGCGACGCCGCGTCGGAACCCGAGCACCGGATGTACGGGTTCCCCTACCCGAGCGCCGGCGAACGGGTCGCGCTGCTCGAGGAGACCGTGCGCGCGCTGCGCGCGCTGTTCGACGGCGAGGCATGGCCGGGCGGAGCGCACGTACCCGCGCTCAGCGGGCCGCTGCTCCCACCGGGGTCGCCGGCATTATGGGTGGGTGGGCGGTCCGATGCCGTCCTCGAGGTGGCCGCACGTGTCGCGGATGCGTGGAACGGGTGGGGCGACGACGTCCGCGGCTTCGCGGCGAAGGCGGCGCGGCTCCGCGAGCTCGCGAACGGCCGCGTCGTCGCGCCGACGTGGGCCGGCATCGCCCTCGTCGGGGAGACCGCGGAGGACCTCGAACGACTCCTCGCCGATCGCGCGGCGAACGATCTGTCGACGGACGGCGTGTGGACGGGCACGGCCGCCGAGCTCCGCTCCTTCGCCGACGCGCTCGGCGAGGCCGGTGCGACGTGGTTCATCGTGCTGCCCGCGGGGCCGATCGACCGCTTGGACGTCATCGCCGCGGCGCTGATCTCGTGACGGCGAGCGCCGACCTGAAGCGTGCGAAGCGTGCCGTGCGTGCCCGCGTCCTGGCCGCACGCGACGCCATGTCCGCATCCGAACGCGGCCGGGCGACCGCACGCATCGTGGACCACGTCTTGTCGTTGCCGGAGGTGGATCGTGCGTCCACCGTGATGGCGTTCTGGTCGTTCGGATCCGAGCCGGACACCGCTCCGCTCATAGAGGCGCTCGACTCGCGAGGTGTCCGGGTGGCGTTGCCGCGGATCGTCGGCGGAGACATCCAGGCGTACGCGTATGCGCCGGGAGATGCCGTCACCACCACGTCGTTCGGGGCGTGCGAGCCGTCCACGGGGGAGGCGCTCGATCCGTCCGCGATCGACGTCGTCGTCACACCGGCCGTGGCGTTCGACCGATCGGGCAGGCGCGTCGGCTACGGCGGAGGGTTCTACGACCGATTCTTCCCGCGAACACGCCCCGTTGCGTTGCGCATCGGGGTCGGGTTCGACCTGCAGCTCGTCGACGAGGAGCTTCCGAGCGGTCACTTCGATCTGGGTCTCGACGGGGTCGTCACCGAGTCGGGCGTGTTCCGGGTTCGGCGTCTCGGATGAGGGTGAGGCGCCCCGCGCGGCGGGTTCGGCGGCGGTCGTGGCGCGATGCGGAGTTCGCCTCGCTCGACTTCGAGGCGACGGGGCTGGATTTCACGCGCGACGCGATCGTGTCGTTCGGCGTGGTGCCCGTGCGGGGCGGTCGCGTGGTGCTCGCCGATGCCGTCCATCAGCTGGTGGATCCCGAGGTCCCGCCGTCGGTGCCGTCGCAGAAGATCCACGAGCTCCGTCCGCAGGATCTCGCCGGCGCTCCGCGGATCGAGCAGGCCAAGCGCGTGCTCCGAGATGCGATCCGCGGCCGGTACCTGTTGGTCTGGTACGCCGACGTCGAGGTGAACTTCCTGTCGGCCATCTTCGGCACGAGCGCGCGGTCGTGGCGCCGACGGACGATCGACGTCCGTAACCTGGCGATCGAGGCCGACGGCGGCCCGCGGTCGGCGCGCGGGGAGTTCGGCTACGGGCTGAGTTGGGCGGCCGGCCGGCTCGGCGTCCCGGTGGCCAGCCCGCACGACGCGCTGGACGACGCGCTCGTCACGGCGCAAGCGTTCCTGGTCCTCACCGGCCGCCTCCCGACGGGCCCCGAGCCGACGGTGCGGGACCTGTCTCGGCTCGCCGGCGAGCGCTCGGGCCGGGTTGAACAACGGTTCAAACTCGGGGTATAACGCCGACGAGGAGGCATCTTCCATGAGCGATGCGATCAGGACGGCGTTCCACGGCGCCCAGGAGGCGCGGGGGGCAACCTTCGTCGAGGAGGGTGGCTGGTACTGGAGCGTCTCGTTCGGAGATGCCGACGCGGAGTACGCGGCCGTCCGCGACGGCGTCGGCATGTGGGACGTCTCGCCGCTCAACAAGTGGGACGTCCGAGGGCCCGACGCCGTCGAGGCGGCGCAGCGGGTCCATTCCAACGACATCCTCGGTCTCGAGGTCGGGCAGGTGCGCTACGGCGCGTTCCTGGATGAGGACGGGCTGCTGGTGGACGACGGGACGGTGTTCAAGCACGCCGACGATCACCTGTGGGTCATGACGAACGGCATGGAGCGATCCGAGTACTTCGCGGAGGCGACGAAGGGTCTGGACGTGTCGGTGACCTACATCGCGCCGGACCTGCCGAACCTGCAGATCCAAGGTCCGCGATCGCGCGAGCTGCTGCGAACGCTCACGGACGCGGACGTCGACGCGCTGCGCTACTTCCGGTTCCTGCCGGAGCCGGTCACGGTTGGAGGCGTGCCCGTGTGGCTGTCACGCACGGGGTTCAGTGGCGAGCTCGGGTTCGAGCTGTTCCTGCGTCCCGAGCACGCGGACGATCTGTGGGCGGCCGTCGAGGCCGCCGGCGCGATCCCCTACGGCATCGAGGTGATCGAGCCGCTGCGCGTCGAGACCGGCATGGTCGTCACGGACTACGACTACGCGGAGCACGAGCGCACCCCGTACGACCTGGGCATGGACCGGGTGGTCGCGCTGGAGGCGCCTGGAGCGTTCATGGGCAAGGACCGCTTGATCGAGGTCGCGGCCGATCCGCCGAACCGCTTCAAGACGCTTCGGGTGGACGGGGACGCGCTCCCGGAGTACGGCGCCGTGGTCACGCGCGAGGGCGAGGAGGTCGGCGTCCTGACCAGCCCGGCGCTGAGTCCGAAGCTCGGCAACATCGGTCTCGCGATCCTGCGCTCGGACGTGGCGGTCGACGGGGGCGCGGTCGAGGTCGCGCTCGGGGACGGCACCGTCGGTGCGACGGTCGACGTCCTGGCGGTGTACGACCCGCAGAAACGCCGGCCGAGGAGCTGACCTCTCCGCAGCCTCTGTAGCGGTTTCCATCCAACTGCATCGATGACGACGAAAGGAAGGGACGAGAGATGACCGACGAAGAGCGCCGCTCTCCGCTGCACGACGTCCAGGTCGCCGCGGGAGCGGAGATCATCTGGGAGGACGGGTGGCCCTGGGCCATGACGGTGGGCGACACCGCACGCAACGAGTACGAGGCCATCCGTACGGCGACGGGGCTCTGGGACCTGTTCTCGACGGTGAAGTACGAGGTGACGGGTCCGGATGCGGCCCGCCTCATCCAGCGACGGTTCACGAACGACCTGTCAGGGGTCGGAGCCGGGCAGGTGCGCTACGGCGCGTTCGTGAACCCCGACGGGCTGATGGTCGACGACGGCAACGTCTACAAGCACTCCGACGAGAAGTTCTGGGTCATGATCAACACAGCAGGCCTCGAGGGCTGGTTCCGCGAGACCGCCGACGGGCTCGATGCGCGGATCGTCGGCAGGACCGAGGAGCTGCCGATGATCTCCGCCACCGGTCCGACGTCGCGCGAGCTGGTGCAGGGGATCACGGACCTCGATCTGTCGTCGCTCGGCTACTTCCGCTTCCACCCCGAGCCCGTGCGGGTCGGGGGCGTGCCGGCAACCGTTCTTCGGACGGGGTTCTCGGGCGAGCTCGGCTTCGAGCTCGTCACCGACCCGGGATCGGCGCCGGCGTTGTGGGACGCGCTGATCGCGGCCGGCGGCAAGCCGTTCGGGTTGGAGGCGATCGACATCGCCAGGATCGAAGCGGGGCTCATCATCATCGCGCTCGACTACCAGCCGGGCGAGACGTCGCCCTACGACGTGTCGCTCGACCGGTTCGTCAAGCAGGGAACCGAGAACGTCGGCTCGGAGGCGCTGGCGGCGGTCGGAGCGGATCCGCCGAAGCGACTGAAGACGCTTCAGATCGAAGGGGAAGCGCTCCCGGAGGCGGGGTCGACAGTGACGAAGGACGGCGAGGAGGTTGGCACGCTGACGTCGCCGGTCGTCTCCCCGCGGTTCGGCACGATCGCGCTCGCCGTCCTCTCGACGAACGTTGCCAGCGACGGCGAGAAGGTCGAGGTGGGTGAGAGCGTCGCGACCGTGGCTCCGCTCAGCATCTTCGACCCGGAGAAGAAGCGGCCGCGAGCCTGACCCCGGGTATGGTCGAGGGCGTGCTCGTCGGCGTGGTGCCGAACTTCAGCGAGGGGCGTCGCCCCGAGGTGATCGAGGCCATCGTGACAGCGCTCCGCGTGCCGGGAGCGCGCGTGGTCTACGCGGAGGCCGATCCCGACCACAACCGGTTGGACACGACGGTGCTCGGCTCACCCGACGCGGTGCGTGCGAGCGCGATGGCCGGAGCCGCGGAGGCGGTCCGACTGATCGACATGTTCGAACATCACGGCGGTCACCCTCGGATGGGCGCGGCCGACGTGATCCCGTTCATGCCGGTCGAAGGCATCCAGATGGACGACTGCGTCGTGCTCGCTCGCGACTTCGGGCGTGAGCTCGCGGAGACGCTCGACGTCCCGGTCTACCTGTACGACCGAGCGGCGCTGTCCCCGGACCGGGCGTCGCTCGCGGAGGTCCGCAAGGGAGAGTTCGAGGGTCTGCGCGATGCGGTCGCGCGCGGCGAGCGGTTGCCCGACTTCGGGCCGCACCGGATCGGACGGGCCGGGGCGACCGCTGTGGGAGCCCGCAAGCCCCTCGTGGCGTTCAACGTCTACCTCGACGGCACCGACGAGGATGCGGCGAAGGACATCGCGCGCGGCGTGCGCGAGTCGTCGGGCGGCCTGCCCGCGCTCCGCGCGATCGGGTTCCGGGTCCCCGAGCGCGGCGGGATCGTCACGGTGTCGATGAACCTGGTCGATCACGAGGTCACCGGCCTGCGGGAAGCGTTCGACGCCGTCGCCACGCGAGCCGATGCCCACGGCATGCGGATCGTGGCGAGCGAGATCGTGGGTCTGGTGCCCGCGTCGGCGCTCGGCCCGGGTGACGTCGAGTACCTTCGTCTCGAAGGGTTCGAGCCGGAGAAGCAGATCCTGGAGCGGCTGGTGGCCGCCGCGGAAGGGGAGTGAGCGTGGTCGACGATCGCCTGGCACGCATGACGCTGGAAGGGTTCTTGGACGTCTTGGGTTCCGACGCTCCGACGCCCGGCGGCGGCGCGGCGGGAGCGATCGCCGGCGCCACGGGCGCGGCGCTGATCGCCATGGTCGGCCGGCTGACGGTGGGCAAGCCCGGGTTCGAGGACGTCGACGACCGGATGCGGGCATTGATCCAGACGGCCGACGCCGGCCCGGCTGACGTTCCTGGAGCTCGCCGACCGCGACGCGCACGCGTTCGACGCGGTGATGGCCGCGTTCAAGCTGCCGAAGGAGATCGACGAGGACAAGGTGGCGCGCTCCGCGGCGATCCAGGCCGGATACGAGCACGCCGCGTCGGTCCCGCTCGATATCGCGCGGGCGGCCGTGGACCTGATGGAGCTGGCGGAGGATGCCACGGCGTTCGGCAACCCGCAAGCGGCCTCCGACGGCTTGTCGGGCGCGGCGCACCTGTACTGTGCCGCGATGTGTGCGATCGCGAACGTCGAGATCAACGCGGCGTCGCTGAAGGACCAGGCGAGGCGCTCCGCGCTGCTCGATGACGTCGCCACGTTACGCGGGCGTGCGGACCAGTCGGTGCGCGAGAGCCAGACGGCGTTCCAGCTGCGTCTTTCGTCCTGACGGCCTCGGGCGTAGGCTCGCCTGCGTGAAGATCGACTCCATCGTGTTCGACTGCATCGATGCGACGCCGCTCGCTCGCTTCTGGTCCGCGGCGCTCGGCTGGTCGGTGGCTCCCTACGACGAGGACGAGCTGGCGAGGCTGCGCGACGAAGGGGTGACCGACCCTGAGGACGACCCCTCCGTACTGGTCGAACCGCCGGAGGATTCGGACCTGCCGACGCTCTTCTTCACCGAGGTCCCCGAGGACAAGATGGTGAAGAACCGTGTCCATCTGGATCTGGTCGCGGACACCGCGATCGAGGACGACGTCGAGCGGCTGCGCGGCCTCGGTGCCACCCTTCGCAACTGGGCGGAGGAGGGCGGAAGCGTGTGGGCCGTGATGCAGGATCCCGAGGGCAACGAGTTCTGCGTGCTCCCGCCCGAGGAGTAGGTTCGGCCCAGGCTAGAACAGTCCGACCGTGCGCCCCTGCTCGTCGATGTCGACGCCCATGAACGCGGGCGTCTTGCCGAGGCCCGGCATCCGCTGCATGTCGCCGCAGAGCGCCACCACGAAGCCCGCGCCGGCGCTCGGCACCAGGCTCCGAACGGGGAGCCGGAATCCCACGGGGCGGTTGAGCAGCGCGGGGTCGTGCGACAGCGACAGGTGGGTCTTGGCCATGCAGACGGGGAGGGTGCCGAACCCGAGCGCGTCCATCCGCGCGAGGTCCTTCTCCGCCTGCGGCAGGAAGTCGACACCCTGGGCCCCGTAGATCCGGGTGGCGATCGCCTCGATCTGCTCGCGGAGCGGCGTCCCGTCGGGCGTGAGGAACCGGAAGTCGTTCGGCTGCTCGCACGCCTTCACCACCGCGTTCGCGAGGTCGATCGCCCCCTCGCCACCTTGGGCGAACGCCCGGTTCACCACCACCGTCTCGGCTCCCGCGGCGATCGCCAGCTCCTCGATCAACCGCACCTCGGCGTCCGTGTCGGTCGGGAAGTTGTTGATCGAGACCACGCAGCGGGATGCCGTACCGCTTCACGATCCCCACGTGCGCGGCGAGGTTGTCGGCGCCGCGCCGAAGTGCCTCGAGGTCCTCGTTCGCCAGCTCGAGGAACGCCATGCCGCCGTGCGACTTCGTGGCGCGCACCGTCGTCACCAGGACGGCGGCGCTCGGTGTCAAACGGCCCACACGGCACACGATGTCGCAGAACTTCTGGAAGCCGAGGTCGCTCGCGAACCCCGCCTCGGTGACGACGTAGTCGGCGAGCTTCAACGCCACCCGGTCCTCGATGATCGAGTTGTTCGCATGCGCGATATTGCCGAACGGGCCGGCGTGGATCAGCACGGGCTGGCCCTCGAGCGTCTGCACCAGGTTCGGCTTGATCGCGTCCTTCATGATCACGGTCATGGCGCCGGCGACCTTCAGGTCCTCGGCCGTGACGGGCTTGCCCGCGCGGTCGTCCGCGACGACGATCCGACCGAGCCGGGCGCGCAGATCCTGGAGGTCGCTGGCGAGGGCGAACACCGCCATGATCTCGGAGGCGGCCGTGATGACGAACTGGTTCTCGCGCGGCACGCCGTGCGCCTTGCCGCCCAGGCCGACGACCGTGTAGCGCAGCTCGCGGTCGTTGACGTCGAGCGTCCGCGGCCACGTGACCGTCTGCGGGTCGATGTCCAGTGCGTTGCCGTTGAAGATCGACGCGTCGAGCGCGGCCGCCAGCAGGTTGTGTGCGGCGGTGACCGCGTGGAAGTCGCCGTTGAGATGCAGGTTGATCTCCTCCATCGGCACGACCTGCGCGTACCCACCTCCGTTCCCGCCGCCCTTGATCCCGAACACCGGACCCATCGAGGGTTCGCGCAGGCAGAGGGCGACCCGCTTCCCGATCTTCCCGAGGCCCTGCGTGAGCGACACGGACGTCGTGGTCTTGCCCTCGCCGGCCTTCGTCGGCGTGATCGCCGTCGTGATGACGAGGTGGCCGTCCGGTCCGTCCTTGAGCCGGTCGAGGACCGAGAGCTCCACCTTGGCCCGATAGCGTCCGTAGAGCTCCAGCTCGTCTGCTGATAGTCCGGCTGTCCGTGCGATATCGGCGATGGGTCGAAGGTCCGCTTCCTGGGCGATCTCGAGTCCACTCTTCACGTTCGGTTGCTCCTCGATGGGTCGAGTCAGTGCGCGAGGATACCGCCAAACGCTTCCGAGGCATGACCCGGCCGTTGCGGTGATCGCCCCGGCTCGATACTCCGGCGCCGTTCGCGGTTTCGCGGTTCTGGGACCGAACGCTCGTATCGGAGATCGCGGCGGCCGCGGTCTCGCACTGACGACCGGTCAGAACGCCGTCAGCACGAGGACGATCGTCGAGACGGCGAGGATCGTCATCAACGTTGACAGACCGAGCACCACCCATGCGTCGAGCGATGGGAACGTTCCTTCGTCGATCGCACGTTCGACGTGACGCTGCCTGACCGTGCCGTACACGACGAACGCGAGCGCGAGCGCTGCGAATCCCACGCCGAGCAGGGCGAACGGTGTCTTCGAAGACTTGAGCAACGCGGGGAGGAGCCGGCCGACGGCCAGCGCGACGGCCATCGCCGCGAGCCCGGAGCGCCACCATGCCAAGAGCGTCCGCTCGGAGGCGAGGTACGTTCGTCGCGTTCCATCGCCGGGCTCGTGCGCCACCACCGGATCGGGATCCGCGCTCGTCACCGCTGCATCTTCCCCCACGGATCGTCCGTTGTCCTCACCCTCACCCGCATAGACTGCCGCCGTGGCAGATCAGGGAGATGCGGTGAAGGCCGAGTCACCGGGTGGGCGGTCCGAGGGGAACCCCCGGGTGCTCCGCCGCCTGCTCCTCTCGTTCGTCTCGGCGAACAGCTACGGCATGGTCCTCCTGCTGATCGTCGTCACGTACGGGATGTCGGTCTCGCTCCGAGGACGTTGGTCGGCTCCCATCGTGCTCGTGGTGCAGATCGTCACGGTGTGGCTCGCGCTCCGGACGTCGAACGCGCGACGGGCGGTTCGGTTGACGGCGGACGTCCTGTTGATCGCGGCCGGAGCCGTCGCGGTGCTCGATCTGATCCTACGCGAAGGAGGACGTGGGCCGTTGCCGACGATCTTCTTCGTCAGCAGCGCGCTCTACGTGGTGGCCCCGTTCTCCATCGTCCGGCATCTGGCACTGCGAAGGGTCATCGATCTCGAAACGATGCTGGGCGCGATCGCGACGTATCTGTTGATCGGGTTGTCGCTCGCGTTCGTGTACCGCTTCCTCGGCGCCCTGCAGGCGGCTCCGTTCTTCGGCTCGGGAGGCGAAGGAACCATGAGCCAGGACGTCTTCTTCAGCTTCACCACCCTGACGACCACCGGGTACGGCAATCTGGTGCCCGCCGGCCAGCCCGGTCAGTCGCTCGCCGTCATGGAGATGATCATCGGACAGCTGTTCCTGGTCACCGCGCTCGGCAAGATCGTGAGCGTCTGGCGACCCGGGACCTGGGCCGACCGCAAGGCCGCGGGTGCTGCCGGAGCGGATACGCCGCCGGAGGCCGTGAACGATGCGCCGGAAGAGCGTCCATGAGTGAGCCCGGCGCGCCCACGGCCACGGCAGGCCCGGTCGGCACCTCCACGGCACCGGAACGCGGGGGGCTGGTCCTGCTCGCGCTGATCCTGGTCGCGGCCGTCGCGAACCTGAACCTGGCCGTCGCCAACGTCGCGTTGCCCGTCGATCGGCAGCCGCGTTCGACTCGTCGCAGACGGCCCTGGACCTGATCGCCGTCGGCTACTCGCTCGGCCTCGCAGCGTCGGTGCTGTACCTCGGTGCGCTGGGGGACCGGCATGGACGCAAGCTCATGCTGATCGTCGGCACGGCGTTCGCGATCCCCGCGAGCTTGCTCGCCGCGTACGCCCCGACCGACGGGGTCCTGTTCGTCGCCCGGCTCCTCGGCGGGCTCGCCGCCGGCATGGCGTACCCGACCACCCTCGCGCTGATCACGGCGCTGTGGTCGGGGCCGGCACGCACCAGATCGATCGCGCTCTGGTCGGCCCTGGGGGTGCGATCTCCGCCCTCGGTCCGTTGCTCTCCGGCCTGCTGCTCGAGCACTTCTGGTGGGGGTCGGTCTTCCTCCTCACGCTGCCGTTGGCCGTCGTGGCCCTGGTCCTGGCGATGCGGCTCGTCCCGGCCCATGTGAACGAGACGACGGACCCGGTTGACAACCTCGGGCGGCATCCTTTCGGTCCTGCTGATCGCGGCGGTCGTGCTCGCGATCAACTTCGCACCGGTGCCCGAACGAGGGGAGCCTGGTCCTCGGGCTCGTCGCGATCGCGGTCGCGGCGGGCGTCGCGTTCATCATCCGCCAACGCCGCGCCCGCAACCCCTTGTACGACCTGCACATCGCGGGGCGGCGGATCTTCTGGGTCGCCGCATGCGCCGGCATCATCGTGTTCGGAACGCTGATGGCTGCGATGTTCGTCGGACAGCAATTCCTACAGAACGTGCTGGGTTACGACACGCTCGACGCGCGGGATGGCGATCCTGCCCGCCGCGTTCTGCATGGTCTTGATCGCGCCGCGTTCGGCGAAGCTGGTGGAAGCGCGCGGGGCGCGGTTCACCCTGTTGATCGGCTACGTGTTCTGTCTGCTCGGCTTCGTCACGATGTTGCTCCTGTGGAACGAGGGGATCCCGTACTGGGAGGTCGGCCTGGCCTACGGCCTGGTCGGCGTCGGCGTCGGGTTCGCGGGAACCCCTGCCTCTCACTCGCTCACCGGCTCCGTGCCGGTGGAGCGAGCGGGCATGGCGTCGGGTACAGCGGACCTGCAGCGCGATCTCGGCGGCGCGATCATGCAGTCGATCCTGGGCGCGTTGCTCACCGCCGGGTACGCGGCCGCTGCGGCCGCCGCGATCGGCGCCTCGCCGAACGCGCAGAAGGTGACCGACAGCGTCTCGTCGGAGCTCACGAAGTCCTTCTCGAGCGCCGAGGCGGTGGGCCAGCAGTACCCGCAGTACGCGAGCCAGATCACCGCCGCCGCCAAGACCTCGTTCCTCCAGGGGGCCGATTGGGCGTACACGGCGGGGATCGTGGCGATCCTGCTCGGCGCGGCGGTCGTCTATCGCTTCTTCCCGAAGCGAGACCACGAGCAACGCCTGCTCGCGGAGTACCACGTCACGGACACGACGGGCGCGATGGGAGTGACGGGGGTAGCCACCACTCCCTGACGGTAGAGTTGCGCGCACGTCGGCGATCTCATCCGAGATCGCCTGAGCGGGAAGGGGTTCGACATGGACGAGGAGCTGGAGGACGCAGCGGCCGAGGCCGGTGCCGACGCGATCGAGGAAGCGGTCGCCGCAGATGTGCTGCATGCGGATGCCGTGGAGAAAGCCGAGATGGCGGTTGCGCTGGAGGCTGCCGCGGAGGAGCTTGCGGCCGAAGCGGTGATCGAAGAGGCGGCAGCCGAGGAACTCGCAGACGATGCTGAGGTAGATGCCGAGGCGGCGGTCCTGCTCGCCGACGCGGCCGAGGACGAAGGATAGGCAGGACGGTCGGCGTGGTCCGGGGGTCGGGCCGCGGCCCGATCCTCTCACCCGGCTGGTCGACGACGTAACTGCCGGGCGATCGCGCGGAACGGGATCAGCAGATACAGCGCGATCGCGAAGTACAACACAACAGCCGCGACCGGAACGAGCAAGCCGATCGCGATGGTCACGCCGTAGAAGGCGAGGCTCGGGTTCAGCTTCGAGGTGATCGCCCGGGCGTCGTCGTCGGCGAGATCACCCTTGGTCAGTCGTTCCGAGACCGCGTAATGCCACAGGACACTCGTCAGAGCCGAGATAGCGAGCAGGTTCAAGCCGTACACGGTCACGGCGATCCGCTCAGCTCCGGTCTCCCGCAGGTATTCACCGAGCATCCGGGTCGGGAACGGCAACACCGAGACGAACAGCAGCAGCAGCAGGTTCAATCGGAGGAGAACCGAATCGGCTCGGTCGAGGTACTCGGTGATCGTCGAGTGGCTGAACCACGCAGCGCCGATCGACGCGAAGCTCACGAGGTACGCGAGGTACGTCGGCCACTGGTCGATCAATAGGCGACCGACGCCGCCTTCGGTCACCGACGGCACCACCAGATCGAGCACCAGGAGGGTGATCGCGATGGCGAACACGCCGTCGCTGAACGCTTCCATGCGAGCGGTGCGCAGGTTGACGCGTTTTCGCCGTCCCGTGGGATCGTCGGTGCTCAAGCAGCCAGCATATGCGGAAACGGAAGAGCCAACGCCAAGCGTCGTAGACGATCGTCGCGTTGCGGATGTGTTTGACGTCCCGGCAGCCTAGGGTCACCGGCCCCGCTGACAGCCCGACGGCCGAAGTCATACCTTCGGTGAGGCCTTCGCTACGCCTCATCCTGCCCGGCGCTCGCCGCCCTCGTCGCTTGGGCTCGATGCTTGGCCACGCCGGAGATGAGCTTCACGATGATCCCGATCACCACGAGGTCACAGATCATCTGCACGGAGACGATGAGCCTCGCCGTGTCCGTGACCGGAGTGATGTCGCCGAACCCGACCGTCGACAGGACCGTGACCGTGAAGTAGAGCGACCCGGACTTGGTCAACGGCTCGGTGAACATACGCGGGTCGTCCACCGACATCGTTACGTAGATCCAGGCGAACAGCACGATGAACAGGGGGAGGAGCCTGGCCATCGCGACGACGGCTCGAGCGATCGGCTGTGGGTCCTTCACGACCCCACGGAGTTCGAACGAGGCGACGCCGATGAACACGACGGCGCATATCCAGCGGCTGCCGATGGACGCCGAGGTCGGCACCACGTAGTACAGGATGAGGATCACGGCGGTGGAAACGACCGCTTGAGCGATCACTGTGATCACCAAACGTGTCCGTGATCGTCGATCCGACGCGGAGCTCATGCGCGAATCCTATCCAGCGATGGGGGTCTCATCCCGGGCCCGCCAGCTCCCTCCCGACGCCGTTCTGCAGCCGATCGAGGAACGCGGCCGTTCGTGGCGATGAGCGACGCCATGTGGCCCGGCCATCCACCTTGCGGCTAAGGCGGGTCAGCTCCATCAGGCGCAGACTTCCGTGGACTTCCCACTTCAGCTTCACCGCCGTGTCGCCGTCTGCCCCCGCCGCGCTTCGGCCTCTTGGAGGAAGGGGGGTGAGGTGTGTCGATATCGGTGAGTGCCGACTCGGTCACCTCGAATGTTCTTGAATACGTGGTCATGAACGCTTGGATCGTCGCGGCGATCGGCAAGGCGAAGAATGCGCCTACGAACCCTCCCACCGCTCCGCCTGCCATCGCCGCGCCGAACGCGACGCCAGCGTTGAGCTCGATGGTCTTCGCGCTGATGCGCGGACTGAGGTAGTAGTTCTCGAACTGCTGATAGATCACGCTCTCGATCACCACGACCGTCGCGGCCGTGGGCCCGTTCTCTGCGATGGCGACGATTGCCGGCAGCGCCCCACCGATATAGGTCCCCACGATCGGGATGAACTCGGCGACCAGGCCGGAGACCAGCGCCAGCGGCAGGGCGTATGGAACGCCGAGGATCTTCAGCGTGACGAACATGAGCGTTCCGTTGATCGAAGCCAGCAACAAACGCGAGTACAGATACCCGCCCATCTTCTTGATCGCCGTCTCCCAGGCGAACAGGATGCGCTTCTGTCGTTCGGGGGGCATCCGGGACAGGAGCGCGCGCCGCACCTGCGGGCCTTGCGCCGTCAGGTAGAAGGTGAAAAGACCGATCGTGAACAGCGAGAAGACCGCGCTTAGACCCGATGAGATTCCTCCGAGTATGTCCGCCTGGTGTTGCTTCATGAAGTCGTTGATGTGCGTGGCTGCGTGCGCCGCGGCAGCCCGCTGGGCAGGCGAAAACACGATGGTGTGGAAATGGGTTTGGGTAAACGCATTCAGCTTGTCCACATACGACGGAAGTTGTTGCAGGATCTGGCTGGTTTCTCGCGCGAGAACGGTAGCGACGCCCACGCCGAGCAGGATCATCGCAACAAGGACAACAACCAGCAGAAGACCCGTCGCGCTGCCCCGACGCCAGCCTCGATGGTCGTGCATCCAGATAACCGCTGGCTCGAGCGCGAGCGCGAGGAGTTCGGCCAAGATGAGGTAGCCGACGAGATTGCGCTCTTGGCCGACGAACCACAGCGTCGCCAACGTGAGCAGGATGGCGGCGATGGCCCATCGGATGCTCCGGTGCAACAACGGAGTGATCCAGGGAGGAGCCGCGTCTCCGCTCAACGCAGGTGCCTCCTTGCTGTTCTCGGAATCGTCTGGATGGTTGCTGCTCATCCCGCCGTCCTTCCTGGATGCGAGGTCAAAGGCTCGGATCCGGAACCTCAGAGCGAAGCCAGCCCGCGTACGACCTCGAATCGATCAGGCTCAGTTGGCCGATCGGCGGGGGGTTGGCGAACACCAGCTCGGCGGTGGCATCGATCGCCCCACGAAGGGAGTCGAACTCTCCTGTCGCTTCGAAACCGAGGGTCCACCAAGGTTGCACACCCTTCGTCACCTCGGTGAGCTCGACCGCGCACATCGTCTCGTCGTCAGGGGATGCGGAGGCCGCAAGGACCGCCCGTTCGCCATCGGGGAAGGAGAACCGGCCGATGCGCCTGTGCTTACCTACTCGCTCCCAGTCTGCAGATCCGGCGCCTGTATCGGCGGCGACCGAGAGGGGGAAGGACCACTTCCTCCAGGCCTCGGAGCGGCCGTGTGCGTGCCCAGGCACCTTGAGCACCCCTTCGCCGCCGCTGCTGACCTTGATCTCCAACAGGGTCCCTCCTCGGATCTTGACGGAAAGTCCCTGGATCCCCCGCCCAACGAGGTATGAGTCCTCGCGAGTCTCGACCTCAACGACGAACGGGTTGAACCAGTCGATCGTGGCCTCGGTGAGCCTGCCCGGACAGATCCAGCGCACCTCGAGCGTCCTCCCCCCGCCCTCGAGCATCAATCGAACCTCTGTGCGATCGTCATGCCCGTTCCCTTCCTCACTGCGGCTCCGGCACCTCCAGCGGGCGGCGCCGCCGCAAGGCGCATCTCGCCCGGGCAGCGGCTTCACGGTCTGTGTTCGGACCTTCGCGCTGGGTCGGAGCGGTCGCGACTCCGTTCGATGACGTCGTTCACATCGAAGCCCATCGCCAGGGCAAGTTCGGGGGCCGCTGAGACCGCCCGTGCGGTGCCGATGCAGGGCGCGACGGCGACCAGGACGCCGACGATCTCGGGCGCCGACACGCCCGCGCGTTCGGCGAGGCGAACGACGGATGCGTACGCGGGCGGGGCCGCGTCCAAGGCCAATAAGGCTCCGATCCGAACCAGCGCCTGCGCACGCGCATCCAAGCCTGATGCCTCGAGGTTCGCCGCGTCCGATCCCGTTATGGCCATGATGAGCTCGTCATCGTTCAGGGCGAGCTTCGTCAGGGTCCACTCATCGGGTGTGGGCGGGCCCGACGGATCCGGTATGACGTTCCACGCCTTCATCCAACCTTCAGGCAGCCGCGTGGGCATCACCCACCAAGGATGAAATCTGAGGAGAGGCTAGAGGTCGAGGAATCCGAGCTCGGCGGCACGTTCGACCGCCTCAGCCCGGCTGCTGACGCCGAGCTTGTGGTAGATCGACATCGCTTGGGACTTCACCGTGTTGTTCGACACGAAGAGTCGCTCTCCGATCTGCCGGAATGACAGGTAGGTCGGCAAGAGGGCGAGGACCCGGAGCTCGGCCACCGACAGCGACTCCGGTCCCGACCTTCCCCGCCCGCGGAGTCGGCGGATGGCGTTCTCGAGTTCGTCCAGATCATCTGCGAGAGTGCCGATATCCGGCCGCCGCGCCTGGAAGTCCCTCGCCTCTGCCAGGATCGTGCGCGCGCCCTCGACGTCGGACAGGGCGAGGTAGGCGCGCGCCATCATGCTCCTTGCTCGGATGCTCGCCGACGGGATGGCGGAAGACGAGTTCACTCGCAGCTTCTGCGCTTCGACGAGGGCCTTGCGGGCGAGATCGGGCTGGCTCTGCCGCGTGAGGACGAGCGCCGAGACGGCGAACATGAGCGGCTGGAGCAGGATGTCGCCCAGCCCGTAGCCTGTCGCGACCTCCTGTGCTCGGCGGATCCACCGGTCCGCCTCATCCCACTCGCCGGCATCCGCGGACATGGCCGCTAGTTCGCTCAGCGCCATCGCGTGCCCTCCTGCCTGCGCCGGGCTTGCGACTTCCGCCGCCTCGTGGAACAACGCCCGGGCGCGTTCGGGTTCTCCGAGGAGGAGCGCTGCCTCTCCAGCGAGGAGGCGGTGGAACACCCGCCATTCGTTCGACGCTCGTCCCATCTCGGCGGACCGCGCCACGTCGGCGTCCATCTCGTGCGGTCCGTCCAGACAGAGTGCCGCTCGGAGCATCGCGACGGCCGCCTCGTATGAGCTGCTGCCATCCGGCATGCGTCCTTCGAACGAGTTGTCCTCGGCGATCCTGAGCCAACGCACGGGATCCTCGTCCCCGATGAATGCGTGGCACCAGGCGGTCGCGATCGCGAGCGGCGGGTACGTGATCAAGTCGTTCTCATCGAACCAGGACAGCCACCGCTCCAAGGTCGGCACCCTTCCGAGGCTCATGTATCGCCGTGTGAGGGAGCACACGAGCCGAGCCGCCCTGTGGGACATCGGACGCGGCTTGGGCGTAGGCGATCGCGTCCTCAGGAAGGTCGTTGGCCTCGGACCACGAGGCCGCCCGCCGGTTCAGCTCGGGAACGAGATCCGGCTCGACCCGATGGAGCTCTGCGAGCAGCACGTCACGGAGCAGCTGGTGATACCGGAACTCTCCGGCTGCGCCGGAGAGCGGCATCACAAGGGAGTTCGAACGTTCCAGCTCAGCCAGGAGCGCCGCCGATCCCTTCGATCCGACCACGGCGTCGCAGAGACTCGGGGTCAGGCCGTGCAGGATGGCGGTCCGCGTCATGAACCGGAAGTGCCGTTTCGGCAGGTTCCTGAGCAGCTCGTCCCAGACGTATTCGCTGATGAGGCGGTCGTCGCCTCCGAAGACGGACACCGCGTCGATCGGGTCGTCCTTCTCCCTGATCGACGTCATCGCGAGGTTGATCGCGAGCGCCCACCCCTCTGTGCGGCGCTGGATGAGTGCGATCGTGTGGTCGGGAAGATCGAGACCGGCGGCCCGGACGACCTGTGCCGTCTCGTCGTTATCCATCGCCAGGTCCTGGTCTGAGAGCTCCAAGAGCCGGCCGGTTGCGCGGAGCCGAGGTAACGGGAGTTCTGGGGTTTGCCGCGAGGCCAGCGCCACGGTCCAGTCGAGCGGGGCGCGCTCGACGAGGGCGGAGACGATGTCGAGCGCCAGATGATTGCTCACCAGATGCAGGTCGTCCAGCACGATGATCGCCGGTTCGCCGAAGCCGTCGATGGCTCGCATCAGCTCCCGCACCCGGTGCGCCTGCCCCCGGCTGCTCAACTTCGCCAGCCTCATCAGTGCCTCGTGCTCCGATGGGTCGATCCGATCCAGTGCGAACGCGAGATCGGCGAACAACACCGCCGGATCGTTGTCACGGTCGTCGAGCGTGATCCAAGCTGTTGGGCGCGGGTCGAGCTCCGCCCAGGCCCTCAGGAACGTCGTCTTCCCGTAGCCTGGGCCGGCGATGACGCTCACGACGTCGGCGCCGGACCCCCTCGATACGAGCAAGGAGCCGGACCCGTGGGATCGTGTGCAGGTGCGGCTTCGGAAGGGTGAGGCCCGAGGCGGCCGTCCAGGAGCGAGCGCGTCGCGCATCCGCGCCGTCCGCTCTTCGCCCATCGCGCGAAGAAGGAGCCCTGGCCACGCCCGCATGCTACTCCGGCTCAAGCCGCCTCTCATGGGTCGGCGGGGCCGCGACTGGGTGTTCAACCCGACGGAGATGCGCTGGGGAGTCTGCTCCTCCCCGATGGGGGGAGCACCGAATCATTCGATTCGGGTGATGCTCCCTCTGTCCCACCGTGACAGGCTCGGAAGCGACAGGGGACAGGTCTGAGTCTCGCAGGCACGACCGCTCATCGGATGGACGGTCAACGACGAGAAGGGGGACGGGATGAGCGAGAAGGACACGTTGATGGTACTCGCAGGGTCCTACGACAGCGTTTCGGACGCCGAGGTCGACTACGAAGCCGTGAAGGCTCTGTACTACGACGCCGGTGTCGGCCACGACTTCGACGCTGCGGTCCTGGAGCGCGGCGCCGACGGCAAGGTCAAGGTCGACGACAAGCACGAGGCGTCCACACGGCACGGTGCCTGGAAGGGTCTGGCGCTCGGGGCTGTGGCCGCGATCCTGCCGGGGATCGGCCTGGGCGTGGGCATGGCTGTCGGTGCGGGGATCGGCGCCGTCTCAGGCCACATCAAGGGCGGCATGAAGGACGACGATCTCAAGCAGCTCGCCGCCACGCTGGACAAGGGCCAGGCCGGGTTGATCGTGCTGTATGCGACGAACATGGCCGACCAGGTCGCTGCGAGCATCAAGGCGGAGAACCGCTTCGTCTCCCAGGAGATCGACGCGAGCGCCGACGAGCTCGCCAAGCAGCTCAAGGCCGCAGAGGGCAACTGAAGACCGACGCCAAGGCCGGGTCCCCGACATCGCTTCGTTCCCACGGCGATGTCGGGGACGGCGGTCGGCGTCCAACGGTTGACTGCGAAGGAGATCGTGATGCGCACTCGAACGCGTCCCTACCGTCGTGCGATCACGGTCGCGGTGATCCCGGCCCTGCTGCTCCTGGGGTCGTGCAGCAAGAGCGTGTCGCCGGTCTGTGCGGACGCTCAGAACCTCAAGGACGCCGTGCAAGGGCTCACGCAGGTGGATGTGACGTCGGGCGGCATCGATGCCCTGAAGACGGCGGTGAACAACGTGAAGTCCGCGGCGGCCGCGTTGAGCACCGAAGCGAAGAGCACGTTCGGGACGCAGGTCAGCGCGATCCAGGCGCAGGTCACGGCACTGGGGAGCGAGATCGATCAGGTAACGGCAGGCGCATCGGTGGTCTCCGTCGCGCCGGCCGTGGCCTCGTCGCTCTCCCAGCTGAAGACCGCGTTGTCCGACCTCGAGTCGACGGCTCAGTCGCAGGACTGCAACCTGAAGTAGCCACTGGTGCCTCCGGTGACATCCGAGACGAAGAGCGCGAAGGCCGCGAAGGCCGCCGGTGTGGTCCTCCTGACGCTCTGTGCCGGCCAATTCTTGATGGCCCTCGACACCTCGGTCATGAACGTGGCGATCGCGACGGTCGCCAAGGACCTCAACACCACGGTCACCGGGATCCAGAGCGCCATCGTCCTGTACACGCTCATCATGGCGATGCTGATGGTCACCGGCGGCAAGGTCGGTTCGATCATCGGTCGCAAGCGCGCCTTCATGATCGGACTGGTGATCTATTGCTCGGGTTCGCTGACGACGGCCCTCTCGCCGAACCTGCCCGTGCTGCTGTTCGGATGGTCGCTCCTGGAAGGGGTCGGCGCGGCGCTGATCATGCCGGCGATCGTCGCACTGGTCGCGGGGAACTTCCCTGCCGAGGGGCGACCACGCGCATACGGTCTGGTCGGGGCGGCCGCAGCGATCGCCGTCGCGGTCGGGCCGCTGATCGGCGGATTAGCGACCACGTACGGATCGTGGCGATGGGTCTTCGCCGGCGAGGTCGTCCTCGGTGCGGGCATCTTCCTGTTCGCGCGCCGCATCGCCGACGCTCCGGTCAAGGTTCGATCCCATCTCGACCTGCTGGGCTCCCTGCTATGGGCGTTGGGGATGGGGCTCGTGGTCATCGGAGTGCTGCGCTCCTCCACGTGGGGTTGGATCCTGCCTGCCGAGGGAGGGCCGTCGGTGCTGGGGATGTCGCCGGTGTTCTGGTTGATCCTGGGCGGGTTCGTGTCGCTGAGGCTGTTCATGCGGCACGTCAGACACCTCGAGGCCGCGGGACGCGAGCCGCTCGTGAGTCCCGCGCTGTTCGCCAACAAGCAGATGACCGGCGGGGTCCTCATGTTCTTCTTCCAGTTCCTCGTGATGATGGGACTCTTCTTCGTGATCCCGCTGTACCTGTCGGTCGCACTCGGCCTCTCGGCGATCGACACCGGCATCAAGATCACCCCTCTGGCGCTTTCGATGCTGATCTCGGCCGCAGGCATCCCGAAGCTCTTCCCGAGAACCTCGCCACGTCGCATCGTCGAGGTCGGACTCGTGGCGACCGTCGTCGGGATCCTGGTGCTGATGAGCGCGATGGACGTGAACGCGACTGCGTCGATCGTGACCATCCCGCTGATCCTGATCGGCGTCGGGTTCGGTGCGCTGGCCTCACAGCTGGGCAGTGTCACCGTCTCGGCGGTCCCCGACGACCAGAGCCCCGAGGTCGGCGGCTTGCAGAACACGGCAACCCAGTTCGGCGCCTCGGTCGGCACCGCGCTCGCCGGCTCGGTGATGATCGCCGCCCTCACGGCCTCGTTCCTGTCCGGGATCGCCCAGAACCCCGACGTGCCCAAGGACCTCTCCTCGAAGGCGAGCGTGCAACTCGCGGCCGGCGTGCCCTTCGTCTCCGATGCGCAACTGGAGTCGGCCATGCAACAGGCCGGGATCGACCAGAAGACCACCCAAGCGGTCCTGGACGTGAACGAGCAGGCGCGGCTAGACGGCCTGCGATCGGCGCTGGCGCTCCTCGCGATCGCGGGCGTGATCGCGCTGTTCTTCACGCGGAGGATCCCGACCCGACAACCCGGGGCCGCAGGTGCGGGCGGCGACCCCTCGCCGAACGGATGACAGGCTTCGTCGTGTTGCCGTCGACAAAGCTCGAATGTCTGCACCGACGACCTCGGGGTCAGGGGCCACGATCACCTGGGGGACCGACCCGATATTCCCGGAGCTACTCGTCCTCCATGTCAGCGAGCTCGATCGCGAACCCGAGTGCGCGCGCGATATTGCCGGTAGCCGAGACCACACGCGTCGTGCCTACGATCGGCGCGACAGCCGCGAGGACGCCGCGGACCTGCTCCTCGTCGATGCCCAGCTCACTCGCGGCGCCGAGGTTCAACAGATATGAGGCCGGCGGTGCGTCGACCGCGACGAGTGCCGCGAGCCGAACCAGCATGAACGACTGCTGGTCGAGCCCAGACGCGTCGATCGACGCAGCCGTCATG
Organism: uncultured Actinomycetes bacterium; assembly: GCA_963723855.1. Classification (GTDB taxonomy): domain Bacteria; phylum Actinomycetota; class UBA4738; order UBA4738; family HRBIN12; genus JBBQVZ01. Next base: position 107,307 of record CAVRSI010000030.1, on the reverse strand, counting down.
GTCGCCAACAGGTCCAAGATCGGGGTCTCGCTCGTCTTCTCTGCCATGGGTTCCTCCTCCACTCAGTCTCGTTCCCCACCCTACTTCCGCGAATGGCTCGCATCACCGGAAACCCGAGGAGACCCGGATAACAGTGGGCGTCGACGAAGTGAACAACTAGCTAAGGAAACCTCGATCAGCTTGGGGCGTCGGCGGTCGGATGAATGACCGACAACTGAGCGGTGGCGATGTCACCTAGGTTGACGCGACGGATACGGTGCGTCGGAGCACATACCGACGCGGGAAGGGAGAGCCATGCTGGCGACCGAGTGGAGTTTCGGCAACGTGCTCTGGACAATGATCGTCTTCTTCTTCTGGTTCATGTTCATCTGGATGTTCATCGCGATCTTCGCGGACATCTTCCGGCGCGACGACATCTCCGGCGGAGTGAAAGCTGGATGGATCATCCTGATCGTGATCCTGCCGTTCATCGGCATCCTGATCTACATGATCGCTCGGCCGAAGATGACCGAGCAGGACCGCCAGATGTTGGCTGAAGTTCAGGAACAACAACGTCGAGCCGCAGGGTATTCGGCCGCCGACGAAGTGGCGAAGCTCGCGAAGCTCCGCGACGAGGGCAAGATCACGCCCGAGGAGTACGAGGCGCAGAAAGCCAAAGCGCTGCTCTGAGGGGGGCGGTCGGAGATCGTCCGACATGGATGAGGTCGCCCCGCCGGGGCCGAGCGACGGGAAGAGGCTCGTTTGAATAGGGGGTCGTAAGAATCATGAGCGTGGCCAAGATCGAGCACCCAGGCGTCGATGAACGGAAGCAACACGGCAAGGCATCGCGGAAGAAAGTACCCACGTCCAGCCACTCGGGTTGGACCCCGGCTCCCGACCGCCCCGATCCCGTCGCACTGCTCGAAGAACAGGACGCGTCCCGCGAGCCGGACCTGGTGCCGGTGCGCCACGGGCGCATGCTGGTCTCGCCCTTCACGTTCTACCGAGGCGCGGCCAAGATCATGGCCGCCGACCTGAAAGACACGCCGAGGGCCGGCCTCATCACGCAGCTCTGCGGCGATGCCCACCTGTCGAACTTCGGCGTGTTCGCATCGCCTGAACGAGCCCTGCTTTTCGATCTGAACGACTTCGACGAGACGTTGCCGGGCCCGTTCGAGTACGACGTCAAACGCATGGCCGCGAGCTTCACGATCGCGGCACGCAACAATGGCCTCACGAAGGCCGAGGCGCACGATGTGACGCTCGCCTCGGTACGGGCATACCGAGAGGCGATGGCCGGGTTCGCGCAGATGCGCACCATGGACGTCTGGTACGCCCACGTGTCCGAGGAAGACCTGATGGCGGCCATGGGCACCGCGGTGGGTATGCAGACGGACAAGACGCAGAGGAAGGCGGCACAGAAGACCGAGAAGGCTGCCAAGAAGAACGTCCTGAAGGCCCGCACGCGCGACAGCCTGCAGGCACTCTCGAAGCTCGCGGAGCATGTCGACGGCAACTACCGGATCGTCTCTCAGCCACCGATCGTGATCCCGGCGCGCGAGCTGAAGCAGCTGGCCGGCATGTCCCCAGACCAGCTTCAGCACATGATCCATGAGCAGTTCCGGTCCTACCGGGCCACGCTGCAGGACGATCGACGTCATCTGCTCGAGCGTTTCGAGGTCATCGACGTCGCCCGCAAGGTCGTGGGCGTCGGCAGCGTCGGCACACGGGCGTTCATCGTCCTGCTCCAGGGACGCGATCAGGAGGATCCGCTCTTCCTTCAGGTGAAGGAGGCCACGGCCTCCGTGTTGGAGGACCATCTCCCCAAGAGCCGCTACAAGCAGCACGGAGAGCGCGTCGTGCAGGGGCAGCGGATGATGCAGGCCGCGAGCGACATCTACCTGGGCTGGACCAAAGGCGTGGAGGCCAACCGTTGGCTCTACTGGCGCCAGTTGCGCGACATGAAGGGCTCGGCGGACGTGGAATCGCTGGCGCCGTTCGGCCTCACGTTCTACGCCCGCCAATGCGGCTGGACGCTGGCCCGCGCGCACGCACGATCGGGGGATCCGATCGCGATCGCCGCGTATCTGGGCAAGAGCGATGCGTTCGATGATTCGATCACCGACTTCTCCGAGCGATACGCGGTTCAGAACGAGCAGGACTATCAAGCGTTCGCCGATGCGGTGAAGTCCGGACGATTGGAAGCGATCGAAGGCGTGTGAGATCCGGGCGCGATCCGATGGTTGGAGAGCGCGAACATCCGGAGCACGGAGGCGTGCTGAGCAACCTCGATATGAAGGTCGAAGGGGTGCTCGGGACTTCTGCGACCCAGGTTTTGAAGGTTCGGCACTCGTCACGTCGACGGACTCCTTCTCGTTGGCCGCGGATCGGACGGGACACGGTTCCAGCGGGCGGATCGTCGATGGGTCCGGGACTGCCGGCTAGCCAGTCGCGGAACGTGGCATCCTGCATCCGATGCGTGTCGAACCCGAAGTCGGCGGTGCCGTCCTGACGGTCCCGAACGCGCCGCTCGCCTTCCACCTGATGGCGAAACCTACGGGCGCGATCTGCAACCTGGATTGCGAGTACTGCTTCTTCCTGTCCAAGGAGATGCTGTATCCGGGCAGCCGCTTCCGGATGGCCGAGGAGATCCACGAGACCTACATCCGCCAGCTGATGGAGGCCCACGCCCGCGCCCCGGAGGTCGTCGTGGCGTGGCAAGGCGGCGAGCCCACCATGATGGGCCTGGACTTCTTCCGTCGTTCGATCGAGCTGGAGCGCAAGTACGCCAAGCCCGGTCAACACGTCCTCAACACGATGCAGACCAACGGGACGCTGCTCGATGACGAGTGGGGCGCGTTCCTGAAGGAGCACGACTTCCTGGTGGGCATCTCGATCGACGGTCCGCGCGAGATGCATGACGCCTACCGAGTCGACAAGGGCGGCAAGCCCACGTTCGACCGGGTGATCGCCGGTCTCGACGTGCTGAAGCGCCACGACGTGGACTGGAACGTGCTGACGACGATCCACGCCGTGAACGGCGACCACGGACGCGAGGTCTACACGTTCTTCCGCGACGAGCTCGGCGCCCGGTTCATCCAGTTCATCCCGATCATCGAGCGGGCCACCGAGGAGAACTTCGCCGTCACCGACTCCGGGTGGGGCGACGGCGTGAAGGGCAGACCGCTCTACAAACAAGAGGGCGACCTCGTCACCCATCGCTCGATCGGCCCCGAGCAGTACGGGCGCTTCATGATCGACGTGTTCGAGGAGTGGGTCCGGCGCGACATCGGGACCGTCTACGTGCAGATGTTCGATACCGCGCTCGCGAACTGGTACGGCGAGCCAGCGGGGATGTGCGTGCACGCGAAGACGTGCGGGTTGCAACTGGCGTCGAGCACACCGGCGACCTGTACTCGTGCGATCACTTCGTGGAGCCCGACTACCTGCTCGGCAACATCAAGGACAAACACATGCTCGAGCTGATCGTCTCGCCCCAGCAGCAGAAGTTCGGCCAGGACAAGTTCGACACGCTGACGAAGTTCTGCCTCGATTGCGACGTGCGGTTCGCGTGCAACGGCGGTTGCCCGAAGGACCGCTTCGCCACCTCCCCGTACGGCGAGCCGGGACAGCACTACCTCTGTCCGAGCTACAAGGGGTTCTTCCACCACATCCAACGCCCGATGGAGCTCATGACGGAGCTCCTGCGGGCGGACCGGGCACCGTCCGAGGTGATGGCGGTCTACGCTTCGGAGGATGCCCGGCGGGGTCGCAACGACCCCTGTACGTGTGGCAACGGGAAGAAGTGGAAGCATTGCCACGGAACCACGCTCCAACCCACACAGATGGTGAGGAGATGAGCCGCGGCATCCCGTGGCCGGTCCGCAGCGTGATCGCGGGGATGGCGGGTACGGCGGCGATGACCCTCGCCTACGCGACGGAACATCGCTTGCGCCCCGCGATAACGGGTTCGCTCGACTACGACGACAGCCTCGTCCCCGGACAGATCGTCGCGAGCGTCCTGCGCCTCGGCGACGTGAGCGACAAAGGTGACGCGGAGCTCGGCACCGCGTTGAAATGGGGCTACGGTTCCGCGTTCGGCCTCTGGCATGGAACGCTCCGCCGGTACCTCCCCGAACCCTGGGCCAGCCTGGCGTTCGGCGCGACGCTCATGACGGCGACGTTCACGTTGTTCCCGGTCATGGGGAAGACGCCCCCACCGTGGCGATGGGAGCCGGACGTCCTCGCCACGAGCGTCGGGACCCACGTCGCCTACGTCGTTGCCGTGGCGCTCGTGGACGACTTGTTCCGCCCCGACGGCGGTCGCTGAATTCGGGCTGCCGCGCTTACTGGGGCGGAGCGACCTCGGTCGCCTTCGACGGGTCCGAGACGTCCAGCTCGACCTCGCCCTGGGCCGCCATCTTCCCTCGGATGCCGCCTCCCTTGCCGCGGAGGATCCATGCGAATCCAACCGCGACGAGGCCACCGATGAACGGTCCCACGATGTACACCCACCAGTGGTCGTAGTTGCCGCTCACGATCATCGGGCCGAGCGATCGGGTGGGGTTCATCGACGTGCCGCTGATGGGTGCGGACCACAGACCTGCGAGCGCGATGTAGAACCCGACGCCGATGGCCCCGAACACACCGATGTTCTGGGCACCCGATGCGGTTCCTAAGATCGTGCTCAGCAGGCCGAGGGTGAGTACCGCCTCGAACGTCATTGCGATGCCATCGCTGATCCCCGGACCCGGCTCGGTCGTTCCGAGCCCGCCGATGTTCCCGAGCGTCGCCCGCAGGAACAGCACAGCCAGGATCGATCCCAGCAGCTGGGCGATGACATAACCCGGGATCCTCTTCCCAGGGAAGTCGCCGCGCAGCCAGAACGCGATGGTCACGACTGGATTGAAATGGGCACCGGAGACCGCGCCCATGAACAAGATCATCGCCATGACCATCAGGCCGGGTGCGGTCACCCTGACCGCGAGCGGGATCTGCCCCCCACTCTTCGCGTTGACGACGGCCCCCCCGGCCGCCACCAACACCAAGAAGAACGTGCCGAAGAGCTCGGAGAACAGCCGTCGACCTTCGAACCTTGGGTCGTAGAAGTCGTGGAAGACATTCTCGACGTGCGTGTCCAGCGATCTAAGCAGCCCGGAGGACGCCCCCGAGGATGTGTCGGTCTTCGACATCTGATGTCCTTCCTTCTGGCGAGTGGGGTCGGACCGTCCGGGACGGCCCGCAGAGTTTCTACCTCATGACGGCCGACCGGTCGAGTCCGATCGAGGCATCAGAGGTACTCGTGCTGCTTGAGCCAGCGCGTCGCGACCGATCCCCAGATCGGCGGCAGGTAGAACGTCACCAGGCGGTAGGCGATCGCCGTCGACATGGCCGCGGTGCTGGGGACGCCGAGCGCGACCAGCCCGGCGGTGAGGGCGGCCTCGGAGACGCCCATCCCACCCGGCACCGGCATGAACCCGGCGAAGAGGGCCACGAACGTGTTCACCAGGACCAGACCGGCGAACGAGGCGCTGTCTCCGAACGCTCGCAGGCAGATGCCGAGGATCATCGCGAGCATCAGCTGCGCGATCAGGTTGCCGAGGAACAGCATCGTGACCTTCGACGGGGAGCGCAGGACCCTGAGCGCCTGGGCACCCGAGGTCATCTGGGCGCGGATGCCCGCCCGATACCGCGGGATCGCCTCCTTGATCTTGTTCCGGTAGCGAGGGATCGCGAGGGCGATGATCGCGCCGAGCACGATCAGCGCCGCCGCCAGGAGCAGGAGGCTGGGTCCCGACGACGAGCTGCTGCTCGTCGAGCTGGAACTCGAGCTGCTCGTCGACAGATCGAGGCTGGCGAGCCCCGACAACGTGATGACGAGGATCAACAGGATCTGGATCAGGAAGCCGCTGATGCTGTCGATGAACCCGATCGAGAGCGCTCCGCCGGTTTCGACCCCCTGGCGCTGGAAGAACCGGACCTCCAGGGCCACGCGCGCCGCCGAGCTCGGCACGGCGAGCTGGATGAACTGGACCGCGTACTGCAGCATCAGGACGGGGGCGAACAGCAGGTCGCGGACCGACGCGCCGATCGTGGAGAACGCCTGCGGTACCTGGGAGACCGGTGCGAGGAGCAGGGCGGTCACGAGCCACACCATGTCCGCGGACTTCAGCTCGTCCCAGAGGGCCTGGATGCCGACGTTCGCCAGGGCGGAGATGAGGCCGTAGGCCAGGAACGCGATGAGCGCGACGATCGCGATCGACTTGCCGGAGACACGTCTGAGCTGTTCGAGCTCCGGCGCCTCGGTGCCGGTCACGGCGGTGGCGTGCGTCATCAGGTCGTCGAGGTCCCAGTCCCCATCGCGCACGGCACGCCGGGTATCACGGTCCAACACCGCCGGCTGCAGGTACGGCAGCACGCCGGCGAACGACTCGCTCCCCATCGCGCTCGTTCGCTGCGGCGATCGCTCGATCGGGTCCGACGACGAGCGCGGTCGTCACCAGGATCTGCGCGAGATCCGCCATCATCGCGCCGTCGGTGGCGGCGACGCGTGCACCACCGAAGTCACCGATCGCAGGAGTCCCGTCGGCCCGCACCACGATGCGGTCCCCGTCGAGCTGCCCGTGCGCGATCCCGAGCTCGTGGAGCTTCACCGCGGCTCGCCAGATCCCTTGTACCACTTGATCGTCGACATCGTCCGCGTTCGAAGGAGCCGAGAGGCCGTCCGGTGATCTCACTGACCAACAGGGCGTCGCGTTGGTTCGCCATCCCGGCGGCCACGATCGGGAGGACCGGCACGTCCGCCCGCTCGGCGAGCAAGGTGACGAACGCCTCATGCTCCACCTGCTGGAGCCGGCCGAGCCCGAGGCTCGGATGCTCGCCTCGGCGCCAGAGCGACGACCAGATCGACGCGAGGAATTGGCCGTCCCACGCGTCCCGGCCGTAGACCTTGAGCAGGAGCGCGTGACCGTCGGCGGATGTCGCCAGGACGAGCGCCACACCGGTCGGTTCGAGCGGCGCGTGACGGAGGTCGGTCGCCGCGACGCCCAGATCGCCGAGGGCGGTGGCGATCTGGTCGAGCGTGAGCCGTCCGGCGGGGGAGCCAAGGATGAGGTGCATGATCGCGGCGGAGCCAAGGCCGATCAGCAGGCCGGCGACCATCCCGATCGGGAGCGTGACGCCGAGCGCGATCCCCGCCAGTGCGCCGACCGTCACGACCCAGCGACCGATGAACCGCAGGGGGCGGCTCATGTGCGGTGAGGCCATCACGACCACGGCCGTCGCGACCGCCAGCCGGACCGCCAGGTAGACCGCAGGGGTTCCCTTCGCGCTCAGGGCTTCGAGGCTCGAGGACCAGTCCGTTCCGGCGATCCGTCCCGCAAGCATCGCGAACCCGAGGGCCAGGCCCCCGGCGATCAGCTCGGTCAGGAACAGTCGTTTCCGTCCCCGCGCGAACAGCGCGAGGATCAGCAAGAGCAGCGCCCACCCGATCATCAGGTCGTAGCTGATCTCCCAGAACCAGCCGAACAGCCCCGGCAGCTCGTGCACGAGGTCGGAGACCGTCTTGTCGATCGCGGTCGGCCCGGGAGCGAAGAAGGAAAGGACCACGACGCCGAGCACGGAGAGCATCAACAGCACGACATCGGTCGGGCGACGCGCTTTCGGCGCGTCGCTCGCCGAGGAGAAGATCCGTACGTCGGCGTGTTTCAGCGCCCGCGGGTCGAGCCTGGTCAGGCGTCCGCCGCTCCGAGGCCCCGGAGCTTGCTCGCCCTGCGTCGCCGTCCCGGAAGATCCCACTCGCCCTCGCGCCCCCGGTCGGGCAGGCTAGTCGTTGCTGGTTCTCACGTCCATTCTGCGGCAGCGACTCCAGGAGAGTTGCGCTTTCGGTCAGCGACCGCGAATATCGCTGGGACAAGGGGGTGTCGCGATGTCGATGGGCGGATCGGGCGGGACCGGCGGGCGTGACCTGGGAGCGCAGCGCTGGGGTTCGGAGCAAGAGCAGATCAACCATCTCGCGGAGCAGGAGCACCAGATCCACGAAGCCGAACGCGTCCACGCGGAGGAGGCGGCAGAGACGGGCGTACCCGCGCCGAAGAAACGCCCGTGGTGGAAGTTCTGGGGAGACAGCTGAGCGACCGGATGACTCCAGGGAGCCTCCCCTTCGAACGTTCGAGCTGACCCCGGATCTCGCGTCCTGCTCGGTGGCGCTCGGACGAACGGGCGATCACGGATAGGGAGGGTCTGGAAGGATCAGGCGGCAGCCCGGTGGACCGAAACGGTCGCCGGAGCCTACGCTGGAGCTGTGTCCGTCTCCGAACCACTCCGGAAGAGCTCGACCCCCGTCCGTGTGCTCGCGGTGCACGAGGGAGTCGCCGGCGAACGTCCGGACGTCCTGGCGACCGAGGAGCCGATGGAAATCCGCGCCGCGGGACCGGACCAGGAGCTGCAGGCCGTCGCCGTGACGATGCGGACCCCCGGTGGCGACTTCGAGCTCGCGGTGGGGTTCCTGTTCACCGAAGGGCTGATCGGCCCGGGAGACGTGCAGCGGGTCGCGTACTGCGACAACCTGCCGGGCGAGGATCAGCGGTACAACGTCGTCTCGGTGCATCTCCGACGGCCGTTCGACGCGGAGCGTGTCAGACGGAACTTCTACGCCACGTCCTCGTGTGGGATCTGCGGCAAGGCGGCCCTAGACGACGTCGAGGTTTCATGCGGACCGGTCGCTGAGGGTCCGGAGGTCTCGGCCGACGTCGTGGCGTCGTTGCCCGCGGCGCTCCGTTCGAAGCAGGCGCTGTTCGAGAAGACGGGCGGTCTGCACGCGGCCGGCCTGTTCACCCCCGACGGGGCGCTGATCTCGGTGCGCGAGGATGTCGGCCGGCACAACGCCGTGGACAAGGTGATCGGCGAACAGCTCCTGGCGGGCCAGGTCCCGCTCGCCGGGCGCATCCTGCAGGTGAGCGGCCGCGTCTCGTTCGAGATCGTGCAGAAGGCCGCCGTCGCCGGGATCCCGATCGTGAGCGCCGTGAGCGCTCCGACGTCACTCGCGGTCGAGGCGGGCGACCGGTTCGGGATGACGATCGTCGGCTTCGTCCGCGACGGCCGGCTCAACGTCTACACCGGATCCGATCGCGTCATCTGACGACCGGTCCCCATCAAGGGGTCTCGGCCGGACGTTCCAGTCATGGATCACCGATGTTCGCAGGATCAGGTCCTGCACCGATCGATGGTCGCGGCTGATCCCCGTCCAGAGGAGGCCGATGGGGAAGGCGACGCACAGGACGGCCCGGAGCGACGCCCAGCCGAGGCGGAGCGTCCGACCGTTCCGGCCGAGTACGCGGAGCCCCATGAACTGATCACCGTAGGTGCGCCCCGACATCGTCCACGAGATCGCGAAGTACACCACGAGCACCGCGGCTGCGAACGTGAACGCTCTGGCGAACCCCGGTGTGGGGCGTGTGAAGGACGAGCCCTGCCAGAGGAGCTTCACGCCGGCCCAGACGATGTAGGTGCCGAAGACGACCCCGATCACCACCCCGAGATCGACGATGTTCGCGATCGTGCGGCTCACGAGGCCCGCTCGCTGCCCCTGAAGGCTCCTGGCCTCGGCCGGAACGACATCGATGTGGGTCTCCCCTTCGGCCGGCCGGGGGTCCGTCTTCACGACTGCGATCCCCCATCGTCCGGTCCGACCGCGGCGGCGGTCTCCTCATCCGTCTTGCGATTGAGCAGTCGCCCGACGACCCGGCCGATCAGGCGATCGAGTTCGGCGCTGCCGAGCCGCACGGTCCGGACGGTCTCCGACGTGACGGCCCCCGTCGACTCTCGGATCAGCTCCGGCAGGTCGATCTCCCCGATGACCTCGGTCGCGATCCCCGCGAGGTCCACCCGGTGGATCACGGCATCGATGTCCACCCGCTCCACGATCGCGTCGAGGTCGATCGTGTCGACGATCCGATCGATGTCGATGTGATCGATCGCGAGCTGCGTGAGGTCGATTCGGTCGATGATCGCACCCGTCAACTCCGGGATGACCTTCGTCGCGAACGCCGCGGCCGACTCCTCGGACACCGGTCGTTCTCGGGCCCAGCGATCGTTGAGCTCTCGCGCGGCCTTCCCGATATCCATCGCTCCTCGACGAACGACAGGCGCGTACACGAACCACGACAGGATGGGGCCAGCCGTCTCGGCGAACGCCGTCGCTGCATGAGCGGCAGCCTGCGACACCTCGAGCGCCAACCCGGCTGTCGCTCCCGCTGTCAGCGCGAACGCCGTCGGCGGCGCCGGTTCGATCGTCCACGACCTCGTCGTCCTCACTCGCCAGGTGAGGCGTCAATCCGCGAAGGGCGTCCGAGAGCCCCGCCGCCGTCGCGGAGACGAAGCCGGCCAGGATCCGGGCGCACTGCTCCACGAGGAGCCCGAGCGCCGGTTCGGAGGAGGTTTCCGCAGGCGGCAGCTCGACTGACGTTTCCGTCGGGCCAAGCAGCACGACGACGTTGTCGGGGCGATCGCCGTCGCTGATCGGGATGTGGTCCACCGCGACACATGATGGACCCCGACATATCCCCTTGACCAGCCTCCGTGTGCGCGCCATCGATCGCGATGGGCCTCGGACGCCGCACCGCGCGTAGAATCGCGCACGCACGGGTGTTCGGTGGAAAGGAGAGCCGATGAAGAACGGGCTCACGCGACTCACCGAGCCGATGGTCCGCGACGACGGCGTGCTTCGCGTCGCCACCTGGGACGAGGCCCTCGACAGGGCCGCGGACGGGTTGCGCGCCGCCACGGAGCGGAACGGCGGCAACGGGGTCGGCCTGTTCAGTTGCTCGAAGGCCACGAACGAGATGAACTTCGTCGCACAGAAGTTCGCTCGTCAGGTCCTGCACAGCAACAACATCGATAGCTGCAACCGCACCTGACACGCTCCTTCCGTCGTCGGTCTGGCGACAGTGTTCGGAGCAGGTGGCGGGACAAGCTCATACGAAGAGATCGAGCACACCGATCTCATCCTGCTGTGGGGGTCGAACGCGCGAGCGGCGCATCCGATCTTCTTCCACCACGTCCTCAAGGGGATCCACAACGGGGCCAAGATGATCGTGGTCGATCCGCGCCGGACGGAGTCCGCGGAGTGGGGCGACCTGTGGCTCGGCATCGACGTGGGCAGCGACATCGCGCTCTCCAACACGATCGCGCGCGAGATCATCGTCAACGACCTGCAGCACCACACGTTCATCGAGCACGCGACCACCGGGTTCGAGGCGTACAAGGCGTCCGTGATGGACTGGACGCTCGAACGAGGCGAGGCCGTGACGGGGGTTCCGGCCGAGATCATCCAAGAGGTCGCGCACGCCTACGCGAAAGCCGATCGCGCGGTGATCTGCTGGACGCTCGGGATCACGGAGCATCACAACGGCGGTCGACAACGTGCTGTCGCTGATCAACCTCAGCCTGCTGACCGGGCACGTCGGCGTGTACGGCAGCGGCGTGAACCCGCTCCGCGGCCAGAACAACGTCCAGGGCGGCGGCGACATGGGTGCGATCCCCAACAAGCTGCCCGGGTTCCAGGACATCGAGACGGACGCGGCCGCGCGCGAGAGGTTCGAGCGCGCGTGGGGCGTGCCGATCATCCCGAAGTACGGATGGCACCTCACCCAGATGTTCCACGCGATGGAGCGCGGCGACCTGCGCGCGCTCTACGTGATCGGCGAGAACCCCGCCAACTCCGAGGCCGATGCCACGCACGCCACACCGCTGCTCGAGAACCTGGACTGCTTGATCGTCCAGGACATCTTCATGACGAAGACGGCGGAGCTCGCCGACGTGGTGTTCCCGGCCTCCGCCGCGTGGGCGGAGGCCGAGGGCACCGTGACGAACAGCGAGCGGCGGGTCCAGCGGGTGCGCAAGGCCCTCGATCCGCCCGGCGACGCCAAGGACGACATCTGGATCATCGTGCAGCTGGCGAAGCGGCTCGGCTTCGACTGGGGCGAGGTCACGGCGCACGACGCCTGGGAGGAGTTGCGGTCGCTCTCCCCGATGCATGCGGGGATGTCCTACGAGCGGCTCGAGGAGCTGGGTGGCATCCAGTGGCCGTGTCCCGACGAATCCCATCCCGGCACGCTGTTCCTGCACGCCCGCCTGTGGGAGTTCGACGATCCCGAGGCGCAGGGGACCAAGGCGCCGTTCAGCGTGGTGATCGACGATCCGCCGGTCGACGGCCTGGACGAGGAGTTCCCGCTCCGACTGACCACGGGTCGCCGGCTGGACTCGTACAACACCGGCGTGCAGAGCGGCGGGTACACGTCCCCGCTGCGGCGCCCGGAGTCCATCGAGGTCTCGCCGGAGGACGCCGACCGGCTCGGGGTGGCGGAGGGGGAGCGCGTGTGCGTGACGTCGCGTCGCGGCTCCGTCGAGGCGCCGGTCCACATCGACGACGGCCTGCGTCCCGGCCTGGTCTTCATGACCCTGCACTTCCCCGATCAGGTCGAGACGAACCGACTGACGATCGAGGCCAACGATCCCAAGTCGGGCACGGCCGAGTTCAAGGCCACCGCGGTGCGGCTCGAGAAGCTCGCGCATGTGCAGCCCGCCGACCTGCGCGGCGGCCGGGACGCGGAATGACGGGAGCGCCGTGGATCTCCATCTGATGTCGGCGGCGCCGACCGACGAGGAGCGCGCCGCCGTCGACGACCTGCTCGGCCCACCGGAGACCGGCTGGGTCGGAGGGCCACGCGAGGCCGGTGCCGAGCGCCGGTTCGCGCGGAGCGGCCGCGCCGCCCGGGAGCAGCGGGACCTCCTGCTCCCCGCGCTCCATGCGCTCCAGTCCGGGGTCGGGTGGATCAGCGAGGGCGGGCTCACCTACGTCTGCCAGCGGCTCGCCGTCCCCCCGGCCGAGGCCTACGGCGTCGCCACGTTCTACGCGATGTTCAGCGTGGAACCTCGTCCGAAGACCGTCGTCCACGTCTGCGACGACCTGGCGTGCCGGGTCGGCGGGGACACGCTCTGCGCCGAGCTCGAGCGAACCGTGGGGCCACCCGGCGATGCACCCGATGGCGCCGCAGCCACCTGGGTGCGGAGCCCGTGCCTGGGGATGTGCGAGCGCGCGCCCGCCGTGCTGATCCAGCGCGCCGGCCCCGGCACGGAGGACACGTCGTTCGGGAACGCGTCGGCCGCGCAGGTCAGGAGCGTGCTCGCGGGCGCGGCGCCCGATCCGGAGTTCGCGCGACCGACGGATCCGGCCGTCGTGTCGGCTCCGCAGACCTGGGACCGCGGACGCGGTGACGGACTCCGTCTGCTCCGGCGGGTGGGGCTGGCCGACCCGTCCTCGATCGACGACTATCGAGCCCACGGCGGCTACGAGGCCTTGCGGAAGGCCCACGAGCTCGGCCCCGACGGCGTGATCCGAGAGGTCACCGACGCCAAGCTCATGGGGCGCGGTGGGGCGGCGTTCCCGACGGGGGTGAAATGGAAGGCCGTGTCCGAGCAGTCCGGTCCGGCCGCACTACTTCATCTGCAACGCCGACGAATCCGAGCCGGGGACGTTCAAGGACCGCGTCGTCATGGAGCAGGATCCGTTCGCGGTGATCGAGGCCCTCACGATCGCCGGATACGCGACCGGGTGCGACCGGGGCTTCATCTACATCCGAGGCGAGTACCCGCTCGCGACCGCCCGCCTCCGGCATGCGATCGCGGAGGCCCGTCGCCACGGGTTCCTCGGCGACGATGTGATGGGGGAGGGGTTCGCGTTCGACGTCGAGCTGCGGCGCGGGGCCGGCGCCTACATCTGCGGCGAGGAGACGGCGCTGTTCAACTCGATCGAGGGCAAGCGCGGCGAGCCGAGGAACAAGCCGCCGTTCCCGGTGCAACGAGGCGTGTTCGGCAAACCGACCGGGATCAACAACGTCGAGACGCTGATCAACGTGCTGGAGATCCTGCGCGTGGGCGGCCTCGCGTACGCGGGCATCGGCACCGAGGGGTCCACGGGCCCGCGGCTGTTCTGCGTCAGCGGGACCGTGGCGCGCCCGGGTCTCTACGAGGTGGAGTCCGGCGCCACCCTCCGAGAGGTGCTCGCTCTCGCGGGGGGATCCAGGGCACGCCGAAGGCCATCCTGCTCGGCGGCGCCGCCGGGGGCTTCGTCACACCGGAGGACCTGGACATCAGGCTCACCTTCGAGGACGCCCGCGCCGGCGGGTACACGTTGGGCTCCGGCGTCGTGATGGCGTTCAACGAGTCGGTGGACCTGGTCGACATCGTGCTGCGGATCGCGCGATTCTTCCGCGACGAGTCCTGCGGCCAGTGCGTCCCGTGCCGCGTCGGCACCGTCCGCCAGGAAGAGGCGCTGCATCGGTTGGTCCACGGCCGGGAGATCGGCTCCCGGCAACAGGAGGTCGCCTTGATCGACGAGATCGCGCAGGTGATGCGCGACGCCTCGATCTGCGGACTGGGCCAGACGGCGGCATCCGCCGTACAGTCTGCGGTGCAACGACTCCATCTCTTCGATGTCGAAGGAGCGCAGGCATGAGCCAGGCCGTACCGCTCGATCCGCCGAGGCGGCTGGTCGACGTCGAGATCGACGGAGCCGTGGTGCGCGTCCCGGAGGGGTCGACGCTCCTCGATGCGTGCCGGTCGCGCGGGGTCGACACACCCACGCTCTGCTATGCCGACAACCTCACGCCCGTCAACGCCTGCCGCGTCTGCGTGGTCGAGGTCGAGGGGTCTCGGGTCCTGGTGCCCGCGTGCTCGCGCAACGCCGAGGACGGCATGAAGGTCAAGACCGACACGGAACGGGTGCAGCATTCGCGGAAGCTCGTCATGGAGTTCCTGGCCTCGAGCGTCGATGTCGAACTCACCAGCCCCGACGTCCATCGGTGGATGACCGAGTACCAGGTGCATCCCGAGCGCTTCGGCGCCGAGATGGAACCGGCCTCGACGGGGGAGCGGGATCAGCGCTGGGCGGGGCATCACCATGAGCCGCAGGACCCGACGGTGGCCGAGGGAGTCGGGCAGCCCGTGAAGATCGACAACGAGCTCTACGTACGCGATTACTCGCGTTGCATCCTCTGCTACAAGTGCGTGGAGGCGTGCGGCGTCGACGCGCAGAACACGTTCGCGATCGCGGTGGCGGGCCGCGGGTTCGACGCCCGCATCTCCACCGAGTACGCCGTCCCCTTGAACGAGTCCGCGTGCGTGTACTGCGGCAACTGCATCGGGGTCTGCCCCACCGGCGCGCTGATGTTCACCTCCGAGCATGACAAGCGCGAAGACGGCACGTGGGACGAGACACAGCAGACGGTGGTCGACACGATCTGTCCGTACTGCGGGGTGGGGTGCGAGCTCGAGCTCCACGTGCAGGACAACGAGATCGTGAAGGTGACGTCTCCGTGGGACAACACCATCACCAACGGGCACCTCTGCATCAAGGGACGGTTCGGGTTCGCGTTCGTACAGGCGCGCAAGGGCGAGGACCCGGCCGCGATGAAGCGCGAGCGAGACTAGTCTGAGCGAGACTACCGAGAGCGCGACCGGGATCGTGCTCGCGGGAGGGCGCTCGACCCGCTTCGGGAGCGACAAGCTCGCCGCGATCCATCGTGGCGTCCCGCTCCTGCATCACGCGGTCTCCCGTCTGGACGAGGTGTGCGCGGCGGTGCTCGTCGTCATCGCTCCGGACGGTCCGGAGCCGTCGATGCCGCCCGGCGCCGCCGTTCGAGTCGTCCGAGACGTTCGGTCGGGCGAGGGACCGCTCGTGGGACTGGTGAGCGGTCTGGAAGCCGCGTCCACGGAGCTGGCGTTCGTGGCGGGCGGCGACATGCCAGACCTATCGACCGCGGTCCTGCTCGAGATGATGCGCGTGGCGGGCGAGACGGGCGTGGATGCGGTCGCCCTGGCCGAAGGCGGCCGGTTCCGTCCGCTCCCGAGCCTCGTGCGGGTCGCTCCGGCGCGGGACGCCGCGGGCGCGCTGCTCGACGCGGGTGAGCGATCGCTCCGCTCTCTGCTGCAGGCGCTCCGGACGGCCGTGATCGATGAGCCGACGTGGACCGCGCTCGACCCGAGCCGGGGCACGCTCAACGACGTGGATGTGCCCGAGGACCTCGATCGCTGAACGAGGGCCGCACGCGTCCGAACGGTGCGCGCTAGGGTCGTGGCATGCCGCACGCGCCGTTCCGGCTGGGAGAGATCGATGTGATCACGGTGTGCGAGGGGTGGGCGCCGATGGCGCTCTCGGACGAGGCACCGGGCAACACGGTGGACTGGGAGGCGGAACGCGCCGAGCATCCGTGGGCCTTCGCCGACGACGATCACTGGCAGTGGCACGTGCACGCGTTCCTGCTGCGGACACGCGCGGGCGACGTGCTCGTCGACTCCGGCGTCGGGCACGTTCGGGCCGTATGCACCGTGGGCGGAGGAGCACGGATCGGAGGCCTGGTCGGCGATCGATGCCGCGGCCGTGCGACACGTGGTGCTGACGCATCTGCACGCGGATCACGCGGGAGGGACGGTCTTCGATGACGGATCGCCGCGGTTCCCGAACGCCCGGTACCACGCGCACCCGGCCGATTGGGAGCATTTCGGCTCGAAGGCCGACCCGGACGACGGCGAGCGTCCGTATGACGCGCGAGCCGTGCTCGAGGACCTCGAGGCCGACGGGACGCTCTCGCTCGAGCCCGACGACCATGAGGTGAGCCCCGGCGTCCGGGTCGTCCACACGCCGGGGCACACGCCCGGCCACCGCAGCGTCTTACTCGACGACGGGGCGGAGACGTTGCTGCTCACGGGCGACCTCCTCCACCTGCCGATCCAGGTTGCCCACCCCGAGTGGCGGTCGAGCCACGACGTCGATCCCGACACGGCTGCGGTCTCGCGCGTGTCGATCCTCGGCCGGGCTCGCGACCTCGGCTGGAACGTCGCCGTCTCGCATTTCGCGCAGCCGTTCGGGCACGTCACCGAGGACGGCTGGTCGAGCGAACCCGAGGGCTGACCGGCCGGCAGCGCGTTGGGGTAGTCTCCGGGCGAAGAGCGGGGAGGCGGAGCCACCCGCGCATCACACCCTCTTTCGAAAGGACGGAAGGCCATGACGCGTCGTGTCCTGATCATGGGAGCCGCCGGCCGCGACTTCCACAACTTCAACACCGTGTATCGCGACGACGCCGACACGGAGGTCGTGGCGTTCACGGCGACCCAGATCCCCTTCATCAACGACCGGATGTACCCGGCGGAGCTCGCCGGGCCGAACTACCCGGGCGGCATCCAGATCCACGACGAGTCCGAGCTCGCCGACCTGATCACGACGCTTGAGGTCGACGACGTCGTGTTCGCGTACTCCGACGTCTCGCACGAGTACGTGATGCACAAGGGCAGCGAGGCCATGGCCGCCGGTGCCAACTTCCTGATCCTCGGCCCGGACGCGACCATGCTCGATGCCGACGTGCCCGTCGTGTCGGTCTGCGCCGTTCGGACCGGCTCCGGCAAGAGCCAGACCACCCGGGCGATCGCCGGCACGTTGAAGGACGCGGGCAAGCGCGTCGTGGCGGTCCGCCACCCGATGCCGTACGGGGACCTCAACGCCCAGCGCGTCCAGCGCTACGCGACCGTCGAGGACCTGGACCGGTACGAGACGACGATCGAGGAGCGCGAGGAGTACGAGCCGCACATCGCGTCCGGCACGATCATCTACGCCGGCGTGGACTACGCCGACATCCTGGCGCAGGCGCAGCAGGAGTGCGACGTGTTGCTGTGGGACGGCGGGAACAACGACCTGTCGTTCTACCGGCCGACCGTGAGCGTCGTCGTCGCGGACCCGCTCCGCGCGGGGCACGAGACGACGTACTTCCCGGGTGAGACCAACATCCGCATGGCCGACGTCATCGTGATCAACAAGGTGGATTCCGCCACGCCCGAGCAGCTCGCGGCGCTGGACGCCACGATCCGTTCGATCAACCCGCAGGCGACCGTCGTGCGAGCGAACAGCCGCGTCACCGTCGACGACCCCGACGCGATCGCCGGCAAGCGCGTCCTGGTGATCGAGGACGGTCCCACGCTCACGCACGGCGAGATGAAATATGGCGCCGGCGTCGTGGCCGCTCGTCAGCACGGGGCCGCCGAGATCGTCGATCCTCGTCCGTGGGCGATCGGCACCATCGACGCGACGTTCCGCAAGTACGACGTCGGCCCGGTGCTCCCGGCCATGGGGTACTCGGACGGGCAGCTCGCCGAGATGGAGAAGATCATCGATGCCGCGGACGTCGACCTGGTCGTGATCGGCACGCCGATCGATCTCCGCCGCGTCATCACGATCTCGAAGCCGGCCGTCCGGGTCCGCTACGACCTCGAGGTCCTCCCGGACTCGCCGACGCTCACCGACGTCCTGGCGCCGGTCCTCGGGGGCTGATCGACCACCGGAAGCGAGGCGATCGAGGTGGAACGGGTCGTCATCGCGCTCGGCGGCAACGCCCTGCTCCGCCGCGGCGCGGAGGACACGTTCGAGGAGATGTACCGGGCCTCGCGCGCCGCAGCGGAGCGGATCGCCGACATCGCCGCCGCGGGCTGGGAGGTCGTCGTCACGCACGGCAACGGCCCGCAGGTCGGCAGGATCCTGCTCCAGCAGGAGGCCGCGAAGGACGTCGTGCACCCGATGCCGCTCGACGTGTGCGGCGCGGAGAGCCAGGGCCAGATCGGCTACATGTTGCAGGTGACGATCGGGGACGTCTTCTTCGAACGGGGGATGGAGCGCCCGGTCGCGACCATCCTGACGCTGACCCGCGTTCGGCCGCAGGATCCCGCGTTCCGCAACCCGACGAAGTTCGTCGGCCCGTTCTACGAGGAGGCCGAGGCCACGCGGCTCGAGGAGGAGCGGGGCTACGTGATGAAGGCGGATCCCCACGGCGGCTGGCGCCGCGTCGTCCCCTCGCCGAACCCGTACTCGATCGTGGAGACGCCCGTGATCGAGCGCCTGGTGAGCGACGGGACGATCGTGATCGCGAGCGGCGGGGGCGGCATCCCCGTGATCGAGAAGGGCCCGCGGCTGATCGGCAAGGAGGGCGTGGTCGACAAGGACCTCGCTGCGGCGATCCTCGCCCACGAGGTGTCGGCGCCGGTGTTGCTGATCCTCACGGACGTGTCGCGCGTGCAGCGAGGGTTCGGCTCGCTCTACCCCGAGGACATCGAGCGGATGACCGTCTCCGAGGCGAAGGCCATGATCAAGAAGGGCGAGTTCGGGGCCGGATCGATGGGTCCCAAGGTGCGGGCGGCCGTCAACTTCGTGGAGAACGGAGGCGACCGCGCGATCATCGCGGACCTGGACGACGCTTCGGCCGCGCTCGATGGCGAGGCCGGCACCGTGATCACCGCGGGCTGACGCCGTGCGGGTGGTGACGTACAACGTCCGCGGGTTCCGCGACGGCCTCGGACGGGTCGCGGCCGTGGTGCGCGAGCTGGCGCCCGACGTGCTGCTCCTCCAAGAGACCGGCTCGCGCCGCGACCTCGGCCGCTTCGCGGCCGAGGTCGGCATGCGCGCCGCGCGCGATCCGTGGTCGCCGCTCCGGCGCCGCGTGAAGAACGCCGTGCTGCTCGCCGAGCCCTGGTCGCTCGCCTCGTCCCGGCTCGAGCGCTTCGCCGACGCTCGCCGGTGGTATCCGCGTGGAGCGCTCGTCGCTCGGGCGTCGGCCGGCTCCGGCGACATCTGGGCGATCTCCATCCACCTCGGGCTCGATGGCGCGGAGCGCGCGCGTCAGGCGGAGCGCGTGGTCGACCTCGTCGCCGGGCTCGACCAGCGGGCTCGTGATCGTCGGCGGCGACCTCAACGCGACGCCGGATATGGGCGCGACCTCACGGATCGCCGCCGCCCTCCGTGACGCATGGGCTCAGGCCGGCGAGGGTGAGGGCTGGACGTTCCCGGCCTCGGCGCCGACGGCCCGGATCGACTACGTGTTCGTGGGGGAGGATGGCTCTGTCGTCGGCGCAACGGTTGGGGCTTCAGGCGCAGCCGAGGCGTCCGATCACCTGCCGGTCGCGGTCGATCTTCGCCGAGAAGACGGGTGAGTCAGAACCGGGTACGGGGACGCCGGCTCGGGTTCCGGAAGAGCTGCACCGACACGTAGAGCGCGAACGCCCCCACCGCGAGGACCAGGAACGTCAGCATGCTCGCGAAGAACCACTCGAGGAAGCCCCACGGGGCGGGATGATCCACCAGCAACCGGACCGCAGACACGGGGTCATCCTACCGAACGGCCGGCCCGGGCCTTCGTCAGGATCGCCCCTCGTTCAAGCCGAGCACCATCCTGCCCGATGGGAGGGGTAGGCGCGGCTATGCTTTCGACCTATGGAGAGACCGATGGACGACACCGACCAGGACGGTAGGGAACAGGCGGAAGAGACGGCCAGGAAGAAGGCCGCCGCCGTCGAGGCCTACGAGTCCGAGTGGTACGAGGTGCTGAAACGCCGGGCCGCGGAGCTCGAGGAAGCCGGCGAGACCGGCGACTCGGAACCGGACGACGAGGGCTGAGCTCGCCCGCGGGCGTTCGCTGATGCGTCTCGGGATCCTGACCGGCGGCGGTGACTGCCCTGGTCTGAACGCCGCCATCCGCGCGGTGGTCCGTGCCGGCGATCAGCGAGGCGTGACGGTCCTCGGGTTCCGGGACGGGTGGCGCGGCGTCCTGGACGGCGAGGCGCACCAACTCTCGATCGAGGACGTTCGCGGGATCCTGCCGAGGGGTGGCACCATCCTCGGGACGTCCGGCACCCAACCGTCGCTCGTCGAAGGCGGCCCGGAGCTCGTTCGGGACGCGCTCGGTGTGCACGGGCTCGACGGTTTCATCGTGATCGGGGGCGAAGGCACGATGGGCGCATCTGCCGCCATGCCGGACGTTCCGGTGATCGGGATCCCCAAGACGATCGACAACGACATCGGGGGCACCGACGCGAGCATCGGGTTCTGGACCGCCGCGCAGATCGCCACCGACTCCATCGACCGGCTCTACAGCACCGCGGAGAGCCACAACCGCGTGATGGTGTGCGAGGTGATGGGGCGAACCGCCGGTTGGATCGGCATCACGTCCGGGATCGCGGGCGGGGCCGACGTGATCTTGATCCCGGAGCACCCGTTCGACATCGAGGCCGTCTGCCGGCGCATCCGGCGGATCCATTCGGAACGGAGGCCGTTCTCGATCGTCGTGGTCTCCGAGGGGGCCACGCCGGTGGCCGGCACGATGGAGCTTCCGGAGTACGCGCTCGATGACAACGGCTGGCCGCGTCTCGGAGGGATCGGCGCCCACGTGGCCGACGAGATCCAGGTGCGCACCCGTTCCGAGACCAGGGTGACGACCCTCGGTCACGTGCAGCGGGGGGGTTCGCCGGTCGCGTACGACCGCGTGCTGGCGTCACGACTCGGCGTCGCGGCCGTCGATCAGGCGATCGACGGCCGCTGGGGGAACCTCGTCGGGGTTCGCGGAGCGGACATCGAGACCACGCCGCTCGTCGAGATCGGTGCCCGCGCCAGCGTGGTTCCCCCGGAACGCTTCGGCATCCCCGAGATCCTCTGTCGCTAGCGGGGCGCCGCTCCGAGCCCGTAGTAGGTTTGGCGGCCATGAAGGTCGGCATCCTCACCGGCGGGGGCGACGTCCCCGGGTTGAACGCCTCGATCAAGGCCGTCGTGATGCGGATGGCGTCGGAGGGGCATCAGGTGACGGGCATCCGGCGGGGTTGGGCGGGTCTGCTCGAGATCGACCCGGACGATGCGTCGACGCTCGCCGAGCACGTCGTCCCCTTGGATCCGGGCGTGGTTCGGACGATCGACCGGACCGGGGGCACGTTCCTGCACACGTCCAGGACGAACCCGGCCAAGGTGCGGCCCTCGGAGGAGCCGTCGTTCCTGGCGGCTGGTCGCGAGGACGACGGCCCGCGGGATCACACCGCGCATGTGCTGCGCGTCCTCGATCATCTCGGCCTCGACGCGATGATCCCGATCGGCGGCGACGACACGTTGTCGTTCGCGCTCCGCCTGTCCGACGAGGGCGTGCCCGTCGTCGCCATCCCCAAGACCATGGACAACGACGTCCACGGCACCGACTACTGCATCGGCTTCTCCACGGCCATCACCCGCACCGTGATCTTCATCCACCAGTTGCGCACGAGCGCGGGGTCGCACGAGCGGCTCGCGATCGTGGAGGTCTTCGGGCGCTACAGCGGGGAGACGTCGCTCGTGTCCGCGTACCTCTCCGGCGTCGACCGGGCGGTCATCTCGGAGGTGCCGTTCGACATCGAGAAGCTCGCAGGACTGCTCAAGACGGACAAGTCCTCGAATCCCAGCCGCTACGCCATGATGACCATCTCGGAGGGCGCCACCATGATCGGGGGCGAGATGGTGCAGGCCGGGCGCGAGGACGCGTACGGGCACCGCAAGCTCGGCGGCGTGGGTCAGATGACGAGTGAGCTGCTCCATGAGATCACCGGTGAGGGCGTCATCTATCAGCAGATCGGCTACCTGATGCGGTCGGGGAGCCCCGATTCGCTCGACCTGATGGTCGCGATCAACTACGCGGTCATGGCTGCGGACCTGGTGATCGAAGGCACCACCGGCCGCCTGGTCGCCCTCCGCAACGGGAACTACTCGAACGTGCCCCTCAGCGTCACGCGCCAGGGCGTGAAGCGGGTCGACGTGGACTCGCTCTACGACAAGGAGCAGTACCTGCCGAAGATCCGCCACGTCGACGGCAAACCGATGTTCCTATACTGACGCGGCCGTGGCTGCCTACCGCGTCGATCTCCGTTCGGACACCGTCACCACACCTTCCCCTGCCATGCGCCGGGCGATGGCCGAGGCGGAGGTCGGCGACGACTGGTTCGGGGACGATCCGACCGTCAACCGGCTCCAGGAGCGCGCCGCCGAGGTCACGGGCAAGGAGGCGGCCCTCTACGTCCCGACCGGCACCATGGCCAACCAGATCGGCGTGCGGTTGCACGTGAGGGGGTCCGGCCATCTGGTCGCCGCGACGAAGGGTGCCCACGTCGCCAGCACCGAGCTGATGACGTCCGCGGTCCTGTCGGGCGTCACGTACCGGACGGGCGACCCGGGTCCGCGAGCGTGGATGACGGCCGAGCTCGCGCGGGAGCTCGTCGAGGTGGAGGATCTCTACGACGTCGAGGTCGTCGATCTGCTGGCGGTCGAGAACACGGTCGGGCACGCCGGAGGCACCGTGATGCCGGTGGAGGAGCTCCGCGCGATCCGCAAGGTCGCGGACGATAACGCCCTCCCGATCCATCTGGACGGGGCCCGGATCTTCAACGCCGCTGTGGCGGCCGGGGTCGACGTGTCGGAGTACGCCCGCGAGGTGGACACGATGATGTTCTGCGTCTCGAAGGGCCTCGGGGCACCGATCGGGTCGCTCGTGTGCGGCACCCGCGAGCACATCCGCGAGGCCCGGAGGCTGAAGATCCTGTTCGGAGGGGCGTGGCGTCAGGCGGGGATCATGGCCGCGGCCGGCCTGGTCGCGATCGAGACCGGCCCCGAGCGGCTGCACCTCGATCACGAACGGGCACGTCGTC
This sequence comes from uncultured Actinomycetes bacterium, assembly GCA_963723855.1. GTDB lineage: Bacteria > Actinomycetota > UBA4738 > UBA4738 > HRBIN12 > JBBQVZ01. The sequence goes on along the minus strand of CAVRSI010000030.1, from coordinate 83,799 downwards.
TGGCCGAAGGCCTCGCGGAGCTGCTGCCCGGCACGGTCGACCCCGGAACGGTTGAAACGAACATGGTCTACGCCGACACGGAAGCGGTGGGACTCGAGCCGCTCGCCACGATCGGGCGGCTGGAGGACCTGGGCGTGGGAGCGACGTTCGTGTCCGGCAAGATCCGCATGGTCACGCACGTCGACGTCGACGACGACGGTCTCGCCCTCGCCCTGGATGCGTGGCGAGCGATCGCCGAGACCGTGCCGAAGACCGTGAAGGAGACGTGATGGGCCTGTTCACCAAGAACTACCCCGAGGAGATCGCCAGGCGGGTTCCGCCCGGACAGCGCCTGGTCAAGACGTGGCCGGTGCTGCACTACGGGCCGATCCCGAAGTTCGATGGCACGAACTGGGACCTGGAGGTGTCCGGGCTCGTCGAGCACCCGTTCACCCTGTCGTACGCCGAGCTCCAGGCGCTGCCCCACGTGACGGTGGACGCCGACATGCACTGCGTCACCGGATGGACCACGCTCGACAACACGTGGGAGGGCGTCGCGTTCTCGACGCTCCTCGAGATGGCCAAGCCGACGGACGAGGCGAAGTGGGTGATCGCCCACTGCGCCCACGGCTACACGTCCAACCTGTCGTTGCAGGCGATGGCGGACGACGACGTGCTGGTGGCGTGGAAGAACCACGGCGAGAACCTGACCGCCGAGCACGGCTGGCCGCTGCGACTCGTCGTGCCCAAGCGCTACGCGTGGAAGAGCGCGAAGTGGCTGACGGGACTCGAGTTCACCGCAAAGAACAAGCGCGGGTTCTGGGAGGTCCGGGGCTACCACATCCACGCGGAGCCGTTCGGCGAGGAGCGCTACAGCTACCAGGAAGGCCCGCGCGCCGAGCTGGAGCCGTGACGGAAGGCCTGGACCTCGAGGCGTCCTTCTCGACTGATGCCGGTTGCTAGATTCAACCGATGCGAACGCTCCAGGACGCCGTCGACGCGATCGCCCGGGACACCGGGTTCTCGGGTGTCGTACGAGTCGACAGCTCGGACGGCGTCGAGCTGGCGAGGGCATACGGGCTGTCGGATCGCGCTCATGCGATCGCGAACACCGTCGACACGCGGTTCGCGATCGCGAGCGGCATGAAGGGTCTCACGGCGCTCACCGTCGTGAGCCTGATCGACGAGGGCGCGATCGAGCTGACGACGACGGCGCGGTCGGTGCTCGGTGACGACCTCCCGCTGATCGACGACGACGTCACGATCGAACACCTCCTTGCCCACCGGTCGGGGATCGGCGACTACCTCGACGAGGAGACGCATGCCGACGTCACCGACTACGTGATGCCGATCTCCGTCCACGAGCTGGCGACGACGGAGCAATACCTCGCGGTGTTAGGTGGCCGCCCCACCGTGTCGCCTCCTGGGGAGCGCTTCACCTACTGCAACGGCGGGTTCATCGTCCTCGCGTTGATCGCCGAGCGGACGAGCGGCGTGGAGTTCCACGAGCTGGTGCGGCAGCGCGTGTGCCGCCCGGCAGCGATGTCGCACACGGAATTCTTGCGCTCCGACGAACTCCCGGGAGACGCCGCGCTGGGCTATCTCACCGACGATAGCGCGAGGACCAACGTGTTCCATATCCCGGTGATCGGCGGCGGTGACGGTGGGATCTACTCCACCGCTGAGGATCTGCGCATATTCTGGCTCGCAGTGTTCGCCGGACAGGTCGTCCCGGAGCCGTGGGTGGCGGAGATGGTTCGGCCCCGCAGCGATGTCCCGCGGGAAGAGAAACGCTACGGGCTGGGCTTCTGGCTCCACCGCTCGAGCGACGTGGTGATGCTGGAGGGCTACGACGCAGGCGTCTCGTTCCGCACGATGCACGATCCGGTCTCAGGGGCGAGCGCCACCGTCATCTCCAACACGTCCGAGGGCGCGTGGCCGTTCGTGGAGCTCCTCGAGGAGCAACTGGCGACCTGAACCGCGCCTATGCGGGGCGAGCGAGCGGAGGAAGGCGATGTCCTCGGCTTGGCGTTCGGCCTCGCCGGGCGTCTCGAGGATCAGCGCGAGATCGGCGATCTCGGGGCGCGCGACGATCGCCCGCCAACCGTCCGGACCGATGAAACCGTCTCCGATGTTCTCGTGCCGATCGCGACGCTCGTCCCGCGGGTACAGGGAGTCGTTCGCATGGATCAGGGCCACACGATCGGCGATGCCCTCGGCCTTCAGCTCGGCGAACACCGTCTCGACGCCCTCCGCGGTGTCCAGCGCGTATCCCGCGGCGAAGAGGTGACACGTGTCCAGACACAGGTCGACGCCGTCGACGTCGGCGGCCTCCAGCAGCGCGGCGGCCTCGGCGATCGTCGACGCGACGGCGCCGGACGTGCCGGCCATCAGCTCCACCAGGACCCGAACGTGCTCGGCGTCGTCCGAGGCGATCCGCAGCGTCGTGGCGGCCCGCTCGCGCGCCGCCGCCGGCTCCGCCGGGCCGCCCGCGCCGGCGTGCAGCACCAGGAAGTCGATCGCGAGCGCGTCGCACGCCCTGACGGTCGAGCCCGCCAACCCGCGGGACTTCGCGATGAACTCCTTGTTCGGTGACGCGATGTTCACCAGGTACGGGGCGTGCGCGACGAGGGGTCCCAGTTCGGAAGCGGCCCAGCTCTCGCGGAAGGCTTCCGCCTCCTCGTCGGTCACCCGTGGGCCGGCCCAGCCGCGCGGGTTGGAGACGAAGATCTGCGCGGCGTCGGCGCCACGGAGGCGGCATTCCTCGACGGCGCCCGCGATCCCGCCGGAGCGACGTCGGACGTGCGCCCCGACCCTCACACCATGTACAACGTGATCGTGTCGCCGTACGTGACGGTGACGCCGACGCCGGGGTTCTGGCTGTACACCAAGGTGCCCGACGTGGTTCCGATGGTCTGGAAGTCCAGAGCGAGGCCCCACTGGTCCGCGAGCGCGGTCGCGGCGTCGCGGGAGAGCCCGATGAAGTTCGGGGCGCCGAAGCTCTTCGGTCCGAGCGACACCACGAGGGTCACGGTCTGGCCGGGTTGCAGCTGACCGTCGGCCGGGTTCTGCCGGATCACCCGCCCGCGCTCGATGTCGGTCGAGAACTTCGTCTTCGACGCGTCGACCACGAAGCCCGCGTCCTCGAGCGCCTTGGTCGCGTCCTCCACCGTGGCACCGACCACGTTGGGGATCGGCACCGGCTTGGGGCCCTTGCTCACGACGACCTCGATCGCGCTGTTGCGCGGCGCCTTCCCGTTCGCCGGGACGTTCTCGATCGCGATGATGACGCCGTCGGGCTGATCGCTGAACCGCTGCTGCGGCGGCTCGGCCAGCGTGAGGTGCGCGCGATCCAGCAGCGTGCGGGCTTCGGAGATCGTCTTGCCGATCAGGTCCGGGACGGGCACCGGCTTCGGACCCAGCGACGGCACCAGCGTGACGGTGTCGCCCTTCTCGAGCGATGTCCCGGCCACGGGATCGACGCCAGCCACGCCACCCGCCGGGATGTTGAGTCGATAGACCCCCGCGGCGATCTTCACCTTGAACCCGAGGTCGATCAGGCTCGCCTTCGCATCGTCGACCGGCGTGCCGATCAGCTGCGGGACGTCCGCGTGGTGGGGGATCAGGTACGTCCATGCGCCCCACGCGGTGGCGGCGAGCGCGAGGAGCAGCATCAGGATGCCCGTGAATCCGCCGGAACCGGCGGCGCTTCGTCCGTTCCGCTCGAGGGATCGTCTGCGTGGTCGAGGCCACGAGCGGCACCCGTTCGGTCACCGCGCCGTCGCCGCTCACCTCGGGAAGATCGCCCGCGAGGGCGGCGAGCGAGCGGGCGGGCGGCAGACCCGACGCGATCGACTCGAGGTCGCGACGCATCTCCGTGGCGTTCTCCGGACGGAGCTCGCGGTCGCGGTCGGTGGCCGAGAGCACGAATCCGTCGAGCTCCTTCGGCACGTTCGCGACCGCGGAGGACGGCTTCGGCACGCGCCCCGACAGATGCTTGTACGCGATGCTCATCGCCGTCTCGCCGGTGAACGGCAGTCGGCCGGTCAGCAGCTCGTACGTCACGATGCCGAGCGAGTACAGGTCCGAGCGCGGGTCGGCCGGCTCGCCGCGGATCTGCTCGGGGGACAGGTACTGCACCGTGCCCTGCACGCCGCCGGCTTGCGTCGCCTTGCCGTCGGCGTAGGCACGCGCCAGACCGAAGTCGGCGACCTTCACGGTCCCGCCGTTCGTGACCAGGATGTTCTCGGGCTTGATGTCGCGGTGGACGATGCCCTGCGCATGCGCGGCCTCGAGCGCGAGGAGCGTCTGTCGCACGATCTCGGCGGCCTGCGCCGGTTCGAGCCGGACGTTCGCGTTCAGCAGCTCGCGCGCGGCGCGCCCGCGGACGAACTCCATGACCATGTAGTAGATGCCGTCGACCGCGCCCCAGTCGTAGACGGCGACGATGTTCGGGTGGGAGAGGGACGCCGCGGCGCGCGCCTCGTGGCGGAACCGATCGACGAACCCCTGGTCTCCGGCGAGCGAGCGGTGGAGGACCTTGATCGCCACCTCGCGCGCGAGCACGGCGTCGTGCGCACGGAAGACCTCGCCCATCCCGCCGGCGGCCACGCGCTCCACGATGTGGTAGCGCCCGTCGAGCGTGACGAGTCCCTGGCCACCGGCTTCGCCGGGGGCGTGGACGTGCGCAGTAGTCTTGGACGTGGTGAACCTCCCTCGGGGGAAGCGCCAGGAGCGGAAACAGCGCGTCCGTACGCGATTCTACGGTGGGGAACGAGCGGAATGGCTGAAGCGGGCGTAACTGCGCTCCCGGATCTGTCCGGCGACCTCGATCGCATCGAGGCCGCGGTGCAGGCCGGGAACACCGATCTGCGAACGCTCGGGTTCTGGCGGATCGTGGCGGAGGTGAAGCCCGACCGGATCCTCGTGGACCGGTACGCCGACCAGATCGGGCGGATCGACACGGCGGCGTTCCGGCTGGGCGTGAAACGGCGGGTCCCGGTCTGGGTCGGCAATGGGTTGCTGTTCGTCGCGACGCTCGTGGGGCTGGCGGCGGCGATCGCGGCGCAGTACGTCTCCTCCCGCACCGTCGCGGGGCTGCTCTTGCTCGGCGCCGGCGCCGTGTGGACGGTGTCGTTGCACTCACCGACGCACTGGGCGGTGGGACGGGCGATCGGGATCGATTTCACCGACTACTTCATCGGTGGGCCCCCGCCGCCGCGGCCCGGCCTGAAGAGCGACTACGCCACGTACCTCCGCGCCGATCCCGACAGCCGCGCGTGGATGCACGCCTCGGGGGCGATCATGACGAAGGTGGCGCCGCTCCTCGCGCTGCCGTTCTGGCCCGCGTCGGGGGCGCCGTGGTGGAGCGCGGCGGGGCTGGCGGCGATCTGCGTCGCGACGATCGCGTCGGACATCGCGTTCTCGGTCAAGGTGAGCGACTGGAAGAAGTTCCGACGGGAGCGCGCCGTCGCCAGGGCGCGTGCCGACGTCTGAACGGTTCCTCCCGACCTATACTGCGAGCGAACCACCGGGGAGCTCGGGGACACCGGGCTGAGAGGCCGGCTGCACGCGCCGGCGACCCGCAGGACCTGAACCGGTTAATGCCGGCGGAGGGAGTCGGACGGTGCTCGATCCACGAACGCTCCGGGTCTACGTCGTCACGTCGGGCGCGTTCGGTCCCGGACGCGATCACCGCACCGTCGCGCGTTCGGCCCTCGTGGGCGGAGCCAGCGCGGTGCAGCTCCGGGCCCCCGAGCTGGACGACGACGTGCTCCTCCCGCTCGCCACCGACCTCGCGACGGCATGTCGTGACGCGGGCGTGTTGTTCGTGGTCAACGACCGGCTCGACGTGGCGCTCCAGAGCGGCGCGGGCGGCGTGCACCTGGGTCAGGACTCCGACCACGCGGCCGCGCGCCGGCACCTGGGACCGGGTCGCGTCCTGGGCGTGAGCGTCGGAGGCGTGGACGAGGCGGTGGCGGCGGAGCGCGCCGGCGCGGACTATCTGGGCGTCACGGTCTGGGCCACGGCGACGAAGCCGGAGGCGGTGCCGCTCGGCCCGGATGGGCTCGCGGAGGTGGTGAGGGCGACGACCATCCCCGTCGTCGGGATCGGCGGGATCGCCGCCTCGAACGCGGCGCTGGTGCTCGAGGCCGGCGCAGCCGGCGTCGCCGTGATCTCGGCGGTCGCGGGGGCGAGCGATCCGGTGGCCGCGGCTCGCACGCTCGTTGATGTCGTCGACCGGTTCGGATCCGTTCGAAGGGCTCAGGGCTCATGACCGGACAACGAACGGGGAAGGCGACGGCGGACCTGTTCGAACAGGTGATCATGCGGCGCCTCGGTGCCGCCGACGCCGACGTGCTGGTCGGCCCGAGGCACGGCGTGGACGTCGGGGTCGTCACTGTCGCCGACGGCGTCGCGATGGCCGTCACGACGGACCCGGTGTTCGTGGTTCCCGCGTACGGATGGGAGCGAGCGGCGTGGTTCGCGGTGCACATCCTCGCGTCGGACGCCTCGACGAGCGGGCTTCCGATTGCGGTGGATGGCGGTGGACCTCAACCTGCCGCCCGAGATCAGCGACGGGGATCTGACCTCGCTCTGGGACGCGTTCTCGCGGACGTGCGACGACTTAGGCATCGCGGTCGTCACGGGCCACACGGCCCGATACGACGGCTGCGCCTGGCCGATGGTCGGCGGCGCGACATGCATGGCGCTCGGTCCGTCCGACGCGTTCGTCACGCCGACGATGGCGCGTCCCGGCGACCGGGTCGTCGTGACGAAGGGCGCGGCGATCGAGGCCACCGCGCTGTTCGCGGCGACGTTCCCCGACCGGCTCACCGTGGGGGTGGGCGAGGACGTCGTGCGACGCGCCGACGCCCTGTTCGAGCAGATGACGGTCGTCCCCGAGGCGCGCGTGGCCGCGGCGTTCGGGTTGCGCGACCGCGGCGTGACCTCGATGCACGACGCGACCGAGGGCGGCGTGCTCGGAGGCCTCGCGGAGGTCGCCGCCGCCGCCGAGGTCGGCATGCGCGTCCGGCTGGACGCGATCCCCGTCCGCCCCGAGGTGCAGGCCGTGTGCGATCACGTCGGGATCGACCCCTACACGTCGATCTCCGAGGGAACGCTGATCGCGACCGTCGCGCCCGATCGCGCGATCGGATTCGTCGAGGCGTGCGCGCGCGAAGGGATCGACGCGGCCATCGTCGGTGACGTGACGGATCCCTCCGAAGGCCGGGTGGTGGTCGACGCCGACGGCGAGCGGGCCCTGGAGCACCCGGGCCTCGATCCGTTCTGGGGCGCGTTCGGCGCCTGGGCATCGGAGGCGGCCGCCGCCGGGTAGGCTCGCCGCCGTGGACCTGATCGCGGTGGGCGACGTCATGGTCGATGTGCACGTGCAGGCGCCGGCGCTCAAGCGGGGCGGCGACGTCCACGGACGTGTTCGGCTCCAACCGGCGGGAACGTCCGCGAACGCCGCGGTGTGGGCGGCGTGGGACGGTGCCACGGCCCGCGTCCTCGGCCGCGTCGGCGACGATCTGGCGGGGCGCCTGCTCCGCGACGCGCTCGCGGAGCGGGGCGTGGATGCGGCGCTGACCATCGACGCCGGCGCGCCGTCGGGCACGATGCTCGTCGTGGTCGAGGCGGGAGAGCGATCCATGGTCGCCGACCGCGGCGCGAACGCGGCGCTCACGCCGGACGACCTCCCGGCGTCGCTCGACGCGGGCGCGGTCCTCGTCTCCGGGTACCTGCTCCTCCAGGAGCCGACCACACCGTCCGGCGCTGGCCGCGGTCGACCGCGCGAGGGCGACGTTCGTTGCGGTGGAGACCTCGTCATGGCCGCTCGTCGAGGCGTTCGGCCCCGAACGGTTCCTGTCGGAGACCACGGACGCCGGCGCGAACGTGCTCCTGGCCAACGAGCGTGAGGCCGAGATCCTGACCGGTGTGTCGAGCACGGCAGCCGCCCGAGCGCTCGGTGAGCGCTACAGGGTCGCGTGCGTGAAGCTCGGCGAGAAGGGAGCGGCGATGTCGTTCGAGGGCTCGCTCGTGGAGGTGGGCGCGGACCCCGTCGTCGAGGTCGATGCCACCGGTGCCGGCGACGCGTTCGACGGCGTGTTGCTCGCCGCGCTCGCGCGCGGCGTCGACCCGGAAGCCGCGCTCCGGCGCGCGTGCCACGCCGGAGCCCTCGTCGCCGCCAGTGCCGAGACCTGGCCCGAGGAAGGCCGGCGGTGAGCGACGCATTCGTCGTGACAGAGGACGTGCTCGCCGCGCAGGCGGTCGGTCGGGGCATCGTGGCGCTGGAGACGAGCGTCATCGGCCAGGGCTTGCCCACTCCGCGCAACCGGGAATGCATCGAACGGATGAGCGCGGCGATCCGCGCGAACGATGCGGTGCCCGGCGTGGATCGGGGTCGTTGATGGGTCGGTCACGGTTGGCTTGAGCGACGCGCAACTGGCTCGGTTCACCGAGCCGGGGGTTGCGATCGAAGGTCGCGCGGCGCGACTACCCGCTCGCGGTCGCGAGCAGAGAGCTCGGCGCCACCACGGTGAGCGCCACGATCTGGGCCGCCGCCAAGGCCGGGATCGTCGTGAGCGCCACCGGAGGGATCGGCGGCGTGCACCCCGGAGACGATCCCGACGTGAGCGCGGATCTGTTCGAGCTCGCGCGCACGCCCGGGCTGCTGGTGTGCTCGGGACCGAAGTCCATCATCGATCCCGCCGCGACCGCGGAGAAGCTCGAGGAGCTCGGCGTGGCGCTCGTCGGGATATCGGCGTCGACCGGTTGCCGTTCTTCCTTGCGCGCGAAGCACCCGTCGACCTCGAACACCGCGTCGACACGTCCGATGAAGCGGCCGTCGTCGCGCACGCCGTCATGGACCTTGGCGCGCCGAGCACCGTGCTCCTGTGCAACCCGATCCCCGAGGCGCACGCGATGGACCCCGTCGAGGTCGCGGCCGCGGCGACAGAGGCGGAGGATCGTGCCGAGCGAGAAGGCGTACACGGCAAGGCGCGGACGCCGTTCCTCCTGGCCGCGCTCGCCGAGCTCACGGGCGGCCGGAGCCTGGAGGCCAACCTCGCCCTGCTGGAGGACAACGCGCGCGTCGCCGGAAGGATCGCCGCCGCGCTCAGCGCAACCAGGTCTGGATGATGACCTTGGAGAAGTTCCAGCCGTACTTGAGCGACTTCGGCTTCTTCGACTTGCCGCCGGCGCGCGCGAGGATCGTGATCGGCACCTCGACGATGCGCGCATGGTGCCGGAGCGCCTCGATGAGGATCTCGCTCGTCCAGAACTGATCCTGTTCCAGCACGAGCGGTCGCAGCAGGTCCGCGCGCGCCGCCCGATAGCCGCTCGAGATATCGGTGACGCGCGTGCCCGTGAGGATCGTGACGAGCCAGCTGAAGAAGTGCACGCCCAGGTGGCGGATCGTGCTCTCCTTCTCGAAGTAGCCGAGCAGCCGTGAGCCGTTCACGTAGTCGGCCTCGCCGGCGATGATCGGGGCGATCATCATGCCGAGCTCCTCGGGCAGGTGCTGGCCGTCCGCGTCCAGCGTCACGACGATGTCGGCGTTCATCTTCAGCGCGACCTCGTAGCCGACCCGGAGCGCCAGACCCCCGCCCCGCCGGATCGGCAGCTCCGCCACGAACGCCCCGGCCTCGCGGGCGACCGCGGCCGTCCGGTCCTCGGAGCCGTCGGACACGACCACCGGCACGACGTGGTAGCCCTCCACCATCTGGGGCATCGCCTTGATCACCGCCGCGACGTTCTCGGCTTCGTTGTAGGCGGGCGACACCGTCACCAGCCGCGGACCGTCGGGGAGCGACGCCGCCCGGTCCCAGTCGAACCGCTCCTGTCCGAGGGCTTCGACGAGCAGCCGGATCGCGCGCTCGTTCGTGTCGGCGGACGACTGCAACCGCAGGTACAGGGCGAACAGGATCACGACGGCGACGACCAGGACGAAGATCAGTCGTGTGCGCGCCTCCGCGTCGGACTGGCTGTTCGGCGGCTGGAAGTTGAACGTACGGAAGACCGGGTTGAAGAACGACGGCGAGATCGCGAGGGCGACGATGACGATGCACAGTGCGCACGTGATGATCAGGTTCAGCCGGCTGACGTGCCGTCTGCGGTAGCGCAGGATCTGGACGACGAAGAACGCGAGTGCGGCCAGGCCCCCGAGGATCCTGAGTGCCGGCATAGGCCCCTACGCGCTGGGCGCGCCCACGCCCGGGCGCCAGCGATCCCTCGGCAGGATGTGCTCGAGGTTGATGCGACCGCGGTGGCGCTCGATGGCCGCGAACATCGACTCCACGAGGGCGTCGGAGAGCAGGTGCGGCCGGAGCCCGAGGTCCAGCAGCTTCGTGTGGGCGGCGTGGTAGTAGTGCTCCTCCAACTCCACCCGCGGGTTCTCGATCGGATGCACGACGACGTCGAGACCCACCTCCGCGCCGGCCTTCTGCACGTGCTCCGCCAGCTCCAGCACGGAGAACTGCTCGGTGAACTGGTTGAAGACGCGGAACTCGCCGGCCTCCGCCGGATGCAGCACGGCCAGCTCGACGCACCGCAACGTGTCGACGATGTTCAGGTACCCGCGGGTCTGTCCGCCTTTGCCGTACACGGTCAGCGGGTGGCCGATCACGGCCTGGACGCAGAACCGGTTCAGCGCGGTCCCGAACACGTCGTCGTAATCGAACCGCGTGAGGAGCCGGTCGTCGAGGGCGGTCTCCTCGGTCTCGATGCCGTACACGACGCCCTGGTTGAGGTCGGTGGCGCGCAGGCCGCGCACCCGGCACGCGAAGTGGATGTTGTGCGAGTCGTGGACCTTCGATAGGTGATAGAAGCTGCCGGGGAGCTTGGGGAACGGCAGATAGTCGGATCGCCCGTTGTGGTTGATCTCGATGAAACCTTCCTCGATGTCGATGTTCGGCGTGCCGTACTCGCCCATGGTGCCGAGCTTCACCAGGTGGGCATCCGGCGCGAACGCCTCGATCGCGAACAGCACGTTCAGCGTGTTCACCACGTTGTTGGTCTGCGTGAAGACCGCGTGCTCGCGGTCCTTCATCGAGTACGGCGCCGACGGCATCTCGCCGTAGTGCACGACCGCCTCAGGCTGGAACTCGCGGAAGACGGCCTCGGTGACGGCCCAGTCGCAGAGGTCGCCCTCCGTGAAGCCGATGTCCTTGCCCGTGACGTCGTGCCACGCGGCGACGCGCTCGGGCAGGCCGGCGAGGATCGGCGTGAGCGAGTCCGTGCCGGCCTCGGCGTGCGCCCGGCGGCGCAGGTAGTCGTCGACGACGTGGACCTCGTGGCCGCGGTTCGAGAACCGCATGGCGGTTGGCCACCCGAGGTACCCGTCGCCGCCGAGGATCAGGATGCGCATGGAGTCCCTTTCGAAAGAGGAGGGGAGTCCGGGGGATTGTACTCAGGACAGGTCGGCCAGGGCCTCGAGCACCCGGTCCACGTCGTCCGCGGAGTGGTAGTGGCAGAAGCCGATCCGAACGGCGCCGCCAGAATCGAGGAGTCCGAGCCGTTCCATCACGGTGATGGCGTAGTAGTGCCCGTCCCACACGTAGATGCCGCGTTGCGCGAGTTCGCTCGCCGTCTTCAGCGGGTCCTGATCGCGCACGCGGACGGCGAAGGTGGGGGTCCGTTCGTCGAGCCGAACCTCATCGGCGATGCCCCACAGGCGAACGTCCGGGATGTGGGCCAGGCCATGCAGGAAACGCGCGGCAAGCTCGCGCTCGTGGGCACCGATCGCGGCGAAGCCGGCCACGACCGCGTCGCGCCGGTCCCCGCTGGCCGGGTCGCCGTACGTCCGGCCGACGTCCGCCAGGTAGTCGACGGCGGCGGTCAGGCCGGCGAGTCCCTCATGGTTCTGCGTCCCCGTCTCCCACCGCTCGGGAGCTTCGTCGGGCGCCGGGCGGAGCTTGTACGGCGTCCACGTCTCGAGCAGCTCGCGACGCACGCTCAAGACACCCAGGTGCGGCCCGAAGAACTTGTACGGGGAGCACGCGAGGATGTCGGCGTCCAGTCCGCGCAGATCGAGCGCGCGGTGCTGCGCGAAGTGCACGCCGTCGACGGCGGCGAGCGCGCCCACGGCGTGGACGCGGCGGATCAGCTCGGCGGCGGGCGGGATGGTGCCTACGGCGTTCGATGCGAGCGTGAACGCGACCAAACGCGTCCGATCGCTCAGGGCCGCATCGAACGAGTCGAGGTCGAGCGTGACGTCGTCCTCGTGGATGTCGACCCAGCGGACCGTGGCGCCCGCGTCCTCGGCTGCCAGCACCCACGGCCGGACGTTCGCGTCGTGATCGAGCATCGTGACCACGACCTCATCGCCGGGACCGAGCGTCCGGCCGAACGAGCGGGAGAGATGCATGAGGAGCGTCGTCGAATTCGGCCCGAACACGACCTCGCCCGGGTCGGCGCCCGTGATGTCGGCGGCGGCGCGACGGGCCTCGGCGATCAACGCGTCGGTCTCCTCGCTGGCCGCGAACGCCCCGTGCGTGTTGCTGATCCCGCTCCGTAGATGGCCCGCGATCGCGTCGATCACCGTCTCCGGGACCTGCGAGCCTCCGGGCGCGTCCGCGTAGATGACCGGTCGCCCGTCCTCCCCGGTCCGGGAGAGCGCGGGGAACCGGCGTCGGAGGGCCGCGGGATCGAGCGGCGTCATGGCGCATAGACTCCCGCAGGACCCAGGCCGCGACAAGCGGGCCGAGACCGACGGAGGTCAATCCCTGATGCGGTTCGGATTGGACGTCACGCAACATCAGCTCGAATGGGACGAGATCGTGTCCCGCGCGAAGCTCGCCGAGGACGCCGGGTTCGACGGCGTGTGGGTGTTCGATCATTTCAAGGCGCTGTACGCGGACCCGAAAGGGCCCGTGTCTCGAGGGATGGACGCTGCTCGCCGGGCTCGCGCGCGAGACGACGAGGGTCCGGCTGGGGACGCTCGTCACCGGCATGACGCACCGGATCCCTTCGGTCCTGGCTGCCGAGGTCGTCACGGTCGATCATCTGTCGGGCGGGCGGGTGGAGTGCGCCGTGGGCGCGGCGTGGAACGAGCCCGAGCACCGCGAGCTGGGCATCCCGTTCCCCTCGCTCCGCGACCGGATGGACCGGCTCGAAGAGGGCGTGCAGGTCATGAAGCTCCTCTTCACCCAGGACGACGTGTCGTTCGAAGGCAGGCAGGTCCGGCTGGATCACGCCACCTACCGGCCACGCCCCGTGCAGCAGCCGCATCCGCCGATCTGGATCGGTGGCTCCGGTCGCACGCGGACGCTGCCGATGACCGGCCGCTACGCCGACGCGTGGCACGGGGGAGCGACGGACGCGAACGACCTTCGATCGAAGATGGAGATCATCGACCGAGCGGCGGAGGAAGCGGGCCGAAACCCGGCGTCGATCCTGCGGGCGTCGAGCCTGTCGATCAGCGAGCCGTGGGACGAGGTGAAGCGTTCCTACGAGTGGATGGCCGCCGGTGGGATCGGTTACCTGGTCGTCGACTGGCCCGGCGAGGGACGCGGGCGCGTCGAGGAGTTCGTCGAACAGGTCATGCCCACCCTCGACTGAAGGCGAGGTCAGCTCTCTGGCGCAGGGTCGTTCGAGTGCTGCGACGCCTCCATCGCCGCTTTCCGCCACGGAGCCACGCCGTCGACCTCGACATCGATGGCGAAGCTGAGCGCGATCCGCACCACGACGATGAGGCCCAGCGACAACGCGCTGGAGAGCGTCGGGCTCACCACGATCGTGCGGATGATGTCGGCGACGACGAGGATCTCGATGCCGAGCAGGATCGCGTGACCCAGACGCGCACGCACCCGGTCGAACGCGATCGATGGAGCCGTTCGTCGGATCAGGTCGACGACGCAGTCGAACAGCGCCAAGAACCCGCCGACGATCAGGATGAGGACGCCGAGGATCTCGAACGCCTTGACGGCGTCGTTCATGATCTGTTCGAACGTCACGATCGGACCCTACCCTCCCGTACCCCTCGATGGAACGAAGCGGGCGGTGTCGGGGGTGTCACGGGTAGGCTCGCTCCGTGACCGGGAACCGTGACAGGCAGGCGCTCGCGGCGGTCAAGGCTGTCCATACGCTTGCCTGGTTCTCCATCGAAGCCTGCATGATCTACCTGCTATACGCGGGCTTCGCGAGGCGGACCGACCGGCGAGCGGCGACCGCGGCTGCCGTCGTCGGCGGCGAGACGTTGGTCTTCGCGGCCAACGGGTTCCGCTGCCCCCTGACCGACGTGGCGGAATCGCTCGGAGCTGAGAACGGTTCGGTCACCGACATCTACCTGCCCGAGTGGTTCGCCCACAACCTGCCGGCGATCCACGTTCCCCTCATCTTCCTCGCGGTGTACCTGCACGGGAGGAACATTCGGCAACGTCGATCGGCCATCAGGCTGTGACGCTAGAGCGCGATCAGACCCGCATGCGTGGGAGTGAACCCGCAGGCGTCGAGGTAGAACGGCCGGAGATGCTCGTCGAAATCGACGTGGAGCCATTCGCAGCCTGCACGTCGTGCCTCCCGCACCGAGACGGCCACGAGCTCGGCCCCGATCCCGTGGTGTCGTGCCGCAGCCGCGACCATCGTGTCCTGGATCCATGCGTGCACCAGGCCGTCCCAGAGGACGTTGACGAAACCGACGAGTACGGCGTCGTCCCTCGCGACGACCCAGCCGAGGCTGTGTCGGAGGACGAGCTCTACCCAGTTCCACGCGGCATCATCGAAGACGCGTGTCTCGAACGCCTCGGCGTGAAGCGCGTTCACTTCGGCGTTGTCGAAGTCGCCGCGCCAGGTGCAGGTGATCGTCACCGCGTCATTCCGACGGAGCGCTGACGGACCCCTCGCCCGGTTCGATCTCGACGACGCGTCCGTCCTGCCAGCCGAAGTCCCAGACGTCGATGAGCGGCGGTTCCACGCCGAGATTCGTCAGCGCGGTGCAGATCTGGCTCCGATGATCGGTCCCGTGATGCAGCGCCTGCGCGAGCCGGATGCCCATCGGGGCGTGGGTCTCAGACCCATCCTTGTGCCGCCCCACGACGACGCGGTCCGGATCGGGGTTCTCCGCAAGGAGCGCCGACCAGGCGGCACCGTCCTCCTCCATCGCGGCGCGGAGCTCCGGGATATCCATGTGGTCCTCATCGATCTGCGGGGTGCGCTCGCCGGTCATGACGAACAGGTACCAGGAGTCGGCCCCGACGAGGTGCCGCAGCGTCTCGAGGATGGAGCCGTAGGTCCCCGGGACGGTCGTCTCGAGCTGCTCCGGATCGAGGGCGATGCAGGAGTCGATCAGCCGGAGCGTCGCCCATACATGGTGACCGAACGCGTCCTCCAGCGAGGGTGTGCTCATCGGTAGCACCGTACAGGCCTCGGATGCGTCTTGTCCTCAGCCCGCTGGACCGTGCGGGCGACCGTCGCGTAGGGTCCGCTCACCGGAAGGGAGCGGTGCATGGGTCACGACATCGTCGAGAGCTTGGTGGGCAGGGTCTCCTTCATCCACGGAGCGTTCCTCGAAGTGGTCGGAGACCTCGACGATGAGTCGTTCCGGGCGCGACCCGGCGCGAAGGCACCCTCGATCGCGTTCCATCTGTGGCACACGGCACGGTGGGCCGACGCGTTCCAGGGACGCTTCGGTTCGTTCGCGCCACAGCTCGCGAGGTTCGCCGGGCGCGAGCAGATCTGGGACGCGCGCGCGCTCGCGAAGGCGTGGGGTCTCGGCGACGTGCTCGGCGACGAGGCGACGGGCATGGGACTCGACGACGACGCGTCGGCGGCGCTGCCGCTCCCGGGGAAGGACGAGGTCGCGTCCTACGCCCAGGAGGCGTTCGGGGCAGCCGAGGACGTCTTCGGCGGCGTCGACGACGATGAGCTGCTCCTGCCGACCGCTGACTTCTACGACGAGGGCGGTTGGGTCGTCCTCGAACACTTCGGCTGGCATCTCACGCACGCCTCCCGGCATCTGGGGATGATCGAGGGGCTGAAGGGCGTCCTGGGGGTCGAAGGCACGGCCACGGTCTAGGCCTCACTCCCCGTTTCACGCCACGGAGACGAGGACCTTGCCGCGCGCGTGCGGCGATGTTGGCCGCGTGATCGAGAGCGTCACGCCGCGTGCCTATCGCACCTCACCCTCGATGGTTCCCGCCCCTGCCCCACGGCAGCGGCGAGTCGGTGATACCCGTCCGCCAGCAACAGTCCATCCTCCGTATCGAAGACGACGACGGGAGGAAGCTGGTCGAGAACGCGTCGGAAGACTTCGACCCTCTCGGCGTCGAGATGATCCGAGACACGCGAGTTCGCGAGGATATCGGTGACGTTCAACCTGGTCACGGGTGGAGTCTATGGCGCGATCTCGATCCCGCGAGGTCCGTCATCGAAGGGCCGCCGCTGCCCCGGTGGCGTGTCACGATACGTGACGCACACCCACGTCGGGGAGGGTTGGATGAGCGAGACGATCACACCGCAGCGGTTCCACGAGTTCGATTGGCGGGTCATCCGCGACGCCGCGTCGACGCACTTCCGCACCGGCTCGTTCGCGAAGGGCCTCGCGCTCGTGGACGCGATCGGCGCGCTGGCCGACGCCGCGAACCATCATCCGGATATCGACCTCCGGTATGGCGGCGTGACGGTGCGTCTGAAAACGCACAGCGAGGGCGGATTGACCGAGCGTGACGTCGCGCTGGCCCGGCAGATCTCCGAGGCGGCGCGCGAACTGGAGATCCCGATCGACCTGACCGGCCTGCAAACCATCCAGGTCGCGATCGACGCGCTCGTGATCCCCGAAGTGCTGCCGTTCTGGCGTGCGGTGCTCGGCTACAAGGAGGAGGACGACGAGGACATCTTCGATCCCCACACGAAGGGCCCGCCGTTCTGGTTCCAGCAGATGGACGCGCCGCGCCCGCAACGGAACCGGATCCATATCGATCTCTACGTACCGCACGACCAGGCGGAGGCCCGCGTCGCGGCGGCGCTCGCGGCCGGCGGTCACGTGGTCAGCGACGAGAACGCGCCCGGGTGGTGGACCCTCGCAGATGCCGAGGGCAACGAGGTCGACGTCGCCCCTTGGCCGGACCAGGCCTAGTGGGCGTGGCCTAGACTCCGTTGCCAGCGATGCGACTCGAGCCGCTGTGCCACGTATCGATGCGATATGCCGACGGTGAATGGGTGCGCCCGTTCGGCACGGCTGAGGCCGCAGGGTTCGGCTGGGGGGAAGGCGTGGTCTCCGGCGACGTGATCCAAGGGAGCGTGCGATGGGCCAACTACCCTCGCAAGCGGGAGGACGGGGTGTGGACGCCCAACCTTCGCGGGGTGATCAGGACCGAGGACCGTGCGGGGATCCTCCTCTCCCTCCATGGGCAGAGCGTCCAGGAAGACTCCGCAGTCGGAGTCGGCCGAGCCATCCTCACCAGGGTGGAGTTGTTGAGCGAACACGAGCGCTATCGATGGCTCAATACGAGCTTCGTCGTGGGCGAGGGGGAGATCGACGAGGTGGCGGAGGAGTGGTGGCTGCAGACGTACGTCTGCGTGAATGAGGTGGTCCAGCGCCCTCCCGCGATCGGAGCGACGCCACCCCCGAGGTTCCGGCAGGCTGACCCCTAACCTCGCCGCGCCTGAGACGGCTCGATTCACCTGCCACTCGGCCACGGCAGTTCTTGCGCGTCCAGGAGGTCGAGGTCGCCCGGTGAGTGCCCGCACTCGGTCAGGTAGCGAGCCAGCTCGCTGCGGTGCTGCGTTCCATGGTTCACGACGTGGGCGACGATCAGCCATGGCGGTCTCGCGAAGTCGGGGCCGAGCTCCATCGACTCGGCCAGCGCCGCATCGTCGTGGGACTCGACGTAGCTCCGCAGTCGGACGTCCTCTTCGAGGCAGAACGCGTGGATCGCCGGGAGGTCGTCGAGCTCGAACCCGTGGTCCCACACGTAGGCATCCCCAACGTCGTTCCCCAGCAGGGCTTCGCGCCAGCTCCAGTCGACGTCGACGAGGTGGCGCACGGTCTTGAAGGCGCTGCCGTGGTCGAGGTTCGCGGTCCTGCGGAACTCCTCGTCCGACAGGCCGGCCGTCGTCGTCAGGATCCGGTCGTTCGCCCACGCGTGGAACCGGACGAGGGCGAGCAAGCTATCGGCATCCACGCGGCCATCCTATTCACCCGACTTGTTCCTGGCACCATGCGTACAGGGCGTCATACATCGGCGTCTCGAGCTCGATCTTCCTGTGGTCTTCCTTGCCGTGCAGCAGGGCGAACCCGTGGGCGATGGCAGACAGCCCTCGGCCTTCGGGTGACGAGTCGATGTCCTCATCGACGTCGGCAGCATGGACGATTTCGGCCAACCGAATGAGCCCTGCGTCGGCGGTCAGTCCGAAGTCCTCAACGAGCACGTCGAAGGAACACTTCCCGTCGCGGTGGGTGTACCTCGCGCCTGGAGCGTCGAAGGAGTTCGCTCCCTCATGCTCCGCGACGTAAAGCACCTCGTCCCTTTCCACGAAGAGGAACTCAGCCTCTGGATCGATGAACCTGTTGATGAGCCAGGGGCATGCGACCCGGTCAACGTTCGCGTTCTCTCGTGTCACCCACTTCATGGTTGCTCCTCACGTGCTCGATACATCCCGCGTCGTCCCTGCGCGAATGTACTCCGGTCGTAGACGACCGTGATGAGAGAAGGCTGCAGGGTCGCTTGGGGACGGCCGCTCAGTCCTCGCCGGAGAACCGCTCCCACGCCGACTGCTTCGACATCCCGAGCGCCTGGCCGATCTCAGCCCACGTGCAGCCCCGTCCTCGAGCATCCCGGACCGTCTGGCGGATCAGCTTGTCTATGGCGCCCGAAGCCGCACGTGCAACATTGAGATCGTCCAGTGGTTTCTTCCCCCACGTTCCCGCCAGTCGAAGACGACCCTTCGTCGCCTGCGCGTCGAGCCGGATCGCTTTCGCCCGCACGCTCCCGCTTTCCTCCTGTCGTCAGGGAACCCTGACGACAGGGGTACATCACTGCACATGTGTGGGGTGTTTTCGCGGGCCCGTATCGTCGACGGAACGGACCACCGTGGAAACCGCAGGAAAGGACAGCAAGATGGCCAAGGTAGTTGTCATGAACAGCATCACTCTCGACGGCGTGATGCAGAGCCCCGGCCGGCCCGACGAGGACACCCGCGATGGGTTCGCGCACGGAGGTTGGGCGATCCCCGGCGGCGACGAGCTCATGGTCGCCAAGATGGGCGAGCGGATGGGGGAGGATCGAGCGTTCCTGTTCGGCCGACGCACGTATGAGGATCCTGCTCGCTTCGTGGAACCGCCAGGGCGGCCCATTCAAGGACGCGCTCAACACCACCCCGAAATACGTCGCATCGCACAGCCCCGCAACACGACTCGGATGGCTGAACTCGACGCTCTTGCACGACGACGTACCCGCCGCGGTAGCCGAGCTCAAGCAGACATCGAGCGCCAACCTCGTGATCATGGGCAGCGGCGAGCTGATCGCCGCGTTGATGAGCGCCGACCTTATCGACGAGTACCTGCTGATGATCCACCCGCTCGTGCTCGGCAGCGGCCGGCGCCTGTTCCCGGAGGGGGTGCAGGCATCGCTCCGCCTCACCGACTGCATCACAAGCAGCAAAGGGGTCTTGATCGCAACCTACGAACCCGCGAGGGGCACGAACCCCGGCACCTCACATTGAGCGGGCTCTGGAGAACGGGGGTGGATGCATGAGGCTACTCAAGTGCAGGCGTGGCCGGGCCGGACGCCACGGGCCTGTAACGTCTGCGGCGTGACGCGGTTCGTCGTCGACTCCGAGACGCTGCTCCGGATCGCCGCTGGCGAGGTCGAGGTCGCCGCCGGGCACAAGCTCGTCACTTCCGACGGCGATCTGGCGCGGGCGGTCTCCGGCCTCGTCGAGACGGCGACGATCGATGCACTGCGCACGACCTGAACGATGGGCTGTCTTGGTTTCGCTCTGAGATACGGGTGACCATGAACCTTCAAGCCGAGGCTCGACGGCCTCAGAGAGGCAGAGCCAACAGCTGGATCGGGTTCTCAGGATCAGGCGGATCGAGATCCAGTTCTGCCACCGGCACGAAACCCATCGCGAGGTAGAAGGCGCGGGTTTCGGCGTACTCCGGCCCTGGGTCGCTGCGGTCGGAGACGGTCTTGACCAGCACGAGTCGGTCGCCGTGGGTTCGGAGTTGGTCGTTCAGCGCCATGATCAGCGCTCGGCCGACCCCCCGTCGACGATCTCGAGCATGGACCGCCAGCCAAGAGATCTCCGGGGTCTGAGGATATGGGTGAGCAATGGTCAAGAAGCCGCTCACCTCGCCGTCGACCTCCGCGACGAGCCCCGGCTGGGTTCGCACTGCTTCCGCGCACTCCCGGACGCCCTCCTCTAGGCCGAACCAGTCGGGCAGCGACGCGACGATCGCATCACAGGCGGTGCTGTCGCTAGGGTCGAGCGGCCGGATCATGGCTGGACGATACCGCTTGCGATTTCCACGGGTCCTTTCGATCGGCCGACGAAGTTCCAGATCCGTACACCACGGCGACTTGGGAGATGTGAAAGCTTATGTCTCGCCGACGCTCCAGATGCCGTAGACCTCGGGACCGAGACATCGGTCGGGGATCGAGTAACCAAGCCAGTCTTCGACCCTACGAACCTGATCCTCCTTCGGCTCGACCCGACCCTCCGGGCGGAACTCCGCCGTATAGCCTCCCCCCATCTCGAAGTTCTCGCCTTCGATGGCAACGACCCCGCCTTCACCATCACGCACGACGAGTCGTCCGGAGTTGTCCCGTTCGGCCGTGAACCCCTTCCACCAGATCGGCAGGGTGTATTCGTCCGGGCGGCCGATCAGGACGCACCCGTCACGAACGACAAGCGGTCCTTGGAAGAGGGCATCATTCGACGCTCCACCCGCTTCGGGCTTTGTGGGGAAGAACAGGTCGGACTCTGTACTCGCAGGTGCGTCGCTGCAAGCAGCGAGAAGTAGACCGACAGCCAGAACGGACCTCAGGGATCGTTTCATCACCAGAACCCTATGCCGTTCGTGTGCTGAGCCGTGACGGATAACGGACCCTGGCGATCTGCCGACGAAGCTCCACGTCGACTCTCGGTGCGGGCCGCCTACCTAACGGGCGGCGGAGGTCGGCGTCTGGCGCTAACACCGAGCGGACAGCGGCATGACCGGATGGCTCGTTATCGTTCGTCTCGCATCCGGGATCTCAGCACGTCGAACTCGCAGCCTGGCGAGGACGGGTCGAAGCCGTGCTCGATCAGCCAGCGGGCGGCCAGCAGGCTCCGCAGCGACCACCACGCGTGGATCACGTCGAGGTCGACGTCGGTGCCGTAGCCGGCTGCAACGTCGGCAAGGTGCTCCTCGTGTCCGAGCGTCAAGCTGGCGAGGTCCCACAGCGCATCGCCCCGGGCAGCCTCGGACCAGTCGACGACTCCGGTGATCTCGTCACCGTCGACGAACACGTGGGTGATCTGCAGATCGCCGTGCGTGAACACCGGTGTCCACGGGCGGAGCGCAGCCTCGGCGATCCGGCGGTTGCGCGTGACCATATCGCTCGGAAGGACGCCGTTCATGACGAGCCACTCGCATTCGCGGTCGAGCTGCGATGCGATCTCGTCGAGGCTTTCACCAGGCCATGGCGGCAGTGGCGCGTCGTGCAGCGTCCGTGCGGCGGCACCGGCAGCGGCCCACGCCGCCGCCGATGCGATCGACGGCTCGCCGAGGCGGCCGAGTGCCGTCCCCGGGAGGGCGGCGAGTGCCAGCACGGGCGGCTTCCGCCACAGGACTTCCGGAGTCGGGATCGGCGCCATGGCCATCGCCTCGACCTCGACGTCGGTGCGCGTTTGGTCGGTGTCGATCTTGAGGAAGACGTCGCCGACGCGCAGGGTCACGCGCTCGTTGTGGGCGACGACGACCTCGACCTCCTCCACGTCGGCCATTATCGCGGGATGACCTCGCCCACGGGTCTATCGCGTGCGACTGCGCGGCCGCCAGCGCTGGGGCGCAAGTCCCAGTTTGGCACCGTCTACGCACCTGTTATCAGGTGCGAATGGGCGTCGCGACAATACGAGACCAGACGTACTTCACTTCATGACGCGGAAGGTAAGATGCGTGACCCCAGCGCCCTCGATCACCCTCGTCCTCTCCAGGTCGATTGGGCCGGTCCCGAGATGGTCGAACAATCAGACGCCGCCCCCGAGCAGGACGGGTACCAGATCGATGTGTATCTCGTCGAGGAGCCCTGCTTTGATGCACTGCTGCACGATGCTCGCGGCACCCACGCCGACGTCCTTGTCGCCTGCGACCGCTTTCGCTTGCTCTAAGGCGCTTTCGAGTCCGTCCGTGACGAACGTGAACGGCGATCCTTCGTAGACCCAGTCTTGTGGGACCGAGCTGGTAACGACAAAGACCGGTACGTCCAAGGGGTGTTTGCCACCCCACCCATGGGTGAGGTCGAATGTCCTTCGACCAAACACCAACGCCCCGGTCGTTGCGCGCGTCTCGGCAAGGTACTCGGCGGTCTGCGCCGAGACCATGAAGACCATGTCGGTTCCAGGCAGCCTGTATTCGGTGTCGCCAGCGGAGTACCACGCCAAGAGCCTCTCGCCGCCGACGCCCATGGGTGCTTCAGGGCTGTCGTTCGGCCCACTGATGAACCCGTCGAGCGAGACTGAGAGCCCTGTGCGGACTTTCCCCATGTTCGTCACCTTCCCCAAACAATCATCTGCGCGAAGTTTGCCGCCTGCAACTCGAGCGTCGTCACGGGCGAGTTGTGGACGACGAAGAACAGGGTTCGGCGGCCCGTCGCCCTCTGGGAACGTAGCCGAACGCGCCGGGGCGCGTGCCGCCTCCGTTGGACGAACTCGCGGAGACCTACCCAGACGAACCGGCCGCGGCGAGTTCGGCGCGCAGCGTGTCGGCCGACAACGCCTCGCTCCGCGCGCGCAGATCCAGGTACAGCAGCACCGAGACGAGCGCGGTGAACGGCGCGGTGAGTATCTGTGCGATCGCGGAGAAGATCCACCCGAGGACCCACGCGCTGCCGCCGATCGCGCTGATGATCCCCGAGATGACCCCGACGATGAGCCCGGCCACGATGATGACGCCGAACGCGTGCCAGAAGTGGCCCTTCGCCAGGTTCCACGAGCGGCCCATCGCCGCCGTCCCGCGACGGTTCTCCACGATCAGCACGGGGACCGATACCGAGAGGAGGACCAGGAAGATGATCCCCGGGATGATGAGGAGGATGAAACCGCCGATGACCGCGAGCCCGACGAGCACGGAGACCAGGATGACGCTGCCGAGACGCTTGAAGCCGAACCGGTAGCTCTCCTCCGCGTCGACCGGATCGCCGATCGTCGCCTGTGCGGCGGCTCGCAGGATCGCGGCCTGGAGCACCGCGGTGATGATGATGCTGATCAATCCCGCGACGAGCGCGCCCGCCAGGATCAATCCGAAGCTCCGGTCGACGACGACCACCTGCGTTCCGAAGATGGTGTCGGTGTGTTTCGTGCCGGCGAACACGACGCCTCTGAACAGGGCGCTGATGAACGACAGGGGTACGACCACGATCGCCACGATGAGCATGAGCTTCGACGCGTTGGCCTTGTAGATGTTGAAGGCGGCGGACAGGATCTCGCCGAGCGCCTTCGGGGCCAGGCCACCCTGCGGTCCTCCCATCATCGGTGGGGGAGGCGGCGGTGGTGGCGGCGGGGTGGGGCCGCCGGGAACGTCACTCATGCGGTGCCTCCTTCGATGGGCGAAGCCGGAAGCCTAGCCCGTGCACGAGGCGCTGTCCCGTGCCGGCCCGGAGATCAGGCCAGATCCCAGCCGGGCGGGAGCTCCGGCACGGGCCACGATGGATCGGGGCGCCAGTCCTCCCACGGCTCGTCGAACGGCGGCAGCCGCAGGAACAGATGCTCGACCGCGCGCTCGCCCCAGTAGCGCAACCAGCCGGCGTCGGCTTCGGTGAAGAGCCCCAGCGCGATCCCCTCGGCAAGTTCGTCCTCGTCCTTCCATGCCCACGACGATCGATCCAACGGGATCAGCACGTCGAGGAGGTGATCGACCGTGTCGAACCCGATGGCGGTGCGCTGGAGCGGCGTCTGGAGGTTGACGTACCAGCCGCGCGGCGATCCGTCGGGCTCGGAGAGCAGCAGGATCGAATACGGCGTGTCGGGCCACGCGAACGAGAGCACACCGAAGTCGCCGCGTTCGCGGGTGTAGAGATGCCACGGACGATCGGGGAACCGGAGCTCGACGCCGGTGTCGTCGATCGCCACGCCGCAACGGACGAACGCCGCCACGAAGAGCGTCGTCTGGAGCGGCAGGTCCAGGACCACGGTGGCGGGACGAGCTTCGAAGACCTGATCGCTCCAGATCTCGCGGATCACGATCGGGTCGCCGGTGTCCCACATGGCGCGACCGTACCCCGGACGCCCGAACCTCGTCTTGACGGCTGTCGGAGCACGGGAGTACATTCGAACTTCCCTCTCGAACATACGTTCGACTACACGAGGGGCGTCGATGAGGCAGGGACCGGGTGGCGAAGCGCTACGACGAGGACGTCCAGGTGGAACGCGACGCGGGCATGCCGGCGGTCTTCGTGTGGAGAGGGCGGCGCTACCAGGTGGTCGACGTGATCGGGCGGTGGCGGATCGAGGGACGATGGTGGGCCGACGGCCGCGACCGCGAGTACTGGCGTGTCGAGGCGAAGGGCGGGGCCGTGTGGGACCTGTATCACGACCGCCAGCGCGACGCGTGGCACATGGAACGGCTCTGGGATTGAGCACGTCCCTGTCGGTCCCGGCGCGTAGCGTGACCTGGTTCGAAGGACAAGGTGATGCCGGACACGTTCCAAGCGTTGGTCGTTCTGATCGTGGCGTTGCTGCCCGGTGCGCTGTACACGTGGTCCTTCGAGCGGCTCGTCGGCGCGTGGGGAGTCGGGTTCGCCGATCGCATCCTGCGCTTCGTCGGCGTATCCGCCGTGTTCCAGGCCGCGATCGCGCCGTTCACCGTCTGGGGGTGGCGGACGTACCTCCTGACCGGCCGGCTCCAGGATGGCGATCTCCCGCTCGCGCTCTGGCTGTTGCCGCTCCTCTACGTCGCGATCCCGATCGCGTTGGGCGTCGTCGTCGGCCGCGGCACGGTGCAACAGCGAACGTGGTCGAGGGCGTTCACCGGGCCGTCGCCTGCTCCGCGGGCCTGGGACTACGTGTTCGGTCTGCAACCGGACGGCTGGGTTCGGCTCCGGCTCAAGAGCGGGGTGTGGCTCGGTGGGGCGTTCTTGAGCACGGGGGATGAAGGGCTCCGCTCGTACGCCGCCGGGTATCCGGACGAACAGGATCTGTTCCTCGCCGAGGCGTACTCCGTGGATCCCGAGTCGGGAGAGTTCGAGCTCGACGCCAACGGCGACGTCGTGCCGACCGGCTCGGGTATCCTCGTTCGGTGGGCCGAAGTCGAGTACCTCGACTTCATCGATGCGTGAGGTGATCGCCATGGGCAAAGCATCGGGAGACGGTCGGAAGCGGTCGTCCGGGGTGTCCGTACGCGGCGGCTATCCAGCGGGTCCCAAGACGGCCGACCAGTTGGCGCCGCCGCCGAAGGGGCCCGCTCCCGGCTCGAAGCCCACCGGCAACGGCTCTTCGTCCGGCAAGTAGCGCATCTCCCTCCAGGTCTGGACAGGATCGACCGCTCCTCTTAGACTCGAACACCTGTTCGATTCCCCCTGGAGCTTTCATTGAGCGACACCTGCACGTCGGACCCGCCGTTCGTGCATCTCGACGTCCGGTCGTGCTTCTCGCTGAAGGAAGGCGCGTTCACGCCCGAACAGCTCGTCGGTCACGCCGTCCGATCTCGGCATGCCGGCCGTCGCGCTGACCGATCGAGACGGCCTCTACGGCGCGGCTCGGTTCGTGAAGGCGTGCGAGAGCGAAGGCGTGAGGCCGATCCTCGGCGCCTCGCTGACCGTTCGAGGGGAGGCGGGGGTGGCGGTCGGGGACGCCGCTCTGCGGCTCCGCAGCTCGCGCCGCTCCGCGGCGCATCGTGAGTCGCCGCGCCGCGACGTCCCCGACCGCCCTGACACCCGCATCGTCCTGCTCGCGCAGGACGCAGTTGGGTACGCGAACCTGTGTCGGCTCATCACCGATGCGCACATGCTCGGCGTTCGGAGCGACCCGTCCGTGTCGGCTTCGCAGATCTGTGCGCACGCCGCGGGTCTGGTCGTGATGCTCGGGCCGCGCTCGGCGCCGGGGAACCTGGCGGTTGCCGGCAGGATGGACGCTGCGTGCGCGTCTGCCGATCCGTTCCGGGAGGCGTTCGGAGCGGATCGGTGCGTCGTGGCCATCGAGCAGCGGATGGAGGCGGGCTCTCACGACGAGGTGCGGGCGATGCTGCGGTTCGCCGAGAGGCTCGAGGTCCGCGCCGTTGCGACGAACCCCGTCCGCTACCTGGTACCCGAGGACGCGTTCCTGGCCGACGCGCTGGAGTGCATGCGGAAGATCGTGCCGATCGCCCAGAACCACGTCACCCGCGCGAACGCCGAGGGCTACCTCAAGCCGTCACGACAGATGCGTTCCCTGTTCCACGAGCGGCCGGACCTCTGCGACGCCACGCTGCGGATCGCCGAGGGGTGCACGTTCGACCTGGGGTTGAAGCGGATGCATTTCCCGGACTTCCCGGTGCCGGACGGGCGGAGCGCCTCGTCGGTGCTCGCGGAGCGGTGCCGGCGCGGCATCGAGGATCGGAACGTGACGGCCACGCGCCAGGTCCAGGACCGGCTCGACCACGAGCTCGCGATGATCGACGAGATGGGATCGTCGGCGTTCTTCCTGACCGTGGCCGACATCGTCGCGGACATCAAGGCGATGGGCATCCGCTGCGCGTGCCGCGGCTCGGCGGCCGGCTCGCTCGTCTGCTACCTGACCGCCATCTCCGACGTGGACCCGGTCCGCCACGACCTGCCGTTCGAGCGGTTCATGAACCCGATGCGCGACGAGCCGCCGGACATCGACATCGACGTGGAGTCGGCGCGCCGCGAGGACGTCTACGACATGGTGCTCTCGCGCCACGGCGACGACCGCGCGGCCTGTGTCGCCATGATCGACACGTACCGGGCGCGCTCGGCGGTCCGCGAGGTGGGCAAGGCGCTCGGCCTGCCCGACGCCGAGCTCGGGGTCGTGGCCAAGGCGTTCCCCCACATCTCGGCGAGCCACCTCCGCGAGGCGATCGAGCGCCTCCCGGAGCTCCACGGCATCAACCTGCCGATGCCCCAGCTCGAGCTGCTGTTCCGCGTGGCCGAACGGCTGGACGGGTTCCCGCGCCACATCGCGCTGCACCCGTGCGGCATCGTCCTGTCGAACCACGAGCTGGTCGACCGCGTGCCGCTGGAACGGAGCGCGAACGGCCACCGGATGATCCAGGCCGACAAGGACGACGTCGAGCTGCTCGGCTACCTGAAGCTCGACGTCCTGGGCATCCGGATGCTCTCGTCGATGCGCCACGCCCTGGACGAGATCGCGCGGACCACCGGCGAGAAGGTCGACCTCGACCGGATCGCGACCGACGACATCCCGACGTTCGAGCTGATCCGCGCCTCGGACACGCTCGGCTGCTTCCAGATCGAGTCGCCCGGCCAGCGCGAGCTGCTCCAGAAGCTCCAGCCCACCCGGTGGGAGGACCTGATCGTCGACATCTCGCTGTTCCGTCCGGGGCCGGTGAAGTCCGACATGATCCAGCCGTACCTCCGCCGCCGGATGGGCATGGAGGAGCCGGTCTACATCCATCCCGACCTGCGTCCGGCGCTCAGCGAGACGCACGGCGTGATCGTCTACCACGAGCAGGTGATCCGGGCGCTCGCCGCGATCGCCGGCTACGACCTCACCTACGCCGACCACATCCGGCGCCACCTGGACGACGAGGAGATGCTCCCGGGGTTCCGCGCCGACTTCCTGGAGAAGGCGACGGCGCGCGGCGTCGACCGAGCCGCCGCGGAGAAGGCGTGGGCCGCGGTGGCGGAGTTCGCGAGCTTCGGGTTCTGCAAGGCGCACGCGGCGGCGTTCGCGGTGCCGACGTACCAGTCGGCGTGGCTGAAGGCGCACTACCCGGCGCACTTCCTGGCCGGGATCCTCACCCACGACCCGGGGATGTACCCGCGCCGGCTGCTGCTGGAGGACGCCCGCCAGCACGGCATCCCCATCCTGCCGCTCGACGTGAATCGCAGCGAGCCCGAGTACGTCGCCGAGGAGGTGGCCGAGGGCGTCTTCGGCATCCGTCTGGCCCTGCAGGACGTGCACGGCATCAGCGACGCCGAGGTCCGCTCGATCCTGCAGGGGCGCGCCGAACGGCCGTTCCGCGACGTGGGGGACTTCCTGCGGCGAACGACCGTCTCCCGGCCGGTGACGGAGGCGCTCGCGCATGCGGGAGCGTTCGACCGGCTCGCGCGCCGCAACCGGCCGGCCGGGAAGCCGGCCAGAACCGCCGGAACCACCTGTACGCGGCCATGACGACCGCGCCCGAGCGCGAGGGGGACCAGCTCACGCTCGCCGACGCCGCCGCGCCCGCCCACCGGTTCGCCGACTACTCCGACGCCGAGGTCGTCCGGGCGGAGCTCGAGGTGCTCGGCCTGGACGCCACGCGTCACATCGTCTCGTTCTTCGAGCCGCTGCTCGCCGACCTGGGCGTGACCCGGACGAAGGACCTGCACGCGTGTCGCGGAGGGCAGAAGGTCATGGTCGCCGGGGTGAAGGTCGCCTCGCAGACGCCGGCCATCCGCAGCGGCCAGCGGATCATCTTCCTGACGCTCGACGACGCCACCGGCCCGGTCGAGGTCACGGTCTTCGAGTCGGTCCAGCCCAAGGTCGCGAAGACCGTGTTCCACTCCTACGCGATGGCGGTGTGGGGGCAGCTGCGGCGGACCGGCGTGAAGGGCGTGAGTATCATCGCCGAGGAGGTCTGGGACCTCACCGCGCTGCATCGCGCGAGGGGTGAGGGACGCTTGCGGGAGGCCATGGAGGCGCCGACGGAACCCGCCCTGCCGGCACGCCGGCTCTGGCATTCGAGCCCGGGCTCCGCGGGGTGAGCACCGAGCCGATCCTGCACGTCGACATCGACTCGTTCTACGCGTCCGTCGAGGTCCTGAAGGATCCGTCGCTCGCCGGGAAGCCGGTCGTGGTCGGAGGACCGGGCGCGCGCGGCGTGGTCGCCTCGGCCTCCTACGAGGCGCGGAAGTACGGCGTCCGCTCGGCGATGCCGGCCGTCCGGGCCCGGCGCCTGTGTCCCGACATCGTCTTCCTCCCGTCGGACTTCGAGGCGTACCGCGCGCACTCCCACCGGTTCCGCGAGGTGCTGTGCTCCTACACCCCGCTCGTGGAGCCGATCTCGCTCGACGAGGCGTTCCTGGACGTCGCGGGCGCCACGATGCTGTTCGGGTCCTCGGCCGAGATCGCCGCGAAGATCCGGGCCGACGTCGAGCGCGAGGTCGGCGTGACGTGCTCCGTCGGCGTCGCCCCGTCGAAGTTCGTCGCCAAGCTCGCGTCCGACGACTGCAAGCCGAACGGGATGCTCGTGGTCCCCGCCGGCGGCGTCCAGGCGTTCCTCGAGCCGTTGCCGGTCGGGCGCCTGTGGGGTGTGGGGGAGAAGACCGGCGAGACGCTCGGCCGACTGGGCATCCGCACGATCGGCGACCTGGGCCGGACGCCCGAGTCCATCCTGGAACGCCTGCTCGGCCACGCGTCGGCGCATCACCTCCACGAGCTCGCGAACGGCGTCGACGACCGCGACGTGATCCCGTACGAGGCGCCGAAGTCGGTGAGCCACGAGGAGACGTTCGAGCGGGACCTGGACGCCGACGAGGACATCCTGCGGGAGTTGCTCGACCTCTCGGGACGGGTGGCGGCGCGCCTGCGCGCCGACGGGTACCGCGCCCGGACGGTCGTGCTGAAAGCGCGCCTGGCGAACTTCCAGACCCTCACCCGGTCCCGGACGCTCCCCGACGCCACGGACGTCGGGGCGGATCTGTACCGGACCGTCGCCGAGCTCTACGGCGCGCTGCCCGGCCAGCGCCGACGGATCCGGCTGCTCGGCGTGCAGGCCAGCGGGCTGGTCCCGGCCGGCGCCGAGCAGCTCGCGATGCTGCACGGGGAGCGATGGGGCGATGTCGAGCGGGTGCTCGATCGGATCGAGCTGCGGTTCGGCCGGGGCGCGGCGCGGCCGGCCTCCCTGATCGAACGCGATCGAAGGAACTGAAGCGAACGTGCGCTCAAGCCGCGGTTGCACCGTCCGACTCCTATAATCGAACGGACGTCTTTCCCCACCCAGGCAGGAAACGGGATGCCCCTCAGCGAGCACGAACAACGGATCCTCGAAGAGATCGAGAAGCGACTCGCGGAAGAGGACCCGCGGCTCGTGGAGCAGGTCGGGAGGACCGACCTCTACACCCATCTGGCTCGTCGCATCCGGTTCGCGGCGCTCGCGTTCTTCGGCGGCCTGCTGCTGCTGCTGCTCTTCGTCGTCTCGCCATGGGTCGCTGCCACCGGCTTCGTCATCATGGTGCTGTCGGCGTTGTTGATCTATCGCTACCTCGGGCAGCTGGGACGCGACCAGATCCGAGAGATGCAGTCCTCCGGCCGGCTGACGTTCACCGGCGTCATGGGTCGTATCGCCGCGCGGTTCGCTCGACGTCAGCAGCCGCCCGCCGACGACCCGCGCGGCTGACCGACACCGACGCGTCGCGCGCCGTCGTTCCGTCGAGCTCCGCGACATCGCATCGACGGCTAGCCCGTCCGGGTGGTTTGGTGACGGTTGTGACCTCAGCGCTTGCCACCGTCTCACGCGCTGCTGTACAACAGGGTCTCCCTTCCCCTGGGCGCGTGACCGTTCACCGCACGTTGAGTCTTCAGGTGTTGGGCACGTGCCGACGCATCGAGGGTGTGGCAACGAAGTTCGTGAAAGGGCGCGCGTCCATGGAGGGATTCACGGCTCATCAGGCCAGCAAGTTCACCGGTTGCACGTCACGACAGCTTCGGTACTGGGATCAGATCGGCCTGGTAGAGCCCTCGGTGCAGGGCACCGGCGGACGGCCCGGGGTTCCACGGCTCTATTCGTTCCGCGACCTGGTCGCGCTCCGCGTGGTGAAGTCGCTCCTCGACGGCGGCATGTCGCTGCAGCGGGTCCGGCGGGCGTGGGAGTTCCTCAACAAGAAGGCGCAGCTCGACCGGCACCTCTCCGACGTGAAGCTCGTCACGGACGGACAGAGCATCTTCAAGATCTGCCGCCGCGACGGCGAGGTCATCGACGCGCTCCGCGAGGGACAGATGGCGTTCTTCGTCGCGATCGACGACATCGCCACCAGCGTGCGGACCAACGTGGCGCAGTTCAGCGAGGACCGAGAGCGGTTCGTCAGGGCGCTTCGTGAAGCCGCGGTGCACACCGCCACCGGCTCGTAGGATCCCGGCCGGGATCACCGGCGCAACCGGTACTGACCTGCGATCCGCTGCCCGATGGGCGTGCGCTCCCGGAGGTCGTGCAGCACCGAGGTTGCGGCCTCCGACGCTTCGTGGACGTCGGCCGCCCCGGGCTCGTCGAGCGAGTAGGCGGCTCGCCCCGCGATGGACGTGAGACGGTCCAGGTGGCCGTCCGTGATCACGCCACCGGCTGCGAGGCGGCTCCGATATTCCCGGAGCGTCTCGCCCGGCATCTTGGAGTGGCCGAGGTCCGCGGCCCGCTCGGTGAACACGTCATACGTCGCCAGGATCAGGGCGCGCGGCTCTCGCCCGGCCCTGCGCAGACGGGCCCGGCGCCGCATCGCGCGGATGGGCGGGATCGCGAGCGCCACCACGATGCCCAGCGCCACCAGGAGCAGGATCACCTTCCCCACCGGCGCGCGCGGGCTCCGAGCGGTCGTGCTGGCGGGGGGGAGCGGCGTCAGCGCGAGGCCGGTCGCGAGCTCCCGCCGGGACAGGTTCTGCAGCTGGCGAGGAAGTTCGCCCTGATCGCCGGTCGTCCCCGGCGCCTGCGTGGCTCCGCCACCGGAGGCGGCGGGGCATCCCGGCGTCCCGGGAGGGCAGGTGACGGCGGGGTGCTGATACTCGTTCGCGACCGGGTTCGTCCGGCCGGGGGTGGGTTCGAAGGCGAGCCAGCCGTACGTCGGGAACAGCACCTCGACCCAGCTGTGGAGCTCGCTCGTCGTGACGGAGTACACGCCGGTGTCCGTCGGATCGCGCTGGCCCGGGGTGTAGCCGATCGCCACCCGCGACGGGAACCCCAGCGTCCGGAGCATCACGGCCATGGCGCTCGCGAACTGCTGACAGAAGCCTCGCTTCGTCGTCGTCAGGAACTCGAGGATCGTGTATGAGTCGTCGCGGGCCGGGACCGTCTTGTCGTAGGTGAACTGTGCGGGATCGCTCAGGTGGTCCTGGATGGCGAGGATGCGCTCGTAGTCGTTGGCTGCGCCCGCCGTCCATCGTTCGGCGATCGCGCGGATCCCGTCCGCCACGTCGAGAGGCACCCCTTCGAGCGACGTGGGCTCGATGTTCTGCGCCGGCGGGGGGAAGACGACCGCCGCCAGCTGCGCCGGCGTCGGTTGCACGGGGACGGACGTGACGTGGTACTCGTCGCCGGCGTTGAGTTCACCGTCGAGCGTGGCTGTTCCGCTGGAACTGTTGTAGCGCACGGACGTGTCCGGCACGTCGATCTGCTGCGGCGGGTAGGCGAGCGGGAGCCACGGGAAACCGAGATCGCTCGAGATCGTGAACGTCTGCTGCACCGGTTCGGTCCCCACGGCTCCCGCCGACAGGATCGTGTCCGGCGTCACCGGGTCGCCGGTGTCGATGAGGTCCGGGCGCCACGTGTCACCGTCGAAGTTCGTCAACGAAAGCATCCGCCAGTACGACGCGGCGTCGGCCTGCACCCGGAAGACCTCGACGGGATCGTTCCGCGTGAGGCTCGCCTTGATCGAGACCAGTGGATCGATGCGAACCCGATCCGATGCGTTCGTGGAGCTGATGTCGAAGATGGCCTTCGATCCGAACCCGGGCACGATGAACGGCACGATCATCGCGGTTCCCACCGCCGCGACCGCGACGCGCCTGGCGCCCCGGCTGGCCGTCGCGGTCAATCGCGCCCGCGAACCCGGGCCCGTCCACACCGGACCCCACCCCTGCACCCGGCGCAGCGCGTCGGCGAAGACGATCGCGAGCGCCGCCGCCAGGAACACGACGCCGTAGACCGGCTTGATGAATTCCTCGAGCACGGTGTCGGCGAACGCGAGCATCGCGATGGGCGGCAGGAGCGCCAGGATCGGGCTGCCGGCCCGGAAGGCCAGCGCGTGGCAGGAGAAGATCGCCGCCCACATCGCCAGGATCGAGGCGAACATGAGGGGTTTCAGCGGCGGCGAGGGCGCGACCTGGAGGCGGGCCTGTTCGCCGACCAGGTGGGAGGCGTTGAGCGCGTGCCGCAGCGTGTCGAGCGTCGGGAGGCCGTGCCACGTGGTCGCCGGGAAGACCAGGAGCCCGACGACCACGACGAGCACGGCCGCCGACACCATCGTCGCGAGCAGCAGGTTCCGCCGCTCCAGGGCGGACGCGACCACGGCCGAGGCCAGGGCCACTCCCATGAGACGCCAGGTCGAGCCGTGCCCCGCGAACACACGTCCGAACGCGAACGCGGTGGCGATCGCGATGGCGCAGACCGCGAAGAGCGCGATCAGCCGCTGTGTACGAGGCGACGTTCCTTGGGGATGTGCCATCTGTCCTTCAAGCGCATGGACGGGGGGAGGATGATGCAGTCCCATCCGGCGCGGGTCAGGGCGAGCCGGGCCTGCGTGGCCCGTCCCTCCAGCTGCGCCTGCCGCTCGGGCGGCAGGGTGTCGGGGTCGACCGGGTACACCAGGACGGCGAGCTTGGGGCCGAAGGTGCCGCCGCTGCGGATCAACGAGGTGAGCTCGACCGGCTGTGGGGGAGCCGCGACGACGACGAGCGTCGTGTCGCCCGACGCGGATGCGCGGAGGTGCGCGAGCGCCGGGCCGATCGACCGCACCTGCGAATGGCCGACGCTGGTGAGCGCCTCGAGGAACCGCTCCTCCGAAAGGGCCGCCGGGGGCGTGTCGGCGGTCGCGAACCGCAGGGAGAAGCCGCCGCGGGAGAGCAGCACACCCAGGGTCGCCGCGACCGAGACGGCACGCTCGAACGCTTGCCCGTGGGTCTGTCCCAGCGCGCCGTCGCGGGAGTCGAG
The DNA here is from genome assembly GCA_963723855.1 of uncultured Actinomycetes bacterium. Lineage (GTDB taxonomy): Bacteria > Actinomycetota > UBA4738 > UBA4738 > HRBIN12 > JBBQVZ01. The sequence goes on along the minus strand of CAVRSI010000030.1, from coordinate 49,601 downwards.
GAAGACCAGTCCGTTGGCTCGCTGGGACGACTCGTCCTGGCGGATCATCAGCTCGCCCGTGCGGGCGACGCTCGGCCAGTGGATCCGGCGCAGGTCGTCGCCCTCGTGGTACTGGCGCATCGTGTGGTACTCCTCACCGGTGCGGAAGAGGTTCCTCGTGCGCGAGGCGCCGACGTTCGCCCCGAACGCCGCATCGGGCGTGCCGGTCAGATCCTCGATCTCGGGCGTCACGATCGAGATCCTCACGTTCGTCGAACTCGAGTCGCTGACGCACCAAGGCGAACGGGTCCGACATATCCACGGTGAGGGGCCCGAGCTGATATCGACCGCGGGCCTGCGGCAGGATCGTGTACGTGACCTCTTGGGTGCCGTGGCCCGGGATCCCCGAGACGACGAGCCTGGCCGGACGGCCCAGAACCGAGGGGAGCCGATCCTCCAGCAACAGGAACGACGTGGCGGCGGCCGACCGGTTCTCGATGTCGATGTGGACCGTTACCCGGGTGCCGGGCGCCACGCGGATGTCGGAGAGGTGGCGGTGGACGGCGATCCGTTGGTGTCCCCAGCGGACGAAGATGGCCGCGATCGCGGGCAGCGTCGCGAGTCCGAGCGCGATCACCTCGAGGCCGGGGGAACCGATGATCCGCGCCACCAGCCACATGGCGAGCCCGGCGAACAGGACGGCCACCCCGCGGCCGGACGGCATCAGGGGGTCTCCGCGACCGGGACCGGAACCTCCGAGAGGATCTCCTCCAGGATGACCTGCGGAGAACGGCCGCTCATGACGGCGTCCGCCGTCACGATGATCCGGTGCGCGAGCGCTGGGACCGCGAGCGCCTTCACGTCGTCCGGGATCACGTAATCGCGTTCGTCCGCCGCGGCCATGGCTCTGGAGGCCTTCAGGATCATGATCGAGGCGCGGGGGCTCGCCCCGAGGTACATGTCGGAGTGCCGGCGGGTCGCCTCCACGAGGTCGACGATGTACCTGCGGATGGCCGGAGCCACGTGGACGTGTTGCGCCTGCACGATCATCTCCGCGACGCCGAGCGCGTCGTTCACCGGGCCGATGTCGGTCAGCGGCGTTCCGGAGCTGTGGCTCGACAAGATCTCGGCCTCGATCTCGTTGGTCGGATAGCCGATCGACAGGCGGAGCATGAACCGGTCGAGTTGCGCCTCCGGCAGCGGGTACGTCCCCTCGTGCTCGATCGGGTTCTGCGTGGCGATCACCATGAACGGCGTACCCAGAGGGTGGGTCTCGGTGTCCACGGTGACCTGCCGTTCCTCCATGCACTCCAGGAGCGCGGATTGCGTCTTGGGGCTCGCGCGGTTGATCTCATCGCCCAGCACGATGTTGGCGAAGATGGCGCCGGGCTTGAACTCGAAGTCGCCGCGCTCCTGATTGAACACGTTCACACCCGTGACGTCCGTGGGGAGCAGGTCGGGGGTGAACTGAAGGCGCCGGAACGAGCAGTCGATCGAACGCGCGATCGCCTTCGCGAGCATGGTCTTTCCCACGCCAGGCACATCTTCGATCAGGAGATGGCCTTCGGCCACGAGGGCCACGAGCGCCAGCCGGATCTCGCTGTGCTTGCCGCGAACGACGCGTTCGACGTTGGTCTCGATCTCGTGGAAGCTCGCGGCGAACCGCTGCCACTCCTGCTGTTGTCGGACCTCCAACGGGGTACCTCCGTGCTCCTTGGCGTGACTCGTTGCCGGCCGGGGGCCACCATCTTACGGCGGCCCCCTCCTCACGGCTGCGGCCGAACGTCTCGGCCGGTTCTACGGTTGGAAACGACGGCAAGTTCCCGGAAACGACCGGAAAGGCAGACCGAGATGCACCGGTCGGGGAGACGCGGGAACCGACCGGACGGGTTCCCGAGGGAGGCGGGAGCCCTCCGGATGAAACGACGAGCCGGCCCGGCCGGCGGACGCCCCGCGCGGCCCCTGTTCGCAACTCCAGGCATCTCGACCGAGCCGACCCGTCGTGTCCTTCGCAAGATTACACGCGTGTGATTCGCGTGGCTAGGGGCTGGTTCGCGGCCGGCCGCGAGGCCCGAACACGGGATCGGGCGGCTAGACTGACCGGCATGGGCCGCGCCCTGGTGCTCAACGTGTCTGATTCCCCCCTCGCGGTCGTGCCCGCGCGCCGGGCCGTGGTGCTGGTCCTGAAGGAGAAGGCCGAGGTGATCGTGTCCAACGGCATGGTCTTCCGGTCGGCGACGATCTCCATGGAGGCGCCCTCCGTGGTTCGCCTCCGCCGATACGTGCGCGTGCCCTACCGGCCACACGCTCCGCTCACCCGGCGAGCCGTGTTCGCTCGCGACGAGTGGACCTGTCAGTACTGCACCTCGCCGGCCGAGAACCTCGATCACGTGATCCCTCGCTCTCGCGGAGGAACCCACACGTGGGAGAACGTCGTGGCGGCATGCCGGCGATGCAACGCCAAGAAGGAGAACCGGACGCCACAGGAGGCGGGGTTCACCTTGGCACGGCGTCCGTTCGCACCGACGGACGGGTTCCGTCTGACGCTCGGCCGGCTCGAGCCCGGCTGGGAGGACTACCTCACGTAGTCCGCTCGGCCGTTCCGCAGCTCCGTCCCCAGTCCTTCGACCGCTCCTCCGCAACCAACGCACCTTTCCGTTGCTCCGCTGTTGACCCAGTGGAGTAATAGTGGCATAAAGGTGGACCAAAGTGGAGGAAAGGGGAGGAGGCGTGACCGAACTGCTCGGCACGCACAGCTACCAGCTCGACCCGAAAGGCAGGCTGTCGTTGCCCGCACGCTTCCGCGATGCGTTCGCGGACGGCGTGTGGATGACCATCGGCCAGGACGGCTGCCTGTTCTGCTTCCCCAGGGTCGAGTGGGAGCGGCGCTCCGACGAGGTCGCGTCCTCCCCCCTTTCCGACGCCGACGGCCGCGCGTACTCGCGTCAGTTCTTCGGCTCATCCGACGAGGTGAAGCTCGACGGGCAGGGTCGCGTGACGATCCCGCAGCGGTTGCGGGAAGCGGTAGGCATCGACAAGGAAGTGGTGGTGCTCGGCGTTCGGGACCGGATGGAGATCTGGGATCGCGAGGGCTACGACCGCTACACGGACCGGTACGCCGCTGCTTATCAGGCCGGCGACCTCGACCCCAGGAGGACCACATGACGCCGAACAAGCTTCGCACCGAGGTTCGACAGAGCCTGTCCTTGATCGGGATGGCCGCGCTCACCGTGCTCGCCTCGATCGGCCTCGGCGTGCTCGCCGGCCACCTCGGGTGACGGTGGCGGAGGCACGGCACGACCCGGTCATGGTGCGCGAGGTGATCGGGTTCCTCGGGGGGAGGGGCACCGTGATCGACATGACGCTCGGTGCGGGCGGTCACGCCGAAGCGCTGCTGTCCGCGGGCGTGGGCAAGCTCGTCGGCATCGATCGCGATCCCACGGCGCTCGCGATCGCGGGGGAGCGGCTCGCGGTCTTCGGAGAGCGGTTCCAATCCGTCCGCGCGCGCTTCTCGGAGGTCGATGAGGAGGTCGTCGACGGTCCCGTCGACGGGGTGCTCTTCGATCTCGGGGTCTCCTCCATGCAGCTCGACCGATCCGAGCGCGGTTTCAGCTACCGGCAGGACGGGCCGCTGGACATGCGGATGGGCGACGACGGCCCGACCGCCGCCGACCTCGTGAACGAGCTTCCCGAGAAGGAGCTCGCCGACCTGATCTTCGAGTACGGCCAGGAACCCAAGTCGCGCCGCATCGCCGCCGCGATCGTCCGCGCGCGCTCGCGCGCGCCGATCGAGGGCACGGACGAGCTGGCCGGCATCGTCGTGAGCGCCGTGGGACGACGTCCGGGGGGCCCCCACCCCGCGCGTCGGACGTTCCAGGCGCTCCGCATCGCGGTCAACCGGGAGATCGAGGAGCTCGCCGCCTCCCTGCCTCAGGCGGTCGACCTCCTCGCTCCCGGGGGCCGCGTGGTCGTGATCGCGTACCACTCCCTGGAGGACCGCGTCGTCAAGACGAACTTCCGCGAGGACGAACGCCTCGCGATCCTCACGAAGAAGCCGCTGCAGCCGTCGGGGGCCGAGGTCGCCGCGAACCCCCGCGCCCGCAGCGCGAAGCTCCGCGCCGCCGAGCGTGTGATGGAGGCGGCGTGAGCGTCCCGGAGCCGCAGATCGACGCCGATCCCGCGTTCGATCCATCGGGGCTGCCCGAGGGTTGGGCGTTGGCGCTCCCCGCCTCAACCGCACCCGCCGAGCATCCCGAACCATCCGCGCCTCCCGCGCGGACGCCCGCGGCGCGCCCGCGGACCGATCCTCACTCCCGCTCACGTCGGCGGGCGCGCCGCGGCCTCCACTCGACGTTCATGGTGTTCGCCTCGCTCGTCATCGTCGCGCTGGTGCTCGGCGTCGTGGCGATGAACGCGTTGTTCGCGCAGAAGGCGTTCGCGGTCCATTCGCTGCAGACGCGCGTCGCGGATCTCCGCGAGCAGCACGACGTGCTCTCCACCGACGTCGCGCGCATGTCGTCGCCGAGCAGGATCGCGGCCTGGGCCGAGCTCTATCAGATGGTGATGTCGGACAACGTGGTCATCCTGCGGGTGCCCGGGTTCGGACGCGCCACATCGGAGGCTCCATGAGGGCTCGGGCGGGGCGACGTCTCGTCGCGCTGCTCGCGCTCATGTTGCTGGCGTTCGGCAGCATCGCGGCTCGCCTGACCGTGCTGCAGGTCGGAGACCACCGGTCCCTCGAGGCGATGGGGCTCGATCAGCGGGTGAGGACGTTCGAGCTCCCGGCCTCCAGAGGACAGATCCTGGACCGTGGAGGCGTGCCGCTCGGGATCACGCTCGACGCCCGCGACATCTACGCCAACCCGACGATGGTCACCGATCCCGTGGCGGAGGCGGCTCAGATCGCGGACGCGCTCGGTGAGCGCCCCAAGCAGATCCTTCCCGCGCTCGAGGCGTCCGGGACGTTCGCGTACGTCGCGAGGCAGGTGGACCTGGATGTGGCACAGCGCGTCGAAGACCTCGCCCTCCCCGGGATCGGGTTCCTCTCCGTCCCCAAGCGGTACTACCCGAACGGTGCGCTCGCGCCGGCGGTGATCGGGTTCGTGGGGATCGACGGGACGGGGCTCGCGGGGCTCGAAGCCGAGTACAACTCGGAGCTCGCCGGGGTCCCGGGAGAGCGGACGTACGAGCAGAGCGCGGGTCAGCCCATCGCGCAGGGCATCGACGTCGTGAAGGAGCCCATCGACGGCACCAACCTGAAGACGACGCTGGACCGCGAGATGCAGTATCGGACGCAGGTGGCGCTCAAGGCCGCCGTCGAAGCGAACGGCGCCACGTCCGGGACGGTCATCGTGATGGACGTGCGGACCGGCGACATCTACGCCATGGCGAGCTATCCGTGGTTCGACCCGAACAACTACGCGCACGTCGCCGCCCACGACCCCGCGCGTCTGCGCAACCCCGCCGTCGCCGACGCGTTCGAGCCGGGCTCGGTCAACAAGGTGATCACGGCGGCCGCCGCGATCGAGTCCGGAGCCGTCTCGATCACCCAGCGCTTCCAAGTGCCGGACTCGATGCAGGTCGATCAGTACACGATCCACGACTCGCACCCGCACCCGGTCGAGACGATGACGCTCGCCGACATCGTGGCCGAGTCCAGCAACATCGGCATGGCCAAGGTGGGCGGCCTCGTAGGCAGGACCACGCTCGCCTCGTACCTCAACCGGTTCGGCTTCGGGCGGACGACCGGGCTCGGGTTCCCGGGCGAGTCGGAGGGCATCGTCCCCGCCCTCTCGAACTGGAGCGACGCCACCCTCGCCACCATCTCGTACGGACAGGGCGTGAGCGTGACGCCGCTCCAGATGGCATCGGTCTACGCGACCGTGGCGAACGGCGGTGTCTGGGTTCGCCCTCGCCTGGTGAGCGGCACGGTGGACGGGTCGGGCGCGTTCTCGCCGGCGCCCGCCTCCCCGAAGAAGCGGGTCCTTCAGCCACAGACCGCGTCGATCCTCGCGCAGATGCTGGCGTACGTGGTCGAGGACGGGACGGGGACCAGCGCGCAGATCCCCGGATATCAGGTTGCCGGCAAGACGGGAACCGCGCTCAAGCCCGCGCCGAACGGCGGGTACTACCCCGACCGCTACGTCGCCTCGTTCATCGGGTTCCTGCCGGCGGGCGACCCCCGGATCGTGGTCGCGGCGATCCTCGACGAACCCACCACCATCTACGGCGGTGTCGCCGCCGCTCCGCTGTTCCAGCAGGTCGCGCGCTATGCGATCCAGCGCCTCGGGATCCCGACGGCGCCGCCGGTCTCGTTGCCGCCACACGTGCTCGGACGACCATGACCTCGAACGACCCGCGGAGGGGGGCGCGGGTAAGCTCGGAGGCGGTGACATCCGCCTTCCCCCCTGTTCCATTCGCCCAGCGTGGTCGCCGCCGTCCCGGGATCGACGATCCGTGGCGACGCCCAGGTCGTGATCACCGACGTCGCGTTCGACTCACGGGAGGTCACACCGGGAGCGGTCTTCTTCTGCGTTCCCGGCCGGCACGTCGACGGCCACACCTACGCCACGCAGGCGGCGCATGCGGGTGCGTCGGCGCTCGTCGTGGAGCGCTGGCTCGACGTCGAGGCGCCACAAGCGCTCGTACCGAGCGTTCGCGGGGCGATGGGGCCGATGGCCGCCGCGGCGTTCGGGCATCCCGCGTCCGCGATGACGACCGTCGGCGTGACCGGCACGAACGGCAAGACCACGGTCACGTACCTGCTCGCCTCGATCTTCGACGCCGCCGGGTGGACCGCCGGCGTCGTGGGCACCACCGGAGCGAGCGTGGGGGGTACGCCGGTTCCCCTCGTGCGCACGACGCCCGAGGCGCCCGATCTCCAGCGCCTGCTGGCGCGCATGCGCGACGCCGGCGTTCGGGGTGCGGCGCTCGAGGTGTCGTCGCATGCGCTCGAACAGCAACGGGTCGACGGCGTCGTGTTCGATGCGGCGATCTTCACGAACCTGTCGCAGGACCACCTCGACTACCACCGCACGATGGATGCGTACTTCGACGCCAAGGCGCGGCTCTTCACGCCGGATCATGCGCGCCGGGCCCTCGTGAACGTCGACGATCCGTTCGGGCGCCGGCTCCTCAACGGCCTCGAGATCCCCGTCTCGACGTTCGGCGTCGCCGACGACGCCGACCTGCGGGCCCGTCGACGTCGTCGTGGACCGCGACGGCGTCGGGTTCACGATCGACGGGATCGAGGTCCGTTCACGGCTGCGCGGGGCGTTCAACGTGGAGAACCTGCTGGCGGCCGCCGCCGCGGCTCGCTCCCTGGGCATCGACGACGACGCGATCGGACGAGGTCTGGCGTCGCTCCGCGAGGTACCCGGCCGGATGGAGCCGATCGAGGCCGGTCAGGATTTCCTGGTGGTGGTGGACTACGCACACACGCCGGATAGCATCCGAAGCGTGCTGCGCGCGTCGCGCCCGCTGACGTCCGGTCGCCTGATCCTCGTGTTCGGTTGCGGTGGGGATCGCGACCGCGCGAAGCGTTCCCCGATGGGTGCGGCGGCCACGGCCAACGCGGACCTCACCGTGATCACCACGGACAACCCGCGATCGGAGGACCCACTGGCGATCATCGCCGAGATCGAGCCCGGTGCGAAGGAAGGGGGCGGCGCGTTCGTGATCGAACCCGACCGCCGTTCGGCGATCGAGCTGGCGCTCCACGAGGCGGGGCCGGGCGACGTGGTGGTCGTCGCCGGGAAGGGCCACGAGCCGGTCCAGGAGTTCCGGGACGAGGTCATCCCGTTCGACGATCGCGTCGTGGTCCGCGAGGAGCTCGAAGCCATGGGGAGTCGCGCGTGAAGCCGCGGCGGATGACCGACGTGGCCCGCGCCGTCGAAGGGCTCTTCCTCGGGACGGACGTCGAGGTGTCGTCCGTCGCGATCGACTCCCGCGACGTCGTCCCGGGCGCGCTGTTCGTCGCGCTCCCCGGCGAACGGACCGACGGCGGGAGGTTCGTGCCGGAGGCGTTCGCGAACGGCGCCGCGGGGGTGTTGGTGCGCGACGGTCTCGACGTCGACGGTCCGGCGGTGTCCGTGCGATCGACCGGGGAGGCATTGATGATGCTCGCCCGGGACGAGCGATCGCGCATGGACGCGACCGTCGTCGCCGTCACCGGAGCCAACGGCAAGACATCCACGAAGGACATGACCGCCGCCGTGCTCGGGACGAGGTTCCGGACCCACGCGAGCAGGGAGTCGTTCAACAACGAGGTCGGGTTGCCGGTGACGATCCTCGGAGCGGCCCCGGACACCGAGGTGGTCGTCGCGGAGATGGGCGCGCGTCACGTGGGGGACGTCGCGATCCTGTGTGGCATCGCTCGACCCGACATCGCGATCGTGACGAACGTCGGTGTCGCGCATCTGGAGGTGTTCGGGTCCTGGGAGCGGATCGTGGCAGCGTCCGCAGAGCCGATCGAGGCGTTGGGCTCGGACGGCGTCGCGATCCTGAACGCCGACGATCCGATCGTCGCCGACTACGCGGGGAGGACCTCGGCACGGGTGGTGACGTTCGGGCTCACGCCCGATGCAGACGTCCGCGCAGAGGGAGTGTCCCTGGCGTCGGACGGCTGCGCGTCGTTCCTGCTGGTCCGGGGTGTCGATCGTGCGCCCGTGACGCTGGCCGTCCCCGGCGAGCACATGGTCGCGAACGCGCTGGCGGCCGCGGCCGCCGGTGTCACGCTCGGAGTGCCGCTCGTTGCCGTGCGCCGAAGCCTTGTCGCACGCCGTCGTGTCGCAATGGCGCATGGAGACGTTCACGACACCGACCGGCGTCCGGGTGGTCAACGACGCCTACAACGCGAACCCCGAGTCGATGGCTGCGGCGCTGCGAGCCGCGCGGTGGATGGCGGGGGAGGGTCACCTGATCGCCGTGCTCGGTGCCATGGCCGAGCTCGGGCCGATCGCGGACCGGGAGCACGAGCGCATCGGGGAGCTGGCGGCGCGGATCCGGGTGGACCGGCTCGATCGCGGTCGGCGCCTCCGCGCGCTCGATCGCCGACGCCGGTCTCCGCGAAGGGGTCGAGCCGGACAACGTGGCCTGCTACGAGGACCCCGACCAGGTGCTGGACGACGTGCGGCGGTCGGCGCGGCCCGGGGACCTCGTCCTGTTCAAGGGGTCTCGCGTCGCGGGCCTCGAGCGCCTGGCGGAGGCCCTGCGGTGAAGTCGATCCTGGTCGCGGCCGCGTTCGCCCTCGCCGTCACGTTGCTCGGCACGCCGATCGCGATCAAGGCGTTCCGCGCGTGGGGGTGGGGTCAGCGGATCCGCGAGGACGGCCCGCACACGCACATGGAGAAGATGGGCACACCGACGATGGGCGGCATCGTCATCGTCATCGGGTTGTTCGCGGGCTTCCTCGCGTCGCGGTTCACGTTCCGCCACGTCACGCCAGCCGGCATCGCGCTGCTGTTCACCGCGGTCGGATTCGGGATCGTGGGGTTCCTGGACGACTTCTTGAAGGTCCGACGTGACCGCTCGCTCGGGTTGTCGAAGCTCCAGAAGTTCGTCGGCACGGCGATCGTCTCGGTCCTCTTCTCGATCATCGTCGTGCACTACTCCGCGGAGACCGGCACGTCGACGCAGCTGTCGTTCATCCGCACCACGGGACTGAACCTGGGGGTGCTGTTCTACGTGTGGGCGTTCATCATCCTCACCTCGTCGTCCCACGCGGTGAACCTCACGGACGGGCTGGACGGCCTGGCGTCCGGCTCATCGATCTTCGTGCTCTCGGCGTTCATGTTCATCGCGTTCTGGCAGTTCCGTCACGCCTGCGGCCTGGGACCTCCTGCGGCGTGCTACACGATCGACGCGGATACGGCGCTCGACACCGCCATCGTCGCCGCGGCGATGATGGGCGCCGTCACCGGGTTCCTGTGGTGGAACGCGGCGCCGGCACGGATCTTCATGGGAGATACGGGTGCGCTCGCGCTGGGCGGGGTGTTCGGCGCCCTGGCGATCACGATCAACACGCAGTTGCTGTTGATCGTCCTCGGCGGGCTGTTCGTCATGGAGACGATGTCGGTCATCCTGCAGGTGATCTCGTTCCGCGGGTTCGGACGGCGGATCTTCCGCATGTCGCCCATCCACCACCACTTCGAGCTGGCAGGCTGGCCCGAGTTCACGGTGATCGTGCGGTTCTGGATCATCGCCGGACTCTGCGTCGCCGTGGGGATCGGGCTCTTCTACGTGGACTTCATCAGCCGAGGTGGTCTCGGATGACCGGGGGATTCACGGGACGGCGGGTGATCGTGATCGGCGCGGGCGTCGCGGGCGCCGCCGCCGCCGAGGCACTCGTCGTCGAAGGCGCCGACGTCCTCGTGAGCGAGTCGCGCCCCGCGGATGCGCTCGACGCGCTCCCGCATCTTCGCGAGCTCGGCGTCGACGTCGCAGCAGGCGGGCACGACCCGTCGCACCTGGAGGGCGCGACGCTGGTCGTCACCAGCCCGGGCGTCCCGCAGGACGCGCCCATCCTCGCCTGGGCACGAGCGAGCGGCATCCCCGTGTGGGGCGAGCTCGAGCTGGGGGCCAGGTTGTGCCGCGTTCCCTACCTGGCGGTGACCGGAACGAACGGGAAGACGACGACGACCGGGCTCATCGCGTCCTGCCTGCGCGCAGCCGGCCACGATGCCGTGGCGTGCGGCAACATCGGTCATCCGTTCCCGCTGGCGGTTCGGGAGGGACACGACGTGCTCGTCGTCGAGGCGTCCTCGTTCCAACTCCGATTCGTCGAGACGTTCCACCCGAAGGTCTCCGTCCTGCTGAACCTCGCGCCCGACCACTTGGACTGGCACGGCTCGGAGCAGGCATACGTCGATGCCAAACGGAACATCGTGCGCGCACAGGGCGAGGGCGACACGCACGTCGGCAACCGCGACGATGCGCGCGCGGCCGCCGTGTCCCTCGAGGCGCCCTGTCCGGTGGTGTGGTTCACGCGCGGGGCGCCGGACGACGGCGAGGTCGGCTACATCGACGGAGCGCTGGTGTCGCGTGTCGCGGGACCGGAGTCCCTCGGTCCCGTCGACGGCGAACGGGCCGGGTACCGGGAGGACGCCGCCGCCGCCGCAGCAGCTTCCCTCGCGTTCGGCGTCTCGCCCGACGCGATCCGGCGAGGCATCGCGAGCTTCACGCCCGCCCATCATCGCGGCGAGGTCGTCGCGCTCGTCGACGGTGTGCGCTTCGTGGACAACTCGAAGGCGACGAACGTCCACGCCGCGCTGGCGGCGATCGAGGGTGTTGCGGAGGCGGTGCTGATCGCGGGAGGTCGCGCCAAGGGCGTGGACCTGTCGCCGCTCCGCGCCGGTGCCGACCGACTGGTCGCGGTCGTCGCGATCGGCGAATCCGCGCGGGAGGTGGGGGCGGCGTTCGACGGGCTGGTGCCGGTCCACCCTGCCGCCACGATCGAGGAGGCGACCGCGGAGGCGTTCGCGCTGTCGCCCAGGCCGGGGACGGTCCTGCTCGCGCCTGCCTGCGCCAGCTGGGACATGTTCCACGACTACGCGGAACGGGGCGACCGTTTCGCCGCGGCGGCCCGCGCGTTGATGCAGGAGGTCGGCGCCCATGGGTGACCGGGCGACCGCGAAGCGAGGTGCCGCCGGCCGGCCGCCGGCCGGACGCGCTCCCGTGCCGAAGCGTGTGACCCGTCGTGCACCCGAGCGCGACGCGGGGCAGCGGACCACGCTGCACGTCGTCCGGTTGCCCGCCCGCCGTCCGAAGAAGGATCCGGCGGTCGCCGCCCGCACGAGCATCATCCTGCTGCTCGTGTCCGCGGCGCTGCTCACGACGATCGGCGTCGTCGAGGTGTTCTCCGCGAGCTCGGTGTACGCGTTCACGAACTACGACAACAGTTTCTGGTTCCTGGAACGGCAGGCGATCTACGCGGCGATCGGCATCGGCGCGTTGCTCCTCACCGCGCGGATGCGGTACACGGCATGGCGCCGGTTGTCGGGGCCGCTCGTCGTCATCTCCGTGATGCTGCTGTTGCTCGCGCTGCATCCCACCGCGGGCTCGTCGGTCTACGGCGCGTCGCGCTGGATCGGCCTGGGACCGTTCACGCTCCAGCCGTCCGAGTTCGCGAAGCTCGCGCTGATCGCGTTCACCGCCGCGGTCCTCGCGCAGAAAGAAGGCAAGCTCGACGACTGGTTGCACCTCGCGTTGCCGCTCGGGCCCGTGGTGGTGCTCGTGGCGGGGATCGTCATGCTCCAACGGGATCTGGGCACGACGATCGTGATCGTGGGCAGCGTCCTGCTGATGCTGTTCGTCGCGGGGGCGCGCCTGCGCCACCTGACGGTGACGGGTCTCATCACGCTGGGTGGCCTGGCGTACCTCATCTTCGGAACGGCCTACCGCCGCGCACGCTTCCTGTCGTTCTTCGACCCGTGGAAGGACCCGCTGAGCAACGGGTATCAGCTGATCCAAGGCTTGATCGCGCTCGGATCCGGCGGATGGTTCGGCGTCGGGCTCGGCGCCAGCCGGCAGAAGTGGGCGTACCTGCCCAACGCGCACACGGACTTCATCTTCGCGGTGTTGGGGGAGGAGCTCGGGCTGATCGGGGAGCTGGTCGTGCTCGTCGCGTTCGGCGTGATGATCTACGCGGGCATCCGGATCGCGGTCCGCGCCCCCGACACGTTCGGGCGGCTCGCTCGCGGCCGGCATCACGTCGTGGATCGGGTTGCAGGCGATCGTGAACCTGGGCGCGGTGACGGGGCTCCTGCCGATCACCGGCGTCCCGCTGCCCTTCGTGTCCTTCGGCGGCAGCGCGCTGATCGTCACCCTCGGCGCCGTCGGCGTGCTCGCGTCGATCGCCCGAGCGGGCGGAGGCGCCCGCGCGAGCACGTCCCGCGCAGCGAGGAAGCGGCGCACGGAAGGGGCGGGCCGGTCGCGGAACTCGACGGGGGTCCCCGCGTGAACGTCGTGATCGCGGCGGGCGGGACGGGCGGACACATCTTCCCCGCGCTCTCGCTGGCGGACGCCTTGGTACGCGACCACGGCGCGATCGTGCGCTTCATCGGATCGCGCGACGGCCAGGAGGCCACGCGTGTCCCCGCGGCCGGGTACCGCTTCGACGGGATCCACGTCGCGCCGTTCGTCCGTGAGGTATCGATGCGGGCGGCGAAGGCGCCGTTCGTCGCGGCGCGCTCGATGTTCGCGTGCGCCCCGCTCGTGCGGGGAGCGGACGTCGCGGTGGGCTTGGGCGGCTACGTCAGCGTCCCGCCGATCCTCGCCGCCCGGCGAGCCCACATCCCGATCGTGCTGCATGAGCCGAACGCCGTCCTCGGCCTGGCGAATCGACTCCTCTCCCGGTGGGCGTCCGCGATCGCGATCTCGTTCGAGGACGCTCGGGGGCGGATCCGGGGGCGCGCGCGGGTCGAGACGATCGGCTATCCGGTGCGTCGAGCGATCCTCGACGTGCCGGAACATCGCGAGGAACTCATCGCGGAGGCGGGAACGGTGCTGGGCATCGACCGGGCGCGACGCACCGTGATGGTGACGGGCGGGAGCCAGGGCGCGCTGCACCTGGACCAGGTGGTGGCGGCCGCCCTGCCGGTGTTCGTCGAGCGGAGGGATCTCCAACTGCTCGTGGTCGCGGGTCCCGGTCGCGAAGGCGCCTTCGACGGCGCCGCGGAGCGCGCGGGGGCGGCTCGTGTGACGGTGATCCCGTTCCTCGATCGGATGGAGCTCGGCTACGCAGCGGCCGATCTCGTGGTGTCGCGAGCGGGGGCCACGACCATCGCCGAGCTCGCCGTCTGCGGTCTCCCGTCGGTCCTGGTGCCGTATCCGTACGCGACCGAGAACCATCAAGCGGCGAACGCCGATGAGCTCGCGCGTGTCGGCGCCGCCGTGGTCGTATCCGATGCGGAGCTCACGCCGTCGACGTTCGCTCGATCGGTCATCGAGCTGCTGGACGACCCGGACCGGCTGCGATCGATGGGCGCGAGCGCCCGCGCGTGGGCGAAGCCGGACGCCGCGGACAGGTTCGCGTCGTTGGTGGCAGAGGCGGCGAACGCATGACGGAGTCCCGCGATCGCTACGTGCCGCCCGCCGGGGAGCATCCCCACGCTCGACGTGCCGTCGCTCGACGGCGTCGCCCGTCTCCACATGATCGGGATCGGCGGCGCCGGCATGCGGAACCTCGCGAAGCTCCTGCTCGCCAGAGGGATCGCCGTCAGCGGGTCGGACCTGAAGGATTCCAAGGGTCTCGGCGAGCTCCGGGAGCTGGGCGCCGACGTCGCGGTGGGGCACGATCCGGCGAACATCGGCGACCCCGGCCCAGACGCCGTCGTCGTGTCGAGCGCCATCGGCGATCGGAACGTGGAGCTCGAAGCGGCCCGCCGTCGCGGGGTGCCGGTGTGGGCGCGGGCGCAGGCGCTCGCGGCCCTGACCGCCGGGAAACGCGCGATCGCCGTGGCGGGCACGCACGGCAAGACCACGACGACGTCCATGGTGGCCGTGGTGCTGGAACGAGCGGGCCTCGACCCGAGCTTCCTCATCGGCGGCGACATGAACGAGAGCGGGAGCGGCGCGCGTTCGGGTGCGGGGGAGCTGTTCGTCTTCGAAGCCGACGAGAGCGACGGCTCGTTCCTGCTGGCCTCGCATCCGATCGGGATCGTGACGAACGTGGATGTCGACCACGTGGACTTCTATCCGGGCGGGCGCGGCGAGATCGAGTCGGCGTTCGCCGAGTTCATGACGCAATGCGAGGTCGTCGTGGTGTGCGGCGACGATCCCGGCGTCCGGTCGGCGATGACGCGCGCGGACACCCGCGTGGTCACGTACGGGGTGGACCCGGCGAACGACTGGACGCTGTCGATCGACGCGGTCGGGCCCGGCGGCGCGCGCGGTGCGGTGACCGGTCCCGACGGGGCCGTGACGACGTTGGAGCTCCGGGTGGACGGCGCGCACAACCTCCTGAACGCCGTCGCCGCCGTCGCGACCGCGGGATGCGTGGGGGTCGCGCCCGTCGTTGCCGCCGAAGCGCTCGCAGGATTCGCGGGCGTCCGTCGTCGGTTCGAGCTTCGAGGCAACGCACGCGGCGCCGACTTCTACGACGACTACGGCCACGTTCCCGTCGAGCTGGCCGTGACGTTGGGGGTGGCGCGCCGGACGGGACCGGCGAGGCTCGTTGCGGTCTTCCAGCCTCACCGCTACTCCCGGACGCAGGCGCTCTGGCGCGAGCTCGGCGAGAGCCTCGTGGAGGCCGACGTCGTCGTGGTGACCGACGTGTACGGAGCGGACCAAACCCCGATCCCCGGCGTCACGGGCAAGCTCGTCGTGGACGGGATCGCCGAGGCCTCCCCGGCGACACGCGTCGTGTACCTCCCGCACCGCAACGACGTCGTGCGCTTCCTCGGCGACGAGGTACGTGCCGGGGACCTGGTCATCACGATGGGCTGTGGCGACGTGTGGATGTTGGGCGACGCGGCGCTCGAGCGGATCCGGGAGGCGTCGTGACCGACCAGCTCGCCCGCGCCGAGCGCATCCTCCGGGCCGCGGCCGGCGACCGGTTGCGCACCGCGTTCCCGCTCGCCCCACTCACGTCGTTCCGCCTCGGTGGGCCCGCCGCGCTCTACCTCGAGCCCGAGTCCGACGCCGACCTCGCGGCGGCGGGGGAGGCGATCGTCGCGACCGACGTGCCGTTCATCGTCATCGGCAAGGGTTCCAACATCTTGGTATCCGACGCGGGGTTCCCCGGATTGGTCCTGCGCCTCGGACGCGGCTACCGGTGGGTCGCCCGCGAGGGGACGATCCTGACCGCCGGAGGCTCGATCCCGCTCCCCGCGCTCGCCGGCGTCGCGCTGCGGCACGGTCTCGCCGGGCTGGAGTTCGGCGTCGCGATCCCCGCCACGTTGGGCGGGGCGGTTCGCATGAACGCCGGAGCGCACGGGGGAACGATGTCGCAGGTGCTCGACCGGATCGCGACGTACCGCCTGCGGGACGGGCGGGCGGAGACGGTCCGGGGGCAGGACGTGGGGTTCGCGTACCGGCGATCGGCTCTCGCGGCCGATGCGGTGGTGACGGGTGCCGTCGTCCGGTTGGAGGCGGCGGATGCCGATCGAGATCCGCGCCCGCATGGACGAGGCACGCGAATGGCGTCGTCGGACGCAACCCCTTGCCGAGCCGAACTGCGGGAGCGTGTTCACCAACCCCGAAGGGGATCATGCCGCCCGACTGATCGAGGCGGCCGGAGGGAAGGGGCTTCGCGTCGGCGGCGCATCCGTGTCCCGCAAGCACTCGAACTTCATCGTGGCCGGGCCCGGAGCGCGGGCGTCCGACGTCCTGGCGCTCATCCGCGACGTCCAACGGCTGGTCGAGGACTCGGCCGGCATCACGCTCGAACCCGAGGTCAAGCTGATCGGAGCGTTCGATGATGCCCGACGTTGAACCGGTCGTCGTCGTCGACGGGACGGAGGCGGAGCCCGATCCGGCCGACGCGACTCGCCGTACCGATGTCGTGGAGGAGCCGGTACGGGAGACGCCTCCGCCGGACGCGATCGAGTCCGAGGCGTCGCCCGACGCACCGGTCCCGCCCGAGCCGGCGACCGGCGGACCATCACTGCCACGCGTTCACGGACCGCACGACCGCATACGGAAGATCGCGGCGATCTCGTTCATCGCGACGGTGTTGCTCGGCGCCGCGGTGGTGACGTTGACGAGGAGCCCGTATTTCGCCGCCCACAGGATCGAGGTCCGTGGGACGGCACACGTGACCCGATCGGATGTCCTGCGGATCGCCGGGGTCGCACCCGGGACGAACGTGTTCACGCTCGACGCCGGATCCGCGGAGGCGCGGCTGGAGCGGGATCCCTGGATCGCCCGGGCGACGATCACGAAGGACCTGCCCTCGACGTTGGTCATCGACATCGACGAACGCGTCGCGGTCGCCGTCGTGGAAACGGGGGGAGCCCTTCGACTGGTGGCCGACGACGGCGCGCTCCTCGAGGAGGCACGGCCCCGGACGGCGGCCGGGCTGCCCACCATCGCGTCGGCCGAGCCCGACGTCCAGCCGGGTCCGGATTCCATCGGGGGAGCGGCTCGGGCGATCGCCGCGATGGCTCCGAGCCTCCGGGCTCGCATCCACGGCGTGTCGATCCTGTCCGACGGTGAGCTGCGCGTGGACCTCTCGTCCGGGACGGAAGTTGCTTACGGCGAGGCGGTCGACCTGTCGGAGAAAGCGATGGCGTTGCGGGCGCTGCTCGACTACGCGGTGGAGAAGGGTTCGTCGGTGATCTCCGCCGACGTTCGCGTGCCTTCGGCTCCGACCGCGGTCTTGTCGGGTGGGGACGTGGCGGCCCCCTGAGGGGTGGTTGGCTGTCATGCCGAGACACAACCGCCGTCCGCGAGATGCTTGACGGACCTGCGGTTTCTTAGTAGCGTTCCGCCCTATACGTGAGGTAGATATAACAATAACCGTGAGCTTGACGGTTATGGTTGGTCGACTTCATACGGCGTTTCCCCAGGTAGGTAGCGGGTCGCACTGGGCCCGATGTTCGAAGGACGAGATCGATGATGGATGCTCCCCAGAACTACCTCGCCGTGATCAAGGTCATCGGGATCGGTGGGGGCGGTGTGAACGCGGTGAACCGGATGATCGAGGCAGGCCTCCGGGGCGTCGAGTTCATCGCCGTCAACACCGACGCCCAGACGCTGCTGATGTCGGATGCCGAGGTGAAGCTCGACATCGGCCGCGAGACGACACGTGGGCTCGGGGCGGGCTCGGACCCGGACGTGGGGAGCTCCGCCGCTCATGAGCACGCGGACGAGATCGAGGAGATCCTCAAGGGCGCCGACATGGTGTTCATCACCGCGGGCGAGGGCGGCGGCACCGGGACGGGCGGCGCGCCCGTCGTCGCCGAGATCGCGAAAGGTCTGGGTGCGCTGACGATCGGCGTCGTCACCCGGCCGTTCGGGTTCGAGGGTCGCAAGCGCGCGACCCAGGCGGATCTGGGCATCACGGAGCTGAAGAAGGCGGTCGACACGCTCATCGTGGTGCCGAACGATCGGCTCCTCCAGGTCTCGGATCCGAACACCCCGATGATCGAGGCGTTCCGCATGGCGGATCAGGTCCTGTTCCAGGGCGTCGACGGCATCACGTCGCTGATCACCACGCCGGGTCTCATCAACCTCGACTTCGCCGACGTGAAGTCCGTCATGACCGGCGCCGGGTCGGCCCTCATGGGCATCGGCCACGGCACCGGTGAGAACCGCGCGGTCGAGGCGGCCAAGGCGGCGATCTCGTCGCCGCTGTTGGAGTCGTCGATCGACGGAGCTAAGGGCGTGCTGCTCTCCATCGCCGGCCCCACCGACCTCTCGCTCCACGAGGTCAACGCGGCGGCCGACCACATCACCCGCGTCGCGCATCCCGACGCGAACATCATCTTCGGCGCCGTCGTGGACGACGCGCTCGGGGAGGAGGTTCGCGTCACCGTCGTCGCCGCCGGCTTCGACAAGCTCGCGACGTCTTCGACGGAGACCAGTCGCTTCGAGAGCCGGTTGTCCCGGTTGCTCGAGGAGCCGGTCCGCACCGGGGGGCGCGACGATGCGCTGCCCTCGATCCTCGCCGACGACGCGGACGACGACATGGACGTATTCACGACCGCGAACGACCCCGAGCCGGCGACGGTCTCGTTCGACGCCGAGGAGGACCTGGACATCCCGGACTTCCTGAAGAACTGACGGACCCCGGTCCGTCCCCGCGCGACCCCGCGTCGTGGGGGGCGGGGAAGTTCCGAGCGAGGAGGCGCCCTTCCCCCGCCTCTTGGCCGAGGAGCTCCCCGCCCCCCGTTTCATGTCCGGCACGCTTTCTGCAACGCTTGGGTCGATGACCGCGAGTCGTGACGAGCTGTTGGCCAATCTGGAGGACGTCCGCATCGGCATCGCGCAGGCGTGCGACCGAGCCGGCCGCGACGCGGGCGACGTGCGCCTGGTCGCGGCGACCAAGACCGTGCCTCCCGAGGCGATCCGATGGGCGCGCGAGGGGGGCGTGTCGGATTTCGGTGAGAACTACGTGAAGGAACTGCGAGCCAAGCACGATGCCGTCCCCGATGTCCGGTGGCACTTCATCGGCACGCTCCAGACGAACACCGCACACCACGTCGCGGCGCTCGCAGACGTGGTCGAGACCGTCGCCGGCGGTCACGCGACCGAGCGGCTCGCCAGACGAGCCGCCGCGTCGGGTCGGACGATCGACGCCTTGATCGAGGTCGATCTGACGGGAGAGCGGACCGGCGTGGCCCCCGAGGAAACCGCGGCGACGGCCGACAGGATCGCGTCCCTCGAAGGGCTCAGGTTGGTTGGCCTGATGACCATCCCACCCATCGGCGATCGTGCCGAGGACGCGCGCCCGTACCACATCCGGCTCCGCGAACTCCGCGACCGCATCCGTGAACGGCACCCCGAGGTGCTGGAATTGTCCATGGGGATGTCGTTGGATTACCAGGTCGCGGTGGAAGAAGGCGCTACGATGGTCCGCGTCGGAACGGCGTTGTTCGGTCCCCGAGCGCCGTTGACGTAGGGAGGAAGTGATGGCCGGCGTGTGGAAGAAGACCCTGAACTACCTGGGCCTGGTCGAGGACGACGAAGAATTCGTCGACGACATGCCCGAGGTCGAGCCGGCGCCGGTCCGGCGCATGAAGCCCCAGGCCGTGCGCGGCATGTCCTCGGACGCCGAAGGAGTCGTTCGCACGATCTCCTCGCCTCGTGTCGCCACCGCCTCTTCGGCCATCTACAAGTCGGAGCCGAAGCGGTTCAACGAAGCCCGAGAGGTCGCCGACCGGTTCAAGGAAGGCACCGCGGTGATCATGAACCTGCAGTCCACCGACGACACGATCGCCCGACGGTTGGTGGATTTCGCCTCGGGCCTCGTCTATGGGCTGGACGGCAAGATCGAGCTGGTGGCCAACCGGGTCTACCTCTTGACCCCTGACAACGTCGAGGTCTCGGCGGAAGAGCGCGAACGGATCGCGGGCGGCGCGTTCTACAACCAGTTCTGACCCGCGCTCGCCGTGGTGGGTTCGCCGGGACGTTCGCCTGGAGCACCCCTGCTAGCCTTCCCACCCGATGATCTGCGCGGGGAATCCATTCGGTCGGCTGATCTGCATCGCGCTGAGCGTCTATTGGATCATCCTGCTGGCCCGGGTGATCGTGAGCTGGGTCGAGCTCGCCGGGTGGCGGCCCCCTCCGACCGGGCCGCTGCGCACGGTCTTCGAGTTGCTCTTCGACGTCACGGAACCGGTCCTGCGTCCGATCCGGCGGATCCTGCCGCCGGCCGGGGCCCTGGACCTCTCCGTGATCGTGGCGTTCGTGATCATCTTCGTGCTCCAGAACGCGATCTGCTGAAGATCCAAGCGAGGGAGGTTCGATGAGGAAGAAGGATAAGGACGTGGACGACTCTCAGGACTTCGCCGGGTTGCCGGCGTCCACGGTCGTCACGCCCGCCGACATCCAATCCAAGGAGTTCAGCGTCTCGCGCTTCGGGGGGTACCGCATGCGCGACGTCGACGAGTTCCTGGACCACATCACCGAGTCCATGACCAAGCTGTCCGACGAGAACGAGCGACTGCGGACCGCGAACGGCCTGCCGGCTGCGCCGTCCATCGGCGCGCCCGACCTGGCGGACACGTCGCGGCAGGCGGACGAGATCATCGAACGGGCCCGGGCGGAGGCCGCGAAGATCGTGCGCGACGCACGTGCGCAAGCGGTCGCCGCAGCGGGGGGTGCCGCGGCGGGAACCGATGCCGGACGCGCCGCCGTCGCCCCGTTCCTGTCCCAGGAACGGGATTTCCTGCAGCAGCTGGCCGCGCTCGTGCAGTCCCACGCCGAATCGGTGAAGGGCATGGCGAAGGCGAGCCGGGCCAGGCCCGCGGTCGCGCCGGCGGCGCCCGACGAGCAGGCAGCTCCCGTCCTGGCGGCGCCCGTCGCGCCGGCGACGACCTCGAGCGCGGCGCGGGAACGTCCAACTCCCGCGGCTCCCGCCTCGGATGCGACGCAGCCCATGCCTCCGGTCCGGCCCGAGGGAACGGGTCCCTCCGAGGCGTCCGGATCGTCGAAACCGGAGACGGCGTCGCCGATCCGCGTGGAAGAGCCCGCGACTGCCTCGGTGAGCGCGGGCGACTCCGGACGACGATGCGGGATCGGGCGAGGGCGGCGACCGGACGCTCAGGGAGTTGTTCTGGGGAGAGGAGTGACGCGAGGCGACCGGTCGGCGGGAGTCGCTCTCGTCTTCGGCACCGCGTTCGCCCTGATCGTCCTCGCGGTGATCGCGCTCGGGATGAGCGTGGTCTCCGACGATGGGATGCGACTTCCCGTCGTCGCGCTGGTGACGAGCGGCGGCGGTCTGCTGCTCCTGTGGCTCGGCGTCGTCAGGCGCCCGGGGGCTCCGCCTTCCGAAGGGTGATCGAGACCGCTGTTCCGTCGATGTCGACCTCGTGGCGGAACGCGTCGCCGTCGAGCGTGCCCACGTCCAAGGCGACCGCGAGCGTCTCGCCCGCCACGTAGTCGCGGAACGCGGCGATCGAGGCGGCAACGTCTCCGGTGGCCGAGACCGCGAGGTCGATCCGGTCGCTCACATCAAGACCGGCGGCTCGGCGCGCATCCTGCACCGCGCGCACGACCTCGCGCGCCCGCCCTTCCCGGAGGAGGTCGTCGGAGATCTCGAGGTCGAGCGCGACCGTGAGGCCGCCGTCCGACGCGACGCCCCAACCTTCGGTCACCTCCTGACCCAGGTCAACCTCATCGGGAGCGAGCTCGATCGGCTGTCCGTCCACGGTGAGCGTCACCCTCTCGCCGCGCGCGAGCGACGAGGCCACGGTGCCGTCGTCCGCCGCAAGGGCGGCGGCGACCCGCTTGACGAGGTCCCCGAGCCGGGGGCCCAGCACCTTGTAGTTGGGCTTGGCGCGCCAGCGCCCGAACGAGGCGTCCGACTCGGCGAACACGATGTCCTTCACGTTGAGCTCGTCGGCGACCAGCGGGAGGACCGCCGCGAGCGCTTGGTGATCGCCGGGGTAGTGCACGACGGCCTCCGACAGCGGCTGACGCGTCCTCGTCTTGGTCTCGACACGCACCCGCCGCCCGAGCTCGACGATCGCGCGTGCGGCGGCCATCGCCCCGTTGAGTGGCTCGTCGACCGAGGAGTCGTCCGCGACGGGGTAGTCGGACAGATGCACCGAGGCCGGGGCGCCGCTGCGGCCGGCGGCGAGCGTGCGCCACAGCTCCTCCGCCAGGAACGGCGTGAACGGGGCGAGCAACTGCGCGACCGTGACCAGACAGGTGTGCAGCGTCTGGAACGCGGCGCGTGCGTCGTCACCTCCCTGGTCGCCGGCCGGGTTCCAGAAGCGACGGCGAGCCCGCCGGACGTACCAATTGGACAGGTCGTCGACGAACGCGGCGATCCGGCGGCCCGCGCCGGTGGCGTCGTACCTCTCGAGGCCGTCGCGGGCGACGCGGACCGTGTCGGCCAGCTGCGAGAGCGCCCAGCGATCGAGCGCGGGCCGGTCGGCCGGTGACGTCGCCGCCTCCGACGGATCGAACTCCTCCGCGTTCGCGTAGGTCACGAAGAACGAGTACACGTTCCAGAGCGTGAGCATGAACTGACGCACGATCTCGTCCAGCACCTCGTGGCCGATGCGGCGCGACTCCCACGGCGAGCCGTTCGTGAGCATCCACCAACGGAGCGCGTCGGCGCCCTGGCGGTCCAGGACGTCCCATGGGTTGAGCGCGTTGCCGAGCGACTTGGACATCTTCCTGCCGTCGGCGGCGACGAGGTGACCCAGGCACACGACGTTGCGGTAGGCGGTCGAGTCGAAGTGCAGCACGCCCTCGGCCATCAGCGTGTAGAACCATCCGCGCGTTTGGTCGATCGCCTCGCTGATGAAGTCGGCGGGGAACCGCTCGGCGAACAGCTGCTCGCCGCGCCCGAGCTCCGGATGGTATCCCCACTGCGCGAACGGCATGGCGCCCGAGTCGTACCAGGCGTCGATCACCTCGGTGACGCGCGTCGCGGTGTCGCCGCACTCCGGACACGGGAACGTGATCCCGTCGATCGCCGGACGGTGCGGATCCACGTCGTCGACGTCGCGGCCCGCGAGCTCGCCCAGCTCCTTCAACGACCCGATCGCGGTCTGGTGACCGGACGTGCACCGCCAGATCGGCAACGGCGTGCCCCAGTAGCGCTCGCGGGACAACGCCCAATCGACGTTGTTCTCGAGCCAGTCGCCGTAGCGGCCCTCCTTGATGTGCTCGGGGACCCAGCCGACGGATGCGTTGACGTCCAGCAGGCGATCTTTCACGGCGGTGGTCCGGACGTACCAGGCCGAGCGCGCGTAATAGAGGAGCGGTGTGCCGCAGCGGTGGCAGAAGGGATAGGCGTGCTCCACGGTGCCGGCGCGCAGGAGCACGCCGCGATCGTCGAGGTCCTCCACGATCCGCGGATCGGCGTCCTTCACGAAGAGCCCGTGGATGAATCCGGGCCCGAGCTCGTTGAACCTGCCCGTGTCGTCGACGGGCTTGAAGATCGGCCATCCCTGCGCGCGCCCCACCGCCAGGTCTTCGGGCCCGAACGCCGGAGCCATGTGGACGATCCCCGTCCCGTCGTCCATGGACACGAAGGTCCCCGCCACGACGACGTGGGCGCCCTCGACGTTCGGATAGGGGGGTTGGTACCGGATCCCCACCAGGTCGGAGCCGCGGAGCGTCGCGACGACGTCGCCGTCCTCCCCCAGGACGCGCTCACGGAGCGGCGCTCCCACGACGAGCCGTTCACCGTCGTGCTCCACCACGACGTAGGGTGCGCCCGCGTCGACCGCGAGTCCCTCGTTCGACGGGAGCGTCCACGGCGTCGTCGTCCAGCCGAGCAACGATGCGCCGACGAGCGCCGGGTCGGGCGCCTCGGTCACTGGGAAGCGCAGGAAGACGCTGGGATCCTCGACGGTGCGGTAACCCATCGCCACCTCGGCGTCAGAGAGCGCGGTCCCACAGCGCGGGCAGTACGCGGTGACCTTGTCGGACTCCACCAGCAGCCCGCGCTGGTGGAGTTGCTTGAGCGACCACCACACCGACTCGATGTACTCGGTGTTCATCGTCCAGTACGCATCGGACATATCGATCCAGAAGCCGATCCGGGTGGTCAGACGTTCGAACTCGCCGACGTAGCGGCCCACCGACTCGCGGCACAGCCGGTTGAACTCCTCGATGCCGAAGGCTTCGATGTCGCGCTTGCCGGTGGTGCCGATCTCCTTCTCGACCTCGAGCTCCACCGGAAGCCCGTGGCAGTCCCACCCGCCTTTGCGCGGCACGAAGTGACCGGTCATCGTCTTGAAGCGCGGGTACACGTCTTTGAACACGCGAGCCTCGACGTGATGGATGCCGGGGTTGCCGTTCGCGGTCGGGGGCCCCTCGTAGAAGACCCAGAGCGGACCATCCTTCCGAAGCTCGAGGCTGCGGGCGAACACATCCGTCTCGTCCCAGAACTCGAGGATGCGTCGCTCGAGCTCCGGGAAGCTGACCTTCGGGTCGACCGGTTCGAACCGTTGCATCCTCACCGCCTCCTCTCCCACAACGCGAAAACGCCTCGTCCCTTGCAGGGACGAGGCGTTGGCCCCGCGGTACCACCCCGCTTGCCGGGCGCCTCCGGCGCCCGGCCGCTCACGGCCGCCATCACGGCCTCCCGCTGTCACGGGCGGGGCCCGGCTGCGTCTACTGCGGGATCGCCTGTCGGCGGTCCCGGTTCGGGCAGCGGCTCGGGGATGATCTTCGCGGAGGGCCGTGCGCCGGGCTCCCACCGTCCCCGGCTCGCTTCGGCACCACGATCTCCGCTACTCGTTCCCGTCGTCGCCTCTGGCAGGCATGCTACACCTCGACATGGCGACCATCACGGTGCGCGTGACCCCCCGCTCCGGCCGGACGGCCGTCGAGATCGGACCCGACGGCGTCGTCGTCCGGGTCCGAGCCGCCCCCGAGGGAGGACGGGCCACGGAGGAGGCCGTCGGGGCGCTCGCGGAACGGCTCGGGGTGCCGAAGACTCGGATCCGGCTGCGGAGCGGTGCCCGCTCGCGCACGAAGACGTTCGACGTGGACGGGCTCTCGGCCATCGACATCCGGCAGCGCCTCGGCCGGACCTGACATGCCGACGTGGCCCGGCCGGCGGGTTCGGCCATGGCCCTGTGCTACCCTCCCTCGACCATGGCCGAGACCAAGCTCACCAAGAAAGAGATAGCTGACCTGCGGATTCGCCTCGAAGAGGAACGGATCCAACTGGACGGCCAACTCGCGACGATCGAGGAGGATTCCTTCGCCTCCACCCAGTCGGATGCCTCCGGCGACGTCGGGCTCGACGACGAGCCGGCGGATGCGGGCACGGCGACGTTCGAGCGCGAGAAGGACCTTTCGATCGAGAACAACGTCCGTGATCTCCTTCACAAGATCGATCGGGCTCTCAAGCGGATCGACGACGGCACCTACGGCATCTGCGACATCTGCGGGAAACCCATCGAGAAGGCGCGGGTGAAGGCGCTCCCGTACGTGGATCTCTGCATCAAGGACGCCCAGGCGCAGTCCCGGCGGTAGGCGCCGGTGACGCGCCACGGGCGCTCGGCGGGCGTGCTCTATTCTCCGTCGCGGGAGCGGTCTGGCTCCTCGACCGTCTGACCAAGATCTGGGTGGAGCACGCGCTCGCGGGACGACCACCCCTGACCGTCATCTCCGGCGTGCTCGACCTGCGGTTCACGACGAACCCCGGAGGCGCCTTCAGTCTCGGGCAACGTGCCCCGTGGATCTTCGTCGGGGCGTCGATCCTGGTGTCGGTCGCGATCATCGCAACGTCGTTCCGCCACACGAACGTGGCGACCTCGATCGCGCTGGGCCTCATCCTCGGCGGCGCCTTGGGCAACCTGACCGATCGGATCGTCCGAGGCTCGGGATTCTCGGGGCACGTGGTCGATTTCGTCGACTTCCACATCTGGCCGGTCTTCAACCTGGCGGATTCGGCGATCGTGGTCGGAGCCGTGCTGCTGGCCGTCTCCTCGTTCGCCTCGGACCGCGACCGCGACCCAGAGCCGTCCCACGATGCCGGCTGAGCGGTTCGTCGGCGAGCCGGGGCGCCTGGACACGGTCCTCACGCGGCTGGCCGGGCTCTCGCGGGCGGACGTGCAGCGCGCGATCGCGTCCGGGCGCGTGACGGTCGACGGCGACGGTCCGCCCGAAGTCCTTCGCGCTCCTCGGCGGCGAGGCGCTGGAGATCGAGATCGACGACGAGGAGCCGCTGCGGCCCGAGGGACCGCCGGTGCCGGTCAGGTTCGAGGACGAGCACCTGCTCGTGATCGCCAAGCCGCCGGGCCTGATCACGCATCCCACGGAGCGCCGACGCACCGGCACGTTGGTGAACCGACTCCTGGGGATGGATGTGCCACTTTCGTCCGCCGGCGGTCCGCTGCGTCCGGGGATCGTGCACCGTCTCGACGCCGGAACGTCGGGGCTCATGGTCGTCGCGAAGACGGACGAGGCCCACGAGGCGCTGGTCGCCATGTTCCGGCACCACGACGTGGACCGGCGGTACCTGGCGCTCGTCCGCGGGTCCGTGGAGCACGATGCGTTCGCGGTCGACGCGGCGCTCGGCCGGCACGCCGCGCGGGTGGTGTTGGACGCCACAGGGGGACGGCCGGCCGAGACGCGATTCGAGGTCCGTGAGCGGCCCGGCTCGCTCACCCTGCTGGAAGCGGCGCCCCGCACCGGGCGCACGCACCAGATCCGCGTGCACCTGTCCTCGATCGGTCATCCGGTCCTGGGCGATCGGGTCGTACGGAGGAGCTGGAGACGACGCGCGCCGGCTCGGCCTCACGCGGCCGTTCCTGCATTCATGGCGGATCGGGTTCACGCACCCGATCACGGGAGAACGGGTCGAGCGAGAGGAGCCGCTCCCGGACGATCTGGCGTCGGCGCTCGCGAAGGCGCGGTCGGCGAACCGCTCCTCGGCGAGGCATCGCGACCTGCAGCCTTGACGGCCCCAGGGGGCGGGCGTACCTTGAGGCTCCCGCGGAATCACACGGATGTAAGTTTATCCACATCCCGCCCGACGGCCTGTGGATAACCCGCTGTAGGAGGCCTGACCAGCGCCGATGACCGACGAGCCGAGCTTCGTCCACCTCCACGTCCACTCCGAGTACTCGCTGCTCGACGGCGCCGCCCGCATCGAGGCGCCGAAGTTCCACCCCGAGGCACCCACGATCTTCACCGAGGCCGCGCGCCACGGCATGTCGGCGGTGGCCGTGACGGATCACGGAGCCATGTTCGGGGCGCTCCGGTTCTTCGAGGCCGGGCGCGCCGCGGGCATCAAGCCGATCATCGGCGTCGAGGCGTACGTCGCGCCCGGGTCCCGGTTCGAGCGGAACCCGGGTGAGAACGAGGAGAAGTACCACCACCTGACGCTGCTCGCCGAGAACGAGACCGGATACCGCAACCTCCTGAAGCTCGTGTCCGCGGCCTACCTCGAGGGCTTCTATCACCGGCCGCGCATGGACAAGGAACTCCTCGCCGAGCACGCGGACGGCGTCATCTGCCTCTCGGGATGTCTGTCGAGCGAGCTGTCGACGATGCTGCTCGCCGGGCAGGATCGCCGAGCCGAGGAGGCCGCGGGGCGCTACCGCGACATCTTCGGTCCCGACCGGTTCTTCATGGAGCTCCAGGATCACGGCATCCCCGACCAGCGCCGCGTGCTCCCGAAGCAGGTCGCGCTCGCCCGATCCCTCGGCATCCCGCTCGTCGCGACGAACGACCTGCACTACACGGTGAAGGAGGACGCCAAGCCGCACGACGTGCTGCTCTGCATCCAGCAGCAGAAGCTCCAGAGCGACCCGAAGCGATTGAAGTTCGACTCGGAGGAGTTCTATCTGAAGAGCCCGCAGGAGATGCGGCGGGTCTTCGCACGAGCTGCCGGAGGCGTGCGACAACACGCTGCTGATCGCGGAACGGGTCGAGCTCGACCTGGTGTACGGGGACCGCGCGCCGGCCGAGCAGCGGTTCCACCTCCCGCGGTTCGAGACGCCCGACGGCAAGGACCTCGAGGGCTACCTCCGCGAGCTCGTGTACGCGGGCGCGCCGGCGCGGTACCCGACGCTCACCGACGACATCCGCAGCCGCATCGACGACGAGCTCGCCGTCATCACCCAGATGGGGTTCGCGGGGTACTTCCTGATCGTGTGGGACCTGATCCGGTTCGCGCGCGAGAGCGGTATCCGGGTGGGGCCGGGGCGAGGCTCTGCCGCCGGGTCGGTCGTGTCGTACTGCCTGAAGATCACCGACCTGGATCCGCTGCGGTACGGGTTGATCTTCGAGCGGTTCCTGAACCCCGCCCGGCGGTCGATGCCCGACATCGACATGGACTTCGACGAGCGTCGCCGGGACGAGGTGATCCGCTACGCGACGGAGCGGTACGGCTCCGACCACGTCGCACAGATCATCACGTTCCAGACCATCAAGGGGAAGCAGGGCATCCGCGACGCGGCGCGCGTGCTCGGGTTCCCGCCGGTCGTCGGCGACCGCCTCTGCAAGATGTACCCGGCGACCGTGATGGGCCGGGACTTCCCGATCGAGGACGCGCTCAAGGAGTCGCCGGAGTTCCGGGAGGCGTACGAGAAGGAGCCCGAGGCGAAGGAGATCGTCGATACGGCGCGCGCGCTCGAGGGCCTGCGCCGCGAGGACTCGGTGCACGCGGCCGGCGTCGTGATCGGCGACGCGCCGCTCGTGAACTACCTGCCGCTCAAGCTCTCGAAGGATTCCCGCGACGATTCGAAGCGCGTCGTGACGCAGTTCGACATGATCGGGGTCGAGGCGCTGGGGCTGCTCAAGATGGACTTCCTCGGACTGCGGACGCTCTCCGTGATCGACGACACGCTCCGCCATCTCCGCGCCCGCGGGATCGAGCTGGACATCGACCACATCCCGCTCGACGACGCCGCGACCTATCGGATGCTCCAGAACGCGGACACGACCGGTGTCTTCCAGATGGAGTCGGCGGGGATGCGGACGCTGATCAAGACGCTCGCGCCCGACCGGTTCGAGGACATGATGGCGCTGGTCGCGCTGTACCGGCCCGGGCCGTTGAACCAGGGGATGCACACCGAGTACGCCGAGCGCAAGCACGCGCGGCGCAAGGTCACGTACCCGCATCCGGACCTGGAGGAGATCCTCTCCACGACGTACGGCGTCATGGTCTACCAGGAGCAGATCATGCAGATCGCCGTGCGGGCGGCGGGCTACTCCATGGGACAGGCCGACGATCTGCGGCGCGTCATGGCGAAGAAGAAGCGCGAGCTGATCGGCGCGGAGCGCGAGAAGTTCCTGGCGGGGTGTCTGGCGGCCGGTCACCCGGACCGGCTGGCCAAGGAGCTGTTCGACCTCATCGAGCCGTTCGCCGACTACGGGTTCCCGGCCGCGCACGCGTGCGCGTATGGCTATGTCGCGTACCAGACCGCCTACCTGAAGGCCCACCATCCGGTCGAGTTCATGTCGGCGATGCTCACGAGCGTCAAGGACGACAAGGATCGCAAGCCGTTCTACCTGAACGCCTGCCGCCTCATGGGCATCGAGGTCCTGCCCCCCGACGTCAACGAGTCCGAGAACGACTTCGCGCCCGCCACGGGAGCGCGGACGGGGCCATCCGGTACGGGTTGTCGGCCGTGCGCAACGTGGGGGAGGGCGCCGTCGGCCAGATCATCGACGCCCGTCGCGGGAAGGGCGCGTTCGCGTCGTTCGGAGACTTCTGTCGCAAGGTGGAGCCGTCGGTGCTCACGAAGCGTGTCTTGGAGAGCCTGATCTTCGCGGGAGCGTTCGATTCGCTCGGGTACGCCCGTCGCGCGCTGATCGAGAACCAGGACAAGGTGTCGGGTCCCATCCTCGCTGAACGCAAGGCGGAGGCCGCCGGGCAGTTCTCGTTGTTCGGCGGCGACTCGGGCGTCACCGAGGTGGACGAGTCGGTGCTCGACGGCGAGGAGTTCGACAAGCGGACGCTGCTCCGCGAGGAGAAGGAGGTGCTGGGGCAGTTCGTCACGGACCACCCGCTGCTCGGCGTCCAGGAACTGCTGGCGGCGCAGACCACGCACGAGATGGGCGACCTCGAGACGCTCGGCGACGGCGACCTGGTGACGATCGGCGGGATCATCGGCGGCGTCCAACGCAAGTACACGAAGCGGAGCGAGCCGTACGCGCAGTTCCGGCTGGAAGGGCTCGCCGGGGGCGCGCAGGTGATCGCGCTTCCCGTCGATCTACGAGGCCGTCCCGGGGTTGATCGAGCCCGACCGCATCGTGCTCGTCAGCGGCCGGATCGACCTGCGCGGCCGCGAGCTGCAGATCCGCGCGAACGAGATCCGCGAACCGAACCTGGGTGCGGGGACGCCGAACCCGCCGCTGGGACACCTCGAGGTCGACCTGCCGGCGGCCGCGTGCACGCCCGCCGTCCTCGCCAAGGTGAAGGAGCTTCTCGAATCCCACCCGGGCAGCGCGCAGGTGCAGGTGCGGTTCCGATCGCAGAACGGCGTCACGCCCGTCGAGGTCGGGAGCGTCCGCGTCGACCCGTCGGGGTCGCTCATCGGCGAGCTGCATTCGCTCCTCGGCGTCGGCGCGGCGCGCATCGGACACGACGACCTCGACTGAGCACTCGGGCCGGTAGGGTTCGCACGTGGCGTTCCAGGTGATACCCGCGATCGACATCGCCGGTGGACGGCTGGCACGCCTCTCCGCCGAGGGCACGGTTCCCCTGCAGGCTCACGGCGGCGATCCGATCGCGGCGGCGCGCGCCTGCCTGGCCGCGGGAGCGCGGCTGTTGCATGTGGTGGACCTGGATCTCGCGTTCACGGGCGAGCCGCGGAACCTGGACGCGCTGCGCGCGATCGTGGAGCTCGGGGAAGCCGTGCAGGCGGCGGGGGCGATCGCCGAGGACCGCCAGATCGCCGCCGCCATCGAGGCGGGAGCGCGGCGGGTCGTCCTCGGGTCGGCGGCGCTCGAGGACCTGGACGAGACACGACGGCTGATCGAACGCTACGGCGAACGATTGGTCATCGGGATCGAGGTCGACGGCGACCGCATCAGGGCGCGGGGACGCCGCACGACGGACCTCCCGCTCGCCGAGACGTTGTCGGCCGTCCACGACGCGGGCGCCGCACGGATCGTGATCACCTCCGTGCGGCGCGTGTCGAGCATGACCGGGCCCGACGTCGGAGCGCTCTCGATCGCCGTGCGGCTCGGGGTCGCTTCGATCGTGGCCGGCGGGATCGGCTCGATCGACGATCTCGCGGCCGTGAGGGACGCCGGCGCCGAAGGCGCGATCGTCGGTCGGGCGGCGCTCGAGGGCCGGCTCGACCTGGAACGCGCGATCGCGTCCGTCGGATGATCCATCGCCCGGGCCGGCTGCCCGGGGGTGGCCCTTAGACTCGGGCACCCATGGGTTTCCTCACCGACCTGGTCGCCGAGCGGCGGCGCGAGCTCGAACAGCATCCGCTCGACGACCCGACGTTGTTGACACGCGCATTGGCCATGCCTCCCGCCCGGGACTTCGTCGGGGCCCTCCGCGCCCGCGCCGGCCGTCCGGCCGTGATCGCAGAGGTCAAGCGGGCGTCTCCGTCCGCGGGAGCGATCGCCGATCGAGACCCGGGCACGCAAGCGCGCGCGTACGCCTCCGCGGGCGCGGCCGCGATCTCTGTCCTCACGGAACCGGCGCATTTCCACGGCTCGCTCGTGGATCTGCGCGCCGCGCGGATGGCGTGCGATCTGCCGGTGCTCCGCAAGGATTTCCTGATCCACCCCTCTGACCTGATCGAGTCTCGGGCGACCGGGGCCGACGCCGTCCTGTTGATCGCCGCGTGCCTGTCGGCCAACGAGCTCGACGCCATGCTGGCCGCCGCTCGCGACCTCGGCCTGGGCGCGCTCGTCGAGACCCACTCGGACGACGACCTCGACAAGGCGCTGGCGACGGATGCGGAGGTGATCGGGGTGAACGCGCGCGATCTGGAGACGCTCGACGTCGACGTGGAGCGGGCGCTGGCGCATCTGAGTCGCATCCCCACCGAGCGGCTGTCCGTGATGGAGAGCGGGATCGCGACACGAGATCACGTTCGAGCGGCCGTGGAGGCCGGCGCGTCTGCCATCCTTGTCGGCGAGGCGCTGATGCGCGCCGACGACCCCGGGGTCAAGCTCCGGGAGCTGCTGGGAGAGGAGAGCTGACGATGAGCGCGGTGGCCGAGCGGGCGACGCCGTCCGTCCCCGATGAGCGCGGCCGATTCGGGACCTACGGTGGACGCTACGTCCCCGAGGTGTTGATCCCGGCCCTCGACGAGCTCGCCGCGGCGTGGTCGCAGCTCAGGGACGATCCCGGTTTCCGGACGGAGTTCGGAGATCTCCTGCGCGACTTCGTCGGACGCCCGACCCCCATCACGCACGCGCGCCGTCTTTCAGAGGAGCTCGGGTACGAGATCTGGCTGAAACGCGAGGACCTGGCGCACACCGGCGCCCACAAGATCAACAACGCGCTCGGGCAGGCGCTGGTCGCGAAGCGGCTGGGCAAGGAGCGCATCATCGCGGAGACCGGAGCCGGACAGCACGGCGTCGCGGCGGCGACGGCCAGCGCGTTGCTCGGCCTGCCGTGCGTCGTGTACATGGGCGAGGTCGACACCCATCGGCAGGCGCCGAACGTCGCGCGCATGAAGCTCCTGGGCGCCGAGGTCGTTCCCGTCATGGCCGGCACCCGCACGCTCAAGGAAGCGGTGAACGAGGCGCTGCGCGATTGGGCCGCGAGCGTCCGCAACACGCACTACATCATCGGCTCGGTCGTCGGCCCCCATCCGTTCCCGGGGTTCGTTCGGGACCTGCAGCGGGTGATCGGCGACGAGGCGCGAGCCCAATACGCCGACCGGCTCGGCGGCGACCCCGATGTCGTCGTGGCATGCGTGGGCGGCGGCAGCAACGCGATCGGGATGTTCACGGCCTTCGTGGGCGCACCGGGGGTCCGGTTGATCGGGGTCGAGGCAGGCGGGCGCGGCTCGCAACTCGGGGAGCATTGCGCCTCGATCACACAGGGACAGCCGGGCATCCTGCACGGTGCGCTCAGTTACCTGCTCCAAGACGCCGAGGGACAGGTCGCCGACACGCACTCGATCTCCGCGGGCTTGGACTATCCCGGCGTCGGTCCCGAGCACGCGTACCTCCAGGATGCCGGGCTCGCCGAGTACGTCTCCGCCACCGACGCACAGGCGCTCGAGGGGTTCCAAGCCCTCGCGAAGAACGAGGGCATCCTGCCCGCGCTCGAACCCTCGCACGTCATCGGGTGGTTGCTCACCAGGCCGCTCCCGGCCGGATCGAGGGTGCTCGTGTGTCTCTCGGGTCGGGGCGACAAGGATCTCGACACCGTTCGCGCGGCCCTGGGAGTGGCGGATGCCTGATCTCGAGAAGGTGCTCCGTGCGCGCCGCGACGCCGGCGGGCGGGCGTTCGTTCCCTACGTGACGGGAGGGTTCCCCGGTGTGGACGCGGCGCTCTTGCGATCCCTGCAGGATGCCGGCGCCGATGCCGTGGAAGTGGGGATCCCGTTCTCCGATCCGGTGATGGACGGCGGCGTGATCCAGGAGGCGTCCCGATTAGCGCTCGAGGCGGGCGCCACGCCGACGCGGATCCTCGGCATGATCGCGGAAGCGTCACTGGATGTGCCCGTCGCCGTCATGACGTACGTGAACCCGGTGTATCGCCACGGGTCCGGCACGTTCCTGAACGAGGCCCGGGGAGCCGGCGTGGCCGGGGTCATCGTCCCCGACCTCCCGGTCGACGAGGGCGGGGACTGGGTGGAGGAGTGCGCGGCCCACGACGTGGCGTCCGTCCAGCTCGCCGCGCCCGGCACGTCCGACGAGCGGCTCCGGCTGATCGCGAAGGCGTCGCACGGGTTCGTCTACTGCGTGGCGACCTACGGCGTCACCGGGGTCCGTGGCGCCATCGCGGATACGGGCCGCGAGCTCGTCGAGCGACTCCGCCCGCTCACCGACCTCCCGCTCCTGCTCGGGGTCGGTGTGGGGACCCCGGAGCAAGCGACCCAAGTAGGTGCGTATGCGGACGGAGCCATCGTCGGGAGCGCCCTGATGGCGCGGCTGGTGGACGGTGATCGGGCGGGCTTCCTCGACCTGGTCGGCCGGTTCCGCTCGGCGCTTCCCACGGGCTAGTCCCATCCCGCACACGACCGCTGCGCGTATGCAGAGGTGGCGAGCCTCACAGGGTTGGCCTTCGGGAGGCGGATGTGGTACTCAACCACCCACATCTGCATGGGTTGAACGAGAGGGGGGTCAATGAAGCGTCGGAACTGGCTCATGACGCTCGCCATCGGGAGCGTGTTCGCGCTCGTCGCGAGCGGCTGTTCGAACAACGACAACGGCGGGGGCACGACCGGCAGCTCGGGCAGCACGGGCTCGACGGTCGACTGCAACGCCGACCAGTTCGGCTGTGTGACCATCGCGGCGAACGAGCCGATCAAGATCGGCACGTTGTTGTCGATCAGCGGTGACACGGCCGCGCTCGGAGACGACTCGAACGCGGGCGTCACGCTCGGCATCGATTACCTGGACGGAACGCTCGACGGCACGGCCGGCCAGATCCTCGGGCACGACGTCACCGTCGTGAAGGAAGACGACGGCTGCAGCGCCGACGGCGGGCAGCAAGGCGGTACGAAGCTCGCCGCCGACCCGCAGATCTTCGCCGTGGTCGGGACGACATGTTCGAGCTCCGCGCTCGGCGTCGCCGACACGATCCTCAGCGAGAAGGGGACCATCCTGATCTCGCCCTCGAACACGAACCCGTCACTGACGGAGCAGGGCACGCACCAGCCCTTCTACCTGCGGACGGCGTACAACGACAAGATCCAGGCTGCGATCATCAACGACTACATCACCACGAAGCTCGGCGCGAAGACCGTCGCCACCATCCACGATGAGAGCCCGTACGCCACGGCGCTCACCGAGGTGCTGGGGACCAACTTCGAGGCGTCGGGCGGCACCGTCACGTCGGCGGAGTCGATCCAGAGCACGGACACCGACTTCAAGGCCCTGCTCACCAAGATCGGCAACGACAAGCCCGACGTTCTCTACTTCCCGGACTTCGACCCGGCCTGCGAGCTCATCGCGGCCCAGGCGAAGCAGACGGCGGGTCTCGAGAACACGGTGCTGATCGGCTCGGACGGGTGTCTGACGTCGACGTTCATCGACCAGGGCGGCGACGCCGTGAACGGCGTCTACGCGTCCGGCCCGGACCTGTCGGCCTTCACGCAGAACGACTTCTATCAGAACGAGTTCCTGCCGGCCTACCAGACGTTGATCGGCAGCAAGCCGACCGCCGCCTATCACGCGCAGGCGTTCGACGCGATGGGCATGATCGCCGCGGCGATCAAGGCGTCGGCGGTCGACAACAACGGCGTCCTGACGATCTCGCGGACCGCGTTCAAGGACGCGATGTACGCGACGAGCGGGTACCAGGGCATCACCGGCACGATCACCTGCACCCCATTGGGTGACTGCGCCGGAGCGACCACGGTGGGCATCTACAAGGCGCCCGACTTCCCGTGCTGCGCGGACAACTCGAAGCCGGTGTTCAGCGAGACGAAGACGCTCGCTGAGGTTTCGTAGCGGTAGAGCATCACGCGGGATCCGACCGTGAGCGGGCACGACGTCCGCTCACGGTCGGCCCGTATCTGGGCCCGATGAGCCGCGTCTGGGGGTGACGTGACCGCCACGGAGTCGAACGTGAGTGACGCTCCCCGGGGTGGGAAGCCATTCCCGGTACGACGGGTCGCTCTGACGGGCGTCGCGGTCGTGGTCGGACTGATCGTGGCGATCGGCATCTTCAAGACGCTGAACCTCCCCGCCGATGAACGCCTCTCGATCGCGAACTGGCGCGACCTGCTGATCGCGGGGATCTCGCTCGGTTCGATCTACGCGCTGATCGCGCTCGGCTACAGCATCGTCTACGGCATCCTCGGGATGATCAACTTCGCGCACGGCGAGGTATTCATGGTCGGCGGGATGATCTCCTACTTCGTATCTCGCGCGTTGCACGCGAGCGGCTACATGGAACGGAACCCGTGGATCACCATCATCATCCTGTTCGTGGTCGGGGCTGCCGCTTCGACGGCGACCGCCGTCCTGCTGGAGCGGGTGGCGTACCGCCCACTGCGAAACGCGCCGCGGCTCGTGCCCCTGATCACGGCGATCGGCGCCTCGTTGTTCCTCCAGAACTCGTTCCAAGGCTTCTTCGGCCCGCAGAACCGCGGATACTTCGTGCCGAAAGCCATCGACGGCAGCGTCGAGATCTTCGGGGCCTCGATCGAGAAGACGCAGCTGCTCACGCTGGTGATCGGCGCGGTCGGCGTTGTGGCCTTGTCGCTGTTCGTGGCCCGGAGCCGGACGGGACGGTCGATGCGAGCCGTCTCCGAGGATCGAGAGATCGCCGCGCTCATGGGGATCGACGTCGATCGCACGATCGTGATCACGTTCGTGATCGGCGGCGTGCTCGCCGGTATGGCGGGCGTGCTTTGGGGGCTGACGTTCTCGTCGGTCCGCCCGACGATGGGGTTCGTCCCCGGGATCACCGCGTTCACGGCAGCCGTCCTCGGAGGCATCGGGAGCGTCGGTGGCGCGGCCGCCGGGGGATTGATCATCGGCGTGCTGTCGTCCACGGCACCCTTCCTGCTGCTCGACGGCTTCAACGTGCCGTCGGCGTTCCAGCTGAAGGACGTGATCACGTTCCTCATCCTGGTGCTGGTGTTGATCTTCCGGCCGACGGGGCTCTTCGGCGGCAAGGATCGGGAGAAGGTCTGATGGATCGCGACCTCACACGTTGGGCGCTCCGGATGGGTCGCTACGGGGGCATCGCCATCCTGTATTTCTCAGCGGTCGGCATGGTGACCGCGTTCGATACCCGGAACCTGGTGGGTATCCAGGTCACGTTGGGGAAGGTCTTGGTGTGGACGCCCCCGCTCCTGGTCGGATACCTGGCGGCGCGACCTCGGCGGCGCGCGGAGGGCGAGGTCGCGCTCGAGCCTGGCCAGGTCGGCCTCACGGGTGTCCTCGCCGGGCTCGCGGCAGGCGTGCTGGTCGCGATCGCGGTGATCATCGTGGAGCTGATCGGGGTGGACGTCGTCCGCAACGTCCTGGTCTCGGTCTCGCAGGATCTGATCGACATCCTGACCTTCCACATGGCCGTGGGCGTGGGCCTGGTCCTGTTCGTCGTGATGACGATCTTCCTCGGGACCCTCGGGGCATCGCTGCGACTGATCCCACCGCTTCCCCGGCGGATGGTGGTCGGCGGGGTCGTGGCGGTGGTGTTCATGGGGCTGCTCCAGCGGATCATCCCGACCGCACTCCACGAGCTTCACATCCAATCCAAGTGGCTCTACGACCCGATCCTCGGAGGGCTCACGAAGATCGGCGCGGTGCTCATCTTCGTCGTAACGGCCGGCGTGATCTACGTGGTCGGCCGCTTCGGCGGCGTCATGCGCGCGAAGGTCGGCGTGGCCGAAGAAGGGGGACACAACGCGGCCAGGACCGGAGCGTTGCTCGTCCTCGCCGTCGTCCTGATCGCGCTCCCGCAACTGGTCGGCTCGATCGTGTCGGACGTCCTCGGCTTCGTCGGCATCGGCTTGATGCTCGCCCTCGGGCTGAACATCATCGTCGGGAACGCCGGCCTGCTCCACCTCGGGTTCGTCGTCTTCTACACGATCGGCGCCTACACGACGGCCTTGCTCATGGGCGCCTCGCCCGTGACCGCGCTCGGGATCGCACCTCCGGTCCTGCCGTTCCACCTCTCGTTCTACGTGGCGCTCCCGATCGTGATCGCCGTGGCCGCCGGTATCGGCGTGCTGATCGCCGCACCGACGGTCAGGCTGCGCGGCGACTACCTCGCGATCGTCACGCTGGGGTTCGGCGCGATCGCGTCGGTCCTCGTGCAGTCGGACTGGTTGAAGGACACGCTGGGCGGTCCGCAGGGGCTTCGCAACATCCCCGCCGCGCCGCTGTTCGGGATCGAGATGCGCAGCCCGCAGCACTTCTACTACCTGGCGCTCGCGGCTTGTATCGTCGGCGTCTTCGTCTCCTGGCGCCTGACGAACTCCCGGGTCGGCCGGGCGTGGAACGCCATGCGCGAGGACGAGCAGGTGGCCGAGGCCATGGGGATCAGCGTCGTCCGCTACAAGCTCCTCGCATCGGCGGTCGGTGGCGGGCTCGGCGCGGTGGGTGGGGCGCTGTTCGCGGTCAAGATCGCGTCGCTCAGCTCCGCGAGCTTCACGATCCTGGTCTCGATCACCGCGCTCGCCATCATCATCCTCGGCGGCCTCGGCAGCATCCGCGGCGCCGTGATAGGAGCGCTCATCCTGGTGGGTCTGCCGAACCTCCTTTCGGAGTTCGAGAACTTCCGCCTGTCGATCTACGGCGCGGTCCTGATCGCGATCATGCTGTTCCGTCCGCAGGGCCTCCTGCCCAACGTGCGGCGTGCCCGGGAGCTCCGTGACGAGGAACGCGCGCAGGATCAGTGGCTGAAGGAGCACGATCCCGAGGTCGCGGCGGAGCTCGAGGACGGAGCGGTCACGTGACGCCGGTGCTCGAGGTGCGGGGCTCTGAAGGTGCAGTTCGGCGGGCTCGCCGCGCTGCAGGGCCTCGATCTCACGGTCGAGGAGGGCCAGATCGCCAGCGTCATCGGGCCGAACGGCGCCGGGAAGACCACGTTCTTCAACGTCGTGAGCGGGCTCTACGCGCCGAACGACGGGGCCATCCTGTTCAACGGCCAGCCGATCCAGGGGCTCGCGCCGCATCAGGTGGCCAAGATCGGGATCGCACGGACGTTCCAGACGGTGCACCTGTTCCCGAACATGACGATCCTCGAGAACGCGATGGTCGGACAGCATTCGCGGTCCAAGACGGGTGTCTTCGGCGCCATCTTCCGCACGCCGAGCGTCCGTCGCGAGGAGGAACGGATCCGCGAGAAGGCGTCCGACGCGTTGGCGTTCTTCGGCACACGGCTGCAGGGCTACCGGCAAGGGACAGCCGGCGTTCACGCTCTCCTACGCGAACCGCCGGCGGCTGGAGATGGCTCGCGCGCTCGCGACGGAACCCCGTGCTCCTGTTGCTCGACGAGCCCACCGCGGGCATGAACCCGCGCGAGACGCTCGAGCTGCGGGACCTGATCGTGCGGATGCGTGACGAGCTCGGTCATACGGTCGTCCTCATCGAACACGACATGCGCGTGGTGAAGGGCGTCTCGGACCGCGTGTTCGCGCTCGACTACGGCCGCAAGATCGCTGAGGGTTCCTACGAGGAGGTCGCGAACGACCCGCAGGTCATCGAGGCGTACCTCGGGCAACGTCACGAGGAGCTCGGATGACCGAGGAGCGCATCCCGATCATCGAGCTCAGGAACGTCTACACCCACTACGGCCCCGTCGCCATGCTCCGCGACGTGAACGTGTCGATCTACCCGGGTGAGATGGTGTGCCTCTTGGGCGGGAACGCGAGCGGCAAGTCGACGACGTTGAAGACGATCCTGGGCTACGTGACGCCGACCGACGGCGACGTGTTGATCGACGGTGCGGTCACGAGCAAGCTTCCGACGACCGAGGTCGTCCGGCGGGGCGTCACGATGGTTCCCGAGAACCGGCGGCTCTTCACGCGGATGAGCGTGC
Organism: uncultured Actinomycetes bacterium; assembly: GCA_963723855.1. Classification (GTDB taxonomy): domain Bacteria; phylum Actinomycetota; class UBA4738; order UBA4738; family HRBIN12; genus JBBQVZ01. Next base: position 9,892 of record CAVRSI010000030.1, on the reverse strand, counting down.
GGGAGAACCTGGAGATCGGCGCGTACCAGCGGGACGACCGCGACGTCGTGGCCGAGGACATGGAACGCGTGCTCGAGACGTTCCCCCGGCTCCGGGAACGGCTCCAGCAGAAGGCGGGGACGCTGTCCGGCGGCGAGCAGCAGATGGTGGCGATGGGCCGCGCCCTGATGGCCAAACCGAAGGTGATCTTGATGGACGAGCCCTCCATGGGCCTCGCTCCGGTGCTGGTGGAGACGGTGTTCGGCATCATCGAGCAGATCCATGCGCTCGGCACGGCGATCTTCGTCGTCGAGCAGAACGCGAACATGGCGCTCTCGATCGCGGATCGCGGCTACGTGCTGCAGACCGGCCAGATCGTCCTGGCCGACACGGCGCAGGGGTTGCTGAGCAACCCGCAGATGCGCGAGGCGTACCTGGGCGAGCTGTAGATGCGCGTGCTCGACGGCGACGAGCTCCGGCGCGCCCTCCCGATGAGCGCGGCGATCGATGCGCTGGAGGCAGGCTTCCGCTCACACGACCCGTCGGCCCAGCCGATGCGGTCGCAGCTCGCGACGCCGGCCGGCTCGTTGCTGCTCATGCCGGCGTTCGGCGACGGCGGCGTCGGCGTGAAGCTCGTCACGCTCACGCCGGACAATCCCGGACGACAGCTCCCGTTCATCGGCGGCGTGTACGTGTTATTCGACGCCGCCACGCAGACTCCCGATGCGGTCCTCGACGGCGCCGCGCTCACCGCGCTCCGCACCGCGGCGGTGTCCGGGCTGGCCACGCGACACCTCGCCAACCCCGACGCCGAACGACTCGTGATCTTCGGCGCCGGTGTGCAGGCGCGCTCGCATCTCGAGGCGATGCTGGCGGTTCGCCCCATCGGGCAGGTCACCGTCGTGTCGCGGACCCTCGAGCGGGCGCGGGCGTTGGTGGCCGACGCCCGTGAGCGGGGCATCGGCGCGGACGTCGGCGACGTCGACGACGTTGCGGACGCCGACGTGGTCTGCACGTGCACGACCAGCGACGAGCCGCTCTTCGACGGCGGCCGGCTCGCAGCGGGGGCGCATGTGAACGCCGTCGGCAGCTATCGGCCGGCGTCACGGGAGCTGGACACCACCGCGATGCTGCGCGCCCGGGTCGTCGTCGAGACGCGGGAAGCAGCGCTCGCCGAGGCCGGAGAGCTGGCTATCCCCATCGGCCAGGGCACGTTCGCGCAGGACCATGTGGTCGCCGACCTCGCCGAGGTCGTGCACGGGGCCGTCGTGCGAGCGACCCGGTCCGACGTCACCGTCTTCAAGTCGGTGGGGCTCGCGTTCGAGGACCTGATCGTTGCGCGCGCCGCGGTGGACGCGGCGTGAGCGAGACGGCCGACGTCGTCGTCGTCGGGGGTGGTGTCGTGGGCGCCAGCGCGGCGTATCACCTGGCGGCCGCGGGTGTCGGGCACGTGGTGCTCCTGGAACGAGCCGACGCCGTCGCGACGGGTTCCACCGGGGCGTGCGCGGGCGGGTTCCGTCACCAGTTCTCCAGCCGCATCAACATCGAACTGTCGCTCGCCAGCGTGCCGATGATCCTCGGGTTCACGCAGGAGCACCGTCTGGCGCTCGACGTCGTCCAGGACGGCTACCTCTTCCTGGTGCGGAACGAGCGCGACTGGGACGAGTTCCGCGCCGGGGCGGAGCTCCAGCGATCGCTCGGCATCGACACGCAGGTGCTCGGTCCAGAGGAGGCTGCCGCCATCGTTCCGGGCATCGCGATCGACGACGTCGTCGGCGCGACGTTCTGCGCTGACGACGGGATCGCGGATCCCTCGGGGCTCACACAGGGATACGCGACGCTCGCCCGGCGTGCGGGCGCCGATCTGCGCCTGGGCGTTGAGGCGGTCGCGATCGAGACGGACGGCGACGCCGTCACCGCGGTCCGCACCGCGGAAGGATCGATCGCCACGCCGGCCGTGGTGAACGCCGCCGGGCCATGGGCGGGAACGCTTGCGGCGACCGCCGGCGTCCAGCTTCCGCTGCAACCCATCCCGCGGATGGTCGTGACGACGGGACCGTTCGCGGGAGCTCCGGCGCGGCGGACGCTCGTGATCGATGCCGCGACCACGTACTACTTCCACAAGGAGGGCGACGGCGTGCTCACGGGCATGGGCGGTCGCGACGAACGGCCGTCGTTCAGCACGAACGTCGACCTTCGTTTCATCGAGGAAGATCTGCTGCCGACGGCGATCCGTGTCTTCCCGCCGATCGAACAGGCGGGCCTCGCACGCATGTGGGCGGGCCTCTACGAGATGACCCCCGACCGGCACCCGATCATCGGCGAGTCGCCCGTCCGCGGGCTGTTCCTGGCGAACGGGTTCAGCGGCCACGGGTTCCAGCACGCGCCCGTCGTCGGCAAGCTCGTCGCCGAGCTCATCGTCGAGGGGAGGGCACGTACCGTCGACGTCTCCTCGCTAGGGCTCGATCGGTTCGAACGCGGCGACCTCGTCGTGGAAGGACGGGTCGTGTGAGTGCCGGGAGAGGGGGTCGAACCCTCACGGGCCGAAGCCCACGGGATTTTGAGTCCCGCGCGTCTGCCAGTTCCGCCATCCCGGCGCGGCCCTAGACTACCCATCCGTCCGCGCGATCCCGCGTGCGTGGCGACCCGAACCGACATGAGCCGACGCCCCTCGACCGCCGCCGTTCTGGTCGCCCTGGTCGCGACCGTGGCCGCGGCGTGCACCGGCGGCGCGGGGGAGCCGTCCGCCGCTCCCGACCCCGTGCCCGTGAAGATCGCGTTCCTGCACGACATGTCGGTTCCCGGTTCCACGCAGACGGTGGCTCCCGCGCTCCTCGGCCTGCAGCTCGCGCTCCAGGAGGCGGTCGATCGCGGGGACCTGCCGGTGGTACCCGAGGTGGTCGGTCTGGACGTCGAAGGGGACGACTCGAAGGCGAGCGCGCTCGCTCGGTCGGTGGTGGACGACCCGTCGTACGTGGCGGCGGTGATCGGCCCGTTCTGGTCGGAGCCCACGTCGGTGGGAGCGCTCCTAGACGGCGCCGGTATCCCCACCCTGAGCCTGTCCGAGCTAGGCCCGTCCCTCGCCGCGCAGGGATGGTCGTCGTGGCGACGGGTCGTCGCCGGTCTGTCCGGCGAGTCGGCGGCGCTCGCGGGCGCCATACGGGGGGCGTCGCGATCGGTGGGCGGGACCTGCGTCGTCGGCGACGGGTCGAGCTTCTCGGACGAGTTCGGAGCGCTGCTCGCGGCGGATCTCGGCACGAGCGACATGGCGGAGTCCTACGTCCTTCCGGACGAAGACGCCCTGTCGGGCGTCGTGCAGCGCGTGGATCGAGCGGGATGCGAGAGCGTCGCGTGGACCGGATCCAGCCCGGGCGCGACGCTGCTGCGGACGGGACTGACGGAGGGGGGCGGGGACGCGATCCCGCTGTTCGGCTCGTCGGCGATGAAGACCGAGTCGTACCTCTCGACGACGGCGGGCGCCGGCGACGGAACGGTCGTCACGTGCGCGTGCGTCGACCTCGGGTCTTCCACACGGCCCGAGGTTCGACGCTTCATCCACGACTTCCAGTCGCGGTACGGCTCGCCGCCGGGTGTGTTCGGACCCGAGGGCTGGGACGTCGGAGGCATGTTGCTCGCGGCGTTCCGCGCGGGCGCGGTGGATCGTCGGGGAGTGGCGGAGGCGCTCGCGGGGTCGAACGGCTACGAGGGCCTGGCGAACACGTATCGGTTCGCAGCCGACGGGGAGCTCGCCTCCGCCTCGGCGGGCGTCCGTGTCTTCCGAGCAGAAGGGGTCCGATGGCTGCCGGTGGGCGGCCAGGCTGTGGGAGGAGCGCCGCTGCCGGTGGGCACGCCCGGCGAGCTGTCGGTGGCGGCCTGCCGCACGGGACGGCCGGAGGTGTACATGGTCGGCGGCCGCCTCAAGGGGTTCGACGTCGAGCTGGCCGCGGCGATCGCCCGCAAGCTCGGGCTCACGCTGTCGTGGCGCGACCTTCCGTGCCGGGCCGCCCTCCGCGCCGTGTCGGGCGGAACGCTCGATGCGGTCCTCGCACCGGCCGCCGACGTGGAGCAGGGCACACCCACGTCGGGAACCGCGCTCAGCCTGCACGTGGCGCTCGTCACCACGAAGGCGAACGCCCGTGGGCAGGACGGCTCCACCCTGCTGGATCGATTGAGCCGGCACGACGTGGTGGCGGTCGTGCGGGCCGCCGAGACGGTTCCATGGGCGAACGACGCGTTGGCGGCCACCGGTGCGCAGGTCCGGATCACGTCGGACCGTCGAGGGGCATACGAAGCGCTCGTCGCGGGAACGGTGACCGCCGTCGCGGATCTGGAGCCGGATGCGTGGACCGCGATCGAGCGACGGCGCTCGCTGCGGGTGGCCCAAAGCATCGATGTCGGTGCTCACGACGTCTTCGTCGCCAAGGGCCCCGATGCCCGGGTGGTCGCTGCGATCGATGAGGCGCTCTCACGGTTGATACGGGTCGGTCGCTACGCCCTGCTGTTCACGAAGTACTTCCCCGGAACGCCCGTCCCGTCCGAAACCGGCACCTAGCTGCGGTTCCGTGCGGCGGGTTGCATTGCCCGGCGGGAGACACCCCCATATAGTTCCGAGGACAGGAGGGGGCTTTTCGCGCCTTCCCCGGAAGGAGGAACCGTGCGCAAGATCCGACTACGCTCGTCCGTGCTGCTGCTGACGGTGTTCGCCCTGGTGGGGGCGGCATGTGCGAGCAACGACAACGCGTCCAACGGCGGAAGCACCGGAGGGAGCACCGGCGGGAGCAGTCCCTCGGGCGGCACCGGCGTGTGTGCCACCGTCGACACGAGCGGCACCGACGCCCTCGCCGCGCTCTGCCAGAGCGGCACGCTGCGGATCGCGACCGACCCGAAGTACAAGCCGCAGTCGTGGTACGACGTGCAGACCAGCACCTGGAAGGGATTCGACGTCGACGTGGCCACCGAGATCGCGAAGCGCCTCGGCGTCAGCCCCGAGCTCCAGGCCCAGAAGTGGGCGGTCATCACGGCGGGATCGTGGAACGACCGCTGGGACGTGAGCGTCGGCTCGATGACGGACACGATCGATCGCGAGTCGCTCTTCGACTTCACCCCGGCGTACTACTACACGCCCGCCTCCATGTCGGTGTTCAAGGACAACACCTCGATCACCGGCCCGGCGGACCTGACCGGGAAGAAGGTCTGCGTGGGCGTCCAGACCACGTACCAGGATTACGTGCAGGGCACGCTGAAGCTCGGCTCGGGCGCCCCGCCGTTCCAGTTCCAGGTCCACGGCGCCGACCTGACGACCTTCGACACGGACACCGACGCACTCGATAACCTCGCCCTCGGCGACGGCGTGCGGTGCGACTCGGCGATCAGCGCCCAGCAGACGATCCAGGCCTACATCGACGCCGGCGGCCCGATCAAGATCGTGGGTGACCCGCTCTACTACGAGCCGCTCTGCATCGCGTTCGACAAGAACGACCCGAAGGACGCGCAGGGTCTCGCCGATGCGGTCAGCCAGATCGTCCAGGACATGCACGACGACGGCACGCTCTCCACCCTGTCGAAGAAGTGGTACAGCGGCGTGGACTGGACGGTGTCGGCGTCGGCCTGAGCCGCCGCGGATCGGCGGATCGCGCGAACGACCATATGGGAGCCACGGTCGCGACGACGGGGCGTGAGGAACACCCTCGCGCTCCGTCGCGCGGTCAGTTCGAGATCCTCAGGCCAAGTTCCTGCTGTTCGCCTCCTGGGTGATCATCTTGCAGGGGGCGCTCATCGCGCTCTTCCTGCCGATCCTCGTCTTCTCGACCACGGAGAACATCCCGCCCGCCGACATCGCGATGTTCGGGTTGATGGGCGTCATCAGCCTCGTGGGCGGCTCCCTGCTGTACGTGGCGCACCGCTGGACGTGGTGGGTCGCGCTCGCCGCGACGGCGGTGTGCGGCGGGTACCTGGTCGCCGTCGGCGGCCTGACCGACCAACGAGAGGGTTACCTCGCGGTCGCGTTCTCGGTCGCCGGAGTGCTGCTGTTGGTGCTGGGGAAGTCGGCGGCCGGGAGGACGGAGGCGATCGCGCTCGCGAGCGCCAGGGTCCCGTTCCGCCTCAAGGTGACGGCGGTGTGGATCGCGATCTTCTTCATCATCGGGATCTTCCTGGTCCTGTCCGACCTGGACACGGGCTTCATCCGGGAGAACCTTTGGTACATCGCGAAGGGTCTGGAGTTCACGATCCTCCTGGCCGCCTTCGCGATCGTGCTCGCGACGTTCCTGGCGCTGCTCGGCGCGCTCGGGCGGCTGTCGCGCAACGCGGTCGCGTACGGCGTCTCCGGTTTCTACACGTCGTTCTTCCGTGGCACGCCGCTGATCGTCCAACTGTTCCTGATCTTCCTCGCGCTGCCCCAGATCGGGTTCAACATGGACCGGACCTCACTCGTGAACATCCTCACGCTCACCACGTTCCAGGCCGGCGTGATCGGCCTCGGGCTGAACTACGGCGCGTACATGACCGAGATCTTCCGCGCGGGCATCCAATCGGTGGGGCACGGACAGGCGGAGGCGGCGGACGCCCTGGGCATGACGTACGCCCAGCGGATGCGGCGAGTGGTGTTGCCGCAGGCGATCCGCGTCATCATCCCGCCGACCGGCAACGAGTTCATCGCGATGATGAAGGACACGGCGCTCGTGAGCTTCCTGGGAGCCTCGGTCACGAGCGCGGAGCTGTTCCTGCGCGCGCAGCTCGCGTTCAGCTCGAGCATCCGCAACCGGCTCGAGTCCCTGCTCGTGGCGGCGGCCCTGTACTGGCTGCTGACGTCGGTGTTCACGTTCTTCCAGGCCCGCCTGGAGAAGCGGATCTCCGAAGGGGTACGTCCGCACCGAGGTGAAGGCGGGCGGGGGCGGCAAGCGCACCCAGTTCCTCCCGGCTGCGGGTGGGGGCTACGGGGGAGGCGCCACGATGGTCGAGGTGCCGCTGCCAGCGGAGGAAGACGAGCCGTGAACGGCGACGCGGTCGTCGAAGGTCGAGAACCTCCACAAGTACTTCGGGCCGCTCGAGGTGCTGAAGGGCATCGAGATGGAGGTGAACCGGGGCGAGGTCGTCGTGATCTTCGGACGGTCGGGCTCGGGGAAGTCGACGCTCCTTCGCTGCGTCAACTTCCTCGAGGACCCGACGTTCGGCACCATCGAGGTGGCGGGGATCCGGCTCGAGGGCGGGCACCGCACCCGCCACAAGGGCGAGCAGATCCGCCAGCTCCGCCTGCACGCGGGCATGGTCTTCCAGTCGTTCAACCTCTTCCCGCAGATGACCGCGCTCCAGAACGTCATGGAGGGGCCGGTGACGGTGAAGGGTTTGACGCCCAGCGACGCGAGGCCGATAGCTCTGGACCTCCTCGCGAAGGTCGGGCTGGCCGACAAGGCCGATCAGCATCCGATCCGACTCTCCGGGGGCCAGCAGCAGCGGGTCGCGATCGCCCGGGCCCTCGCGATGGAGCCAGACGTCATGCTCTTCGACGAGCCGACGTCTGCGCTCGACCCGGAGTTGATCGGCGAGGTGCTCGCGGTGATGAAGTCGCTCGCCACCGACCTCCACATGACGATGATCGTCGTGACGCACGAGATGGGGTTCGCGCGCGAGGTCGCGAACCGGATGATGTTCTTCCACGAGGGCGTGATCCTGGAGGAGGGCACGCCCGATCAGCTCTTCAACCACACGCAGCACCCCGAGACGCGCACGTTCCTCGAAGCGGTGCTGTAACGCTCATCCTCGAGACCGCTGCGCCGGAGTGAGAGACGGGCCGCGCCTCTCGGCGAACCCCTCGCGCCTTCCCCATACGCGAGTGATCCACACGAGCGACGCGGCCCGTCACGCAGTGGTCCCGAGCGACCTGGCCTCGATCCGTTTCCGGACCGAGCCCGCGGCCAGCGCGGGACCGGAGCGAAAGATAGACTGGAGGTTGAGGGCTGTCAACTCGCCGAAGAACCCTTTCGCGCAAGCATTCTCGCGAAGAGTCGCAGGTGAGCGTCGTCGCGTACGTGTCGGAAGAAAGAGTGACAGGTTCACGTGACGGTGAACGCCGCGTGCATCCCTGCTCCGTAGTGCGACGGGAGGTTGCACACCAAGCACGTATGAACCCGCGGTGAGGTTCGCGCTGAGCGACGTGCCGGTGCCCGGCGCGATGTCTTCCGCCTCGTCGACGAGGTCGACCTGGTCCTCGGGGATCTCGCCGTTCTCAACCGGGAGCGCATCGGGCGCGGCGTCGGTACGAAGGATCACGAACTCGTGCGCGCTCGGTCCGTCGTTCTGGATGCCGAAGGTGATGTCGCCCGCAGGGAACGATGCGACCGACGTCGTGATCGAGAAGTCCTTCATCGTCACCGCGACATCGCCGCGTCGCGGTGCCGGCCGACCCTGAACCACCACATGAGGTCGCCGCGATCGCCAGCGCGCCGGCATCGGCGAGCGAGCCGTATCCGGCCGCTCACGGCGTCACGGCGATCGGTTCGGCGCGGCGTTCGGACTGCGTGGGGCGTCGAGCCGGCCAGAGGACGTACAGCCCCATGGGGACGGCGTAGAGGAGCCAGACGAGCGTCTCGCCGACGGTGGGGATCGGCTGGAGGCCCAGCATGCCGGTCAGCATCGCGGCTCGGACGGACCCGGGATCGACCAACCACCGAAGGTCGAACGCCTGCGCCTGGAGGACGGCGATCCATCCGGCCTCGTGCGCGGTGTGGACCGCACTCGCCAATAGCCCGGCGGCGACGAGCACCAACACGAAGCCGGTGAACCGGAAGAACCGCGACAGGTTGATCCGCACGCCGCCCTTGTAGATCGCGAATCCCAGGCCGACGGCGACGGCGATACCCAGGGCCGCCCCGGTTCCTGTGGCGACCGGGTTGGTGGAGTTGCCGAACACGGCCAACAGGAAGACCGCCGTCTCGAGCCCTTCCCGCAGCACCGCGAAGAAGGCCATGCCGATGAGCGCCCATGCCGAGCCGAGCACGAGGGCGGATTCGGCGCTCCGCTCGAGCGAGCCCTTCAGCTCCCGAGAGTGACGCTTCATCCACACGACCATGTAGGTCACGCCTGCGACGGCGACGAGGGCCAGGACCGTTTCGAGCCCTTCCTGCTGCTTGTGCGGCAGCGATCGGTCGACGGCCTCCAGGATCGCGGCCACTGCCAGGCAGAGCGCGACGGCGAGCGCGACCCCGTACCACATCGGTCGCAGGGACTTCCGGTCGCCTCGCTGGATCAGGAACGCGGCGATGATCCCGATGATGAGCGAGGCCTCGATACCCTCTCGCAATCCGATGATGAACGTGGGCAGCACGTGGCGTTCGCTCTCTGTTCGTTCGACCTAACCGAAGGCTGAACCCTATCTAATAGGTCGGATTCGAGTCAACCTCGTTCGGTACCGAATCATCGGCTCCGCGCGGATCCGACCCCGGACGGTGGCGTCGTCGGGGGCGACTAGAATCCGCCGCGTGACGCCCACCGACGGGCACGACGGACGCAAACGGATCTTCCTGCTGGACGGGCACTCGCTCGCGTACCGGGCGTTCTTCGCGCTCCCGGCCACGCTCGCCACGAGTACCGGACAGGTCACGAACGCGGTCTACGGGTTCACGTCCATGTTGATCAAGCTGATGGGCGACGAGCATCCCGATTACCTGGCGGTGGCGTTCGACCTCGGCAGACCGACCGTCAGGCTGGAGAAGTACGCCGACTACAAGGCGGGCCGGGCCGAGACGCCCACTGATTTCACGTCCCAGCTCGGGTTGATCGACGAGGTGCTCGACACGCTGCACGTTCCCATGGTCCGCGTGGTCGACCACGAGGCGGACGACGCGATCGGCACGCTCGCCACGCGGGCCGCGGACTCCGGGTTGGACGCGGTGATCGTGACGGCGGACCGCGACTT